>NZ_JADIJC010000001.1 GCF_015278255.1 Microbacterium hibisci
GAACCCGGAAGCTAAGCCTCTCAGCGCCGATGGTACTGCAGGGGGGACCCTGTGGGAGAGTAGGACACCGCCGGACACCCATTCACGGAATGGCCACCCACACCCTGGGTGGCCATTCCGCGTTAACAGGGTGGATTGCCGACGTAGACCGCATCCAGGAGGATCGAAGAATGGCAGAGCAGCAGCCGCGCGACGATCGACGCGCGCCGCGCGAACGATCCAGCGACCGGAAGCCCTCGTCGGCCGGCGCCGACCGTAAGCCCTACGCGAAGCGCGACGACACGCGCAAGCCGCACGAGAAGCGTGACGACACCCGCAAGCCGTATGGTCAGCGCGACAACGACCGCAAGCCGTACGCGAAGCGCGACGACGACCGCAAGCCGTACGGTCAGCGTGACAACGATCGGAAGCCGTACGGCAAGCGTGACGGGGACCGTCCGTACGGCAAGCGTGACGACGATCGCAAGCCGTACGCCAAGCGCGACGACGATCGCAAGCCGTACGCCAAGCGCGACGACGATCGCAAGCCGTACGCCAAGCGTGACGGCGACCGTCCGTACGCCAAGCGTGACGACGATCGCAAGCCGTACGGCCAGCGTGACAGCGACCGCAAGCCCTACGCGAAGCGCGACGGCGACCGCCCGTATCCGCCGCGCGACGGTGACCGTAAGCCGTACGCGAAGCGCGACGGTGACCGTCCCTACGCCAAGCGGGATGGCGACCTTCCTTATGCGCAGCGTGACAACGATCGCAAGCCCTATGCGAAGCGCGACGGTGACCGCCCGTATCCGCCGCGCGACGGCGACCGCAAGCCGTATCCGCCGCGCGACGGCGACCGCAAGCCGTACGCGAGGCGCGACGGCGACCGCAAGCCGTACGCGAGGCGCGACGACGACCGCAAGCCGTACGCGAAGCGCGACGGCGACCGTCCCTACGGGCAGCGTGACAACGATCGGAAGCCGTACGGCCAGCGCGACAACGACCGCAAGCCGTACGCGAAGCGTGACGACCGCGCGCCGCGTCCGACTCGAGGCGGCGCCGACCGGCCCGACCGCGCCGTCCGCGAGGGCGAGATCCGTCCGGTCCGGGCGCGCCACGACGACCCGGTCATCCCCGAGGATGTCACCGCCCGCGATCTGCCGCCCGCGGCACGGAACGAGCTCAAGACTCTCAGCAAGGAGAACGCCGACCAGGTTGCGCGCCACCTCGCGATGGCATCGCAGCTGATCGACGAGGACCCGGAACTGGCGCATCAGCACGCGCTGTCGGCGTCACGCCGGGCCGGTCGGATCGCGGTCGTGCGCGAGACCCTCGCGATCACGGCCTACGCGACGGGCGACTTCGCGCTCGCCCTGCGCGAACTGCGCACCTACCGCCGCATCTCAGGTCGTGACGACCAGATCGCCCTCATGGTCGACAGCGAGCGTGGTGTCGGCCGCGCCGACCGCGCGCTGGAACTCGGTCGTTCGATCGACCGCTCCACGCTGGACACCCCGGTGAGGGTCGAACTCGCGATCGCGATGTCGGGCGCCCGGCTCGATCTCGGCGAGACCGAGCGCGCCCTGCAGGAACTCGACATCCCCGAGCTCGACCCCGATCGCGCCTTCGAATGGAGCCCCGCGCTGTTCGCTGCGCGTGCTGCCGTGCTCGAAGAGCTCGGCCGCGGCGACGAGGCGGCGCAGTGGCGCCACCGCGCGGTGGTCGCCGGCGAAGCCATCGACGCGGCATCCGGAATCGGCGATCTCGAGACGGTCTTCGTCGAGGAGATCCTCGAGGAGAGCGACGACGAGGACGAGATCGGCGAGGCGCTCGAGGACGACGAGCTCGACAGCGCCGACCCGACCGGGCCTTCCGCAGAGGTCGGTGACAGCGCTGCCGAGCCCGACGCGCAGCCCACTGACGCCGAGCCCTACTCCGTCGAAGACGAGGTCGCCGACATCCTGATCGAGGCCGGCGTCGACGAGCCCGCCACCGACCGGCCCGCCACCGACCAGCCGGCCACCGACCAGCCCGCCACCGACGAGCACGCCGACGAGGCCCAGCGCTGATGGCCCTCTTCAGCCGGCGGGCGGCGACGCCCGCCCCGCTCGACGGCGTCGATGTGGTGCTCGCCGACCTCGACGGCGTGGTGTACGCCGGAGCGGGCGCCCTTCCGCACGCGGTGGAGAGCCTGAATCGTGCCCGCGACGGGCGCGCGCTCGCGTACATCACCAACAACGCCTCGCGGACGGATGCCTCGGTCGCGGCACACCTCGCCGAGCTCGGTCTGCACACCACCGCACGTGACGTGGTCACGAGTCCTCAGGCGGCGATGCGTCTGCTCGCGGATAGGATCGCGCCCGGATCGACGGTCCTGGTGGTCGGCGGCGACGGCCTCGTCGTGGAAGTCGAGAAGGCCGGGTTCGTGGTGACCCGCAGCGCCGACGACTCTCCCGCCGCCGTCGTGCAGGGCTTCGCGCCGGAGGTGGGCTGGACGCAGCTGGCCGAGGCCGCCTTCGCGCTGGCGACACCTGAGGAGGAGGGCGGCATCCCCTGGATCGCGACCAACACCGACTGGACGATTCCGCAGTCGCGCGGCATCGCGCCCGGCAACGGCACGCTCGTCTCCGCCGTGCACACCGCGATCGGGCGGCTGGCCACGGTCGCCGGCAAGCCCGAGACGCCGATCTTCGAGGAGGCGGTCGCGCGGTTCGGTGCACGGCATCCGCTGTTCCTCGGTGATCGCCTCGACACCGACATCCTCGGCGCGAACCGTGCCGGCATCGCCTCCGCGCTCGTCCTCACCGGCATCGATCGCCCGAAGCACGTGCTGGCGGCGCCGGAGGGCTCGCGGCCGACGTACATCCTCGGCGACCTGCGGGAGCTGCACGAGCCGTACCCCGAGGTGCACGTGAAGGGCGAGGTTGCGACCGTCCGCGGCGCGAAGGTCGCGATCGACGGCGCCGACATCCGGATCCTCAGCGAGGGGGACCGGCCGATCGACCTGGTGCGCGCCGGCGCGGCCGCGATCTGGTCGACCGGGCGTGCGATCTTCGGCTTCCGGGTGCCCGAGCGGCTCTACGCCGATCCCTTCCACCGTCCCTGACCGCCGCGGCGCACCGCGGGTCTGTCGCAGCGCCCCCGTATCCTGGGGAGCATGGATGACGCCAGCGAGCACGAGGACGACACCGGCGATCTGCTGTCGACCCTCGAGGTGATCGAGGCGCAGCCGCTGGCCACGCGCGCCGAGGCGTACGACACGCTCCACGACACGCTCGCCCGTCGCCTCGAGGCGACCCCCGGCGCCCCGTCATGACGAGCCGCCTCGACGCCGCTCTCGCTGCGCGGGGTCTGGCACGCTCCCGCACGCACGCTGCGACGCTGATCGCCGACGGGCTGGTGAGCGTCGACGGCCGGCCGGTCGTCAAGGCGTCGACCCCGGTGGGCGACGACGCCGTCATCGAGGTCGCCACGACCGATCACTACGTCAGCCGCGCGGCGCACAAGCTGATCGCCGGCCTGGACGCGTTCGGCATCGAGGTCAGCGGGCGGGTCGCGCTCGACATGGGGGCCTCCACCGGCGGCTTCACCCAGGTGCTGCGCGAACGCGGCGCCGAGCCGGTGATCGCCGTGGATGTCGGTCACGGGCAGCTCGCGGCATCCGTCGCCCGCGACCCGGCGGTGATCTCGATCGAAGGCTTCAACGTCCGCTACATGACGCCCGCATCGCTGGCGGAGGCCAGCGGAGTCGCGGAGCCGCCGTCGGTCGTCACCGGGGATCTGTCGTTCATCTCGCTCGCGCACGTGCTGCACGCCGCGCGGGCGGTCGCCGCGGCCGACGCAGACCTCGTCCTGCTCATCAAGCCCCAGTTCGAAGTGGGCCGCACGGCCGTCAAGGGCGGGCTGGTCACCAATCCCGTGCTGCGCGCGGACGCCGTGGCCGGAGTGCTCTGGTCGGCGTGGGACGCGGGGCTCGGCACGTGCGGCATCGTCTCCTCCCCGATCGCCGGCACCCACGGCAATTCCGAGTACATCGCACACCTCGCGCCGGGGCGGGGGAGCAATCCGACAGAATGGTTGAGCACCGTGAACCGACTGGCGGGGAGCCGATGAACGACGCCGACACGCAGGCCGACGCAGCGCACCATCCGCACGCCGCCGCGCCGGCAGACCGCAGCATCCTCGTGGTCGCCCATGCGCACCGGGCCGACACCGTCGCCGCGGCCGAGCGCGTCGTCGAGGCGCTGCGCAGCGCCGGCGCGCGTCCGGTGCTCGCCCCCGACGACCGCGAGGAGCTGGTCGAGGCGGGCTCGTCCCTCGGCGGCGTGGCGCTTCTCGGCATCGACGTCCCGGTGGCCCAGGTCGAGCTCGCGGTGGTCCTCGGGGGCGACGGCACGATCCTGCGCGCCGCCGAACTGGTCCGCGACGGCAGCGCCCCCATCCTCGGCATCAACATGGGGCACGTCGGCTTCCTCGCCGAGACGGAGCGCGACGACATGGACGAGGCCGTTCGCCGCGTGATCGCCCGCGAGTACGAGGTCGAGGAGCGCATGGCGCTCCACGTGCGCGTGAAAGACACCGGCGACTCGGTGATCTACGAGACGTGGGCCCTCAACGAGGCGACGGTCGAGAAGGCCAGTCGCGAGCGCATGCTCGAGGTCGTCATCGAGATCGACGGCCGCCCGCTGTCGACGTTCGGCTGCGACGGCATGGTCGTCTCGACGCCGACCGGGTCGACCGCCTACAACTTCTCGGCCGGCGGTCCGGTGATCTGGCCGACCGTGGAGGCGATCGCCGTCGTCCCGCTGTCGGCTCACGCGCTGTTCGCCAAGCCGCTCGTCGTCGGCCCCGAGCACTCCGTGGCCATCGAGGTGCTCGAGCGCACCAACGGCACCGGCATCCTGTGGTGCGACGGTCGGCGCTCGCACGACCTGCCCCCGGGGGCGCGCGTCGTCGTGCGGCGATCCGACCGCCCGGTGCGCCTGGCCCGGCTGCACCCGGCGCCGTTCACCGATCGGCTCGTGCGCAAGTTCCGCCTTCCCGTCGAGGGGTGGCGTGGTCCCGCGGCGATCACGGGCGTGCTCCCCGTGCGTCCGGAGGGGACGGATGCCGCGTCCGCCGCGTCGGCCGACACCCCGGCCGTCGAGACCGAGGTGGCGCCGTGATCGAGGAGATGCGACTGCGCGACCTCGGCGTCATCGCCGAGGCGACGCTGCCGATCGGGCCCGGATTCACCGCGATCACGGGCGAGACCGGCGCCGGAAAGACGATGGTGGTGACCGGGCTCGGACTCCTCCTCGGGCAGCGCGCCGATTCCGGCGCCGTCCGCGCCGGCGCCTCGCAGGCGACCGTGGACGGTGTGTGGATCGTCCCCGAGGACGGACGCGTCGCGTCCCGCGTGCGCGAGGCGGGCGCTGACGTCGAGCCGATCGGCGGCGGCCGGGCAGAGCTGTACATCGGACGCTCGATCTCGAGCGAAGGGCGTGGCCGGGCATCGGTGGGCGGCCGTTCCGCTCCGGCCGGCGTGCTCGCCGACCTCGCCGACGAGCTCGTGGTCGTGCACGGGCAATCGGATCAGCTGCGCCTGAGGTCGGCGGCCGCGCAGCGCGACGCGCTCGATCGCTTCGGCGGCGAAGCGGTCCACACCGCTCGCGACGCGTATCGCCGGGCGTACGAGCACTGGCGTGCGGTGGACCGCGAGCTCTCGCAGCTCACGTCGGATCGCGAGGCGCGTGCCCGCGAGGCCGAGGATCTGCGCACTCAGCTCGCCGACATCGAGCAGGCCGCGCCGCAGTCCGGCGAGGATGCCGAGCTCACTGCGCGCGCCGAGAGACTCGCCAACGCCGAGGAACTGCGGCTGGCCGCCGCCACCGCCCACGACAGCCTGTCGGGCGACGGCGATGCGCCCGATGCCGGCTCGCTGCTCGCCGAGGCCCGACGCGCTCTCGAACGCGTGCACGACCCGGTGCTCGAAGAGCTGTCGGGCCAGCTGGCCGACATCGGCTATCGCGTGGCCGACGTCGCCGCTGCCCTCGCGGGCTATCTCGCCGACCTCGACGAGTCCGGCCCGCACGAGCTCGCCGCCGTCGAGGAGCGCCGGGCGGTGCTCGCGGGCCTCGTCCGGGCGCACGGCACGCTCGACGCGGCGATCGAGCTGCTCGACACCGGCTCGTCGCGCCTGGCCGAACTCGACGACGACTCGGATCGCATCGACCGGCTGACAGAGGAGCGGGATGCCGCGGCATCCGTTCTCGACGACACCGCGGCCGTGCTGACCGCCGCGCGATCCGAGGCCGCCGAGCGGCTGGGCGCCGCGGTGACGGCCGAGCTGCGCGCGCTCGCGATGCCCGATGCCCGTCTGGAGGTCGCGGTCACGCCGGGCAGCGAATCCGCGTCGGGCCGCGACGACGTCGCGATCCTGCTCGCGCCCCACCCGGGAGCCGAACCGCGCGCCGTGTCTCGCGGTGCGAGCGGGGGAGAGCTCAGCCGCGTCATGCTCGCCATCGAGGTCGTGATCGCCGGGGTCGACCCCGTGCCGACCTTCGTCTTCGACGAGGTCGACGCCGGGATCGGCGGCGCCGCGGCGATCGAGGTCGGGCGGCGGCTCGCCCGGCTGTCGGAGTCGTCGCAGGTGATCGCGGTCACCCACCTCGCGCAGGTGGCGGCGTTCGCGGCCAACCACCTCACGGTCGTGAAGGCGAACGACGGCTCGGTGACGGCATCCGACGTCCGCCGCCTCGAGGGCACCGACCGCGAAGCGGAGATGGCGCGTCTGCTCTCGGGAATGCCCGATTCCGACGCGGCGCTCACGCACGCACGTGAGTTGCTCAGCCTTCGCACCGAGACCGCCTGATAGGATAAAAGCCCGTGATGCAGACTTCTGATTCTTCCCGCGGCGACACTTCGAACGACACCACCAAGCACATCTTCGTGACCGGTGGTGTCGTTTCCTCGTTGGGCAAGGGACTCACGGCGGCCAGCCTCGGAAACCTGCTCACCGCACGTGGTCTGCGCGTCGTGATGCAGAAGCTCGACCCGTATCTCAACGTCGATCCGGGCACGATGAACCCCTTCCAGCACGGTGAGGTCTTCGTCACCGACGACGGCGCCGAGACCGACCTCGACATCGGCCACTACGAGCGCTTCCTCGACATCGAGCTGAGCCAGGCCGCGAACGTCACGACGGGGCAGATCTACTCGCAGGTGATCGCCAAGGAGCGCCGCGGCGAGTACCTCGGCGACACCGTCCAGGTGATTCCGCACATCACCGACGAGATCAAGCGCCGCATGCGTCTGCAGGCGACCGAGGAGCCGCGTCCCGACGTCATCATCACCGAGATCGGCGGCACGGTGGGCGACATCGAGTCGCAGCCCTTCATCGAGTCGGCACGCCAGATCCGCCACGAGCTCGGCCGTAACAACGTCTTCTTCGTGCACGTCTCGCTCGTGCCGTTCATGGGCGCGTCGGGGGAGCAGAAGACCAAGCCCACGCAGCATTCCGTGCAGGCGCTGCGCCAGATCGGCATCCAGCCCGATGCGCTCGTGCTGCGCAGCGACCGCCCGGTCACCGAGTCGAACAAGCGCAAGATCGCGCTGATGTGCGACGTCGACGAGGGCGCCGTCGTGAACGCGGTCGACGTGCCGAGCATCTACGACATCCCCTCGATGCTCAACGAGCAGGGCCTCGACGAGTACATCGTCCGCGCGCTGGGGCTGTCGAAGGCCGCCGACGTCGACTGGTCGCGCTGGCAGCGCGTGCTCAACGCGGTGCACAACCCGAAGCACGAGGTCACGATCGGCCTCGTCGGCAAGTACATCGACCTCCCCGACGCCTACCTGTCGGTGACCGAGGCGCTCAAGGCGGGCGGGTTCGCACAGGAGACCCACGTCAACATCCGCTGGATCCCCTCCGACGAGTGCGAGACGCCCGAGGGGGCGGCCAAGGCGCTCGGTCCGCTCGACGGCATCGTGATCCCCGGCGGCTTCGGCATCCGCGGCATCGAGGGCAAGATCGGTGCGCTCAAGTTCGCGCGCGAGCAGGGCATCCCGACGCTCGGCATCTGCCTCGGCCTGCAGTGCATCGTCATCGAGTACGCGCGTCACGTCGCCGGGATCGCCGATGCGTCGTCGAGCGAGTTCGACCCCGACACCGAGCACCCCGTCATCGCGACGATGGAGGAGCAGGTCGACATCCTCGACCACGGCGACCTGGGCGGCACGATGCGCCTCGGCCTCTACCCGGCCGACCTCGCCGAAGGATCGATCGCGGCCGAGGTGTACGGCGCGGCCCGCGCGTCCGAGCGTCACCGCCACCGTTACGAGGTCAACAACCGCTACCGCGACCGGATCGCCGAGGCCGGCCTGCTGTTCTCGGGCATCAACCCCGACCTCGACCTCGTCGAGTACGTGGAGCTGCCGCGCGACGTGCACCCCTACTACATCGCGACGCAGGCGCACCCCGAGCTGCGCTCGCGCCCGACCAACGCGAATCCGCTGTTCCGCGGCCTCGTGGGCGCCGCGCTCGAGCGTCACCGCTCGAGCGAGCTGTTCGAAGTCGAGTCCGACGAGCTGACGGTCGCCTGACGTGACGGAGGGACGGATGCCGCAGTCCGGCGCGCCCGAAGCGCCCTCGGTCGAGCTCCTCCAGGACGAGCGCGTCGAGGCGGAGGTCCTCGAGAGCGAGCTCGTGTACGAGGGCCGCGTGTGGGACGTCCGCAGCGACACCGTCGCCTACGGGAGCGGGCGCATCGTGCGCCAGTACGTCGATCACCCGGGCGCGGCCGCGGTGGTCGCCGTGGACGACGACGAGCGGGTGCTGCTGATCCAGCAGTACCGGCATCCGATCCGCCATCGCGACTGGGAGATCCCGGCCGGGCTGCTCGACGTCGCCGGCGAGGCGCCGATCGAGACGGCCCGCCGCGAGCTGGCCGAAGAGGTCGATCTCGTCGCTTCGTCGTGGGAGCCGCTGGTCAGCATCTTCACCACTCCGGGCGGCAACGACGAGATCGTCCACCTGTTCCTCGCCCGCGGGCTCAGCCCGGCCGGCGAGGTCCATGCCCGCGAGGACGAGGAGGCCGACATCCGCGTGGAGTGGCTGCCGCTGGCCGACGCCGTCGCCGGCATCTTCGCGGGCCGGCTGCGTAACGGCATCCTGACGACCGGCGTCCTGGCGGCGGCGGAGCGACTGCGAGCCGCCCGTACTCCCGCGTCGGTGTGAGGCGCGCGCGGCCGGATTCGCCCGCGTGCCGGTCCGGACGTGAGACGCTCCTGGGGTGAGAGTCGATCGCGCGGTGGACGCCTACCTGCGTCACGTGGCGATCGAGCGCGGTCTGTCGGAGAACACCGTGGCGGCCTACCGCCGTGACCTCGCGGGGTACGCCGAGTGGCTGCGTGAGCAGCAGATCGACGACACGGCGATGGTCACGTCGGTGACCCTCGCCAGCTTCGTCGCCGACCGCGCCGCCGCGCAGCCGCCCATGGCGGCGTCGTCGCTGGCCCGCCTGCAGTCGTCGGTGCGAGGTCTTCACCGCTTCCTCGCGCGGGAGGGGATCGAGCCGGCCGATCCGTCGTCGCACCTGCGCCCGCCGAAGCAGCCGCGCCGGCTGCCGAAGGCGCTCACGATCGACCAGGTGGAGCAGCTGCTGGATGCCTCGGGCCCGGCGCCGTCGGTCGGCACCGAGACGTCGAGCGCGCCCGGGGCGGCACCCGGCGACCTTCTCGGGATGCGCGATCGCGCGCTGCTCGAGCTGCTGTACGCGACAGGCGCGCGCGTGTCGGAGATCGTGCAGCTCGACGTCGACGACGCCTCGCACGGCGACGTGCTGCGCGTGCGGGGCAAGGGATCGAAGGAGCGCATCGTGCCCGTCGGCTCGTACGCGCGCGCCGCGGTCGACGTCTACCTCACGCGGGCACGGCCCGAGCTGTCGCACCGCGGTCGCTCCACCCCGAAGCTGTTCCTCGGGGCGCGCGGGGCGCCGCTGTCGCGGCAGAGCGCGTGGCTCATCATCCAGTCGGCGGCCGAACGCGCCCACCTCACGGCCCACGTGTCGCCCCACACGCTGCGCCACTCGTTCGCCACCCACCTTCTGCAAGGCGGCGCCGACGTGCGCGTGGTGCAGGAGCTGCTCGGGCACGCGTCGGTCGCCACGACGCAGATCTACACCTACGTCTCGGTCGACGCGCTGCGCGACGTCTACGCCACTTCTCATCCTCGCGCGCGCTGAACCGCGGACCGCCCGGCGCTTCGCTGAAGGAATCGCCTCCCGCCCACTAGGATCGAGCGAGCACGAGGAAGCGGGAGCACGGTGGCTGACAGCACGGCGAAGACCAGATCGGGGAAGGCCTCGGAGTCCGAGGTCCCCATCGGGCCCACCGGGCGTCCTTACCAGGGCTTTCCGACTCCGCCGAAGCTCGACGGCCACGGCCCCGCCCGCATCATCGCCCTCTGCAATCAGAAGGGCGGCGTCGGCAAGACGACGACCACGATCAACCTCGCCGCAGCGCTCGCCGGCTACGGCCGCAAGGTGCTCGCGGTCGACTTCGACCCGCAGGGCGCGCTGTCGGCCGGTCTCGGCATCCAGACGCACGAGATCCCCACGATCTACGACCTGCTCCTGGACGGCAAGCGCGACCCCCGCGAGGTCATCGTCGCGACGCGGGTGCCGAACCTCGATGTGATCCCGGCGAACATCGACCTGTCGGCCGCCGAGGTGCACCTCGTCAACGAGGTCGCCCGCGAGCAGACCCTGTCGCGCGTGCTGCGCAAGGTCACCGGCGACTACGACGTGATCCTCATCGACTGCCAGCCCTCGCTCGGCCTGCTGACGGTCAACGCGCTGACGGCGAGCCACGGCGTGGTCATCCCGCTGGAGTGCGAGTTCTTCGCCCTCCGCGGTGTCGCGATGCTGATCGAGACGATCGACAAGGTGCGCGATCGCCTGAACCCCACCATCGCGCTCGACGGCGTGCTGGCCACGATGTACGACGCGCGCACGCTGCACTCGCGCGAGGTGCTGGAGCGCGTGGTCGACGCCTTCGGCGACGACGTGCTCGAGACCGTGATCGGCCGCACCGTCAAGTTCCCGGATGCCTCGGTGTCGGGCATGCCGATCACCGAGTTCGCGCCCGAGCACGCCGCCGCGCAGGCGTACCTGCGACTGGCGCGGGAGCTGGTCGCCCGTGGCGCCGTGGCCTGACGCTTCGGCAGGCTCAGCGACCGCGGGGGAGGACCCGGCCACCGCGGGGGATGGCTCGGCGACCGCAGGGTCGGAAGCGACCTCTGCGGAGGCTCCCGCACCCGGCTTCCGGGTGGCCCTGTCGAACTTCGACGGACCCTTCGATCTGCTGCTCACCCTCATCTCGAAGCATGAGCTCGACATCACCGAGGTGTCGCTGTCGCTCGTCACCAACGAGTTCATCGCGTACCTCCGCGAGCTCGGTCCGGACGAGGAGCTCGACGAGGCATCCGAGTTCCTCGTCGTCGCCGCGACCCTGCTCGACATGAAGGTCGCCGGACTCCTCCCGCAGGGCGAGCTCGTCGACGCGGAGGCGGTCGCCCTGCTCGAGGCGCGCGACCTGCTCTTCGCGCGCCTGCTGCAGTACCGCGCGTTCAAGGAGGTCTCGGCGTGGTTCGAGCGCTGCCTGCGCCGCGAGGGCGTGCGGCACACCCGTTCGGTGCGCCTCGACGAGAGATACCGCAACGCGGTGCCGGAGCTCGTCTGGTCGCTGAGCGCCGACGACTTCGCCGCCCTGGCGCTGCTGGCGATGACGCCGAAGGAGATTCCGCGGGTGGGTCTGGACCACCTGCACGCGCCGCTCGTCAGCATCCGCGAGCAGGCGGCGATCGTGGTGACGCTGCTGCGGGACGCCGGGTCGCTGAGCTTCCGCGAGCTGATCGCGGGCGTGTCGCAGCCGGGCGTCGTCGTGGCGCGCTTCCTCTCGGTGCTGGAGCTGTACCGCCACGCCGCCCTGTCTTTCGAACAGCTCGAGCCGCTGGGCGAGCTGACCCTCCGCTGGAGCGCCCAGCGCTGGAGCGACGAGAACCTCGCCACTTTGGGAGCCGACTATGACCGATGACCCGGATGTGCCCGCCGTCTCCACCGCCGACGTCGCGCGGCGGCTCGAGGCGATCCTGCTGATCGTCGAGGAGCCGCAGAGTCTGGTGAGCCTCGCGGCGGCGGTCGGTGCGCCGGTGCCCGCGGTGCGTCAGGCCGTCGAGGCGCTCGTCGACGACTACGACGGCCGCGCGGGCGGGCCGGTGCGCGGCTTCGAGCTGCGGGAGGTCGGCGGCGGCTGGCGCCTCTACGTGCGCGAGGAGCTCGACGATCTCGTGAGCGAGTTCGTGGGCGGGCAGGCGCCGTCGCGGCTGTCGCAGGCCGCGCTCGAGACGCTCGCGGTCATCGCGTACAAGCAGCCCGTCACCCGCAGCCAGGTCGCGTCGATCCGCGCCGTGAACGTCGACTCGGTGGTGCGCACCCTCCTCGCGCGCGGACTCATCACGGAGCTGTTCGCGGATGCCGAGACCGGCGCGATCAACTACGGCACCACCGACGCGCTGCTCGTGCACCTGGGGATCAACTCGCTGGACGAGCTGCCGCACATCTCGCCGCTGCTCGACGGGGTGGATGAGGTGTCGGGCGCGGACGGCTTCGAGGAGGTCGCCCGATGAGATCCATCTCCGCTCGATTCCCGGCATCCATGTCCCGATCTCTCCCCTCCATGTCCCGATTCCGGTCGTACCCGGCCGCCAGAACGACCGAAAGTGGGACACGATGACGTCGCACGATACGACCGCGTCAGGCCCAGAGGCCGAGGGTGTGCGCCTGCAGAAGGTGCTGGCGAATGCCGGAGTGGCTTCGCGGCGCGTCGCCGAGAACCTCATCGTCGAGGGTCGGGTGCGGGTGAACGGCAAGGTCGTGACCGAGCTCGGCTCGCGCATCGACCCGGAGAAGGACCTCGTCGACGTCGACGGCACCGCGGTGCAGCTGGATCAGTCCAAGCGCTACGTCATGCTGAACAAGCCGACGGGTGTGGTGAGCTCGATGAAGGACGACCGGGGTCGCCCCGACCTCCGCCGCTTCACGAAGGAGTGGCCGGAGCGGCTGTACAACGTCGGACGGCTGGATGCCGAGACCAGCGGTCTGCTCGTGCTCACCAACGACGGCGAACTCGCGCATGTGCTCGCGCACCCCTCGTTCGGCGTGACCAAGGTGTACATCGCCAAGGTCGAGGGCCGCGTGACACCCCAGACCATCCAGCGGCTGACGCGCGGCGTCGAGCTGGAGGACGGTCCCATCGCCGCCGACAAGGCGCGGCTGCTCTCGTCGTCGGCCGAAGGCGGCGGCTCGCTCGTGGAGCTGACCCTCCACTCCGGGCGCAACCGCATCGTGCGCCGGATGATGGCCGAGGTGGGGCATCCCGTCGTCGAACTCGTCCGCCGGCAGTTCGGACCGCTCCACCTGGGAACGCTGCCAGCGGGACGCGCCCGCGAGTTGACTAAAGTGGAGCGGGGCGCTCTGCTGACTCTCTCGCGCCAGGCGACCTCCTCCACGCCGGAGGAGGGCGCACCCGACACCCGCGACGGCGATCCGCCCGCGGACTGAGATTTCCGCCGTGCAGGCGAACAGGAGACGCAAGTGACCGACACGAGGCCGCCTTCCGCGCGCGACCGCGCCGCCGAGCCTGCGCTCGCGCCCCGCGTGCGCGGCACGGTGCGCATCGTCGGCGCCGGGCTGCTCGGCGCGAGCATCGGACATGCGCTCACCGCTCGCGGCATCGATGTCGCCCTCGACGACACCTCGCCGTCGCAGCTGCGGCTCGCGGTCGACTACGGGGCGGGGCGCCGCGCCACGCCCGAGGACGAACCCTCGCTCGTCGTCGTCGCCGTGCCGCCGGACGTCACCGCCGACGTGATCCAGCGCGAGCTCGCCGCCCACCCGGGCGCCGTGGTGACCGATGTCGCGAGCGTCAAGCTCGAGCCGCTCCGCGTGCTCCGCGAGCGAGGCGTGGACCTCACCCACTACATCGGCTCGCACCCGCTCGCCGGCCGCGAGCGCGGGGGAGCCATCTCTGCGCGCGCGGACATCTTCGTGGGCCGCCCCTGGGTGGTCTGCCGCGACGAGGAGACGCCCTCGGCCGACCTCGCGATCGTGGAGGCGCTCGCCCTCGACGTGGGCGCGACGCCGATCGAGATGACCCCCGAAGACCATGACCGCGGCGTCGCGCTCGTCTCGCACGTGCCGCAGCTCGTCGCCAGCCTGCTGGCCGGTCGCTTCGTCGACGCACCCGACGGCTCGCTGCGGCTCGCCGGCCAGGGGGTGCGCGACACGACGCGGATCGCAGCGTCCGCCCCCGAGCTGTGGGTCCAGATCCTGGGCGCCAACGCCGCCCCGGTCGTGGACGTCCTCGATCGGATCGCGGCCGACCTCACCGCTGTCGCTGATGCCCTCCGCGACCCCGACGCCCCGGGCGCGCGCCGCGCGGTGGCCGACACCATCCGCCGCGGCAACGACGGGGTCGAGCGACTGCCGGGCAAGCACGGCCAGAACCGTCGCTTCGAGCAGGTCGTCGTGATGGTCGACGACACGCCCGGCCAGCTCGGGCGTCTGTTCGGCGAGCTCGGCGACCTCGACGTGAACGTGGAAGACCTGCGCCTGGAGCACTCGCCCGGCGCCCAGTTCGGCCTCGCCGAGATCAGCGTCGTCCCGAGCGCCGTCCGCCGGGCCATCGACGGCCTCGAATCGCGCGGCTGGAAGATTGCGAGCACCACCAATGACTGACCCCGCGATCACCAAGCCGGGATCCGACCCCGTCGTCGTCGCGATCGACGGTCCTGCCGGCAGCGGCAAGTCCAGCGTCTCGAAGCAGGTCGCCCGCCGGCTCGGCTACGGCTATCTTGACACCGGCGCGGCGTACCGCGCGCTCGCGTGGCACGCGCTGGAGCGCGGCATCGACACGTCGGACGCGGCATCCGTTCTCGACGTCTCGGGCGATTTCGACTACGCGATCTCGCTCGATCCCGACGCGTACTGGGTGCGTGTGGCGCAGACCGACGTGACCGACGCCATCCGCGAGCCGCGCGTGTCGGAGGCCGTGAGCGGCGTCGCCCGCGTGCCCGCCGTCCGCGAGTCGGTCAACGTGCTGTTCCGCGCGCTCGTGGCAGGCTCGGGCCGGCGCGGCGTCGTGGTCGAGGGCCGCGACATCACGACCGTCGTCGCGCCGGACGCCCCGGTGCGCATCCTGCTCACCGCCGCGCCGGAGATCCGCGCGGCCCGCCGCAGCGCGGAGGTGACGACGCAGGATGCCGCGGCCGTCGCCGCCGCCCTCCACCAGCGCGACGCCTCCGACTCGGCCGTCGTCGACTTCCTCACCGCCGCCCCCGGCGTCGAGGTCGTCGACTCGACCCACCTCGATTTCGACCAGACCGTGGACGCCGTGCTCGGCGTGATCCAGACGGCGCTCGGTGCGCCGGCGGTCGACTCTCTGCAGACAGGAGCCTGAGATGGCCGCCGACACCACCCCTGACACCGCCCCTGATTTCGACGAGTTCGAAGACACCGGCGACGACCACCTGGCCGAGAACCTCGCCGCCGTCGACGACGACCTCGCCGAGCAGCGGGCCGCCGCGCTGCGCGTCGGACTCGAGGACTACGACCTCGACGACGAGGACGCGGCCCTCCTCGAGGGCATCGTGCGCGGCGAGGACGGGATCGAGTTCCTGCCCGCGCTGCCCGTCGTCGCGATCGTCGGCCGGCCGAACGTCGGCAAGTCGGCGCTGGTCAACCGCATCCTCGGCCGTCGCGAGGCGGTCGTGGAAGACACCCCCGGCGTCACGCGCGACCGCGTCACGTACAAGGCCGAGTGGATGGACCGGCGGTTCACGCTGGTCGACACCGGCGGGTGGGAGCCGGACGCCCGCGGCATCGACCGCTCCGTCGCGGCGCAGGCCGAGGTCGCGATCGACCTCTCGGACGTCGTGCTGTTCGTCGTCGACGCGATGGTCGGTGCGACCTCGACCGACGAGCACGTCGTGCGCCTGCTGCGCAAGGCGAAGAAGCCCGTCTTCCTCGTCGCCAACAAGGTGGACGACGCCCGCCAGGAGCCCGAGGCCGCCGCGCTGTGGAACCTCGGCCTCGGCGAGCCCTACCCCGTCTCGGCGATCCACGGCCGCGGGGTCGCCGACCTCCTCGACGAGATCATGAAAGTGCTGCCCGACATCTCGGCGGTCGCCAAGCACGAGATCGGCGGCCCTCGCCGCGTCGCGATCCTCGGCCGGCCGAACGTCGGCAAGTCGTCGCTGCTCAACAAGGCCGCGGGCGAGGAGCGCGTCGTCGTGAACGAGCTCGCCGGCACCACCCGCGACCCGGTCGACGAGATCGTCGAGGTCGGCGGCAAGATGTGGCGCTTCGTCGACACCGCCGGCATCCGCCGCCGCGTGCACCTGCAGCAGGGCGCCGACTTCTACGCGTCGCTGCGCACGTCGGCCGCGCTCGAGAAGGCGGAGGTGGCCGTCGTCGTGCTCGACGTCACCCAGCCTCTGAGCGAGCAGGACGTGCGCATCATCGACCTCGTGCTCGAGTCCGGCCGCGCGCTCGTGCTCGCGTTCAACAAGTGGGATCGCCTCAACGACGACGACATGGACGGTCAGGACCGTCGTCGCTACCTCGAGCGCGAGATCGAGCAGGACCTCGCCCATGTGGCGTGGGCGCCCCGCGTGAACATCTCGGCGCGCACCGGCCGCCACCTCGACAAGCTGGTGCCGGCGCTCGAGACGGCGCTCGAGTCGTGGGATCAGCGGATTCCGACGGGCAAGTTCAACGCGTTCCTCACCGAGCTCATCGCCGAGCATCCGCACCCGCTGCGGGGCGGCAAGCAGCCGCGCATCCTGTTCGGCACGCAGGCGTCCACGCGCCCGCCGACCTTCGTGCTGTTCACGACCGGCTTCCTCGACCCGGGCTACCGTCGCTTCATCCAGCGCCGCCTGCGCGAGCTGTACGGCTTCGAGGGCACGCCGATCGTGATCAACATGCGCGTGCGGGAGCGTCGCCAGCGCTGACGCGCTCGAGGATGACGGATGCCTCGGGCCGAGGCATCCGTCATCCCTCCGCGCTGCGGCGGTAGAGCGCCGGTCGCACCATCGCGCTCGCGTCGGGTTCGGCGAATCCGAAACGACGGTACAGTCCGTGCGCGTCGCCGGTGAAGAGCACCCAGCGCAGGTCGGCGCCGGGGCCTTCGTCGATCATGCGGCGGATGAGGCGGGTGCCGAGTCCGTGCCCGCGATGCGCGTCGAGCACGAAGACGTCGGCGAGGTAGGCGATGCCGATGCCGTCCGACACCGCCCGCGCGAACCCGACCTGCTCGCCCGTGTCGCTCCGGTAGGCACCGACGACGCGCCACGCGCGGTCGAGCTGGGTCTCGACGTCTTCGCGGCTGCGCCACCGCCCCCAGTACGCCTCGGTCGACAGCCAGCCCCACACGACGTCGCGCTGGAGGCGGGCGGGGTCGTCGTCGAGCTCGTAGTCCATGCGTCCATTGTGGCGAGTCCTCCGGTGACGGCGACCGGTCCGGTCGGCCGCCCCTGGCACCCCGGTGTGCGAGGCTGGGCCCTGAGCCAAAGACCGGTCTGAGCGAAGCCCGGCGCCGAGTGAAAGGCGATCCCGTGACGATCGAGCCTCCCGCCCCCGGTGAGCCGCGGCGTCCGCACGGACCGCGTGACCCGGGCGACGCGTGGGTGGTGGCGCCGACGGGGGAGAGGTACTGGGGCCGGTTCGGCGCAGCCGGGCTGCTGGCCGTGGATCCGGAGCGCAGGGTGCTGCTGCAGCACCGCGTCTCGTGGAGCCACTTCGGCGACACCTGGGCGCTGCCCGGCGGCGCGCGACACGAAGGCGAGTCCGCGTGCGACGGCGCACTGCGCGAGGCGGCCGAGGAGGCGGGCGTGCCGGAGGCGTCGCTGCGGCCCCGCGTGCTCAGCGTGCTCGACCTCGGGTACTGGAGCTACACGACCGTCGTCGGCGATGTGGTCGTGCCTTTCGAGCCGACCATCAGCGACCCCGAGAGCCGCGAGCTCGCGTGGGTGCCGGCCGAGGAGGTGGCGGACTATCCGCTGCACCCCGGCTTCGCCGACTCGTGGGAGGGGCTGCGCGCGCTCCTCACCGTGCGGCCGGCGGTCGTCGTGGATGTCGCCAACGTGATGGGCGCCGTGCCCGACGGCTGGTGGCGCGACCGGGCGGGCGCCGCCTCGCGCCTGATCGCCCGGGTCGCCGACCTGGGCGGCGCCGGCGTACCGGCGGGCGCGCTGGAGCTGCCCGAGCACACCTGGTACCCGGAGTGGATCGCGGTGGTCGAGGGTCAGGCACGCGTCGCCGCCGAGGCCCCGGGGGTTGAGGTCGTGCGGGCCGAGGCATCCGGCGACGACGCCATCGTCGCGGTGGCTCAGCGTGCGGTGGCCGGCGGGCGCACGGTGACGGTGGTCACGAGCGACCGCGGGCTCGCCGAGAGGGTGACGGATGCCGGAGCCGCCGTCCGCGGTGCGCGCTGGCTGCTCGACCTGCTCGAAGACTGAGAGCAAGGCGGTCCCGTCGCACCGCCTTGCGGGACCGCGAGGATCGGCGGTACTTTGCCCGCAGCATTCGACGGGCGCCTCTGACTTCCCGAAGTGAGAGCGTCCGGGGCGGGAGTCGCATGATCTCCTCCACCGACCTCGACGCCGGCCGAACGGCGGTGAGGGACAGGCGCTGGTCCGACGCGTGGGAGCTGCTCTCCCGGGTGGACGGTCGGAATGGTCTCGGCGCCGCGGATCTGGACCTGCTGGGGACCGCCGCGCTCCTCCGGGGCGAGCCGCGAGCGTGCATCGAGGCATTGACGCGTGCCTACTCCGCGCACCTGGCCGAGGACGACCCGGCCGGCGCCGCGCGGACGGCTGGGTGGCTCGCGCTGGATCTCATCGAACAGGGCGACTTCACCAACAGCCTGCTGTGGGCCGCGCGGGCGATGCGCATCGTCGGCGCGATGGACGAGCCGGGCGCGCTCGCGGGTTTCGTCCGGCTGGCGCCCGCCGTCGGGCAGCTGGGCAGCGGCAATGCCGCCGACGCCGTGCGCGCCTTCGAGGGGATCCTCGCGATCGCCGAGCGCGAGGGCGACGGCGAGCTCGCGGCGATGACCAGATTCGGCCTCGGCAAGTCGCTGATCGAGTCCGGCGCGGTCCTCGAGGGCTTGGCCTGCCTGGACCGCGCGATGGCCGCGGTCGCGGCGGGAGACCTCGCGCCTCTGCCGGCCGGCGTCATCGCCTGCGCCGCGGTCTCCGACGCGTTCCTCGCCTTCGATCTCGAGCGCATGGCCGCCTGGATGGACGTGCTCGAAGGGTGGTGCGCTCAGCAGCCTCAGCTGGTCGCGTTCAGCGGGCAGAGCCGCGCGCTCCGGTCCGCACTGCTCATCATCCACGGGGCGTGGGCCGAGGCATCGACCGCGGCCGAGCTCGCCCTCGCCCGGTTTCGGGCGGGCGACTACCGCGCGGTGTGGGGCGCGCCGTACCAGCACGCCGAGCTGGCGCGACTGCGCGGTGCGTTCCACTCCGCGGAGGACTCGTATCGACGCGCCGGCGAGTCCGGGTGGGAACCGCAGCCGGGTCTCTCGCTGCTGCACCGCGCGCTCGGTCGCACCGAGCGCGCGCGGGACGAGCTCCGCCGGAGCGTCGCGGGCGCCGACCCGGCCACCCGACGGTTCCTCCTTCCGGCCGTCGTGGAGATCGAGGTCGCCGCGGGCGATCACGGCGCTGCCCGCCGCGCCCTCGAGGAGCTCGAGGACGCATCCCGGCGGACTCCGATGCCGATGCTCGACGCCCTGGTCGCCGCGGCGCAGGCGCGGCTGCTGCTCGCGGAGGGAAAGGCGCGCGAGGCGGTGCAGATGGCGGCTGCGGGTGCCGAGGGCTGGGATGCGCTCGGGGCGCCGTACGAGGCCGCCCGCTGCCGGGTGCTCGCCGGGCGGGCTCTGCGCGCGGTCGGAGAGACGGGGTCCGCGGACGCCGAGTTCGCTGCCGCCCGAGCGGTGTTCCTCGCGCTGGGAGCGGAACCGGCTCTCGCCGAGCTCGGGGAGGTCGTGGGAGGGCGGCGGACCGGAGCGCTCACCCCACGCGAGCTCGAGGTGCTGCGGCTCGTCTCGACCGGGCTCACCAACCGTGGGATCGGTGCGAAGCTCTCGCTCAGCGAGAAGACGGTCGCACGGCACGTCGCCAACATCTTCGGCAAGCTCGGCCTCACGAGCCGGGCGGCCGCGACGGCCTACGCCTACGAGAACGGCCTCGTCTGAGGTTCGGCGCCCGGCCATCGACCCCCGTCTACACAGAATCACCCACGCGGTGCGGCCCGCGAAGATACGCGCTTCACCCGACGCGGCGACCGGGCGGCCACGCCTAGCGTGGCGCCATGGACATCCCACTGATCGCCGGCACGGTCTCGACCGTGGTGTTCGCGATCAGCAACCTGCCCATGCTGCGCAAGGCGATGCGGACGCGGGATGTCTCGTCGTACAGCCTCTCGAGCATCGGGATGATCAACGCCGCCAACGTGGTGTATTCGGTCTACGTGTTCAGCCTGCCTCCTGGTCCGGTCTGGGCGCTTCACACGTTCTATCTCGTCTCGTGCGCCATCATGCTGGTGCTGTGCCTCGCGCAGCGGCGCGTCCGGCTCCGGGGCGCCGCGCTCGCCGACGCGCACGGCGAGCCGCCGGGTGCCGGCGTCAGTCGTCGAGGCCGTCGCGGCCGCGGAGCCGATCGATCTCGCGGCGCTCCCGCTTGGTGGGTCGGCCTGCGCCCCGGTCGCGCTGCGCGATGACGGGCGTGGGGTCGCGCGGGGGAGTGCGGTCCTCCATCGCGGCGGCGACCAGCGGGGCGCCTACGCGCTTCGAGATCGTGTCGCGGACCGTCAGCATGCGGTCGAACCCGTCGATGCGAACGCGCACCTCGTCGCCGGCCCGGATCGGCTGCGCGGCCTTGGCCCGCTCGCCGTTGACGCGCACATGGCCCGCCCGGCATGCCGTCGTCGCGGCCGAGCGTGTCTTGTAGATCCGCACGGCCCAGAGCCAGGCGTCGACGCGCACGGACCCGCCTCGGGCGGAGGCATCCGTCATACCGGCACCGCCGTGGTCGCCGTCGCGGCCCGTCGTGCTCGCACGGCGACGAGCACGCCGGCGGCGATGAGACCCTGGCCGAGGCAGTAGGTGAGCATGACGAGCGGGCTTGTCCAGCCGGGCATGGCCTCGGGGAGGAACAGCCGGAACGCGAGGATCGAGTCCGACGCGAGGAAGAAGACGCCGCCCCACACGATGAGCGGATGGCAGCGGGATGCCGCGACCGCCGTGCCGCCGAGCACCAGGCCGTACGCGGCGACGGCGACGGCGAGAACCCCGAGGTGCGGCCAGAGCACGGCGAGCAGCACGACCCACCACAGCCCGTAGACCGCGGCCCACAGCGGGACGCGGCGGACGGCGAGCAGCTGCCAGAACAGCCAGATGTAGCAGAGGTGCGCCAGGCCGAAGAAGAGCAGCATCATCGGCACGGTGGGCAGCCAGGGCACGAACGTGCCGGCGCCGTCGCCCAGCCACGACAGCCCGACCGCGACCACGAGCAGCGTGTGCGCGCGGGTCCAGCCCGCGCCCCGCACGCCCCAGACGACCGCGAGGGCCAGCAGCGGCATCAGCGTCAGCTTGGTCGGGGCAGCGACCGCGTCGGAGCCGACCGCGAGCGCGCCCACGTGCACCAGCGACGCCGCGATGTACGGCACGAATCCGATCCAGAGCCGGTGCATGATCCTCCTCGACGTGCAGGGCTCCACCATCGTCGCACGCGTGAGACGCGGGTTCGCGCGGCGGGTTGGCGGGCGAGTGTCGTGCGGTGGCGGTCAGCTCGCGAGATCGAGGGAGACGATCGCGAGGTGCGGCTTCGGCCGGGCGACCTCGCGGAACCCCGCCTCCTGGAACGTCGACAGCACGCCGTGGAACAGCTCGTTGGAGGGAATCTTGCGGCCGGCGTCGGGGTCGAGCGGGTAGGCCTCGATCACCCGGGCTCCGCTGCGGCGCGCGTAGTCGATCGCCGCGTCGAGCAGCTGGGCGTTGAGCCCCTGCTGGCGGTGCTCCTTACGCACGACGAAGCAGCTCACCGCCCACACGGAGTCGTCGTCCCACGGCTCGGCTGAGTTCGCCGAGAAGTTCTTCGTGCGCCCGAGGCGCACCTGCCGAGTCCGCGGGCCGACGCGCACCCAGCCGGCGGCCTCGCCGTCGACGTAGGCGATGAGGGCGGGCGGCGGCCCCGCGTCGATCTCGTCGCGCAGCATCCTCTCCCGCTCCGGCTTGGACGTCTTCTGCCACTCGGAGTTCGGGATCATCCACCACTGGCATTGGCAGCCGGGCCCGTCGCCTCCGCCCGTCAGCGCGTGCTGGGCGTCGTCGAAGCGGTCGGCGGTGGCCGGTTCGATCGTGATGTTCGCCATGGCGCGACGCTATCCCGCCCCACCGACACCGGCAAGGACGACGGATGCCACGCCCGGGCGCTCCTCGGTTCGCGACGCCCCCGCGGAGCGGGTAGGATGGGGGAGTTGTCCGCGCGCAGGTGCGGCGCAACGGGATGTGGCGCAGCTTGGTAGCGCACTTGACTGGGGGTCAAGGGGTCGCAGGTTCAAATCCTGTCATCCCGACCGGAAAGTCCCGGGAACCTAAGGGTTCCCGGGACTTCTTAGTTGGTGAAACTTGACCACGTCATCGCAATGCCATCTTTTTGACCGCTTCAGCGCCGTATCTCGACGCAGCCGCTCGAGTGGCTCGACTTCCTTCCGGTTGCTTCCGAACGGTGGGGCGATGTCCTACGCACCTACCGGGTATGGACGCCATCGACACCGCGACCCTCGAACTCTGGGGGCTGGAGAGACTCCTCAGTATCAACGAGGTCGCGGCATACCTTCGCGTCTCGGTTTCGACCATCTACGAATGGCGGATGAAAGGCGATGCGCCGGAGGCCCATCGCTATGGCAAGCACCTGACCTTCGCGGCGTCGGATGTGCGCGCGTGGGTGGATGCGCACCGCGAGTCGGGCGCACGATCGCCTGCCGATCCGCGGTGACACGATGAGCCGCGCGCGTCTCGCCATGGGCACGTTCGGCGAGATCGGATTCCTCGCTGCCGAGCACGGTCGTGTGATCGCCAGGGCGCGGTATCGCGATTGGGATGGCCGGACCAGGCTTGTCCAGGTCACCGCAGAAACCCGCGCGCTCGCCGAGCGTGCACTGAAGATGAAACTGTCGACGAGGAGCCTGTTCCAGCCCTCGACCTCCGTTCTTACGCCCGACAGCTTGTTCTCGCATCTCGTCGATTACTGGCTGGACGACGTGGATCAGGAGGGGCGGCTGTCGACAACTACACGCCAGTTGTACGAGCGCAACATGCGGACTCTCGTCATGCCGGCGCTCGGCAATCTGACGCTCCGCGAGATCGGCGTCGCACGTTGCGATCAGCTCCTCAAGCAGCTGAACAAGCGAAGTTACAGCCGAGCGAAGCATGCACGCGTCGTGCTGCGCCTGGCATTCGGCCTCGCCGTTCGCCACGAAGTCTTGCCGCGAAATCCGATGGACCATGTCGCGCGGCTGCACCGGAGATCGAGTACGCCAGATGCGCTGACCATGGTTGAGGTGACGGCGATCCGCACGGCGATCGCGGTGTGGGAGGGAGGCCGCGCGATCTCAGGGCCGAAGCCGGACGGGCAGCTGGGCGGAATCGTGGAGGTCATGCTGGGAACGTCTGCGCGCATCGGCGAGGTGCTCGCGATTCGACGCCGGGATATCGACATCACGAGTGCGGTTCCCTCGATTCGCATCGCCGGCACGATCGTCAGCAACAAGGGCGAGCCCACACGACGGCAGGACCATCCGAAAACCGCCAAGTCGCGGCGCACTGTAGCGATTCCCACGTTCACGGCCGAGGCTGTCCGTCGGCGGTTGGCCAGTCTCAGTGATCCGTCGCTCGACGCTCTGCTCTTCTGCAGCCGGGAGGGTACTCCGTTGACGACGAACAATGTGCGGCGCCAGCTGCGACGAGTGATGGATATCGCCGGCATCACCGGCGTCACGCCGCACGCATTCCGCCGCACGGTCGCGACCGCGATCAATGAGCAGGCCGGCGTCGAGCTCGCGGCGGAATTGCTGGGCCATACCGATCCGAAGATCACCGTGCAGCACTACATCCGACGAAACGAGATGGTGAATCCGTCCACCGCCGAGATGCTCGACCGCGCGTTCGCTAAAGATCAGCCCACGTGAGAACGATGGTCGGGGTCACTGTCGTGGCGTCGGTGCGCCCCAGCTCGCGATCGGTCCGCCGTTCGGGCCGTGACTGCGCAGAAACGCGCCGTGCACCCGCTCGCAGGCGAGCTGGAGGGTTGTTGACCAACCGATGACCTCGCCCCGAAAGCTGACGCGGTAACGGAGGTCGGTCGCACTCACGCGACGCAGCTCGACGGTGCCATATACGCGGTCGAACGTGTCGGCCAAGCTCCACGTACCCGTCGGACCTTCCTGCGCTGCGAGAAGCGGGTGCCATCGCCGCCCGGCCATTGGGCTTCCTCCCTCCGGCCGGATACAGATGAGCGTAGAACGGGTCGCAGACATCGCCGGCCGACTGTTGGGCGCGGCACGCGCACCTTCCTGCTATGAGCGATCGTGAGCGCGCTGACGCTGTCCTGGAGCACCTGGCTGTGCTCGCGTTCCTGTATTACCCCGGCATCGAGGTGGATGATCCGAGCTACAGCCTTGGGGAGGATATTGACTGGTGCCTCGCGCGGCTCGGTGACGTGTCCGACGCGGAGCGGGAACGCATGCGGGCCCTCTTCGAGCGAGCGATCACGGACCCCACCGCGACCCGCGAAGAGCTGTTCACAGCGCTCGCCGAACTCGACGGCGTGCTCATCGCGGATCACCATGAGTGACGCGCAGCCGGACAATGACGAGTCCGCGGCGCGGCGGGCAGCGCAGCGGAAGGCATGGAACGACGCGCACCCGAACTACTACGCCGAGTACCGTGACCGGAATCGTGAGCAGATCCGGCGCAAGAACCGCCAATACATGAGAGAGCAGGCCAAACGCGAACGCGATGAGAAGGAGCGGCGCCAGAAGGGGATCGATCGCGCGAAGGCGTGGGCGAAGGAGCACCCCGAGGAGCGCCAGCAAGCACGCGAGCGGTACAAGCAGAAGCATCCCGATGCGTACAAGCAGGCTCAGCGCGACTACTACTACCGGAATCGTGAGGCGATCGCCGAGCGCCGCCGCGCTCGGGAGGCCGCGGACCCGGACAAGGCAAATGAGGCGCGCCGCCGCGCAGTCGACCGCGCCAGGGCAGCCGGCCGCGAATCGACCTGGTTACCTACTCCAGATCAGCGGGCGACGTATCGCCAGCGTGAGAACGAAGCGAGGCGTATGGCGCGTCGTCGTGCCCGTGCCGGGCTGCCGGAACGCCAGCTGCACCGTGTGCACGCGCCGGAGCGACGCCACAACGATGCCGCGGCGGACGCGTTCTTCGCGCAGGAGCGCACCGGCGAGGACATCGTGCTGATCCGCGCTCAGGATGAGCCGACTCCGCCGGACCTGGTCCACGCCCTGCAGGAGAGATCGGAGAACCGCCGTGTGGTGCGGGAGATCCTGGCGATCGCCGAGGAGTACTTCGCCGATCATGAGGTCGAGCTGCGGGCGCGGGTCGCCGAGGTCTCTCGGGCGCGTTTCCGAGGCGGGATGCTGCCCCTTGACGTGTACACGGAGCCGCGCCGTCATGCGCTGGAGTTCGCGAGCCGTGGCTACCTGCGGGCGAGCGTCGCTTCCCCTACGTCGTCGTTGACGGTCTTTCGTTGGCTTACCATGGCCCGGCTTTGGGCGTCCCAACGCTTGTGATCCATTCGAGAGGCGACGATGAGATTCCCTTCGACCTCACACGCGACTTCGTGAGTGCGCATGCGAACGTCACTCTTGTCGAGACGGCTGAAGCGCCCCACGGTTGGGAGGCCAACGGCAGCCCCGATACCTTCAGTTCGGCACTTGGGTCGGCGCTTGCGCCTGGCACGGGGATCAACCTCATCCCGGAGCGACCGTAGTTTAGCTGGCGAGCCCGTGCGTCTGTTTACGGATCAGAAGGTTAGGGGTTCGAGTCCTTCGGGCGCGCACTGTGTTGAGACAGTACTGATCGAAAACCCGCGGATTTCCGCGGGTTTTCGTGTTTCTGGAGCGGGTCGCTTCGAACGCGCCATCGCATCCCGCTGACCCAGGGCTACGGACTCGCGTCCTGAAGCTCTGCCGCAAAGGGAGACGGCTCCTGTACCTGCCACCGGAGTGAAGTGTCAGTTCAGCGTCAGGCCGCCGGCGATGAGTGCGGATGCCTCATCAGAGGAGAGATAGCCGCGCTCGAGGACGACGTCGAGCACCGATCGACGCGAACGCATGGCCTCCGTCGCCACTTCGGAGGCTGCGGCGTAGCCGATGACGGGGCTCAGCGCCGTCGCGAGCCCGATGCCCGATGCGGCGAATTCACGGAGATTGTCCTCCTGGGCGTGAATATCGTCCACGCAGTCGAGCGCCAACGACTCGAAGGCGATCGCGAGATGCCGGATTCCGCGCAGAAGGCTGCTCGCGATGACCGGTTCGAAGGCGTTGAGCTGCAGCTGGCCGGCCTCCGCGGCGACGGTCACGGTGAGGTCCAGGCCGATGATCTCGAAGGCCACCTGATTCACGAGCTCTGGAATGACCGGGTTGACCTTCCCCGGCATAATGCTCGATCCCGCTTGCCGCGCGGGCAGTGAGATCTCGGCGAGACCGGCGCGGGGCCCGGACGACAGCAGTCTGAGGTCATTGCAGACCTTCGACATCTTCACCGCGGCTCGCTTGACCGTCGCCGAGAGAAGCACGAACGCGCCGCAGTCCTGGGTCGCTTCGACGAGATCGGCGGCGGTGACCAGCGGCAGTTCCGTGATTCCTTCGAGGTGTCCGCGCACGAGTTCCGCATACTGGGGATGGGTGTTCACGCCCGTGCCGATCGCGGTCGCACCGAGATTGATCTCGTGAAGATGCGCCATGGCCTCTCGGAGGCGGGCCTGGTCCTCTCCGATCATGATCTCATAGGTGCGGAACTCCTGGCCGAGCGTCATGGGGACGGCATCCTGAAGCTGCGTTCTGCCGACCTTCACGATCCCGCGGAACTCCGCCGCCTTCCGTCCGAAGGCCTGCTTCAGGGTCTGCATCGAGACCAGAAGCTGCTGGGACGACTCGAGAAGCGCGAGCTTCACAGCGGTCGGATAGACGTCGTTGGTGGACTGGCCGAGGTTCAGGTGCTCGTTCGGATGGAGCACCTCGTAGGCTCCCCGCGGGTAGCCGAGATGCTCCAGGGCGATGTTCGCGATCACTTCATTCGCGTTCATGTTGGTCGACGTTCCGGCTCCCCCTTGGACGAGGCTCACGGGGAACTGCTCGTCGAAATCGCCGACGATCACGCGATCGCACGCCTGGTCGATGGCGAATGCCTTGTCGGGGTCGAGCAGGCCGAGGTCGCGGTTGGCGCGCGCGGCGGCCTTCTTCACCTGACCGAGCGCGCGAACGAGGGCACGGCTGTCCCCGACTCGATCGCCACCCAGACGGAAGTTGCGCATGGCCCGCGCGGTGTGCACGCCCCAGTACGCTTCTGCGGGCACATCGCACCCGCCGAGGACGTCGTGCTCGCGGCGGGTGGGCGGGGCGGACTCCGTCATGCGGGTTGAGGCGAGACCGCCCATGCCGGGCGCTCGCCGTCAGCCGCTGAGACGCGCGCATCTCCTGATCGCGCGTGCCCTTCGAAGTTCTCGGCGCGCGCCGCTCGACCGAGGAGCAGCCCGAGTTCACGCGCGGCGGAGGCGTCGGTGACCTCCTGATAGGTGACTGTCTTCAGGAACTTGCCGACCCAGAGTCCGCCCGTGTATCGCGCGGCTCGGCGCGTGGGGAGGACATGGTTGGTGCCGATGATCTTGTCGCCGAAAGACACGCAGGTGTGCTGCCCGAGGAAGAGCGCTCCATAGTTCGTGAGCCGATCCAGAGCCTCACGGGGCTGCTCCGTGAAGACTTGGACGTGCTCGCTCGCGTACTCGTCGGAGACTTCGTACGCCTCGTCGAGACTGCTCACGACGATGACCTCGCCGTGCTCATGCCACGCGGGCCCTGCCACCGCGGCGGTGGGGAGGTTGGCGAGCTGTCGTTCGATCTCGGCTATGACCTCTCGGCCGAAAGCCGCCGAGGTGGTGACCAGAACAGCGGGCGAGTCCGGCCCGTGCTCGGCCTGGCTGAGCAGATCGACGGCTGTGAGAAAGGAGTCCGCGTTCGCATCGGCGATGACGAGGACCTCCGTCGGCCCCGCGAACAGATCGATACCGACCTCGCCGTACAGCTGTCTCTTCGCCTCGGCGACGTATGCGTTCCCTGGGCCGACGATGACGTCGACGGGGTCGATGGACTCGGTCCCCAGCGCCATGGCGGCGATCGCCTGAACGCCTCCCAGGAGGTGGATCTCGTCGGCTCCGGCGAGGTGGATGGCGGCGATCGACGCGTCAGGGATCACGCCGTGCGGGGCCGGGGTCGCGGCGACGATCCGCTGTACCCCCGCCACCTTGGCCGTGACGATGGTCATGTGCGCTGACGCGAGCAGGGGGTACCTTCCGCCGGGCACGTAGGCGCCTACCGCGTCGACCGGGATGTTCTTCTGCCCGAGGAAGACCCCGGGCATCACCTCGGCCTCGAAGCCGGTCAGCGAGTCCCGCTGCAGCTCGGCGAATCGGCGCACGTTGTGCTGCGCTGTGCGTATGTCCGCGATCGTCTGTGCCGGCACCCGTGCGATCGCGGACTCGATCTGCTCGGGCGTGAGCCTGGACGTCTCGGGCGCCCACTGGTCGAACATCTCCGAGTACCGACGGACAGCCGCATCTCCGCCGATGCGAACGTCGGCGATGACGTCGGTGACGGTCTGTCGGACGGTGTCGGCGCGGTCGTCGACGACATCGTGTCGCTCTGCGCGCTTCAGGTATTCGCTCATTCCAGCTCCTTGCCCATGCCTTGGATGCCCGTGGTGCGGCATGGGTCTCAGGTTAGGAATGCCCGGTGATATAAGGCAACCGCCAAATGACTTGCTTCAACAATCGGGTTTACTTATGGGGCAGGCTCCAGCAAGCATCCGTTTCGGAGGAAAGATGACCCTTACCCAGTTGCAGGCGTTCCTCACCTCGGCGGAGCTGCGCAGCTTCACCGCCGCGGCGAAGAGGCTGAAGATGAGTCAACCCGCGATCTCCGATCTCATTCGGCGACTCGAGGAGGAGCTCGGCGTCCGGCTGTTCCGCCGCGGCAGCCGGGAGCTCTTCCTGACGAGTGCCGGGGAGGAGTTGCTTCCGCATGCGCAACAAGCAGTGGCTTCGGCAGACGCCGGCATGCGGGCCGTGCGCTCGCAGCTCGAGCTGGGAGGAGGAACGGCGACCTTCGGTCTGCTGCGCAACGCGAACTTCTACCTGGGTGTGGATCTCGCCCTCAAGTTCCATCAGCGCTACCCGAGCGTGCGGGTGCGCCTCGTGGGGCAGAACAGCGCCGAGACCGCGCTGGACGTCGCGCGGGGCAACCTCGAGGCGGGTCTGGTGACCCTGCCGATCGATGACGACGGTCTGGAGATCGTCCCGGTCGGGCGGGACGAAGTCTTGTTCGTCAGTGCACACAGGCCCGACGGCCCGATCGGCATGGCCGAATTCGCCGACCGGTCGCTCGTCCTCTACGACGCGCACTATGCCGAGACGGACCCGGTGCGTCGTCAGCTGACCGACCGTGCGCAGCTCTCGGGCGTCAGCATCTCACCGGTGATCGAGGTGGAGTACCTGTCCAGCGCGCTCGACCTGGTCCGCGCGGGAGTGGGGGATTCGCTCCTCTGCGCTGCGGCGACGCGCTCGGCGGTCATGCCGGCTGGGCTGCACACGGCTCCCTTCGTCGAGCCGATCTTCGACACTCTCGCGTTCGTGAAGCGGCAAGGGATGGTGCTGTCACCGGCCACCCGCGAGATCGCCCGGATGGCGTGGGACGCCCTCGTAGAGCATCAGGCGGGCACCGATGGCACGCTGCAACTCACCGGATCCTCTGACCGCTTGCAGCGTTTCCTGCACTGAAGCGAGCGGCCACCTAACAGTCCGGGCAGCGGAGGGTGCGCCCTTTGGCATAAGGAAAAACTATGTGATCGACAAGTCATCTGGCTGTTGTCGTATGCCTCGCGGGATTCCTAACCTCGGATGACCGTCCATCCACTCCCCGCCTCGCGGACGAGGCCCGACGACAGGATCCTCATGTCTGTACGCCCGGATGTCATCTCCACCACGACCAGCAGGCCGGCTCAACGCAAGATCCTCCTCGCTGCGAGCATCGGCCAGTTCGTCGAGTTCTACGATTTCGCGGTCTACGGGTTCTCCATCGTGATCATCGCCGCGTTCTACTTCCCCTCGGGCGACCCCGTCATCGGTGTGCTCTCGGCTTTCGCGGTCTACGGCGTCGCGTTCGTCGTCCGTCCGCTCGGCGGTCTCTTCTTCGGCAGCCTCGGCGACCGCATCGGGCGCAAGACCATCCTGACGATCAGCCTGCTCACGATCGGTGTGGCCACGACGCTGATCGGCTTCCTGCCGACGTACGAGCAGGTCGGGGTGCTGGCTCCGATACTGCTCGTCGCACTCCGCCTCGTGCAGGGGTTCTCGGCCGGCGGTGAAGCCGTTGGGGCTCCGTCGTTCGTGCTGGAGCACGCCCCGCGGGAGCGCCGCGCGTCGTGGATCAACGTGACGATCGCCACGACGGCGCTCTCGTCGGTGGCTGCCGCGCTGGTGGTCGCGGCCGTGTCAGGAGCGATGTCCGACGCCGCGTTCCAGGAGTGGGGCTGGCGCATCCCGTTCTTCCTCGCTGCGCCGATGTCCATCATCGGCCTGTACATCCGGAGCAAGACGGAGGAGACCCCGGCGTTCAAGGAGCTGGAGGCGATGGCCGCAGACCGGCCCGCCCCGGTGAAGGCGGCGTTCGCTTCGCAGAAGCGTCGCATGCTGCAGGTCTTCCTGATCATGTCGCTGCCGGCACTCGGCTACTACGTGCTGGTCGGGTACTTCGTGACCTACATGCAGAGCGTCATCCACATCGACCGCGGCCAGGCGCTCATCTCGAACTCCGTGGCCCTGCTCGGCTACGCCGTCATGATGTACCTGGGAGGCCGTCTGTCGGATCGGGTCGGTCGCAAGAAGATGATGATCGCCGGAGCGATCGGCATGGTCCTTCTGGCGTGGCCTGCGTTCCTCCTCGTGGGGTCCGGTGAGTTCGGGCTCGCGATCGTGGGCCAGTTGCTGCTGTCCGTGCCCATCTGCGTCTTCGGCGGCGGAAGTTTCACGTTCTACGTGGAATTGTTTCCCACAGCCACCCGATTGACCGGGGCGGCGGTCAGCTACAACCTCTCATACGGACTGTTCGGCGGCACCGGACCCCTCATCGCCACCGCACTGGTAGCGGCGAGCGGGTCCGCCATCAGCCCGGCGTTCTACCTGATCGCAATCGGCGTGGTCGCCGGCATCACGGCGCTGTTCGTTCCGGAAACCCGCGGACGGGACCTGATGAACGCCGTCACGGACGACGCGCGATGAGCATCGTCCGCACAGTCACCGGCGATATGGACCCTGGCGCCGTCGGGCACGTGCAACCGCATGAGCACGTGCTCTCCAACCTCAGTCTTCCGCCCGAGGCTCACGCTACCCCGAGTGAAGTCACGCGTCAGCGTGCGCCGATCACCCTTGGCGACTACTACCGCATTCGGCGCGAGCACACGGCATTCGATCTGGAGATGACGTCGGTCGACGACGCGATCGAAGCACTGCGCGAGTATCGAGCTGCAGGCGGCACGACGATCGTCGATGTCACGTCGAGGGGGATGGGGCGTGACCATCTGGGGCTGAGGCGAGTCGCTGAGGCGACCGGTGTCGCGATAGTGATGGGATCCGGCTACTACTACGCGGATTACCACCCCGCGCATCTCGAGAGGCTGGGCGAGCGTGAGATCGCTGACGAGATCGTCGCGGACATCGTCGAGGGCGTGAGCGGTTCCGGCATCCGCGCCGGTGTGATCGGTGAAATCGGGATGAGTTGGCCGCACACGCCGGCGGAGGAGCGCGTGCTTCGCGCCGCAGCGAACGCTCAGTGCGAGACCGGCGCGGCACTCGTGATTCATCCCGCCCGGCACATCGCGTCGCCGCGAATGGCCGTCGAGGCTGCGATCGCCGCGGGTGCCACACCGGGCAAGATCGTCGTGAGCCACATAGAGCGGACGCTGTTCCGTCTCGACGATATGCGCGCGCTGGCTGAACTCGGATGCACTCTCTCGTTCGACTTGTTCGGACAGGAGATGTCGTATTACTCGCTCGGGGACATCGACATGCCGAACGATGCCGGCCGCATCCGGTTCATCCGTGAACTGATCGCTGCGGGGCACCGCGAGCAGATCCTGATCTCACAGGACGTGTGTCATCGGACCAATCAGCGCAAGTACGGGGGAGAGGGGTATACGCACCTCTTGGAGCACGTCTTGCCGCAGATGCAGCGGCGTGGGCTCTCCGACCAGGACATCGTCGCGCTCACCGTCGACAACCCGGCGCGATTGCTGACGATCGACCCGAACGAGAGGGCTGCAGCATGACATCGACTGCCCCGCACACCGTCTCCGACGCGCTCGCCGCCGTCGCGCTTCGGCGCAGCCGTGCCTTCTTCGGATTGATGGGCAATGGGAACGTCCACTTCCTCAGCGCCATCACCTCCTCAGGGGGTGACTTCATCAGCTCCCGTCATGAGAACGGGGCAGTGGCGATGGCGGATGCCTATTCCCGCGCCGGCGGTGGAATCGCCACCGTCAGCGTCACATACAGCTCAGGATTCGCGAATGCGATCACCGCCCTCGGCGAGGCGAGGAAGGCGAGGTCACCGATGGTCCTGGTCGTCGGCGACGCGCCGCAGACCGGGCGTCGTGGCATCGACATCGACCAACGAGCAGTCGCCGGCAGCCTCGACGTTCCCTTCGTCTCGGTGAATACGTCGACCGCGGAGGCCGCAGCAGAATGGGCCTACGACGCCGCCGAGAGGCACCGAGTCCCCGTCATCGTCGCGATCCCCTATGACCTCGTGGACGCGACTGTCGCCGCTAACGCCGAGCGCCCGGTGGTGAGCGAGCCGGTGCTGATGGTCCGCGAGCGCGAGGAGCACGGCGAACCGACCGACGACGACGTGCAGCGCGTCGTCGAGCTGCTGCGCGGCGCGAAGTGCCCGTTGATCCTGGGTGGTCGAGGCGTCGTGCTCGCCGCGGCGGCCGCCGATCTCCGCACCGCCGGCGACGCGCTCGGAGCGCTCTTTGCCGAGACCCTCATGTCGCGCAACGTCTTCGAGTCGCCGTGGAGCGTCGGAATCGCCGGGGGATTCTCTTCGCTGCCGGCCGCGAACCTGCTGCGGTCGGCTGATGTGGTGCTCGCGGTGGGGGCGAGTCTGAACCTCTACCAGATGCGCTACGGCACCATCTTCGCGGGAGCTGAGCATCTCATCCAGGTCGATGTGCTGGATGAGGCCACCCATCCGGATGTGACCCGATACCTGCGGGCGGACGCTGCGAAGTTCTCCAGCGCGTTCAGCCGAATCGTGCAGGAGGGCGGTCGCGGAGCATCGACCTGGCGCGCAGACGTCGAGGTGCCCGCGGGTGCCGTCTTCACTCGGGACGATGCGTACGATCAGGTCCCCCAGACAGACGGACTGGACCCGAGGGCGGTGATGCAGCGGCTCGAGCGGATACTTCCGCACGACAAGACCGTCGTCCAGGACACCGGCCACTGTATGGGGTGGGCGCCGTCGATGTGGTCCTACCCCGATCCGGGGTCGTTGCTCTCGCCCGGACTCGCCATTCACAGCATCGGTCTCGGCCTTCCCTCCGCGGTTGGAGCCCACCGTGCTCGCCCAGAGCGGCCCGTCGTTCTCGTCAGCGGCGACGGCGGAGCGATGATGGCGCTGCCCGAGTTCGACACGCTCATCCGCACGGCCCAGTCCGCTCTCATCATCGTGCTGAATGACTCTTCGTACTCCATGGAGGTGCATCAGTACGCGGTCAGGGGGCTGGACGACACGGCCATGATGTTCCCGCCGGTCGACTTCGCGGCTCTCGGCCGTGCTTTCGGTGTCGACGGTGTCCGGGTGCAGAGCATGGACGACCTCGGGAGGGTGGAGGACTGGATCGAAGCGGGTGCGCGCGGCGTGATGGTCGTCGATGTCCCGGTCTCATTGAAGTACGTCGGTGACTGGGTGCGAGAGAGCAACGCGTACAACGCCGCCAACCGATAGCCGGGGCCTCATCCGGGGTCAGCCCGACGTAGGGACTCGCGGGAAGCCCGAAGCGGCCTAGCCTGGCGGGGATGCGCTATATGTACACTTGTACTTATGACGAACGTCGACTACTTCGCGGGGGACTCCCGCACGCAGCGTGAACGGATGCTCGCCGGCGACCTGTACATCGCAGACGATCCGGAACTCGAGACGGCCATGCAGCGTGCGGTGGAGCTGGCTGCCGAGTACCAGCGGCAGAGCGTCGCGGGCGATCCCGCGGCGGCGGCGACGCTGCGCGAGCTGCTCGGCCATGTCGGGGACGGCGTCACCGTCAGGCCGCCGTTGTTCGTCGACTACGGCGAGAACATCATCATCGGGCCGGGAACCTTCGTGAACTTCAATCTGACGGCATTGGACGTCGCAGAGATCCGGATCGGCTCGGACTGCCAGATCGGACCGAACGTGCAGCTGCTCACCCCGACCCATCCGGTGGAGCCCGGTCCGCGCCGCGACAAGCTGGAAGCGGCTCGGCCAATCACGATCGGCGACAACGTGTGGCTGGGCGGGGGCGCGATCGTGTGCCCCGGGGTGAGAATCGGCGACAACAGTGTGATCGGCGCGGGCGCGGTGGTGACACGGGACATCCCCGCGAACGTCGTCGCGGTGGGAAATCCGGCGCGCGTGATCCGCGAACTGTGAGCACGCCTGTCGTGACGACGTCGAGCGCTGCTCGCCGTCCCCGGCGATTCGACCCGGATCGTCGGGAGCGGATCGTGCGCGCCTGCCTCGATGTGCTCGCCGAGCACGGAGTCGCAGGAACGACGCACCGCCGTGTGGCGGCCGCGGCGGATGTGTCGCTGGGATCGATGACTTATCACTTCGCGGGGATGGACGATCTGCTGAGGGCGGCGTTCGATGCGTTCGCGACATCCGTGGCAGTGCGGTTCGAACGGCGTCTGGCCGCCGCCCAGGGACCCGATGAAGCCGTCGATGCGGTGATCGCCATCATCACCGAGGAGGTGTTCGGCACGCAACGCGATCTGGTGCTCACCCACGAGCTGTACACCCTCGCGGCCAGGGACCCGGGCTTCCGCGAGGTGACCAACGCGTGGATGAAGCGCAGTCGCGCCGCGCTCGAGCGACACTTCGATGCGATCACCACGCGGATGCTGGACGCGCTGATCGAGGGGCTGGCGATCCACATCGCCTTGGACACGTCACCGCTCGATCGCGATGTGGTGCGCGGGGCGGTTGTGCGGATCGCCGCGGGAGGGACGCAGGCATGATGAGCGCGAGCGTGGGAGCGCAGACGCGGACCGACACCGTTCTGCGAAGACGGCGAGCGTCGCTCCTGGTGCTGATGCTGGTGGTCGGCCTCGGAATGGCATCGTGGGTGACGCGCACTCCGGCCGTCCGCGACGCGGTCGACGGATCCACGGCCGAGATGGGACTCATCCTGTTCGGCCTCTCGATCGGGTCGATGATCGGAGTGGTGGCCTCCGGACCGCTGGTGCGGCGCCTCGGTACGCGACCGATCGTGCTGACCGGGACCGTGCTGGTGATTGCCGGCGTCTCGGCCGTCGCCGTGGCCACTGCCATCCCCTCGGCGGTCGGGGTGTTCCTCGGACTCTTCCTCTTCGGCCTCGGGGGCGGGCTCGGCGAGATCGGACTGAACGTCGACGGGGCCGCGGTCGAGAAGCTCCTCGGGCGCCCGTTGCTGCCGATGCTCCACGGGTTCTTCAGCCTCGGCACGGTGATCGGCGCCGTGGTCGGCATCGCGATGACCGCGATCGGGTTGCCGGTCATCTGGCATCTGCTCGCCGTCGTGGTCGTTCTCACCGCGTGCCTGCTGTGGGCCGCCGCGGGCATTCCCGGTGGTACCGGCCGTCGCGGGGGTTCAGCGCGACGTGCGTCCGATGCGTCAGCGGTGCGGCCGAGCAGCGTATGGCGGGAGCGGGCGGTCCTGCTGATCGGGGTCATCGTCCTCGCGATGGCGTTCGCGGAGGGCTCGGCGAACGACTGGCTGCCGCTGCTGATGGTCGATGGGCATGGAGTGTCGGCCACGTGGGGAGCGCTGGTCTACACGGGCTTCGCCGCGATGATGACCATCGGAAGGTTCGCCGGAGGCCCGATCGTCGAGCGCGTCGGGCGGCGCCCGGTGCTCCTGGTCAGCGCGGTGATGGCCATCATCGGTGTGCTGGCAGTCGCCTACGCGCCCCACATGATCGTCGCCGTCATCGCCGTCGTCCTGTGGGGACTCGGCGCCTCCCTCGGATTCCCCGTCGCGATCTCCGCCGCAGGCGACAGCGCGGACCGGGCCGCCGAGCGAGTCAGTGCTGTCGCCACGAGCGGCTACCTCGCCTTCCTGGTAGGACCTCCGCTGCTGGGATTCGTCGGTGAGCACTGGGGGCTGCAGAATGCCATGCTCATCGTCGTCGCGCTGCTCGCAATCGCGGTCGGCGCTGTGATCGCGATGGGCCCGACCTCGCCGGTCAGCGGTGCACCGCCGGTCGAGTCGGGGCCGGCGCGCTGCGGCGCCTGACCGATCTTCCGAGGATCCACGCGACGAGCGCGCCGACGACGGCGTTGACGAGAGTCCACATGACGGTGTCGGCGACGGCGGACACGAGGTCCATCGTCTTGAAGATCGCGTACTGGGTGAAGAGGAAGTACACCTCGGTGAGGAAGGCGACGATCGCTGCGGCGCCCGCGCCCCGCAGTGGTGTGTAGAACCTGCCCCAGGTGATGACGGTCGCGAGCAGGAGGCCGTGCGCCAGGTTGGCGATGACGATCGCGATGATGTTGATCTGGTCCCTGGAGATCAGCTCCAGGACTTCGGGCGTGAGCTCGCTGAAGCCGGCGAGGAAGTCCTGGAAGAAGGTCGCGTAGATGAGCAGGGTGAGGCCGAAGACGGCGACGGCGCCGACGACGGAGGCGAGCAGGAACGCTGCTGTCCCGGTGTGCTTCATGTGGATGTCCGATCTGTTCGAGGCGTCGTGGGGGATCACTCGTAGCGGAGCGAGTCGACCGGATCGGCCTTCGCCGCCCGGGCGGCCGGGAGCGTCCCCGCGAGGAAGGCGATCGCCATGACCAGCAGGATGATCGCGGCGACCGAGGCCGGGTCGAACGCGATGAGGGTCAGGCCCGGGAGGTCGGCGAGCAGCGTCCCGGAGAGCACCGAGCTCAGCCCGGTGCCGGCCGCGATCGCGACCGCTGCGCCGATCGCGGACCCGAGGAAGCCGATGAACGTGGCTTCGAGGCTGAACAGCCCGAACACCTTTCCGCTTCCCATGCCCATCGCCTTCATCAGGCCGATCTCACGGGTGCGTTCCTGAACGGACATGTAGAGGGTGTTCACGATCCCGAACGCGGCGGCGAGGAGAGCGATGATCGCGAAGGCATTGAGAACGAGGACTATCCCGTCGATCACGGTGGTGATCATGCCGAGCTGATCTGAGATCGTCGTGCCGGTGAAACCCGCGTCGGCGAGTCGCTCCTTGAGCGCCTCGATCTCATCGTCGGTCGCATCCGGGTCGAACCAGACGCTGGCGGAGGAGTACCGGTCGGCTTCCTCGGCGGGGATCCCGGTGGACTGGGCCTCGAACAGCGCATCCGTGAGCGCGGAATTGATCAGGATGCTGGACCCTGTGGGCGAAGCGAGCGCGGCCTCCGTGACTCCTACGACGGTCGCATCGATGGTGTGCTGGGTGCGCAGGCCGTCAGTGATCCCGATGGTGACGGTCTGTCCGACGGCATCGGCATCGCCGTCGAAGCCCAGCGGCTCCACATACGACTGGGGGAGGGCGACCTCGAAGCCGACGGTGTCGTTGTCGGGCTCGGCGCCGTCGGCGAGGACGGTGGTTTGGCCGGCGACGAGACTGCCGACCGACGCGGCGAACCGGGTGCCGTCCTCGAACTGCACGAAGTCCGGGCTGATGCTGCGCTGCGGGTCGACGCGAACCACCCCGTCGATGCCTTCGATGGTGTCGATGTCCTCGGGCGTGAGCGCGGTGACCGTCATCCCGGGGATGCCGGTGGACACGGCATCCGGATCGTATTCCTGCGGTTCGTCGGTGCCGGCGAGGGGATCGCCCGCGCCTTCGGCGGTCTTGGTGACCGTCATGGCGTCGGAGGCGCCGACGCCGGAGACGGTGTTATCGATGTAGTTGTTGATCCCGGTGCCGAGGCCGCTGGTGATGGCGAGGGTGAACGCGCCGATGAAGATCGACAGGATCGTGAGGATCGTGCGGGTCTTCGACCGGAAGGTGTTGGCGACCGCGGAGCCGATCAGGTCGAGGGTCTTCATGCGGCCACCCCCTCGGCCGTGTCGCCGACGAGTTCCCCGTCGCGGATTCGCAATTGCCTATCGCAGCGCGCGGCGAGGTCCTCGTCGTGGGTGACGACGATGAGAGTGATGCCGTGCTCTCTATTCAGGTTGAACAGGATGTCCTCGACGATCGACCCGGTCTTGGAGTCCAGATTGCCGGTGGGCTCGTCCGCGAAGATGATCCGCGGGTTGTTGACCAGAGCGCGGGCGATCACGACGCGCTGCTTCTGGCCTCCGGAGAGATTGACGGCCTTGTTCCTGGCTTTGTCGCCGAGCTCGAGCTGCTCGAGCGCCGCCATGCCGCGGCGCTTGCGCTCAGCGGCGCCGACGCCCGCGATCTTCAACGGCAGGGTGACGTTGTCGAGCACAGAGGCGCTGGGGATGAGGAAGAACTGCTGGAACACGAATCCGAAGGTCTTGTTGCGGGTGCGATTCAGCCTTCGGCCTTTCAGCGAGCGCGTGTCGAGGTTCTCCAGCGTCAGGCGCCCGCTGGTGGGGGCGTCGAGGAGGGCGAGGATGTGCATGAGGGTGGACTTCCCCGACCCGGACTTGCCGAGGATCGCGATGGACTCGCCCTCGTTGATGCTGAAGCTCACCCCCTTGAGGGCGTCGAAGCGGGTCTGGCCGCGGCCGTACGACTTGTGCACGTCGTCGGCGCGGATGATCGCGGTACTCACGGGAAGGCTCCTGAATGCCAAAAGTGGCGGGGTCGGATGTCGAGTCGATCTCCACGATCTCCTCCGCGCGCCGTTCGCGCGTCACCCTGCCGTGGACACTCGTGTACCGCAGTCGCAGTATCGTGGAATCCCGCAGCAGGGTGACGACCTGCCAGCCTCGGCGCGGCACACTGGTGGGGTGATCAGTGATCCGACCCGTCCGGCCCCGACGCCGGACGTGCTCGCACCGCCGCACCCGGCGATGCCGGGATGGGTGGGCGATGTGATCGCTGCGGTCCTGATCGTCGCCGTCGCATTCGCCCCGCTGCCGGGACCCGAGTTCCGGCCGGACGGGTGGGCACAGTTCGCGCTGGTGGTCGCGCCCGCCGCGCTCCTGCCGTTCCGCCGGCGGTGGCCGGTCCCGGTGCTGCTCGTCTGCCTTGCTCTGTATGGAGTCGCGGCGTGGATCGGGTTGCTCTCACCCGGGATCGGACTCGGAGTCGCTATCGCGATGTTCGGCGTCGCGAACCGTTCCACCCGCCGCCGCACCGTCATCGTCGGCGCGATCACCGTCGTGATCGTGTTCGTGTTCAGCATTCCGGCGGCGGTGGGCAGCGTGTTCGATCCACGGGTGTTCCAGTTCGTCTTCGCGGTGGCGTTCGCCGCCGCCGCCGGTGACGGGGCGCGTTCGCGCCGCGCGTACATCGCGGCGATCACCGAGCGCGCCGAGCGCGCCGAACAGACCAGGGAGGCGGAAGCTCGCCGCAGGGTCACCGAGGAACGGCTGCGGCTGGCGCGCGACCTGCACGACGCCGTCGCGCACCAGATCGCGGTGATCAGTCTGAACGCAGGCGTCGCCTCTTCCGCACTTCCCGGCCACCCCGAGCGCGCCGCGGTCGCCCTCGGCACGATCCGCGGTGCCGCACGCACGGTGCTGGGGGAGATCGGCGGGCTGCTCGCGATGCTGCGCGCCGATGACCCGGACGACGGCGTCGATGCGCCGCAGGTCGGTCTGGAACGGCTGCCCGATCTGCTCGATCAGTTCCGCAGCACCGGCTTAGACGTGCAGGTGCGCATCGAAGGAGATACCGATCAGGCGACCGGGGCGGTGGGGATCGTGGCGTATCGGGTGATTCAAGAGGCGCTCACGAATGCCCACAAGCACGGCGCCGAGCATCGCGCCCACATCCTCATCGACGTGGATACCGCTGCTCTGCGGGTGGTGGTGACGAATCCGGTCCATGCCGACTCTGCTCCCGGGGGCGCCGGTACCGGGGTGGGGCTGATCGGACTGAGGGAACGCGTCGGCTCCGTGAGGGGGTCCGTGCGCGCCGGCCCCGCACCCGGCGGGTGGAGGCTGTCCGCGATCCTGCCGCTGACGAAGGAAGGAGCCCCATGATCGAAGTGCTCGTCGCCGACGACCAGGCGCTGATCAGGCAGGCCGTCACCGATATCCTCGCCGGCCACTCCGATATCACCGTCAGCGGTCGGGCCGTCGACGGAGCCGACGCCGTCGACCAGGCCGGGCGACTCCGCCCCGACGTCGTCGTGATGGACATCCGCATGCCCGGCCTCGACGGCATCGCGGCGACCGCCCGTATCTGCGCCGACCCCGCCCTCGCCGATACCCGCGTACTCATCCTCACCACGTTCGAGGAAGACGAGTATCTCGTGGCCGCGCTGCGCGCCGGTGCGAGCGGATTCATCGGCAAGGGCGCCGAACCTGAGGATATCGTGCGCGCCGTGCGCGCCGTGCACGCGGGCGACGCACTGCTGTCCCCGGCGGCTACGCGCGCCCTGATCACACGGTACGTCACCGTCCCCGCGCGCCCGGCGCTCGAGACCATCCCGGAACTGGCGGAGCTGACAGATCGGGAACGGGAGGTGCTGCTGCTGGTCGCCAGAGGGCGCTCCAACCAAGAGATCGCCGAGGACCTCGTCATCTCCCCGCACACGGCGAAGACGCACGTGAACCGGGTGATGACGAAACTGCACGCCCACGATCGCGCCCAGCTGGTGATCATCGCGTACGAGACCGGCCTGCTCGCCCCGGGGACCTGAGCGCGTACTGCGGACGCGGTACGCGAAGATGCCGCAGTGGGGGGACGCGCCGCGGGTGATCGGCTCGGACGATTGAGGGGTGAGTGAATACCGCCCCGACACGACGACCGCGAGCCGGACCGGTTCCCGCCATATCCTGCCCGTCTTCGCCGGGCTGCTGGTGGCGATGCTGCTGGGTTCGTTGGATCAGACGATCTTCTCCACCGCGCTGCCGACCATCGTGGGCGAGCTCGGAGGGGTGAACCACATGCTGTGGGTGACCACGGCGTACCTTGTCGCGTCGACGATCATGATGCCGATCTACGGCAAGCTCGGCGATCTGATCGGCCGCAAGGGCCTGTTCATCGGGGCGCTGTCGATCTTCCTGATCGGGTCGGTCGTCGGCGGGCTCGCGCCGGACATGACGTGGCTCATCATCGCCCGCGCCGTGCAGGGCGTCGGCGGGGGCGGGCTGATGATCCTGTCGCAGGCGATCATCGCGGACGTCGCCCCGGTGCGCGAGCGCTCCAAGTACATGGGGGTCATGGGCGCCGTCTTCGGCCTGTCCGCGGTCGTCGGACCGCTGCTGGGCGGATGGTTCACCGAGACGGCGCACTGGCGGTGGGCGTTCTGGATCAACATCCCTCTCGGCATCGTCGCGATTGCGCTCGCCGCGTTCTTCCTCAAACTGCCGAAGCACGACACCAGGATCCGGTTCGACACCTGGGGCGTGCTCACCATGGCGATCGCGGTCACCGCGGTCATCCTGGTCGCGTCCTGGGGCGGCACCGAGCATGAGTGGGACTCACCGCTCATCATCACGCTGATCGTCGTCGCGACCCTCTTCAGCGGGCTCTTCGTTCTGGCGGAGCACAAGGCGGTCGAACCGATCATCCCGCTCGGTCTTTTCCGTTCCCGGAACTTCGTGCTCGCCACGGTGGCCGGGCTCTTCATCGGTGTCGCGATGTTCGGCGCGATCGCCTACCTGCCCACCTATCTGCAGATGGTCACCGGCGTGAACGCCACGGTGTCGGGGCTGATGCTGATCCCGATGATCGCCGGTCTCATGGTCGGGGCGATCACCACCGGACAGCTCGCGGCGAAGACGGGACGGTACAAATGGATGCCGATCGCCAGCATGATCGGGCTTGGCATCGGTCTGTGGCTGCTGTCGACCCTCGCCGTCGAGACGCCGCTCGGGGTCCTGATGAGCTATCTGTTCGTCCTCGGGCTTGGCGTGGGCCTCGGCATGCAGATCCTCGTGCTCGTCGTGCAGAACTCTTTCCCCGACTCCCAGGTGGGCACCGCCACGGCGTCCAACAACTTCTTCCGTGAGATCGGCGCCTCCCTCGGCGGCGCGATCGTCGGCGCACTGTTCACGGCCAACCTGACGGGCCTTCTCGCCGAGCGGATGCCTGCGCGAGGGGGCGAAGCCGGCGATCTGAACTCGCTCACGCCGGCGATGGTCCGCGACCTGCCGGATCAGATTCGGGAGACGATCATCGGCGCCTACAACGACGCCCTGACTCCGGTCTTCGCGACCCTGATTCCGATGGTCGTCGCCGGATTCATCGCGGTGCTCTTCATCCGGGAGGTGCCGTTGCGAGCTTCGAGGGATGACCGGGAAGCCGCCCCGCGGACCGAAGGCGGCGCTGATGCCGAGGAGTCCGCCGCGAGCGGCATGGCCGACGTCGACTCGTCTGCGTAGCGGCGGGGCAGGCGCCCAGCTTGCGAGCCGGAGGGTTGCGGATCGCGGGGGCGCGACCTGATGTGCGCGGATGTGCGCTTCGGTGCGTTCGCGGGGATCGGCGGTCCATCATGGTGGCGAATCGAGTCGGGAAACGATTTCCCACCATGATCGAGGAGGATCCGATGGTTCAACGGACTGCGAGGCGACGCTCGGCAGGAGTCGCCGCAGCCACGATCTCCGTACTGGCGGTCGCACTGCTTCCTGGCGTGAGCGCGATCGCCGCAGAGAGCGTCACGGACGTGTCGTTCGACTTCGGCCCCGTGGGCAGCGCGTCACCCGAGGGATGGATCGGGGTCGACCCCACCGTTGCGTACTCGCCCGAACTCGGATACGGCTTCACGACAGCCCCGAGGGACGCGAAGGACCGCGGCGGGGAGGACCTGATGCGCGGGGACTTCGTGAACTCAACGCCGTACGAGTTCGTGGTGGACGTCCCGAACGGCCTGTACAACGTCACGGCCTGGATGGGCGACATCCAAGCCGGTTCCGGAAACCGCACCAACCTGGAGATCGAGGGGACTCTCTACCCGGGGGCCAGCACGCCAGGCGGCGAGGTGCGCGAGCAGACGTTCTCGAGCATCGCCGTGGCGGACGGACAGTTGACGATCAAGGCGCTCGAGAACGTCGGCCGGCTGAACGGACTGCACGTCTACGCGCTGCCGACGGCACCGACCGGGCTCGTCGCCTCCGACACCGACCCGGCGGCCGGAGCCGTCACGCTGGCGTGGGACGCAATGCCTGAGGCGACGGGGTACACCGTGTACCGTACGGGTGGCGGGCAGAGCCGCGTCGAGGTCGGGACGACGACCGAGCCGACATTCACCGACACCGGCCTCATCCGAGGCGAGGCGTACACGTACACGGTCAGCCAGCAGCGCGGCCAGCACAGCTCCCCGGACAGTGATCCCGTCGAGGTGACGGTCGTCGACCCGGACGCCGAAGCGCCCGCCCCGCCGACGGGGTTGCGCGTGGAGGCGCTGGAGCGCGAGTCGGCCACCATCGCGTGGGACACCGCCGAGGACGCCCTCGAGTGGATGGTGTACCGCACGACGCAGACCGACATCCCGTTCGAGCTGATCGCGCGGGTCGATGAGCCGACGTACACGGACAGCGACGTCTTCACGACCATTCCCTACCTGTACCAGGTGGTCGCCGTGGGAGCGGGTGGCTCGTCGGAGGCGTCTGCGTCGCTCACGACCGAGACCACGGAGCGTCTCGTGCGTCCGATGGAGCGCCTCGACCGTGGCGTCGTCGCGGTTCGTGCCAGCGAGACGGATGTGCATGTCAGCTGGCGCCTGCTCGGTCTCGACCCCACCGACCTCGGCTTCGTCCTCGAGCGTTCGACCGGTGGCGCGCCCTACAAGGCGCTCGCCTCGGCGCCCTTGACAGGCGGCACCAGCTTCTTGGATACGACAGCCGATCTCTCGAAGTCGAACGCCTACCGCGTTCGGCCCGTGATCGACGGCAAGAAGCAGGCCCCGAGCAAGGCGTTCACGTTGTCGGCCGACCACGCCATTGAGCCGATCGTGCGCATCCCGCTGCGCGAAGGTAAGGGACCGATCAAGTTCACGTGGACCGGTGACCTCGACGGCGACGGGGCATACGACTATCTCGTCGACCGTCACAACGAGCAGCAGCAGATCGAGGCGTACCGCAGCGACGGCACGTTCCTGTGGTCTGTCGACTTCGGCTACAACAGCATCGACCAGCACAACGTGGAAGGCGGTTCGGCCACCATCGACGTCGGGCACAATGACGGCGTCTCGGTCTACGACTTCGACAGCGACGGCAAGGCCGAGGTGGCGATCAAGCTCGCCAACGGCGTCACTTTCGGAGACGGCCAGGTCTTCGCCGCCGGCTCTGACGACCTCGACCAGTACGTCGCGATCCTCGACGGCGAGACCGGCACGTTGCGCGCGACGGCTCCCTTCCCGGACGACTATGTCGTGGACGGCGCCCTGTACACCCGCTTCAGCGTCGGGTACCTCGACGGTGAGACCCCCAGCCTGATCGCCTACATGAAGAACCGCATCGGCGGCGGGCAGCCGGCGAAGTTCAACCTCGCGCATGTCGCATGGAACTTCGACGGCGAACAGATCTCCGAGCTCTGGCAGTTCCACCGCGGATCCCAGGATCTGCACGACGGCCACAACTCGCGGATCGTCGACCTCGACGGCGACGGCCGGGACGAGATCGTCGAGATCGCCTACGCGCTCAACAGCGACGGAACCCTAAGGTACAGCCTCACCCCGCAGGACATCCGTCACGGCGATCGGTACTACATCACCGACATCGACCCGGCACGGCCCGGCCTCGAGGGTTACGGCATCCAGCAGACCCACGAAGCGAACCTCCTCGATTACTACTACGACGCGTCGTCCGGCGAAGTGATCTGGAAGCACTTCTCGAACAAGCCGATGGGTGAGGGCGACGCCGGCCGCGGCAACGTCGCAGACGTCGACCCGCGCTTCCCCGGGCTGGAGACCTACACCCTGGACGGCGAGCCCAACTGGGAGGCGAGCCAGATCGGCCTGTGGAATGCCGCGACCAACCAGCTTGTAGAGGCCGACACGGCGAAGCAGCCGTGGCCCGGCCACAACATCTGGTGGGACGGAGACCAGCTCCGCGAGATCTGGCACGCCAACCCCACCCCCGACAACCGCGACGCGCGCGTCACGAAATGGGACTGGGAGAACCCGACCAACTGGGACGAGACCCCGACGCTGCTGCGCACTGAGGAGTATGGCGCGGTCACGGCATCAGGCGGTTCGGTGAACTACCTGCACGTCGGCGACATCTTCGGCGACTGGCGAGAGGAGATCGTGCTGACGACGCCCGAGTTCGACGAACTGGTGATATTCACCACTGACATCCCGACGGATCAGCGCCTCTACACACTGGCTCACAACCCGCTGTACCGCAGTGGAATGAACCAGAAGGGGTACGTCCAGTCCGGCCAGGTCGACTACTTCCTCGGGCACGGTATGGAACAGCCGCCGACCCCCGACATCCGCTACGCCGGTGACGAGCCGGCAACGGACACGGTGCGTCCCGAGGTGTCGCTGGTGGCACCGTCGGCTGGTCTGGTGCGTGAGCTGCAGATCCAGGTCAACGCGTCGGACGCCGGTGGCCTGGAGAAGATCGTCGCGAATGTCTATCGAGGGTCCCAGCTCGTCAAGAGCACGCAGACCAGCGTGAACGGCGCGTCCTCGGGCACGCACGCGGCGACGGTGCAATTGCCGGACGGGGCGTACACGATCAAGTTCAATGCTCACGACTGGGCGGGGAATGTATCGCGAACGGGCGCCTTCGACGTCGTCGTGGACGCGACGGCACCGACAGCCACCGTCAAGGACGGGCCGGGCTTCACGCGCGCGACGGGTGACACCTTCGACGTCATCAGCTACAAGCTGTACGACGCAGGCAAGATCGACCGCGTGGAGCTGAACGGTGTCGCGAAGGACCTGAGCAACAACGCGTGGTCCGATGTGAACGGCATCCGACCGGGGGTGTTCGGGGCGGTGAGCGGACCCAACGTGCTCGTCGTGTTCGATGTGGCCGGCAACAGCCAGAGCTACAGATTCACCCTCAACTGATCTGACGTCGTTTCGACTGCTGCCCCTTCCGGCTACGGGAGGGGCAGCAGTCGATTGTGGACCGGACCGCGCAGGATGGCGCATCAGGACCGTAGAGGGAATTCGTGAGTCCCGGTGAGGCCAGGGTTTGGAGCCGTGATGAAGCCAGCCGGTGTGCCGTCGAAGCCGCCCCGGGCGACCAGGTGGCGTCCCTGCTGCTTGAAGGGAATCCCCACTGTCGCATCGTGCGACCGGATCAGGTGGCCGGGCTGGCTGCCAGAGTCACTCGCCCGAGGTTCTCGTCGACGAGGCAGCCCGCAGCCCAGAGCGCGAGTCGTCGCACCAGGTCGCGGTGCCCGGAGGATTCGAACGAGCGCTCATCGTGCCCCAAGACGTCAACGGCGATCCGCGAGGCGCCCGCACGACGCACCCAGGCCGTCGGCTCCCTGCCTTCGACGCCGTCGTGATCCGCAACCACGCACGAGCGCCCGACCTTCTGCAGCGAGCAGTATCGCTCGTCGAACAACTCGAACCGATCTCGCTCCGAGCCATCCTGCGCGAGTTCGCGCACGGACATCGGCCCGATCGGCGGATGGTGGGAAGCCCGCGGCACCCAGACGGCGCCGACGGCCGCCGCCCACTCCGGATAGTCGCGCAGCGAGGAAACTGCAGAATGCATCGCGAGGATGCCGATTCCGCCGTCGAGTGCGCGTGCGAACGGACCCGCATCTGGTGGCGGAGCGACGGCGGCTTCGCTGCTGGACCGCCAGGAGTCGCCGGCGTTGACGACGAGCAGGTCGAATCCGGACAGCCGGGTGAGCGCTCGGTCCACATCGTGGTCGACCGACACCAGGAATCCCGCGGAGTGCAGGATGGCGCCGAGTCGGGCGCTGGTGCGAGGGAACGGGTGCCACGGATCCCCGTAGCGCCCGCTCCCGCTGGCGATAAGGGCTTTCACGGAGCCCCTCAGGCGATCTTCGCGAGATCGGGTGAGGTCACCTCACCGGCGAGCTCGTCGCTGGTGACATATCTTTCGACTTCGTCGACGACGGATGCCCCGATGCGTCGCAGCTCATTGCCCAGCGAACCGGCAACGTGGGGGGTGAGAGTCACACCCGGCAGCGTGAACAGCGGGTGGCCCGGCGGGAGCGGTTCTGGATCGGTGACGTCGAGGACGGCGCGGAGTCGGCCCGACGCGACCTCGTCCACGAGGGCGTCGGTGTCTACGAGCGCTCCGCGCGCCGTGTTGATCAGGACGGCGTCGTCCCGCATCAGAGCCAGCTGCTCGCGCCCGATCATCCGCCGCGTCTCAGGCAGCGACGGGGCATGTACCGTGACGACATCCGATCGCGAGAAGAGCTCCCCGAGGGTCGCCGGCTCAGCGCCGAGGGCGCGTGCCTCTGCATCGGTTAGCGAGGGGTCATAGAGCAGGCAGCGGACGTCGAACGGACGGAGCAGCTCGAGGACACGCCGCCCGATCCGGGATGCCCCGATGATGCCCACGGTGACGTCGAACGCCCCGAACCGGCCGCTCGGAAGGGATGCCATCAGGTTCTGCGTCGAGGCGAAATCGCGGGCTGACTCCATCGTCCGCTTCACGCTCAGCAGGATCATCGCGAGTGTGTATTCGGCCACCGGGTAGGCGTTCGCCTGTGCACAGCTGGAGACGCGGATGCCTCGGGCCCAAAGGTCAGGGGTGACGAGGCGCTTCACCGAGCCGGCGGCATGCACGATCGCCCGAAGGTTGGGCCAGTGCGACAGCATCTCCGCATCGAACCGAGGTGCACCCCAGCCCGTGATGAGGATCTCGACGTCGCGCGCCCTCGCCGGGATGTCGGTGAGGTCCGCCGTGAGCAGTTCGTCGTCCAGATCGATGTAACCACGGAGTCTCGCGAGGGCATGGTTGTCGAACAAATCGTCGAAGAGGCTTGCCGAACCCGCCGCGAACATGGCGCGAGGAAGCCCCATCAGCGGGCCACGCCTTCAGCAGCAACCTCGTCAACGGTGCCGTCGCCCCATCTCACCGTGATCGCACCGGGCGCGACTTCGAGTGAGACGTTCGCGTCGCGGTCGAGCGAACCGGTGCCGAGAACCACGAGCGCAGCGGCGACCTGACCAGGGGAGACGTCGAGGGTCTCGGCCCACGGCGTCAGCGAGTCGCGGGAGAACGGAGTCGGGATCCCTCCCCAACGCACTCCGCTGACGTCGATTCCGCGAATGCCGAGGACACTCGTGTGGACGCCATCGGCTCGCACCGCGGTGCCCGCGGAGATCTCCGCCTCGTCTGGATCGTCGACGGGAAGTGCCCACCCATCGAAGCGGAGTCGCCAGGGGCCGGAGGCCGCCGGCCACGTCGCGTCAGCATCGTCGATCTTCGTCGGGTGGGCGACGGCCGGCGCCGGCTCGTACCAGGCGAGGCGCAGTTCCCGGATGCCGTTCACCACCGATGCCGTCGTGACGACGGGTCCGCGACGCATCCCCACCCAGACGTCGGAGTCCGGCTTGTGGACGGAGCCTGGCATATCGAGCCAGTGCACGCGCGATCTCGACACCGCGACACGCTCGCTGAGCTGTCGCCGCTCGATCCTGCCGCGATGGGACGGCACGCCGTCGGCATCGAGCAGCGACGTGTGGTTGTCGCGGGGGCGAATCATGCCGACCGGCGAGAGATCGGGCGCCGTCACGTTGGAATACGCGAGGCGCTGATAGAACGGCTTGTCGGCTCGCGCGCCCTCCGGGTGGTGACGGTCGCCATCGGTGCCGTGATTCAGGGCGCGCACGATTCCGTCTTCGGTTCGCACGACGATCCAGCCGGGTGCTTCGAGGGCGCGCTGCGTCACGGGCTCGGATGCGCCCGCAGGAGGCGAGTCGACCCATTCCGGGTGATCGGCAGGCAGCAGCAGACCGAGCAAACCCTTGCTGGCCCAGTACGTCGAGCCTGCACCGGTGTAGAGCTGGCGGATCGGCAGGAACTCGCGGTGCCACCCGATGGAGAGGAGGCCGCGCTCATCGACGGCGCCCGCGTCGCGGAAGTACTGCAGGACGCGATCGGCGATGACCCGTGTCTCGCCGCTTCGCAGCGGGCCCGCACCGGCGATCGCCGCGGCCCAGAATGGCGCGAGCATCGCGAACCGATAGGTGAGGGAGCGTCCCTGGAACAGCGGAGCGCCGCCTGTTCCGATCAGGTCGACCGCCTCCCCGACATACGCGGCGAGGCGCTCCTTGTGGGTGGCCGACAGCTCACGACGCTGAATCCGGGCGTGCAGCAGCGGGTATACGTGCCAGGCCCAGCCGGCGTAGTAGTCGAAGTTCTGCTTCGCGCCGACCGGGTTCGCGCCGTCCGAATACCAGCCGTCGCGGACGTAGAGCCGCTCCTGAATCTCGTCATTGCGGTCGAGGTCGGCTTGACTCCACGGACCGCCCACCTCTGCCAGGAACGCCTCGATCACGTTCTGGAACCACGTCCAGTTGTTCGTGTATCCGGCCGTGCCGACGACGCCGGCGAGATAGTCGATCGTCTGAGCCTGCACGGTCTCGTCGAGGCGGTCCCACAACCAGGGTTTGGTCTCGCTGAGTGCTATCGCGATCGAGGCCGCCTCCGGGACGGACTGCCGGCGCTCAGCGATCGTCGGCCACCTTTCGGCGTGGGTCGGGTCGACACCGGCGGCCAGACCGCTCGCGTAGCGCTCCAGCCAGCGCGAGGGGTCGACGCCATCGGCACCTCGGACGCGGAATGCGGCCGCGAGGAACGTCCGCGCATAGCCCTCGTGCGCAGTGCTCCAACGGCCTGACGCGCTCACAGGGCCGGGAAGGTCCAGCAATGCCCCCGACGGTGAGGAATAGTTCCATGCGGATGCGACGAGTTCGTCGGCGAAGGACTCCCACCGAGCGCGGCCGCCCCGCGCCGCGTCGACGTCAGTGAGGTCGGTCGCTGGCCGGGGGAAATCAGAGCGGTGCGTCATCGTCACAATCCCGATCGTGCACTAAGCTCTGGTGCTCGTTCACGCATCGCACAATTTCGATCACGTTGAACACGCATAGGAATCCGCAAAGGAGTGGAATTGACTGTGAGCAACTCGCTGCCGAGAGCTCGACATGAGCACATCCTGCGCCACATCGAGCTGCACGGAACAGTCAGCGCGACCGGTGTCGCCCAGGAACTGGGAGTGTCGCCCATGACCATCCGGCGAGACATGGACGAACTCGAAGAGGCGGGGAGGCTCGTTCGTGTGCACGGCGGTGCGATCGCCGCGACCGCGCCGCCCGTGCCGCAGTCCGCGCTCACGAACATCGGAGTGGTCGTTCCGGGGACCGTCGGGCACTTTCCGATGATCATCCGTGGCATGGATGCCGCCTCGCACGCCTTGCGCGCGCGCTTGGTGCTGGCCACGTCGCAGTATCACCCGGATGTCGAGCGCAGACAAGCCGAGCGACTGGTCGAGGCCGGGGTGAAGGGGCTCATCCTCGCACCCACCCTGAGGGAACAGACGGAAGAAGAGCTCGCTGACTGGGTTCGGCAACAGCCCGTTCCGGTCGTCTTCCTGGAACGTCGGCTGGAATCGACCGCGTTGGCGTCGTTCGACAGTGTGCGCAGCGACCACGCTCGGGGAGCAGTCCTCGCCGTGGAGCATCTGCACCGACTGGGCCACGAGCGTGTGGGAATAGCCCTTCTCGAACGCACCGCGACCGCGCCCCTCATTCGAGAAGGGTACGCCCGCGCCATCGAGCGGCTCGGGATGGAGTCGGCCCCGTATCGGGCACTGCCGAAGCGCGATGAGGAGCACGACGCGCGCTTGGACGTCGAACTGGCCGCGTTCATCGACGAGTGCCTCGAGTCCGGGACTACCGCAGCCCTCGTTCACACCGATGTCGAAGCCGCGCGAATCGTCGAACTCGCCGTGGATCGCGGGCTGCGAATTCCGGACGATCTCGCGCTCGTCGCGTACGACGACAACACGGCCGCTTTCGCACTGGTACCGCTGAGCGCCGTCACTGCTCCACGTCGCGACCTCGGAGGCGAGGCTCTGAGCACGGTGATGCACCGAGTGTCGGAAGCAGGCGACGCCGATCGGGCTCCACGGAACCTCGCGATACTTCCGCGACTCACGGTCCGAGAGTCCTGCGGCGCGAGAGCGTGAGCGAAATTGTTCGCTTAGTTCTAGATGCACACCATCGTGCGTACATTCATCTCGCACGCCCCTCACTGTGTCCGAGTGGGCGAATGAGGCAACTGAGCAAGGAGGCTCCGATGACATCCCGAGCATTCAAGAGCGTCGGCGCAGCTCGACGGCGCCGTTTCGCTTTGACGGCGGGGAGTGCCCTCGCGATCGGCGCGATGGCGATTCTGACCGGCTGTGCCGGCGGGGGCGAGCAAGAGCCCGCCGCCACCCTCGACCCTGACGAGGAGGTGACACTCAACTTCGCGTGGTGGGGCGACGCGAGCCGCGCCGAACGATACGAAGCTGCGATCGACATCTTCGAAGAGGCCAACCCTAACGTCACCATCCAGACGAGCTTCGCCGGGTTCGGTGACTACTGGACGGCGCGCAACACCGAGGCCGCCAGTCGCAGCCTGCCTGACGTGTTCCAGATGGACCTCGCGTACCTCGCGGAGTACGGCGGCTTCGGCCACGTCGTCCCTCTCGACGACTACTTCGGCGACCTCATCAACGTCGACGCGATCGATCCCGCTTTGGTGGATGCCGGCGCCGTCGACGACGAGGTGTTCGGCCTGTCGTCATCCAGCAGCACGTTGGCCACCCTGTTCAACGGCCCGCTCCTGGAGCAGCTCGGGGTCGAGGTGCCCGAGGGTCAGGTGACGTGGGACGAGTGGGACGAGTTCCTTGCTGAGGTGAGCGCAGCCGGTGCGGCCAACGACCCGGCCGTGTACGGCGGGCAGGACTACACCCAGTACTTCTGGCTCTTCCAGATCTGGCTCGGCCAGCAGGGCCTCTCCTTCATCGAGGATGGCGAGCTCGGGTTCGAGAAGAGCGACCTCGTGGACTGGTGGTCGCGCAGCACGGTTCTCAACGAAACCGGTGCCGTCATGCCGCAGGAGCGCAAGGCACAGCTCGACGGTGTCGACGCGCTCGGATCGGGTGAGGTCGCCACCGATGTCAGCTGGGCGAACTTCCTGCCGCGCTTCAGCGAAGGCCCCGCAGCGCCGGAGCTCTCCCTCGTGATGCCGCCGTACGACGATGAGGACAACACCGGAATGTTCCTCAAGCCGGGCCTCATGCTCTCGATTGCGGCAAATTCGGAGCACCCGGAGCACGCCGCCAAGTTCATCGACTTCCTCGTGAACGACCCCGAGGTCGGCGCGATCTTCGGAATGTCGCGTGGTGTTCCCGCATCGCAGACGGCCGCAGATGGCATTGAGGCGACGGAGCTGGACGCGCAGATCCTCGCGTACCAGGAGGAGGTCACCGACAAGCTCGACGGTGCCTCACCGCCGGCCGTCAAGGGTTTGGGGACGCTCGAGCAGACCTTCGTGGCCATCTCGGGAGACGTGTCGTACGGGGTCACCACCCCGGAAGAGGCTGCCGATCGCTGGTTCGCTGAAGCCGAGATCGCCCTGGGCTGATGATCAATGTGGACGGCGCGCTGCACCGCGCGCCGTCCACCTGATCCTGGAGACACCATGACTCTTGAAATGACCGCACCAACCGTGGTCGAACCTCCCGAACTTCCTGCGCCGCCACGGAAACGTCGCCGCAAGTGGGAGGACATCCGCGCCGCCTACGTCTTCCTCGGGCCATGGCTCGTCGGCTTCCTGCTGCTGACTGCGGGTCCGATGGTCGCTTCGCTCTACCTCGCCTTCACCGACTACAACCTCTTCACCGCCCCTGAGTGGGTCGGCTTCGACAACTTCATCCGGCTCTTCAATGACCCGGACTACCATCAGGCGTGGAAGGTCACCGCAACCTATGTGGTGCTCGGAACCCCGCTGAAGCTGGCCGCCGCCCTCGGGGTCGCACTCATCCTGAACGCGACGTTCCGGGCCACGGGCTTCTACCGCTCTGCGTTCTACCTGCCGTCCCTGGTGGGCGCTTCCGTGTCGATCGCGGTCGTGTGGAAAGCGCTGTTCATGGATGACGGTCCGGTCGACAGCATCCAGCAGTTCTTCGGCTTCCCCGCCGGCGGCTGGGTCGGTGATCCCGACATGACCATGCCGATGCTCATCCTCTTGACGATGTGGCAGTTCGGCGGCCCGATGGTCATCTTCCTCGCGGGACTCAAGCAGATCCCGGCGGAGCTGTATGAGGCGGCATCCGTCGACGGCGCCGGCCCGATCCGCAAGTTCGGCGCCATCACGATCCCGATGCTGTCCCCGGTGATCTTCTTCAACCTGCTGCTGGAGACGATCAACGCGTTCCAGATCTTCGGGTCGGCCTTCATCATCTCAGGAGGCACCGGCGGCCCGGCGCGATCGACGCTGTTCTACACCCTCTACCTCTACTTCCGCGGATTCCGCGACTTCCAGATGGGATACGCCTCGGCTATGGCCTGGGTCCTCACGCTGGTGATCGCCGTGATCACAGTGATCTACTTCCGCAGCTCCCGATTCTGGGTGCACTACGCAGGAGACGAAGGACGATGAGCGCAACGCAGCTGCTCGTGACCACCCGGACGAAGAAGCCCCGCCGACGCTGGACGGTGCGCGAGGTCGTCTTCCATCTGATCGTGCTGGCGATCCTCGCCGTGATCCTCTATCCGGTCGCCTGGATGCTCTTCTCGACATTCAAGCCCTCCGAGCAGATCGGCGGCACCGCCCAACTCCTTCCGAGCGAAGTCACCTTGGACAACTACACGAAGGCGCTCAGCGGGATCGGGGGCGTGTCGTTCTGGACGTTCTTCCAGAACTCCGTGATCCTGGCCGTTCTCGCGGTCATCGGTACCGTGCTGTCGTCCGCGCTGGCCGCGTACGCGTTCGCCCGGATCAACTTTCCCGGCCGGGCGGTGTACTTCGCCATCATGATCGGCACCTTGCTGCTGCCGTTCCACGTCGTGATCATCCCGCAATACATCATGTTCAACGCGGCCGGGATGGTGAACACGTACACACCGCTGCTGCTCGGCAAGTTCCTCGCGACGGAAGCGTTCTTCGTGTTCCTGATGGTGCAGTTCATGCGAGGACTTCCGCCAGAACTCGACGAGGCTGCGCGCATCGACGGAGCAGGCCACTACCGCACGTTCTGGGCGATCATGCTGCCGCTGCTGAAGCCCGCCCTGGTGACGAGCGCGATCTTCACATTCATCTGGACATGGAACGACTTCCTCGGGCCGCTGCTGTACCTCAAGGACCCGGACCTCTACACCCTCCCGATCGCGCTGCGCCTCTTCGTCGACCAGACCTCGGGAGCCGACTACGGCGCCCAGATGGCGATGGCCGTCCTGGCACTGATCCCCGTGTTCCTCTTCTTCCTCATCTTCCAGCGGTACCTCGTCGACGGTGTCGCCACCCAGGGATTGAAGGGCTGACGGATGGCCACCATCAGCACTCCCGTGGCGAACGCAGGCAAGAAGCCCCGGCGCGGCGGGGCGCGGAGGATCACTCGCGCCCTCTCGGGCCAGAGCCTCGGGCTCTTCGCGGAGACGATCGTGGTGAGCTTGGCGGTCGCGCTCCTGGCCCTGCCCGGGGTGACCGCGCTGCCTGCCATGGCAGCGGGGGCGGCGCACCTGCGTCGCCACGTCGAGGGGGAGACGGACTCGCTCTTCGCCCTCGTCCGCGACTTCTGGCGTGCGCTCCGCGGTGGCTGGGCATGGGGAGTGCTCAGCGCGGCCGGGTTCGCCGCGATCACCATCACCCTGACCAGCCCGATGACAGCCGATATGCCGGGCGGCGAAGTCTTCCGCTGGGTGTCGGTCGCGTTCGGCGCGGTGGCTGCCGTCGTGCTCCTCAGGGCGACGACAGCGTGGCAACCCGACTCGCGGTGGAGCGTACTTGTTCGGACCGCCGCCGAGTCCGCGGCGAGGGACGTACGCGGTTCGCTTCTTCTGGTGCTCGCGCTCGGGCTCAGCTTCCTGATCGTGTGGATGTTCGCGCCGCTGGTCGTTCTTGTTCCAGGGCTGTTGGTGCTCGCTGCGCGGGCCGTGGAGATGCGGACGAGGTGATGATTGCCGCGGCTCGGCGGTCTGCCATCGGTCGCCGGAGAGATAGGCAGCTCGAGCACGGGATCGGCTCGAAGGACCGCGTGTGATCGAGTTCGTCGGTGCCACCCTGGTCGACGTCGCCCGAGCCGCCGGTGTCTCGCAGTCGACGGCGTCGCGAGTCCTCAACGGCTCAGCACGATCGGTGCTCCCGGAGAACGAAGAACGCGTGCGCGCAGCAGCCCAGCGACTCGGATACTCGGTAGATCTCCACGCTCAAGCAACCGCGCGACGCGACTCCACGATGGTCGCGATCGTCGTCGACTCGCTCACCGATCCGGAGTCCATGGAGATCGCGATGGGAATCCATGAGCGAGCTGAGCTGAATGGATACGCGGTTCGCGTCGCCGTCTGCCGGCTTGCGTCGGACGAGGGCCTTGCGGTGCTCCGCGCTGTCCGCGGGGAGAGGCCTCGCGGGATCTTCGTGATCGTGCCCAGAGACAAGACCATCCACGATGCCGTCAAGGCAGAGGTCGTGGAGTACCAATCACAGGGCGGTTCCGTGATCGTGATCGATCAGGCGGTGCGACGAGATCACTGCGCGGAGTCGTCCGGACGATGGCAATACGGTCGCCGCCTCGCCGCACGGATGCTCGCCGAGCGGTCTTCGAGCAGCCGATCCGATCGGAATCTGAAAGGACAATCGTGACAGACCACCCCTCACGCCCTCGACTCGGAATCCAGGGACCCGTCGTCGCATGGCAAGACCCGTGGGCGAAGGAAGAATCGGATGCAATCATGCGGACTGGCACCGGTGTGCGTCTCGACTCACAGGATCCGACGCCGACCGTCGCGGGATACCTCTCCCTACTTCGAGATCTGGGTGCCGACTTCCATGTCCACCACGTCATCCCCGGCCTCCAAGGCCAGGCGCAGATGTTGCACGACTCCGCTCGCGCCGGTCTCGACTTCGTCCTCGGCAACGAGTACGGGAACATCAACGGGCCGTTCGTGCCCGGGACCAACCGCTGGGACGTGCCGGCAGAGCTACTGGAAGATGCTGCGGCGACGGGCGGGCTCATCGGCGTACTCTACGATGAGCCGGAGCACCTCCAGATCAACGCAGATCAGTACCGGAAGGATGCCTTCCACCCGCATTTCGCCTCCACCGACGGGCTCGCGGCAGAAGCGGCCGCCGACCGCGTCGCGGATTCGGCCGCGGCGATCGTTCACGATGTGGACACCGCCACGACAGGTGCGGGTGCCCGTGTCCCCGTGCTGGCGGAGCAGGTGTTCCCTGTCCTCTTCCACACGCTCGCCCGCGGAGGGATGACGCCGACCCCGAAGATCATGAAGGAGTCGTTCCAACCCCTTCAACTCTCGACCGCCCTCGGTGCCGCCCTGCAGTACGGGCGCGACTTCTGGGTGTGTGCCGATCTGTGGGGTCCTGACGTCGGGCCGTGGTTCACACGCGCGCCGGGTTTCCCCGGTCACTCGCCGGCCGAGTATGCGTCCGCGCTCCGCATGGGGTATCTCTTCGCCCCGTCGCACCTCTTCACCGAGAACATCGATGTGCTCATCCATCACCGGGGCCACGATCGATTCGAGCGGACCGAGTTCGGAGACGTCTGGGACGAGTTCGTCCGCGACTTCATCCCGCGCACTCCTCTCGAATGGAGCTTCGCTGATGCCCGACCGGACATCGTCTTGATCCACGCAGAAGACAGCAACTTCGGACGCGGCACGCTGCCGTTCGGCAATCGCGGCGCCTCCGCCCCACAAGCGTCGAAGAGCGTCTTCGCCGCCTGGCACCTGCTGAGCCACGGATCGATACCGCCGGACGGGAGCTGCATGCACATCGACCGCTACACGTTCCCGCGCCATGCGCTCAACGGCATCCCGCGCTCCACCTTCCCGTTGAGCCAGGGCGCGGAAACCGTCACGCACACGCACCCGCTCTTCCATCCCGTCCGCAACACGCTCGTATTCGACGAGACGGTCACGCCTGACCGTCTGGGGGAGCCAGAGCTGATCGTCGTGGCTGGTACCCGGTTGCCCGCACGGACCCGTGACCTGTTGCGACGGCGTGCCGAGTCGGGCGCTGTCGTCGTCATCCCTCGGTGGCTGGCCGGTCCCACAGGGGGAGATCGTGAACGGGTCGGATCGGGCGCGTGGATCGTCTACGACGACCTGCTGCACGACGATGACGCGAAACTGGCGATCTCGACGCACCTCGGCTCGCCCGACCGCTGGACGCAGCGCTTCGGCGACACGGAGATCGTCTTCGAGGCGGCCGATGCTGACGGAGTGACGCTTCACGCGGAGGTAGTTGCTTCGCGTAGCGCGCGGGTCTGACGCCCTCGCCTGCCAGCAGGCTGGACCGTTCTCGGTACACGCCCCCGATGGTCATCCGTCCGATACGTACGGGCTTGCCTCGTCAGGAGATCGAGGGCGCCTCCCGTGCGATGCGCTGCAGGATGCGGTGCGCGAGCCGCATGAACTGCGCCGTGGCCGGTGAGATGGCGCCGCCCCGACGTGTCACGAAGGCGTAGTGCTCGACGATGGGCGGGTCCAGCGGCGCCCATGAGAGGCCGCGCGCCTTCATGAACGGGCGCCCGACGTGGAAGGAGACCAGGGAGTCCCCGACGCCCTGGGCGGCGAGTTCGAGTGCGTGGGTCTGGAACTCGACCTCGACGATCGGGTGAATGACGGCGCCCTCGCGCTGTGCGCGCTCGGTGAGGGACACACGCAGCGGGTCGTCGTGCGACCACCGCGCCTCGGACAGGATGAGGGGGCGCGAGGCGAGGGTCACGATGTCGATCGGCCCGACTGTGTGCTCTGGGTTCCGCGACACGTACACGGCCTGATCGCGGAACACCGAGGGCGTCAGCTCGAGTTCGCGGTCGTCGATCGGCAGCTGCACCAACCCGGCCTCGAGCCGCCCCTCGCGCACTTCGTCGGCCACCTCTGACGAGTTGAGTCCGACCACCTGGATGCGCACCGAGGGGTACAGCTCGTGGAACTCGCGGATCAGATCGGTGAGCAGATACAGGTGCGCGCTGTTGAAGGTGCCGAACGAAACGGTGCCCTCTTCGAGTGATCGCAGCCGCCTGCTCCACTCTGAGAGCTCCCGCGCATCGCTCAACGTGCGCTCGGCGAGGGGGAGCAGCTGCTTGCCTGCATCGGTCAGAAGCAGTCGTCGGGACGTCCGGGTGAAGAGCGTCACGCCGAGCGAGGTTTCCAGCACACTGATCTGCTCGGAGAGGCTGGGCTGCGCAATGTGATGCTCGGCCGCCGCTCCCGCGAACGTTCCGACACGGGCCGCCGAGACGAAGTACTCGAGTTGGCGGACGGTGGGAAGCGCCATCCTGGGCTCCTTTCTCAAGGTTCAACCTATGTCTACCATCTGAGACAAAGCATTGCCCTGCCTTTTCGGGCCTGGTGCACTGGGTTCCCAACAGCGAACAACGCAGCGAAAGGTCGGAACTTACATGCAGGGCACTCAGCGCACCGTCGTCGTCACGGGAGCAGCATCGGGGATGGGGCTGTCCACCGTCCAGACGTTCCTGCGCGCCGGATGGCGGGTCGTCGGCCTCGATGTCGTCGAGAGCGGCGTTGACGAGGCCGAGCCCGGGGCATACCTCTCCGCCGTCGTCGATGTGCGCTCCCGCGATGCCCTCGAGCGCGTCCTCGACGAGCTGCTGCCGGCCGGCGAGTCCATCCACGCAGTCGCGAACATCGCCGGCGTCTACCCTCCCACGAGCCTCGAGACCTACGACGAGGCGACCTACCGGCGGATCTTCGACATCAATGTGCTCGGCATCCTGAACGTGATCGCCGCGGCCCGCCCCCGGCTCGTCGACGGCTCGGCCGTCGTCAACTTCGCATCGGTGGACGCGTTCACCGTCTCGCCCGGCCAGTTGCTCTACGGCGCCTCGAAGGCTGCCGTCGTGATGCTCACGAAGGCTCTGGCCCTCGAGTTGGCCCCCGCGGGCATCCGGGTGAACGGCATCGCGCCGGGCTGGGTCGCGACGCCGGGAAATGCCGCCACAGGACGGATGGATGCCGCAGCTGCCGGCATCCCGCTCGGCAGGGTCGCACAGCCCGAAGAGATCGCGGACTGGGTGCTCCTGCTCTCCACGCCGAACGCGGTCGCGTTCATGACTGGTGAGACCGTCGTGCTCTCGGGCGGGGACGTGATCCGATGAGCGCCCCCGAGACAATCATCATCACTGGGGCCGCGCGCGGCCAGGGCGCCGCCCACGCCGCGCACCTCGCCCGCGGAGGAACCCGCGTCGTACTCACCGACGTGCTCGACGCCGAAGGCGAGAACACCGCCGCCGTGCTGCGGGCCTCCGGCGGCGATGCGGTGTACCGCCACCTCGACGTCACCGACGAGGAGTCGTGGGCGAAGCTCGCCGCCGAGCTCTCCGGCGCGAAGCACCGCGTGCGTGCGCTCGTGAACAACGCGGGGATCCTGCGCTACGGCGCGATCGCCGACACCAGCCTCGACAGCTGGCGGCTGCACGAGCGGGTGAACGTGCACGGGGCGTTCCTCGGCATCCGCGCCATCGCCCCGCTCCTGGTCACCGGCGGATCCATCGTCAACGTCTCGTCGACCGCCGCGCTCGTCGGCAGTGCCGGGTACAGCGCCTACGCGGCGTCGAAAGCCGCCGTGATCGCCCTCACCCGCGTCGCCGCCGTCGAGCTCGCACCACGCGCCCGCGTCAACGTCATCTGCCCCGGAGGCGTCGCCACCGCCATGAACGACGACGAGCCCGCCGGAGGGACGTCTTCGCTCACGCCGCTCGGCCGCCGCGCGCACGCCGACGAGATCTCGCCGCTGGTCGAATACCTGATCTCGCCTGCCGCGTCGTTCGTCACCGGCTCCGTCTTCACCATCGACGGAGGCCTCACCGCCGTCTGACCCGTCCCCGTCCGCCCTCGATCAGAAACCCGCACCACCCGCACCCACAGCACCACCCCCACAGAGAAGAGAACCCGATGAACACCCGCACCTTCCCGCGCCGAATGTCAGCCGCCATCGCCGGCCTGAGCCTCGCCGGCCTCGCACTCGCCGGATGCGCCAACGCGTCGGCATCCACCGTCGATGCGAGCTGCGAGCCCGCCCACGACGGCCTCACCACCTACACCGCCGGCACCCTCACCGTCGGCGTCCCCGAGAACCTGCCCTACACCCAGACGAAGGGGTCTGACGCGGCAGGGCTCGAGATCGACCTCGTCAAGAAGATCGCGGCGGCCGAGTGCCTGAACGTCGCATTCGTGCCGATCACGTACGCCAACGGCATCCCCATGATCAGCGAGCAGAAGAAGGCCGATCTCATCACGGGCGGCTGGTACGTCACCGAGGCCCGCGCCGAGCAGGTCGGGTTCACGGCCCCGACCTTCTACGACAGCATGGGCATCATCTCCAAGGACGGCCTCACCACGGTCACCGAGCTGGAGTCCGCCGGCGATGTCGGCAGCGTCGCCGGGTTCTCGTGGGAGGGCGACATGAGCGCCGTGCTCGGCGACCACCTGAAGACCTACCCGGGCACGGTCGAGACCAAGCAGGACCTCGTCAGCGGGCGTATCCAGGCCGCGCTCGACGGCTACGCGGTCGCCACGGTCGCCTACGCGGGCACCGACTACAAGGTCGAGCCGGCCGAGGTCGACGAGCGGATCGGCATCACCACCTCGATGCCGATCATCGCGTTCCCCATCGCCAAGGAGAACACCGCGCTCTCGGATGCGATCAGCGAGTACATCGACCAGTTCCGCGAGGACGGAACGCTCGAGGAGGTGCTGGCCGACTACGACCTCCCGGCCAGCCTGCTCGTACCGGCCGACGTCGCCGAGACCTCCATCCGCTGACAGGATCCGGGCGCCGGCGAGATGCCGGCGCCCGGCACCATTCCCGAGGAGTCCCCATGAACCCCGGACTGATCACCCAGAGCAACGCGATCGCCCATGCGGGTGTCGAGATCTCGCACCTGTCCAAGAGCTACGGCGACAACCTCGTGCTCGACGACATCTCCATCTCGGTCAAACCCGGCAGCGTCACCGCGCTGATCGGCCCCTCCGGCTCCGGCAAGAGCACGCTGCTGCGCTGCGTCAACCTGCTGGAGACGCCCGACAAGGGCACCATCACCGTCGGCACTCAGACCATCGAGGCCGGCCGCAAGGTCAAGGACCGAGAGCTGCTCGAGCTGCGCCGGCAGGTCGGCATGGTCTTCCAATCGTTCAACCTGTTCCCGCACTTCTCGGTCTTGCGAAACGTCGCCTTCCCTCAGGAGAAAATCCTCGGCCGCAGTCGCGAAGAGGCCGAGGCCCGCGCCCTGACGCTGCTCGAGCGCGTCGGCTTGAAGGACAAGGCTCACCAGCACCCGAGCCGGTGCTCCGGCGGCCAGCAGCAGCGCATCGCGATCGTCCGGGCGCTCGCGCTCGACCCCCGCGCGATGCTCTTCGACGAGCCCACGAGCGCGCTCGACCCCGAGGTCGGCATCGAGGTGCTCGCGGTGATGCGCGAGCTCGCCGACGCGGGCATGACGATGATCGTGGTGACCCACGAGATGTCGTTCGCCCGCGACGTGGGGGACCATCTCGTGGTGATGGCTGACGGTCACATCATCGAGGAGGGCGACCCTGCCCGGATCATGGCCGACCCCCGCGAGGAGCGCACCCGCCGCTTCCTCAGCGCCGTGCTGGATCGCTGACATGCAGGACGCACTGCTCGCCGTCCTCATGGGACTGCCGATGACGCTGCTCGTGACGGCCCTGGCCTTCGTGATCGGCGCGATCGGCGGCATCCCGATCATGCTCGGCCTGCGGTCGAAGTGGGCGCCGCTGCGCGCGACCGTCCGCTTCGTCGTCGACCTGGTCCGCGGCATCCCGCCCATCGTCTGGCTGTTCCTCATCTATTTCGGAGTCCAGATCGGCTCGATCCGGCTCGACTCGCTCACCGCCGCAGTCATCGGCCTCGGGATCATCTCGAGCGCTTACCTCGCCGAGATCTACCGCGGCGGCTTCACGACGCTCCCGCGTGGGCAGGGCGAAGCGGCGGCCGCGCTCGGCCTCGGCTCTCGCACCACGTTCGGCAGGATCCTCGCGCCGCAGGCGCTGCGCACCGCGCTCCCGTCGATCACCACGTTCCTGCTGTCGCTGCTGAAGGACTCGTCGATCGCCTCCACGATCGGGGTGGCCGACATGGTGTTCGCGGCGAACATGTTCGCCCGTCAGAACCCCGCGACGGCCGGCATCCTGCCGTTCTTCATCGCCGCGGCGGTGTACCTGATCGTCAGCATCCCGATCGCGATCGCGGCGCGACGACTCGATACGCGACTGAGGAAGGCGCAGTGATGGACATCGTCGAATACCTCCCGCGACTCCTTCAAGGACTCGTCGTGAGCCTGCAGCTCACGGTGCTCTCCGTCGTCTTCGGCTACGCGATCGGCCTCGTCTTCGCGCTGGGGGTGAGTTCGGTGCGGCCGTGGCTGCGCTGGCCCGCGCTCATCGTCGTCGAGATCGGCCGCGGCATCCCGGCCCTCGTCGTGCTGTACATCGTGTACTTCGGACTCCCGGCCCTCGGCATCCTGTTCGAGAACTTCAGGGCGGCCGTGATCGGCCTTACCTTCTCGGCGGGCGCGTACTCGTCCGAGATGATCCGCGCCGGCATCCAGTCGGTGCCGCGCGGGCAGACCGAGGCGTCGTCCGCTCTGGGGCTTCCCCGCTCCACATCGTTCACACGCATTGTGTTGCCGCAGGGGCTGAGATCGGCGATCCCGGCGCTCATGGGCCTCGCGATCATGTCGTTCCAGGCGACATCGCTCGCCTACTCGATCTCGGTCAACGAACTGATGAGCCAGGCATACCAGATCAGCAACATCACCTTCGAGTACCTGACCGTGTACGCCGTCACCGGCCTGATCGACGCCGCGATCGCGGTCCCCGCTACCTGGTTGTCGGTGGGCGTCGAACGTCGTCTGTCGCGCGCGCACGCCTGAACACGCCGGTTCACGGATGCTGCACCCCAACGCTCGGGCGGGGTGCGGCATCCGTGTTTCCCACCTCGAACTAACCATAGGAAGAACCTTGATCTCTCATCAGAGACTGAGTCTTTCCCTCTGCCACACACGCTCATAACGTCGTTCACAAGCACGAACACCCCAAAACGAAGGAAACGACATGACCCGCTACGCGGTTATCGGCGCCGGCGCCGCCGGCATCTCGGCCCTGCAGCAGCTGCGCCAGGCCGGGTACGAAGCCGACTGCTTCGAGAAGACCGACCGGGTCGGTGGCCACTGGCACACCGACTACGACGCCCTGCACCTGATCACCTCGCGCGACATGACGCACTTCGAGGACTTCCCGATGCCGGCCGGCTACCCGCACTTCCCGCGCCGCGACCAGGTGCGCGAGTACATCGAGTCGTACGCCCGGCACCACGGCCTCTACGACGTGATCCGGTTCAACACCGCCGTCGTCTCGGTCACGCCCATCGCCACCGACGGCCCCGTCGGATCGGCCGGCTGGACCGTGACCCTCGACACCGGCGAGCGCATCGACTACGACGGCGTGCTGGTCGGCAACGGGCACCTGTGGGACCAGAAGACACCCGCGGTCGCGGCCGACTTCACCGGCACGCAGGTGCACTCCGGGTCGTACCGCAACACCGGCGACATCGACGGCACGCGCGTGCTCGTCGTCGGCGCCGGCAACTCCGGCTGCGATCTCGCGGTCGACGCCGCCCAGCACCGCTACGACGTCGACATCGTGATCCGCGAGGGCACCTACTTCCAGCCGAAGTCGTACTTCGGCGTCCCGCGGCAGGAGGTCGCCTGGCTGGCCGAATTCGCGCCCGATGAGCAGGACCTCATCTCGCGGCTGCTGGCTCGCGTCTCGATCGGCGAGGCCAAGGACTACCCGGGACTTCCCGTGCCGAAGCACCGCACCCTCGCCGAGGGCAGCACGGTCGTCAACAGCCTGCTGCTCTACTGGCTGCAGCACGGCCGCGTCACGGTGCGCCCCGGCATCGAGCGCATCGCCGGCGCCACCGTGCACTTCACCGACGGCACTGCCCGCGAGTACGACACGATCCTGTGGGCGACGGGCTTCCACTCGAGCCTGCCGTTCCTGGCCGACGAGCTCGTCGAGCGCCGTTACGGCGCGCCGCTCCGCTACGCCGGAGGCGTCGTCCCGAAGGGCCTCGAGAAGCTCTACTACATCGGCATGGCGGCCCCGCGAGGCCCGCAGATCCCGGTCTACGGGGTGCAGGCGAAGCTCGCCATCCGCATGATCGCGCTGCACGAGGCGGCCGACGGCGGCTTCGCCGGCGTCGCGGCGTACCTCGGTGGCCTGCAGGACGACGAACACCGCATCGACATCGTGCGCGCGATCTGGAACGACCAGATGGCCGACACCGAGCGGCTGCTCGACGCTTTCGCCGCCGCCCGCGAGACGGAAGCCCGCGAGAGCCACCCGGTGCCCGAGGCGGTGGCGTGATGGACCCGCATGACGCGTCGGCGATCGAGGACCAGTGGGGCCCCATCACCGAGGCTGTCGTCGTCCTCGGCTACGACTGACCGACGCCCGCCTGTCAGACCCACCGATCCGATCGATACGAAGAAGGCAACTGCAATGACGCTCACCGCCCCCATCCCGATCATCACCTCGCCGCTCGCCTCTGCGCGGCGCCAGCTCTCGGACGCCGCCGCGTACCTCGAGCTCGACCACGGCCTCTACGAGATGCTCGCCCGGCCCCGCCGCGAGATGACCGTCAGCGTGCCACTGCGGCGCGACGACGGGTCGATCGTGCTGTACACGGGCCACCGTGTGCAGCACAACCTGTCGCGCGGCCCCGCCAAGGGCGGCATCCGCTTCAGCCCCGGCGTCGACCTCGATGAGGTGCGCGCTCTGGCGATGTGGATGACGTGGAAGTGCGCGCTGGTCGACATCCCCTACGGCGGGGCGAAGGGTGGCGTCACGATCGACCCGAGATCGCACTCGCAGGCCGAGCTCGAACGGGTCACCCGCCGCTACGCCAGCGAGCTGGGCGAGTTCATCGGCCCCGAGCGCGACATCCCGGCACCCGACATCGGCACGGACGAGCAGACCATGGCCTGGATCATGGACACCGTCTCCACCGGCCGCGGCGTCACCCTCCCGGGCACCGTCACCGGTAAGCCGCTGGCGCTCGGGGGATCCCTCGGCCGCGCCGACGCCACGTCCGTGGGCGTGACCGTGGTCGCCCTCGAGGCGCTGAGCTCCTACGGGCTGCTCCCATATCGCCCGACCGCCGCGGTGCAGGGCTTCGGGAAGGTCGGTGCCGGCGCGGCGCGCCTGCTCGCGGCATCCGGAGTCCGTGTCGTCGCGGTGAGCGACCAGTACGGAGCGCTCCACGCTGACGGCGGGCTCGACATCGACGCCCTCGAGACGCATGTCGCCCGCACCGGATCGGTGGTCGGGTTCGCCGGCGGCCAGCCGATCGACGGCGCGGAGCTGCTCGAGTTGCGCGTAGACGTGCTCGCACCGTGCGCCGTGGAGGGAGTGCTGCACGCCGGCAACGCCCACCGCGTCCAGGCGCGCATTGTCGTCGAAGGGGCCAACGGCCCGACGACGCCCGAAGCCGACGACGTGTTCCGCGAGCGCGGCATCGTCGTCGTCCCCGACATCCTCGCGAATGCCGGTGGCGTCATCGTCAGCTACTTCGAGTGGGCGCAGGCCAATCAGGCCTACCGCTGGACGAGCCGCGAGGTCGAGGAGCGCCTCCGGGAACGGATGTCGGAGAGCTGGGCGCACGTGCACACCCAGTCGCAGCGCACCGGACGCTCCCTCCGCCAGACGGCGACCGTGATCGCCGTCGAGCGCGTCGCCGACGCCCACCGCCTGCGCGGCCTGTACCCGTGATCACCATCCCCGCAAGGAGTCCTTCGTCCATGACACCCACCGCCAACGCGCGTGCCCTGCAGCTCATCGATGACGAGCTGAGCGGCGTGATCGGCCATCTCGCATCCGAGCGCGCGGACCGAATCGCCGCGCTCGCCGCCGAAATCCAGGGTGCCCGCCGCGTGTTCGTGCTCGGGCTCGGCCGGTCCGGCCTCGCGCTCGAGATGACAGGCATGCGCCTCATGCACCTCGGTCTCACCGTCCACATCGTCGGCGACGCCACGACCCCCGCCATCGGCGTCGGCGACGTGCTCCTCGCCGCGAGCGGCTCCGGCACCACCGGCGGCATCGTGCGAGCGGCAGAGAACGCGGTCTCCGCCGGCGCGCGCGTGGTCGCGATCACCGCGAACGCGGACTCGCCGCTGGCGGCAGCATCCGCCGCCACCGTCGTGGTGCCGGCGGCGGGCAAGCTCGACCGCTCCGGAGCGGCCTCGGCGCAGTACGCCGGAAGTCTCTTCGAGCAGTCCGTCGTCGTGATCGGTGACGCCGTCTTCCACACGCTGTGGCTCGCCTCGGGCGCCACCGCCGACGACCTGTGGCCCCGCCACGCGAACCTCGAATGACCGCAGCAAACGAAAGGAACCCTATGAAGCTGCAATTCGCCATCGACACCCTGACCACCGAGCACGCGCTCGCGCTCGCCGCGCAGGCCGCGCCGCACGTCGACATCCTCGAGCTCGGCACCCCGCTCATCAAGAGCGAGGGCCTCTCCGCGATCACCGCCATCAAGCAGGCGCACCCCGACAAGGTCGTCTTCGCCGACCTGAAGACGATGGATGCCGGAGAGCTCGAGGCCGACATCGCGTTCGGCGCCGGTGCCGACCTCGTCACCGTTCTCGGCTCGGCCGACGACAGCACCATCGCCGGCGCTGTCAAGGCGGCGAAGAAGCACGGCAAGGGGGTCGTGGTCGATCTCATCGGCGTCGCCGACAAGCCGACCCGCGCGAAGGAGGTGGTGGGCCTCGGCGCCGAGTTCGTCGAGATGCACGCCGGCCTCGATGAGCAGGCTCAGCCCGGTTACTCGCTCGACAGCCTGTTGCGCGACGGTGAGGCCGGGGGAGTGCCGTTCTCGGTCGCCGGAGGTGTGAACGTCTCGAGCATCGGTGCGGTGCAGGCCTCGGGTGCGCGCATCGCCGTGGCCGGCAGCGCGATTTACAGTGCCGACAACGTGGCTGAGGCCGCGGCGCTCCTTCGCGCCGGCATCACCGCGTGATCCGCGCGGGGTCGGGTGCGCAGCGCCCGGCCCCGATCGATGTCAGCATGCGTGCACGTATGTGTGCACTCGGCCATGAAATCCGCGGAATCACACGGAATCCGCGTCGTATCCCGCTTGTCTACGGATCAGAAAAGTTGGGACACCGCCGTTCGAGCATGCCGAGGTCCACACGTCTTGCAGATCGAGGCGCGCACCCGCTGACGCGGGCGCGCGGGCACCACCTCTCGTATGAGGAGAGGCGGAGCCGGGTGTCGGTGTCGATGCGGGTGATGAGTGCGGGGGATGGCTACAAGTACCTCCTCCGCACCGTTGCCGCCGCGGACGGTGATCGACCGCTATCAACGCCGCTGACCCGCTATTACGCCGAGGCAGGCACGCCGCCAGGACGCTGGCTCGGTGGCGGACTGCCGGCGCTGGCCGACGGCGGGATCGACGCCGGGTCACGGGTATCCGAAGCACAACTCGAGCTGCTCTTGGGAATGGGTCGCGATCCCGGAACGGGTGCTCCGCTCGGCCGGGCCTACCCCGAGTACGCAGCATCGGAGGCGAGCCCAGATCGTCCGAGCGCAGGTGCCCCTGCGCCCACCCGGCGCCGCGCCGTCGCCGGCTATGACTTCACCTTCTCCCTGCCGAAGTCCGCCTCCGTCCTGTGGGCTGTCGCCGATGCCAACACGCAGACCACGATCTCCGCCGCGCACCATAAGGCGATCGACGACGTGCTCGAGTCGGTGGAGTACGCGGCTGATTCTCGATACGAGGCAGAGAACGGCTAGAACGCACGAAAGCTCTCGAATGCGGACGGGACGAGCTGGTGGCTTCGCGATGACTCGCCGTCGGCGTCGTTGCCGCCATAACCCGCGGGGATTCCGGATGCGCGATAGCCGAGCGTCATCGCGCGAGTGCTCGCAAGCGGATCGATCTGGTCGGGAGCAAATGCGCCTAGGGTGATCTCGTGACAGAGACCGCGCCGTCGATCCGACCTGCGCGCGCGGCGACGGTTTGGACCGACGCCGGTGCGCTGACGTCACTCGCTGCGTTGTTGCTCATGTTCGGCGTCGTCATGGTCGCACTCGGGGTCTCCGACTACGACCGCACCGAAGGCACCATCGGCGTCGTCATCGGTGTGGCCTCGCTGCTCGGTTGGATGACGCTCGTCGCGGCGGGCGGGATCGTCCTCGCCCGGGGCCGGCAACGTGCACTCGGTGTCATTCCCATCCTCGCGACGCTCGGCTGGTGTGCGGTCGCGGCCGGGCTGATGATGAGCGGATCGACCAGTGCGATCCTGATCGCGACACCGCTTCCCCCGGTCATCTCGATCTCCGTGATGACCGCTGGCACCATCCCGGCCGCGGTCATTCTGCTGCTCACGAGCATCGTGTTGCGCCTCGTGCGCCGGCGCGATTCGTCGGCACCCGTCACCTGACATGGACAGCGGTAGCAAGCCGAGTCGGACTGGTCCAGATTCAAATGCCCCGTCGCGGCCCGGGGGCTGCACGCTCGCAGACCTCCCCTCAGCGCGCATTGCGCGAATAGGGATCGTCGGTGAGATTCACAGGCGGAGTCCGTACGAGCGGCGTGCAGTTCGTTGTCTCTCAAATCCGAAGCGCGCCGGTGGTGCCATGGACTCCAACGCGCCCTCAAGAACTGGATCGAAGTGACGCAGGAGGGCCACGTACCCGAAGTGACGGTTATAGGTCAGGGCGTATCCTGATCCGTCGCCGCGGATGACGCGGTCAGTGGGACTCTGGGGAATCTCGTCGTATACGTATCCGTTGACCAGCGCGGCATCCCTGGTCTGATCGCCGTAGTCCCATTGGGACAGATGATGGATCGCCGCCTCGGGTCCATTCCGGTCGATCATGTCGAGCGCGGTGTCAGCTTCCTCGCCCTGCAAGAAGACGATGCTCATCCAGCGCCGCTCGACTGGTGGCGCGACCGACGACTCCGTCGCGATGGACTTCGCCGTCGTGGTGATGCTGTTCATTTGAAGCCCTCATCTCTATTTCTCCATAGAGAAGGTGCGCGACCGCTCACCGGTCTCGGACAGCCACACTGAGGCGATCTCTGCTGGCCCCGCTTCGCTCGAGCACGTGGCGCGACGAGGCGATCTGCGAGCTGAACCTCGCGCTCGCAGGCGAGTGGTCCGAGATCGGTAGTGCGAGGGTGTGAAGTCCGTGTTGCCAGAGGGGTGAAGGAGCTGCGTCGCGGGGGAGCAGGCCATCTATTTGCCACCTCAATCACCCAGGGACGACCCGAGGAAACCGGATACAATCGGAAAACTCGAACCGTCCGGTTCCCTGTCAGCACAAGGGAACTCGAGGGTTCCCAAGACATCCGGATGGGGTCGGAAATCGCCCGAACTCTCCAAGGGGTCGCAGGTTCAAATCCTGTCATCCCGACAGACAGGCCCGGAACTTCGCAAGAGGTTCCGGGCCTTCTTCGTGCGCCCTCCTCGCCGGGCGATCCCCGAGTGCGGCGCGCCCGGAGGTCGCCACGCGAACAGCGAGGGCCTTGCCGCCGACTACGCTGGATCCGATGGGGAACACGCGCGCTGAGGCCGCATATCTGCGAGCGCTCGCCGCGTTCAAGACGCCGACCCTCGACCTGCTGCACGGTCGCCACGCGCCGTTCGTCGTCGCCGCGCTCTCGGTGGTCTTCACCGTCGATCGCCCCACCGTCGCCGTCTCCGACGCGCACGCCGAGATCTCCGAGATCCTCGATGAGCTGCGCGCAGCCGGCTACGACGAGGACGACCGCGTGCTGCCCTCGGGCACCGCGCGCGAGATCTGCCGGTATTGGGTGCGCGTGGGCTGGCTGGCGCCGCAGATCGACGGCGACGTCGAGGTGTACCGCCTCACCGCGCACGCCGTGAGCGCACTCGAGATCACGGGCCGCACCGGAGGCGGACGCACGCGCGTGTCCAATTCGCGCGTGCGGACGCTCCTCGAGGCCGTCGAGCGACTGGCGGCCGATTCCGAGACCGACCCGCAGGCGCGTATCGCCCGGCTCACCGCGGAGCGCGACGCGCTGGACGCCGAGATTCTTCGGATTCAGGCCGACGGCACCGCGCCCGTCGACGACGAGCAGCTGCTCGAAGCGGCCGAGAACGTGCTCCACCTGGCGCGCGAGCTGCCGGCCGATTTCGCGCGCGTGGCCGAGTCCATCAAGGCCATGCAGCGCGACGTCGTCGCCGACCTGCGTCGTGACGTCCGGCCCACCGGCGAGGTGCTCCGCGAGTACCTGGAGCGTGGCCAGCACGTCATGCAGTCGACCCCCGAGGGTCGCGCGTTCGCGGGTGCGCTGCGCCTGCTCGGCGACCCCGAGCGCATCGACGATCTCGCCGAGCAGCTGCACACGGTGCTGGCGCAGCCTTTCACGCGCCTGATGCACGCCGAGCAGCGCGCCGAGCTCGACGCCATCGGCCGCCGGGTCGAGCTCGGCGTGCTGGAGGTGCTGACGGCTCAGCGCCGCGCATCGCACGTGATCACCGGCCAGGTGCGCACGCACGACCCGGTGCGCGACCGGCAGGTCGACGACCTGCTGCGCGACGTCATGGCGGGCCTGCAGGCGTGGACCGCCAGCTCGTCGTCCGACGCGCCGGTCGAGCCGGTGCGCAGCCTGCCGATGGCGGGCGTCGGCCACCTGCGGCAGTCGGTGAGCGACATCCGGCCGCCCGGCATGCCCGCTGCGCTGGACGGCACGGTCGACGACGCGGAGTTCGTGGATGCCGACACCCGCGCGTGGGGCGGACCACGGTACGTCGAGCTCGAGGCCTATGTCGCCGGGCTCGGCGGCGAGTTCGACCTCGCCGCGGCGTTCGAGGGCACCGACGACGAGACGCGCCGCCCCGTGGACCTGCTGGGCCTGCTCGAGATCGCCCACCGCAACGGCATGAGCGAGGGCGACACCGTGTCGGTCGTCGAAGCCCTCCGCCCGGACGGCACAACCCGGCGTTTCGCGTTCGGCGCCGTGACCGCCCGCACCTCGAGAGGGAGCGATGATGACTGACAGGGCCGAAGACACCGCCTCCGAGACGGAGGGGGATGCCGCAGCCGAGGCCCCCGGCATCCCTCCCTTCATCGACCCCGTGTCGATGGAGGACGACCCCGATGAACTGTTCCCCGGCGACCGCGGCGTGCTCGACGCCGACGTGCGCCGCGTGCTGGTGCATCTGCTGCAGCGCCGCTTCGTGCAGGCCGACCGGCACCGCGAGACCTGGAAGCTGCTGCTCGACAACCAGCAGCTGATCGAGTCGCGCCTGAACGACCTGTTCGTGCGGCTCGTGGTCGACCACGACCGCGGCGTCGCCTACAAGCAGCAGGTGCGGTCGGACGAGTTCGACGTGCCGATCCTCTTGCGCGACTCGCCGTACTCGCGCGCCGAGACGCTGGTGCTCGTGCACCTGCGGACCGTGTACCAGCGTGAGTCGGCGGTCGGCGAGTCGTCGGCGCGCGTCGACATCGAGGACGTCGAGCAGACCGTGCTGAGCTACTTCGCGGAATCCGACGGCGACACCGCGCGCCGGCAGCGCGCGATCCGCAAGGCGATGGAGCGCCTCGACCGCGACGGCATCGTCGACGAGGAGTCCGTGGGTCGGTTCCGCATCAGCCCACTGGTTGAGATCGTGCTGAGCGCCGAGAAGCTGCGTGAGCTGCGCGACTGGCTGCGGCGGCAGGAGGCGCTTCCGGAACTGGAGGACGCCGACATCGACGCGGACGTCGACACCGAGCGCGACGCGGACGTCGACACCGAGCGCGACGCGGACGTCGACACCGAGCCCGACGCGGACGTCGAGCGCACGGAGCCGCAACTCGAGGAGTCTGTCCTGTGACGATGATCGACACGCTGTTCGGGCTCATCCCGGCGGCATCCCGGGGTCAGCAGTGGCTGGCCGAAGACCTGCAGCTCGTGAACTGGGGCGGCTACGACGGGGCGCACCGCGTGCGGTTCTCGCCGACGGCGACGCTCCTGTGCGGCGGGTCGGGATCGGGCAAGTCCACGCTGATGGACGCCTACATCGCCCTCATGATGCCGCACACGACGCCCTTCAACGGCGCCTCGAACGGGGGAGTGACCGGGCGCCCGCGCGGCGACGAGCAGCGGAACATCCTCTCGTACGGCCGTGGCAAGCTCGACGAGTCGCGCACCGAGGACGGCACGAAGATGCGGGTGCTGCGGGGCGACGGCGTCGACACGTGGACGGCCGTCGCGATGACCTGGCTCGACCACGACGGTTCGCGGTTCACCGCGGTGCGGGCGTGGTACATCCCGGCCGGTGCACGTGTGCTCGAAGACACCGTGCGCGTGCGGGCGACCGCCGACGCCGCGTTCGATCTCAGCTCACTGGAGCGCGCCGTGCCGCAGCGCTTCACCGACACGGCACTGCGGTCGGTGGGTCTCGACCCCCACGGTACCGACCGCGAGTTCTCGGCGCGTCTGCACGCGGTGCTCGGCATCGGCGCGGCCGGCGCCGGCTCGAAGGCGATGAGCCTGCTGGCACGCATCCAGGCCGGCCAGCAGATCACGACGGTCGACGACCTGTACAAGCGCCTCGTGCTCGAAGAGCCCGAGACGATGGCCACCGCCGACGCGGTCGTGGCGCACTTCGACGAGCTCGAGGGCACGCGCACCCGCATGCTGACGGCACGCCAGCAGGTGAGCACGCTCGAGCCGCTGCGCGACCTGCGCGAGAAGATCGCCACGGCCGCCGAGCGGGTGCGGCTGATCGACGAGATCGGCGACTTCTCGGACGCACGCTCGCTCGCGAGCCTGTGGCGCGCGAACCGGCGGCTCGAGCTGCTGCGTGAGGTCGAGGGCGAACTGCGCGACAGCAAGCGCACCGCCGACGTCGCGCTGCGCGAGAAGCGCGCGCTCGCCGATGCGGCGGAGGCCGAGCGCGAGGGCTTGTCCGACGTGCTGCGGCAGTCCGGCGGCGATCGCCTCGAGACCGCGCAGCGCGAGCTGCGCGAGGTGGAGCGGCGCCTGTCGATCGTCCAGGTGAACCGCATCCGCTTCGACGAGGACCTGCGCGCTCTGGATGAGACCGTGTCGGCGCGAGCGCAGTTCGACGCGCTCGTCGCGAGGGCGCGGACAGGGCTGGCGGATGCCGATGCCAAGCGCAGCGCGCGCAACGCGTTCTCGGACGCCGCGCTGGAGGTCAAGGCGGCGGAGGCCGAGGTCGCCGAGCTCGAGGCCGAACTCCGCCGGGCCGCCGGTCGGCGCGACAACATCCCGCGAGCGCTCCACGAGTCTCGCGAGCGGCTCGCCCGGGCGGCGGGCCTGGACCCCGAAGACCTGCCGTTCGTGGGCGAGCTCGTCGAGGTGCGCACCGAGTTCGAACCGTGGCGCGAGGCGTTCAACCTCGCGCTGGGCGGCTTCGCCACGACGCTGCTGATCGATGTCGCCCACCTTCCCGCGTTCCGCGCCGCGATCGACGCGGTGCGCACGCCGGCGCGCCTGCGCTACGAGGGCGTGCACACCGGACTCGATGCGAACGCCCGGCGCGACGCCGACACGCTGCCGGGACGCCTGGACTACCAGGCCGGTCCGTTCACGGGCTGGCTGCAGGAGCGCCTCGACGACCGCTTCGGCTTCGTCTGCGTCGATGCGCCGCGCGAGCTGTCGAAGCATCGCCGGGCGCTCACGATCACCGGCCAGATGTCGGACGGCAATCGCGGCGCGCATGGCGGCCACGGCCACGACAACGTGCTCGGCTTCTCGAACGAGCGCCGCCTGCACGTGCTCGCCGGCCGGCTCGAGACCGCGCGCGCTCGTGTCGAGCGGGCGACCGAGGCGGCGAAGACGGCCGAAGAGGCACTGGATGCCGTCGACGCACGCCTCGCCGTGTACTCGAAGATCGGCGACCTGACGTGGGATCTGCTCGACCTCGACGCGGTCATGGCGGAGCGCGACCGCTGGATGGCGGTGCAGGCCGACGTGACGGCATCCAATCCCGAGATCGCGCGCTTGCAGGGACAGATCGCCGCCGCGAAGGGCAAGGCGGCGAGTCTGCGCGAAGAGATCGGGCGCACCGAGTCGGAGCGTGAGCGGATCGAGGCGCGCTGGGGCGAGGTCACCGACGACGTCGACGCGACGCAGTCGATCATCGACGCCGCAGAGGACGACGACCGCGAGCTCGACGACGACCAGCGCGGGTTCCTCGATGCGCGGTTCACGCTGCGCGAGACCGCGGCCGCCGCGAGCCCGTCGGTGGTGCTCACCCGGTTCGACGCGGCGCTCGCGTCAGCCGCGCAGCGCCTCGACGAAGAGCGGTCGTCGGCCGTCACCGCACACGTCGAGCAGCGCGAGGCCGTTCGCCGCATCATGACGGGGTTCCTCGAGCGCTGGCCGAATCCGAACCTGCTGGCGGATCCCGACTCCTCGCTGGACGAGTTCGAGGGCATCCTCGAGGCGCTGCAGACCAGCGGGCTGCACGAGCTCGAGGCGGATTGGCGCGACAGCCTGCTGAAGCTGTCCGGAAACGACCTCACGAACCTCGACGCGACGCTGAGCCGTTCGCTGCGCGAGATCCGCGACCGCATCGAGCCGATCAACGAGATCATGCAGGACCTGCCGTTCTACGTCGACGATCACCGTCTGCAGATCACGACGCGCGAGAACCAGTCCGAGCCGCGCAAGCGATTCCGGCGCGAGTTGCGCGAGGTGCGCGGACTCATCGACGCGGCCGCGTCGGATGAGGATCGCGAGCACGTGTATCGCCGCATGACGCGCCTGATCGGCCGCATGCGCCGCTCCGCGCCCGACTTCGGCGACCTTGTCGACGTCCGCAACCACGTGCGGGTCAGCGCCGAGCGCATCGATGCGACGACGAAGGAGCACGTGGCCCTCTACGACCACATCGGCGAGAAGTCGGGCGGAGAGTCGCAGGAGCTCATCGCGTTCATCGTGGGCGCGGCGCTGAGATACCAGCTGGGGGATGCCGGTGCCGAGCGTCCGCGCTACGCGCCGGTGTTCATGGACGAGGCGCTCATCAAGGCCGACGCGCACTTCACCAAGCGCGCGATCGGCGCGTGGCGCGGACTCGGCTTCCAGCTGGTGATCGGCGCGCCGAACGACAAGTACAGCGCGATCGAGCCGCACGTCGATGTCGAGTACGACATCCTCAAAGACACCCGCGGCCGCTCCTGGGCGAAGCTCAAGGTCGGCCTGCCCGAGCAGCCCGCGTAGCCGGCTCAGCGGTTCAGCGGCTCAGCGGCGGCGGCGCTGTCGGTGCCGGCGGCTCAGCGGCTCAGCCAGACGCCCTCGATGGGGATCTCGCGGCCCAGCACCCTCTCGGCGGCGCGGTGCCCCGAGAACATGGCGGCCGGCACCGTCGCGGGGTCGTCGGTCCAGGTGGCCTCCCCGGCGAGGTGGAGCACGCCGCCGACGGGCGTCGCGAGGTCATCGTGGTCGGCGGTGGTCGAGCCGACCGTCATGAAGGCGTACGAGCCGTGAGACCACGGGTCGTCCTGCCAGTCGGTGACGTGCACCGACGTCGGCTTCTCGACCCGATCGCCGTAGAGGCGACGCAGCTGCTCGAGGATCGACTCGACGATCTCGTCCTCGGTCCAGTCCCACGTCTCGACAGCGGCGGGGCCGGCTGCGAACGTCAGCAGCGTCGGGGTGTCGTGCAGCGCCGTCAGGTCGTACCACGAGTGCCACCATCTGGCCTCGGGGCCCTGCTGCCGGATCGCGTACACGCCGTCGTCCCAGAACTTCGTCGGGAACCGCAGGAAGACCTTCTCGAACGCGTTCATCCTCAGGCGGCTCAGCGCTCCCGCGATCGGCTCGGGGAGCGCCGGCTCGATGACGAAGTCCTCCGACTGCAGCACACCGACGGGCACGGTCACGATCGCGTTGTCGGCGGAGAACACGCCGTGGTCCGTCGTGACGACGACGCCCTCCGACGACCACTGCACGCGCGAGACGACGTGGATGAGGCGGATGTCGAGCCCCTCGGCGAGCCGTCGCGGAAGGCGGTCGTAGCCGTCGGGGAACACCACCTCGTCCCCGTCGATGGAGTCGTCGTCGAGTCCGTGCGCCGCGAGCTCGTCGATCCACGCCCCGTACTGCTCCTCGGAGCGGTGCTCCAGGTATTCGCGCACGCGCTGCGTGCGCTCGTCGTCCCAGCCCTGAGCCGCGAGCGCCGCCTCGGTGACATCGCGATACGAGGCGTCGGGGGCGGATGCCGCGACCACGTCGATCAGCGCCGCGTCGACGGCGTGGATGTCGGCGATGTACGCGCGGGTCGCGGCATCCGTCAATCGCGTCCCGTCGGGTCCGTAGTACGCGATCGGGCGGCTGTCGGACTGGTAGCCGCCGACCGTGAACTCGGCCATGGGCATGCCGAAAGCCGCCGCCGCGGCGGCGACGGGTGAGTCGGTGATGCCGTGGATCCATGAGGCGCCGAGGTCGGTCGTCAGCCCGAAGCGGCGGTCGGTCGACACCCGACCGCCCACGCGGTCGCGCGCCTCGAGCACGATCACGTCGCGGCCCTCCTCGACGAGAAGATGCGCGGCGGTGAGACCCGCGACGCCCGCGCCGATCACGATCGTGTCGAAGTGGTCCATGGGTCCGCCTTCCGGTGCGGCGCTGCGCCGCGCCTTCCGACGCTACCGTTTCCGCGGCGTGGGTCGGCATCGGCCGGCACCGCGGCGCGGTCATGAGAGTCTGGGCGCATGACCTCGCCCGCCCCGCGCTCGGCGCACGGATCGACGCTCGTCATCCGTCAGGAGGAGCGGGCGGATGCCGCCACCGACCTCGAGCGGTCCGTCGAGCTCCTGCGCGCGGTTGCCGCGGGAACGATCACGCAGCCGCGGGTGGTCCGTGTGTACGCGCCGGTCGCGACCGTCGCGATGAGCCGGCGCGAGAGCCGCCTGCCGGGGTTCGCGAGCGCTCGGCGGTCGACTGTCGCCCGCGGGTTCACGCCGGTCATCCGTCCGACGGGCGGGCGGGCCGTCGGCTACGACGAGACGTGCATCGTCTTCGACGTCGTCGTGCGGGAGGCGGAGGGATCGATCGATCAAGCCCGCTTCTTCCGTGACATCGGCAACGCCCTCACCGGCGCGCTGCGCGGCCTCGGCGTCGACGCCCGGGTCGGGGACGTGCCTGGCGAGTACTGTCCGGGCGAGTTCAGCGTCAACGCCCGCGGCGCCGTCAAGCTCATCGGCACCTCGCAGCGGGCCGTGCGCGGAGCGAGGCTGCTGAGCGGGATGCTGCCGCTCGCGGGGGTGGAGCGCTTCACCGACGTGCTTCTCGCGGTGAACGAGGCGCTCGGTCTGGACTGGGACCCCGCGACGTTCGGCACTCTCGGTGTGGAGGCGGCCGACGTGCCGCGGGCGCTCGTCGAGGACGCGCTCGTCGACGCACTGGCTCGCGGTTAGCGCGGTCTGCGCGCGGCGGCAACCCCCTGCACAGCTCGTCGCCGGCGGCGCAGTGTGGAAGGACTGCAGAGGAGGACGCCATGAGCGACTATGCACGCGACGCAGAACCCCTGGACCCCGACGTCACGACGACGGGGACGGATGCCGCACCCCACACCGCGACCGCCGACCACGAGGTGATCCGGGCCTGGGCGGAGGACCGCCACGCCTCCCCGGCCACCGTCGAGGGCACGGAGCACGACGGCCGGGTCGGAGAGCTCCGCCTGGACTTCGACTTCGGGAACGACCTGGAGGAGCTGCGCACCATCACCTGGGACGAGTGGTTCGCCGCGTTCGATGAACGCGGACTCGAGTTCGTCTTCCAGGAGACCGACCGCGCGGACGGGTCACGGTCGAACGACTTCCGCCTGGAGACCCGCGGGGCGACGCGCTGATCGGAGCCCGCGGAGCGGCATCCGTGCCGGCGTGCGCGAGACTGAACGTATGGGTTTCACGCGCGCCGAGCTGGAGTCGTTCCGCGGGCGCACGATCACCGACCTCATGCCCGAGCACCCGAAGCTGGTGCTCGTCGGCATCAACCCGGGGCTTTACACCGCCGCGACGGGCGTGCCGTTCGCGCATCCGGGCAATCGCTTCTACCCGGCCCTGGTCGCGGCGGGCATCATCCCGCGGCTTCCGCGCATCGACGACGACGGAATGGCGGAGGTCGACCGCCGCATGCTGACGGACGCCGGCGTGGGGATCTCGAGCATCGTACGGCGGGCGACCGCGCGCGCGGACGAGCTGGACCGCGCCGAACTGCGCGACGGGGCGGATCGGCTGGAGCAGGATTCCGCGCGCTGGGGAGCCCGCGTGGTGGCGATCCTGGGCCTGACGGCGTACCGCCAGGGGTTCGGCCGTCCTCGCTCCCGCGCCGGACGCCAGCCCGAGCGGCTCGGTGGCGCGGAACTGTGGGTGGTTCCCAACCCGAGCGGATTGAACGCGCACGTCACCGTGGCGACGCTCGCCGATGCCTACGCTGAACCGGCGCGCGCGGCGGGAGTGATCCCGTGACCGCTGAGGCCGGCGAAGGGGCGAGTGCGGCGACGGCGCCAGCGCGAGGGCCTGGCCGTCGGCGGCGGCTGGTGGCCTCGCTCCTGCTGCTCGCGACGGTCGGCGCGGGTCTCCTCGTGCATGCGGTGCTTCCAGACTCCGCGGGGAGCGACATCGCGGGCGATGCGCTGTACGCCGTCGCGGCCTACCTCGCGGTGGTCATCCTCGCGCCGCGGATGGGGGCGCTTGCCGCAGGTGGCATCGCCGCGGCGTGGTGCGTGGCGGTCGAATTGTTCCAGCTCACCGGCCTGCCCCTCGCGTGGGGCGCGGCCTTCCCTCCGGCGATGCTCGTCCTCGGCACGGTGTTCGACCCGCGCGACCTCGTCGTCTACGTCGTGACGATCGCGCTCGCGGCAGCGGTCGACGCGGCTCTCCGTCGGTCGGTGCTGAAGGCGGGCTGAGGGCGTTTCGTCGCGCTTGTTCCTCGCTCGCTCAACGGCCGCCGCTCGTTGAGCCGGAGGGCGCTCTAGCGCCCGCAACGAAACGCCTCGGCGGTTGGGCCGGTGTTGCGGCCGGGCTGAGGGCGTTTCGTCTCGCTCGTTCCTCGCTCGCTCAACGGCCGGTGGGATGGGTCGGTTTCCGGCCGTTGAGCGGAGGGCGCTCTAGCGCCCGCAGACGAAACGCCTCGGCGGCGGCGGACGCCCGGGATCGATGGGGTGCGATCGGGGTCTGTGTTGCGGGCGGGCTGAGGGCGTTTCGTCTCGCTCGTTCCTCGCTCGCTCAACGGCCGGTGGGATGGGTCGGTTTCCGGTCGTTGAGCGGAGGGTGCCCCAGCGCCCGCAGACGAAACGCCTCGGCGGCGGCAGACGCCCGGGATCGATGGGGTGCGATCGGGGCCGGTGTTGCGGCCGGGCTGGGGGCGTTTCGTCTCGCTCGTTCCTCGCTCGCTCAACGGCCGGGGGGAGGGCTTGGTTGGCGGTCGTTGAGCGGAGGGCGCTCTAGCGCCCGCAGACGAAACGCATTGGCGATGCCGGACGCCTCGGGATTGACGGGGCTGCGATCGGGGGCCGGTGTTGCGGCCGGGCTGGGGGCGTTTCGTCTCGCTCGTTCCTCGCTCGCTCAACGGCCGGTGGGAGGGGTTGGTTTCCGGTCGTTGAGCGGAGGGTGCCCCAGCGCCCGCAGACGAAACGCCTCGGCGATGCCGGACGCCTCGGGATTGACGGGGCTGCGATCGGGGCCGGTGTTGCGGCCGGGCTGGGGGCGTTTCGTCTCGCTCGTTCCTCGCTCGCTCAACGGCCGGGGCGAGGGGTCGGTTTCCGGCCGTTGAGCGGAGGGCGCTCTCGCGCCCGCAGACGAAACGCATCGGCGATGCCGGACGCCTCGGGATTGAGGGGGTTCGACCGGGGCCGATATTGCGGGCGGACTGGCGCGTTTCGTCTCGCTCGGTTCTCGCTCGCTCAACGGCCGGGGGAGTCGGGGCCGGAGTTGCGGGCGCGGGCGACCTGGATGCCGCGCTGCGAGGTCGGGAAGCGGTCGAGCATCTCTCTGAGCTCGGCGGCATCGACGTCGGCGCCGAACGCCTCGGCGCCGGGCTCGAGCATGATGCCTGCGGCGAGCGGACCGGCGGGCACCGGATCGAACCCCAGCTCGTCGACGAGCCGCATCACGGCGGCCACGGCCTCCTGATCGTCGCCCGCGACGGCGATGGCCTTGCGACCGGGGGCGCCGGCGGGCCTCGCTTCGTCGGCGAGGTCGCGGTACCCCATGTGGTTGAAGGCCTTCACGACGCGCGCCTCCGGCAGCGCCCGCTGCACGGTCTCGCTGGTCGACGTGCGCAGGTCGGCGAAGTCGGGAAGGAGGCCGTCGACCTCCCACCAATAGTTCATCGCGTCGATCACGATCTTGCCGCCGAAATCGGCAGCCGACAGCACGCGGTGCTGGGGGAGCGGCAGCGCGAGGATGACGACATCGGCGCCGCGTGCGACCGTCGCCGCGTCGATCGCCCTCGCACCCGGCGCGACCGCCTCGATCGTGCGCGCGATCCGCGCCGGATCCGCCGAGCCGGCGATGAGCACCTCATGGCCCGCGATTCGCGCGAGTCGGGCGAGCACCTGCCCGACCCGTCCGGCGCCGATGATTCCCACAGCGCCGATTCCCATCGCGCCGATCCCGGGGGCGCCGCCGCCGACCACGCCGCCGCCGCCGACCGCGCCGCCGCCGACCGCGCCGCCGCCGACCGCGCCGCCTTCCATGCTCACCGGCCCAGGCTAGCCAGCCACCGGCGGTTGCGGCATCCGTCGTCCCGACCGACCATGGGGAGATGGGGGATGCCGAGACGGGCGAGCCGCCGGCCGACCGGCCGGATGGGGAGCCGCACGGCGACGGGCCGCAGGACGTCGCACCGCACGGCGACGGGCCGCAGGGCGTCGCGCCGCACGGCGACGAGCCGCCGCCGGATCGCCGGCGCGCGTGGCTGCTCGTCGTGCTCGCCGCGCTGCTGCTGGTCGCCGGCATCCTCGTGGTGTGGCTGCTGCAGTCGCCCGGCACCGAGGCGTCCGCGCCCCCGGCGGCGACCACCGCGGCACCCACCCGAAGCCCAACCCCGGCTCCGACGCCCACCCCGACACCGACTCCGACCCCCACGCCGACCGGATTCGCGGCGAACGCCACGGCGTACGACGTGACGACGCTGCCGCAGGTGAACGTGTTCGCGGTGATCCCGGCGCTCTCGGTCGACGATGCGGCCTCTGCGCCGCCGCTCGCGGTGCGGGCGGTCGCGAGGGGCATCGGCGCGCCGGTGTGGACTGATCCGACGCGCGAGCCCGTCGCCTACCTGCCGCGCGAGTATCCGTACGACGGCACCTCGGTGCCGGTCGTCGAGCAGCAGGAGCACTGGGTCAAGGTCTTGCTCACGGGCCGGCAGGCCGTGCCGTCGCAGGGCAACCCGGCGCAGGTCGCGGGCTGGCTGCGCGTGGCCGATGTCGACCTCGCCGCCGACGACGCCAGCGTCGTCGTGAGCATCTCGGGACGCACCATCGACGTCGTCCGTGGCGGCGTCGCCGAGCGCATCGCCACCGACTTCGCGTGGGGCACCGACGCCACACCGACCCCGATGGGCCGCACGTTCATCATGACGACGCGGACCGTGCCGGAGTACGGCTACACCCGGGGCCACCCGATCGTGTACTGGGCGGTGCAGTCTCCGACTCTCGACGGCTTCGGCGGAGCGGATGTCGCGGTGGCGGCCTTCCACTATCACGACGCGCGTTCGGGGCCGATCTCGAACGGCTGCATCCGCGTCGACGCCGCCGCGATCACGCGGCTCGCCGAGCTTCCCCTCGGCACGCCGGTGATCGTCAACCCCTGAGCGCGCCCGCGGGGTTCACACGAACGGCCGGGACACGTCGATGATGCGTCGCAGGCACAGCTCGACCGCCGCGCCCGCCGCGATCTCGGCTCGGGTGCCTGGCACGGGCTCGCCGAGCGCGCGCTGATAGTTCGCCAGCGCGTCGGTCGCGGCGCGCAGCCGGCCGGATGCGTCCGGATCGCCGAGCGGCGTCGCCACGAGCTCCGCGGCGGCGCGGATGGCGCGGGCGAGATCGTCACGGACCGCGGCGGTGAAGTCGGCATTGCCGGAGGCCTGCATCTCCAGCAGCAGGTCGATGAGGTCGCGGGTGAGGAACGCGGCGCGCTCGAGCGCCTCCATGCGCCGGGTGTTCTCCTCGCGCTCGTCCCCGTGCCGGCGACGGCGAGGGTTCGCGCGGGCGCTCTCGTCCGCCTCATCGACGTCGGCGGTGACCGCGTCGCGCGTCTCGCCGAGGGCGTCGAGCCGGGCGATGAAGCGATCGGGGTTGATCTGATCGTCGGCCACGGCGGTCGCGGCATCCGTCAGCAGATCGGTGACCGTGTCGCGCAGTGCCGACAGCCGCTCGCTCGCCCTGCGCAAGTAGAGCGGGGGCACCACGATGAGGTTCACCGCGATTCCCACGATCACGCCGAACGCGACCGTTCCCAGGTACGAGATGGAGAACTCCTCGGGGTCGGTCGCGCCGCCGATGAGCAGCACGAACAGCGCGGCGAGCGGGGCCCAGTCGCCGCCGTCCCCGAGCAGCCGCAGTCCGCCCAGCAGCACGCCCACGCCGATCACCGCGCCCAGCACCACGCCGCCCGGCACACCCAGCCGCAGCGCCGCGACTCCCGAGAGGCCGAGCCCGATGCCCACCGCGAGGCCGATCATCACCTGGAAGCCGACCCTCGCCGAGCGGGCGACCGTCGGGTACATCGTCACGAGCGCGCCGAGCGGCGCGTAGTACGAGTACTGGTCGTCGAGGAAAGGAATGAGCGGTGCGAGGTACCAGGCCAGCACCGCCGCGAGCGACGTCTTGATCGCGAGCAGCAGGCGAGGCTGCTGGGCGAGCCGCGCCGTGTACGAGACCGCCCGTCTCAGGGGCTCAGTGCGCTCGGAAATGCCCGTCTCCTCCCGTAGACCGAAGGCCACGATAGCCACCGTCTGCGAACGCATCGGCGGGGTTGCGCCCGCGACCCTTCCGCGTTAACCGAGCGCGATCCCGACTGTCGTGGACGACTGGGTGCAGCGGGGGCGTGGGATGCTGGAACCCCTCCCGCCTCTCGGATTGAAGGATCCTCATGCAGCAGCGCGCACTCGGACGCACCGGACGCTCGGTCTCGGCCGTCGGCCTCGGCACCTGGCAGCTCGGCGCCGACTGGGGTGCCGTGTCGGAGGAGGAGGCGGAGCGGGTGCTCGCGGCATCCGTCGATCGCGGCGTCACCCTCTTCGACACCGCCGACGTCTACGGCGACGGGCGGAGCGAGTCGCTCATCGGCCGCTTCCTCGCCGCACGCCCGGGGCACGGCGTCACCGTCGCCACCAAGATGGGCCGCCGCCTCGCGCAGGAGCCCGAGAACTACACACCCGAGAACTTCCGGGCCTGGACCGATCGCTCGCGCGCGAACCTCGGCGTCGACACGCTGGATCTCGTGCAGCTGCACTGTCCACCGACCGCGGTCATCGAGGACGACGCCACGTACGACGCCCTCGACGCACTCGTCGCCGACGGCACGATCGCCGCTTACGGCGTGTCGGTCGAGACGTGCGCGCAGGCGCTCGCCGCGATCTCGCGGCCGAACGTCACGAACGTGCAGATCATCTTCAACCCGTTCCGGCTCAAGCCGCTCGACGAGGTGCTGCCCGCCGCCGAGGCGGCGGGCGTCGCGATCTTCGCGCGCGTGCCTCTCGCGTCGGGCCTGCTGTCGGGCCGGTACACCGCCGAGACGACGTTCGCCGCCAACGACCACCGCACCTACAACCGGCACGGCGAGGCGTTCGACCGTGGCGAGACGTTCTCTGGCGTCGACTTCGAGACCGGGCTCGCTGCCGCGGCCGAGCTGGCCGCAGCGCTGCCCGAGGGGGTGTCGCTGCCCGCCGCAACGCTGGCGTGGATCGCCGCGCAGCCGGGAGTCACGAGCGTCATCCCGGGCGCGCGCAACGTCCGCCAGGCGGAGTCCAACGCGACGGCCGGCGAGCTCCTCGAAGACGGCTTCGACATCGGCGCGTTCGACCGCGTGGTCCGCGAGGTCTACGACCGCGACCTGCGCGCGTCGATCCACCCGCTCTGGTGAGTTCCACCGCCGGTCGTTGAGCGAGCGAAGCGAGACGAAACGCGCCTGACCTTGCGCAAGGTCAGGCGCGTTCCGTCTTCGGGCGCCGGAGCGCCCTCCGCTCACGGCCGCTTGGTCTACGGCAGCGGGTAGTCCACCACGAACTGCGGCGTGCCGGTGTTGGTGTTGTCGGCCTGTCCGCCCACGCCGTTGACGACGTGCCGGACGGTTCCGGCAGACAGGTTCACCGTCATGATGTGGTGAAGCTGCACGCCCGGGGCCTCGGGCACCTCGAACCCGTTCTCGGTGATGATCGACGGGTTGTTCTGGTTGAACACGTACACGCCGGCGCCGTCGAGGCGGTGCGTCGTGACGTCGTCGGCGACCTTGTAGCCCGGGTAGCCGAGGGTGCCGTCGGGCTGGGTCCAGTCCGCCTGCGTCGGCGGGTCGTACGGCAGCTCGTTCTGGTACAGGATCACACGGCCGTTCTCACCGTTCCACAGCGTGTTGTACTGCTGGAAGTGCTCGACGAACAGTCCGGTCGCCGTCACGTCGTCACCGTTGACGATGACGCCGTTGGTGCCGGTGTTGGTCGCCCAGCGCTCGTTGTCACCGTTGACGCCGTCCGTCGGGTCGAAGCCCTCGACGCCGTGGTCGCCGCGCCACACCCAGGTGTGGTCGATGAGCACGTCGTCGGCGTTGATCTCGAGCGCCGTGGTCGTCTTGCCGATGTGCGGGCCGCCGACGCGGAAGTACACGTCGCTCAGCGTGATCGGGTTGGACGGGTCGAGCTTCTTGCCGCCGTTCGCCTTGCCGACGCGCAGCAGCACCGGCGAGAGCTCGGTGCCGGCGTCGATCGTGACGCCCGCGACGACGATGCCGTCGGCGTCGTTCACCTCGAGCGGCACGGCGCCGCCGACCGCGGTGAGGGTCGCGTGGCCGAGTCCGAGCACCACCGTGCCGGCGCGCTTGACCTGGATCGTCTTGTCGATGTCGTACACGCCCGGCGTGAAGATCAGGTGCTGGCCGCGGGCGAGCGCGTTGTTGATGTCCTTCACCGAGTCGGCGGGGGTCGCGATGTAGAAGTCGGTGATCGGGATGCTGCGTCCCGCCGTCTCGCCGTCGGCCCAGCTGATCCCGCTCGAGTCCTGCTGCGCGGCGGGCACGCGGACGTTGTAGCGCCCGTCATCATCCACGTACAGGTACGGCTTCTCGCGGCTGAGCGGCGTCTCGTCGACGGTCGTGTAGGGCGGGTTCGGGAACGCGGAGTCGTCGGGAGCCCCGACGACACCCGAGAACACCTGGTTCCATACCGCGTTCGACCAGCTGCCGACCTCGCTGTTGCGGATCAGCCACTGCTGCTGCGAGCCGTTCACGACGGCGGGCAGGCGCGAATCGGCGATGAAGCCGCCACTGGCGTACTGCGGACCGGCCGTGCAGTAGTCCATCAGCGATAGCGTGCCGCCCGACACGTCGAGGCGCCGCATCGACACCGCCTGCGACACCGCCCAGAACTCCGCGCTCTGGCGGCAGCCGTCCTGCCCTGCCTTGTCGATGTCGATCGACAGGTTCGAGATCGTGCGCCAGAAGTTCACCAGCGCGAGGCAGTTGCTCGTGCCGCCGTCGGCGAGGCACCGGTTGTAGACCTCCACGGCGCCGTGCACGGTGACGTCTTCGGGTGACGCGCCCAGACCGGCGATCTCGGTGTAGTAGCCCACCTTCACCCGGAGGGGCTCGGCGGCCGAGCCGTACTCGCCGGGAAGGAAGTACACCGCGTGGCGGGCCGTGCCCATCTCGGCGTCGACCTGCTGGGCGTGCAGCGCGTCGAGCTCGGCGCGGATCTCGGCGACGGGAGTGTCGGGGGAGTAGATGGTGACGTTCGGCCCGAAGTCGGGGTGATAGGGGTCCACCGCGCGCGGCGGCGCGGCGACGGCCGGCGTGACCAGCAGCGCGCTCGCGATGAGCGCGGCGCCGGCGGCCACCGCAGCGATCCGCGCGGACCGTGCCGTGCGGGGCGCCGAGCTCGCCGGGGAGTGGGGAACGGGGGCGGGCATGGGGAGTCCTCTCCGTTGAGGTGATGAAGCGGCGGGATGCCGGTTACTTACCGGACTGTAACCAAACGTGAGAGCGGTCTCAAGACCCAGATTCCGGAGAACGCTTGCTCGATTCAGAAGTCGATGCGCATGACGACGCGACGCTTGGTGGGGTGCGAGACCTCGCGATAGCCCGCCGCCAGGAAGGGCCCGAGGGCGCCGACGCTCATCTCGTCCCAGGTCACCTTGCTGCCGCCCGTCAGCAGCGGGTAGCCCTCGACGGCCGCCGCACCGCGGGCGCGGGCATGTTCGGTCGCCGCCACGACGAGCGGGTAGGTGAGGCCTTCGCCCCGGTGACCCCGGCGCACGACCATGCACGGGATCGCCCAGACGGTGTCGTCGTCGGGATCCTCGCTGCGTCCCTGCCAGGGGACGGGCGATCCTCGTACCCGGCCGTAGACGCCGCGACGATCGACAGCGCACCACGCGACAGGTTCGTCCCCGTCGTAGCCGACGATGCCGATCGTCTCCGTGGCACGGGGGTCGTCGCAGTGCGCCTCGGCGCGGAGGATGGCCGCGCGCTCGGTCTCGGGCAGGTGCCACCAGTCGTGGTCGCCGAGCCGCTGGCGCTGGCACTGGCAGCGGCCGGCGACGCCCGTGAGGATGGTCTGCAGATCGTCCCACGAGGCCTCGTTGGCGGGGACGAAGCGCAGCGCGTTCATGGCGGCAGAGTATCGCTGCGCGCCGACACCCACGCGCCGACACCCACGCGCCGACGGCGCACGGACGAGCGACCGGCTCAGCGTCCAGCCCGCTCAGAGGGCGGCCGGCCCGCTCAGAGGGCGCCCCGGTCGATGAGCGAGCGCTCAGAGGCCGAACGGCGGCGCGACGATGTACAGGTACGCGCCGAGCACGAGCAGATTGACGCCGACGGTGCCCCAGAACGCGCGGCGGAACGTGCGCTTGCGGGTCTTGTGGCGGAACAGCTGCTGCGCGACGAGCGCGCCGGGCCATCCGCCGACCAGGCCGAGGATGAGCAGCGTCTGCTCGGGAACACGTCCCGCCCCGCGTCGAGCGGCCGCCTTGTCGAGCCCGTATGCGGCGAACGCGACCACGCTGGCGCCGCCGTACACGGCGAGCAGCCACCAGGGCAGGTCGAAACCCACGTAGGCGATGGCGAAGGCGCCCGCGAACACGAGCAGCACGATCCAGCTGAGCGCCGAGGGGAGCGGCTTCGAGAGGTCGCGCCCCGGCCGCTCGGGTGCCGAGACGGAGGCGCGCGGGCGAGGGTGCGACATGGACTTGATCCTATGGGGGTGCCCCGGCGTACCGTGTGGGCATGCATGAGCTGACCGAAGAGGCGCTGGTTGCGGCATCCGTCGACGTCACCTGGCGGGAGTTCACGGTCGCAGGCCGCCTGACGGAGTGGTTCTGGCCCCCGAGGTTCGAGACGACGGCTGTGGTCGAACTGCGGGAGCTCGGCCGGTGGGAGGTGCGATCGGCTCCCGCGGATCTCGCCGTCGAGGGGCAGGTGCTTACCGTCGGGGCGCCCCGCACGCTGCGGCTCGCGTGGCGCTGGGCGGGTGAGGAGCATTCGACGGACGTCGAGATCACGCTGGAGGCGGCGGCGGATGCCTCGACCCGCGTGATCGTGCGGCACTCCGGCTTCGCGACCCAGGAGGAGCGCGATCAGCACATCGAGGGCTGGTCGAGCTGCCTGCAGCGCCTGATCGACCGCCACGGCGGCCCTCCGGGCGAGCACCTGTGAAGGAGGGCGGCGCGATGTCGCCGGCGGGCGGTACGGTCGGGTCGTGATCATCGAGTTCGACGGCGAGGTGTTCCGCTGGGATGCGCGAGAGGACTCCGCGTGGTTCTTCGCGTCGGTTCCGCCCGAGCTGAGTGAAGAGATCCGCGAGATTCCGCGCCCCTACCGGGGTTTTGGGGCGGTCCGTGTGCGGGCGCGCATCGGCGGCAGCGAGTGGACGACGTCGATCTTCCCGTCGTCGGACGCGTACGTGCTCCCGCTGAAGAAGGCGGTGCGCGCGGCCGAAGGGCTGGTCGACGGTGGTCCGGTGACGGTGCGGCTCGAGGTGCTCGACGGCTGACGGGCTCTCGCCGGCCCGCGTCAGCTCAAGATGTCGAGCATGCGGCGCTGGATGCGACGGTCGAGGTCGTCGAGCTCGCCGATCACGTCGTTCGCCGCCCACACGCGGTCGCGTTTGCGGCCGGTGATCTCGGCGATGACGCCGGCCTCGGTGAGGCGGTCGAGCGCCGCATACGCGGTCGCCGGGGTGCTGCCGAGAGCGGCGATCGCGTCTTCGCCCGACATGACGGGGTCGTCGAGCAGAGCGGCGAGCAGCCGGTCGGTGGCCGAACCGGCGGACGTATCGACGAGGGACCGCCATTCCGACGGCAGGTCGCGCAGGGCCGAGATGGAAGCGCGTGACTCGATCGCGGCGGCGGTGGCCGCGCGCACCATCATCTCGATCACGGGCGCCGGATCACCGTCGCGGTACGACGTCAGCGCGGCGAAGTAGTCTTCACGCACGGCCAGGATGCCGCTCGCCAGCGGCACGACGGCCGTTTTCGTGACCCCGCGCCGGCGCAGGATGGCGCTGACGAGCGCGCGCCCGACGCGGCCGTTGCCGTCGGTGAACGGGTGGATCGACTCGAACTGCGCATGCGCGATCGCGGCCTGCACGAACACCGGCATGTCGTCGCGCGCGGACCATGCGACGAGGTCGTCGACGAGGGCGCCCACGAGCTCGGGCGGCGGGGGCACGTAGAGCGCGTCGCGCGGACTGTGGTCGCTGCCGCCGATCCAGTTCTGCATGTCGCGCGGTCGGCCGGCATACGACGCCTCCGCGGAGTCGTCGGCCATCAGGGTCCGGTGCGCGGCGAGCAGGTCGTCGAGCGTGATGCGGCCGGTCTCGCCGGCGCGGTCGACGAGGCGGTGGAGAGCAGCGGATGCCGCGACCATGCTGGTCGCGCTGCTGTTGGCTCGGCTGCCGGCCAGGGCGCGGGCGTAGTCGGACGCGCTCGCCGAGATCCGTTCGATCTTGGAGGACGCCACCGACTCGGTGCGCAGCATGAAGCGTCCGAGGGCGCGCGACTGCGACCGGGCCTCGCCGTCGGTCGTGAGCACCTCGACCAGCGCCCGCTCCGACGCGGCGGTGAGCCGCGGGCTGGGCGCGAAAGTCAGGCTCGCGATGCGCGGGGGGATCGCCACGATCACGGACCGCAGCATCCGATCTTCGCGATTGCCGCCCCGCATCGATTGGCGCCACTCGCGCGGCTCTCGCGTGTGGGCGGGCCAGCCCGTCGTACCGGCTGAATCAGCGGCAGTCATTGTTTCAGTTTAGGAGACCGAATTGAAATAAGACAGAGCGTCGTTCTTCTGCACGAGGAGAGCGGCTCCGGTATGTTGGCGCTCGAGAATCATTCTGCTGGGGAGCATGATGTCGGACCGGTCTCAGGGGGGACCGCCGCCGGGTTGGTACGCCGATGCGACGCGTGCTGATCTCGTGCGGTGGTGGAATGGCGACGCGTGGACGGATGAGATCCGTCCGGCGATGACGGATGCCGCGTCCCCGGCTGATCCTTCGCCGCAAGCCGCGGCGGCGGCATCAGCGGATGCGCCGGGGCAGGCGTCCGTGGACGCGCCGCCGGCGAGCCGTGCCGAGCGGCGTGTGGCCCTGCGGGCGGCCCCCGTGGTGCCCGATGCGTCGCCGGACGTGCCGCTGGCAGACGCCGAGCCGCCTGAGCGAGCCGGACTCAGCGGCGAGGTGCCCACGCCGGCCGCACCTTCCCGGCGCGGCGGACGAGCGCGGCGAGCCTCGAGGGGGCCGGCGACCGGCGGTGCGGATGGCGTGGAGTCGAGCGCGGCGCCCGATGACCGTCCGGCAACCGACGCGCGTTCTCGGGGAGCTTCCGGGGATGGCCTGCTTGCTCAGGACATAACCGCGCCCGTGCACGCGTGGCCGGCGCCGTCGTCGCTCGCCGAGGCAGGTTGCCCGACAGCGGAGTCGGCCGGGAGTGATTCGGGTGTTGACCGTGACGCGGCCGTGCCCGAGGCGGACTCGTCGGCGCCGGTGCACGCGTGGCCGGCGCCGTCGTCGCTCGCGGATGCGCGTTCCACGCCGGCGGGATCGGGCGAGGGTGACGCTGGGGTCGAGCATGACCGGGCCGTGCCGGAGGCGGACTCGTCGGCGTCGGTGCACGCGTGGCCGGCGCCGACGTCACTCGGCGACGCGCCCGAATCGACCGATGATCCGACAGGCGGCGGCACGGATCGCGGGCCGACCGCACCGGTCGGGGTCGCGGCATCGGTCCCGCCCTCTGCGGTGGAAGGGTCGCCGCAGGACGCGACCGACGAGGCAGCTTCATCGACGACGACCCGACCCTCGGCGCGCGGTGCGGAGGGGGAGCGCTACCCCGACCAGATCCCGCCCCGCAGGCCGTTGCCTCCCGACGACCGGCCGCCGACGCCCATCGTCTATCAGCCGATGTCGAGTTCGTACGTGGGCGAGATGCGTCCGCGCTTGCCCGAGGCGAGCGCGCGGAACGTGGCGGCACGGGCGGCGATCGTGCTCATCGTGCTGGCGCTGATCGGCGGCGTGGCCGTCGTCGGGTGGCTGGCCGACTGGGATCGGACCATTGCGGGGCTGGTCAGCCTGGTCAGCGTCGCGTTCGCGTCCGGCGCGTTCTTCCTCGCGGTCGGCGGACTCATCGTCGCGGCGCAGCGTTCCACCAGTCGGGTGCTGTCGGCGATCGCGCTGGTGGTGTCGCTGGGACTCGCGGTCTGGCTGGTGTTCGTCGCGACTGAGCAGGCGCTGGCGATCCTCGCGTGAGGCCCCGACGGCTCGTGCGGGCGAGTCGCGCATGGTGTGGCCGTGCGGGCGCGTCCGCACGCTGAGCACACCGAGAATCCGGTCTATCGGGACGGCGCACGATCTGCCACGCTCGCGGTATGGACCTCGTCATCGTGCTGGTGATCGCTCTGGCGCTGGCCGCGGCTGTGCTCGTGTGGGCGGCGGTGCACTGGATCCGCACGCGGCGCACGACACGTGACGACCTCGTGCGCGCCGGAGACCCCGGCGACGAGGTCTCGTCGTACCGCGCCAGTCGCCGCGCCGAGGGCGAGGCCGCCTGGACCCGCATCAGCGGCGGCGTCTGAGCCGGATGCCCGTCCGAGCTCGCCGAGGCCGAGCGAGCACTGAGGCGGTCCGAGCGCGCCGACGCAGTCCGAACACACCGACGCAGTCAGAAGTCAGAGAGGGCTGAGGCCGTCCGATTACGCCGACGCCGTCCGGGCACCGACGCATCCCGAGCTCGCTGACGCCGTCCGAAGGCACAGTCTGCGCCCCGACGCACCGTCACGGCGCGCGGACGCCCGTCCGTGCGCGCCTGCGCGGTCCGAGCGCGCCGAAGCCGTCCGAGCATGTCGACGCCGTCTCCTGCGCGTCGATGTCGTCCGGCGCGCCGATGCCCCAGCCCCGCCCAAGCTGCCCGCCCACCCCATTCCGTGCGCGTTCTGCCACGCTCCCACACCGACGCTCTCCTGAACCGACGCCCTCCTGAGGTGGCCGCCAGAAAACCCCTGCGGTGCCGCGATCAGAACGGCGGCGGATCGGCGTCCACCGTCCGCGCGGTCGGCGAGATCCACCAGGTGGCTCCGGTGACTTCGTCGCGGTAGAGCTGCCACAGGCTCTTGCTCTTCACCGTGTGGTGCGCCTTGCAGAGCGGCGCCAGGTTCGTATCGGCGGTGGCTCCGCCGTACTGCCAGTCGAGACGGTGGTCGATGTCGCAGTCGCGAGCCGAGCGGACGCAGCCGGGCGCGATGCACACCCGATCCCGGACGCCGAGCCAGCGGCGCAGCGCCTTCGGAACCCGGTACGTGGTGCGGTCGACGTCGAGCACCGTCCCGGTGACGGGATGGGTGAGGATGCGGACCCAGCTGGATGCCTCGCCCGCGAGCCGCCGGGCCGTCTCGGCGTCGATCGGCCCGTAGCCGTCGAGCGTCGCAGGCTCGTCGTCGTGACCGAGCAGCGTCATCACCGGAACGGTGATCGCGACCGACGGACGCCAACGCGGCCCGCTCGGGTCCGCGAGGTCGGTCGTCGTCAGAAGATCGAGGAGCGAATCGGCGCGAAGCTGCGCGAGCGTCCGCTCTTCGCCCGGCTGGGCGCGCAGGTGCCGCGCACGGGCATCGGAGTGCTGATACGCCGCCAGCACGCGATCCGCCGAAGCGAAGACCGTGAGCGACGCCATCCCGTCGTGTTCGGCCTCGAACCACGCGTTGCGGTCGGCCGCAGCCCGCTTGTGGCGCACGTCGAGCGGCTCCGGATGCAGTCGCTCGCGCGCGACCCGTGCGCGAAGACGGAACTTGCCCGGCTGCAGGGTCCTCGCGGCGTGCGCGACGGCCTCGTCGAACCGCGCCCAGGCTTCGGTCGCGTCGAGGGGAAGCGTCGCCGCCTGCTGCGCGGTCGTCGCGGCGTTCTGCTGCGAGACCTGCCCCGCCCGGAACGCCTCCCACACCCGTGGGCACCGTTCCCGCAGGGCGTCGGCGTGTGCAGCTCGCGTACGCACGGTCGCCTCCGACATGCCCAGCCGGGTCGCCAGCTCCATCGCTGCCGCACGCTCCGCGATGTTCCGCCGCTCCGCTCGCACCGCCGAGACAGACCGGCCCTGCGGATCGCGCCATTCCGGGTCATGGGTAGGATCAGGCCCGACCCACGGATCCGGGCAGGATGCGGCATCCGTCAACACCTGCGCTATACCCGCGTACTCCTCGGCGATGAGCAGCCGCTGGCGGTACGTGACGTACTCGAGAGCGTCCATCGCGACCTCGTGCACGGCGCCGGACCTTTGCAGCTCATCGACGTCGATGCGGGGCGGTTCCTCGCCCGGCTCGAGCACATCACTCGGATCGAGGAAGCGCTCGGGGTCGCGCTCGAGCCACGGATCGGCATCCGTGAAATTCGATGAAATGCTCACATAAAGAGAATACGAACCACCTCAGACATTCGAACAGAAGATCGGACCTCCAGCCCCGCGAGCCGCCCGCCGCGGCAACCCGCCGACCGGCAAGATGGTGCCATGGACGCCCGTGCCCTCGCCCCACGCCGACTGCGTTCGGCCATGTTCGTCGACTTCGACAACGTGTATTCGCTGCTCCAGCGCCTCGATGCGGACGCGGCGAAGCTGTTCGCCGAGGATCCAGCCCGCTGGGTGACGGAGCTCACGAGCGGGACCGACCAGGACGGAGCGTTCACCCGCCGCTTTCTGGTGCAGAAGTGCTATCTCAATCCGGCGCCGTACTCTCGGTACCGCCCGAACTTCACGCGTGCCGGGTTCCAGGTCGTCGACTGCCCGTCGCTCACGCAGCAGGGCAAGTCGAGTGCCGACATCAACCTCGTGCTCGACGCGATGGACGCCCTCGCCTCGACCACGCGGTTCGACGAGTTCGTCTTCCTCTCGGCCGATGCCGACTTCACGCCGCTGGTCATCCGGTGCCGCGCGGCCGACCGGCAGGTGACGATCGTCACACCGGGGCCGGCCGCGGCCGCCTATCGGGCCGTCGCCGACACGGTGCTCTCGGCCGACATGTTCATCGGGCTCCTGACCGGCTCGGACGCGGCAACGATCCTCGACTCGCCCGCGCCCGGCACATCCGGCTCGCCCTCGCCGGCCACGCCCGGGACGCCCACCACATCCGACACGCCCGGCACATCCGGCTCGCCCGCCCCCGACGCATCCGGCCCGGCCGCCACGGCTGCCGCCATCCCCACAGCCTCCGCCGAACCCGCGCCCGCGACGCCGCCCGTCGCCCCGGCCACACCGCCTGTCCGCTCGGAGGTCCCGGTCGCCGCCGTCCACCACCTCGTGCGCTCGGCAGATCGCCCCGTAGCTCTCGCGGCCGCCGCCGCGGAGGCTCTGCGCGCCGACCCGACGCTCCGCGAGCGGGGTTGGGACGGTGCCGGCACGTTCGCAGCGTGGCTGCAACGATCCGTCACCGACCTCGCGGTCGACACCCGCAAACCCGGATACGTGTGGGATCCGGCGCGCTTCCAGGAGTCCGATCTGCCCCAGCCCGCCGCCGACGAGCAGCAGATCGCGGCAACCGCCGCGGGCGCCCTGGCTGCCGGAAGCGACCAGCGGGTGCCCGGACTCACCGAGCTGCAGCGCCGCGTGGTCGCGCTCACCGAGACGCCCGGACTCGCGCAGGCGGGCTATCGGTGCCTGCTCGAGCAGCTCGATTTCGATCTCGCGCTGCACCCCTTCAGCCGCAACGAGACGTCCAAGCGCGTCCGCGATGCCTGTGCGAAAGTCGACGTGCCGATCGGCCGCGCGGCGATCAACTTCGTCATCAACGGGCTCCTGCTGGCGGGCGCCGGCCTCGACGGCGAGCCCAGCGCCGAAGAGCTGGCCGCCGTGTGGACCGACAACGTGCTGGGCCTCTGTCGCGGCGCACGCATCGAGCTGAGCGCCGCCGATGTCGCCGAGATCACCGAGTGGGTGAGCGGCGGTCTGGTCGCCCTGGATCCCGTCTGACCCCGGTCGCGCCACCGCGATGCAGATGACGGATGCCGCGCCCCGGCCGCCATCTGCAGCGCCGGCGCGGCTCAGGGCAGCAGCGACGCGATGTTGCGGGCGACGAGCCAGACGATCCCGATCGACGTGAGCACCAGCGCCCACACCGCCTCGCGCTTGCGGGTCGGACGCCGCACCGCGATCACCATGCCCACGATCGCGAGCACGAACGCGGCGATGATCATGCCCAGCCAGAGCAGCGACAGCAGGCCGAACAGCCACAGGAACTGCAGGATCTCCGGTCCCAGCGCGAACGCCAGCCCCGCGATGGCCAGCGATCCGAGCAGCTGCACGACGATGAGGATGAGCGCCGCCTTCGCCGGCCCGTTCTTCGCCGACGGAGCCGCACCCTGCTTCGGGTCGCTGCCGAACGTCGCGCCGTACGCCGACGCCGGAGTCGGCGGCAGCACGTGATGGGTCCAGCCGCTGCCGTCCCACCACCGCGTCTGCGCCGTCGACGGGTCGTACACCCACCCCGGCGGCGGCGCCTGGCCGGCCGTCGGCGCTTCGCCGCTCATGCGGCAACCTCGTCCAGGCGCGCGTGCGCTCGTGTCATCGGGATCCTCAATCCCTCAGGCGGACACCGGATGCCGGAGCCCGCTGTTCCCCAGTGCGCTCAGGGTAACGGGTGCGCGAGCTCGGATGACAGTGTTCAGCCCCGGTGCGCTCAGGAATCGCCTAGGAGTGCGGTCGGCGGTCGTCTTAGAGGGTGTTCCGCCGCGGGTTGATCGTAAGATTCGGCGAATGGGGACTGAGACGTCGGTGGGGACCGACCAACTCACGGGGATGCTGCGCGTACCGCGCACGCCGGACGGCGCAGTGGATTCGCGTGCACTGCTCGTGCGCATCGGACGGGCCGCGCCCGCGTTCATCGCACTGTGGGGGCTGTTCTGGCTCACGGGACGCGGGATCGCGACGCAGCACCTCGATGTCGGCATCGCCGTCGCGACCGCGGTGCCCCTGTGGATCGCGGCCCGTGCATGGCGGCTGCCATGGTGGCTGCACGCGGGTGCAGCGTCTTTTCCGCTGTCCATCGCGGTCATTGCCCTCGCACACGCGGATCCGACCGGGACGGTGCGGGGCGCCAAGCTCGCCTACGGGGCGATTCTCTTCCTCGCGATCGCCGCGTGGGCGCGGACGGTTCGCCGGCGGCTCGTCGTCGGACTGCTGATCGCGGGACTCGGCCTCGGGGCGTTCGCGTTGGCGTGGATGACCTGGATGACCGTCCAGCCAGCTCCGTGGAACCTGATGAAGGGCACCCTCGACTGGCACAACCAGTTCGCGATTCAGATGATCTTCGGGGTATCGGCCGGCATCTTCATCGGGGTGCTCGGCCGTGGAGGGTGGTCGATCTTCGCCATGGTCTGCGCCGCGGTGTGCGGCGCAGGCGTAGTGCTTTCGGGTTCGCGCTACGGCTTCGCGCTGGCGTGCGCGGTGGTGGCTGCGGCGCTGGCTGCTGCGCTGGTCGTGACGATCCGAGAGCGTCGCCGAGGTCCGGTCGCCCGCTGGGCCGCGGTGCTCGCCGGCGCGCTGATATTGCCCGTGTTGCTCCGAAGTCCGCTGTTCTTTCCCGGATTCGCGTTCGGAGTCGACCCGTTCGGCACGATGACACAGCGGGGCGGGCTCGACAGCTCGGGCGCGACCCGGCTGGATTGGTGGCGCGCAGCGTGGGAGATCGGGCTGGATCACTCCGCCGTAGGGAGCGGACTGCTGACCTTCGCCCATCAGGCGGTGTGCCATGCGGCCATGCCGCAGTGGCACCCGCACAACGAGTGGGCGTACACCTGGGCGGAAGGGGGAGCCGTCGGGCTCCTTCCGATGCTGCTGCTCCTCGCGGGAGTGCTCGCGCTCGTTGTGCGGTCGTTGCGGCCGTTGCCTGGCAACGTCGAGTTGCGACGGGATCCTGCGCGATGGGGTGGGCTTGTCGCGTTGGTAGCGGCGGTCGGTCACCTCGTCCTCGAGTACGACCTCTATTACACGACCCTCGTCGGGCTCATCTCTGTGACAGGCGGCATGGCGGTTGCGCCGGTGGTGCGGTTGTCAGGACGACGAGCGAGTGAGGTGATGGCGTGGTGCGGCCTTGCAGTCGCGCTCGCGGTCGTCGTCGGCGCGGTGACTCTAGATCCGTCGTTCGAAACGTGGCCGTGGCCGGTGATTGACGGCTACCCCCAGGTCTGCGCGAGGTGAGCTTTCCTGAGTCAAACCTTGCGGAATCATAAGCGTCCTGGCGATGCATGTCTGAGCATGTTCCCGCATGATTGTCGGCGGGGAGGGGTATCGCGGTGAGCGCCGCGGTTCTCCACCGGCCCTGACGGGGCTGGACACGCAAGCGACTGGGGATACTCGCCGTGCGTGTGTGGCTGGTCACGTTCTGGGTACATCACCGGAAACAGAATGGGGAGACCGCACATGCGTGCAACCATCAAGAACTACCTCGAGGCCATGAAGCAGCGCCGCGAGGAAGAGGGCGAGAAGGGCTTCTCGCTCATCGAGCTGATCATCGTCGTCGTGATCCTCGGCATCCTTGTCGCGATCGCGATTCCGATTTTCGTCAACATTCAGGCGACCGCCGAGAAGAACGCCGTGATGGCGGCGGCTGCCAACGGAGCGACCGCGGCTGCTGCGGCGGCCGCAGGCAAGGACGAGCCGGGCGCACCGACAGTGGCGGACGCAGCAGAGTCTGCTGGCACGAATGGCATCGTCGTCACCCTGTCAAAGGGTTCGACGGTAACGGACATCTGCGTCAAGGCCGAAAAGGGTGCGAACGTCGCATTCGCAGGGCCCGGGGCTTTGGCCGCCAGTGGCACGACGCCGTCGGCTGGCTGTAAGTAGGTCATCAACGCGTCATGGAGGCCGGGGATGTTCCTCCCCGGCCTCCATGGCATGATTAGGTCGGGGATTCTGCCACTTGGGGAGGTGGGCGGATGAGGGGTCGTGGTATCGATACTGCGGGGTTCAGCCTTGTCGAAGTGATCATCGCGATGTTTCTGCTAGGGATCATCGCGGTGGCCCTCCTGCCAGCACTGTGGCAGGGCACGCAGCTGTCAGCGCAGCAGTCTGCAGTCGCGACGGCAACACGCCAACTAAACAGTCTTGTCGAGGACGCTCGGCAGTCGCCTACATGCTCGTCGGTCGCGAACGCTGTCGCCCCGAAAACGGGATTCTCTGACGGTTCCGGACGAGCGTTCTCGACGGAAGGCGTCGTGAACGGTTCCTGCGCGGCAGGCTCCGCGGTGTCGGTTTCGCTGACGGCGACTCAGGGTACTTCGACGCTCGCATCGGTAGACGCGATCATCTACGTTCCGGCCATGCCATGAGTGCCAAGGAGTCCAATAGGGCCTCACGTGACGCAGGCTACTCTCTCGTCGAACTCATCGTCGTGGTCGTGATTCTCGGCATTCTCGGTTCTGCGGTCGCGATCATCTTCGCCAACACGTGGCGAACGCAGGCAAACGTGACCGATCAGACGCAAGCGACGACGCGCGGCCAGTTGATCGCGAGTGAAATTGAACGTTCAATGCGAAACGCGATTGCCTTCGAGATCGAGAATGCAGGAAGCACGCTGAAGGTCAACACGTCGCTAGACGGATCAGCGCAGTGCCAGGCCTTCAGCTTCGAGTCCGGTGAACTGCGGATGGTCGTGAGCGATGACCCTGTCCCGTCGACGTGGCCGGTATGGCAGGACCAGGTCAGCAACGCCGGGACCACACCCTACTTCGCAGCGAAGGGAGCCAATGGCGTGGTGTATACCTTCAACGCGACGGCGGAGAACTCCCAGACTGCCCCGACAGCCCCTGTGCATTTCACAGGTGACGCGTACATGAGAAATGCTGCAGAAGGGACGATGTCGCCATGCTGGTGAAACTCCTTCAACCGGGTCGAGCCCGCTCACGCAAATCCGTCGACAGCGACGAATCGGGTGCCGCCCTTGTCGCGGTCGTCGTCGTGATGATGGTCGGGGTCATCGCGGCCACGGTCATCGCGGGGTCGGTGATCTTCGCAATGCAGACCAACGTCCAGAACAAGGCGACAACACAAGCTTTCGTATCGGCGGAGTCAGGCCGCGACATGATGCTCCAGGCCGTCATTGCCAACCCGTGCGCGAAGTCCATTCCCAACTCGTCGACGTCGCCCATGTACGAGAACGTCAGCGCCGTGTTCGGCGCAGACGTCGACCACCTCACCGACCCCTGCCTTAGCGCGTCAGCTTCTTCCGTGATCCGCATCACCGCCACCGGCAAGGCAGCAGACGGCTCACAGACGACCATCGTGTCCGATTACCAACGCGCCGTCACGTACCAGCGCCAGCCTGGGGGGACGCTGGCGTACTTCGCCGGTCAGTTCAAGCTCACGCAGTCCTCTTATCAGGGCGACCTCGTGATCCGCACCGGCGACTACACATGCAACTCCGACACGACGATCGACGGTGACCTGTGGGCGCCGAAGGGGTCGATCATCCTCAGCGCGAAGTGCCATGTCACGGGCAACGTGTACGCGAAGGGAACCATCTCCACGTCGGGCGCGAATGCCTTTGTCGACAAGAACGTTGTCGCGGAGGGGGAGATCAAGCTCGAGTCGACTGGCGGCACGGTCGCGGGAAATGCGATGTCGGGAACGAAGGTCACGGTCAAGGACATGTTGGTCACGGGCAACGTCCAGTCACCGCTCGCCCCCGAAGTCAAGTCGGCGGGACTGGTATCGGGCACGGTAACCACGGCACCCTTGCCCGGGGACGCGTTCGTACCCGATCTTCAGGCGGTGTACGACATGACCACGTGGGTTGACTTTCCCTCGACCCGGAGTGCCTGGGGGACTGATGTTGACTGGCGCACGCCCACCTCATGCTCCGGAGACGCGACAGCAAAGGCCACGGGCGTGCTCGCCGCGGGTACGTCGCGCATCGGCTTGGACTACACGGGTTGCACTTCGGCGGTGAAAATCGTGCTTAGCGGTTCACCGACGCTCACTAGCGACGTGCTGTTCCTCGTGCCGCCGGGTGCGACGATGACGGTCGACATCGGCACGGTGACGACTGACTCTCCGGATCGACAGCTCTTCTTCATCCACGCGGACAACGTGGCCAACCGCGCAGTCACTTGCCCGACCGCGGTCGGGTCCGGCGGCGATGCGTTGGACCAGGTGGCAGCGACGACCAACGTCAAGGTGATGCTCTATTCGCCCTGTGGCATCAAGACGGCACCTAAGAAGGACGGATTCCGAGGTCAGTACTACTCCGGTGACAGCGGGAGCACCAAGCTCGAACAGCCGGACTTCTCGTGTGAGCCCATGAAGTGGGAGCCGCGAATCGACCTCGGGTGCTACCTCGCAGAAGCCCCCGATGGCTCCGGCGACATCATCACGAAGCTGCTGCCGCCGAGCTTGCTGACCCAGACCGAGTAGACAGTGACGTCCCTCATCATCTTCCTCGTCGTCATCGCCGGGGTGCTCGGCCTCCTGATCGGGTCGTTCCTCAACGTCGTCGCCTACCGCGTGCCGGCGAAGATCTCGCTGCTGCGCGAGAGCCGCTGCCCGCACTGCGATGCGGCGATCAAGCCGTGGCACAACGTGCCGGTGATCGGCTGGCTCGCCCTCGGTGGCAAATGCGCGAACTGTAAAGCGCCGATCTCGCCGCGGTATCCGATCGTCGAGGCGGTCACCGGACTCGCCTTCGCGCTCGTCGCGTGGTGGGGCCTCGCCGTGTACGACGGCCTTCTGGGGACGTCCCTGCTGAGGTACCTGGAGTCGCCGGCGTGGGACGGCATCGTCTATCCGGCCGACGTGTGGGCGCTCGCCCTCGTCGTCGTCGCTTTCCTCTACTTCGCGGCGATCTCGATCGTGCTCACGCTGATCGATCTCGAGACACACCGGCTGCCGAACAGCATCGTGCTGCCGAGCTACCTGGTGGCCGGCATCCTGTTCACCATCGCCGCATGGCTGACGAACGAGTGGGGGCTGCTGCTCGGCGCGGGGGTCGGCATGGCCGTGCTGTACCTCTTCTATTTCGTGCTGCGCCTGGTGCGTCCGGGCGGCATGGGCGGCGGAGACGTGAAACTCGCCGGGGTGATCGGCATCTACCTCGGCTGGCTGGGATGGGGCGCGCTCGCTGTGGGGGCGTTCGCGGCCTTTCTGTACGGGGGAGTGTTCGGCATCGCGCTCATGCTGCTGCGCCGCGCCGGACGCAAGACCGCCATTCCGTTCGGACCGTGGATGATCCTCGGCGCGTGGACGGGAGTGTTCGCCGGCCAGGCCGTCGGCAAGTGGTACGTGAATCTCTTCGTCGGAGCTTGACCCGACGGACCTTGGGGAAGGGAACAACATGGCCAAGACGATCGTGGGGCTGGAGGTGACCGAAGAGAGCGTCCGCGCAGCGGAGATCTCACTCGGTCGCCGACCACAGCTCATCGCGTACGGCGAAGTGCCGCTGCCGCAGGACGCCGCCCGCGACTCGGAAGTGCTCGACCCGGGCGCTGTCGCGGTCGCGCTGCGGCAGCTGTGGACCGGTGCGAGGTTCAAGAGCCGGGATGCCGTCCTCGGCGTCGCCAGCCGGCGCATCCTGGTGCGCGAGTACACGACGCAGGCGATGCGTCCCGACCTCTTGCGCGAGGCCCTGCCCTATCAGGTGCAGGACCTGCTGCCGGTGCCCGCCAGCCAGGCCGTGCTCGACTTCTTCCCGCTCTCGCAGGACGGCGACCAGGTCTCTGGCCTGCTCGTCGCGGCGGTGTCGGAGAACATCGAGCAGATCATCTCGACCCTCGCCAAGGTGAAGGTGCGCGCCCATGCGGTCGACCTGTCGGCGTTCGGCCTCGCCCGCGTCACTGCGCCGCTCGCGTCGCCCGACGACACCGTCGCGACCGTGAGCATCGGCGACCACACGACCCAGGTCGTGATCGCGCGCGGCGGCGTGCCGCTGTTCGTGCGCCTGCTGCCGATCGACGTCGCCACCGCGGCCAGCCGTCGCCACAGCGCCGAAGTGCCCGAGCCCGAGCTCGCGCTCGCCGCCGCCGGCAACGGCGGCAGCAACGGCACGGGACTGGCGGCCGCGGGCCGCACGCGCGGCGCGATCCGGGCGGCGACCCCGCCCGGGGCATCCGATCTCGCGGCCCGCCTGCGCAGCACGCTCGCCTTCTTCGGCAGTCGGCCCAACGCGCTGCCCATCTCTCGGGTGTACATCACCGGAGCGGGCGCCGCGGTCGAAGGCGTCGTGCCGACCATCGGCACCGCGATCGACATCCCGGTCACCGTCATCTCGGTCGGCGACGTCGTTTCGATGTCGGCCCCGCCGCCCGCCGGCGAAGTCGCGTTCAACCTCGTCGGCACCGTCGGCATCGCACTCGGGGAGGCAGGAAAGTGACCGCCGTTCCCGTCCCGTTCTCGGGAGTGCCCCGCGTCAACCTCATGCCGCGCAGCGAGGTCGCGCGGCGCGAGCGCGACTCGCTCATCCGCACGTGGGTGTGGATCGTGCTCGCCGCGATCGTCGTGGCGGTGCTCATCATCGCCGGCGCCTTCGCGTTCAAGTTCTTCGCCGACCAGCGGCTCGTCGCCGAGCAGGCGCGCACCAACACGCTGCTCACCGAGATCGCCGCGCTCTCGGAGGTGAGCGAGGCGCTCGCCACCGAGTCGGAGCTGACGGAGTTCCGCACCGACGCCATGGCCACCGACTTGGCGTGGACGCCCGTGATGGCCAAGATCACCGGCATCCTTCCCGCCGACACGACCCTGACCGGCGTCGACTTCACCGTCGGGGGAGTGCCGCAGGGCGACGACCCGACCGTCGAGCAAGGCATCGTGGGCACCGTCACGTTCGACAGCCCGACCCCGCTCGACATCGTCGCGCTGATCCGGTCGCTCCGCGGAGTGGAAGGAGTGCTCTATGCCGACGGACAGTCGGTGACCTCGAGCCAGGTGTCGGCCGACCGCTTCTCGTACCTGCTGAACGTCGAGTTCGACCAGTCCGTGTACTCGAAGCAGTTCGCGGCCGAAGAAGGGAGCGAGTGATGCCCAAGCACCTCGTCACGGCCATCGGCCTGATCGTCTCGCTCGGCGTGATCGCGCTCGGCGTGTTCCTCGTCGCGCTGCCGCTCTACCTCCAGGCCGTCTCGGTCGACGGGCAGACCGCGACGGTCGCGAACACCAACGCGATCTACCAGGCGCAGCTCGACAGCCTCACGGCCGAGCAGGAGAACCTCGACGCCATCAATGCGAACGTGGCCCAGCTGCGCTCGCAGATCCCGGCATCCGCTCACTTCGACGACGTCTTCGAGGTCGTCGGACGAGCGGCCGAGGCATCCGGCGTCGCCATCGCCGCCGTCACCGCCGGGGAGCAGGTCGCGTACGTGACCCGCGCCGGCGCGACCGAGGGCGAGGCCGCCGTGGCGGAGCCCGCTCCTGCGCCGGAGGCGACGGATGCCGCAACCGACCCGGCGACCGACCCCGCGGCGGGAACGCCCCCGGAGACGCCGGCGCCCGACGCGGAGGGGGCTGTCGGACGTCAGCAGGCCGACTTCGTCATCAGCGCCACGGCGACCGACATGGCCCAGGCGACCGCCTTCGTCGACGCGCTCCGCGCCGGCCCGCGCCTGCTGAACAGCATGTCGGTGACGATGACCCAGAGCGGCGACGGCGCGGTGGACGTGCAGATCTCGGCGCTCACCTACATCGACGAGGAAGGGTGACGACGATGGAAGAGCTCGACTTCGAAACCCTCCTCGCCCGCGGCGCCCGGCACCGCGCATCGGACGTGCACATCACGGCCGGGGCGCCGCCGCTACTGCGCGTCGACGGCGACCTCGTGCCCGTTCCCGGGTACCCCGAACCGCTGTCGGAGGAGTGGGTCGAACGCACGGCGTTCGAGCTCATGGGCGACGGGCAGCGCCAGGAGTTCCTCGAGCACGGCGAGGTGGACCTCGCGCATGCGACCCCGGGCATCGGCCGCTTCCGCACCAACGTGTACAAGCAGCTGGGCTCGATCGCGATCGCGCTGCGCTACATCCCCGACCGCGTGTACTCGCTCGAAGAGCTCGGTGCTCCGCCGATCGCCCGTGACCTCGCGCTGCGTCCGCGCGGTCTCGTGCTGCTCACCGGGCCGACCGGTTCGGGCAAGTCGACGACCCTCACCGCGATGGTCGACATCATCAACCAGCTGGTGCCTGCGCACATCGTCACGATCGAAGACCCGATCGAGTTCCACCACCAGTCCAAGCGCTCGCTCGTGCACCAGCGCGAGGTCGGGCGCGACACGAACTCGTTCGCCGAGGCCCTCCGCCGCGTGCTGCGTCAGGACCCCGACGTGATCCTCATCGGCGAGCTGCGCGACCCCGAGTCGATCTCGACGGCCCTCTCGGCCGCTGAAACCGGACACCTCGTGCTGTCGACCCTGCACACGCAGGGCGCGGCGAAGAGCATCAACCGCATCATCGACGTGTTCCCCGCCGACCAGCAGCACCAGATCCGCACGCAGCTCGGCGATACGCTGCAGGGCATCATCAGCCAGACGCTGCTGCCGCTCGCGCAGGTCAACGGCCGCACGATCGCGACCGAGGTGCTCATCAACACCCCGGCCGTGGCGAACATGATCCGCGAGGGTCAGGTCGCGCAGATCTACTCGGCGATGCAGGCGGGTTCGGAGATCGGCATGCACACGCTCGACCAGGACCTCCGCCGCCTCGTCGGCGAGGGCACCATCGCGCGCAACGTCGCCGCCGACTTCGCGGTCGACCCGCGCAGCCTCGACGGCGTGTACATCAAGCCGCGCGACCTCGACGCGGAGGAGTGGGCGCACCACGCCGGCGAATGGCGGCAGGGTGAGCTCTCGGCCCCGGCAGCGAACGCCGCGTCGGGCACCGGTGTGGGCATGGGCTCGCGCTTCGGCACGCCCACGGTCGGCGGCCGCGTCGACCCGACCGCGCGCGATGTCGAGTGGGGCGGCGTCGACGACCTCGAGGCGTGGACCGCCGCGAACGGGGAGGGCTGACATGGCCGTCGTACAGGAGTTCGTATACCGGGCCGTCGACCCGCGTGGCGGATCGGTCGTCAAGGGCACCATCGAGGCCGCGAGCGAGTCGGCGGTCACCGGCAAGCTCAAGGCGCAGGGGCTGACGCCCCTCGAGGTCAACCTCAAGTCGAACACCGGGCTCAACCGCGACATCAAGCTGCCGGGCGCGACGAAGACCGTCTCGGCGCGCACGCTCGCGGTGTTCTCGCGGCAGATGGCGGGCCTCATCAACGCCGGCCTGCCGCTCATGCGGACGCTCGCGATCCTCATCGAGCAGACCGACGACAAGAGGCTGCAGCCCGCCCTCGTGCAGGTGCAGGCCGATGTCGAGTCGGGGTCGTCGTTCTCGGCGGCGCTGGCGCGGCATCCGCAGACCTTCCCGCCGCTGATGCTGTCGATCGTCAAGGTGGGTGAGGCGGGCGGCTTCCTCGGCAGCGCGCTCGGCTCGATCGCCGACAACTACCAGCGCGAGGCCGAGCTGCACAACAAGATCCGTGCGGCCGTCACCTACCCGGCGATCGTGCTCATCATCGCCATCATCGGCGTGCTCGTCATGGTGACGTTCGTGGTGCCGATCTTCGAGGGCATGTTCCGCGGGCTCGGCTCGGCGCTGCCGCTGCCGACCCAGATCCTGGTCACGATCTCGCAGAACATGTGGTGGATCATCCCGGCGATCATCCTCGTCGTGGTGGTGGTGCTGATCTGGTGGCGGGCCAACCGCCACACCGAGCAGTATCGACGCGTCGTCGACCCGATCAAGCTCAAGATGCCGGTGTTCGGCAAGCTCACCACGAAGATCGCAGTCGCGCGCTTCGCGCGGAACCTGTCGATGATGCTCAACGCCGGCGTGCCGATCATCCAGGCGCTCGCGATCGTGGGGCAGGCCTCGAACAACTGGAAGATCGAGCAGGCCGTGCGCGACGTGCAGGAGTCGATCCGCCAGGGCCGCTCGTTCGCGGCGCCGCTCGCGAAGGCCGATGTGTTCCCGGCGATGGTGCCGCAGATGGTGTCGGTCGGCGAGGAGTCGGGCACGCTCGTCGACATGCTCGCCTCGATCGCGGACTTCTACGAGGACGAGGTCGAGACGGCGACGTCACAGCTGTCGTCGACGATCGAGCCGATCCTCATCGTGGGGCTCGGCATCGTCATCGGCGGCATGGTGGTCTCGCTGTACCTGCCGATCTTCACGCTCTACGGGGAACTCGCACAGCAGGGGTGACGCGCGGGATGCTCAACGGCCGGTGCGCAGGGCGCCGGCCGTTGGGTGTGCCCGGGGTCGCGATCGTTGAGCGGAGGGCGCTCTGGCGCCCGCAGACGAAACGCGTCGGGGTTGCGGGGATGTTCGGGGCGTTCGTCTCGCTCGTTCCTCGCTCGCTCAACGGCCGGGGCTTGAGGTTGCGGGGATGTCCGGGGCGTTTCGTCTCGCTCGTTCCTCGCTCGCTCAACGGCCGGGGCTTGAGGTTGCGGGGATGTTCGGGGCGTTTCGTCTCGCTCGTTCCTCGCTCGCTCAACGGCCGGAGCCTGAGGTTGCGGGGATGTTCGGGGCGTTTCGTCTCGCTCGTTCCTCGCTCGCTCAACGGCCGGGGCTTGAGGTTCCGGGAGCGCCGGGGCGTTTCGTCTCGCTCGTTCCTCGCTCGATCAACGGCCGGGGCCTGAGGTTGCGGGGATGTTCGGGGCGTTTCGTCTCGCTCGTTCCTCGCTCGCTCAACGGCCGGGGCGGCTACACGGTGACGCGGAGCACCTCTTCGATCGTCGTGAGGCCCTGCGCCACCTTCGAGAAGCCGTCCTCGCGGAGCGAGATCATGCCCTGCGCCAGAGCCACCTGACGGATCTCGGTGCCGGTCGCACGGGTCACGACGAGCGACTCGATCTCGTCGCTCAGCGTCATGACCTCATGGAGTGCGACGCGCCCGCGGTATCCGGTCGAGCTGCAGGCGGGGCATCCGACCGCCTTGTAAAGCTGGGGGACGTCCGCCGGATCATGCGGGAAGCCCAGGGACGACAGCACCTCGCTCGTCTCGACGAGCGGCTCGCGGCAGCGCATGCAGAGGCGGCGCGCAAGGCGCTGGGCGATCACGGCCGACAGCGCCGTCGCGACGAGGAACGGCTCGCAGCCGATCTCGGTCAGACGCGTGAGCGCCGACGGCGCGTCGTTCGTGTGCAGCGTCGAGAGCACGAGGTGGCCCGTGAGCGCCGCCTCGATGGAGATGTTCGCGGTCTCTTGATCGCGGATCTCGCCGACGAGCACCACATCAGGGTCGGAGCGCAGGATCGAGCGCAGCGCGGTCGCGAACGTCAGGCCGGCGCGGTTGTTCACCTGTACTTGGTTGATGCCGCCGATGCGGTACTCGACCGGGTCCTCGACCGTGATGACGTTGATCTTCGGGTTCGCGATCGATCGAAGCGCGGTGTAGAGGGTCGTCGACTTGCCCGAGCCGGTGGGGCCGGTGGCGAGGATCATGCCGTGCGGCTTGATGATCGACTCGCGGAATCGACTCTCGTTGACGCCCGAGAACAGCAGGTCGCGCATCGACATCGTCTGGCCGGTGTTGTCGAGGATTCGCATGACGATCTTCTCGCCCCACACCGTCGGCAGCGTCGCCACGCGGAGGTCGACCGTGCGGTTCTCGTGCGTCACCGACAGGCGGCCGTCCTGCGGCTTGCGCTTCTCAGCGATGTCGATCGACGACATGATCTTGAGGCGCGAGATGATGCCGTCCTGAATGGCGCGGTCGGCCTTCTGCATCTCGTGCAGCACACCGTCGATGCGGAACCGCACCGTCAGCTGCTTCTCGCCAGGCTCGACGTGGATGTCGCTCGCACGGTCGTTGATCGCCTGCGCGATCAGCAGGTTGACGAAGCGCACGATCGGCGCCGCGTCGTCCTGCTCCTCGAGGCTCTCGGTGAACGCGGCCTGGTTGACCTCGCTCGACTCCTCGATCGACATCGACAGCTCGCTGAGCTCTTCATCGGAGCGCAGGAAGCGCTCGAACATCTGCGTCAGCGCGTCTTCGGCGACGACGACCGGCTCGACGAACAGGTCGGTGATGCTCGCGACGTCGTCGAGCGCGACGATGTCGGTCGGATCGATCACGCCGACCGTGAGGCGATCGCCACGACGATCGACCGGGATCAGGCTGTACTTGCGGCACAGGTTGCCCGGCACGAGCGCGATCACGTTCGGATCGAGAGTCGTGTTGGCCAGGTCGATGTAGCGGTGACCGGTGTGGAGCGCGATCGCCTCGGCGAGCTGCGCCTCCGTCACGAGCCGTGCGTTCACAAGCGCGCGCTGCAGCTCGGGACCGTCGCCCACCTCCGCCATCGCGGCGGACACATCGGCGGCTCGTACGGCTCCGGTGAGCACGAGCGTCTGTGCAAGACCTCTCACGGCAATTCCCCAATCCCCAGGCCCATACTATGCGCCGCGCGTCAAGCCTGGGTGGATGCCGTCGGCGCCTGGCTAGGGTGTGGTCATGGCGGACCTGATCGCGAAAGTGACCACGTGGGCACTCTCCCTCCGGCCGGTGCGGGTGTGGCTGCACTACGCCGAGCGCCGCGGACCGATGCTGTCCGACAGCGTCACGTACCGGGCGCTGTTCTCGGTGTTCGCCGGCGTGCTGCTGGGGTTCTCGTTCGCGGCGATCTGGCTGGCCGGCAACCCCGATGCGTGGCAGTCGCTGATCGCCGCGGTGGATGCCGCGATCCCGGGCCTCGTCGGAGAGAACGGCCTCGTCGACCCGTCCGACATCGAAGCGCCCGCCGGCCTGACCATCGCCGGCATCATCGCGCTCGTCGCCCTCCTCGGCGCAGCGATCGGCGCGATCGGATCGCTCCGGGTCGCCATCCGCACGCTCGCCGACAAGGTGCACGACGACGTCTTCTTCGTCTGGGTGCTGCTGCGCAACCTGCTCCTGGCCATCGCGATCGGCGGCGGCTTCGTCCTGACGGCCGGGGCGACGTTCGTCGGCACGTCGTTCGTCGGCGGCGTGCTGGACTGGCTCGGCATCAGCCAGGGCTGGTTCGCCGAGCTCGCCACCCGCAGTGTCTCGATCGTCGTGGTGTTCGCCCTCGACATGGCGGTCGTCGCACTGGCCTTCGTCTCGCTGAGCGGCGTGAAGGCGCACCCGCGCTCCCTGTGGTCCGGAGCGTTCATCGGTGCGCTCGGCCTCACCGTCCTGCAGCAGCTGTCGGGACTCTTCGTCGGCGGCGCCGGATCGAACCCGCTCCTCGCGTCGTTCGCGGCGCTCATCGCGCTGCTCCTGTGGCTCAACCTGTCGGCGCAGGTGATCCTGCTGGCGTCGACCTGGATCATCGTGTCGGAGCGCGAGCGCGTCGACCGCGTGCGCGAGCGGCACGGCTCGCCGACGTTCGCACTCCGACGCGTACGTCAGGCGGAGGATGCCGTGCGCGTAGCCACCGAAGAGCTCGAGCACGCCCGCGCCGACGCCGACAAAGAGCGGCGCGAGCAGGAGAAGAAGCGCGCCACCGACGAGAAGGCCGAGGCGGACAAGAAGGCCGAGGCAGACAACAAGGCCGATGCCCACGATACGAAGGTCAGCGCGTGACCGAGCGCGTCCCGACCTTCACCGCCGAGCAGGTGCGCGCCGCCGAGCGGCCGCTGCTCGATCAGGGCGTGCCGCTCATGCAGCGGGCGGCCGCGGCGCTGGCCGACGTCGTGAGCGAAGAGATCGACCGGCTTGACGGCTCCGCGTCGACGCACCGGCCGCTGGAGCCGATGCCGCAGGACCTGTCGGGCGTGATCCGTCCCCGCGTGCTCATCCTCGCCGGCGGCGGAGACAACGGCGGCGACGCCCTGTACGCCGCCTCGCGGCTCACCCGCATCGCCGACGTCGACGTGCTGCTCGTGGCCGACCGCTTCCACCAGGGCGCGTTCGCCGCCGCGATCGGTGCGGGCGCCCGGCGCATCGACCTCGTCGAAGTCAGCGATGTCGGCGCGGACTACGCGGTGGTCGTCGACGGCATCCTCGGCATCGGCGCCTCGCGCGAACCCGCTCTCCGCGGTGCCGCCCGCGAGGCCGTCACGGCACTGCTCGCCCTCGGTGAGGAGCGGGGACGGATGCCGCGCACCATCGCCGTCGACCTCCCCAGCGGTCTGCATCCCGACACCGGCGACGCCGACGACGTGGTGCTGCCGGCATCCGTCACCGTCACGTTCGGCGGGGTGAAGGCCGGACTCGCCGCGGGCCGCGGACCGGAACTGGCGGGCGAGGTCGTGCTCGTCGACATCGGACTCGGCGAGGCTCTGGGTGCCGTCGAGCCGGCGGGCGAGGCATCCGTCTCCCGCGTCGTCACGGCGCCGCAGGCGTAACGCGCCCGGCGGGCCGGAGGCGCGACCCGCTTCTACTCCTCGGAGTCGTCGGAGTCGTCGTCCTTGTTGCCGGGGAAGTCGGGGGAGTCCTTGTCGTGGCCGAAGGCGTTGCCCCGGCCGTTGTTGCCCGGGCCGTCCGCGTGCTTCTCGGCGTTCTTGCCGTTGCCGTCCCCGTTTCGCTTGCCGTTGTTGCCCGGGAAGTCGGGGGAGTCCTTGTCGTGGCCGAAGGCGTTGCCGCGCCCGTTGTTGCCGGGGCCGTCGTCGTCGGGTGCGACGACCGACGACGCGGGTACCAGCGGGGCCGGCGGAATGCCCGAGGCGACGCTCGGAACCAGAATGGCGGCGGCGGCGACGCCCGCGATCACGGCTCCGGTGATGAGCAGCTTCTTCGAAGGCATGTGGCACCTCTCTTCTCGGGCGGGGGAGGCAACCGGTGAGCGGAGCGTACCACCGCACGAGGGCCGTGCGAAGAGGCGCGGATCAGCGTGCGTAGCGCGTGACGAAGGTGCGCAGCATGCGGCTCGGGTGCGACACCGCCGCACGCCGCACGGCGGCGAGGGTGAGCTCGAGCTCGTCGGCCGCGAAGTACCCGTACCCGGCGTACGCGTGGATGCGCGTGGTGATGCCCTCGACGTCGAGTTCGGGGTGGAACTGCGTCGCGTACACGTTCTCGCCGACCCGGAACATCTGCACCGGGCACCCCGGTGACGAAGCCAGCAGCGTCGCCGAGGACGGCAGGTGCGAGATCGCCTCCTTGTGCCCGACGAACGCGTCGAACGTCGCCGGCATGCCATCGAGGAGGGGATCGGATGCCGCAGCCGCGGTCATCGTCACCGGTACGACGCTGATCGGCTCGGAGTGGGTGCGGTCGATCACGGCGCCCTGGTGCGCGCCCAGCGTGCCGATGCCGTAGCACGCGCCCAGGAACGGGAAGTCGCGCGCGACGACCTCGTCGAGAAGCGTCGCGAACTCCGCCTCGACCCGACGCTGAACCGTCGACTTCTTCTCGAGCGGGTCGGAGGCGTTGAAGGGTCCGCCGCCCACGAAGATGCCCGACAGCTCATCGAGGTCGAACCGCGGCATCGGCTCGGCCTCGAGCCGCACCCGGATGAGCTCCTCGGGCGACAGGCCGGTGTACCGCAGGAACAGCGCGTACTCCTCGTCGGCCGGGACGTCCTCGGCCCGGGTCGCGAGAAGGACGAACGGCTTCACCGCACCAGCCTACGTGCGCCGCTCGCCGTCGAGTGCGCGAGGCGCCCGCGGCCGCCGTTCTGCCCCCGGCCGTTGAGCGAGCGAGGAACGAGCGAGACGAAACGCCCCGGCGCTGTCGGCGACGTCGGGGCGTTTCGTCTGCGGGCGCTAGAGCGCCCTCCGCTCAACGACCGGCGGCTGGTGTTCTCCCCCCGGCCGTTGAGCGAGTGAGGAACGAGCGAGACGAAACGCCCCGGACCGACGGGCGACACCGACCCCGCGCCGACACGACGATGCCTCGCCCCTGCGCAGTGCGCCGGGACGAGGCATCCGTCATCCGATCTCAGCGGTCGGCGCTGAACGCGTGCGTCCAGGTCGACACCGCGCCCGCGTCCACCGCGAAGCCGGCCTTCGGCACAGCGGTCACGCGCACCTCGGAGCCGGCGGGCACCTTGACCAGCGGCTTCTCAGCCTTGACGCCGTTGACGTAGTAGTCGAACGACGGGTCGGGCGTGACGACCACGTGGTCGGACTGCGAGCCGCGCGGGTTCACGAACTTCGGCTCGCCCGGCGTCGCCGCCGTCGTGCGCACGGGCACGTTCGCGAAGTCCATGTCGCTCGCGAAGTAGTAGCTCGTGTACGACGGCTGGTTGTAGGTGGTGTTCTGGCGGGCCACCTCGGCGCGGTACTGCACGTCGTGCAGGAGCGTCGGCAGCTTGTGCGTCGTCACCTCGGTGCTGGTGAAGATGCGCAGGGCGGTCGAGTCCGCGGTCCGCACGAGCAGCTCCTCGCGCCAGTCGCCGAGCACGTCGGCCACGAGCGAGGGGTTGCCCTTCGTGCCGTTGTTCGTGCGCGTTCCGGTGGCGGTCAGCAGGCGTCCGTCGGTCCAGCTGTCGATCGACACGTTCTGGTCGCCGCTGCCGTTGACAATCTGCGTCGTGAGGTCGGCGGCCCAGCGAATGGACTGGTTCGTGCCGGGGATCGGCTTCTCGAGCAGGTCGCCGTCGGCGCTGTACAGACCGAGCGCATCCGAGCCGCCGGGCAGGCTCGCCCAGGCCTCGAGGCCGCGCACGTCGGGACGCACGTCGCCGATCATGCTGCGACCCGTGTCGCGTCCGGAGTACTTGCCGAACAGCACCTCGCCGGTGGCGGCATCCCGCATCGCCATCCCGTACGGCGCGTACGTGCCGCCCTCGTGAGCCGTGAAGATCTCGAGCCCCGGACGGTCGGGATCGATGTCGGTGACGTGCATCGCGTCGCCGTGGCCCAGCCGCACGTTGTCGCCCGGAGCCGCGCTGCCGGCGGGCAGCACGTCGAACGAGCTGTACAGCAGGCCGCCGTCGTCGTCGATGGTCGCCGCACCGTAGACGATCTCGTGCTTGCCGTCGCCGTCGACGTCGGCCGCGCTCAGCGAGTGGAAGCCCTGCGTGGTGATCGTGCCGTACACCGGGTCGGTGCCGTCGCGCCCGTGGGGTCCGTCGTTGAACGGGTTCGTCATCGGCACGTGGCCGCTGTCGACGAGCCAGCGCTTGCTGAGGTGCTCGCCGTCCCAGTCGTACGCCGCGATGGTCGAGCGCGTGTAATAGCCGCGCGCGAAGATCGCCGACGGGCGCGTGCCGTCGAGGTACGCGACGCCCGCGAGGAAGCGGTCGACGCGGTTGCCCGGCTCGATGCGCGCCATCGCGTAGTCGCCCCACAGCAGGCCGTCGTCATCGCGGCCCGGCTCGTAGCGGACGGTTTCGAGCTCTTCACCGGTCGCCGAGTCGAACACCGTCAGGTACTCCGGCCCGTCGACGATGAAGCCCTCGAAGTTGCGCAGCACGTTGCGGGCGCTGCGCGAGGGGGCGTAGGTGTCGATGAAGTAGTCGACGAGCTCCTGGGCGTCGGTCTGCGACAGCGGGTAGTCGTGGGCTACCGGGATGCCGAAGGCCTGCTCGAGCGTCGCCGGCCAGTTGCCCGCGACGACCTCGGGATGCTCGGTCCACCCCTGGAACATCTTCACGAGGTGGGCCTCGTAGTCCGCCGCGCTCATGCGGTAGTCCTCGGCGTGGGTGACGCCGGCCTCCACGTCTTCGGCGAGCAGCGAGATGTAGTCGGATGCCGCGACCGACCCGTCCGCGTTGTACTGCGTGGACTTCGTGCCCGGCGCCGTCTTGAGCATCGTCTCGGAGCGGCCGTCGCCGTCGAAGTCGTAGACCATGAACTGCGTGTAGTGCGCGCCGGCACGGATGTTGACACCGAGGTCGATGCGGTTGAGCAGCGTGCCGTCGAGCTCGTACGTGTCGATGTAGACCGGGCCGGTGTAGCCGACCTGCGAGACATCCTTCGAGTTGGAGGGATCCCACTTGACGACGAACTCGAGCGCGCCGTCGCCGTCGACGTCGGCGACGGACGCGTCGTTGGCCGAGTAGGTGTAGTCCTCGCCGCCCGGGTGGATGACGCCCGGCGGCGTCTTGCCGCCGGCCGGCTTCTGCAGCGGCAGGTCGTAGTAGCCCGCGCTCCAGGCGGAGACCGGCGCCGACTGCTCGCCGGTCACGTCGTGCCACGCCGGAGCGACCGTGTAGACGGATGCCGAAGACCCGGCCGGGTCGGCGTAGTTCGTGCTGTCGTCGACCGTGGCGATGCGCTCACCGTCGCGGAACACCGCGAACGACGGCCCGCTGACGCCGGTGTCGGTGGCAGGGCCCGCCTCGGTGGCCAGCAGCCGCCAGCTGAGGAACACGCCCTCGGCGGTCGAGACCGCGACCAGCCCGCGGTCGAGGGCTTCGAGCTGCGCGCCCGCGGGCGTGGCGTCGTCGGCCAGCGCAGGTTGCGCGAGGCCCAGGGTGAGGGCGCAAGCGGCCGTGCCGGCCACCAGCGCGCGGACAGAGGTTCTCCCGAGACTCATCTTCGAATCGCTCTCCCGGATCGAGGCCCGCGTGGGGATGCGGGCCGTGCATCGTTGCAAACGTGGGGAATACGTTTTCCGGAGCGACGATAGACGACCGGTTCTCCGAGGTCAATGGATCAGTCGGTGAGATTGGAACGATTTAATGTGCGATCTGCCGGCACAACATCGGAAGGTTCTCGCGACACGCCGCGTTGCGGCATCCGCATCCGGCGCGTCGCGACCTTCTTCCGATTCTGTGTAGGGACTCTCCCGTGGTTCCTGCCCATCGCCCGGCAGCCCGCGCTGATCCACAGATGTCTCGACGGCGCGAAGGGCCGTGCCTGGTCCTCGGCAGCATGGGCCGGATGTGCACATCAGCTTCCCCGGCCGTCGTGACGTTCGCGGAGCTGCGGGCGTCGGGGCTCACCCGAGCGGCCATCGCGTCGTCGCTGCAGCGCGGTGAGCTCCGGTCGCTGCGGCGAGGAGTCTACGAGCGCCTCGGTTGCTGCCCCGAGGCCACAGCCGCGGCGGCGCACGGCGGTTCGCTCGCGTGCGTGACGGCGGCAGAACACCTGGGCCTCTGGGTCGCTGCGCACGACGGAGGGCTGCACATCGGACTCCGTCGGAACGGGCGGGCCTATCCGCACGGCGAATGCGCGTGCGTTCCCCATTGGAACGATGACGACGCGAAGGCGAGCGCCTTCGGCCTGCCGTCTGTGCGACTGGTGCTGCGGCAGATCCTCAGGTGCCAGGGGCTGGAAGCCTTCTTCGTCGCGCTGGAGTCGGCGCTTCGCAAGCGCCGTCTGTCGAGGGCCGACATCGCCTGGCTCCGCGACTACACGAATCCGGCCGCGCGGGACGCGGTCGCGTTCGCCCGCACGGATGCCGACAGCGGCCTCGAATCATTGTTGCGCTGGCGGCTGCGCCGACACGGGCTCTCGGTGCGCACGCAGCAGTCGATCGTGTCGGTGGGTCGCGTGGACTTCGTCATCGGCCGGCGGCTGATCGTCGAAGTCGACGGCGCGCCGAACCACGACGGCGAGTCGCACCGGCACAGGGATCTCGTCCGCGACGCCCACGCGGCCGCGTGGGGGTTCGTGACGCTCCGCTTCGACTACGCGCTCGTCGTGCACGACTGGGAGACAGTCGAGCTGGCGATCCTCGGCCACGTCGACCGCGGACTGCACCTGTGAACCGCATCCGGCGTCGCGCCGCGTGCACAGAATCGGAACTTTCGGCCGACACGCCGGTCCGCGGCATCCGCATCCGGCGTGTCGCGGGATTCTTCCGATTCTGTGCTCGGGATGAGATGACGGATGCCGCGACCCGGCGCAGTGCGCGGGTCGCGGCATCCGTCGTCTGAAAGCTCAGGAAGCGAAGGTCACGAGGCCCAGCTCCACCGGAGACACGAGCTGGGGGTGAGCGGGCCGCACGCGCACGGTGTAGCCGAACGTGCCGGTGAACGTGAGGGGCAGCGTGCCCGTGAACGTGCGCACGCCGTCGGGACCGTCGCCGGCGAGCGAGAGGCGGTACACCGAGTGGTCGCGAGCGAGCGCGTCGTCCTCGTCGGTGCGGCCGTAGAGCAGCTCCACCGCGACGTCGTCGGATGACAGCCCGTCGAGACGCACGTCGGCGCGCACCTCGAGCACGTCGCCCGCCTGCGCCTGCTGCGGGATGCCCGAGCTGTCGACGCTCGCGACCGACACGCGACTCCACGCGCCGGTGACCCGGCTCACGAACGCGGCGAGTCCCCGCGCCTGCGCGAACCCGTCGGCGCGCAGCGCGACGTCGTGCGCCGCCGCCGGCACGTAGAGGCGCTCGACGTAGTCGCGCACCATGCGGTCGCTCGTCGCCTTCTTGCCGAGCTCGGTCATGGTGTGGCGCACCATGCCGAGCCACGCGGTCGGGATGCCGCCCTCGCGGTCGTAGAACTTCGGCACCAGCTGGTGCTCGATGAGGTCGTACAGCGCCGCGGCCTCGGCGTCGTCGCGCTCCTCGTCGTTCGCGGCGGTGTCGGCCGTCGGGATCGCCCAGCCGTTCTGACCGTCGAACCACTCGTCCCACCAGCCGTCGAGGATCGACAGGTTCAGCGCGCCGTTGAGCGCCGCCTTCATGCCGCTCGTGCCGCACGCCTCGAGCGGGCGCAGCGGGTTGTTGAGCCACACGTCGCAGCCGGGGTACAGATCCTTCGCGAGCGTGATGTCGTAGTCCGGCAGGAAGACGATGCGCCCGCGCACCTTCGGGTCGCGGCTGAACCGCACGAGCTGCTGGATGAGGATCTTGCCCGAGTCGTCGGCCGGGTGCGACTTGCCGCCGATCACGATCTGCACCGGACGCTCCGGGTCGGTGAGCAGGCGCGTGAGCCGTTCGGGGTCGCGCAGCATGAGCGTCAGGCGCTTGTACGTCGGCACGCGGCGCGCGAAGCCGATCGTGAGCACTTCGGGGTCGAGCAGGTCCTCGACCCACGAGGGCGTGCGGCCGCTGCCGTTGACGTCGACGGATGCCGCGACCCGCCGCCTCGCCTCGGCGACGAGCTCGCCCTTCATCTGCTGGCGGACGCCCCAGAGCTCGGCATCCGTCACGATCGACCGATCGGTCCAGTCGTGCGTGTCGGTGTGGGCGTCGCCCCAGGCCCGCTCGCTCACGGCCTTGAGAGCCGGGTGCACCCACGTCGGCGCGTGCACGCCGTTCGTGATCGAGGTGATCGGCACCTCGTCGGTGTCGACACCGGGCCACAGCATGCCGAACATGCCGCGGCTGACCTCGCCGTGGAGCACCGAGACGCCGTTCGCGTGCTGCCCGAGGTGCAGGCCGAGCACCGCCATGTTGAAGACGCCCTGGTCGCCGCCCGGGAAGGTCTCGAGGCCGAGGCTGATCGCCCGGCCCGCGTCGAGGCCCTGGAACAGACCGCTGGTCAAGAAGTCGGCGATGAGGTCGCGCGAGAAGCGGTCGATCCCGGCCGGGACCGGGGTGTGGGTCGTGAACACCGTGCCCGCCCGTACCTGGGCGAGGGCCTCGTCGAAGCTCAGGTGATCTTGCGTGATGAGCTCCGACATCCGCTCGAGGCCCTGGAAGCCCGCGTGGCCTTCGTTGGTGTGGTACACGTCGGGGGCCGGGCGACCCGACAGCTCCGACCAGGCGCGCACCGCGCGCACGCCGCCGACGCCGAGGAGCAGCTCCTGCAGGAGCCGGTGCTCGCCGCCGCCGCCGTAGAGGCGGTCGGTCACACGGCGCATGTCGTCGGAGTTCGACGGCGTCTCGGAGTCGAGCAGCAGCAGCGGCACGCGGCCGATGTCGGCGACCCAGACACGCGCGTGCAGCCGACGGTCGCCGGGAAGATCCAGCGCGATCTCGACGGGAGCGCCCTCGCGGTCGCGCAGCAGCGTCAGGCCCAGGCCGTACGGGTCGAGCAGCGGGTAGCTCTCGCGCTGCCAGCCGTCGTCGCCGATCGACTGCCGGAAGTAGCCGGCGCGATAGAACAGCCCGACGCCGGTGAGCGGCACGCCCAGGTCGGACGCGCTCTTGAGGTGGTCGCCCGCGAGGATGCCGAGACCGCCGGAGTACTGGGGGAGCGAACCGTCCACGCCGAACTCGGGGGAGAAGTAGGCGATGTGGACGGGCTTGTCGCCCTCGAGGCGCTGGAACCAGCGGTCGCCCTCGAGATACGCGGTGAGGCGCTCGTCCTCTTCACGGACGCGGGCGACGAACTCCTCGTCGCGGGCGAGCTCGTCGAGCCGCTCTTGACCGAGCGCGCCGAGCATGCGGGCGGGGTTGGCGCCGATCTCGTCCCACAGCGCGGGGTGCATCGAGGCGAAGAGGGAGTGCGTCGCGCGGCTCCACGACCAGCGCCAGTTCGAGGCGAGGCGGTCGAGCGGTGCGAGGGATTCGGCGAGGACGGGGCGGACGGTGAATGTGCGGATGGCCTTCACGCACGCGATTCTAGGGGGAGAAGCTGGAAGCGCTTGCACCGTCGCAGGCGGCCCTTCGCCGTTCGAATCGCGCACCTTGCAGAAGTCGGCCGCCCCGAACTGCAAAGTGCGCGATTCGAAAGCGGAGGACGGGGGCGGCGGATGCCACGACTCGCAGTGAACCGCAAGGGCGCTGGTGGTGTCGTGCGCGGGGTCTACGCTGGGGCCATGGCCATCGCACGACTGCACGGAGGGCCGCTCGACGGCCAGCTCCTCCCTCTGGAAGACCCCGACCTCGACCGCATGATCGTTCCCTACAGCGAGACGCAGGTGGTCTACGAGCGCCGCGGCGACCTCGGCCGCACCGGCGAGAACGACGGACCCACCGAGGCCGAGTTCTGGTTCCTCGAGGCCGAGGATGAGATCGACCCCGACAGCGACCACCCCCGTGAGCGCCGCTGATCAGTCCGGCGCCGAGCCGACGGGGGCGACGCACTCCGTCGAGATCGAGCTGAAGTTCGACGTCGACGACGTCACGCCGCTGCCGGACTGGACGACCCTTCCGGGGGTCGCCTCCGTGGGCGAGCCCGAGCCCCGCGAACTCGACGCGCTGTATCTCGACAGCGACGATCTCGCGCTGGCGCACGCCGGCTACGCGGTGCGCCGCCGCACCGGCGGGCCCGACGAGGGGTGGCACATCAAAGGACCCCGCGGGGCAGACGGCGGCCGGGTCGAGCAGCACTGGCCGCTCGGCACCGAGGAAGAGATTCCGGATGCCGTGGCCCAGGCGGTCTCGTCGGTCGCAGCGGTGCGGCATCTGGCGCCGATCGCCCGCATCCGCAACAGCCGCACGGCGTACGCCCTGCTCGACGCCGCGGGAGGAGTGGTCGCCGAGTTCGTCGACGATCGCGTCACCGCGACCGACGAGCGCGCGGGCGTGGAGCGCACGTGGCGGGAGTGGGAGTTCGAGCTCGCCGCCGCCGCCCCCGCCTCGGCCGACGAGCGCCGGGCGCTCTTCGCCGCCGCCGAGAAGGCGGTGCGCAGGGCCGGCGGTCGGACCGCGGCATCCGATTCGAAGCTCGCCCGCACCCTCGGACAGTGAAGTCGCGCGCGAGCCCGACGCGTTTCGTCTCGCTTCGCTCGCTCAACGGCCGCGTGGAACGCCCGGGGTTCCGGAGACGCTAGGGGCGTTTCGTCTCGCTTCGCTCGCTCAACGGCCGAATCGCCGCCCGTTGAGCGAGCGAGAAACGAGCGAGATGAAACGCCCCGGACCTTCGAGGGGGTCCGGGGCGTTTTCGCTGCGGTCAGCGGATCACAGGTTGATCATGTGGCCGGCGAGGCCGTGGAACGCCTCCTGCACGGCCTCCGACAGCGTCGGGTGCGTGTGGACGTTGCGCGCCGCCTCGAGGGCGGTGAGGTCCCACTTCTGCGCGAGCGTGAGCTCGGGCAGCAGCTCCGAGACGTCGGGGCCGATGAGGTGGCCGCCGAGCAGCTCGAGGTGCTCGCCGTCGGCGATGAGCTTGACGAAGCCGATGGGCTCGCCCAGGCCGTTGGCCTTGCCGTTCGCCGAGAACGGGAACTTCGCGACCTTGACGTCGTAGCCGGCGTCGCGCGCCTGCTGCTCGGTCAGACCGAACGAGGCGACCTGCGGCGAGCAGAACGTCGCGCGCGGCATCATGCGGTAGTCGCCGAGCGTCATGGTCTCGGCCTTGCCGATGGTCTCGGCCGCGACCACACCCTGCGCCTCGGCCACGTGGGCCAGCTGCAGCTTCGCCGTTACGTCGCCGATCGCGTAGATGTGCGGCACGTTGGTGCGCATGTAGTCGTCGATGTCGATCGCACCGCGATCGGTGAGCTTGACGCCGGTGTTCTCCAGGCCGAAGCCCTCGACGTTCGCGGCGAAGCCGATCGACATCATGACCTTGTCGGCGTCGATCGAGCCGGCGGTGCCGTCCTTGGCGGTGTACGTGACGGTGACCTTGTCGCCGTGGTCGGTGACCGTCTCGACCTTGGTCGAGGTGAGGATGTCGACGCCGTAGTTCTTGTACTGGCGCGCGATCTCCTTCGAGACGTCCGCGTCCTCGTTGGGGAGGGCCCGGTCGAGGAACTCGATGATCGTGACCTTCACGCCGTAGTTCGCCATCACGAAGCCGAACTCCATGCCGATCGCGCCGGCGCCGACGATGACGATCGACTGGGGCAGGTCGCGGGCGAGGATCTGCTCCTCATACGTCACGATGTTGCCGCCGATCTGCACGCCGGGCAGCAGGCGCACCTTCGAACCGGTCGAGATGATGGCGTTGTCGAACGTGACGCGCTCGGTCGTGCCGTCGGACTTCGCGACGTCGATCGTGTTCGCGTCGACGAACGAGCCGCGGCCCTCGTACTCGTCGACCTTGTTCTTCTTCATCAGGTAGTGGATGCCCTTGACGTGCGTCTCGGCCACCTTGCGGCTGCGGTCCCACGCGACGCCGAAGTCGAAGTGCACGTCACCCGAGATGCCGAACAGCTCGGCCTTGTGGTGGAACTGGTGCGCGAGGTCGGCGTTCTTGAGCAGAGCCTTGGAGGGGATGCAGCCGACGTTCAGGCAGACACCGCCCCAGTACTTCTCTTCGATGATCGCGACCTTGAGGCCGAGCTGAGAAGCACGGACGGCCGCGACGTACCCGCCGGGCCCCGCGCCGAGGATGGCGACGTCGTAGTGAGGCATGCTTCCAGCCTAGTGGTCGGCCGGAGGCTCGGAGCCGGGCCGCGGGGCGCCCGGGGCGGGGCTCGAGGGGTCGCCGGCAAGCGCCTTCTCGCGCCGCGAGCGCGACACCAGGAGGTAGACGACGGCGCCGACCACGCCGAGCCCGATGATGCCGAAGACCACCCACGGCCACACGGCTCCGGACGCCGTGTCCGCGGAGTCCGAGGGCACGCTGTCGGTCACGGTGGGCGTCGGCTCCGGCGAGGCCGTCTCGGTGGGCGCTGCCGTCTCGGTCGGAGTCGGCGTCGAGGTCTCGGTGGGCGTCGGCGCGGGCGCGCCTTCGACCGTGAACGAGAACTCGCCCGAGATGGGGTGCCCATCGCTCGAGACGACCTTCCACAGCACCTTGACGGCACCGGATGCCTCACCCGCGAGCGGCTGGGTCAGCACATTGTCGCGGACGGTCGGCGTGCCGCCGGTGAGCGCGGTGCCCCCGGCATCCGTCACCTCCACGACCGAGGCGCCCTCGTCGTCGGCGATCTCGCCGCTGAAGGTCAGCGTCAGCTGCGCGGGAAGCGACGCCGCCGTGCTGCCGGCCGCGGGGTCGCTGCCGATCAGCTCGTCGTGCGCGTGGGCCGGCGCCGACCACGCCAAGAGACCGGCGAGTGCCAGCAGGAAGGCGGCGACGAGCGCGAGTGCGCGGAGCGGGCGGGCGAGGCGGGTTCCGAGTGCTTCCACCCGATCGAGCCTAACCGCTATGTTTCAACCACCCTGCGGCCGCGGCACTGGTTACACCCTGTTCACAGAGCGGCCCCGGGGGGAAACAAAGCACTGCCACGCTTGCCCCGAGCCCCGGCCCCCAGCCAGGGCTCGCGTCCGCACGACGGACGATTCAAGGACGAAAGGGAGCCATGAGGCTACAGCGCACCATCGCGGTCATCGCCGGATTCGCCATCGCCGCCGGATCGCTCACCAGCGGAGCCGCCTTCGCGGCCACCCCGCCCGACGCACCCCCCGCGGACGCGGGCGGGCGCGGGCCGGAGCGGGATCCGGACGCTCCCGGGACGCCGTCCTTCTCCGACCTGGTCAAGCGGGCGAAGACGGATCGGGCGGCGAAGGCCACCGACGGCGCCATCGAGATGCCGGCGTCCTACCCGTTCCAGCCCTCGCTCACCGTCTTTCCCGCCGACCCGAACGACGCGACGCAGCTCAACGACACGATCGCCTTCTCTGAGCTCGCGCCGCGCCTGAACGCGCTGATGGGCGCGAGCGACCGCGTCTCGACGCAGGTCGTGGGCCAGTCGACGAACGGCCGGGACCTCTACCTGGTCACCGTGACCGCCCCCGAGAAGCGCGGTGAGACGACCCAGCAGACCAAGTGGCGCGAGGAGATCCGCAACGCTCCCGAGAAGGCGGCGGCCGACCGGCAGCTCGCGGATCGGTACAAGACGCCGATCTGGATCAGCTCCAACATCCACGGAAACGAGTGGGAGGGCACCGACGCGGCGATGCAGCTGATCGAAGACCTCGCGGCGTCGCAGGATCCCGCGACGGTCGCGATGCTCGAGCAGCACCGCCTCTACTTCTCGCTGACGCTCAACCCCGACGGGCGCACGGTCGCGACGCGCGCCACCGCGCTGTCGCTCGACGGCAACCGCGACATGGTCACGCTGACCACGCCCGAGGCGCGATCGTTCGTGGCCACCGCGCAGGCGCTGCAGCCGCTCTACGCGGCGGACTTCCACGGCTATACCAGCGTGCTGCAGGTGGAGCCGTGCGGACCGCCGCACGGCGAGAACTACGAGTACGACCTCTTCCTGCCGCACGGCTACGCCGCGGCGCTGCAGGTGGAGGCCGACGTCGTCGCCGCCGAGATCCCCGGCAACCGCTACTACAACACCGCCACGGGCGGCACGACGACGACGAACACCGGCAACATCAAGATCCCGTACCGCGACACGCCGTCGGGATGGGACGACTATCCGCCGATCTTCACCGCGCAGTACGCCGCGTACAACGGCGCGGTCACCGCCACGGTCGAGCTGCCGCTCGGCCGCACCGGCCCGACCACGACGCCCGCGAACGCCGCCATCAACACCGCCGTCGCCAAGACGACGATGGAGTCGATGCTGCGCTACGTCGCCGCCAACGACGCCGCCATGCTCGCCGACCAGATCGAGGTGTTCCGCCGCGGCCTCGCCGGTGAGCCGAAGGCCGCGCTCACGGTCGACGGGGTGGCCGCGGTCGCCGGCCCGGATCAGTGGAAGCCGCTCTGGGATGTCGTCGACGACCAGGATCCGGTCCAGCTGCCGCGCGCGTACGTCATCCCGCTGGGCGACGCGCAGCGATCGGGATCGGACGCCGAGGCGCTCGTCGACGCGCTGCTGTTCCACGGCATCGCGGTGGGCCGGCTGGCCAACGACACGACCGTCGGGGCGGTGACCTACCCCGCCGGGTCTTTCGTGGTCGACATGCATCAGCCCCGCCGCGGACTCGCGAACGCCCTGCTCGATCTCGGCACCGACATCTCGGCCAAGGTGCCGTCGATGTACGACATCTCGGCGTGGAGCCTCGCCTACCTGTGGGGCGCCACCGTCGACAAGGTCGGCGCCACGACCGACGCGCCGATCGGCGCGGTGGTGCCGCTTCACCGCGTGCCGCAGGACGGCGTGCTGCCGAAGAAGGCCCCCTACGTCGCGTTCGATGTCGCGGGCGTCGAGGACTACCGCGCCCTGAACGCGCTGCTGGCCGCCGACGCTCCGGTGTGGCTGCTCGACGACGGCCGCGCGGTGGTCGGTCCCGAGGGACTGGGAGCCGCGGCGGACGCGGTCGTCGCGTACGACATCCCGTTCGAGGCGGCCTCGCCCGGCGACGTCGCGGCGCTCGACGCCGCCACCGAGCTCGAGCAGCTCACCATCGCCGTCGCGGGGACGCAGGACGATGTGCTCTCGCTCGCCGAGCTCGGCTTCACCGAGGTCGTGCCCGTCACGGCCGCGGGAGTGCAGGCAGGCGCCGCCACCGGCACGACGGGTCTCGAGGGCGCGGACGTGCTCTGGGTCGGCTCCTCGTTCTCGCTCGCCGCAGGTTCCGCGGGCCGCACGTACGTCCAGCAGTGGGTGGACGCGGGCGGATCCATCGTCGGACGCACCAACCAGGCGTACTCCGCGGCATCGACGTACGGTCTGGTGTCGGCGAGCATCGTGGCCGGCAACAACTCGGGCAACGGCATCGTGGATGTCGACACGCCCGAGGGGTCGCTGTTCTCGGCGCACCCGCAGGACGCATCGTTCATCTACCCGGCGTACTGGTTCACGAACCTGGGTGCCGGCACGGCAGCGGAGCTCCGGTACGCCGCCGACCCGCTCCTCGCCGGGCACTGGCGCGCGAGCGGCGCCGGCACGAACGGTCCCGCCGCGGCTGCCGGGCAGGCAGCGGTCATCTCGGGAGAGGCGGCATCCGGCGCGCGTGCCGTGGTGTTCGGCACCTCTCCGTTCTTCCGCACACACCCGAAGGGGGCGATGAGCCAAGCCGCGAACGCCATCTTCTGGGCGGCTGACGGCGACTGACCCCGACGACGGCCCCCGTCCCGTTTCGCTCGCGTTACGGGACGGGGGCCCGTTCATGTCACCTCTTCGATCCGCGGGCGGTGAGGTCTAGCATGGCCGCAGGCGGGCCCCCTGCCCGTCGTTCCCCACAGCGGAAGGATGCGGCCGATGGACCAGATGATGATGGGCGCCATGTCGAAAGACATGATGAGCATGCCCGGCATGGAGACCATGGACATGTCGGTCATGCAGGCCTGTATGGACGCCTGCTCGGCCTGCGAGCAGGCATGCACGGTGTGCTCCACGCAGATGATGTCGTGCGCGCCCGCGTGCATGAACTGCGCGGACATGTGCAACACGATGATGCGCGCCATGATGCGCATGCAGGGCATGAACCCCGCCACCATGATGTCGATGCTCGACGCGTGCATCGCGATGTGCCAGCTCTGCATGGACGAGTGCATGGAGCACGCCGACCACAGCGAGGTCTGCAAGATGTGCGCTCAGGCATGCAAGGCGTGCATGGACGCCTGCATGGCCATGAAGGACATGATGATGGCGATGAGCTGAGGCTCGTCGCTTCTCTTATGCGAGCGGCTGGCGGAACCGGCTCACCCGGGGGCGTCAGCCGCGCAGGACGTTGAACCGCGAGCCGCCCACGGCGAGCACGTGGTAGCGCTCGTGGAGCGCGACCGGCGTGCCGGGTGCGGCCGCAGCGGCGGCTCCCGTGCCGTTCCACAGCGCGACGGGGGACCAGTCCGCGAGCGTGCGGACGATCACGAAGCCCGAGCGCGGATCGGATGCCTCGACGATGGCGTCCGCCCAGTCCGACGGGGTCGCCGCGGCGAGGCGCGCCTGGATCAGGTGCAGCGCGTGACCCGGTGCGAACGAGGAGCAGGTGTCACTGTGGTCGCACATGCACGCCGCACGCTCACGCACCTCGAGGGGCGGGATGTGGCTGTGCGGGGTGGACACGATCGACTCCTTCTCTCCGACGGATCGTTGCGGTCCTGCCAGGCTAGGTGGGGGCTCCGGTCCTGGCATCTCGCCCGACACGCGGCGAAACATTGCGCGAATGGAATCGTCCTCGTCGGAGCCGGGAGCGATCAGATAGTCTGAACGGACAGAGGAGGAAACCGTGGAGCACGACCGCCGACCCGATCAGGGCGACATCCGCCGCGCAGCCGGGGCCGACGCACACGATTCCGATCGCGCGGCCGACACGACGCAGACCTTCGGCCACGACTCCGATCTGTCGTTCGTGCCCTTCGGCAGTGAGCTCGGGGATGCCGAGCTCGACGCCATCGAGGCGCTCCCGTCGGGTGCCGCGCTTCTGCTGGTCCGCTCCGGACCCACCGCGGGCGCCCGCTACCTGCTGGACTCCGACGTGACGACGATCGGTCGCCACCCGGAGGCCGACATCTTCTTCGACGACGTCACCGTCTCGCGCCGTCACGCCGAGATCACGCGCACCGGCACGTCCTTCGAGCTCGTCGACCAGCGCTCCCTCAACGGCAGCTACGTCAACGGCGAGCGGGTCGACCGGGCCACGCTCGTCAACGGCGCCGAGGTGCGCATCGGAAAGTTCCGACTCAACTTCTTCGTCTCTCCCGCCGACCTCTCGCGGGCGGCGGAGGCCTGATGCCCGCGGCATCCGCCCACGAAAGGGCGTCGTCCGCGGGTCTTCTCAGCATCGGGCAGGTTCTGGCGCGCCTCTCGCCGGAGTTCCCTTCCCTCACCTCCAGCAAGCTGCGCTTCCTCGAGGTCCAGGGCATCGTGACGCCGCTGCGCACCGAGTCGGGCTACCGCAAGTTCTCGCAGGACGACCTGGAGCGGCTCCGGCTCGCGCTCACCCTGCAGCGCGACCACTACCTGCCCCTGTCGGTCATCCGCGAATACCTCGAAGACGTCGACGCCGGGCGCGACCCCGCGACACCTACGGCGGTGCCGCCGCCGTCGATCGTGCCGGCGCCGCGCCGATACCGCCGCGACGAGATGCTCGCCGCCGCCGGCGCCGCGCCGCAGCTGCTCAACGACGCGATCAGCACCGGCATCATCGCCGGTGCCGAGTCGTACACCGAGCAGTCCGTCACGCTGCTCAGGGCGCTGGTCGCCCTCGACCGCCACGGCATCGAGCCGCGGCACGTGCGGGCGCTGCGCCAGAGCGCAGAGCGCGACGTCGCGCTGGTCGAGTCGGCGCTGGCACCGCTGCTGCGGCGGACGGATGCCTCGTCCCGCGGTCGTGCGGGCGAGCTGGCGCCCGAGCTGACCCGGCGCCTCGACGACGTGCGCGCGATCTTCGTGCGCACGGCGCTCGACCGCATGCTCTCCTGACGCGCCCCTCGCGCGACACGCCGACCCCCGATGGCCGGATGTCGTTGCCGCGAGGGGGAGCCTGATCTAGCGTGGAAGTATTCGATCCGGAGGGGGGAACGACATGTCCGGAGACGTGACTCCTGGCGAGCCGTTCGGTGCGGAACTCCTCTTCACCGACGGGCTCCCCGCGATGGACGACGAAGTGGGCTACCGGGGTGCTGCCGCCGCCAAGGCCGCGGGCATCACGTATCGCCAGCTCGACTACTGGGCGCGCACCGAACTGGTCGAGCCCACCGTCCGCGGCGCCAGCGGCTCCGGATCCCAGCGCCTCTACGGCTTCCGCGACATCCTCGTGCTGAAGCTCGTCAAGCGGCTCCTCGACACCGGCATCTCGCTGCAGCAGATCCGTACGGCCGTCGACCAGCTGCGGGCCGCCGGCATCCGCGACCTCGCAGGGACCACCCTCATGAGCGACGGCGCCTCGGTCTACCTGTGCACGTCGAACGACGAGGTCATCGACCTCGTGAGCCGCGGCCAGGGCGTCTTCGGCATCGCCGTCGGCAAGGTGCTCCGCGAGGTCGAGACCGAGCTCCTCGAGTTCGAGGTCGAGAAGCCCGACCCGATGGACGAGCTCGCCGTCCGCCGCGCCGCCCGCTCCGCCTGACTCAGCGGGCCGTCTGCACGGCTCTGCCCGCGGCGCTGTCGCCCGTTGACGTGGTCGACGTGAGCGCCTGCGCGAGGTCGGCGATGAGATCCTGCGGGTCTTCGAGCCCGATCGACAGGCGAACGAGGGCGTCGGAGGGCTTCGCGTCGGAGGCGACCGGACGGTGCGTCAGCGCAGCCGGATGCTGGATCAGCGAGTCGACGCTGCCCAGCGACACCGCGTGCGTGAACAGCTGAACCGATGACGTGAGCGCCGCGGCGGCGTCGAACCCGCCTGCCAGCTCGATCGCGACCATGGCGCCGGGGCCGGCCTGCTGCGTGCCCACGAGGCCGAGCGGGTCGCTCTCCGCGAACCCGGGGAAGTGGACGCGGTGCACCTCGGGGCGGGTCCGAAGCCACTCCGCCACGGCGTGTGCGCCTGCCTGCTGCGCGCGCACGCGCACCGGCAGCGTCGCCAGGCCGCGGTGGAGGAGGTAGGCCGCCAGGGGATGCATGATCGCGCCGGTGATCGCGCGGGTGCGGCGAAGCGCCGCGGCCAGCCGTGCATCGCACGCGACCACGCCGCCCACGACGTCACCGTGGCCGCCGAGGTACTTCGTCGCGCTGTGGAGCGAGAGGGCCGCACCGAGATCGAGCGGGTGCTGCAGCACCGGCGTGGCGAAGGTGTTGTCGACCAGCACGGGCACATCGCCCGCGTCCGCGACGACGGCGGCGATGTCGACGAGCTCGAGCGTCGGGTTGGCGGGCGTCTCGAGCACCACGAGGGCGGTGTCGTCGCGCAGCGCCGCACGGACGCCGTCGGGGGTGCAGAAGGTCGCCTCGACACCGAGCAGGCCCGACGCGAGCAGGTGGTCGGTGCCGCCGTACAGCGGTCGCACGCCGACGACATGGCGCCGTTGCGACTCGTGCGTCACAGCGAGCAGCACCGCCGTGACCGCGGCCATGCCCGACGAGAAGGCGACCGCCTCTTCAGCGTGCTCCAAGACGGCCAGAGCCTCCTCGAACCGAGCGACGGTCGGGTTCCACAGGCGGGCATAGACGTTCGATCCGCCCTCGAACGGGTGCCCGCCGGTCGCGAGGACCTCGTACGACATGCCGCCGAGCTCGATGCCGGGCAGTGGGTTGGTCGACGAGAGGTCGAGGGGGAGGGCGTGCACACCCAGGTCCGCGAGATCGTCGCGGCCGGCGTGCACGGCAAGGCTGTCAGGGTGCAGCGTCATCGGTGCCATGGCGATATGGTCAGCGACATCGCCGCGAAACTCAAATCACGCTGACGGAGGCGAGCACAAAGTGCGCAATGTGCTCATCGGATGAGCAAAGTGTTCACCCGCGCGGATGCCGCGGGCGCGGCATCCGTCATCGTCAGGGACGCGTGTCTTCCGGAACCGGGATGCGGCCGGTGCGCATGATGCGGTCGAGCAGCGAGTCGAAGTCGGCCGCGAGCTCCTGGGCGGAGTCGCCCGGCCAGATGTGGAGCGGCTTCGCGGCGCCCTGCGCCTGCTGCAGCGACGTGCGCTCGGGAAGCTGCGGCGAGAGGACGAGCGGACCGAACATGTCGCGCAGCTCTTTGATGCGGAACTGGTGCTCGATCGACTGCGGCCGCACGCGGTTCACCACGATGCCGAGCGGCTGCAGGCGCGGTGAGAGACCGCGGCGGATCTCTTCGATCGCCCGCAGCGCGCGGTCGGCGGCGGCCACGGAGAACAAGCCGGGCTCGGTGACCACGATGACGCGGTCGGATGCCGCCCACGCGGTGCGCGTGAGGGCGTTGAGGGACGGGGCGCAGTCGATCAGGACGAGGTCGTAGTCGCCCTCGATGGTGGCGAGTGCCTCTTCGAGCTTCCAGACGTCGCGGACGCTTGGGTGCGGGCCGTCGAAGTTGATGGCGGACGGGCTGCCGATCATGACGTCGATGGTGCCGGGGTGCACCTTCGCCCAGCCGCTGGAGGTGATGGCCTGGCGGACCGTCTTCTCCTTCGGGTTGGCCAGGACGTCGGCGACGTTCAGCCGGCCGGCCACTTGGATGTCCATGCCCGTCGAGACGTCGGACTGCGGGTCGAGGTCGACGACGAGCGTGCGGACACCGCGGGCGAAAGCCGCCGACGCGAGTCCGAGAGTCACGGTCGTCTTGCCGACGCCACCCTTGAGCGAGCTGACGGATAGGACGTGCACAAGCCACCACGTTACCGTCCCCTAGGCTGAGAGCACACTCAGCCCCGTCCGCACCGCCGCCCCGGAGGTCGTATGTTTACGAAGATTCTCGTTGCAAACCGTGGTGAGATCGCCATCCGAGCCTTCCGGGCCGCGTACGAGCTGGGGGCGCGCACGGTTGCGGTGTTCCCGTTCGAGGACCGCGGCTCGCTGCACCGGCAGAAGGCGGACGAGTCCTACGAGATCGGCGAGAAGGGGCATCCCGTCCGCGCCTACCTGGACGTCGACGAGATCATCCGGGTCGCGAAGGAGGCCGGCGCCGACGCGATCTACCCGGGATACGGCTTCCTCTCGGAGAACCCCGAGCTCGCGGAGAAGGCCGCGGCCAACGGCATCGCCTTCATCGGGCCGCCCGCGCAGGTGCTCGAGATGGCCGGCAACAAGGTCACCGCCAAGCAGCACGCGGTCGCCGCTGGGGTCCCGGTGCTGCGCTCGACCGAGGCATCCGATGATGTCGACGAGCTGTTCGGACAGGCCGATGACATCGGCTTCCCCATCTTCGTGAAGGCTGTCGCCGGCGGCGGCGGACGAGGGATGCGGCGCGTCGAGCGCCGCGAGGAGCTCGCGCCCGCGCTGGCCGAGGCCATGCGCGAGGCGGGCAGCGCCTTCGGCGACGCTCGCGTCTTCCTCGAGCAGGCCGTGCAGCGCCCGCGCCACGTCGAGGTGCAGATCCTCGCCGACGGGGAGGGCGAGACCGTCCACCTCTTCGAGCGCGACTGCTCGGTGCAGCGCCGCCACCAGAAGGTCATCGAGATCGCGCCGGCGCCCAACCTCGACCCCGAGGTGCGCGACGCGCTGCACGGCTACGCCGTCGCGTTCGCCCGCTCGATCGGGTACCAGAACGCCGGCACCGTCGAGTTCCTCCTCGAGACCGCCGGGCCGCGCACCGGCGAGGTCGTCTTCATCGAGATGAACCCGCGCATCCAGGTCGAGCACACCGTCACCGAGGAGGTGACGGATGTCGACCTCGTGCAGTCGCAGATGCGCATCGCCGCCGGCCAGACCCTCGCCGACCTCGGCCTGACGCAGGACCGCATCCAGCTCCGCGGCGCAGCGCTGCAGTGCCGCATCACCACGGAGGACCCGTCGCAGGGCTTCCGTCCCGACACCGGGCGCATCACCACGTACCGCTCGCCGGGCGGCGCCGGCATCCGCCTCGACGGCGGCACCACCGCGGCCGGCTCGCAGATCAGCCCCCACTTCGACTCGATGCTGGCGAAGCTCACGTGCCGCGGCCGCGACTTCCCGGCCGCCGTGGCGCGTGCGCGCCGCGCGCTGGCGGAGTTCCGCATCCGCGGCGTCGCCACCAACATCCCCTTCCTGCGCGCGGTCCTCGACGACCCGGCCTTCGTCGAGGGCGACGTCAGCACCTCGTTCATCGACGAGCGACCGCAGCTGCTGACGAGCAACCCGTCGCGCGACCGGGCGACGAAGCTCCTCGCGTGGCTCGGCGACGTCACCGTCAACCGCCCGTACGGCGAGAAGCCGCTGGCGGTCTCGCCGGGCAGCAAGCTGCCCGAGATCGACCTCGCGGCTGCGCCGCCGGCAGGAACGCTCGACCGGCTCCGCGAGCTCGGCCCCGAGGGCTTCGCCCGCGCGCTGCGCGAGCAGAGCGCCCTCGCCGTCACCGAGACGACCTTCCGCGACGCTCACCAGTCGCTGCTCGCGACCCGCGTCCGCACGCGCGACCTCGTGCGCGTCGGCCCGCACGTGTCGCGCATGACGCCGCAGCTGCTGTCCGTCGAGGCCTGGGGCGGCGCGACGTACGACGTCGCCCTCCGCTTCCTCGCCGAGGACCCGTGGGAGCGTCTCGAGGCGCTGCGCGCGGCGATGCCGAACATCCCGATCCAGATGCTCCTGCGCGGTCGCAACACTGTGGGCTACACGCCCCGGCCGGTCGAGGTGACGAACGCCTTCGTGACCGAGGCCGCGGCGACCGGCGTCGACATCTTCCGCATCTTCGACGCCCTCAACGACGTCTCGCAGATGCGCCCCGCCATCGACGCGGTGCGCGAGACCGGCACGGCGATCGCCGAGGTGGCGCTCTGCTACACGTCCGACCTCCTCGACCCCTCGGAGCGGCTGTACACGCTCGACTACTACCTGCGCCTCGCGGAGCAGATCGTCGAGTCGGGCGCCCACATCCTCGCCATCAAGGACATGGCGGGCCTGGTCCGGCCGGCGGCCGCCGCCAAGCTCGTCACGGCGCTGCGCGAGAACTTCGACCTGCCCGTGCACCTGCACACGCATGACACCGCGGGCGGCCAGCTCGCCACGCTGCTGGCCGCGAGTGCGGCGGGAGTGGACGCGGTGGATGCCGCGGCCGCACCGATGTCGGGAACCACGAGCCAGCCGTCGCTCTCGGCGCTCGTCGCCGCGCTCGCCCACACCGACCGCGACACCGGGCTCAGCCTGCAGGCCGTGAGCGACCTCGAGCCCTACTGGGAGGCGGTGCGGCACCTGTACCGGCCCTTCGAGTCGGGGCTGGACGCTCCCACGGGCCGCGTGTACCACCACGAGATCCCGGGTGGTCAGCTGTCGAACCTCCGCCAGCAGGCGATCGCGCTCGGCCTGGCCGACGACTTCGAGCTGATCGAGGACATGTACGCCGCCGCGGACCGCATCCTCGGCCGCATCCCCAAGGTCACGCCGTCGTCGAAGGTCGTCGGCGACCTCGCGCTCGCCCTCGTCGCCGTGCGCGCCGACCCGGCCGACTTCGAGGCGAACCCGCAGAACTACGACATCCCGGACTCGGTCGTCGGCTTCATGGCGGGAGAGCTCGGCGATCTGCCGGGCGGATGGCCCGAGCCGTTCCGCACGAAGGTGCTGGAGGGCAGGACGATCTCGATCGAGGTGCCGCCGCTCACCGCCGACGAGCACGAGGGCCTGGCGGGCGAGGCGGCGACCCGCCGTCGCACCCTGAATCGCCTGCTGTTCCCCGGACCGGCCCGCGAGTTCGAGAAGAACCGAGAGACGTACGGCGACCTGACCGCGCTCGGCACACCCGACTACCTCTACGGTCTCAAGCCGGGGGAGGAGCACGTCGCCGAGATCGACCCCGGCGTGCAGCTGTACGTCGGACTCGAGGCCATCGGCGAGGCGGACGACAAGGGCATCCGCACCGTGATGACCACTCTCAACGGCCAGCTCCGGCCGGTCTTCGTGCGCGACCGCAGCATCAAGGTCGAGACCAAGCAGGCGGAGAAGGCCGACACGTCCAAGCCCGGCCAGGTCGCTGCGCCGTTCTCGGGGGTGGTCACCCTCAAGGCGAACGCCGGCGATGCCGTCGTTGCCGGCCAGCCCGTCGCGTCCATCGAGGCCATGAAGATGGAGGCGGCGATCACCGCACCCGTCGACGGGGTCGTCGAGCGGGTCGCGATCGCCGAGACCGCGCAGGTGGATGCCGGCGACCTTTTGGTCGTCATCCGCCCCGCCCAGTAGCCTGGAGGGTGGCATCCGCCCTACGCGCCCGCGCCCCGAGCACAGGCGCCGTCTTTCCAGGAGAACTCCGCAGTGACGCCCGATCGCACCGAACACACCCCCGACGAGCCTGAGAACGGCGTGCTCTCCGAGACGGGGAGCATCGACACGACCGGCTTCGGACTCCTGGGCGGTGCGACGGCGCAGGTGAACGTCGAGCTGCCGACGGAATCGGACGACGACCTCGCCGATGACGACGTCATCGACGACGAGGTGCCGTTCGTCATCGAGATCCCGGCCGACGCCGATCTGCCGGTCCTCGATGCCGCTCCGGGGGCATACGACGCCGAGTTCGCCGAGCCCGGCACCGAGACCACGGAGGCCGAGATCATCGAGCCGTCCGCCGATCTCGAGGAGTGGACGGTCGAGGGCGACGGCTTCGCTCCGGCACCCGCCGTCGAAGACATCGCCGACGCGGACGTGGTCGTCGACGATGCGCCGGAGCACGACGCCGTCGACGAGGTCGCGGTGATCGAGCCCGCGGCCGAGGTCGAGGTCGACGTCGAGGGCGCCGAGCGCGGCGTCGCAGCGGACGATGCTGAGGTCGAGGCAGCTTCGGCAGAGCAGGAGCGCGCGCCGGAGCCCGAGCCGGAGCCCGAGCGGGAACTCGCCGACGCGACGGCGATCGACGAGCGCGCGGCGCCGAGCCCCCACGCCACCGAGCTTCCCGCCGCTGAGGAGCCCGCCGACGAGTTCGCCGTCGTCGACTTCGACGCGGAGGAGTTCGAGGACGCGGACTTCGACGCCGAGTTCGACCCCGCCGAGTTCGACCTCGTTCTCGAGGACGACGGCATCGAGGCCGCCCTGGCGGAGAACGCCGCGACAGGAGACGATGTCATCGCGACCGACGACATCGCGGAGGAGCCCATGAGCGCGAAGACCCCGGCCCCCGAGGGGAACGAGGCGAAGGCGACGGATGCCGCGACCGCGGCGGCGTCCGCTGCAACGACCCCGCCCGCAGCGCCGTCGACCCCGGCGGCCGCTGCCGCGAAGGCGACGACCGGGCCGTCGACCCCGGCGGCCGCTGCCGCGAAGGCGACGACCGGTCCGACGCCCGCCACGCGCCGCGAGGCGAACCACACCGGCGCGCAGCCGGTCGCCGACCGCCCGGCGGAGCGCAGCGCTGTCGAGCGTGCGCCGTTCCCGCGCGGCGACGTGGCGCTCGCCTCGAAGCGGCTCGGAGAGTTCGAGGCCGACCGTGAGACCGCCGACCTGCTGACGGCCGACCGTCTGCTCGACCCGCATCAGGTCGTGAAGCCCGAGCCGGAGGGCGCGTGGCAGCATTTCGTCTATTCGATCTCGGGCCGGCGCATCAACCTCGGTGACAGCAAGCGCGCGAAGGCCCGCAAGGAGCTCGACCGGCGGATCGCCGGCCCGCTCGCCGGCGGCGCCCGCTTCGTCCCGGTGCTCTCGCGCAAGGGCGGCGTGGGCAAGACGACCGTCACGACGCTGCTCGGCCAGGCGCTCGCCGACGCGCGCGACGACCGGGTCATCGCCGTGGACGCCAACCCCGACCGGGGCACGCTGGCCGAGCGCATCTCGCGCGACAGCGGCAAGACGGTCCGTGACCTCGTGCGCATCAGCCCTGAGGTCGTCGGGTTCAACGACCTGTCGGGCATCGTCGCGCGCGACGAGACACGCCTGGACGTCGTGGCATCCGACACCGATCCACGCGTGTCCGAGGCGTTCAACGACGCCGACTACCGCGACGTCGCGGCCCTGGCCGCGCACTACTACTCGATCGTCCTCACCGACACCGGCACGGGCATCGTCCACTCGGTGATGGGGGCGACGCTCGACCTCGCCGACCAGCTGGTCATCGTCGCGGGGCTGAGCGTCGACGAGGCCCGCCTGGCGTCCGAGACGCTCACGTGGCTCGAGACCAACGGCTACGCCGACAAGGTGCGCAATGCGGTCGTGGTGCTCAACAACGCGCGGCCGGGGCATCCGCTCGTCCAGCTCGATGAGCTCGAATCGCACTTCCGCACCCGCGTGCGCGCCGTCGTCCGGGTGCCGTACGACTCGCACATCGCGGCGGGCAGCGCGATCGTGTTCCGCGAGCTGCAGCCGGCGACGCGCCAGGCCGCCCGCGAGCTCGCGGCGACCGTGGTCGAGGGCCTGCGTTCGCTGGCTTCGGCGGCCTGAGGTGGCCGTCCGTCCCATCCGTGTCTTCGGCGACCCCGTCCTGAAGTCTGTCAGCGCCCCGGTCGAGCAGATCGACGACGGGGTGCGCGCGCTCGTGCGCGACCTGCTCGACACCGTCGAGCTGCCGGGCCGCGCGGGCGTCGCCGCTCCGCAGATCGGCGTCGGCCTGCGCGCGTTCAGCTACAACATCGACGGCGACATCGGGTACGTCCTCAATCCGGTCCTGGTCGAGGTGTCGGGCGAACCGGAGCCCATCGGCGAGGGCTGCCTCTCGGTTCCCGGTCTGTGGCACGACACCGTCCGCTACCCGTGGGCCAAGGTCACCGGGATCGACCTCGAAGGCAACGAGATCGTGCTCGAAGGCGAGGGCCTGCTGGCTCAGGCGCTCCAGCACGAGACCGACCACCTGGACGGCACGCTCTACCTCGAGAGGCTCACCCCCGAGGCGCGCCGCGTCGCCATGCGCGAGATCCGCGAGTCCGACTGGTTCTGAGTTCATCCGCTCGTTGAGCGAGCGAAGCGAGACGAAACGCCCCGAGCCGACCTGAATCGTCGGTCCGGGGCGTTTCGTCTCTGCGTTTCGACCGAGATCTAGCTCAGCGAGACGTTCGTGGTGCTGACCGGAACGGTGTAGATCTCTTCGATGTCGCCGGCGAAGTCGGTGAGGATCACGTTGCGCTTGATGCTCATCTTCGGCGTCAGGTGACCGCTCGCCTCGGTCCACTCGGTCGGGAGGATCGTGAACTTGCGGATCGACTCGGCACGCGAGACGTTCTTGTTCGCGTGGTCGATCGCACGCTGCACCTCGGCACGCACGGAGTCGTGCGCGGCGGCTTCGGCGAGCGGCATGTCGGCCGGCAGATTGTTGTTGGCGAGCCACGCCGGGAGCATCTCGGGGTCGAGCGTCACGAGCGCCGCGATGAACGGCTTCTGGTCGCCGACGACGACGACCTGACCCACGATCGGGTTCGCGCGGATCGGGTCTTCGAGGGCCGCGGGTGCGACGTTCTTGCCGCCGGCGGTGACGATGATCTCCTTCTTGCGGCCGGTGATCGTGAGGAAGCCCTCGTCGTCGAACGAGCCGATGTCGCCGGTCTTGAACCAGTCGCCGTCGAACGCCTCCGCGGTCGCCTCGGCGTTGCGCCAGTACTCCTTGAACACGTTGATGCCGCGCACCTGGACCTCGTTGTCGTCACCGAGGCGGATGCCGACACCGGGCAGCACCGGACCGACCGTGCCGATCTTCGACTTGGTCGCGAGGTTGACCGTCGCCGGCGCCGTGGTCTCGGTGAGCCCGTAGCCCTCGAGGATCGTGACGCCGAGGCTGTGGAAGAAGTGGCCCAGGCGCGGTCCGAGGGGAGCGGAGCCCGACACCGCGTACACGACGCGTCCGCCCATCGCGGTGCGCAGCTTGCTGTAGACGAGCTTGTCGAACAGGCCGAACTTGATCTTCGTCAGCAGCGGGACCTTCTTGCCCTCCTGCTGGAGCTTGGAGTGCTCGACGGCGGTGTGCGCGGCGGCGCGGAAGATCTTGCCCTTGCCACCGGCCTCGGCCTTCTGCTCGGCCGAGTTGTATACCTTCTCGAACACGCGGGGAACGGCCAGGAGGAACGTGGGCTTGAACGAGCCCAGCGCGGGCAGCAGCTGCTTGGTGTCGGGCTGGTGACCGGTCTTCACACCCGCGTGGATGTCGAGGATCGAGATGAAGCGGGCGAACACGTGCGCGGTCGTGATGAAGAGCAGCGTCGACGCGCCCGGCGTCTCGACGACCTCGTGCAGCGACTTGGCCGAGTTGCGGGCGAGCTCCACGAAGTTGCTGTGGGTGAGCACGCAGCCCTTGGGGCGTCCGGTCGAGCCCGACGTGTAGATGAGGGTGGCGATGTCGGCGCCGTTGGCGAGGTTGCGCCGGCGCTCGATCTCGTCGTCCGACACGCTTGCGCCCTCGGTGATGAGGCGCTCGAGGTCGCCGCCGTGCATCTCCCAGGCGGAGCGGATGAGCGGAAGCTCGGGACGCGCCTCGGTGAAGCGGGCGGTGTGCTCGGGCAGCTCGGTGATGATGGCGACGGCGCCCGAGTCGGTGAGGTTCCAGGCGATCTGCGCGCTGGAGCTCGTCTCGTAGATCGGCACCATCACGGCGCCGGCGTAGAAGAGCGCGAAGTCGACGAGCGTCCACTCGTAGGTGGTGCGCGCGATGAAGCCGACCTTGTCGCCGGGCTCGATGCCGCCGGCGACGAGGCCCTTGGCGAGGGCGATGACCTGCTTCTGGAACTCGGCCGCCGTGATGTCGCGCCAGCCGTCGCCCTCGGGCACGGCGAACAGTGCGCGATCGGGCGTCGCCTTGACGCGCTCGACCAGCAGGTCGGTGATGTTGGCCTGCGGATCGGCGGGGACGATGGCAGGGACTTCGAACTGGACCACGGCAGCTCCTTCGGTACCGGACGAATGTAATCTCGGGTGGATCTCATCCGAGTCTAATCCGCTGTCACATCGGGCCGTGGGCGGGTGTGGACGACGGCGCCTGGATAGACTTCAAGGCGCTGTCGTGCGTGCGGCGGCCGGAGAGGGAGACTGTGCTCAAGGTCGGCATCGACATCGGCGGAACGAAGATCGCGGGAGGCGTCGTCGACTCCGATGGCGGCATCGTCGAGCAGCTCCGTGTCGACACGCCGAGCGACACCGCCGCCCTCGCACAGGCCGTGGTCGACATGGCCCGCTACTTCCGCGCTTCGCACGAGGTCGGCGCGGTGGGCGTCGCGGCGGCCGGCTTCATCGATCGCGATCGGGCCACCGTCATCCACGCTCCCAACATCGCGTGGCACAACGAGCCGCTGAAGGCGACCCTCGAAGACGGGGTCGGACTTCCCGTCACCATCGAGAACGACGCCAACGCCGCCGGATGGGCCGAGTACCGCTTCGGAGCGGGCCGCGGCGTCGACCACATGGTGATGCTCACGATGGGCACCGGGGTCGGCGGGGCGGTCGTCCTCGACGGCAAGCTCTTCCGCGGCGGCCACGGCATCGCCGCCGAGCTCGGCCACATCCGCTTCATCCGCGAAGGCCTGCTGTGCGGCTGCGGACAGCGCGGCTGTCTCGAGCAGTACGCGTCCGGCCGGGCTCTGCAGCGCGAGGCCAACGACATCGCCGACGCCGGCGGCATCGGCGAGGCGCTCGCGGCGCACCGTGCCGAGCACGGCAAGATCAGCGGCCCGGCCGTGTCGCGGCTCGTCCTCGCCGGCGACCCGGGCGCCGCGGAGGCGCTGCGACGCGTCGCCACCGCGCTCGGCGAGGCCTGCGGCGGCTTCCAGGCCGTGCTCGATCCGCAGCTGTTCGTCATCGGCGGCGGCGTCGCCCAGCTCGGCGACGCGCTGCTCGAGCCGATGCGCGTGGCGTACGAACGGTCGCTGCCCGGTTACGGCGACCGGCCCGTGGCGACCTTCAAGATCGCGCGGCTCGTGAACGACGCGGGCCTCATCGGCGCCGCCGACCTCGCGGGGACCGAGGCGTAGCGCGATGTTCTACTGGCTGATGAAGTACGTGGTGATCGGACCGATCGTCAAGGCGATCTGGCGCCCGTGGATCGTCGGCCGTCGCAACGTCCCGATGGAGGGCGCCGCGATCCTCGCGAGCAACCACCTGTCGTTCGTGGACTCGATCTTCCTCCCGCTCATGCTCGACCGGCCGGTGGTCTTCCTGGCCAAGAGCGACTACTTCACCGGCAAGGGGCTCAAGGGCTGGGCCACCCGCATGTTCTTCAAGGGCACGGGGCAGCTGCCGATCGACCGCTCGGGCGGCAAGGCGTCGGAGGCCTCGCTGAACACGGGGCTGCAGGTGCTCGGCAGCGGAGACCTGCTCGGCATCTATCCCGAGGGCACGCGCAGCCCCGACGGCAAGCTGTACCGAGGCCGCACCGGCATCGCGCGCATGGCGCTCGAGGCGCACGTGCCCGTGGTGCCGGTCGTGATGGTCGACACCGACACGATGATGCCCATCGGCACCAAGATCCCGCGCATCGTGCGCGTCGGGATCGTGGTGGGCGAGCCGATCGACTTCTCGCGCTTCGAGGGCATGGAGGGCGACCGCTACATCCTCCGCTCGATCACCGACGAGATCATGGTGGCGCTGCAGCGCCTGGGGGAGCAGGAGTACGAGGACGTGTACGCCTCGACGGTGAAGGATCGGCTGAAGCCGAAGACCCGCTGACCCGCGGCGGGTCGCGCGTGTCGGGCGGTCGTCACGCCGTGCCCACGGCATCCGTCCACGCGGCCGTCACGCGGCGCCGGCGGCAGTCGTCCCGCGGCTAGAATCGGGGGATGCTCCAGCACCTCGACGCACTCGACCACTGGCGGACCCTGCCGATCAAGCAGCAGCCGCAGTGGTATGACGCCGAGGCTGTGACAGCGGCATCCGCGGAACTCGCCACGCTGCCGCCCCTGGTCTTCGCGGGCGAGGTCGACAACCTGCGCGACCGCCTCGCGCGCGCGGCGTCCGGCAACGCGTTCCTGCTCCAGGGCGGCGACTGCGCCGAGACCTTCGCGGGGGCCACCGCCGAGCAGATCCGCAACCGCATCAAGACGGTGCTGCAGATGGCGGTCGTCCTCACGTACGGCGCCTCGATGCCGGTCGTGAAGATGGGCCGCATGGCGGGCCAGTTCGCCAAGCCGCGCTCGAGCGACACCGAGACGCGCGGCGACGTGACGCTGCCGGCCTACCGCGGCGACATCGTCAACGGCTACGACTTCACCGAGAACTCGCGCAAGGCCGACCCCGCCCGGCTCCTCAAGGGCTACCACACGGCCGCATCGACCATCAATCTGATCCGCGCCTTCACCACCGGTGGCTTCGCCGACCTCCGCGAGGTGCATTCGTGGAACAAGGGCTTCGCGCAGAACCCCGCGAACCAGCAGTACGAGCGCCTGGCGACCGAGATCGACCGCGCGATCAAGTTCATGGAGGCCGCCGGCGCCGACTTCGACGAGCTCAAGCGCGTCGAGTTCTACACCGGCCACGAGGGTCTGCTCATGGACTACGAGCGCCCGATGACGCGCATCGACTCGCGCACGAACACGCCGTACAACACGTCGGCCCACTTCCTGTGGATCGGTGAGCGCACGCGCGACCTCGACGGCGCCCACGTCGACTACTTCTCGAAGATCCGCAACCCGATCGGCGTGAAGCTCGGCCCCACCACGTCGCCCGAGACGGCGCTCGCGCTCATCGACAAGCTCGACCCGAACCGCGAGCCCGGTCGCCTCACCTTCATCACGCGCATGGGCGCCGGCAAGATCCGCGACGCGCTGCCGCCGCTGCTCGAGGCCGTCCGCGACTCCGGCGCGACCCCGCTGTGGGTCACCGACCCGATGCACGGCAACGGCATCACGACGCCCACCGGCTACAAGACGCGGCGGTTCGACGACGTCGTGGATGAGGTGCGCGGCTTCTTCGAGGCGCACCGCGCCGTCGGCACCTTCCCGGGCGGCATCCACGTCGAGCTCACGGGCGACGACGTGACGGAGTGCCTGGGCGGCTCCGAGCAGATCGACGAGGCCACCCTCGCGACCCGCTACGAGTCCCTGTGCGACCCGCGCCTGAACCACATGCAGTCGCTCGAGCTCGCCTTCCTCGTCGCCGAGGAGCTCGAGAAGCGCTGACGAGGGTCGGATCAATGCGAGCGCCAGCGAGCGTTGATGCGATCCCGCGTCAAGGTTGAGCGAGCGGAGCGAGTCGAAACCCCGACCCGCTTCGTCTGACACGAACGAGATCCCGGATGCCTCACCCGAGGCATCCGGGATCTCCGTCGTCGGGCGGGTGTCGCGGCGCGGGCTGCGTGCGGCGCGGGCACGAGACCCGGGCGAAGCGCCGTCCCGCGCCGTCGGGGCGGTGCTGCCGCGAGGTCTCGTCGCGATTGGCGGGCGGGGTCCGGATGCCTCGCCCGGGTCAGCCGCTATTCGTCGTCGCGGACATCGATCTCGATCCGAACCGGCGATCCCTCCGGAAGCATGGTTCCGGCCTTCGGATTCTGCGACTGGACCTCGGTGAGACCGTTGATTGCGATGTTCCATGGGAAGTCGACGCCGTCGACTTCGAAATGCGCGCTTAGCGCTCCGACGGCTTCGTCGCGGGTCAAGCCGATGACGTCGGGCACCTCGAACAGCGGAGGACCGGTCGAGACGACGAGCGTGACGGTGTCGCCGGGGGCGAGGGCACTGCCGTCGTCCTTGCCGATCACCGTGATCACGCGGCCCTCTTCGACGGAGTCGCTGGGCTCGGTCCGGCTGGGATCGGCGACCGCGAGCCCCAGGCCCTCGAGCGTGCTGCGCGCCTTGCCCTCGCTCTCACCCGTGACATCGGGCAGCGGGCCGAGCGACACCTGCAGCCGAGCGGTGTCGCCCTGGTGCACGGTGCAGCCCTCGATGCAGGCGACGTCCTGGGAGCCGTCCTCGGGGGCGCCGGCCGGGCGCACCACGACGCCGGTGACCGTTCCCGCCCCGGCGTCGGTGAAGATCTCCGAGCTCTCGTCGGGCACCGTGACGAACTGCGCTTCCAGCGCGGCGCGCACGTCGGCCTCGGGCATGCCGGCGAACGACGTGAAGGTCGCCTCGGCGGGGCCGGTCGACACGTACACGTTCACCTCGGCGGAGCGGTCGAGCCGGGAGCCGCTCGGGGGATCGGTGCGGATCACCTGGCCGGCGGCGACCTCGAGACTGCTCTCGCTCTGCTGCACGGCGACGAGCGAGTCCTCCTGCAGACGCGCGGCGGCATCCTCGAAGCTCAATCCGGCGACGTCGGCAACCGCGACCTGCGAGCCCGGGCCCGAGCCGAACCACCAGCCGAGGCCGCCGGCGATGGCCGCCAGCAGGAGCACGAGCACGATGAGCCACGCGCCGCGCGAGCGGCGACGCTGCGTGGCACGGCGCAGCCGCGAGGCGTTGTCGACCTCTTCCATCGTGGTGGTGGGCCCCGTCGGCGTGCCGGGGAGGACGGCGGTGAGTTCACCGGTGGCTGTGACGTCGTCGCGGATGACGCCGATCGGCCCCGTGCGGGCGACCACGGGGGAGATGCCGAGCTCGCGCTCGATGTCGCGGAGTCGCTGGAGCATCTCGCGCGCGTCGATCGGGCGCTCGTCGGGCGACTTCTCGGTCGCCCAGAGCACGAGCTCGTCGAGCGGCTCGGGCACTCCCGGGTTCTTCACGCTCGGGCGCGGCACCGAATCGGTGGCGTGCTGGAAGGCGATCTGCATCGGCTGCTCGCCCTTGTAGGGCTGCTCGCCGGTGAGCATCTCGTACAGCATGATGCCGATCGCGTAGATGTCGCTCCGCGCGTCGGCGGTGCCGCGCGTGACCAGCTCGGGGGCGAGGTACGCGATCGTGCCCAGCAGCTGCGCCCCGGACGCGGTGTTCGCCGTCGTCGCGCGCGCAAGGCCGAAGTCGCCGATCTTGATCCGGCCGTCCTCGGCGAGGAGCACGTTCTCGGGCTTGACGTCGCGATGCACGATACCGGCCTTGTGCGCCGCCGCGAGCCCCGACAGCACGGCGTCGAGGATCGAGACCGCCTGCGGCACCGTGAGGCGCCGCTGCTCGCGGAGGAGTTCGCGCAGCGTGATGCCCGGCAGGTACTCCATGACGAGGTACGCCATGTCGCCGTCCTGCCCCTGATCGAACACGTTCACCACGTGCGGATCGGCGAGGCGGGCAGCCGCGCGGGCCTCCTGGATGAAGCGACTCTGGAAGACGGTGTCGTCGCTCAGGTGCGAGTGCATGACCTTGAGCGCGACGCGGCGCTCGAGGCGGAGGTCGGTGGCGACGTAGACGGTGGCCATGCCGCCGCGGGCGATGCGAGCACGCACCCGGTACCGGCCGTCGACGAGACGGCCGATCAGCGGGTCCGTCTGCTGACTCGTGCTCACGCTGAGAGTCTACGGATGCGCACCTGCGTGCCGGCGGAGCGCCTCACCACGCGAGATCGTAATGTGACGCATGCGACCGGACCGGATCCGGCCTCAGCCGATCGCGGCGAGCCAGGAATGGGCGGATGCCTCCCACTTGGCGTACGCGTCGGGATAGGCGGAGATCTGCACGGCCTGGGCGGCCTGCGTGAAGCTCATCGCCTCCCATCCCGGGATGTCGAGCAGACCGCGCGTGCGGGAGCCGTTCGGGTCGCCGCGTCCGCCGAAGAAGACGCGCGTCGCGCGCGCCGGGTCCGTCACCTCGGCCTCGGTGCCCCAGCCGTAGCTCGGCCGCTGCTGGAACAGTCCGAGCGAGTCGCGGTCGCCCCACGAGAGGTTGCGGAGCGAGGACTCCTGCATCGCCGTGCCGAGGGCGATCGCGATGCCGTGGTTCGACACCCCAAGCTCGCGTCCGATGCCGACGATCAGCCGCGCGTTGGCGGCCTGCTCCGACGTGAGGCCGGGGATCCCGGCGGCCGGGATCTTGATCGTCTGGCCCGGGTAGATGATCGACGACCAGCCGAGCCCGTTGGCCGAGAGCACCGCGTTCGTGGTGACGCCGTAGCGCTTCGCGATCGCGCTGATGGTGTCGCCGGCGATGACCGTGTGCGTCCCGGCCGACGCGGGCGGTGCGGGGGCCGGAGCAGGCGCGGGTGCGGGTGCAGGCGCGGGTGCCGGGGCCGACGCGGCAGGGGCCGCGGCTCCGGGGATCTTGATGGCCTGGCCCGGATAGATGATCGAGGACCAGCTCAGCCCGTTGGCAGAGAGGACGGCGTTGGTCGTCACCCCGTGGCGCCTCGCGATCGCGCTCACCGTGTCGCCGCGCTGGACCGTGTAGGTGCCGGCGGACGGCGCCGGCGCGGGAGCGGGCGCTGCCGGAGCGGCCGACAGCTTCAGCACCTGGCCCGGGTAGATCGTCGACGACCATCCGAGCCCGTTCAGCGCCAGCACGTCGGCGGTCCGCAGGCCGAAGCGGGCTGCGATGCGGCTGACCGTGTCGCCGCGCTGCACCGTGTGCGTCGGTGGCGCGGCCGTCGTGGTCACGCGCGCGACCGTGGCGGCGGCCGCGGGGGCGAATGCCGCGGTGACGGATGCCGCAGCCGCCGGCGCTGCGGTCGCCGACGCGGCCGAAGCCCCCGTTGCCACGGCAGTGGCGATGGCCGGGCGCAGCACGCTCGGCGCCTGTCGCGTCGTCGCCTCGCTCGCCGCCGCGTGGGCGGGAACGGCGGTGAGCGTCAGGGCGATGGAGCCGGCGAGGGCTACAGGAACCCCCGCGCGGAGCGTCCGCGACGACGCGGCGCTCCGGTCGGCGTGATCACCGGTACTCCGAATCGGTCGCACGAGTTTCCCCCCTCAGTCGACTCCGAAACCGTGTCACGGATGTGAATTGGTGTCAACTGGTGATAACAGGCGTGCCAGGTGTGACTGCTGTGGCGGGAGTCGGGTGGTCCGGTGCCCGGCGTGATCTGAGATAGTTGCTTTCGTGACCGCTGACGACGCTTCGCGCTTCGAGACCGATTGGCTCACCCTCCCCGACCTGGTGGAGGTGCTCGGCGAACCGCTCGGTCGCGTGCGCCGGCTTCTCGACGACTTCCACCTCGTCGGCACCCGCCGCGACGGCGCCCTGAAGGTGCCCTCGGTGTTCATCGTCGACGGGCACCCGCTGCCCTCCCTGCGCGGCACGGTCTTCGCCCTGCACGACGCCGGCTTCTCCGACGACGAGGCGATCGACTGGCTCCTCGCCCCTGACGAGACGATCGGCGTCTCGCCGATCGAGGCTCTCCTGGCCGGGCGCAAGAGCGAGGTCCGCCGGGTCGCACGCACCCTCGCCTGACCCTTCCACGAGCTCAGGGACCTTCGACGAGCTCAGGGACCCTTCGACGAGCTCAGGGGCCGGGCGCGCTGCGAGCCTCGCGGGCTCAGGTGGTGCGGACCGTCGCGGCGCGTGCGAGTTCCCGCAGCTCGCTCACGGCGGCGTTGCCCAGCCGCGCTCCGGACAGCGCTCGGTCGGCCTCGCGCGCGTAGTCGGCGATGAGGCTCTCCACCCGGTCCAGGGCGCCGGTGTCGAGGATGGTCTGCTGCAGCGACGCGATCTGCCCGGCATCGAGCTCCGGATCGCCGAGGAGCTCGTCGACGATCCGGCGGGCGTTGGGTGCGAGAGCCTCGCGCGCGAAGGCGATGAGCACGGTGCGCTTGCCCTCGCGGAGATCGTCGCCGGACGGCTTGCCGGTTGCCGCCTCGTCGCCGAAGACGCCCAGCACGTCGTCGCGCAGCTGGAAGGCCATGCCGACCGGATGGCCGAACGCGGCCAGCGCCGCCGCCTGCGCGGCATCCGCCCCCGCCAGCGCCGCACCGATCGCGAGGGGCTGCTGGATGCTGTACCGCGCCGACTTGAACGACGCCACGCGCAGGGCGCGATCGGCGTGTCGATCGTCGGGCTCGGTGACGAACGCCGACTCCTCGGCCACATCGAGGAACTGCCCGAGCGTGACCTCGCGGCGCATCAGGGCGTACTGACGGCGGGCCGCAGCCGCACGGTCGGGCGACGTCTCGGCCAGACCCTCCTCGAGCAGGTCGTCGCTCCAGGCCACGAGGAGGTCTCCGAGGAGGATCGCGCTCGACCGCCCGAAGGCGTCGGCGTCGCCGAACCACCCCGCGGCGCGGTGCTCCGCCTCGAGCGCGCGGTGCGCCGACGGCCGGCCGCGCCGGGTGTCGGAGTTGTCGATGAGGTCGTCGTGCACGAGCGCCGCCGCGTGGAAGACCTCGAGTGCGGCGGCTGCGGCGATGACCGGAGCAGGCGGGGCGCCCGCGGGCGCGGCTGCCTCCTCCACTGCCCTCCACCCGGCGATGCAGAAGCGGCCGCGCAGACGCTTTCCGCCGGTGACGGCGTCCGCCGCGGCGGTGAGGAACCCGTCGGCGTCGGGCCCGGCATCCGTCACGGTCTTCCGCTGATCCGAGACGAACATGTCCACTCGCTGAGAAATGGCTTCGATCGGCTCTGCGAGGGGTGACACGGGCCTAGCCTAGTGAGGAACGGCACGCGTACAATCGAGCCACCGAAGTACAGAGGGGGATGCATGCCACTCTCCGAACAGGAGCAGCGCCTGCTGGACGAGATGGAGCGCCATCTCATGCGCAACGACGCGGATGTCGTCAGCGCGCCCCGCGACGGACGCACCCTGAGCTATCGCAACATCGTCTACGGCACGATCCTCGTGCTGCTGGGTCTGGGCGGCCTGATCGTCGGCGTCTCGATCCCGCAGGTGATCGTCGGCGTGATCGGCTTCGTCGTGATGCTCGGCGGAGTCCTCCTCGCGGTCACGCCGGGACGCGGACCGGGCAAGGTGCGCGTCGAACCGGATCGCCCCTCGAGACAGACCAACAACAGCTCGTCGTTCATGGATCGCATGAACGATCGCTGGGACAGGCGGCAGGAGGAGCGCTGAGCGCCCCCGCCGACTGAGCCGGCACGAGAAGCACCGACCTACGGGTCGGTGCTTTTTTGTTGCGCGCGAACGACCCGCCGTTGCTCGCGCAGGGCGCCCGGGGGAGTCCCGTGCATCGAATTGGTGGCGAAGTGGAGGAGAGTGGAGTAAAGTGGCGCACAACCCGGGGGGCCGGACGAAGGGGGTGTGATGTACCGATGCTTTTGGGCACGCACACACCCAAGCTCGATGACAAAGGACGCGTCATCCTCCCGGCGAAGTTCCGCGACGACCTGGGTGGGGGTGTCGTCGTGACGCGCGGACAGGATCGCTGCCTGTACGTGTTCAGCGAGAAGGAGTTCGAGCGGGTGCACGACCGCATCCGCGAGGCGCCGCTCGCGAACAAGCAGGCGCGCGACTTCCTGCGCATGTTCCTCTCGGGTGCCAGTGCCGAGAAGCCCGACAGTCAGAACCGCATCACGATCCCCCCTCCGCTGCGCGCATACGCCGGCCTGGAGCGAGACCTCGTCGTCACCGGCGTGGGCGCTCATGCCGAGATCTGGGACGCCGCTGCGTGGAACACCTACGCAGAGGCCAACGAAGAGAGCTACGCCGAGCTGGAGCAGGAGGTGATTCCGGGCCTGTTCTGAGGCTCCGTCGCCTGGATCCCGACTCCCAGCCGCTCCCGCCCTGTCGCCACTTCCCCGGTGACAGGTCAGAGCGGATGGGGATCAGGGTTCAGGGGACGAGGCCCCGGAGGCCCCGACGATCATGAACCTGCGCGATATCCACACCCCGGTGATGCTCGAGCGCTGCATCGAGCTGCTGGCGCCCGCCCTCGGCCGCGACGGTGCCGTCTTCGTCGACGCCACGCTCGGCATGGGCGGACACTCCGAGGCGTTCCTCGAGCGGTTCCCCGGCCTGCAGCTGGTCGGCCTCGATCGCGACACCGACGCATTGCGCATCGCGGGGGAGCGCCTCGCGCGCTTCGGCGACCGCGTGCACCTCGTGCACACGGTCTACGACGGGATCGCGGATGCCGTGACCTCGGCCGGCTTCCCGGTGGCAGACGGCATCCTGTTCGATCTGGGCGTCTCGTCGCTGCAGCTCGACGTCGCCGACCGCGGCTTCGCCTACGCGCAGGACGCCCCGCTCGACATGCGCATGGACCAGTCGGCCGGCACGACGGCCGCCGAGATCCTCGCGACGTACGGCGAGGGCGATCTGCGTCGCATCTTCGAGCGGTACGGCGAGGAGAAGCTCGCCGGGCGCTACGCCCGCGCCATCATCGCCGCGCGGGGCGAGGCGCCGATCGAGCGGTCGGGCCGGCTCGTCGAGATCCTGCAGGCGGCGACGCCCGCGGCGGTGCAGCGCACCGGACACCCCGCCAAGCGCGTGTTCCAGGCGCTGCGGGTCGAGGTCAACCGCGAGCTGTCGGTGCTCGAGCGCGCCGTGCCGTCGGCGCTCGGCATCCTCCCGGTCGGCGGCCGCATCGTCGTCCTCTCCTACCAGTCCCTCGAGGACCGCCTGATCAAGCGTGCGTTCGCGGAGGCCTCCACGTCGACCGCGCCCGCGGGGCTGCCGGTCGAGCTGCCCGAGCACGCCCCGAAGTTCCGACTGCTCGTCAAAGGTGCCGAGCTCGCCACCGAAGAGGAGCGCGCGGCGAACCCGCGCGCGACGCCGGTCCGCCTGCGGGCGGCTGAGCGAGTGAAGGACGACGCATGAGCACGATCGCGAACGCCACCACAGCGGCCAGACTCTCGGGCGCGGTCGCGCCGGATCGATCGGATGCCGCGCGCCGCCGCCTCCGGGTGGTCGAGGCGCCGGCCCGCCGACGCCGCCCGAAGCTCTTCTACGGCGTGGTCGCGGTTCTCGGCGCGTTCCTCATCGCGGGTGCGCAGATGTCGCTGTCGATCATGACGACGCAGGGCACGTACGAGCTCGCCGCCCTGACGAAGGAGCAGCGCGACCTCACGTACGAGAAGCAGATGCTGTACGACGATGTCGCCGGCCTCAGCTCGCCCCAGTACCTGGCGGCGAACGCCGCCGCGCTCGGCATGGTGATCAACGAGGCGCCGAGCTACCTGCGGCTGAGCGACGGCGCGATCCTCGGACCGTCCGAGGTCGCGATGGGGTCGTCCTCGGTCGACGCGATCGGCCGCGGGGCCGTCCCCAACGCCCTCATCACCGACACGCCGCTCGTCACGGCCCCGGACGCGACGATCGACGGCGTGCCCGTCGAGGTGGCCGGCGTCGGCGACGCCGGAGTCGGCAACACTCCGCCGCCGATCACCGACGGACTGCCCACGCCCAGCACACACTGAGACGACACCGACGCCGACGCCTGACGAACGATCACGACACGAGACGCGAGATGACGACACGCAGTACGAGAAGCCCCCGCCGCCGCACCGTCGTGGCCCTCGCCGTCGTCCTGGCGGTGCTCGCCGGTTTCATCGTGAGGCTTGTCGACATCCAGGTCGTCAACGCCGACGACCACATCAAGGACTCGCTCGACGTCGCCTTCGCCGGCCAGCAGACGCTGTACGGCACGCGCGGGGCGATCGTCGACGAGAACGGGCAGACGCTGGCGGGCAGCATCCTCCGGTATGACTGCCAGCTCTCGCCGCTGCTCATCACGCAGATCGACGCGCAGGTGCTCGAGGGCGAGTCCGACGACCCGCTGTGGGCCGACGTGTCGGACGACGTCGCCGAGATCACGGGGCAGACGCCCGAAGAGGTGCGTGCCATCGTCGGCGACGCCCTCGCCGACAACCCGGAGTCGGAGTACGCCAAGCTCAAGAACGGCGTCTCGACAGAGCAGTTCCGCGCCCTCGCCGACCTCGGGGTGCCGTACATCACCTGCAACTCGCACCCTGCGCGCGCCTACCCGGACGGCGCGGTCGCGGGCAACCTCGTCGGATTCCTCGGCAGCGACGGCGCGCCGCAGGAGAGCCTCGAGCTGTCGCAGAACGACTGCCTGGCCGCGACGAACGGCACCCGCACGTACGAGAAGGGCAAGGACGGCGTCGTCATCCCCGGCACTGAGGTCGAGACGCCGGCCACCGACGGCGGCACCCTGCAGCTGACGATCAATCGGGACCTGCAGTGGTACCTGCAGCAGCTCATCGCGGAGCAGACGCAGAACATGGCCGCGCAGCACGGCGCGGTGCTCGTCTATGAGGTGAAGACCGGCAAGGTGCGCGCCGCGGCGGAGTACCCGACGGTCGACCCGAACAACGTCGACGCCACCGAGGTCAAGGACCGCACGAGCGAGATGTTCCTCGGCAGGTTCGAGCCGGGCTCGACGTTCAAGGCGCTCACCGCGGCGACGGTGATCGACGCGGGCGGGCAGACGAAGGATTCCACCGTGGTCGCGTCGAGCGAGGAGTTCTTCGCCGACGGCGCCCGCGTGCGCGACGCCTTCAAGCACCCCGCGTACACGTACACGCTGACCGGAGTTCTCATCGACTCGTCGAACGCCGGCATCTCGAAGTTCAGCGAGAAGGTCGACCGGCAGACGCGCGCCGACTACTTCCAGAGGTTCGGGATCGGGCAGGGCACGGCATCCGGCTATCCGAACGAGCAGATCGGCGTTGTCCATCCCGTCGATCAGTGGGGTACCCAGACCGCCTACAACACCTCGTTCGGGCAGGGCGTCGAGACGACCATGCCGGAGCTCGCGCGGGCATACGGCACGATCGTGAACGGCGGAGTCCGGATGCCGCTCCAGATCATCGAGTCGTGCACGAAGGCCGACGGCACCGTGGTCGAGCCCGAGGTCGACGAGCCCGAGCGCGTCCTGAACGAGAGCACCTCGGCTCAGATGCGCGAGATGCTCGAGAACGTGTTCCTCCAGGCGCCGTACGCCAAGACGGTCGCGATCCCCGGTTACCGCGTCGGCGGCAAGACGGGCACCGGTGAGAAGTCCGACGGCAACGGCGGCTACAAGCGGGGCGTGTACTACACGACGATGGTCGGCTTCGCCCCGGCCGAGGACCCCGAGTACGTGGTGGTCGTCACCCTCGACGAGCCGACGAAGGTAACATCGTCTGCGGCCAACGCGACCGCGTTCCAGAAGGCCATGACCCAGGTGCTCAAGACCTATCGCGTCATGCCTTCCACGACGTCGCCGGAGCTGCTGCCCAAGTTCGGGTAGTGTCCCGAGCTTCCGGAGTTCCCCACATGATCGCGCTCAGTATCGCCCATATCGCCCGTGCCGTCGCGGGCGAGGTGCACCTCGCCGACGGCGACACCCCCTACACCCTCGTCGACGGGACCGTCGACACGGACTCGCGGCTCATCGAGCCGGGCGGCGTCTTCGTCGCCAAGCCGGGCGAGGAGACCGACGGACACCTCTTCGTCGACGCCGCGGTCGACAACGGCGCCGTGCTCGCCCTCGTCGAGCACGTCGTCGACACGCCGGGTGCGGCATCCGTCACCCAGATCGTCGTGCCCGACGTCGTCGCGGCCATCGCGGACCTCGCGCGCGAGGTCGTCGGGCGGGTGCGCAAAGAGAGCGGCGACCTGCGGGTTGTCGGCATCACGGGCTCGAACGGCAAGACGACCACGAAGAACCTGCTCGCGCGCATCCTCGAGGGCGAAGGCGAGACGGTCGCCCCGAAGGCCTCGTTCAACAACGAGGTGGGCGCGCCGCTGACGATGCTGCGCGTCACGGGGACGACGCGGTTCCTGGTGAGCGAGCTCGGCGCCAGCGCACCGGGCGAGATCGCGCGGCTGGCCGGGCTCGTCGACCCCGACGTCGCCGTCGTGCTCATGGTCGGCATGGCGCACGCGGGCGGCTTCGGCGGCATCGAGGCGACCTTCCACGCGAAGTCCGAGCTCGTGAAGTCGCTGCACGAGGGCGGCGTCGCCGTCCTCAACGCCGACGATGCGCGCGTCGCAGCGATGGCGCCGATCGCCGCCGAGCGCGGCGCGAGCGTGCGGTGGTTCGGCCGCGGCGCCGGCGCGACCGATGTGCGCGCCGACGACGTCGCGGTGACGGCATCCGGAACCTCCTTCACGGTCACCGCCGACGGCGTCTCATTGCCGCTGCGCCTGCGGGTGCTGGGCGAGCACCACGTCATGAACGCGCTGGCGGCGATCGCCGCCGCGACGACGCTCGGCGTGTCGCTCACCGACGCCGTGGCGCGCCTGGAGACGGTCGAGATCGCCGAGCGCTGGCGGATGCAGCCGCTGGGATCGGACCGCGTGCGCATCATCAACGACGCCTACAACGCCAGCCCCGACTCGATGGCCGCGGCGCTGCGCACGCTGGCGCAGATCACCGGTCCCGAGGAGCGCACCGTCGCGGTCCTCGGCGCGATGAGCGAGCTGGGGGAGTACGCCGAGGAGGAGCACGACCGCGTGGGCCTGCTCGCGGTGCGCCTGGGCATCCAGCGGATCGTCGTCGTCGGCGACGCCGCGCGGCGGATGTACCTCGAGGCGGTCGCGCAGGGATCGTGGGACAACGAGGCCGTCTTCTTCTCGACGGCCGATGAGGCCTTCGACTATCTGCGCGGCGAGCTGCGCGAGGGTGACCGCGTGCTGGTCAAGTCGTCCAACTCGGCGGGGCTCCGGTTCCTCGGCGATCGTCTGGGAGAATCGTTCTCGTGAGATCTCTCCTGACCGCGGCGGCGATCTCGCTGGCCTTCACCCTCTTCCTCACCCCCGTCTTTCTGCGGCTCTTCCGCAAGTGGGGCTGGGGCCAGGTGATCCGCACCCCCGAAGACATCCGCAACCCCAACCACCAGACGAAGCGCGGCACGCCCACCATGGGCGGCACGATCTTCATCGTCGGCACGATCGTCGGCTATCTCGTGGGCTGTTTCGCGGGCAACAACCCTCCGACGATCTCGGGCATTCTCGTGATCTGGATGATGGTCGGCCTCGGGGCGGTGGGCTTCATCGACGACTACATGAAGGTCCGCCAGCAGAAGTTCATGGGACTGAGCGGCTGGCGCAAGATCGTCGGCCAGGTGGTGGTCACGGTGCCGTTCGGCATCGCGGCCCTGAACTTCCCCAACGAGTTCGACCAGACCCCGGCATCGCCCTTCATCTCGGTCTTCCGCGACGTCCCCGTGCTGGGCTTCATGACCCTCGGGCTCGTGATCGGGTGGATCCTCTACCTCGCCTGGATCACCTTCATCGGGGTCGCCTTCTCCAACAGCGTCAACGTCACCGACGGGCTCGACGGCCTGGCTGCCGGCGCGGCGATCTTCGTCACCGGCGCCTACAGCCTCATCGCGTTCTGGCAGTTCAACCAGGCGTGCTGGGGCGGCGAGGGGCTGTCGGCAGCCGCGAAGGCCGCGTGCTACCCGACGCGCGACCCGTTCGACCTCGCGATCATCTCGGCCTCGTTCGTCGGCGCGCTCGTGGGCTTCCTGTGGTGGAACGCCCCCAAGGCGAAGGTCTTCATGGGCGACGTCGGCTCGATGTCGATCGGCGGCGTGATCGCCGCGATGGCGATCCTCACCCGCACCGAGCTGCTCGCCGTGCTGGTCGCCGGCGTCTTCATCATCGGCCCCGGCTCGGTGATCCTGCAGCGCCTCTACTTCAAGGTCACCCGCGGCAAACGCCTGTTCCTCATGAGTCCGTTCCACCACCATCTCGAGATGCGCGGCTGGTCGGAGGTCACGATCGTCGTGCGCATGTGGATCATCGCCGGCCTCCTGGCCGTCTCGGGTGTCGGCTTCTTCTACGTCGAATGGCTTTCGCGCACATGAGCTCTGACCGCCTCTCCGCCCTGACCAGCTGGCACGCCGATTGGAAGGGGCTGCGGGTCGCCGTGCTCGGGCTGTCGGTGACCGGCTTCTCCGTCGCCGACACGCTCGCCGAGCTCGGCGCCGAGGTCCTGGTGGTCACCGAGAAGGCCGACGAGGAGTACGCGCGGCTGCTGCCGGTCATCGGCGCGCGGCTGTGGACCGGCGCGCTCGAAGACGTGCCGGCCGAGCTCGTCGACTTCGCGCCCGAGGTCGTCGTGGCCTCGCCGGGCTTCTCGCCGCGGCATCCGCTCATCACGTGGGCACGGGAGAACGGCATCGCGCTGTGGGGCGACGTCGAGCTCGCGTGGCGCGTGCGCGACAAGGTGCTGCGCGCCGACGGCACGCCCGCGGACTGGATCCTCATCACCGGCACCAATGGCAAGACGACCACGACGCGACTGACCGCGACCATGCTCGTCGCCGGCGGGCTGCGCGCGGCGCCGGTCGGCAACATCGGCACGCCCGTGCTCGACGCCGTGCGCGATCCCTCGGGCTTCGACGCGCTGGTCGTCGAGCTGTCGAGCCACCAGCTCTGGTACCTGGGGCTTCAGGACACTCCCGACCCCGTCTCGCCGCACGCCGCGGTCTGTCTCAACCTCGCCGACGACCACCTCGAGTGGCACGGGTCGTTCGAGGACTATCGCGACGCGAAGGCGCACGTGTACGACAACACGCGCGTCGCGTGCGTCTACAACAAGGCGGATGCCGCGACCCAGCGCATGGTCGAGGACGCCGATGTGGTCGAGGGCGCACGGGCCATCGGGTTCGATCTCGGCGTCCCCGGTCCCAGCGATCTGGGGGTGGTCGAGGGCATCCTCGTCGACCGCGCCTTCCTCGAGGACCGGCACAAGAGCGCGCTCGAGCTCTGCACCGTCTCCGACCTCGCCGAGCGGGGCCTGTCGGCTCCGCACATCGTCGCGAACATCCTGGCGGCCGCGGCGCTGGCGCGATCGCTGGATGTCGCACCCGCGGCGATCCGCGACGCGCTCCGCGGGTTCCGCCTCGACCCGCACCGCATCGAGGTGGTCGCACGCCACGCCGGGATCACCTGGGTCGACGACTCCAAGGCGACGAACCCGCATGCCGCCGCCTCCTCGCTCGCCGCGTACCCGGGGGCCGTGTGGGTGGTGGGCGGCCTCCTCAAGGGCGTCGACATCTCCGCGCTCGTGGCCGGGCGCGGCGGCGCGGCGAAGGCCGCGATCGTGATCGGCCTAGAGCGCACCGAGGTCGTCGCCGCGTTCGAGCGACACGCGCCGGCGGTGCCCGTGTTCGAGGTCGACGCCGATGAGACTGAAGAGGTCATGGCGCAGGTCGTCGAACTGGCGGCAGGGGTGGCGCGTGACGGGGACGTGGTTCTGCTCGCTCCCGCTGCGGCATCCTTCGACCAGTTCGCGTCGTACGCCGACCGCGGTCGCCGCTTCGCGGCGGCCGTGAGAGATCGGATCGGAACGGGGGACCCGGGTGACCACGACACAGCCACCGCGGGCCCGGACGACCAGGCCGACCCCGACGACCTCCGCGGCTGAGCCGGCGCTGCGGCGCGGACTCGCCGCCCGCGTCACTCTCGGCCGGGTGTTCGCGCCCGTGCCGAGCGAGTTCCTGCTGATCGCGTCGACGGCGCTGCTGCTGACGGTCTTCGGACTGGTCATGGTGCTGTCGGCGACGTCGGCCACCGCGACGGCGCAGGGCGAGGCGCCGTGGGACGTGGTGCTCAAGCAGGTCGTGTTCGCGCTGCTCGGCGTGCCGCTCATGTTCATCGCCAGCCGCCTGCCGGTGTCGTTCTGGAAGAAGATCGCCTGGCCGGCCCTGATCTTCGGCGTCGCCTTCCAGCTGCTGGTGTTCACGCCGCTCGGTCACGGCGCCGACGGCAACCGCAACTGGATCATCATCGGCGGATTCCAGGCGCAGCCGTCGGAGTTCCTGAAGCTCGGGCTCGCACTGTGGGTCGCGTTCATCCTCTTCCGCAAGCGCACCCTGCTCACCAAATGGCAGCACGTGTTCATCCCGCTGGTGCCGGTCGCGGGCCTCGCCATCGCGTCGGTGCTTGCCGGCGACGACCTCGGCACGGCCATGATCCTGGTGCTCATCGTGCTCGGCGCGCTCTTCTTCTCGGGCGTGAAGCTGCGCATCTTCGTGCTGCCGGCGATCGGGGCGGCGGCGGCCGTCGCCTTCCTCGCGGTCACGAGCCCCGACCGCATGCGGCGCTTCATGAGCTTCCTCAACCCGAACTGCCTCGACGACTACTTCAACGACTGCTACCAGCCGCTCCACGGCATCTGGGGCCTGGCCAGCGGCGGCATCTTCGGACTCGGGCTCGGCAACTCGCGCGAGAAGTACGACTGGCTCCCCGCCGCCGCCAACGACTACATCTTCGCGATCGTCGGCGAGGAGCTCGGCCTGATCGGCTGCGCCGTCGTGCTGACCCTCTTCGCGCTCTTCGCGGTCGGCGCCTTCCACGTCATCCGCAAGACCGACGACCCCTTCGTCCGCATCGCCGCCGGCGGCATCACCGTGTGGATCGTGGGTCAGGCCCTCATCAACATCGGCGTGGTGCTCCGCGTGTTCCCCGTGCTCGGGGTCCCGCTGCCGTTCATGTCGCAGGGCGGCACATCGCTCCTGTCGGTGCTCATCGCGTCGGGCGTGCTGCTGGCGTTCGCACGTTCACTGCCGGCATCCGTCGCCCGTCGCGAGGCACGGATCGCCGAGGCACGCGCGGCGCGCGAGCGCGCGAAGCTGCACGCGCTGCGCTGAGCGCTGCTCCGCGCGAGGGCCGGTCGCGGGCTGCGGATTCGGGTCTGAACGCTCGGGACGGGAACCGGGCCGGGGGACCGAGCCGGGTAGGCTCGGGGAGTGACGACGTACCTCCTTGCCGGCGGCGGGACCGCCGGACACGTCAACCCGCTCCTGGCTGTCGCCGACGCGCTGCGAGCGCGCGACCCCGAGGCCGAGGTGCTCGTCCTCGGCACGCGCGAGGGACTCGAGGCCCGGCTCGTGCCGGAGCGCGGCTACGAGTTGCTGATCGTCGACAAGGTGCCGTTCCCGCGCCGCCCGAACGGGGCTGCAGCGGCCTTCCCCGCCCGATTCCGTCGGGCGATCGGTCAGGTGCGTGCGCACATCGCCCAGCGCGGCGTCGACGTGGTCGTCGGCTTCGGCGGCTACGCCTCCGCACCCGCCTACGTCGCGGCCCGCCGCGCGCGCGTGCCGTTCGTGGTGCACGAGGCCAACGCGCGCCCGGGCCTGGCGAACCGGCTCGGCGCACCCCGCGCGGCGGGCGTGGGGGTCGCGTTCGAGGGCACGCCGCTCAAGGCGTCGCGAGTGGTCGGCATGCCGCTGCGGCGCGAGATCGTCGAGCTCGATCGCGACGCGCTGCGCGCCGAGGCCGCCGCGCACTTCGGCCTCGACGCCGCGAAGCCCGTGCTCCTGGTGTTCGGCGGTTCGCTCGGCGCGCAGCGCCTCAACGCCGCCTTCGGCGAGGGCCACGGCGCGGCATGGCGCGACGTCGTCGACGCGGGCTGGCAGGTGCTGCACGTGACGGGCGAGCGCTCCGAGCTGACCGACCCCGGCGTCGCCGGCTACGCCGTACGGCGCTACGTCGACCGCATGGACCTCGCCTTCGCCCTCGCCGACTTCATCGTCTCGCGCGCCGGCGCCGCGACCGTCAGCGAGATCAGCGCGCTCGGCATCCCGACGGCGTACGTCCCGTACGCGGTCGGCAACGGCGAGCAGGCGCTGAACGCCTCGTCGGCGGTGCGCGCGGGGGCTGCGGTGCTGATTCCGGATGCCGAGTTCACAGGCGACCGCGTGCGCTTGGAGGTGCTTCCGCTCCTGGCCGACAACGCCAAGCGCGCGGCGATGGCGCAGGCCGCGGCATCCGTCGGCACCCGCAACGGCACCGAGAACGTGGTCGCGATGATCGACGAGGCCCTCGGCCGCTGAGCTGCGGCATTCGTCGCAGCCGTCGAGCGGCGATCTGCGGATTCGAGGAGATTCCGGGCCGATCGCTCCTCTGATCGGCGAATCTCCTCAGATATGCCGCGGGGGCGAGAGTCTCACGTGGTCGGCGTGACGTCGCCGCCGCGCAGGGCCGCGGTGACCATCGCCAGCGCTTCGTCGGCGTCGAGGCGCAGTTCGCGCACTTGGGCGGCGAAGGCGGCCGCCGCGCGCTGCAGCTGCTGCCGCGCCGGGTCGGCGTCGAACGCGACGAACGTGCCGTTGCGTCCTCGAGTCTCGATGATGCCCGCGGCCTCGAGCTCGCGGTAGGCCCGCGCGACGGTGCCCGGCGCGATGCCGAGATCCTCGGCCAGCCGGCGGACGGTGGGCAGCCGCGAGCCCGGGGCGAGCTCGCCCGACGCGACGGCGTCGATGAGTCCGGCGCGGAGCTGCTCGAACGGCGGCACGGGCGAGGACGGGTCGATGACGATCATGCGAGTGCTCCTCCCGCCGGCCGCGGCGCGACTTCTTGCGCACGAAGATACTGCGGATACAGCCGGGCGGGCAGTCGTCCCGAGGTCGCCGTGTACGCGACTTGGATCAGCGGGATGCCGAACCAGGGGAACGTCGTGAGCACCCGCGACACGTCGGGGTCGGCCAAGCCGAGAGCGGCAAGGTACAGAACGCAGATGGCGAGCCCGAGCGGCAGCCAGGCCGCCATCGACACGCTCATGCGCAGCGCGTTCAGCGAATCAGCGCGGAAGAGATCGTCCCACGCGAGCTCCAGGGTGTTGGTCGCGGGCTGCGGCTGGGCGAGCACGCGGCGCTCGGCGGCACGACAGACCACGAGCACGAGCGCGGCGAAGGCCTGGGCGATGCACACCGTGGCCGCCGTTCCCGCGGCGATCGAGCCGCCGAGTGAGGACGCCGTGACAGCCGTGCAGCCGAGAATGCTCGCCGCGACGAGCCACAGCGGCAGCTGTGCCGCCCAGCCCGGAAGGTAGTCGCGCGCCCCGAGAGCGGACGGCCGCGCGATCCGCACGGCGGCCGGCGCGGGGGAGAACAGTCGCTCGCGTACCCCGACGACCGCCGACGTGACGCCGAGGACGCCGACGACCAGTGCGAGTGTGAGGATCCACAGCGCGAACGGCGATGACCCGATCGGCGTCCACACCAACAGGGCTGCCACGAGCGTCAGGCTCAGCAGGAGGCCCCACATGTTCGCGCGGATGATCGCGCGGGATCGGTCTCGGATGCTCCTCCACATGTCCCACGACTCGATCGGAAGCCTCGCCCGCACCGACATGCGGTAGACGTGCGCCGTGCCCCACGACTCGCGACGCACGACGAACAGCATGACCACGGCCACGCCGGCGAACACCGCGAGCAGCAGCAGGTTGAATGTCTCGAACGACATCGTGAACTCTCCGGGCACGGAGCCTATTGTGTCGGGTTCTGTATCAATGTGTCAATACAAATACCGCGCTCGAGCCCGTGCGGCCCAGCGCGCCGGGGCCGCGGCATCCGTCCCCCAACTTAGACTTGACCGGTCATGATCAGACCCGATCTCAGTCTTCCCATCCCCGACGACATCACCGCCGCCCACTTCATCGGAATCGGCGGATCCGGCATGTCGGGGCTCGCCCGCATGTTCCTCGCGCGCGGCATCCGCGTGTCGGGCTCCGACCGCGCCGACAGCACGGCGCTGCGCGAGCTCGCCGAGCTCGGCGCGACCGTCCACGTCGGGCACGACGCCGCGAATCTCGCCGGCGATGTCGACACCGTCGTCCACACGGGTGCCATCTGGCCCGAGAACCCGGAGTTCCTGCTCGCCAAGGAGCGCGGGCTGCATGTCATCCACCGCTCGCAGGCGCTGTACTGGCTCATCGGCGGCCGGCGCCTCGTATCGGTCGCGGGTGCGCACGGCAAGACCACCTCGACAGGCATGATCGTGACCGCGCTGCGCGACCTGGGCACCGATCCCACCTTCGTCAACGGCGGCGTTATCGCGCAGCTCGGCGTCTCGAGCGGCAGCGGGAGCGACGACCTGTTCGTGATCGAAGCCGACGAGTCCGACGGCACGTTCCTGCTCTACGACACCTCGATCGCGCTCATCACGAACGTCGACCCCGACCACCTGGACCACTGGGGCACGCGCGAGGCGTTCTACGCCGCGTTCGCCCGGTTTGCGAACGAGGCGCGCGAGGCGGTCGTGATCTCGGCCGACGACGCGGGCGCGAAGCTCGTGACCGAGCAGCTCACCCATCCGCGCGTCGTCACCTTCGGCGAGGCTGCCGATGCCGCAGTGCGCGTGAGCGACATCGTCACCGACGGTCCCGTGTCGTTCCGCATCACGCACGACGGTGCGACCGTCGACGCGCAGCTGCCCGTCCCCGGCGCCCACAACGCGATCAACGCCGCCGGCGCGGTCGCCGTGCTCCTCACGCTGGGCCACGAGCTCGAGCCCGCCGTGCGCGCGGTCGAGGGCTTCGCGGGCACGGTGCGCCGCTTCGAGCTGCACGGCGTCGAGCGCGGGGTCAGCGTCTTCGACGACTACGCGCATCACCCCACCGAGGTGGCCGCCGCCCTGGCCGCGGCGCGCACGGTCGTCGGCGACGGTCGCATCATCGCGATCCAGCAGCCGCACACCTACTCGCGCACGCAGGAGATGTACCGCGAGTTCGCGCAGGTGCTCGAGGAGTACGCCGACCACACCGTCATGCTCGACGTCTACGGTGCGCGCGAAGACCCGGTGCCCGGCGTGACCGGCGAACTCGTCAGCGACGCTTTCGACGACCCGTCGCACGTCCACTTCGTGCCCGACTGGCAAGAAGCCGCCGACTACACCGCGTCGGTCGCGCGCGAGGGCGACTACGTCATCACGCTCGGCTGCGGCAACGTGTACCTCATCATCCCGCAGGTGCTCGAGGCCCTCGGCCGCCCGGGTTCCGCACCCCTGACGAGCAGCGCGGAGTAGACCCGCATGCGCCGCCCCTCGCCGCTGCCGCAGCCGCCGGTCGCCTCGCGCGCCACGGCGAAGACGGCCGCGCCGAAGGCGGCCGCCCCGACGCGGGCGCACGGCGCCGACGACACCGAAGACCTCGAGGGGCTCCGCGGCGCGCTGGCGCCCGATTCCGCCGAGAGCGGGTTCGCCCGCGGTGCCGACGAGGGGACGGATGCCGCATCCCCGGCGGCCGCGCCGGCCCCTGGCGACGGCGACACGGCGCCGGTCATCCCGATCGGCTCCGGGGCGCCTGCGGGCGCGCCGAGCGCGCTCGCAGGCTCGCCGACCCCGCTGCCCGGAACGACCCCGTCCGAAGGAGAGACCGCCGGCGATCCTGACGGGGGAGAGGTCGGCTTCCGCCAGGTGTGGAAGGCGGCCCGCGCCCGACGCAAGGCGCTGCGCGCCGAGATCCGCCGCTTCACCGTGCGTCAGCGGCGCCGGCGGGCGGTCTGGCTGGGGGCCGCGGCATCCGTCACCTTCCTCGCCCTGGGCACGGTGGGCGCCGCGTACAGTCCTCTGTTCGGAGTCGAGAAGATCTCGGTGGTCGGCGCGCAGCAGCTCGCCGCCGCCGACATCGCCGACGCACTGTCTGGCCAGCTCGGCACGCCGCTGCCCCTCGTCGACGAGAGCGCGGTCAAGGCGGAGCTCATCGGCTTCCCGCTGATCGAGACGTACGCGCTCGAGGCGCGACCGCCGCACGAGCTCGTCGTGCGGATCGTGGAGCGCACGCCGATCGGCCTCGTCGAGACCCGCGCGGGCTACACGCTCGTCGATGCGGCAGGGGTGGCGCTCTCGACCACAGCGACGCCGGCGGCCGGTACACCGCTGCTGACGATCAGGGGCGGCGTCGACTCGGACGCCTTCACGGCGGCGGGACAGGTCATGCGGTCGCTGCCGGCCGAGATCCGCGCGCAGGTCACCGAGGTGACCGCCTCGACGCCCGACGACGTGACGCTCTCGCTCGGCGGCACCAACACGCAGGTCGTGTGGGGGAGTGCCGAGGAGTCGGCCGAGAAGGCCCTGGTGCTCCAGAAGGCCATGGCCGGCCGCCCGCCCGCCGACGTCTACACCTACGACGTGTCGTCGCCGGACGCGATCGTCATCCACTGACGCACCTCGGCCCTCGAGCCGAGCCGAGCCGAGCCGAGCCCGAACGACGACTTGCGCGCCGGATGCCGCGACACGCCGAAGCGGTCCGGGCCGACGCGCCCGGCGCGCTTACTTTCGATCTCAGGAATTGCATACCGGGCAATTCTTTACACCTCTACTAGAGGTTGAAGGTTTAGAAGGTCCAGGGCTACGGAGGCCGGCATGAGCCAGAACCAGAACTACCTCGCCGTGATCAAGGTCGTCGGCGTCGGCGGCGGCGGCGTCAACGCGGTCAACCGCATGATCGAGCTCGGCCTGCGGGGCGTCGAGTTCATCGCCATCAACACCGACGCCCAGGCGCTGCTGATGAGCGACGCCGACGTCAAGCTCGACGTCGGGCGCGAACTGACCCGGGGACTCGGCGCAGGCGCCGATCCCGAGGTGGGCCGTCGCGCCGCGGAAGACCACGCCGAAGAGATCGAAGAGGCGCTGCGCGGCGCCGACATGGTCTTCGTCACGGCCGGCGAAGGCGGCGGCACGGGCACCGGCGGTGCGCCGGTGGTCGCCAAGATCGCGAAGTCGATCGGCGCCCTGACCATCGGTGTCGTGACCAAGCCTTTCTCGTTCGAGGGCCGTCGCCGACAGCAGCAGGCCGAGACCGGCGTCGCGCGGCTCAAGGAAGAGGTCGACACCCTCATCGTGGTGCCGAACGACCGCCTCCTCGAGATCAGCGACCGGGGCATCTCGATGATCGAGGCGTTCGCGACCGCCGACCAGGTGCTCCTCGCCGGTGTGCAGGGCATCACCGACCTCATCACGACGCCGGGTCTGATCAACCTCGACTTCGCCGACGTCAAGTCGGTCATGCAGGGAGCAGGCTCCGCGCTCATGGGCATCGGCTCGGCGCGGGGGGCGGACCGTGCCATCAAGGCCGCCGAGCTCGCGGTCGAGTCGCCGCTGCTCGAAGCGTCGATCGAGGGTGCACACGGCGTGCTGCTGTCGATCCAGGGCGGTTCCAACCTGGGAATCTTCGAGATCAACGACGCCGCCCAGCTGGTGAAGGAAGCCGCGCACCCCGAGGCGAACATCATCTTCGGAACGGTCATCGACGACACGCTCGGCGATGAGGTGCGCGTGACGGTCATCGCCGCGGGCTTCGACGGCGGTGAGCCGCAGGCGCGCATCGAACCCATCGCGGTGTCGCGCGTCGTCTCGGCGCCCGCCCTGCCGGCCACGTCGGCGGACGAGGCCGCGAAGGACCGCGACGTCGTCGAGCAGCCCGCGGTGCCGGTCTCGGTCGGCGCGGTGACGGAGTCGTCGTACGACACCGCCTTCGGCGACGACGATCTCGACATCCCCGACTTCCTCAAGTAAGTGCTCGCGGAGCGCCTCGCGGCGATCGATGAGCGGATAGCGGATGCCGCACGCGCGGCCGGCCGCGATCCGTCCGAGCTCACCCGCATCGTGGTGACGAAGTTCCACCCCGCCGCGCTCGTCGAGGAGCTCTACGCGCTCGGCGTGCGCGACGTGGGGGAGAACCGGCAGCAGGAGTTCAGCCGCAAGGTCGTCGAGGTCGGCCCTCTCGACGGCCTGCGGTGGCATTTCATCGGGCAGGCGCAGACCAACAAGGCGCGGGCGATCCGGGGCGCGGCATCCGTCGTCCACTCGCTCGACCGCGCCCGCCTCGCCGACGCTCTGCACGCCGCCGCAGAGCCCGAAGACGCCCCGCTCGACGTGCTGCTGCAGGTGAACCTCACCGACGACCCGGGACGAGGGGGTGTCGCCTCGGGCGATCTCGAAGCCCTCGCGACCCATACGGCGGGTCTCGCCTCGCTCCGCGTGCGCGGGGTCATGGCCGTCGCGCCGCTCGACGAGCCGCCGGCACCCGCCTTCGAGCGGCTCGCCGGACTGGCCGGGATCGTGCGCCGCGTGGTCCCTGATGCTGGCTGGATCTCGGCGGGCATGACCGCGGACTTCGCCGAGGCGATCGCCGCGGGTGCGACACACCTGCGGATCGGGTCGGCAATCACCGGCCCCAGACCAGAACGCGGTTAACCTCGGAACACATGAGCACTACGGAGGATCAGATGTCGAACCCGCTCAAGAAGACCATGGTGTACCTCGGACTCGCCGACGAGGAAGAGGTCTACGAAGAGCCGGCCCCGCAGCCGCGTGCTCGCAAGACCGAGCAGGTCGCGGAGAAGCCCGCCGCTCCTGTGACGCCGATCCACCGTCCGGCGGTCGTGCGTCAGCCGGCGCCCGCCGCGATCAACGAGATCCTGACGGTGCACCCCAAGCAGTACCGCGACGCCCAGGTCATCGCCGAGAACTTCCGCGACGGCATCCCGGTCATCATCAACCTGTCGCAGATGAGCGACGCCGACGCGCGCCGTCTGATCGACTTCGCGAGCGGGCTGTCGCTCGGGCTCTACGGACGCATCGAGCGGGTCACGAGCAAGGTGTTCCTGCTCTCGCCCGAGAACGTCGCCGTGTCGGGCGACGGAGCGGTCGCACAGGCGGATCCGGAGTCGGTTCCGTTCGCGCAGCCGTAATCTGGCTACGTGGCAGTCGTCCAACTCATCGCAGCGATCCTCAACCTCGCGCTGCTGCTCTATGTCTTCGTGTTGCTCACCCGGCTGATCCTCGACTGGATCCCGTTCTTCAACCGCGAGTGGCGTCCGCGGGGCGCCGGATTGGTCGCGGCGGAGATCGTCTACACGGTCACCGACCCGCCGATCAAGCTGTTCCGCCGCTTCATTCCGCCGCTGCGCGTCGGCGCCATCGCGATCGACTTCGGGTTCGCGCTGACGATGCTGCTGTGCTTCATCCTGCTCAGCGTCACCCGTACGCTCGCGGGCTGAGCCGACTCCGATCCGACCCGCCGGTGGCCTTCGACACTCTCAGAACCGATGACTATGCTTTGCTGATACGAACGGCCGTCACACGACGGCCGCACCGACATCGGCCCCCGGGCACCGGTCGTCAGCCGGCACCGTCCAGACGCTCGAAAGAGGAATCACCATGGCATTGTCCCCCGATGACGTCGTCACCAAGCAGTTCCAGCACGTCCGCTTCAAGGAGGGTTTCGACCCTGACGAGGTGGACGACTTCCTCGACGAGATCGTCGTGGAGTGGCGCAAGGCCCTCGCCGAGAACGAGGAGCTGAAGGCCAAGCTGGCGGCGTACGAGTCGGGTGATGCTCCCGCACGTGCCGCCGAGCCGGCGCCCGCTCCCGTCGTCGAGGCCGCTCCGGCCACCGGCGCCGCCCCTGCCGCCAGCGCGGGCATCATCGAGCTGGCTCAGCGCCTCCACGACGAGCACGTCGCCGAGGGCATCGCGCAGCGCGACCAGCTCATCTCCGACGCCAAGTCGCAGGCTGCGTCGATCGTGTCGGAGGCCGAGACCCGTGGTCGCGAGGAGCTCGCGAAGCTCGACCGCGAGCGCACGGTCCTCGAGGGCCGCATCAGCGAGCTGCGCAACTTCGAGCGCGACTACCGCGCCCAGCTGCGCAGCTACATCGAGGGCAAGCTGCGCGACCTCGAGACCACGGCGACGACGTCCGGCGCACAGCCGGTCTCGGCGCTGGGCCTCTAGGCCTTGACGCGCCGACCTCCCCTTCGTCAGGCGGCGGCCGGCACCATCATCGCGATTCTCGCGGTGCTGGTGCTGGCCGCCGACCAGTTGGCGAAGTACCTCGCCCTCGAGAATCTTCCGTACCAGGAGCCGGTCGAGGTCCTCGGTGACTTCCTGAGCTTCTACCTCACGCGCAATCCCGGCGCGGCCTTCTCGCTCGGCGAGGAGGTCACCTGGATCTTCACGATCGCCCTGGCGGTCGTCGCCGTCGTCATCGGCTGGCTGGCCGCCAGGCGGGTGCGCTCGCGCCTGTGGGCCGTCACCCTCGGGCTTCTGCTCGGCGGTGTGCTGGGCAACCTCACCGACCGGCTGTTCCGCGAGCCCGGCTTCGGCGTCGGGCACGTGATCGACTTCATCAACACGCCGTGGATGTGGTTCTTCCCCGGCATGTCTCCGGCGATCTACAACATCGCCGACATCTTCATCGTGTGCGACATGATCGCGATCGCACTCCTGGTACTCGTGGGGGTCCACATGGACGGTACGCGCGACAGCAGCGGCAAGAACGACAGCGAGAACGAGAACGCCGGCGACGACGAGACGCTCCTCGGCGCCGAGGGCGACCAGTTCGCGTCCGGCGGGACGGTGGAGGGATTCGGCGACGAGTTCCCCGTCGCCGATCCGGATGCCGGCATCCCGGCCGCCGAACGCGGCCTGCCGCCGCTCAGCGACAGCGAGCAGCGCGCGGTCGAGGCGGAGGCCGAGCGCGAGGCCGAGGAGTACGAGGCCGGTCGCGACACCGGCTCCGACAACGGACGCTCCGGCTCCGGCGCCCAGCTCTGACGTGGAATCGCGCAGCCTGCCCGTCCCCGACGGCCTCGACGGAGCCCGCGTCGACGCGGCGCTGGCGAAGATGCTCGGCTTCTCGCGCACCTTCGCCGCTGAGGTGGCCGAGGCGGGCGGCGTGACGATGGACGGCCGCACGCTCGCCAAGTCCGACAAGCTCCGCGGCGGCGCGTGGCTCGACGTCTCGTGGGCGCCGAGGGAGGCGCCGCGCGTCATCCCGGTCGATGTGCCCGAGCTCGGCATCGCGTACGACGACGACGACATCGTCGTCGTCGACAAGCCCTCGGGCGTCGCCGCGCATCCGTCGGTCGGCTGGGAGGGCCCCACGGTGCTGGGCGCATTGGCGGCGGGAGGGTTCCGCATCGCGACGACCGGCGCCGCCGAGCGCCAGGGCGTGGTGCACCGCCTCGACGTCGGCACCAGCGGACTCATGGTGGTCGCGAAGACGGAGCGGGCGTATGTCGCCCTCAAGCGCGCCTTCAAAGAGCGCGAGGTCGAGAAGATCTATCACGCGGTCGTGCAGGGGCACCCCGACCCGCTCGTGGGGACGATCGACGCGCCCATCGGGCGGCATCCGTCGCACTCCTGGAAGTTCGCGGTGACGCACGACGGCAAGGACTCCATCACCCACTACGAGACGCTCGAGGCGTTTCCCGGCGCCTCGCTGCTGGAGATCCATCTCGAGACCGGGCGCACGCACCAGATCCGGGTGCACATGGCCGCGCACCGGCATCCGTGTGTGGGAGACCCCCTCTACGGCGCGGACCCGACGCTGTCGGCGCGCCTGGGCCTCACACGCCAGTGGCTCCACGCGCGCGAACTCTCGTTCGCGCACCCGGCCACGGGGGAGTGGGTCACGTTCACCTCGGAGTACCCGGCCGACCTCGCCCACGCGCTCGACGTGCTGCGCGGCGACTGAGCTGCGTTCTAGCGGCCACCCTCGAAGCGGGCCGAGCCGTCGGCGTCGAGGGCGACCTCGATGCGGCGGCGCATCTCGGGCCCCACGAGCGCGGGCAGCGCGGCGAGGTCGTACCAGCCCACTTCCGTCATCTCGCCGTCGGCAGGATAGGGCTCGCCCGATACCCAGCTGCAGCGGAAGGTGATGTCGAGGTAGTCGCTCTGGTCGCCGTTCTCATAGGTGACTCGGGGGAGCTGGTGAACCCACGCCAGCCGTTCGACGCGGCATACGACGTCGGCCTCCTCGAGCGTCTCGCGCACGGCCGCGTCGGCCGGCTCCTCGCCGGGATCGACGATGCCGGTGATCGGCGTCAGGTGCCCGTTGTCGACCCGGCGTCCCAGCAGCACCTTCCCGTCCCGCAGCACGACGGCGGTGACGCCGACGAGGGGCAGCGGGTCGGTGCCGACCTTGCTGCGGAGGTCGAGGACGAAGTCAGGTGTGGGCATGCATCAACCCTAGGGTCGACGCGCGCGAGCTCTCGCTGCCGAACCGGCGGACGTCGGCCGAGGGATGGATCGTGTCGGATGCGTCGGGCAGAGTGTCGTCATGACGATCGAGGTGCGGCCGGCCACGGAGTTCGAAGACGTCGCGACGATGGTCGGCCCGAAGAACCCGGCGTCGAACGTGTGCTTCTGCTTGAGCTACCGCATCCCCAGCAAGGAGAATCTCGCGCTCAGGGGACCCGAGCGCGCCGAACGCGTGCAGCGTCTGATGGACGAGGAGGGGCCGATCGGGGTGCTCGCGTACGACGGCGACGACGTCGTCGGCTGGGCCGCCGTGGCGCCGCGCACGCGCACGCACTTCGCGACGTTCCGGAAGATCCCGCACGTCGATGATCAGGACGTGTGGTCGCTGTGGTGCTTCCGGGTCCGCCCGGGCCACCGCAAGAAGGGCGTCATGCACGCTCTCGTGGACGGAGCCGTGGAGTTCGCCCGCGAGCAGGGGGCGCCGGCGATCGAGGGGTATCCGGTCGACAATCGCGGCGCGAAGGTCGACCTCACCATGGCATACGTCGGCACCCGCCGGCTGTTCGAGCAGGCGGGGTTCGTCAAGGCCGCGGACACCGAGTCCGTGCTGTCGGGATTTCCGCGCGTGCTGATGCGTCGCGACCTCTAGCGTGGACGCGTGAACGAACTCCTCCGGCGCCGCCTCGCACGCGCCAACACGCTCTATCTCGACCTCGTCGATGCCGTCTCGGCCGAGCAGCTCGGCTCGCACCTCGCCGACCTCCCATCCGACACGGTGGGCCACCAGCTCTGGTGCGTGCTCGGTGCGCGCGAGAGCTACCCGGCGGCCGCCCGGGCAGGGGAGTGGCAGGGCTTCACGAGTCCCGTCACGGCGGAGCAGACGACGGATGCCGCGGCCCTGCGCGCCGCCTTCGTCCAGACCGCGTCGGACGTCGACGCCTGGATCGCGGGGTTCGACGCCGATGACGAGGCATCCGCCACGTACGCGCTCGCGCTGCTGGAGCACGAGACGCAGCACCACGGCCAGCTGATCCGCTACCTGTACGGCCTCGGCATTCAGCGGCCCGAGTCGTGGCAGCGGCAGTACGCCCTCGACGAGGAGTTCTGAGCCCCTCACCTTCGACCTCCGGTGGAGGGTGAGGCCGCCGCGCGGCCGGAACCTTCATCCTCTACTCGAGAGTGAATCGACCTGTCGCGGCAGTCCGGCTGACACCCGGCGAGGTCGGCGGGAGTGTCCCCGGGCGTTCGTAGACTCGAGGACGTGGCATCCGATTCCTTCGTCCATCTGCACGTGCACAGCGAGTACTCGATGCTCGACGGGGCGGCCAAGATCGGCGCCATGACGCAAGCCGCCGCGGACTACGGGATGCCGGCGATCGCGGTCACCGACCACGGCAACACGTTCGCCGCGTTCGAGTTCTATCGCGCGGCGCAGGCCGCGGGGGTGAACCCGATCATCGGGCTCGAGGCCTACGTCACTCCGGGCACCCACCGCAGCGACAAGTCGCGGGTGGCCTGGGGCTCGCCCGAGCAGAAGAGCGACGACGTCTCGGGCTCGGGCGCTTACACCCACATGACCCTGTGGAGCGAGACCACGGCCGGCATGCACAACCTCTTCCGGCTGAGCTCGCTGTCGAGCATGGAGGGCTATTACTTCAAGCCCCGCATGGACCGCGAGCTGCTGCAGACGTACGGGAAGGGGCTCATCGCCACGACGGGCTGCCCGTCCGGCGAGGTGCAGACCCGGCTGCGCCTGGGGCAGTACGACGCGGCGCGGGCGGCAGCCGCCGAGTTCCAAGACATCTTCGGCAAGGAGAACTACTTCGCCGAGATCATGGACCACGGCCTGCCGATCGAGCGGCGGATCATGTCCGACCTGCTCCGGCTCGCCAAGGACCTCGACATCCCGCTCGTCGGGACCAACGACTCGCACTACACGCACCAGCACGAGGCCGACGCCCACGCCGCCCTGCTGTGCGTGCAGTCCGGGTCGACGCTCGACGACCCCAACCGGTTCAAGTTCGACGGCGACGGCTATTACATCAAGACGGCGCAGGAGATGCGGCAGCTCTTCCGCGACCACCCCGAGGCGTGCGACAACACACTGCTGATCGCCGAGCGCTGCAAGGTCGAGTTCAACACGTCGGCGAACTACATGCCGCGGTTTCCGGTGCCCGACGGCGAGACCGAAGACAGCTGGCTCATCAAGGAGGTCGAGCGCGGCCTTCACTACCGGTACCCGGGCGGCATCCCCGACAAGGTACGCAAGCAGGCCGAGTACGAGACCGGGATCATCCTGCAGATGGGCTTCCCGGGCTACTTCCTCGTGGTCGCGGACTTCATCAACTGGGCGAAGGACCACGGCATCCGCGTCGGCCCGGGCCGCGGCTCGGGTGCGGGGTCGATGGTCGCCTACGCGATGAAGATCACCGACCTCGACCCGCTCGAGCACGGCCTCATCTTCGAGCGCTTCCTCAACCCCGACCGCGTCTCGATGCCCGACTTCGACGTCGACTTCGACGACCGCCGCCGCGGCGAGGTGATCGAGTACGTCACCGAGAAGTACGGCTCCGAGCGCGTCGCGCAGATCGTCACGTACGGCACGATCAAGTCGAAGCAGGCGCTCAAGGACGCCGGCCGCGTCCTCGGCTTCCCGTTCAGCATGGGGGAGCGCCTGACCAAGGCGATGCCGCCGCCCGTCATGGGCAAGGACATGCCGCTCGACGGCATGTTCGATCCGCAGCACCCCCGCTTCAAGGAGGCGGTGGAGTTCCGCACGCTCATCGAGACCGACCCCGAGGCGAAGACGGTGTTCGATCGCGCCCTCGGGCTCGAGGGGCTGAAGCGCCAGTGGGGAGTTCACGCCGCCGGCGTGATCATGTCGTCGGAGCCGCTGCTCGACATCATCCCGATCATGCGCCGCGAGCAGGACGGCCAGATCGTCACGCAGTTCGACTACCCGTCGTGCGAGACCCTCGGCCTCATCAAGATGGACTTCCTGGGGCTGCGCAACCTCACGATCATCTCGGACGCCCTCGACAACATCCGCCTCAACCGCGGCGAGGAGCTCGACCTCGAGCATCTCGCCCTCGACGACCGCCCCGCGTACGACCTGCTCACGCGGGGTGACACGCTGGGCGTCTTCCAGCTCGACGGCGGGCCGATGCGCTCGCTGCTGCGGCTGATGAAGCCCGACAACTTCGAGGACATCTCGGCCGTCATCGCGCTGTATCGTCCTGGCCCGATGGGTGCGAACTCGCACACCAACTACGCCCTGCGCAAGAACGGGCTGCAGGACATCACGCCGATCCACCCCGAGCTCGAAGAGCCGCTGAGGGACATCCTCGACACGACCTACGGCCTGATCATCTATCAGGAGCAGGTCATGGCCATCGCGCAGAAGGTCGCCGGGTTCTCTCTCGGACAGGCCGACATCCTCCGCCGCGCGATGGGCAAGAAGAAGAAGTCCGAGCTCGACAAGCAGTACGAGGGCTTCTCCGGCGGCATGAAGGAGCGCGGCTTCGGGGACGCCGCCATCCAGGCGCTGTGGGACATCCTGCTGCCCTTCTCGGACTACGCCTTCAACAAGGCGCACTCGGCGGCGTACGGGCTCGTCTCGTACTGGACCGCGTATCTCAAGGCGCACTACCCGGCCGAGTACATGGCCGCGCTGCTGACGAGCGTCGGCGACTCCAAAGACAAGATGGCGGTCTACCTCAACGAGTGCCGCCGCATGGGCATCAAGGTCCTGCCGCCCGACGTCGGGCAGTCGATCCGCTACTTCGCCGCCGTCGACGAAGACATCCGCTTCGGTCTCGGCGCCGTCCGCAACGTCGGTGCCAACGTCGTCGACGCGATCGTCGAGGCGCGGGCCGAGACATCCTTCACGTCCTTCCACGACTTCCTCTCCAAGGTGCCCGTCCACGTCGCCAACAAGCGCACGGTCGAGTCGCTGATCAAGGCGGGGGCGTTCGACACGCTCGGCTCGACCCGCCGCGCGCTGATGGAGATCCACGAGGACGCGACAGAGGCGGCCGTGCTCGACAAGCGCCGTGAGGCCAACGGCGAGGTCGGATTCGACTTCGACTCGCTGTGGGGCGACGACGAGCCGCAGCAGGCGGCGAAGGTGCCCGAGCGGCCGGAGTGGACCAAGAAGGACAAGCTCGCGTTCGAACGCGAGATGCTGGGCCTGTACGTGTCGGATCACCCGCTCGCGGGGCTCGAGATCCCCCTGGCGAAGCACGCCTCCACCACCATCCACGATCTGCTCGCCTCGGAGGACGTCGGCGACGGCGACCAGGTCACGATCGCCGGCCTGGTGACGAGCGTGCAGCACCGGGTCGCGAAGCAGAGCGGCAATCCGTACGGCATGATCACCGTCGAGGACTTCGACGGCGAGATCACGGTCATGTTCATGGGCAAGACGTACACCGAGTTCCAGCACATGCTCCAGGCCGATTCGATCCTCGTCGTGCGAGGACGGGTGTCGCGCCGCGATGACGGCATGAACCTCCACGCGCAGTCGGCCATGACACCCGATCTCGGGGCCATGGACGAGTCGAGCTCGCTCGTCCTGCTCATGCCGGAGCGGCGCGCCAGCGAGGCGCTGGTCGGCGAGCTGCTGCAGACGCTGAACCGTCACGCCGGCGACACCGAGGTGTCGCTCAAGCTCCACAGCGGCACGGTGGCGAAGGTCTTCGAGGTGCCGCACACCGTGCGGATCACGCCGGATCTGTACGGCGAGCTGAAGGGTCTGCTGGGGCCGCAGTGCCTCGGCTGACAGGCGACCGCGGCGGCGACGCCGGATGTCGCCGCGCATCGCGTGGTCTCATCGGCGTCTCATGCGCCGTGGGTAATATCAGGACGACGCGGGCCTCGGGAGCCCGCCGGAAGGGAAGATCGTGACGGACGAGCAGCAGAGCGGGCCCATCGACCAAGCGCCGGCGGCCGAAGAGGCGCCGCAGTACGGGGTCGGGCCGTTCTCCATCCGCGAGGTCGCCCTCGTGGGAACCTGGATCGTCGCGTTCGTCGTGTCGTTCTTCCCGATCACCGGCGAGCTCGGACGCGGGCCCTCGGTCTGGACCAGCGGCATCGACTGGGTGCTCACCATCGGCGTGCCGACCGTCGCCGTCTTCCTCATCGTGCTGCGGCGGCTGTCACCGCAGGGCATCCGCCGAGTCGGCTCGCTCGGCATCGACCAGTTCGCGTCGGTCGCCTTCTCCGTGGCCACGGTGCTCTGGCTCGCGCTCCTGTGGAAGTCGTTCGTCGTGCTGGCCGACCTCCGTGTCTTCCCCGCGACGTGGGTCGTGTGGGTCGAGTTCTTCCTCATGCTCGCCGGGGTGCTGCTGACGGTGTTCGCGCCGTTCATCGCGCCGTTCGCACAGGACTTCCGCGGCCGCCCGGAGGTCGCCGCACACCGCAACGCGCGACCGGTTCGACCGGTCTCGCCGAGGCCCGCCCCGGTCCGGCCGGAGCCGGCCCCCGCAGAGGCGGACTACGCACCGCCGGCGGATTCCGCCCTCTACGGCGCTCCCGCCCCGTACGCGGCGGGTGCTCCCTACACCGAAGGCGTCTACGACGCCGCCCCCACCGCGTCGTACGGCGCCGCCGCTCCGGCGGCCGACGAGCAGGGCTTCGACGGCCCTCGCTCCGATGACTCGGTGACGACGGTGATCCCGGTCGACCGTGCCGACGCCGACGCGGTCGCCGCCGACGAGATCGTCGCCGCGGACCCCGAGTTCGCCGCACGCGACGCCGCCGCCGAGCGCGACGCCGCTGCCGCCGCCGCGGTGGAGGAGCCGCGCGCCACCGAGCCCGCTCACGCGCGGGAGTCGTTCGAGCACGTCGAGAACCCCTCGTCGACCGTCGAGCCCGCCGCGGCGACCGCGCCGCAGCACCAGGCCTTCTGGGCGCTCGTGCCCGAGGAGCGCGACGTCGTCGATGAGATCGGCATCCCCGTGTTCCGCATCGGCCCGACGGCCTGGGCGCTGGTGATCGAGGACCGCGGCGATGCGTTCGTCGTCCGTCACGAAGACGGTCGCATCGGCTACCTGCACGACGTCTCCGGCGTCACGCGAGGCTAGGAGCCGCCGCCCGCGCGGTACCGTAGACGGATGCTCCGGACGATCGATCTGCGCGGGCGCACGCTCTCTCCCGCCGAACTCCTCGCGACCGTTCCCCGCGCCGAAGCGGCACGGGAGGAAGCCCTCACGACGGCCGCGCGCATCGTCGACGACGTCGCTGCGCGGGGCGAGGCCGCGCTGCGCGAGCAGGCCGAGCGATTCGACGGCGTGACGGAGCACGACATCCGTGTGCCCGCGGCACACCTCGATGACGCGCTCGCAGAGCTCGACCCCGGCGTGCGCGCGGCGCTCGAGCAGGCGATCGAGCGCGTGCGCGAGGCCTCCGCCGCCCAGGTGCCGGCGCCCACGGTGACGCAGCTCGGGCCCGGTGCCCGAGTGACGCAGCGGTGGCAGCCGGTGCGTCGTGTCGGGCTCTACGTGCCCGGCGGCAAGGCTGTCTACCCCTCGAGCGTCGTCATGAACGTCGTGCCGGCGCAGGTCGCCGGCGTCTCCGAGATCGCGCTCGCGTCACCGCCGCAGCGCGAGTTCGGCGGTCGCGTGCACCCGGTGATCCTCGGCGCGGCGAAGCTTCTCGGCGTGACCGAGGTGTACGCGATGGGCGGCGCCGGTGCCATCGGCGCTCTCGCGCACGGCGTTCCCGGGCTCGGGCTCGAGCCGGTCGACGTGGTGACCGGCCCGGGCAACAACTTCGTCGCCGCCGCCAAGCGCGCGGTGGCGGGAATCGTCGGGACGGATGCCGAAGCCGGCGCCACCGAGATCCTCGTGGTCGCCGACGACACGGCCGACGCACGGCTGGTCTCGGCCGACCTCATCAGCCAGGCCGAGCACGACGAGCAGGCCTCCGCGGTGCTGGTCACGACGTCGGAGCGGCTGGCCGACGACGTCCTCGCCGACATCGGCCCGCGCGCGGCCGCCACGCGGCACGCCGACCGCGTCGCCGCGGCACTGTCCGGGCCGCAGTCCGCGGTGGTGCTCGTCGACGACCTCGCGGCTGCGACCGCGTTCAGCAACGCCTACGCGCCGGAGCACCTCGAGCTGCACCTCGCCGAACCGCGACCAGAGGACTTCGTCCACGCCGGCGCGGTCTTCGTGGGCCCCGACACCCCGGTGAGCCTCGGCGACTACCTCGCGGGCAGCAACCACGTGCTGCCCACCGGCGGCCAGGCGCGGTACTCGTCGGGTCTCTCGGCCGCCACGTTCCTACGTCCCCAGCAGGTGATCGAGTACGACCGCGAGGCTCTCGCCGTCGTGCGCGACGCGATCGTCACCCTCGCCGACGCGGAGGCGCTGCCCGCCCACGGCGAGGCGGTCACCGCCCGTTTCGCCGATCGCCCCGCACCCGAGCCGGTTGCAGCGAACCCCGCGTAGGCTGTCTCTGCCATGCACTGCCCGTTCTGCCGCCACGCCGATTCGCGCGTCATCGATTCGCGTACCAGCGACGACGGTCTCAGCATCCGTCGCCGTCGTCAATGCCCGCAATGCGGCGGTCGCTTCACGACCATCGAGACCGCCAGCCTCAACGTCATCAAGCGCTCCGGCGTGATCGAGCCGTTCAGCCGCGAGAAGGTGATGTCGGGGGTGCGCAAGGCCTGCCAGGGGCGTCCGGTCACCGACGCCGATCTCGCGGTGCTGGCGCAGACGGTGGAGGAGAGCATCCGCCAGACGGGCGCGTCGCAGCTCGATGCGAACGAGATCGGGCTGGCGATCCTCGGACCGCTGCGCGACCTCGACGAGGTCGCGTACCTCCGGTTCGCCAGCGTCTACCAGGCGTTCGACTCGCTCGAGGACTTCGAGGCGGCGATCGAGCAGCTGCGTGTCGACCACGGCCGTGCGCCCACGCGGGAAGCCCGCGCCGCGGCCGCCTCCGAGTGACCGGATAGCCTAAGAGGGATGTATCCCCTCCTCTTCCGCACCGTGCTGTCGCGCATGGATCCCGAGACCGCCCACCACGCCGCGATGGTCGTGATCCGGGTGCTGGGAGTCCGGCCGTTCTCGTGGGCGGCTCGCGCCGTGACGCGTCCGGATCCGGGGCTCGCCACCTCCGCGCTGGGCCTGACGTTCGCGTCTCCGTTCGGCGTCGCCGCCGGCTTCGACAAGGACGTGAAGGGGGCCTCCGGCCTGCACGCGCTCGGCTTCGGGCACGTCGAGGTCGGGACGGTGACGGCGATCCCGCAGGACGGCAATCCGCGGCCCCGGCTGTTCCGCCTGATCCCCGACCGCGCCGTGGTCAACCGCATGGGCTTCAACAACCACGGCGCCGAGGCCGCTGCGGTGCGCCTGCGCAGGCTGCGCAAGCGCTCGCACCGGACGGTGCTGGGTGTCAACATCGGCAAGAGCCGCGTCGTCGACGTCGCCGACGCGACCGCCGACTACGTGCGCAGCGCGACGCTGCTCGCCCCCCTCGCCGACTACCTCGTGGTCAACGTGTCGTCGCCGAACACCCCCGGCCTGCGCGGCCTGCAGGCGGTCGAGACGCTGCGACCCCTCCTCGAAGCCGTGCGCGACGCGGCCGGCGACACCCCGCTGCTGGTGAAGATCGCCCCGGATCTGCCCGACGACGAGATCGTCGCGATCGCCCGTCTGGCGGTCGACACCGGGCTCGCCGGCATCATCGGCACCAACACGACGATCTCCCGCGAGGGCCTCGTGACGGATGCCGCCACCGTCGCCGCCGCGGGGGACGGCGGACTCTCCGGGGCGCCGTTGAAGGATCGCGCACTGGAGGTGCTGCGGATTCTCCGCGACACGGTGCCCGCCGACTTCTGCGTGATCTCGGTGGGCGGAGTGGAGACCGCCGCCGACGTGCAGGAGCGGTTGGATGCCGGAGCCACCCTCGTGCAGGGCTACACCGCGTTCCTGTACCGCGGGCCGCTCTGGGCGCGCCAGATCAGCCGGGGCCTGGCGAAGCGGGGCTGAGGGGGAGCCGCACAGCGCGCCGAGGGCGGAGCGGCCGAGGCGGGCGTGCGCGGCGCGGCCGAAGCGACCGAGACCGGACCGGACCGGACTGAGCTCAGGCCGGCTTCTGGCCGCGCTTGACCTGCGGCTTCGGCAGACGGAGGAACCGCATCTGGACGGTGCGCATGGCCGCGTACCAGCCGAGGCCCTTCTCCATCCTGTCGGCGCCGAACTTCTTCTTCACGGCGCGCTTGACCGTGATCGACGTGAGGACCATGTCGCCGATCACGAAGAAGATGAAGATCCACAGACCCACGAACGCGTAGTACTGGAGCGCGGGGATCGGCAGGAACGTCGCGAGGATCACGAGCACCATCGCGGGCATGACCGCCTCGCCGAGGTGCCAGCCGGCGTCGACCCAGTCGCGCGCGAACTTGCGCTGCGGTCCCTGGTCGCGGGCGGGCAGGTAACGCGGGTCGCCGTTGGCCATGCCTAGGCGGGCCTTCTCGCGCTGCGCGGCGAGGTCGGCCTTTGCGCGGGCCTTCGCCTCCTTGGTGTCGGCGACGAGGGGGCGCTTGCGCGCGGCCTCCTGCTCGGCGCGGGACGGCGTGGCGCGGCCCTTGCCGACGGGCGTGCCGTTCAGGACGGTGCCCTCGGAGGGGACGTCGTTCGGCACGGATTCGGAGTTCTTGGCCACGGGTGATCCTCGATACGCAGAGAAGGGGTGCACTTAAGATTACCCGCATGACCTCAGAGCTTTCTCGCCAGGATGCCGTGCGCGATGCCGCGGCCACCGGCATCCCCTCCGCCCTTGCCGACCTCGGCAATCTGGTGCGCATCCCTTCCGTCGCCTTTCCGGGATTCGACGCCGCTCAGGTGCAGCGCAGCGCGGAGGCGGTGGCGGCACTCGTGGGCGAGACGGGCCTGTTCGAGACCGTCGAGATCAAGACGGCGGTCGTGCCCGAGACGGGGGAGCAGGGCAACCCCGCCGTGCTCGCCACCCGTCGCGCCCGCAACGGGCGGCCGACGATCCTGCTGTACGCGCACCACGACGTGCAGCCCGTCGGCGACGAGTCGCTGTGGGAGTCGTCTCCCTTCGAACCCACGGTCCGCGGTGGCCGCCTGTACGGCCGCGGCGCCGCGGACGACAAGGCCGGCGTCATGGCGCACCTCGCCGCGCTGCGCGCGCTCAAGGAGGCCGTCGGCGAGGACTTCGATCTCGGCGTGGTGCTGTTCTTCGAGGGCGAGGAGGAAGCCGGGTCGCGCTCGTTCGCGCAGTTCCTGTCCGACAACGCCGACGCCCTGCGCTCCGACGTCATCGTCGTCGCCGACTCCGGCAACTGGGATGACAAGACGCCGGCTCTGACGGTGTCGCTGCGTGGCAACACGCGCTTCACGATGCGCGTGCGCACGCTCGAGCACGCCTCCCACTCCGGGATGTTCGGGGGAGCGGTGCCCGACGCGATGATGGCGACGGTCAAGCTGCTGTCGACGCTGTGGGACGACACGGGTGCGGTCGCGGTGGCGGGGCTCACGGAGCGGGATGCCGAGACTCCGGACTACACCGAGGAGACCCTGCGCGACGAGGCCGGGCTCCCGGCGGGCGTCTCGCCGATCGGCCGGGGAACGATCCTCAGCCGCATCTGGAACAAGCCCTCGATCACGGTCACGGGCATCGACGCGCCGAGCGTCGTCAACGCGTCGAACACGCTGAGTCCCGAGATCGCCGTGGTGATCAGCGCCCGCGTCGCACCCGGCCAGACCGCCCGAGAGGCCTATGCGGCGATCGAGGCCCACCTGCGCGACCACGCGCCGTTCGGGGCCCAGCTCGAGTTCAGCGACCACGACTTCGGTGACGGGTTCCTGGTCGACACATCCGGCTGGGCGGTGGCGGCGGCGCGCGAGGCGCTCCACGAGGGGTACGGCGTCGAGTCCGTCGACATCGGCGTCGGCGGCTCCATCCCCTTCATCGCCGACCTCGTGCGAGAGTTCCCCGGCGCGCAGATCCTCGTGACCGGCGTCGAGGACCCGCACGCGAAGGCGCACAGCCCGAACGAGTCGCTCCACCTCGAGACGTTCCGCAACGCCGTCGCGGCCGAGGCGCTCCTGCTGGAGAAGCTCGACCGGCGCGCCGCGCAGGCATAGGCGGAGCCGGGCCCGGCGTGCCACGCCGGGCTCGGAGCCTCCTCCCGGCCGGCGCGCGTAGAATCGAGGCATCCCGCCGCCGGCAGTGGACGTCCGACACCTCGGTCGACGCGACTCGGCGGCCCGTCCGGAGGAGTGCCATGACCGACACCGCACTGACGACCGAGCCGACCGCGCGCGACCACGGTGTGCTGCTGACCGACGCCGCCGCCGGCAAGGTCAAGAACCTGCTCGAGCAGGAGGGCCGCGATGACCTGCGGCTGCGCGTCGCCGTGCAGCCGGGTGGCTGCAGCGGCCTGATCTATCAGCTCTACTTCGACGAGCGGTACCTCGACGGCGACAAGACGGTCGACTTCGACGGCGTCGAGGTGATCGTCGACGACATGAGCGTGCCGTATCTGGACGGCGCGACGATCGACTTCAAGGACACGATCTCGGAGCAGGGGTTCACGATCGACAACCCCAACGCGGCGGGCTCGTGCGCCTGCGGCGACAGCTTCCACTGAGAACGGGCCGCGCTCCGGTCGGCTAACGATCGGGCCACTTTTCCGGCGGGTCCGGTGCGCTTCGAATGGCGCCCGGGCCCGCCGTTTTCTGTTCCTGCGACACGATTCAACCTGGGGGGATGGCCTGAATCCCCTGGGCGCTTGCCCTAGACTGGCGAGAGTCCTGTTCGTGATCGGAAAGGTGCACCGTGCCTTCGAAACGCCGTATCCGCTGGGCCGCTCTTCCCGTTGGGATCGCAGCGGCAGCAGTCCTCGCCGGATGCACCCCGACCGAGCTGCACGGCTTCCTCCCCGGGTTCACCGAAGACGGCCAGCCGGCCACCAACCACACCGACATGGTCGCCGGCCTGTGGGTCAACTCGTGGATCGTGCTGCTGGTCGTCGGCGTCATCACGTGGGGCCTCATGGGATGGGCGGCGATCGCCTACCGGCGTCGCAAGGGCCAGATGGGCCTGCCGGTGCAGCTGCGCTACAACATGCCGATCGAGATCTTCTACACGATCGTGCCGCTCATCCTCGTGATCGGGTTCTTCGCCTTCACGGCGCGCGACCAGACGATCCTCGAGACGCAGTACGGCGACGAGGCGGACGTCGAGATCACCGCGATCGGCAAGCAGTGGTCGTGGGACTTCCAGTACGACGGCGAGACCGACGACGACACCGTCTGGACCATGGGCGTCCAGGCGCAGACCAACGACCGCGGTGACATCGTGAGCGAGCTGCCCACGCTGGTGCTCCCGGTCGACCAGAAGGTGCAGATCAAGCTGCAGTCGCGCGACGTGATCCACTCGTTCTGGATCATCGACTTCCTGTACAAGAAGGACATGTACATCGGCAAGGACAACTTCTGGTCCTTCACGCCGACGCGAGAGGGCACGTACGCCGGCAAGTGCGCCGAGCTGTGCGGCGAGTACCACTCGATGATGCTCTTCAACGTGGAGGTCGTCAGCGAGTCCGAGTACGAGGAGTACCTCGGCTCCCTGCGCGACGCCGGTCAGACCGGCGACATCAACGACGAATACGACCGACTTCAGAACCTGCCCGGCACGGGCGGTTCGGTGAATGAGAACGTGGAAGAGGTGGACCACTGATGGCGACGACGCTTCCGCTTCAGGAGACGTCCCAGGGGCGTCCGACCACCCTGCCGCCGCGACAGGCGGCCCTGCTCAGCGCTTCGCGCGTCGAGCAGAAGGGCAACATCATCGTCAAGTGGATCACGTCCACCGACCACAAGACGATCGGCTACCTGTACCTGATCTCGTCCGTCATCTTCTTCCTCCTCGGTGGAGTGATGGCGCTGATCATCCGTGCGGAGCTCTTCGAGCCCGGGATGCAGATCATCCCGACGAAGGAGCAGTACAACCAGCTCTTCACGATGCACGGCACGATCATGCTGCTGATGTTCGCGACCCCGCTGTTCGCGGGCTTCGCGAACGCGATCCTGCCGCTGCAGATCGGCGCGCCCGACGTCGCCTTCCCGCGTCTGAACGCGTTCGCCTTCTGGCTGTTCCTGTTCGGCTCCACGATCGCCGTCGCCGGCTTCCTCACCCCGCAGGGTGCGGCCTCGTTCGGCTGGTTCGCGTATCAGCCGCTCGCCAACGCCTCGTTCTCGCCGGGCGCCGGCGGCAACCTCTGGATGCTCGGCCTCGGTATGAGCGGCTTCGGCACGATCCTCGGCGCGGTGAACTTCATCACGACGATCATCACGATGCGCGCGCCCGGCATGACCATGTGGCGCATGCCGATCTTCTCGTGGAACACCCTGGTCACCAGCATCCTGATCCTGATGGCCTTCCCGGTGCTCGCCGCCGCGATCCTGGCCGCCGCGGCGGACCGCGTGCTCGGCGCCCACATCTACGACCCGGCCAACGGCGGCGTCCTGCTGTGGCAGCACCTGTTCTGGTTCTTCGGGCACCCCGAGGTGTACATCATCGCGCTGCCGTTCTTCGGCATCGTGTCGGAGATCTTCCCGGTCTTCAGCCGCAAGCCGATCTTCGGCTACAAGACGCTCGTGTACGCGACCATCGCGATCGCCGCCCTGTCGGTGGCCGTGTGGGCGCACCACATGTACGTCACGGGCGCGGTCCTGCTGCCGTTCTTCGCGCTCATGACGATGCTCATCGCGGTGCCGACGGGCGTGAAGATCTTCAACTGGATCGGCACGATGTGGCGCGGCTCGGTGACGTTCGAGACGCCGATGGTCTTCGCGCTCGGCTTCCTCGTGTCGTTCGTGTTCGGCGGGCTCACCGGCGTGATCCTCGCGTCGCCGCCCCTCGACTTCGCACTGTCCGACTCGTACTTCGTCGTGGCGCACTTCCACTACGTCGTGTTCGGCACCGTCGTGTTCGCGATGTTCGCCGGCTTCTACTTCTGGTGGCCGAAGTGGACCGGGCGGATGCTCAACGAGCGCCTCGGCTACGTCCACTTCTGGATGCTGTTCATCGGCTTCCACATGACGTTCCTCATCCAGCACTGGCTCGGCGTGGACGGCATGGTGCGCCGCTACGCCGACTACTCGGAGGCAGACGGCTGGACGTGGCAGAACCAGGTGTCGACGATCGGCGCCATCATCCTGGGCGCCTCGATGATCCCGTTCCTGTTCAACGTCTGGATCACCTCGCGCAAGGCTCCCAAGGTCACCGTCAACGACCCGTGGGGCTACGGCGCGTCGCTCGAGTGGGCGACCTCGTGCCCGCCGCCTCGTCACAACTTCACGTCGATCCCGCGCATCCGCAGCGAGCGGCCCGCGTTCGACCTGAACCACCCCGAGGCAGGCATCCCGGTGGGCGTCGGCCCGGCGAAGGACGCACCCGAAGCCCCGGTTGCCGATCTCGCCGATGGAGAGGTGAAGTAAGTGCGCACGAACACCGGACTCTGGTGGCTTCTGGCCGTCTTCTTCCTCGTGGTGGCGATCCTCTACACCGGGTGGAACATCGTCGCGCACCCGAGCGTGCCGTGGTACAACGCCATCGAGTGGGTCGGCAGCGTCGCCCTGCTGTTCACCGCTCTCATGGGCGCCTTGATCGCGTTCTACATCGGCAAGGTGCACAAGGCGCAGGGCGGCGAGCTGCCTGAAGACATCCTCACGTCCGACATCGACGACGGCGACCCCGAGCTCGGGGAGTTCAGCCCGTGGTCGTGGTGGCCGATCGTCCTGGCCTTCTCTGCCGCGCTGGGCATGATCGGCCTGGCCGTCGGCACCTGGCTCATGCCCATCGGCATCGCCGTGTTCGTCGTGGCGATCGTCGGCTGGGTGTACGAGTACTACCGCGGCTACTTCGCCCGCTGATCCGGCTTCTGCCGGGCAGCATGGCTTGCCTGTGACACGAACGGGGCTCCGTCATCGACGGAGCCCCTTTCGCGTCCGCGTGCGGCGGCGGACGTCGACGTCGGACAGCCCCTCGCAACCACCTGGCGCGTGTCCGAGGATGTCTCCGGCTGACCGAGAGACCGACTGCAACGCTCAGGATTCATCTGGGGGAAACGTGGCGCTGCAAGGATGTACCCCGTGACTGAGATCCTCAAGGTGAGACCTCGCGTGTGGATCGGTTTGGCGATCTACGCCGGATATGTGGCGGTCGTGTTCCTGGTGCAGCGGCTGAGCGGGGTTTCGTACACCGATCTGGGCGAGAGCGGGGGCAATCTGTTCCTTGGCGTCGGACTCTCGCTGATCATCGCCGCGATCCTGCTCGCGATCACGACAACCCTGCTCGGCTGGTGGCGTCCCGCACTGCACGAGCGGAAGCGCAGCGTCCGGTGGCCGATCATCGCGCCGATTCTCATGGCTGTTGCATTGCTGATCAATCTTGCCGCGACCGATTGGGGATCGTACGACGGCGCGTTCTTCGCTGCGTCGATCGTGCTCATCCTCGTCGGCTTCACCGAGGAGCTCACCACTCGCGGGCTGCTGCTCACCTCGCTGCGCAGCAGGCTGAGCGAGGGTTGGGTGTGGTTCCTCACCACGGCGCTGTTCGCTCTCATGCATCTGATCAATGCCGCGACCGGTCAGGATCTCGCTTCTACGTTGCAGCAGGTGGGCTTCGCATTCCTCGGCGGCACGATCTTCTACATGTTGCGCAGGACCACCGGCACCCTCATATGGTCCATGGTGTTGCACGGCCTGTGGGACTTCTCGGTGTTCGCCGTCGGACATGGCACACCGGGACCCCTCGCAGGCGTCGGGTCGATCGTGTACCTGGCCGCCGGTGTCCTCGCCCTCGCGACCGTCGTATTCGTCATCCGCGGCGCGGACGAGCGGATCGACGCTCGTGCCTGACGGCGTACCTGTGACGGCCGGGCGTCCACGGAGCGTGTGGCTCGCGCTCGCGATCGTCGCCCTCTACGTTCTCGTGGCCGCCGGCCTCGGCGACCTGTTGAGTGGACTGGTCAGCGACGACCAGGAGCTTGCGCAGTTCGCGCTGGGGCATTTCATCCCGCTCGCGATCGCGATCGTCGGGCTGCTGCTGTTCCTGCGCTGGGCGGGGTGGGGCCAGGACGTCTGGCGGGAGCGACCGACCCCGACGCTGACTCCACGGCGTTGGTGGCTCGTCTCCATTCCCGTCCTCGTCGTGCTGTTGCCCATGAGTCAGCTGGGGGACATCCCCTGGGGATCGCGCTCCATCGGCTACATCCTCATCATCGCCGCCGGAACACTCATGGTCGGATTCGGAGAGGAGCTCGTCATCCGCGGCGTCCTGCTGACCGCCGTCCGGGCCCGACACGGCGAGCTCGTCGCGCTTCTCGCAACGAGCGCAGTGTTCGCGCTCGCGCACATTCCCGGAAGCATCATCGCCGGCGTCCCGATCGCCGCCATCGCCTTCCAGGTCTCGTTCCTCGCCGCGGCCGGAGCCTCGTACTACTGGGTGCGACGCGTGACCGGGCGGCTCTGGGTGGCCATGCTCGCGCACGCGCTCACCGACTGGGTTCTTTACCTCGCGTCCGGTGCCGGCACTCCAGCAGCATCGATGCCGCAGGACCACTCCGGAAGTCCAGAACCGTTCCCGGTGACCGTCCAAGTCCTGCTACTGATCGCGACCACGATCAGCATCATCAGCGTCATCCGGGAAGACCGACGCAACAATCGCGCGGCTGCGGCATCTGCACAGGCGGGCTGAGGCATGGTTCCTCGGCCGCCGGGGGCCGGGGCGGACGTTCTCTGACGCGCGATTGATGTGTGTGGCGATCATCTACAGGCATCGGTGCGGAATCCCGTGGTCACGCCCGGCCAGGCCGGCGCCTCGCCGGTGTCCTGCCACTCCGGTGCCGCAGTGCGCGCCTCACGCGCGCGGGAGTCGGCCTCAGCAGCTCCGCACCGGCGCCGTGAGCCTGCTCCGGCCGGGGAGAAGTGTCAGCCGGCCACCGGCGCGCGTACGACCATCACCTGCGCGTCGAAGACCCGGGGGAGGTCGCCCTCGTCGTTCTCGGTCGGCTGGCCCTCGCGTACCCAGTACTCGTAGCCGCCGATCATCTCCTTCACGGCGTACCCGAGCTTCGCGAACTCGACCGCGCCCTTCGCGCCCGCATTGCAGCCCGGGCTCCAGCAGTAGACCACGACCGGCGTGGACGGGTCGATCTCACGCGGAGCACGCTCGGCGATCTCGCGGTACGGCATGTGAAGAGCGCCGCGGATGCGTCCCTGCGCCCACGCCTCGTCGCCGCGCACGTCGACGAGGACGAACTGCTCACCGGCCTTCTGCGCGGCGTACACGTCGGAGGCGTCGGTCTCGAGGGAGAGCTTGGCGGAGAAGTAGGAGAGCGCGTCTGTCATGCGTCCACGCTAAGCGACGCGCGCCGCCGTCCCCCTCGGATGCGCGGCCAGATCGCGTCGGATTCCTGCCGAACAGAGTGGGCGCGACGCGCACGCGAGCGTCGGGAGCGAAGCAGAATGACGGATGCCCCGGCCCGATCTGAGATCGGTCCGGGGCATCCGTCTGCGAAGCGGCGACCTTACTGGTCGCTCTCCTTCTCACGGTTGCGCGGGGCCTTGGTGCCTGCCTCCGGCTCGGGGACGATCACGTTCGAGGGGCGCACCGGCACCTCACCGTGCTTGCCGTCGTCGATCGGCTTGTGCGGGGCATCCGGCACTCCGGCGCGCTCGTGAGCGCCCTGGATCTCGGCGTCCTCCTCGGCCGCGATGTGGTCGAGGTCGTGGTGCTGGTGTGCCAGCGCCGCGTCGAGCTCGCCCTGCGTGACCGGCGTGAGACGGTCCTCGAAGAACCAGCGCGAGACCGAGGCGCGGAGGTTCTCGTGCCAGGGGATCTGACCCTTGGCGTTGGGACGCACCACGAGCGGCTCGTACGAGTCGAAGGCCGCGAGCTTGTAGCGCTCGTACTCGTCGACCGGCTGGTGGACCTCGATGTACTCGCCGCCCGGGAGTCGGACGATGCGACCGGACTCGTAGCCGTGCAGCGCGATCTCGCGGTCCTTCTTCTGGAGCGCGATGCAGATGCGCTTCGTCACGAAGTAGGCGACGACGGGTCCGACGATCAGCAGCGCCTGCAGCGTGTGGATCACGCCCTCCATCGTCAGCCAGAAGTGCGTGGCGATGATGTCGGAGGAGGCCGCAGCCCACAGCACGGCGTAGAACGTCACGCCGGCCGCGCCGATGGCAGTGCGGGTGGCCGCGTTGCGCGGACGCTGCGCGATGTGGTGCTCGCGCTTGTCGCCGGTGACCCACGCCTCGATGAAGGGGTAGATCATCACCAGGACGATGAACAGGCCGAGCCCGACCAGGGGCACGAGGATGTTGAACGACCAGGTGCGGTCCAGGAACACGAACTCCCAGCCCGGAGGCACGAGGCGCAGTGCGCCGTCCGCGAAGCCGATGTACCAGTCGGGCTGGGTGCCGGCCGACACGGGGGACGGGTCGTACGGGCCGTAGTTCCAGATCGGGTTGATCGTGAACAGCGAGGCGACGAGCACGATCACGCCGAACGTGATGAACAGGAAGCCGCCCATCTTCGACATGTACACCGGCATCATCGGGTAGCCGACGACCACGTTGTTGGTGCGACCCGCGCCCGCGAACTGGGTGTGCTTGTTGATCACCATCAGCATCAGGTGGACGACGAGCAGGCCGACGAGGATCGCCGGAAGCAGCAGGATGTGCAGCGTGTACAGGCGGCCGACGATCGCGGTGCCCGGGAACTCGCCGCCGAACAGCAGGAACGAGGTCCAGGTGCCGATGAGCGGGATTCCCTTGACCATGCCGTCGATGATGCGGAGGCCGTTGCCCGAGAGCACGTCGTCGGGGAGCGAGTAGCCGGTGAAGCCCTCGCCCAGCGCCAGGATGAAGAGGATGAAGCCGATCACCCAGTTGAGCTCGCGCGGCTTGCGGAACGCGCCGGTGAAGAAGACGCGCAGCATGTGGACGCCGATGCCGGCGATGAACACCAGAGCCGCCCAGTGGTGGATCTGGCGGACCAGCAGGCCACCGCGGAGATCGAACGAGATCTCGAGCGTCGAGGCCATGGCCGCCGACATCTCGATGCCGCGCATCGGCAGGTATGCCCCGTCGTAGTGGGTCTCGACCATGGACGCCTGGAAGAAGAACGTCAGGAAGGTGCCCGAGAGCAGCACGACGACGAAGGCCCACAGCGCGATCTCGCCCAGCATGAACGACCAGTGGTCGGGGAAGATCTTGCGGCCGAGCTCCTTGACGAAGCCGGAGAGGCTCGTGCGCTCGTCGATGTAGTTCGCCGTGGCGCCGATGAATCGGCCGCCCAGCGGCTTGCCACGCGGAGGAAGCGGACCGGACGAGACGGCCGGCTCCTGAGTGACGTTCTCAGTGGGGTGAGTGCCGGTACTCAATGACGCTCCCAGAAGCTCGGGCCGACGGGTTCGGTGAAGTCGCTGCGAGCGACCAGGTAGCCTTCGTCGTCGACGGTGATGGGCAGCTGCGGCAGCGGCCGCGCGGCCGGGCCGAAGATGACCTTGGCCTGGTCGGTCACGTCGAACTGCGACTGGTGGCAGGGGCACAGCAGGTGGTGGGTCTGCTGCTCGTAGAGCGCCACGGGGCAGCCGACGTGCGTGCAGACCTTCGAGTAGGCGACGATGCCGTTGTACGACCAGTCCTTGCGGTCGTCCGGCTCGTTGAGCTGCTCGGGGAGCAGACGGACCAGGAGCACCAGCGCCTTGGCCTTCTCCTCGAGGTAGCCCTCGCTGTGCGAGACCTCGGCGAGAGCCTCGGGGATGACGTGCACGGCGGAGCCGAGCGTGAGATCGGCGGCCCGGATCGGCTCACCGGTCGGGTCGTGCGCGAGGCGCATGCCCTCTTCCCACATGGTGTGCTCGAGGAGGTACACCGGGTCGCCGGCGTGCGGCTTCTCGGGGGAGTTGAACGGCGCAAGGCCGCGGAACAGCACCACGCCCGGCACGACGGAGGCCACGAGCGCCGCGATCAGCGAGTTGCGGATCATCACGCGGCGTCCGAAGCCGGACTCCTCGTTGGCGTCGTAGAACGCCTTGACGGCGGCCTCGCGGGTCGTGTCGCGTCCGCGGGTCGCGTGACGCGGCTCGACGAACTCCTTGTCGGACATGACGGCCTTCGACCAGTGGATCGCGCCGATGCCGATGGCGAGCAGCGCGAATGCGATGCCCAGACCGATGAACATGTTGTTGTTCCGGATGTCGATGATCCGGCCGCTCTCGATCGGGAAGAGCATGTAGGCGGCGATCGCCCAGATGCTGCCGGCGATCGACAGGTAGAACAGCGTGTAGACCGTTCGCACCGCGCGCTGCATCGCAGCGGGGTCCTTGTCGGTGATCCGCTCGCGGTGCGGGGGGAGCCCAGGGTTGTGCACCGGGTCGGGGACCGCGACGGCGAGCCCGGGGGAGGGCTTCCAGGAAGCCCTCTCGTGCTCGAGCGTGTCGTCCTCGTGGGCCATGCTGCTCCTCGTCAGTGTTGCTTGTGTCGTACGTAGATCAGTTGGACTTCGCCGTGATCCACACGGTGATGGCGATCAGCGAGCCGATGCCGAAGATCCAGATGAAGAGGCCCTCGGAGACGGGGCCGAGCGAGCCGAGCGAGAAGCCGCCCGCGGACTCGTTGTCCTGCAGGTAGAGCAGGTACGTGATGATGTCGCGCTTCTCTTCGGTGGTCAGCGTCATGTCGTTGAACACCGGCATGTTCTGCGGGCCGGTCACCATGGCCGCGTACATGTTGAGCGGGGTGGTCGTGTGCAGCGCCGGGGCGTACTTGCCCTCGGTGAGCGCGCCGCCGGCACCGGCCACGTTGTGGCACATCGCGCAGTTGATGCGGAAGAGCTCGCCGCCCTCGGACGCCCTGCCTTCGCCGTCCAGCACTTCGTCGTCGGGGAACGACGGGCCGGGAGCGATCGACTGGATGTACTCGCCGATCGCCGCGATCTGCTCGTCCGTGAACTGCACGGGCTTCTGCGGAGCCTGCGGTCCCTGCATCTGCAGCGGCATGCGGCCGGTGCTCATCTGGAAGTGGACGGCGAGCTCGCCGACGCCGTACAGGGACGGGCCGTCGTTCGTGCCCTGGACGTCGAGACCGTGGCAGGTCGCGCAGTTCGCCTGGAACAGCTTCTCGCCGTCTTCGACGGTGAGCGCCGAGTTCGTGACGGTCTCGGTCGTCGTCGCCGCCATCGCCGCGGAGGCGCCGGCGTAGACGCCGCCCGTGATGAGCAGGCCGATGCCGATCAGTGCCGCAGCGGCCCAGGGGCTCCGGCGGCCTTTCGAGCGGCGCGTGGTCTCTCGTGCCATGTCGGGTTTCAGCTCCGCTCTCACTTGAGGAAGTAGATGACGAGGAAGAGGGCGATCCAGACCACGTCGACGAAGTGCCAGTAGTAGGACACGACGATCGAGGAGGTCATCTCCTTGCGCCCGAAGTTCTTGACGGCGTACGCGCGGCCGATCACCAGGAGGAAGGCGATCAGACCGCCGGTGACGTGGAGCGCGTGGAAGCCGGTGGTGAGGTAGAAGGCCGACGCGTACGAGTTCGCGGAGATCGGCATTCCCTCGGCGACGAGCTGGGCGTACTCCCACACCTGACCCGACACGAAGATCGCGCCGAGGGCGAAGGTGAGCCAGAACCACTCGACCATGCCCCAGCGCTGCCAGAAGCTGTTCGACTTCACCGTGTACGGCTGGAACCGCTCGGCGGCGAACACGCCCATCTGGCAGGTGACCGACGACAGCACGAGGATGATCGTGTTGACCGTCGCGTAGGGGATGTTCAGCAGCTGCGTCTCTTCCGCCCACAGTTCGGGGGAGCTGTTGCGCAGGGTGAAGTAGATCGCGAACAGGCCGGCGAAGAACATCACCTCGCTGCCGAGCCATACGATCGTGCCGACAGCGACCGGATCCGGCCGCTTGACGGACCGCATGGCCTGGGAGTAGGTCGCTGTGGAGGTCGTCACGCTCCCCATTATGGCCGATCTGCGGCCCTCGCATTCGCATCGGAGGCCATCTGTTTGCCCCCGCTCAGACTTAGGGGAACCTAAGAGGAGCCTGCGACTCAGCCGTGAACACGTGGTGAAGACGCAGAATCGCCGCGCGCGGGCCGCCGTGTCACGAAACGGTTCCGATTCCCGTGCGCGGCTAGGCTTCTGCGTTATGGCGGAGCTCTACACCTGGCCGGGAATCCTCACGACGCTGCTGGAGCGGCGGGACCTGAGCGTGTCGGAGTCGACCTGGGCGATGCGGCAGATCATGTCGGGCAGCGCCACGCCGTCGCAGCTGGCCGGATTCCTCGTCGCGCTGCGCGGAAAGGGCGAGACCGTCGACGAGATCGTCGGGTTCCGGGACGCGATCCTCGAAGCCGCCCTGCCGCTCCCGGTGGACGCCGCCGTGCTCGACATCGTCGGCACCGGAGGGGACCGCTTCGGAACGGTGAACGTCTCGACCATGTCGGCGCTCGTGGCCGCGGCATCCGGCATCCCCGTCGTCAAGCACGGCAACAAGGCCGCCAGTTCGTCGTCGGGCTCGTCTGACGTGCTGGGGGCGCTGGGCGTCGATCTCACACTCTCGCCCGAGGCCGTGGCGGAGACGCTCTCGCGGGCGGGCATCACCTTCGCGTTCGCCGCCGCGTTCCACCCCGGCTTCAAGCACGCCGGCGCGACCCGGAGCGAGCTGGGCGTGCCCACCGTGTTCAACTTCCTCGGCCCGCTGTGCAACCCCGCTCGTGCCGAGGCGAATGCGGTCGGCGTGGCGCACCTGGATCGGGTACCGCTCATCACCGGCGTCTTCCGCACCCGAGGCGCCACCGCCCTCGTCTTCCGCGGTGACGACGGACTGGATGAGCTCACCACCACCGGCCACAGCCGGCTGTGGGAGGTCAGCCGCGGCGACATCCACGAGCACGACCTCGATCCGCGGGATCTCGGCATCCCGCTCGCCGACATCGACGACCTGCTGGGCGGCGACCCCGCCCACAACGCCCGTGTGGTGCGTCAGGTGCTCGGCGGCGACCAGGGACCGGTGCGCGACATCGTGCTGCTGAACGCCGCGGCGGGCATCGTCGCGTACCGGCTGTTCCGCGACGCGACCCAGGTGCAGCGGCCGATCCTCGAGCGGCTCGCCGAGGCCCGCGACGACGCGGCGGCGGCGATCGACAGCGGCGCGGCGGCGGCCACGCTCGACCGCTGGGTCGAGACCACGCGAGCTCTCGCCTCCTGAGCGGGCGCGGCGCGGTTTTGCACGGCGCGGCGCTCTTCCGCGCGGGGGCGCGGCGCCGCTAGCGTGTGCCGTGACCACCGATCCGAGGAGGACGCATGAGCCAGGATGAGCCCCGCACCGCCGACGTCATCGAACCGCCCGAGAAGAAGGTCGGCCTCGTCAAGGCCGTCGGGATCCTCGGCATCATCGGCGGAGTCCTGCTGATCGTGGTGGGGATCGTCGCCTGGATCGGCGTGACCAACCAGCTGACCGCGGAGAACATCACCATCCCCGACGACGCGGCCGCGTTCCAGGGCCAGCAGGTGACCGGTCCCTTCACCGCGTGGGTGCAGGCCGACATCATCAACACGCACGCGCTGGCCGCCTCCGACGGCAAGACCTACGCCGAGCTCGACCAGGACGACCCCGTGCGCGCCACCGTGATGCAGGCCTCGTTCCTGCGCTCGTCGCTGTTCACGTCGATCGTCGCCTACGGCGTCGCGCTGTTCGCGGCCGGCATGGGCGTGCTGGCGATCCTGTTCGGATGGGCGATCCACCGGCTGGCGAGCGTGCCGGTGGTGATCAAGCGCTCCACCGTCGTCTGATCTGACGATCCCCGACCTGCGTGAACCCGTACGAGGCACTCACCGAGATCGCGACGCTGCTCGAACGCGAGCGGTCGTCGCGGTACAAGTCGAAGGCGTTCCGTGCGGCCGCCGACGCGATCGTGGGTCTCAGCGACGCAGAGCTGCGGGACACCGCGGCTCTGCGTCGCCGCAAGGGCATCGGCGACTCCACGCTCTCGGTCATCCAGCAGGCGCTGGCGGGCGAGGTCCCGTCCTATCTCGTCGATCTGCGGGAGCGCGCGGGCGGGCAGCGCGTCTCGACGCTCCGGCCGCTGCTGCGCGGCGACCTGCACTCACACAGCGACTGGTCGGACGGCCTGACCTCGATCGAGCTGATGGTCGCTGCGGGCAGGGCGCTCGGCCACGAGTACCTCGCGCTCACCGACCATTCGCCGCGCCTGCGCGTCGCCAACGGGCTCTCGCCCGAGCGCCTGCGCGAGCAGCTCGACGTCGTCGCGGGGATGAGCGGCGACGGCTTCACGCTGCTGTCGGGCATCGAGGTCGACATCCTCGAGGACGGCGCGCTCGACCAGGAGCCCGCGCTGCTCGGCGAGCTGGACGTCGTCGTCGCCTCGGCGCACTCGAAGCTGCGGATGGAGCGCGGCCCCATGACGCGGCGGCTCGTCGCCGCCGTCTCGAACCCCCACACCGATGTGCTCGGGCACGTGACCGGGCGGCTCGTCGAGGGGTCGCGCGGCACTCGCCCGCCGTCGACGTTCGACCCTCGGGCGGTGTTCGAGGCGTGCGAGGCGCACGGCGTGGCGGTCGAGATCAACTCCCGTCCGGAGCGGCAGGATCCGCCCGACGAGCTGATGACGCTCGCACTGGAGATCGGATGCCTCTTCTCCATCGATTCGGACGCGCACGCGCCCGGGCAGCTCTCCCTGCTGGACTACGGCGCCGAGCGCGCTGAGCGTCTCGGGGTGCCCGCGGACCGCATCGTGACCACCTGGCCGCTCGACCGCCTCCGGGAGTGGACGGGACGCGGCCGCAGCGCGTGACGCGCGCCGGCGCCCCCGGACGGCGAGGACGACGAGGATGACGAGGTCGGATCAGACCGTGTCGAGCGCGTCGATGATCCGCGTCATCGCGGCGCCCAGCGCCCACCGCTCGGCGAGGGCCGCGGCATCCGCCTTCTGCTGTTCATCCAGCGGCCGCAGGCGCGGATCGGGCACGTCGAGCTCGAGGTCGCGCACCACCGCCACGACCTGCGGTGCGACGGCGAGATAGGGGAGGCCGGCGAGCACCTTCGCGCGCACGCCGGCGGCCATGCCCTCGCCGCGCTCGGCCGCGGCGACGATGCCGTCGAGGTCGCCGTGCGTCGCCAGCAGCCCGGCGGCGGTCTTCTCGCCGATGCCGGCGACACCCGGCAGCCCGTCGGACGAGTCGCCCCGCAGCGTCGCGAAGTCGGCGTACTGCGAGGGCAGCACGCCGTACTTGGCGACCACCTGCGCGTCGGTGAGCACCTCGAGGTTGCTCATGCCGCGCGCGGTGTACACGACGCGCACGTCGCGCGCATCGTCGACCAGCTGGAACAGGTCGCGGTCGCCGGTCACGATGTCGACGGGCATCGTCGCGATCGTGGCGAGGGTGCCGATCACGTCGTCGGCCTCGTGCGCGGGCGCGCCCACGATCCGCAGGCCGAGGGTGTCGAGCACCTCGCGGATGACCGGCACCTGCACCTCGAGCGGGTCGGGCACCTCTTCGATGTCGGGTCCGCTCGCCACGACCTCGGCGACGCGGTGGGTCTTGTACGTGGGGATGAGGTCGACGCGCCACTGCGGGCGCCAGTCGTCGTCCCAGCACGCGACGAGGTGGGTCGGCCGGTAGGTCGTCACGAGCCGCGTGATGATGTCGAGGAACCCGCGGACCGCGTTCACCGGTGTGCCGTCGGGCGCCCGCACGGTATCGGGCACCCCGTAGAACGCGCGGAAGTACAGGGACGCGGAGTCGAGCAGCATGAGGCGGTCGGTCACGCGTTCATCCTGGCACGCGGCGCCGACGCCCGGAGCGACAGGGGTGCCGCGGGCGTCACCGGTCGTTCACCTCCCGGACCGGCGCCGGTCGCCCGTCGGCACCCGGACCGTTCACGTCGCGCGCCCACCGTGGGGAGACAGTCCTGAAGGCCCCGCGCGGGGCGCTGTCGCGAGAGGAGGCGCCATGGGCCGCGAAAGCGTGCTGGCGTGGGTCGAGTCGCCGCTGCAGCTCCTCGGCGCGGCCGAGTGGGCGGCGGCGCACGGCACGAGCGTGCCGGTGGCCGGCCGGCTCACGCCCCAGATCTCCGCGACGGCCGACGAGCTGCTCGCCCGGGGGGCACGCTTCGGCGAGCTGGCACCGTACCTCGGGATCCCGTGGAGCCTGCTGTCGCGGCACGGTCACTGGCTGGTGGGCGACGGCTTCTCGGGGCAGTTCCGCCTCGCGGCGACGGTGCTGCGGCCACACCGGATCACATTCCTCGACGACGGCGCGCAGGCCGTCGTCTACGCCGACTCGCTCCTCGGACGCCGTCCCTATGCGCGTCCGGGCATCGACGAGCGCGGGTTCACGACGGTCGTGGCGCCGCTCGCCGCCGAGCTCGTGCACCGGCGGGCCGCGTCGCGGCGGGCGGACATCTTCACGGCGTTCGACCTGGGGCCGGACCGCCTCGACGCTCTCGCCGACCGTGGCTTCGGCATCCGTCGCCACGACTTCTCGTGGACGCGCGCGACCGCACCGGCCGCACCCGAGCTCGGGCGGCGGATCGTGCTGGGCAGCGCGCTGCCGGTCGATGGCCGCATGCTGCTGGTCGACTACCTGCGCTGGGTGCGGGATGCCGCGGCCGGCGGTGCGGTCTATCTTCCGCATCGTCGTGAGACGGCCGAGCAGCTCGAGGCCGTCGCGACGGTGCCGGGCGTGCGGATCCATTCGACCGGACTCCCGGTCGAGCTGGTGCTCGCCGGCGCCGCCGGGCCGCTCGACGTGCACACGCTTCCGTCGAGCACGACGACGACGCTGCCGCTCGTGCTGGCGGGAACCGGGGCGGTCGTGCACGCGGGGCGGGCGCGCAGCTCGGTGCGGAGGGCCGCCGCATGAGCGAAGTCGTGGCGGTCATCCCCGCGCGCGGCGGCTCGAAGGGGGTCGTGCGCAAGAACCTGCAGAGAGTCGGCGGCGTGCCCCTCGTGGCGCGCGCCGTGTCGGCGGCCCGGCATTGTCCCGCGATCGACCGCGTCGTCGTCACCACCGACGACGGCGACATCGCGGCCGTCGCCGCGGAGTGGGGTGCCGAGGTCGTCGAGCGACCCGCCGAGCTCGCCGGTGACGAGGCGAGCTCGGAGAGCGCGCTGCTGCACGCACTCGAGGTGCTCGAGGAGCGCAACGTCGAGGTGGGGGTCGTCGTCTTCCTGCAGGCGACGTCGCCGTTCATCGACGTCGACGCGCTCCGCGGTGCGGTGCAGCTCGTGCGCTCGCGCCGGCGCGACAGCGTCTTCTCGGCGGTCGAGACCTACGGCTTCCTGTGGCAGAAGGGCGCCGGCGGTGCGGCCGAAGCCGTGAACCACGACGTCGACGTCCGCCCGCGGCGCCAGGACCGCGAGCCCCACTACCTCGAGACCGGCGCCTTCTACGTCATGCGGGCCGCCGGGTTCCGCGCGTCGCGGCACCGGTTCTTCGGAAGCGTCGGGATCGCGGAGGTCGCGCCGCGGACGGCCATCGAGATCGACACCCTCGACGAGCTCGAGCTCGCGCGGCGGATCGCCGCCCTCGCCGAGTCCGGCGCCCGCGAGCGCGCGATCCCGGTCGAGGCGGTCGTCACCGACTTCGACGGCGTCCACACCGACGACACCGTGCGCGTCGATCAGGACGGTGTGGAATCCGTCGCGGTCAGCCGGGCGGACGGCATGGGCGTGTCGCTGCTGCGGGCCGCCGGCATCCCGTTCCTCATCCTCTCCACCGAGGCGAACCCGGTCGTTGCCGCCCGCGCGCGCAAGCTCGGCGTCGACGTGCGCCAGGGGGCGGCCGACAAGGCCGCCGTGCTGCGGGAGTGGGCCGCTGAGCGCGGCATCCCGCTGTCGCGCATCGCGTATCTCGGCAACGACATCAACGACCTGGGCTGCCTCGACCTCGTCGGCTGGCCCGTCGCGGTGCCCGGCTCGCACCCGCTCGTCCTCTCGGCCGCCCGCGTCGTGCTCGACCGCCCCGGCGGGGCCGGCGCGGTGCGCGACCTCGCCGAGCGCGTACTGGCCGCGCGCGAGCCCCGCGACGACGCCGGCCGCCCTCGCACGGGCGAGGCGCCAGCCGGCCTCGACACAGCATCCGATCATCCCACCGCACCACTGGAGGCCTCATGACCGTCACCATCGGATCCCGCGTCGTCGGGGGCGGACGCCCCGCGTACGTCATCGCCGAGATCGGACTGAACCACAACGGCGACGTCGACCTCGCCAAGCGGCTTATCGACGTCGCCGCCGACGCCGGCGCCGACGCGGTGAAGTTCCAGAAGCGCACGCCCGAGATCGCCACGCCCGAGCACATGCGCGACATGCCGCGCGATACGCCGTGGGGACGGATGTCGTACCTCGACTACCGCCGCCGGGTCGAGTTCGACCGCGAGCAGTACATCGAGATCTCGGACCACGCCCTGCTGCGCGGGCTCGAGTGGTTCGCGTCGCCGTGGGACGTGCCGAGCGTCGCCTTCCTCGATCACCTGGGCGTCGTCGCGCACAAGGTCGCCTCGGCCTCGCTCACCGACGTCGAGCTGCTCGAGGCGCTGCGCGACTCGGGCAAGCCCGTCATCCTTTCCACCGGCATGTCGACGATCGAGCAGATCGACGCCGCCATCGACATCCTCGGCACCGACCGGCTCGTGCTCATGCACGCCACCTCGACGTACCCGATGGAGCCCGAGGAGGCGAACCTGCGGATGATCCCCGCCCTGCGCGAGCGGTTCCCCGGCGTGCCGGTCGGCTACTCGGGGCACGAGCGCGGCCTGCAGATCTCGCTCGCCGCGGTCGCGCTGGGCGCGGTCGCCGTCGAGCGGCACATCACGCTCGACCGCACGATGTGGGGATCCGACCACGCGGCCTCGCTAGAGCCCGCGGGCCTGCAGCACCTGGTGCGCGACATCCGCGTCATCGAGGCGGCCCTCGGTGACGGCGTCAAGCGCGTCTACCCGGGCGAGCTGGCGCCGATGGCGAAGCTCCGCCGCGTCCCGGCGTGAGGCGGGTTCCGCCCGGCGCCCCGCGGCCGCGCGTCGTCGCGATCGCCGACACCGACTCCTACGTGAAGTGGGCGGCGGCGCTCGTCGGCGGGGTGGGGGAGCGGTGGGATGCCTCGCTCCTCGTGCTCGAGACGCCCCTCGTGGTGAGCGATACGCAGCTGGAGGCGGCGCTCCGCGGCAGCGGGCTGCCCAGGAACCGCGTGGAGCGCGTGACCTACGCCCGGCTTGCGGCACGGGTCGCGGAACTGCGCGCCGACGCCGTCGTGATCGGCGCGCGCGGCCCGCTGGTGCGGGTGCTCGCGCGGGAGCTCGCGGCGCTCGATCCGCGGCCCGTCGTCGTCACCGGGCTTCCCGGCATCTCGATCCCCGCGACCCGCAAGGCCGTCGTCTACCGACTACAGGCCGACCTCTTCGTGGTGCACTCCCGCCGGGAGGTTCGGGAATTCGGTGCGCTGTCAGCACGCACCGGCTATGCGCACCGCTACGCGCTCGCGACGCTGCCCTTCGCGCGCGGCGCGCGGGTGGCCGGAGGGGTGCCGGTCGGCGGCCCCGACGCCACCCGGACCGACCTGGTGTTCGCGACCCAGGCGAAGGTGCCCGCCGAGCGGGCCGACCGGCTGCGGGTGGCCCGGCTGCTCGTGCGCGCCGCGGCGGCCGACCCCTCGCGGCGCGTGGTCGTGAAGCTGCGCGCGGCGACCGGGGAGCATCAGACCCACGCCGAACAGGACTCCTACCCCGAACTGCTCGCCTCGCTCGGCCCGCTGCCGGCCAACCTCGTCACGTCGACCGGATCGATGCACGACGCGCTCGCGACCGCCGAGGGCCTCGTGACCGTCAGTTCCACGGCGGCCATCGAGGCGATCGCGGGCGGGATCCCGGTCATCGCCCTCGACACCTTCGGGGTGTCGCCGCAGCTCATCAACGAGACGCTCGCCGACGCCGACCTCCTCGCGGGCGAGGATGACGTCGTCGCGCGGCGGTTCCGGCATCCGGATCCGGAGTGGCTCGACGACAACTACTTCCACGCCCCGCAGGCCGACGACTGGGTCGACGGCGTGGAGGACCTGCTGGCGCAGCGCGCGACGGGCACGCTGCCCTCACGCTCCGCCTTCCCGCGCCGCGGCGGCGCGCTCCGCGACGCGTGGGAGCGCAGGATCGCGCTGGGGCGCAGCGACACGTCGGCGGCGGGCACGGCGGCGTATGTCGTCGGGCTTCCGCTGCGGACCGGCGTGCGGCTCATCGAGCGCGTGCGCCGGGCGGCGTCGCCGGCCGTTCAGCAGCCGGGACCGCGGGCGTCCTCGGCGCACGTGCGGTCGACCAGCGCCGTGCGCACCTCGACCACGCGGACGTCGTAGCCGCCTGCCTGCGCGCGGACGACCCCGGGGACCGTGCGCCATGTGCCGTTTCCGAAGTCGACGGATGCCGCGTACTCGACGGTCACCGACACGCCGTAGGTGCCGCGCCCCGAGTAGACGTGGCTCGTGGCGGTCGGGGTGAACTGCCCCTGACCGAGGCGCGCCCACGATGCCCCGCCCGACGCCGCGCGCGAGGTGGTGCCGTCGCCGTGGTCGAAGACGAAGGCGGTCGGCACGAAGCGGACGGTGACATCCCAGCCCAGCACAGTGCCGGGGAGGCGCTCCTCGGATGCCGTCGCCAGCAGGTTCGTCGGCATGCCCACGACGCCGAAACCCGCCGGCTCGCCGCCCACCGCCGGCGACGACGGACGGAAGGACGCGAGGTCTTCGAGGGTCAGGTCGGGCAGGAGGCCGACGCTGTAGTCCTCGCACCGGTCGAGCACCCCGCAATCCGGCTGAGCGGGCTCAGAGGGGGCTGACGCGTCGCCCTGGGAGTTCGGTTCGCGTGAGGTATTCGACTCTCCGCCTGGATGCGATTCAGTCTCCTTGCCCGAGACGATCACTTCGTCATCCGTCGCGTATGAGCAGAGTCCTGCCTGCAATTGCGTAGCCGAGCAGCCATTGGGTGGTGACGCGACGAATGTAGGTGCGACAGTAAGGAGTGCCGCGAGCCACAGCCCCGCGGGTTTCAACATGTCTGATCGCTCGCAACGGAACTGTCGCTGATCGCCAGCTGGTCGCCAACACGGACAAAGGCCACATCAAGCGCGAACACTTCAGGACGATCGGTGGGCGTGACGTCGATTCCGTTGTCGTCAACGAGTCGGGACTCCGAGACGTCTAGGCAGACGATGGCTGCGATCTCCGCCAGGTTGCCCGACGCCCGTGCGCCGGCAAATCGGGCGACCGTGGCCGTTCCGACGATCGCACGGCCCTCTTCCTCGAGAAGCCGCTGAGTATCAAGCTCGGCCTCAAGCGCGTCCTCGATCAGATAGTCGGTGGGATCCGGTTTGGCCGCCGGGTCGGCATGCCGTGCGTTGAGCGCGTCGACGTAGGCCCGGTACGTCTCCTCCGCGGCGGCGAACGCCTCGTCCTCCGTCGCGAACGCCGATGTCGGCGTCGGCGTGGGCTCGGCCGGCTCCTCCGGAGCACAGGCGACGAGGGCGAACAGCAGCGCGGCGCTGAGCGCCGCGGCCGCCACCCGAGTCCTCACGGCCCCCACGCTAACCGGTGACGCCTGCGCGCCCGCGGACTTATCCACAGCCGGCATGGAAGAAGCCGGCGATCACGACCGGGGGGTCTCGGATCGCCGGCTCCGGGCGGGTCGTTGAGACCGCCCCTCGTGCCCTCCGGGTCGGGCACGAGGAGCGGTCCCGGGCGACGCATCGCCGCTTCGAGATTCGCGATTCCGGAGATCGGGCCTCCCCGTCGCGCGATGAACCCAGGTTCCCAACGCGACCTGGGAAATCTCTATGGCCTGACCACATGCCCGCCGCATGCTGGCCGTGCAGCCGCTGTGCTGTCATCATGGCGGCATGACCACCCTCGCCCGACGGACCACCCTCGCCCTCGTCCTCTCCGTCGCCGGTCTCGCGGCCCTCGCCGGGTGCGCGTCCGCCGATCCGGTCGTCGCCCCGGTCGTCCGCGACGTCGGCGAGCTGCAGGGAGAGACCGTGGAGCTGCAGGTCGGTCAGGTGCTCGACATCGACACGGGCGACCTCGCGGTCGACAGCTACCGCGGCCTGGTCGAGGACCCCGCCGTCGCATCGTTCACCCCCGGTCGGGAGACGGGGGGCACCATCTACAACCCGGGGGTCGAGGGGATCGCGGAGGGCACGACGACGGTGGTGCTGTCGAATGACGACGGTGGCATCGAGGACGTCACCTTCACGGTGGAGGTCTCCGACTGATGCGGCACGGCTCCGGCTGCGGTGCGGCATCCGGGCGTATTCTCGTGCGATGACCTCCGCCGCGAGCCGGATCGAGCTTCGGGCGCTCCTCGATGAGCTGCACGAGGCCGCCACGGCGCGCATCGCCGCGATGGACGAGACGCTGGCCGAGCTCCGTGCCGACCGCGGCGCAGACGTCGCCGATGACGAGCACGATCCCGAGGGCGTCACGCTGTCGGGCGAGTGGGCGCGCGCGGTCGGGCTCGAGGAGGCCGCCCGACGCGAGATCGGCGAGATCGACGAGGCTGTCAAGCGCTGGGAGGCGGGCACCTACGGCGTGTGCGTCGACTGCGGTCGCGGCATCCCGATCGCCCGCCTGCGCGTGCGGCCGTTCGCCACGCGCTGCGTGTCGTGCGCCGAGAAGGCCGGCGCCTGACGTGTCGTTCGGGGCCGCGGCATCCCGTGCCGTCCCGGACGGCTTCGCGCGCGTGAACGCCGGCGATCCCTGTCCGTGCGGAAGCGGTGATCGCTTCGACGGATGCTGCGCCCCCGTGCTGCACGGAACGCCGGCGCCGACCGCCGAGCGGCTGATGCGCTCGCGCTACTCGGCGTTCGTGGTCGGCGACGCGCGCCATCTGACCGCGACGTGGCACCCCGGCACGCGTCCGGAGGAGCTGACCCTCGACCCCGCACAGCGATGGACCGGGCTGGAGATCCTCGACATCGATGCCGGCGGCGAGGACGATACGCGCGGCGTGGTCGAGTTCCGGGCATCCTGGCGTCAGGGGCCGCACCGCGGGGTGCTGCGGGAGCGCAGCCGCTTCGTGAAGCGGAGCGGGCGCTGGTGGTACCTCGACGGCGAGATCGATCCGTCGTGACCGGCCCGGGGGTGTGCGCACGCCGATAGCGTGACATGCATGACCACTCAGGCTGAGAAAGCACAGACCCTCGCCCGCCTGCACGCCGCGCCCGAGATCCTCCGCGTCGTCAACGTGTGGGACGCGGTGTCGGCGAAGACCGTCGCCGCACTGCCCGAGACGCGGGCCATCGCCACGGCCGGGCACTCCATCGCCGCGACCTTCGGCTACCCCGACGGGGAGATCCCGCTCGATCTCACCCTCGACATGGTGGGCCGCATCGTGGAGGCGGCCGGCGACCTGCCCGTGACGACCGACCTCGACGACGGCTACGGCGACGCCGGCGAGACCGCCCGTCGGGCCATCGGCAAGGGCGTCGTCGGCGCCAACGTCGAGGACCGGCTGCGCCCGCTCGACGAGGCCGTCGCAGCCGTTGCGGCGATCGTCGCCGCCGGACAGGCGGAGGGCGTGCCGTTCGTCCTCAACGCCCGCACCGACGCCTTCGTGCGCGCCGGCAAGCGTCCCGTGGAGGAGTCCATCGCCGACGCGATCGAGCGGGGCCGCGCCTTCCTCGACGCCGGCGCCGACCTCGTTTTCGTGCCCGGCATCCTCGACGCCGACGTGACCCGGCAACTGGTCGAGGGGATCGGGGAGCGCAAGGTCAGCGTCATCGGCCTGCCCGGAGCGCTCCCGGCCGCCGAATACGAGGCGCTCGGCGTGGCCCGCATCTCGTACGGGCCGATGGCTCAGCGCGTCGCGCTGACGGCGCTTCAGGATCTCGCCGCCGACCTCTACGGCGACGGCGTCATCCCCGCGAGCACGCGCGCCCTCAACTGAGGCGCCGCGCCCGGCGACCTCGCCCTGCCCGCGGGAATCCCCGCGGGCAGGGCGACGTTGTGCCGGGCATGGAACCCGTCGACCCCGCACCCGTCGACGTGGTCGTGATCGGCGCGGGCCAGGCCGGACTCTCCGCCGCGTACCATCTGCAGCGCCGCGGTTTCGTGCCGCTCGGCCGCGCCGCCGCGGGCGAGCAGACGTTCGTGGTCCTCGACGCCAACCCGCGACCCGGCGGCGCGTGGCAGCACCGCTGGTCGTCGCTGCGCATGGCCACGGTCAACGGCATCCACGAGCTGCCCGGGTTCGCGGTGCCGCCGGCGGATCCCACCGCAGCGAGCCGCGACATCCTGCCCGCCTACTTCGCCGAGTACGAGGAGCGGTTCGCCCTCGACGTGCTGCGGCCGGTCAGCGTCAGGGCGGTCCGCCGCGCCGACGACGACCCCGCCGGCCGGCTCCTCGTCGAGACCGACCGCGGCACGTGGGCCTCGAGGTTCGTCGTGAACGCCACCGGCACCTGGACGCGGCCCTTCTGGCCCCGCTACCCGGGTCAGGAGCGCTTCCTCGGTCGCCAGCTGCACGTCGCGGACTACGTCTCGGCCGACGAGTTCCGCGGCGAGCGCGTCGTCATCGTCGGTGCCGGGGTGTCGGGGGTCCAGCTGCTGGACGAGATCTCGCATGTCGCCGACACGTTCTGGGTGACCCGGCGCGAGCCGGAGTGGATCGAGGACGACTTCGACATCCCCGCCCGGGTCGCCGCGATCGCGGGCGTCGAGGACCGCGTGCGCCGCGGCCTGCCGCCCGGCAGCGTCATCTCGGTGACGGGCATGCACTGGACGCCGTGGGCGCGCGCCGCGCAGCGCCGCGGCGTGCTGGTGCGGCATCCGATGTTCTCCACGATCGAGGAGCACGGCGTGCGCATGCCCGACGGCACGTTCGAGCCGGCCGACGTCATCCTCTGGGCCACCGGCTTCCGCCCGGCGCTGGATCACCTCGCGCCGCTCCGGCTGCGCACCCCCGACGGCGGCTTCCGGGTCGAGAACGGGCGGTCGCTCGACGAGCCGCGGCTGTTCCTCATCGGCTACGGCCCGTCGCAGTCGACCGTCGGCGCCAACCGCGCCGGACGCGACGCCGTGCGGGCGATCGTCGCCGGAAGCGCCGCGCTCGCCGCCTGAGGTCGTCAGCGGGGCGCGATCGCGTCGAGGAGCAGGTCCAGCGCGGCGTGCGCGGCCGCGCGCGCCGCGGCGTCCCGTGGCTCGGCTGCGAGCCACAGCGCCGCCTCGTTCATCGCGCCGCTCAACTGCTGGGTGAGCGCGGGGATGAGCTGCGCCGGAACCGTGCCCAGTGCGGCGATCGCCTCCGCGAGCTCCCGTCCCGAGGCAGCGGCGTCGAGTTCGCGCCACTGCGCCCATCCCAGCGCGGCGGGCGCGTCGACCAGGAGAACGCGTGCGGCCCGATCGTCGGTGATGGCGTCGAGGAACGCATGGCTTCCGGTGCGCAGCTGGGCTGCGGCATCCGTCTCCTTCTCCGCCTCCGCGACGACGCGCGCCGCGATCTCGGCCTGCAGGCTCTCGGCGACGGCGTGGAAGAGCCCGAGCTTGCCGTCGTAGTGGTGGTAGACGGCGCCGCGCGTCACGCCCGCGCGCCGGGCGATGTCGTCCACGGACGTGGCGGCGAAGCCGTCGGCCGTGAAGCGCTCGCGAGCGACCTCGCGCACGCGGCGTGCGGTCTCGGCGGCGTCGGCGGCGCTCGCTCGGGGCATGGTCTTCCTTTACGTACGCAGTGTATGTATCGTTCTGTTGCAAACATAGCGTATGTAAAGGAGCCTCCGATGGAGACCATGACGAGCTTCTACCCGGTGGTGATGACGACGGATGCCGCAGCCGCCGCGCGATTCTTCCGCGAGCATCTCGGATTCGAGGAGACCTTCGCGGCGGACTGGTACGTCAGTCTCGCGCGCGACGGAGCGGAGCTGGCGTTCCTGGTGCACGACCACGAGACGATCCCCGACGGCTTCGCCCGCGTCGCCGGCGGGATCCTCCTCAACGTGGAGGTGGACGACGCCCGCGCCGCCTACCGCCGCCTCGTGGAGGACGCCGGCCTGGAGTGCGCGCTCGCGCTCCGAGACGAGCCGTTCGGGCAGCGCCATTTCATCCTCGTCGCGCCCGGAGGAATCCTGGTCGACGTCATCGAGCCGATCGAACCGTCCGAGGAGTTCGCCGGGGCCTTCGCATGAGGCCGCGCCCGACCCTTCTCGGCTCGGCGACCTAGACTCGTGCCGTCGAGATCGCCGGGAGGTCGAGAGATGAGCGTCGCGCGAGAGCTGTTCCGGCGCAAGCCCGTGACGCCGCCCGCCTCGTCGCCCGGCGGACTGACCCGCGGCATCGGCACCTTCCAGCTCGCGATGCTCGGCGTCGGCGCGACCGTCGGCACCGGCGTGTTCTTCGTGATGCACGAGGCCGTTCCGCTGGCGGGGCCCGCCGTGCTGCTGTCGTTCCTCGTCGCCGCGATCGCGGCGGGGCTGTCGGCGGTCTGCTACGCCGAGATGGCGTCCGCCGTGCCCGTGTCGGGATCGACGTACTCGTACGCCTACGTGACACTCGGCGAGATCGTCGCGATGGGCGTCGCCGCCTGCCTCATGCTCGAGTACGGCGTGTCGACCGCCGCGGTCGCGTCGGGATGGAGCGGGTATCTCGACCGCCTGGTCGGCGACCTGTTCGGGTGGGAAATCCCCGCCGCCCTGTCGGCCGGGCCGCTGGAGGGCGGCATCGTCAACCTGCCCGCGGTGGTGCTCGTGGGCCTGTGCGCCGTGCTGCTCATCCGCGGCACCCGCGAGTCGGCGACGGTCAACGCGGTGATGGTGATCATCAAGCTGGGCGTGCTGCTCATGTTCGGCGCCATCGCGATCACGGCCTTCCAGGCCGACAACTTCGCGGACTTCGCACCGCACGGCGCTGCCGGCGTCACCGCCGCCGCCGGCACGATCTTCTTCACGTTCGTCGGCCTGGACGCTGTCTCGACCGCCGGCGACGAGGTGCGCGACCCGCAGCGGTCGCTGCCGCGCGCGATCCTCATCGCCCTCGTGACGGTGGTGGCCGTGTACCTCTTCGTCGCCATGGCGGCAGTGGGCGCCCAGCCGTGGCAGGACTTCGAGGATCCCGAGCAGCAGAGCGCCGGTCTGGCGGTGATCCTCAGCGACGTGCTCGGGGCGCAGTGGCCGGCCACCGTGCTCGCCGCCGGTGCGGTGGTCTCGATCTTCTCGGTGACCCTCGTGACGCTGTTCGGCCAGACGCGCATCCTGTACTCGATCGGGCGCGACGGGCTGCTCCCGCGCGCGTTCGCACGCGTCGACCCGCGCACTCACACCCCGGTCTTCTCCACCGTGGTGGTCGCGATCGCGGTGGCGGCGCTCGCGGGGCTGATCCCGCTGTCGAGCCTGTGGGATCTCGTCTCGATGGGCACCCTCGTGGCGTTCATCGTGGTCTCGGTCGGCGTGATCGTGCTGCGGCGCACCCGGCCCGATCTGCCGCGGGCGTTCCGCGTGCCCGGCTACCCGGTGACGCCGGTCCTGTCGATCCTGGCGTGCGCGTACCTCATCACCGGACTCGGGTGGTCGACCTATGCGTGGTTCGGTGCCTGGGTCGCCGTCGTGCTCGCCTTCTATCTGCTGTGGGGCCGGCGGCACAGCCTCCTCGCGCGCGGGGATCGGGCGACGGATGCCGCTCCCGCCGCGTCCTCGCAGCCGCCCCGCGGCGAGGGGCCCGAGGCGGGCGCTTAGGCTCGGACGCGTGACGACGCTCCTCGCCGTGCTCCTCTTCCTCAACGCCGCCTTCAACGTCCTGGTGTGGCCGACGTTCTACCGCCGCGTGGCGAAGGACCCGCGAGCACGCGATGCGCAGGGGCGGCCCACCCGCTTCCTCGTGGTGCACGGCGTGCTCATCGGCATCGCACTCGCGCTGGCCGCGGCATCCGTCGTCGCGGGCGTCGCCGCGCTCGTCGCGTGACGCTCGCCGACGACCACCCCGGGTAGCGTGGAGAGTCCGACGGAAGGAACCCCATGGCCCGCATCCTGATCTTCGGCGGACACGGCAAGGTCGCGCTGCTGCTCGAGCCGCTCCTGGTGGCGCAGGGCCACACGGTGACCGCCGTCATCCGCAACGCCGCACACGAAGCCGAGGTCGCCGCGACCGGCGCGCAGCCGGTCGTCGCCGACGTGGAGATCCTCGACCTCGACCAGCTGACCAACCTCATCGCGGGCAACGACGTCGTCGTGTGGTCGGCGGGGGCGGGCGGCGGCAACCCGTCGCGCACCTACGCCGTCGATCGCGACGCCGCCGTCCGCTCGATGGACGCCGCCGCGGCGGCCGGGGTCCTGCGATACGTCATGGTGTCGTGGATCGGCTCCCGCGCCGACCACGGCATCGATCCCGGCGACGGCTTCTTCGCGTACGCCGACGCCAAGTGGGCGGCTGACGCGCACCTCGCGGCGAGCGCACTCGACTGGACGATCCTCGCTCCGGGCACCCTGACGCTCGACCCGCCCACGGGCCGCATCGAGGTGGATCCCGACGGCCGCGGCGAGATCGCGCGGGCGGACGTCGCCGCGGTGATCGCCGCCGCGATCGCCGACGACCGCACCATCGGGCGCACGATCCGCTTCGGCGGCGGCGACGAGGTCATCGGCCACGCGATCGCCGGCTGAGACCGCGCCCGGCTGTGCCCGGCTGCGCTCGGCTGAGGCCGCGCTCGGTTGCCGGCTGAGCCCCGAGCTCGATCACGCCCGGCTGCGCCCGGCTGCGCTCGGCTGAGCCCCGAGCTCGGCCGCCGGCTGCGCCGCGCCGCGCCGGCCGCGCTCAGTCCTCGCTCGAGTGCAGTCCGCGGCGCGCGGACAGCAGCGTGACCTCGGGGTGCTCGGCGACCAGGCGCTCGGCGTTGTCGAGCACATCCCGCACATGCGACGACCCCGAGGCCACGATCGACACACCGATGCGCGCGCGACGGTGCAGGTCGTGCTCGCCGACCTCCGCGGCCGCGGCCTCGGTGCGGCGGCTGAGGTCGGCGATGAGCGGGCGCAGCACGCTGCGCTTCTCCTTCAGCGAGCGGATGTCGCCCAGGAGCAGGTCGAACTCGATCCAGCCGATCCACATGGGTCCATCGTGGCAGGGCCGGCGCGGCGCGAGCGGCCCTAGGCTCGACTCATGCTCGCCACCGTCATCCACGCCGCCCGCGACATCCGCGTCGAGACCGTCCCCGACCCCGTGCTGTCCACCGGCGCCGACGCGATCGTGCGCGTCGTCGCCGCCTGCGTGTGCGGCTCCGACCTGTGGCCGTACCGCGGTGTCACGCCCACGAAGGAACCGCACCGCATCGGCCATGAGTTCGTGGGCGTCGTCGAGGAGGTCGGCGCCGAGGTGCGCAGCATCGCGCCGGGAGACTTCGTCATCGCCCCCTTCTACGTCTGCGACGGCACCTGCGCCAACTGCCGCAACGGCGTCAGCACCTCGTGCCTGAACGGCGGCTGGTGGGGGAGCGACGACCGTTTCGGCGGCTTCGCCGACGGCGGGCAGGGCGAGCGCGTGCGCGTGCCGCTCGCGGACGGAACGCTGGCGGTGGTGCCCGGACCGGTGGCGGATGCCGAGATCCCGGGCCTGCTGACACTGAGCGATGTGATGGGCACCGGCCACCACGCGGCGATCTCCGCGGGGGTCGGCCCCGGCGACGCGGTCGCGGTCGTCGGAGACGGCGCTGTCGGGCTCTGCGCGATCATCGCCGCGAAGCGCCTGGGGGCGTCCACGATCATCGCGATGTCGCGCCACCCGCAGCGTCAGGCGCTCGCGCGCGACTTCGGTGCGACGCACATCGTGGAGGAGCGCGGCGATGCCGGCATCGAGGCGGTGCGCGCGCTCACCGGCGGCATCGGCGCCGACCGCGTGCTCGAATGCGTCGGCACGAAGGAGTCCATGGACCAGGCGCTCCGCTCGACGCGCCCCGGCGGCATGGTCGGCTACGTCGGCGTGCCCAACGGCGGCCCCGAGCTGCCGGTGCGCCAGATGTTCAACCGCAACGTGGGCGTCAACGGGGGCGTGGCCCCGGTGCGCGGGTACATCGAGGAGCTGCTGCCCGACGTGCGGTCGGGGAGGATCCAGCCCGGCCGCGTGTTCGACCTCGAGCTGCCGCTGGCAGAGGCCGCCGAGGCGTACGCTGCGATGGACGAGCGGCGCGCCACCAAGGTGCTGCTGCGGCCGTGAGCGCGCCGCGCGGCGCGACGGGATCGCGACGCGCCCGCGCGCCTGCGCGCGTTCCGACGATCGTGCGGTAGAACATCAGAAGTCGAAGGGATCCCCGACCGTGAAGATCGTCAAGCGCATCGTGCTGGTGCTCGTCATCGCGTTCGCGGCGTTCTACCTGATCACACGCCCGCAGGACGCGGCCAACGCGGTGCAGGGTGCGGTCGGCGCCGTCTGGGGCGCGGGGGCCGCCGTGGTCGACTTCTTCATGGCGCTCGCTGCGGGCTGAGCATGTTCGATCCGCGGATCGAGAAGCACCTGATCGCCGACCAGGGCGAGCGCGTCGTCGACGAGGTGCGCAAGCACTGGGCCGCCACCGTCTCGGCCGTCCTCGAGCTGTTCGGCGGCATCATCGTGGTGCTGCTCTCCTTCTCCGTGCCCGCACAGGCGTGGTGGGTGCCCGCCGTACTCGGCGCCGCGGTGGTGGGTCACGCGGTCTGGCGCTTCTTCGAGCAGCATCTGGATCGCTTCGTCATCACCAACATGCGCGTGTTCCGGGTGCACGGCATCCTGTCGCAGCGCATCGCCACGATGCCCCTCACCCGCATCCTCGACATCTCGGTGCACAAGCCCGTGGTGGGCCGGATCCTCGGCTACGGCCACTTCGTCTTCGAGTCCGCCGCGCAGGAGCAGGGGCTTCGCGACATCCGGTACGTGGGCGATCCCGACCGGCGCGGCCTGACCATCCAGCGGGTCATCCAGCAGGCGGGTCTGCGCGGCGCGGCGGGCCGCGCCGACCAGCTCGGCGGTGCGCCGGTGATCCTGCCGAAGCGGGAGGCGGCGGCATCCGTCACCGTCGCCGATCCGGGGTACGACAGCCAGCCCACCGCCCCCGTCCCCGAGGTGCGCGCGGCGCCTGTGCCGTCATCGGGCTGGGACTGGCTCGCCGACGCGCAGCGCCGCGAGGACGAGCGCCTCGCGCAGCTGCGCGGCGAGGCCGCGCCGGCGAAGACTCCCTTCGATCCGGACCGCACCAGCACCGCGCCGATCGATCTTCCCCGCTGAGCATCACGGTCACCCGCGGGGGTCGGATCGGGGCGGTCGGGAAGATCGCGGCGAACCCCGGCGTTCTGTTACCCTGGAGTGTCACTCGTGTGGCTGTTTCGCCACGCCTGAGTTCCGGTTCGCGCCGGTGACCGGATCCGCAAGGGTCCGAGTGGCATCGCAAGAAAATCCGCTTCGCCTCGGCTGGAGGCATCCGTTCGCGCTCGCGCGGCCGGCTGCCGGTGAGAGCTGGGGCCCGAGTACCCAACCCAACAAGGACAACCCACTACATGACTACCGCAACGACCGCCCCGGCCACCAAGCAGGTCGCGATCAACGACATCGGATCTGCTGAGGACTTCCTGGCCGCGGTCGAGAAGACTCTGAAGTTCTTCAACGACGGCGACCTGATCGAGGGCACCGTGGTGAAGATCGACCGCGACGAGGTCCTCCTCGACGTCGGCTACAAGACCGAGGGCGTCATCCCCTCGCGCGAGCTCTCCATCAAGCATGACGTCGACCCCAACGAGGTCGTCAAGGTCGGCGACGAGGTCGAAGCCCTCGTTCTCCAGAAGGAGGACAAGGAAGGCCGCCTCATCCTCTCCAAGAAGCGCGCCCAGTACGAGCGCGCGTGGGGCGACGTCGAGAAGATCAAGGAGAACGACGGTGTCGTGACCGGTCAGGTCATCGAGGTCGTCAAGGGTGGTCTCATCGTCGACATCGGCCTCCGCGGCTTCCTCCCGGCCTCGCTCATCGAGCTGCGCCGCGTCCGCGACCTCACGCCGTACCTCGGCCAGGAGATCGAGGCCAAGATCCTCGAGCTCGACAAGAACCGCAACAACGTCGTGCTCTCGCGCCGCGCCCTGCTCGAGCAGACGCAGTCCGAGTCGCGCACCACGTTCCTCAACAACCTCCACAAGGGCCAGGTCCGCAAGGGCACGGTCTCGTCGATCGTCAACTTCGGTGCGTTCGTCGACCTCGGTGGCGTCGACGGTCTCGTCCACGTCTCGGAGCTCTCGTGGAAGCACATCGAGCACGCGTCCGAGGTCGTCGAGGTCGGCCAGGAGGTCACCGTCGAGATCCTCGAGGTCGACCTCGACCGCGAGCGCGTCTCGCTGTCGCTGAAGGCGACGCAGGAGGACCCGTGGCAGGTCTTCGCCCGCACGCACGCGATCGGCCAGGTGGCACCGGGCAAGGTCACCAAGCTCGTTCCGTTCGGTGCGTTCGTGCGCGTCGCGGACGGCATCGAGGGCCTGGTGCACATCTCGGAGCTGTCGGGCAAGCACGTCGAGCTCGCCGAGCAGGTCGTGTCGGTCGGCGAAGAGGTCTTCGTCAAGATCATCGACATCGACCTCGAGCGTCGCCGCATCTCGCTCTCGCTCAAGCAGGCGAACGAGTCGGTCGACCCCAACGGCACCGAGTTCGACCCGGCCCTGTACGGCATGGTCACGGAGTACGACGAGAACGGCGAGTACAAGTACCCCGAGGGCTTCGACCCCGAGACGAACGCCTGGCTCGAGGGCTTCGACGAGCAGCGCGAGAAGTGGGAGCAGGAGTACGCGGCTGCCCACGCTCGCTGGGAGGCCCACAAGGCCGCCGTCGCCAAGGCGCTCGAGGCCGAGGCGAACGCCCCGGTCGAGACCGGCGCGTCGTCCTACTCGTCCGACAGCGGCCCCGCGGGCACGCTGGCCGACGACGAGGCCCTCGCCGCCCTGCGCGAGAAGCTCTCGGGTCGCTGATCCTGAGCTGAGCGCCTCGGTTCTCTGAAGAACCTGGTTCCGAAAGGGCCGTCACCTCCGGGTGACGGCCCTTTCGCGTACCCGGCTGCGAGTGCGTGGGTCGCGGTGTCGGCGGTGCCGGGTACCCTCCCGATGTGCCCGCGAACCCCCCTGCCCGCCGCTGCCTGGTGGACGATGACGGATGCCGCGGCACGGTGCCGGCCGACGCGCCGATGCCGCTCTGCGAGATGCACCTCGCGGTGGCCGCGGACTGGGGTGCGGCCGAGTACGGCGTCACCGACGTGCTCCCGGCACCGTGCCGGCTGTGCGGCTCGCGGCTCGGCACCCGCTACGCGTCGGGGTGGTTGTGCGCCGTCTGCGAGTGGAGGTACGGCGACATCCCCGATGACGACATCGCACCGCCGCGGGTCGACGTCGTGTACTACCTGCGGTACGCCGACCGCATCAAGATCGGCACGAGCGGCAATCCGAGGCAGCGGTTCGGCGCGATCTGGCACGACGAGCTGCTGGCATTCGAGCGCGGCGGACGCGCGCTCGAGCAGCGCCGGCACATCCAGTTCGCGGCTGATCGATTCGCGGGCACCGAGTGGTTCCAGGCCTCCGAGGCGCTGGTCGCGCACGTCGCGGTGCTCGCCACCGGGATCGACGACCCCTGGGAGCTCCACGCGCGCTGGCTGAGCGAGGCCCTCGCCGCACGCGGCTGATTCGTACGCTGTGGGAGAACGGGCGTCAAGCCTCAGCGGGTTCAGAGGATCCGCGCCTACGGTGTGATCCACCCGCACCCCTCAGACGACGGAGCAGACATGGGATTCCTCGACCGACTCTTCGGCGGCTCGGACGATGCGCGGCAGAGCCCGCCCGTGCCACAGAACCCGTACGGTGCCCAGGCGCCGGGCGGGCATGCTCGGGGGACGCAGAGCCCCGGCATGCAGCCGCCGCGCAGCGAGGACGAGATCGCGATCGAGCGCTACCGGTACCTGCTGAGGACCGCGCCGCCCGAGACCATCGAGCAGGTGCACGCCGAGGCGTTCGCCAAGCTCACCGAGCCGCAACGTCAGCAGGTGCTCGCCGACCTCTCGGCCGGTCTCCCGCAGTACGAGCAGCCGCGCTCGACCGACCCGCAGACCCTGGCCCGAGCCGCCACGCGCGCCGAGTATCAGAATCCCGGGTTCATGGAGCGGACGCTCGGACCCCAGCGCCAGGGCGGCGGACCCTCGTTCGGCTCGATGCTGGGCTCGTCGATCCTGGGCACGGTCGTCGGGTACGTCATCGGCTCGGCGCTGGTGAGCTCCTTCCTGGCGCCCGGCCTCGCGTACGACCAGGGCTACCAGGACGGCTCGGGCGCCGAGGACGGCTCGGGCGACAGTGGTGCGGAGGCCGGTTCCGACGCCGGCGCGGACGCCGGCGCCGACTCGGGTGCCGGCTGGGGCGGCGACCCCGGCTCGGGCTGGGGCGGCGACGCCGCGGCAGGCGACATGGGCGGCTTCGGAGACTTCGGGGGCGGCGACTTCGGGTTCTGAGCCGGTGCGCCGGGCGCGCTGACGCGCGTCCGGCACCGCCGGCGCCCCGCCGTCTCGCCGCTGCCGCGGCGCCGTCCGGCGAGCGCGCCGTGTCGCACCGGCCCCCGGCATCCGTTACCTTCGCGGTATGACCGCCGCGACGCCGGGCCGACCGCGCGTGTCCACCGTGCGCGCGCGCCTGACCGGTACCGCGCCGGAAGGCGCCGATCGCACGCGCGACCGGACCGCGATGCTCAACCAGCTGCTGCTGGCCGCGGTCGTCTTCGTGCTCGGCGTGCTGGTGGCGGTCGGGCCGTTCGTCGGCGACCCGGTGCTGTTCTTCGCGGGCGTCGTCGTGGTGGTGGCGGTGACCGCCGCGACGCTGATCGTGCCGTGGAAGAGCCTGTCCTACGGGTGGGTCGCCGTCGTGCCGGCCGTCGACATCGTCGCCATCACGTTGATGCAGATCGCGGCGCCCGACACCGTCCTGGGCCTGCTCTGGATCTTTCCGACGACCTGGCTCGCCGCGGGGTTCGGGATGCTGGGGCTGTTCGGCGTGATCGTCGCGATCGCGGGCATCGTCAGCGTGCTCACCGCGCTCAGCGCGACCGAGGTGACCTACCGCACCTTCCTGCTGCCCCTCGTGCTGTTCGCGGTCGCTGCGACGAGCCACCTGAACGCGCGGCGTTCCGATGCGCAGCGGATGCTGCTGGCCAAGCAGTCCGAGCTGCTGCGCAGCATCCTGGCGCGAACCCGGCGTCAGGAGCAGGTGGTCACGGAGGTGCTCGACGCGGTGGACTTCGGTGTCGTGCGCATCGGCGCCGACGGGCGCGTCGCGATCACCAACGACGCCCACGGACGTCTTCAGCAGGGACTCGAGCCCGACGACGGGGCGGAGGTGCCGGCGTTCCGCGACGACGGGAGCGCGCCGCTCCCGTCGGACGAGCTGCCCCTCGAGCGGGCGCGGCGCGGCGAGGCTTTCGACGACCAGATCGTGTGGTTCGGCGTGGAGCCGGGACCGCGCCGCGCGCTCACCATCACCGCGCGGAGGATCACCGACCCCGACGGCGGCGATGCCGGCGCCGTCGTGATCTCGCGCGATGTCACCGCCGAGCTGACCGCGCTGCGCGCCCGCGACGAGCTGGTCGCCTCGGTGTCGCACGAGCTCCGCACCCCGCTCACCTCGATCCTGGGCTACCTCGACCTCGCGATCGAGGACCCGGACACGCCCGATGACGTCCGGGCCGGCCTCGACATCGCCGAGCGCAACGCCGAGCGGCTGCTGCGCATCGTCGCCGACATCCTCGCGGCCTCGAGCTCGTCGCCGACGTCGGTCGAGGCATCCCTCACTCCGCAGCTGCTGGATGCGCAGGATCTGGTGCGGGCCGCAGCCACCGACGCGCTGCCGCGTGCCGCGGCCCGGGCGATCAGCGTCGACACCACGGGGCTGGAGCCGGCGACGGCGTGGGCCGACCCGCTGCGGCTGCGGCAGGTGCTCGACAACCTGATATCGAACGCGATCGCGTACAACAAGGACGGCGGCACGGTGTTCGTGGGCACGACGAGCGACGGCGCCTCGAGCTGGATCCTCGTGCGCGACACCGGGGTCGGGATCTCGGACGCCGACCGCTCACGGCTGTTCCAGCGGTTCTATAAGGCGGGCGGCGAGCGCCGCGCGGGCACGGGCCTGGGTCTCGCGATCACGCGCGACATCGTGCGGGCGCACGGCGGCGATCTCGCCCTTCACAGCGCGCCGGGAGTCGGATCCACGTTCATCGTCAAGCTGCCGGCGGTCGCCCCGGAAGGAGATGCGGAATGAGCCTCGACCTCACCTCCGTGCTGGTCTTCACCGCACTGGTCGTCAACGTGAGCGGGGTGCTGTTCATCCTCGAGACGCTGCTGCGCCGCGACGAGGGCGCCGGTCGCATCTGGTCGGTCGCGTTCCTCGGCGCCATGCTGACCACGCTCGCCTACACGGTGTGGATCCGGATCGACGGCGCGTGGTGGGCCGTGGCCGTCGGCAACGCCGCCTTCGTCGCCGGGACGGGCTGCATGTGGCTCGGATGCCGCCGCTTCAACGGACGGCGCATGCGCTGGTCGTCGCTGCTCGTGGCTGCCGCCGTGCTGGCCGCCGGTGTCGCGGTGGCGGTCGAGGGTCCGGGCGGCGGAGACTGGGCCGGCGCGCTGTGGATGTTCGTGCCGCTGCTGGTGTTCGCCGGCGCCGGCTCCGTCGAGTGCCTCCGCGGCGAGATGCGCGAGTCGCGCACCGCCTGGGTGCTCGGCGCCGTGCTCGGCTTCCAGTCGCTCTACTACGTCTCGCGCACCACCGCGTTCGTCACCTCCGGGCCCGACAGTGCGCTGTTCGAGGCGGCTTTCGGCACGATCAGCACGAGCTTCCTGACGGTGACGCTCACGATCGTCGCGGTCGTGGTGACCTCGGTCCTGCGGGCGAGCCGCGCGCCGATGCGCGGCTACCTGCGCGACGCGGTCACGGCGGACGTGGCGCACGGCATCGTCGGCGACGACTCGTTCGCGCTCGTCCTCGACGGCTTGTGCAGCCGCGCGGCCGCACGCGGCGAGACGGTGGCGGTCACGGCCGTGCGCCTGGACGACCTCGACCAGATCTCGACGGCCTTCGGCAGCGACGTCGCCGGATCGGTGGCCGCGACGTGGCGCACCGGGGTGCGACGCTATGCACCGACCAACGCCGTGGTCGCCGAGGACGGCCCGACGGGCCTGATCCTGGGCCTGGCCGTCGCCTCCGCACAGGACGCCCGTCGTCAGGCCGGGGCGATCTACCGCGGGCTGTTCGACGAGCTCGGCAAGGTCGGCGGGGGAGTGATCCCCGTCGTCGGCGTGGGCGTGGCGCTCAGCGAGACCGTGGGCTACGACCCCGCCGAGCTCGTCCGCGTCGCGCGCGAGGCGGCGAGCCGTGCCGCCGCCAACGTGGAGACGTCGGTGCTCGTCGACGAAGGGTAGCCACGGCATCCGTCCCTCCGCAGCTGGTCACCGGCGGCGGGATCGTGACAGCGGGAGGCCGGTGCGGGTCACGGCGGTCACGCCGTGAGGCGGTAGCCGACGCCGCGGACCGTCTCGATCCACCTCGGCTGCGAAGGCGACTCGCCGAGCTTGCGGCGCAGATTCGCCATGTGCACCTCGATCGCGCGGGCGTCGCTGTCGGAGACGAAGTCGCTGACGGCGTACTGGTCGCCGCGCAGCATGAGGGCGAGATCGGACTTCGCCCGGACGCGCCGTCCCGCCACCAGCAGGTCGGCGAGGATGTCGAACTCGCTGCGCGTCAGCTCGACGTCCTCGCCGTCGACGGTGACGAGGTGGGTCTCGGCGTTCAGGCGCAGGCCGTGGTGCTCGAGCCACACGCCGTCGGACGGGGCGGATGCCGCCGGCTCGGCGTCGTCCGAGGGTGCGACGTGGCGCGGCCGGCGCAGCATCGCGTCGATGCGCGCTCGCAGCTCCCGCGGGCGGAACGGCTTGGCGACGTAGTCGTCGGCGCCGGCCTCCAGACCCTGCAGCGCGTCGATCTCCTCGGTGCGTGCGCTCAGCATCACGATGTACGTCGAGCTGATCGCGCGGATGCGCTTCGCGGTCTCGAATCCGTCCATGCCGGGCATGTTCACGTCGAGCGTGGTCACCAGGGGCCGGTGCTCGCGGACCAGGTCGACACCGTCCGCGCCGTTGGCGGCGCCGTGCACGTCGAATCCCGCCTGGGCGAGAACCGTGGACAGGAGAGAGCGGATGTCTTCCTCGTCCTCGATCACCACCGCGACGCGCGATTCCTCCACCGATGCACCCCCCGGATCCGCTGTTGCGGAGGACGGATCCTGGACGTCGGTCATGATATCCCAGAACGCGGTCCGGAACGGGTGCGCGGGAGCACTCATCAGCAGGACGACCCGGACCGGCGGCGGGCGACGAGGCCCGGCTCGCGTCCATCCGGCGTCCCGCCGGAGAGACAGGCCGCGCGGAGGGCGGGAGATCTCCCCACATCCCGCCCCGCGCGCGTCCTCGGTGCACGGACCTGAGCTGCAGTCGTCCCCACGCGCGCAGCTCGTCCGCACCTCTGGACGATCCCTCCGCACCTGGCGTCGCTCGGACGCGCGATGCGGTGTGTGCGGCGGGGCGGCCAGTCGTCGAACGCCACGATGTCGCGTTCGCCTTCCATGTCCGCCCCTCCCCAGTTCCGCACGGTGTGGATCTGTCCTTCGGGTGCCCCCGACGCTACCGTCGACCCCTCAACACCCGCTCAAGCGCTCCTCAGGAACCGCACAGGCTTGGCGAGGGGGTGCCGAGCGCGGCGGGGCCGTCCTGCGCGCGCGGCGGGACCGGCATGGCATGCTCGATCCATGCCGCTCGTCGCCCTCACCGGAGGCATCGCCTCGGGAAAGTCCACGATCGCCCGCCGTCTGGCAGAGCACGGCGCCGTCGTCGTCGACGCGGACCAGCTCGTGCGCGAGGTGCAGCAGCCCGGCTCGCCGGTGCTGGCCGCGATCGCGGAGGCGTTCGGAGAGCGGATGCTGCAGCCGGACGGATCATTGGACCGCGCGGCGCTCGGCGGCCGGGTGTTCGGTGACGAGGCGGCGATCGCGCAGCTGAACGCGATCGTGCATCCGGCGGTGCGCGCGGAGTCCGCGCGCCGCTTCGCCGAGGCCTTCGCTGCCGATCCCGAGGCGGTGGTCGTCTACGACGTGCCGCTCCTGGTGGAGGCCCGTGTCGGAGATCCGTGGCAGCTCGTCGTCGTGGCGCACGCCCCGTCCGAGGTGCGCGGCCGGCGCCTGGTAGAGCTGCGCGGGATGACCGAGGCGGATGCCGCCGCCCGCCTGGCCTCGCAGGTCTCGGACGAGGCGCGGCTCGCGGTGGCCGACGTCGTGATCGACACCTCCGGCACGCTCGCCGACACCGAGAGGCAGACCGACGAGCTGTGGGACCGCCTCGCGGAGCACGTGTCGCGGCGCGCGTCCCGCGCGGACGAGCACGCGACGGGCGTCTGATCCCGGGTATTTGTCCGTACCCTCCGTCCGCCGCCCGGCGTAGGCTGGGAACAGGCCGAGGAGGTGTCCCATGGGTGTTCTCTCGAGATTCCGGCGGCGCAAGACGCCCTACCGCGCGGCGACCGAAGAGGAGCAGATCGCGCGCTACGTCTATCTGCTCGGATCGCTTCCCGCCTCGGTGATCGAGAGCGCGCACGCCTCCGCCTTCGCCGACGTGCCGCCGGAGCGGCGGCGCCAGATGTTCGAGCAGCTGCGCCCGTTCCTCGCCGAGTCCGAGCGCGACGCGGCGGCCGAAGACCCGACCGTCATCGCGCGCCTTGTCCGGCGTGCGGAAGAGCACCGTGCACGGCGCGCGGCGGAGGCGGATGCCGCGACCCGGGCCGCTGCGGCTCCTGCGGCGACGGCTGTCGCGGTCGACGACGGCGATCCGCGCGGCCGCTTCGACGGCGATCCCCGGGATCAGGTCGACACGCGGGCGATGCTGCTGCAGGTCGGCGTCCTGACCATCGTCGCGAACCAGTTCCTGCTGTCGAGCTCGGTGGCGGCCTACTTCACGGTCGGCGCCGGGTCGCTGGAGCTCGCGTCGGAGCCCGGCTGGGTCGGCGAGACGTACGATCCGGGCCTCGGAGGCTTCGACGGCGGCGGGTTCGGCGGGGGCGCGTACGACTCCGGCGGTTTCGGAGGCTTCGACGGCGGAGGGTTCGGCGGTTTCGACGGCGGGGGCGGCTTCGGAGGCTGAGCCTCTCAGGCGGGGCGGTCGCGGCATCCGCTCATCGCGAACGCGGCCCCGATGTCGGGGGTGCCGCCTACGCTGGTTCAGTGCAGACCACTCGATCCGTGCGGCCGTTCGAGGTCGTGAGCGAATTCGCGCCGTCGGGCGATCAGCCGCAGGCGATCGCCGAGCTGGCGGCCCGCATCAACGCCGGTGAGACCGATGTCGTGCTGCTCGGCGCGACCGGCACCGGCAAGTCGGCGACGACGGCGTGGCTCGTCGAGGCCGTGCAGCGGCCGACGCTCGTGCTGGCGCACAACAAGACCCTTGCCGCGCAGCTGGCGAACGAGTTCCGCGAGCTCATGCCGAACAACGCGGTCGAGTACTTCGTCAGCTACTACGACTACTACCAGCCCGAGGCGTACGTCCCGCAGACCGACACCTTCATCGAGAAGGACTCCTCGATCAACGCCGAGGTCGAGCGCCTGCGCCACTCGACGACCAACTCGCTGCTGAGCCGGCGCGACGTCGTCGTGGTCAGCACCGTGTCGTGCATCTACGGCCTCGGCTCGCCCGAGGAGTACTTGCGCGCGATGGTGGCGCTGCAGGTGGGGGAGCGGTACGACCGCGACGCCCTCATCCGCAAGTTCATCGCGATGCAGTACAACCGCAACGACGTCGACTTCTCGCGCGGCAACTTCCGCGTCCGCGGCGACACGATCGAGATCATCCCGGTGTACGAGGAGTACGCGATCCGCATCGAGATGTTCGGCGATGAGATCGAGGCGCTCTTCATGCTCCACCCGCTCACGGGCGACGTGGTGCAGCGGCTGGATGCCGTGCCGATCTTCCCCGCCACCCACTACGCGGCCGGCACCGAGACCGTGCAGCGGGCGATCGGCACCATCGAGCACGAGCTCGAGGAGCGCCTGAAAGAGCTGGAGTCGCAGAACAAGCTGCTCGAGGCCCAGCGCCTGCGGATGCGCACGACGTTCGACCTCGAGATGCTGCAGCAGCTCGGCTTCTGCTCGGGCATCGAGAACTACTCCCGCCACCTCGACGGCCGCATGCCGGGCGAGCCGCCGCACACGCTGCTGGACTTCTTCCCCGACGACTTCCTCATGGTGATCGACGAGTCGCACGTCACCGTGCCGCAGATCGGCGCGATGTACGAGGGCGACGCATCCCGCAAGCGCACCCTCGTCGAGCACGGCTTCCGGCTGCCCAGCGCGCTCGACAACCGCCCGCTGCGGTGGGACGAGTTCAAGAACCGCGTCGGGCAGACCGTCTACCTCTCCGCCACCCCCGGTCGATACGAGATGGGGATCGCCGACGGCGTGGTCGAGCAGATCATCCGTCCGACCGGACTCGTCGACCCCGAGATCGTGGTGAAGCCCTCGAAGGGCCAGATCGACGATCTCCTCGAAGAGATCCGCGTCCGCGTCGAGCGCGACGAGCGCGTGCTGGTGACGACGCTCACCAAGAAGATGGCCGAAGAGCTGACCGACTTCCTCGGCGAGCACGGCGTGCGCGTGCGCTACCTGCACTCCGATGTCGACACGCTGCGGCGCGTCGAGCTGCTGAGCGAACTGCGAGCGGGCGTCTACGACGTGCTGGTCGGCATCAACCTGCTGCGCGAGGGCCTCGACCTGCCCGAGGTGTCGCTGGTGTCGATCCTCGACGCCGACAAGGAGGGGTTCCTCCGCAGCGGCACCTCGCTCATCCAGACGATCGGCCGTGCGGCCCGCAACGTGTCGGGTCAGGTTCACATGTACGCCGACACGGTCACCGACTCGATGGCGAAGGCGATCGAAGAGACCGACCGGCGTCGTGAGAAGCAGATCGCGTACAACACCGCCAACGGCATCGAGCCGCAGGCTCTGCGCAAGCGCATCGCCGACATCACCGAGGTGCTCGCACGCGAGGCATCCGACACGGATCGGATGCTGCGGGGCAAGGCCTCGGCGAAGACCAAGTCCGGCATGGGCAAGAGCCCGACCCCGCAGCTGCGCCGCGAGGGCATCGCTGCCGAGGGCGCCGAGCAGCTCGAGGCGACCATCGCCGACCTCAGCCAGCAGATGCTCTCCGCGGCAGGCGAGCTGAAGTTCGAGCTCGCGGCGCGGCTCCGCGACGAGGTGCAGGACCTCAAGAAGGAGCTGCGCGCCATGGAGCGCGCCGGGCACGCGTAGCCGGTCGCGGTCGCGGGCGACGCCCTTCGACATGGCTTAGGCGCCGACGTGGCTCAGGCGCCGGCGTCGCTCAAGGGTCGGGGTGCACCGCGCGGGTCACGGGCAGTGCATCAGCGGCTTCGGACCCGAGCGGTCGAAGATGTGCTCCGAGATCGGAGCGCCGCACAGCGGGCACGCGCGCTCCGCACGCTCCGCCGGGCTCGGCGGGGGAGTCGTCTCGTACGGGCCGACGGCCGCCGGGCCGGCCGCGCGGATCAGGTTCGCGTTGATGTAGGCGTACCACCCGCCGGCCTCGCGGACGCGTTCGCGGAGGGGGCGACGGTCGCGGGGTGCGGCTTCCGATTCTGGCATGTCATTAGTGTACTAATGATTCGTCCACGATAGGATCGTGGTGTGCAAGATGCCGCCCTCAGCCCCGACGACCTGCTCAAGCTCGACAACCAGGTGTGCTTCGCGCTGGTGACCGCGGCGCGCAACGTCGTCGGGATGTATCGGCCGATCCTCGAGCCGCTGGGCCTCACGCATCCGCAGTACCTCGTCATGCTGGCGCTGTGGGAACGGTCGCCCCGCTCGCTGCGCGAGCTCGCGGCCGAGCTGGCGCTCGAGCCCGCGACGCTGTCGCCCCTGGTGAAGCGGCTCGAGGCGCAGGGCCTCGTGACCCGCTCGCGGCGCGGCGACGACGAGCGGGTGCTCGACGTCGGACTCACCGATGCGGGGCGCCGGCTCCGCGAGCGCGCGCTGGAGGTGCCGGCCCGCGTGATGGAGAGCGTCGGAACGGATGCCGCGGCCCTCGTCGCGCTCCGCGACGCGCTGCAGCCGTTCGCCGGAGCTCGCTGACGCCGGTTCCGGCCCCGGTGCGGGTGCATGACCTGCGCCGAACCTGTGAACGGAGGCTCTCCGGCGCCCATGTCGGAGGCCCCGCCTACACTTGTCTGGTGCCCATCGTCCCTGTCGCCCTGCCTGGAAACATGCCCGGAAACGCCGTCGGCGGCACCAGCGGAAAGCTCAGCGTCCGCGGTGCCCGCGTCCACAATCTGAAGGACGTCGACCTCGACATCCCGCGCGATTCACTGGTCGTCTTCACGGGGCTCTCGGGCTCGGGCAAGTCGAGCCTGGCGTTCGACACGATCTTCGCCGAGGGCCAGCGCCGGTACGTCGAGTCGCTGAGCGCGTACGCGCGCCAGTTCCTCGGCCAGGTCGACCGCCCCGACGTCGACTTCATCGAGGGTCTCAGCCCGGCCGTCTCGATCGATCAGAAGTCGACCAACCGCAACCCGCGATCGACGGTGGGCACGATCACCGAGATCCACGACTACATGCGCCTGCTGTGGGCGCGCATCGGCATCCCGCACTGTCCGGAGTGCGGCGAGGTCATCCAGCGGCAGACGGTGCAGCAGATCGCCGACCAGCTCATGGAGCTGCCCGAGCGCACGCGCTACCAGATCGTCGCGCCGGTGGTGAGCCAGAAGAAGGGCGAGTTCGTCGACCTCTTCAAGGAGCTCGGCGCGAAGGGCTACGCCCGCGCCATCGTCGACGGCGACATGATCCAGCTCGCCGAGCCGCCCGCCCTCAAGAAGAGCTACAAGCACGACATCGCGGTCGTGGTCGACCGCCTCGTCGCGGGCCCGGGGATCCTCGACCGCGTCACAGACTCGGTCGAGACGGCCCTGTCGCTCGCGGGCGGCGTGATGCAGGTCAACTTCGTCGACGAAGAAGGCGACGCCGCCTGGCAGTCCTTCTCCGAGAAGCTCGCGTGCCCCAACGGCCACCCGCTGCAGCTCACCGAGATCGAGCCCCGCACCTTCTCGTTCAACGCGCCCTTCGGCGCCTGCCCCGCGTGCTCCGGCCTCGGCACCCGCATGTCGGTCGACGTCGAGCTGATGCTGGGCGACGAGGACCTGTCGATCCGTGAGGGCGTCCTCATTCCGTGGACGACGCAGGGCAAGGGTCTGTTCCAGTACTACGAGCGCCTGCTCGAAGGGCTCGCCAGCGACCTCGGCTTCTCGCTCGACACCCCCTGGAAGAAGCTGCCGGCGGCGGTGCGGGAGGCGGTTCTCCGCGGCGAGAACTACAAGGTCACCGTGCGGTGGAAGAACCGCTACGGGCGCGAGATGCGCTACTCGTCCGGGTTCGAGGGCGTCGTGCCCTACATCGAGCGCCAGTACACGCAGGCCGAGTCCGACACGCAGCGCCAGCGCTGGTCGGAGTACCTGCGCGAGGTGCCGTGCCCGGTGTGCGACGGCGCGCGCCTCAAGCCCGAGGTGCTGGCGGTCCAGGTGCACGGACACTCGATCGCGGATGCCTCACGCCTGAGCCTCGGCGAGGCGCGCGAGTACTTCGCGCGCCTGACGCTCACCGACCGCGAGGCGACCATCGCTGCGGCGGTGCTGCGCGAGATCCGGCTGCGCCTGGACTTCCTCATCCGCGTCGGTCTCGACTACCTCAGCCTCAGCCGCGCAGCGGCGACGCTCTCGGGCGGAGAGGCGCAGCGCATCCGGCTCGCGACGCAGATCGGATCGGGGCTGACCGGCGTGCTCTACGTTCTGGACGAGCCGTCGATCGGCCTGCACCAGCGCGACAACCGACGGCTCATCGAGACGCTCGTCGCCCTGCGCGATCTCGGCAACACCCTCATCGTCGTCGAGCACGACGAAGAGACCATCCACGCCGCCGACTGGGTGGTCGACATCGGCCCGGGCGCCGGCGTCAACGGCGGCGAGGTGGTGCACTCCGGCCCGATCGACGAGCTCCTGGCCGATCGCGAGTCGATCACCGGCGACTACCTCTCGGGCCGCCGCGCGATCCCGACGCCCAAGAAGCGTCGCAAGATCGACAAGAAGCGGCAGATCGCCGTCGTCGGCGCGCGCGAGAACAATCTCAAGAACGTCACGGTCGACTTCCCGCTGGGCGTGCTCACCTCGGTCACCGGCGTGAGCGGATCGGGCAAGTCGTCCCTGGTCAACGGCATCCTCTACCAGGTCCTCGCGACACGCCTCAACGGCGCCCGCCGGGTCGCGGGCAAGCACACCCGCGTCACCGGACTCGAGAACCTCGACAAGGTGGTGCACGTCGACCAGGCGCCGATCGGCCGCACGCCGCGCTCCAACCCGGCGACCTACACGGGAGTGTTCGACCGCATCCGCACGCTGTTCAGCGAGACGACCGAGGCGAAGGTGCGCGGCTACCAGCCGGGCCGCTTCAGCTTCAACGTCAAGGGCGGCCGGTGCGAGGCGTGCTCGGGCGACGGCACGATCAAGATCGAGATGAACTTCCTGCCCGACGTCTACGTCGACTGCGAGGTGTGCCACGGCAAGCGGTACAACCGCGACACCCTCGCCGTGCACTACAAGGGCAAGAACATCGCCGAGGTGCTCGAGATGCCGATCGCCGAGGCTGCGGAGTTCTTCGAGCCGATCCAGGCGATCCACCGCTACCTCAAGACGCTCGTCGACGTCGGACTCGGGTACGTGCGGCTCGGCCAGTCCGCCACCACGCTCTCGGGCGGTGAGGCGCAGCGCGTCAAGCTCGCCACCGAACTGCAGCGGCGCACCAACGGCCGTTCCATCTATGTGCTCGACGAGCCGACCACGGGTCTGCACTTCGAAGACGTGCGCAAGCTCCTCGAGGTGCTGAACGGACTCGTCGACAAGGGCAACACCGTCATCGTCATCGAGCACAACCTCGACGTCATCAAGTCCTCCGACTGGGTGATCGACCTCGGTCCCGAGGGCGGTGCCGGCGGCGGCCAGGTGATCGCGACGGGCACCCCCGAGCAGGTCGCGCGCGTCGACGCGAGTCACACCGGTGCGTTCCTCGCCGAGGTGCTCGGCCTCCGCGCGCCCACCCACGCGGTCGCCGGTCACGCGACGGCGGACGGCGACGGCGCCGACCTCGACGCCGCCGCGGACGCCGAACGGGTCGAAGTGCGCAAGGCCGGCTGAGCGGGATGGCGCGCACCGCACCCACCGTTCCGTACAAGCCCAAGGCCGGCGAGATCCCCACCAATCCGGGGGTGTACCGCTTCCGCGACGCGGACGGGCGCGTGCTGTACGTCGGCAAGGCGAAGAACCTGCGCGCACGCCTGTCCAACTACTTCGCACCGCTGCACACGCTCCACGAGCGCACGCGACGCATGGTCACGACCGCCGCATCGGTCGAGTGGACGGTCGTGGCCACCGACGTCGACTCGCTCCAGCTCGAGTACCAGTGGATCAAGGAGTTCGACCCGCCGTTCAACGTCCGCTACCGCGACGACAAGTCGTACCCGTTCCTGGCGATCACGCTCGCCGACGAGGCGCCTCGCGTCATCGTGACCCGCAACCGCCGGATCCCCGGTGCGAAGTACTTCGGCCCGTACCCGAAGGTCTGGGCGGTGCACGACACGATCGACCTGATGATCAAGGTGTTCCCGATCCGCACCTGCAGCGACTCGTCGTACAAGAAGGCGATGGCGACCGGTCGGCCCTGCTTCCCCGGCCAGATCGGCCGGTGCGGCGGGCCGTGCTCGATGAAGGTGACGATCGAGGAGCACCGGGCGATCGTCGACGACTTCGTCGCCTTCATGGCCGGCGGCGACCAGCGCTTCACGAAGGAGCTCACCGCGCGCATGCGCGAGGCTTCCGCCGCGATGGACTACGAGGCCGCCGCCACGTATCGCGACCGGCTCCAGGCGATCGACGCGGTGCTCAACCGCAGCGCCCTCGTCCTCGCCGCCGACACCGACGCCGACCTGTTCGGGATCGCGGAGGACGAGCTCGCGGCCACCGTCCAGCACTTCGTCATCCGCGGCGGCCGCGTGCGCGGTGTGCGCGCCACGACGATCGAGAAGGAGATCGACATCTCCGGCGGCGACCTCGTCGATCAGGTCCTCCAGCGCACGTACGGCAACGCCGCGGGAGCCGACATCCCGCGGCAGGTGCTGGTTCCGGCCATGCCGGAGGACGCCGCCGATCTCGAGGAGTGGCTGCGGGCTCGACGCGGCAAGGGCGTGACCATCCAGGTGGCGCAGCGGGGACGCAAGGCCGACCTCATGCGCACGGCGAGCCTCAACGCCCAGCAGGCGCTCATGCTGCACAAGACCCGCCGCACCAGCGACTACGTCGCGCGCACGCAGGCGCTCACCGACCTGCAGGAGGCCCTCGACCTCGCCGAGGCGCCGCTGCGCATCGAGTGCTTCGACGTGTCGCACCTGAGCGGCACCAACGTCGTCGCCTCGATGGTCGTCTTCGAGGACGGCCTGCCCCGCAAGGACCAGTACCGCTCGTTCAAGGTCGAGGAGACGACCGACGACACCGACTCGCTCTACCAGGTGCTCCGGCGGCGGCTGGCCTACCTCGACCGGCCGGAGGAGACCGAGACGGATGCCGCACGCGGCGCCACCGCCGACGGCACGGTCGTGACGGAGCGGCGTCGCGCGCGCTTCGCGTACCGGCCGCAGCTGCTCGTCGTCGACGGCGGCAAGCCGCAGGTCGAGGCGGCCGCCCGTGCGCTCCGCGACGCCGGGCACGAGGAGGTCGCGCTGTGCGGCATCGCCAAGCGTCTCGAGGAGGTCTGGCTGCCGGGGGAGGAGTACCCCGTGATCCTCCCGCGGACGTCGGAGGCGCTCTACCTGCTGCAGCGGCTCCGCGACGAGGCCCACCGGTTCGCGATCACCCACCAGCGCCGGCGGCGGCGTCGCGACATCCAGAGCGTGCTGGCCGAGATCCCGGGTCTGGGCGAGGCGCGCATCAAGGCGCTGCTGCGTCACTTCGGATCGGTGTCGGCGCTCAAGAAGGCCACGCCCGACGAGATCGCACAGCTTCCCGGCGTCGGGCCGAAGCTGGCCGCCGCGATCCACGGCCACCTCGCGGAACCGGCATCCGTCTCCAGTGAGTAGGCTGGCGGCACGGGGGTGATCATGGGCGAGGCGGCGAGTCAGGACGTCGGAGAAGTGCTGATCGTCACGGGGATGTCGGGCGCCGGGCGATCGACGGCGGCGAACGCCCTCGAGGATCTCGACTGGTACGTCGTCGACAATCTGCCGCCGCAGATGCTCAAGCCGCTGCTCGACCTCACCGAGCTCGCCGGGGGAGTGCTGCCGCGCGTTGCCGTGGTGGTCGACGTGCGCGGGCGCGACCTGTTCTCCGACCTCCCGAACGCGATGCGATCGCTGCGCGAGCGGCGCCAGATCCGGGTGATGTTCCTGGATGCCTCCGACGACGTGCTCGTCCGCCGCTTCGAGGCGGTGCGGCGTCCCCATCCGCTGCAGGACGAGGGCACGATCCTCGACGGCATCCGGCGGGAACGCGAGCGGCTGGCGGCGGTGCGCGAAGGCGCGGACATCATCATCGACACGTCGGCATACAACATCCACCAGCTGGCCACGAAGGTCGCCGACCTCTTCACGGAGGAGGGGCAGGCTCGGCACACGCTCACGTTGCAGAGCTTCGGCTTCAAGTACGGCCTGCCGCCCGACGCGGACCTCGTCGCCGACATGCGCTTCCTCCCGAATCCCTTCTGGGACGAGCGGCTGCGGCCCTTCACCGGCGAGGACGCCGAGGTGCGCGACTACGTCCTGTCGCAGGAGGGTGCGAGCGAGTTCCTCGAGGCCTACAGCCGGGCGCTGCGTCCCGTGCTCGAGGGCTACCAGCGCGAGAACAAGAGCCATTCGGTCGTCGCCGTCGGCTGCACCGGGGGTAAGCACCGCTCGGTGGTCATGGTCCGCGAGCTCGCCGAACGCCTCGCGGCGGTGCCCGGCGTGGCCGTGCGGATCACTCACCGCGACCTCGGCCGAGAGTGAGGGCTTCCCGGCCGGACCGGCCGGGTAGGCTTGACGGTCGTTCCCGAAAGACCTCGTAAGGAGACCCGTGTCGCTGACCGCTGACGTGAAGGCCGAGCTGATCACCGTGCGAGACCCGCGCCCGACGGCGCGGGTGGCCGAACTCACGTCGCTGCTGCGATTCTCGGGCGGCCTGCACTCCATCGCGAACCGCGTCGCGGTCGAGGCGGAGCTCGATTCCGACATCCTCGCCCGCCGGACCGCGCGCGATCTCGTCGAGCTCTACGGCGTGCGCCCCGAACTGGTGCACGTGCAGGGCTCGGGCGCCCGCACCGGCAGCCACTACGCCGTGCGCGTCATCGAGGGCGGTGAGACGCTGGCGCGCCAGACCGGTCTGCTCGACCAGCGCCGCCGCCCCGTCCGCGGACTTCCGAACAAGCTCACCACCGGCTCGCGCGGCGACCTCGCCGCGATCTGGCGCGGCGCCTTCCTCGCCGCCGGCACGCTGAGCGACCCCGGCCGCTCCGCAGCGCTGGAGATCACCTGCCCGTCGTCCGAGGCGGCGATGGCGCTCGTGGGTGCGGCGCACCGGCTCGGCATCGCGGGCAAGGCGCGCGAGGTGCGCGGGATCCCGCGTGTCGTCGTGCGCGAGGGCGAGGCGATCCGCGCGGCACTGGCAGCCATGGGGGCCGTGCGGGCCGCCGCCGATTGGGACCAGATGCGCCAGCGCCGCGAGGTGCGCGCGGGCGTCAACCGCCTCGTCAACTTCGACGACGCCAACCTGCGTCGCTCGGCGCAGGCGGCCGTGGCCGCCTGTGCGCGCGTCGAGCGCGCGCTCGAGATCCTCGGCGACGAGGTGCCCGACCACCTTCGTCAGGCCGGGGACCTGCGCCTCGCGCACCGCGACGCGAGCCTGGACGAACTCGGGCACCACGCCGACCCGCCGCTCACGAAGGACGCCGTCGCCGGCCGCATCCGGCGCCTTCTCGCAATGGCCGACAAGAAGGCCGAGGCCGAAGGGCTTCCCGGTACCGAGTCCGCGGTTCCGGCGGGTATCGAGGACTGATTCTCGACGACGGATGCCGCGGCCCGCGGCATCCGTCTTCCACACGTCACAGTGGGAAGCAACCCCGGCGCGAGCGCGTTGCCGCTCACTAGGATGAATCCGTCACCCTCGCTGCGCCGGGGATTCGGCGCGCGCCGACAGGAAGAAGAGAACATGGCGAAGTACACCTTGCCCGACCTCCCCTACGACTACGCCGCGCTCGAGCCGCACATCAGCGGCAAGATCATGGAGCTGCACCACAGCAAGCACCACCAGGCGTACGTCACCGGTGCGAACACCGCGCTGGAGCAGCTCGCCGAGGCGCGCGAGACCGGCAACCTGGCGAACGTGAACAAGCTCGAGAAGGACCTCGCGTTCAACCTCGGCGGCCACGTCAACCACTCGATCTTCTGGACCAACCTGTCGCCCGAGGGCGGCGGCGAGCCCGACGGCGAGCTGCGCGCCGCCATCGACGAGTTCTTCGGCGGCTTCGACAAGTTCCAGGCGCACTTCACCGCCGCTGCGACCGGCATCCAGGGCTCCGGCTGGGCGGTTCTCAGCTGGGACCCGATCGGCGAGCAGCTCATCATCCAGCAGCTCTTCGACCAGCAGAGCAACACGGCGCAGGGCACCGTCCCGATCTTCCAGCTCGACATGTGGGAGCACGCCTTCTACCTCGACTACCTCAACGTCAAGGCCGATTACGTCAAGGCGGTGTGGAACATCGCGAACTGGCAGAACGTCGCCCAGCGTCTCGACGCCGCCCGCCAGAAGACCTCGGGCCTGCTGGTACTGTCCTAGTAGGCGCGGCCGTCCCGGTGGGACAGCCCGCCGGGACGCCGTTGTCCTCGTTCGCATCGCACCAACCGCGCACTCGCGCACGACACATCTCAGGAGAAACTCCGTGACTGTCAAGATCGGCATCAACGGCTTCGGCCGAATCGGACGCAACTACCTCCGCGCGGCTCTCGCGCAGGGTGCGGACCTCGACATCGTGGCGGTGAACGACCTCACCGACAACAAGACGCTCGCCCACCTCCTCAAGTACGACTCGATCCTCGGTCGCCTCGACGAGGAGGTCTCGTACACCGAGGACTCGATCACCGTCGGCGACAAGACCATCAAGGTCTTCGAGGAGCGCGACCCCGCGAACCTGCCCTGGGGCGAGCTCGGCGTCGACATCGTCATCGAGTCGACCGGCCGCTTCACCAAGGCCGCCGACGCCGGCAAGCACATCGCCGGCGGTGCGAAGAAGGTCCTCATCTCGGCTCCCGCCAGCGGCGAGGACGGCACGTTCGTCATCGGCGCGAACGCCGACCAGTACGACCCCGAGACGCAGCACATCATCTCGAACGCCTCGTGCACGACGAACTGCCTCGCGCCCCTCGCGAAGGTGCTGAACGACGAGTTCGGCATCGTCAAGGGCCTCATGACGACGGTCCACGCCTACACGGCCGACCAGAACCTCCAGGACGGCCCGCACAGCGACCTGCGTCGCGCCCGCGCCGCCGCCCTGAACATCGTGCCGACCTCGACCGGTGCGGCCAAGGCCATCGGCCTCGTGCTGCCCGAGCTCAAGGGCAAGCTCGACGGCTTCGCGCTGCGCGTGCCCGTCCCCACCGGCTCGGCGACCGACCTCACGGTCGAGCTCGAGCGCGAGGTCACCGTCGACGAGATCAAGGCCGCCTACAAGGCCGCCGCCGAGGGCCCCCTCAAGGGCATCCTCAAGTACACCGAGGACGAGATCGTCTCGAGCGACATCGTCACCGACGACCACTCCTGCATCTTCGACGCCGGCCTCACGCGCGTCATCGGCAACCAGGTCAAGGTCGTCGGCTGGTACGACAACGAGTGGGGCTACTCGAACCGCCTCGTCGACCTCACCGAGATCGTCGCCTCGAAGCTCTGATCCCCATGGCTCTGCGCACCCTCAGCACGCTGGGTTCGCTGGCCGGCAAGCGTGTCATCGTCCGTGCTGACCTCAACGTCCCCCTCGAGGACGCGGTCATCACGGACGATGGCCGTGTACGGGCCACGCTCCCCACGCTCAACGCCCTGATCAACCAGGGCGCACGCGTCATCGTCTGCTCCCACCTGGGTCGCCCCGACGGCGCTCCCGACCCGAAGTACAGCCTCGAGCCGGTCGCGCAGCGACTGTCGGAGCTGCTCGGCAAGCCGGTCGCGTTCGCGCGCGACACGGTGGGGGAGTCGGCGCACGAAGCCGTCGCCGCCCTCGAGGACGGCGACGTCGCGGTGATCGAGAACCTGCGGTTCAACGCGGGCGAGACCGCCAAGGACGAAGCCGCGCGCCGCGCCTTCGCGGAAGAGCTCGCGGCCCTCGGCGACGTGCTCGTTTCGGACGGCTTCGGTGTCGTCCACCGCAAGCAGGCGTCGGTCTACGACCTCGCCGAGATCCTGCCGTCGGCCGCCGGCTTCCTCATCGAGAAGGAGGTCGACGTTCTCGACCGCCTCACCGAGAACCCGGAGCGTCCGTACACCGTCGTGCTCGGCGGCTCCAAGGTCAGCGACAAGCTGGGCGTCATCGAGCACCTGCTTCCGCGCGTCGACCGGCTTCTCGTCGGCGGCGGCATGATGTTCACCTTCCTCGCGGCCGAAGGCCACAAGGTCGGTTCGAGCCTCCTCGAGCAGGACCAGCTCGACACCGTGAAGGGCTACATCGCGACCGCGAAGGAACGCGGCGTCGAGCTCGTGCTTCCCGTCGACGCGGTGGTCGCCGCCTCGTTCTCGGCGGACGCCGAGCACGTCGTCGCCCCTGCCACCGCGTTGGAGGACACGGCGTTCGGCGCCTCGGGCCTCGGGCTCGACATCGGTCCGGAGACGGCCGCGATCTTCGCCGACGCCGTGCGCGGGTCGAAGACCGTGTTCTGGAACGGCCCCATGGGTGTGTTCGAGATGTCCGCCTTCGCCGCGGGCACCAAGGCCGTCGCTCAGGCGCTCACCGAGGTCGAGGGCCTGTCGGTCGTCGGCGGCGGCGACTCCGCCGCGGCCGTGCGTCAGCTCGGCTTCGCCGACGACGATTTCGGTCACATCTCGACCGGCGGCGGCGCCAGCCTCGAGTTCCTCGAGGGCAAGAAGCTCCCCGGACTGGAGGTCCTCGGATGGCAGTGAGCAGCCGCACCCCGCTGATCGCGGGCAACTGGAAGATGAACCTCGACCACCTGCAGGCGGTCGCGTTCGTGCAGAAGCTGCACTGGACCCTCAAGGACGCCAAGCACGAGGACGGCTCGGTCGAGGTGGCGGTCTTTCCGCCCTTCACCGGCCTGCGCACGGTGCAGACGCTGCTCGATGCCGACAAGATCCCGTTCGCCCTCGGCGCCCAGGACATCTCGTCGCACGACTCCGGCGCGTACACCGGTGAGGTGTCGGGCGCGTTCCTGGCGAAGCTCGACGCGCGGTACGTGATCATCGGCCACTCCGAGCGCCGGCAGTACCACGCCGAGACCGACGAGGTCGTGGGCTCCAAGGTGAAGGCCGCGCTCAAGCACGGGCTCGTGCCCGTGATCTGCGTGGGCGAGACGCTGGCGCAGCGCGAGGAGTCCGGCCCCACCGCCGTGTCGGTCGGTCAGCTGGAGGTGGCCCTGGAGGGCGTGTCCGCCGATGCCGACTTCGTCGTGGCGTACGAGCCGGTCTGGGCGATCGGCACCGGCCAGGTCGCGTCGCCCGAGCAGGCGCAGGAGGTCTGCGCCGCGCTCCGCGAGGTCATCGCCGACAAGCTCGGCGCCGACGCGGCCGCGCGCACGCGCGTGCTGTACGGCGGTTCGGTCAAGGCCGCGAACATCGCGAGCTTCATGCGCGAGCCCGATGTCGACGGCGCCCTCGTCGGCGGTGCGAGCCTCGTCGTCGACGAGTTCGCGGCGATCATCCGCTACCAGAAGCACGTCGGCGTCTGACGCTCTTCGACAGGCTCAGGACCGGAGCCGGGGTCCTTCCGATTCGGTCGCTGAGCCTGTCGAAGCGTCGACCGACCTGCCCGTTATACTTGACCCTTGTGCGATCGGCGAATGATCGCAGCGAAAGGCTTCAACGACTGTGCAGATCCTCGAGTTCGTCCTGCAGGTGCTTCTCGGCATCACGAGCCTCCTGCTGACCCTCCTCATCCTGCTCCACAAGGGGCGCGGCGGCGGCCTGTCCGACATGTTCGGCGGCGGCATGACGTCGGCGCTCGGCTCGTCCGGCCTCGCCGAGCGCAACCTCAACCGCTTCACCGTGGTTCTCGCGCTGGTGTGGTTCGCGTCCATCGTGGCCCTGGGCCTGATCACGAAGTTCCAGGCTCTCTGATGGCCACCGGAGGCAACGCGATCCGCGGCACCCGCGTCGGTGCCGGTCCGATGGGCGAGCAGGACCACGGATTCCACGCCGAGCGCATCGCGATCTCGTATTGGGACGCCCTGGGCAACGAGACCGTGCGCTACTTCGCGGCGGGCATCCCCGAAGAGGAGATCCCCGACACGATCGACTCGCCGCACTCCGGCCTCCCCGCCGGTCGCGACAAGGAGAACCCGCCCGCGGTGGCGAAGACCGAGCCCTACAAGACGCACCTCGCCTACGTGAAGGAGCGCCGCACCGAGGAAGAGGCCGAGACCCTCCTCGACGACGCCCTGAAGCAGCTGCGCGAGCGCCGCGGCCAGGACTGACGCGGACCTAAAATACGAGAAGAGCGGATGCCTCGGCATCCGCTCTTCTCGTATGTTCGGGCGTCAGTACTCCCGGTCGATGAGGTCCGGGGGCACCTGGGCGGCGGCGGCACGGTCGACGAAGAAGGTCGTCCGCTTGCGGCCCTTCGCGCCGGCCGCCGGAACGCTCTCGTAGCTCGCGCCGGCGAGGGCGAGGCCCAGGGCGGCCGCTTTGTCGGTGCCGGCGAGCACCAGCCAGACCCGCTTGGAGCTGTTGATGACGGGGCGCGTCATGGTGATGCGCTCGGGCGGCGGCTTGGGCGATTCGCGAACGGCGACCACGGCGCGGTCGGTGATCTGGATCTCCGGGCGATCCGGGAACAGCGAGGCGATGTGTCCGTCGGGACCCACTCCGAGGAAGCAGACGTCGAAAGACGGCCACGCGCCCTCGCTGCTGGAGAACTGCGCCAGCTCGTCGGCGTACGCGGTGGCTGCGGCATCCAGCTCGGTGCCGCTGTCGCTTGCCAGCGTCGAGTGGATGTTCTCCGCCGGGATCTCGAGACGGTCGAGCAGCGCCTCGCGCGCCTGGCCGTCGTTGCGGTCGGAGTGCCCGAGGGGCACCCACCGCTCGTCGCTCCACCAGAAGTGCACGCGCGACCAGTCGATCTGCTCGACGCGCGGGCTCCGGGCGGCGGCCGCGAGCACGGCCGAGCCCATCGAGCCGCCCGTGAGCGAGACGTGGGCGAGCTTGCCCTCGTCGACCCGCTTGGCGACCCGACTCAAGAACCGCGGCGCGACCGATGCGGCGAGCTCAGCGGGATCCGGACTGATGATGACGCGCTTCTCGGCCCAGCCTTCAGGCATTCGCTCGGATCCCGTCCGTCACCCGCGTCGCACTCATCAGGCCTGCGTCTCCTTCGTCGCCCGGGGGTTGAGCAGCTCCCAGCCCTCGGTGATCACTCGACCATACAGGACGTCCGGGTCCAGTCGACGGAGCTCCTCGGCGAGGCACTCGCGCAGCGTCCGGCGCGGGAAGGCCAGGTCGTGGGTCGGCTGCCCGGGCTGGGTGAGGATCGCCACGCCGGGGGACGGGCGCTCCAGGAGCACCTCGCCGCTCTGGCGGACGAGCGCCACCGACTTGATGCCGTGCGGCCACTCCTCGGGGTCGAGATAGGCCCAGTCCACCGGCACGTCCAGCGTGAGGCGCAGCCACGCTGCCAGCAGGGCGGTGGACGGCGAGTCCGACGCGCCGCGGACGCGCACGCCGACGACCGGCTCGTAGGGCGGCTGATCGAGGATCGCCGCAAGCTGCTCGCGCCAGCGGGTGAGACGCGTCCAGGCGAGGTCGGTGTCGCCCGGCGCGTACTGTCCGCCCAGTCCGGCGACGAACGCCGACGGGTCGGACTTGGTCGCGGCATCGGTGATGCGGCGCTGCGCGATGCGGCCGATCGACGTCTTGGAGATGTCGTCGGGCGTGCGGTTGGGCCACCACACCACCACGGGCGCGTCGGGGAGGAGCAGGCCGGTCACCAGGCTCTCGAGGTTCGAGTGACCGGCGTCGCCGAAGGCGCGCAGCGTGACGACCTCGCTCGCGCCGGCGTCGCCGCCCACGCGGATCTGCGCGTCCAGGCGCGGGTCGTCGTCGTAGCCGTCGTTCAGCATCAGCACGATGACGCGCATCGGGTGCTCCCGCGACGCGTCGTTCGCGGCCTCGATGACCTCTTCGAGCGCTCCCTCGCGGGTGAGGATGATGAGCGTCAGCACGCGGCCGAGGGCGACCGCGCCGCCCTCCTCGCGCACGTTGACGAGTGCGCGAGAGATCTTGCTGACGGTGGTGTCGGGAAGATCGACGATCACGGGCGCCTCCAGCTCCGTCCGTCGCGGGCGAGCATCTCGTCCGCGGAGTCCGGGCCCCACGACCCGGGTGAGTACTGTTCGAGCGGTCCGCCCTGGGCGTCCCAGAACTTCTCGATCGGGTCGAGGATCTTCCACGACAGCTCGACCTCTTCGTGCCGCGGGAACAGCGGCGGGTCGCCCAGCAGAACGTCGAGGATGAGTCGCTCGTAGGCTTCGGGGCTCGCCTCGGTGAAGGCGTGGCCGTAGCCGAAGTCCATCGTCACGTCGCGCACCTGCGCGCCGGCACCGGGCACCTTCGAGCCGAACCGGATGGTGACGCCCTCGTCGGGCTGCACGCGGATCACGAGGGCGTTCTGCCCCTGGCCCGACGTCTGGCTGCGCGAGAACAGCAGCTCGGGGGCGCGCTTGAAGACGACGGCGATCTCGGTGACGCGGCGGCCGAGGCGCTTGCCGGTGCGGAGGTAGAACGGCACGCCGGCCCAGCGGCGCGTGTTCACCTCGAGGGTGACGGCCGCGTACGTCTCGGTCGTCGAGCGCGGGTTCATTCCGTCCTCTTCGAGGAAGCCGAGCACCTTCTCGCCACCCTGCCAGCCGCCGGCGTACTGGCCGCGGGCGGTCGCGCGCTCGAGGTCCTCCGGGAGCGTGACGGCCGCGAGGACCTTCTCCTTCTCGGCGCGGAGGTCGGCCGCATCGAACGAGATGGGCTCCTCCATGGCGGTGAGCGCCATCAGCTGCAGCAGGTGGTTCTGGATGACGTCACGCGCCGCGCCGACCCCGTCGTAGTAGCCGGCGCGGCCGCCGACGCCGATGTCCTCGGCCATCGTGATCTGCACGTGGTCGACGTAGTTGCGGTTCCAGATCGGCTCGTACAGCTCGTTCGCGAAGCGCAGCGCCAGGATGTTCTGGACCGTCTCCTTGCCGAGGTAGTGGTCGATGCGGAAGATCGAGTCGGTAGGAAACGCCGAGCGCAGCACGTCGTTCAGGGCGCGTGCGGACTCCTGGTCATGACCGAACGGCTTCTCGATGACGACGCGGCGCCAGCGGTCGGGCTGATCGGCGGTGTCGTCCACGAGACCCGACGACTTCAGCTGCTCCGCCACGAGGGGGAACGCCTTCGGCGGGATCGACAGGTAGAACGCGTGATTGCCCATCGTGCCGCGCTCGGTGTCGAGGCGGTCGACGGTCTCTTTGAGCCGGCGGAACGCGTCCGGGTCGTCGAACTCGCCCGAGACGAACCGGATGCCCTGCAGCAGCTGCTGCCACGTCTCGTCGCGGAACTCGGTGCGCGCATGCTGGCGCACCGCTTCGTAGACGACCTGGGCGAAGTCCTGGTCGGCCCAGTCGCGCCGGGCGAAGCCGACCAGCGCGAAACCGGGAGGCAGCAGGCCCCGGTTGGCGAGGTCGTAGACGGCGGGCATGAGCTTCTTGCGGGAGAGGTCTCCCGTGACGCCGAAGATGACGAGCGCGCTCGGACCGGCGATGCGGTTGAGGCGACGATCTTCGGGGTCGCGCAGCGGGTTGTGCCCGCGCGAGATCTCGACGGTCATGTGGGGCTCGAACTCCTACTGGGCCGCTTCGAAGAGCGAGAGCACTTCGATCTGGGGGTCGGTGAGGGTCAGGGTCACGACGGGACGGCCGTGGCCTTCGGCGAGCACGGCCGCGTCGCCCGCGGCCTGCGCCTGGATCAGCTGGCCGAACGTGAAGGGCCGGCCGGGGATCTCGAGGTCGACGTCGGTCTGCTCGAGGATCTGGAGGAACACGCCGTTGGCGGGACCGCCCTTGTGGTACTGACCGGTCGAGTGGAGGAATCGCGGCCCCCACCCGAACGTGGTCGGGCGACCCGAGTCGGCGGCCACGAGCTCGCGCAGGCCCGCGAGCTGCGACAGCTCGAGGCGGTTCACGTAGGCCTGGATCGCGACGTAGCCGTCTTCGGGCAGGCGCGCCCACAGCGCGTCGAGCACGCCCGCGACGGTACCCGATGCCGCGAGCTCGGGGTCCGACACGCGCACCTCGACGCCCTCCGCCGCGAACGCCGGCGCGGTCGGCTCCGGGCGTGCCTCGAGCAGTCCGCGCGCCGCGTCCTTGGCGGACTCGACGTCGGGCTGGTCGAAGGGATTGATGCCCAGCATCCGTCCCGCGATCGCCGTCGCGTACTCCCACACGACGAACTGGCCGCCGAGCGAGCCGCTCACCAGGATCTCGCCCTCGTGGTGCTCGAACAGGTGGAACTTCTTCGCCTCGTCGACGAACCGCACGACCTGGAGATCGGCCGGAGGCGCGTCGACCTCGGGAGAGACCGGGAGGAGGACGACGGGCAGGATGCCGGTGCCGTCCTTACCGGTGGACTCGGCGACGAGCTGCTCGATCCAGTCCGGCAGACCCACGATGTGGGTGCCGTCGGTGACGAGACCGAGCTTGTCCTTGCGGGGCTCGCCGCCCGCGATGGCGGCGGCGAGCACGAGCGCCGGGTTGTCGGGGCTGTCGATCGACACCTCGAGGAGCGACGCCTCCGCTTCGTCGAGGAGCTCGGCGATGTCCGCGCCGGCGAGGCCGGCCGGCACGAGGCCGAAGGCCGTGAGCGCCGAGTAGCGGCCGCCCACCGTCGGGTCGGCGTTGAACACCGTGTAGCCGTCGGCGCGGGCCTGCTCGTCCAGCGGCGAGCCGGGGTCGGTCACGACCACGATCCGCTCGGCGGGGTCGATGCCGAGGTCGCGGAACGCGGCCTCGAACGCGCGCTTGGCCGAATCCGTCTCGACGGTGGAGCCCGACTTCGACGAGACCACCAGCGCCGTCCGCGTGAGGTCGCCGGCCTGGGCGTCGCCGTCGATGGCGGCGAGCACCTGGCCCGGAGCCGTCGCGTCGAGGATCACCAGGGGCACACCGGCCGTCTGCGTGATCACCTCGGGCGCGAGCGACGAGCCGCCCATGCCGGCGAGCACGATCCGGGTGACGCCGCGGGAACGCAGCCGCTCACGCAGTGCCAGGACCTCGGCGACGAGCGGGCGCGAGACGCTGACCGCCTCGACCCAGCCGAGGCGCTGAGACGCCTCGGCCTCGGCCGCCGGACCCCACAGCGACGCGTCGCCGGCGGTGATGCCGGAGGCCACGAGGCTCGCGGCGAGCCCGGGCAGCGTCGCCTCGACGACGGACTTGACCCGCCCCGAGAGGTGGATGTCGAAGCTCATCGGGTCGCCTGGAGCGCGTCCTCGAGCGCCGTCTTGACCGTCCCCTGAAGGTCGTGCCAAGACGCGATGAACTTCTCGACGCCCTCGTCCTCGAGCACCTGCGTGACGTCGGCGAAGTCGACGCCCACGGCGGCGAGGTCGGCGAACACCTTGTGCGCGGCCTCGTAGGTGCCGGTGACGGTGTCGCCGGCGACCTGTCCGTGGTCGAAGGTCGCCTCGAGCGTCTTCTCGGGCATGGTGTTGACGGTGCCCGGAGCGACGAGCTCGGTGACGTACAGCGTGTCGGGAAGCGACGGGTCCTTGACGCCGGTGGAGGCCCACAGCGGACGCTGCACGTTGGCGCCGGCATCCGTCAGCGCCTTCGCGCGGTCGGTCGCGAACTCCTTCTCGAACAGCTCGTACGCCAGGCGCGCGTTGGCGACGCCCGCGAGAGACTTCAGCCCCGAGGCCTCGTCGGTGCCGACGGCGGTGAGGCGCTTGTCGACCTCGGTGTCGACGCGCGAGACGAAGAACGACGCCACCGAGTGGATCTGCGAGAGGTCGTGGCCGTTCTTCTGCGCCTGCTCGAGACCGGCGAGGTACGCCTCGATGACCTCGGCGTAGCGCTCCAGGCTGAAGATCAGCGTCACGTTGACCGAGATGCCCTCGGCGATCACCGCGGTGATGGCCGGAAGGCCCGCCTTGGTGGCGGGGATCTTGATGTGGACGTTCGGCCGGTCGACGGTGGCCCACAGCTCCTTGGCCTGGGCGATCGTCGCGTCGGTGTCGTGGGCGAGGTCGGGGGAGACCTCGATCGACACGCGGCCGTCGACGCCCTTCGTCGCGTCGTAGACCGGGCGGAAGATGTCGGCCGCGTCGCGCACGTCGTCGGTCGTCGCCGCGAAGATCGCGTCGTCGACCGATGCGCCCGCCGCAGCGAGCTCGGCGATCTGCGCGGCGTACGAGTGTCCGCCGCCGCCGATCGCGCCCTGGAAGATCGTCGGGTTCGTCGTGACGCCGCTCACGTTGCGCGTCGAGATGAGCTCGGTCAGGTTGCCCGACGTGATGCGCTCGCGCGACAGGTCGTCGAGCCAGATGCTCACGCCCTCGGCGACCAGCTTCTCAGTGGGGGTGCTCATGCTGCCTTCTCCTCGTGCTTACTGTGCCGACGCGGCCGCGATGGTCTCGCGGGCCGCTTCGACGACGGCGTCGGCGGTGATGCCGAACTTCTGGAACAGGGTCTTGTAGTCGGCCGACGCGCCGAAGTGGTCGATGGCGACCGAGCGGCCGGCGTCGCCGACGATGCCGCGCCACGTGAGCGCGGAGCCGGCCTCGACCGACACGCGGGCCTTGACGGCGGCGGGGAGCACCTTCTCGCGGTACGCCTCGTCCTGCTCGTCGAACCACTCCAGCGACGGCGCCGACACCACGCGGGCGTTCACGCCCTCGGCGGCGAGGGTCTCGCGCGCCGAGACGGCGAGCTGCACCTCGGAGCCGGTCGCGATGAGGATCACGTCAGGCGTGCCGTTCGGCGCCTCGGCCAGGACGTACGCGCCCTTCGCGACGCCGTCGGTCGACGCGAAGACGTCGCCCGAGGCTTCACCGTCGCCACGCTCGAACACCGGGATGTTCTGGCGCGTGAGCGCGATGCCGGCGGGGCCGCCCTGGCGGCGGACGATCTCGAGCCACGCGGCCGAGGTCTCGTTCGCGTCGGCCGGACGCACCACCGTGAAGTTCGGGATGGCGCGCAGCGTCGCCAGCTGCTCGATCGGCTGGTGCGTCGGGCCGTCCTCGCCGAGCGCGACCGAGTCGTGCGTCCACACGAAGATCGACGGGATGTTCATCAGCGCGGCCAGACGCACCGCGGGGCGCATGTAGTCGCTGAAGATGAGGAACGTGCCGCCGAACGGACGGGTGGGGCCGTGCAGCTTGATGCCGTTGACGATCGCGCCCATCGCGTGCTCGCGGATGCCGAAGTGCAGCACCCGGCCGTAGGGGTCGCCCGACCACTCGTGCGTCGACCACTCCGCGGGGATGAACGACTTGGCGTCCTTGATCGTGGTGAGGTTCGACTCGGCGAGGTCGGCAGAGCCGCCCCACAGCTCCGGCAGCTCGGCGGCCAGCGCGTTGATCACGATGCCCGACGCGGCGCGCGTGGAGACGTCCTTGCCTGCCTCGAAGGAGGGGAGAGCGGATGCCACGTCCGCGGGCAGCTCGCCGGCCTCGAGGCGGTCGAGCAGTGCCTTGCGCTCGGGGTTCGCCGCGGCCCACGCGTCGAAGGACTCCTGCCACGCGGCGCGCTGCTCGGCGGCGCGGTCGGCGAGAGAGCGGGTGTGCGCGATCACGTCGTCGGCGACCACGAAGGACTGCTCGGGGTCGAACCCGAGGACCTTCTTCGTCGCGGCGAGCTCGTCGGCGCCGAGCGCCGAGCCGTGGATCTTGCCGGTGTTCTGCTTGCCGGGCGAGGGCCAGCCGATGATGGTGCGGAGGATGATGAGGGACGGCTTCGCCGTCTCGCCCTGCGCGGCCTCGATCGCGCCGTAGAGTTCGGCGACGTCCTCGACGTACTCGCCGCTCTTCTTCCAGTCCACGACCTGCACGTGCCAGCCGTAGGACTCGTACCGCTTCGCGACGTCCTCGGTGAAGGCGACGTTGGTGTCGTCTTCGATGGAGATCTGGTTCGAGTCGTAGAAGGCGATGAGGTTGCCGAGCGCCTGGTGGCCCGCGAGCGACGACGCCTCCGAGGTGACGCCCTCCTGCAGGTCGCCGTCGCCGGCGATCACGTACACGTGGTGGTCGAACGGCGAGGTGCCGGCGGCCGCCTCGGGGTCGAACAGGCCGCGCTCGTAGCGTGCGGCGTAGGCGAAGCCCACGGCCGAGGCGAGACCCTGACCCAGGGGACCGGTGGTGATCTCGACGCCCTTGGTGTGCCCGTACTCGGGGTGGCCGGGCGTGAGCGAGCCCCACGTGCGCAGCGCCTTCAGGTCGTCGAGCTCGAGCCCGAAGCCGCCCAGGTACAGCTGCACGTACTGGGTGAGCGACGAGTGGCCCGCCGAGAGGATGAAGCGGTCGCGACCGATCCAGTGGGTGTCCGTGGGGTCGTGGCGCAGCACACGCTGGTAGAGCAGGTACGCGGCCGGCGCCAGGCTCATCGCCGTGCCGGGGTGGCCGTTGCCCACCTTCTCGACCGCGTCCGCAGCCAGGACGCGGGCGGTGTCCACCGCGCGCCGATCGATCTCATCCCAACGCAGTTCCGACACCGGGCCGCCTTTCTCGAGGAAGTGCGCCCAGAAAGGGTGGCCGTCTCGCGGCCCTTGTCCGGATGGAGAAGGGGGAAATCGGCGACGGGCGCGCGTGTTTCTCAGCATAGCGAAGCGGTATGCCGCCCAGGCCATGCGAGCCGTGTATGTGACAGAGTCTTGCGAAGGCCGGGTCGCGGCCGGTGACGTCCGGGTGTCGCGGGCGTCACGTTCTGCTCACGCCGAGCACGCGTGCGATGTGATGTCCTCGACCGAGCGCCGTCCGCGTCTGCGGCGGGCGGGGCGCGACACGCCGATGCCCTAGACTTGGGAGGATTCTGCAGGCGGCGATTGCGGGGGCCATGGACAGCACGAAGACGGCCGGGGCCGCGGCATCCCTCGACGGAACCCGCCGGTCTCGGCAGCCCTTCGGTCGCACCGTCCGCGCGTACATCGCGCTGATGAAGCCGCGGGTGCTCGAGCTGCTGCTGGTCACGACCGTGCCGGTCATGATACTGGCGCAGGGCGGGTTCCCGAGCCTGTGGCTCATCATCGCGACCGTCATCGGCGGCACTGCTAGCGCAGGCTCGGCCGCCGCGTTCAACATGTACCTGGATCGCGACATCGACGCGCACATGCAGCGCACGGTGAACCGCCCGCTCGTCACCGGCGAAGTGTCGCCCCGGGGTGCGCTGATCTTCGCGTGGTCGCTCGCGGTGTTCTCGACGGTGTGGCTGTGGCTCACCACGAACTGGCTCGCCGCGACGCTGTCGGCCGTCGCCATCTTCTTCTACGTCGTGATCTACACGATGATCCTCAAGCGCCGCACCGAGCAGAACATCGTGTGGGGCGGCATCGCCGGCTGCTTCCCGGTGCTGATCGGCTGGACGGCCGTGACCGGCTCGCTCGCATGGCCCCCGGTCATCCTGTTCGCGCTGGTCTTCCTGTGGACGCCGCCGCACTACTGGCCGCTGTCGATGAAGTACAAGGACCAGTACGAAGAGGTCGACGTCCCCATGCTCGGCGCGACGCGCGAGGGCTCGCAGGTCGGACTCCAGGTCATCCTGTACGCGTGGGCGACGGTGGTGTGCTCGCTGCTGCTCATCCCTGTCGCAGACATGGGCCTGGTGTACACCGTGTCGTCGCTGGTCTTCGGCGGCTGGTTCATCTACGAGTCGCACGTTCTGTACAACCGGGCCGTCCGCGGCACCGAGCCGCGGCCGATGCGCGTGTTCCACGCCTCGATCACGTACCTCACCCTGCTGTTCGTCGCGATCGCGGTCGACCCGCTGCTGCCGTTCTGATCGCGAGGGTCACGCGGGCCGCGTCGCCTCCAGGAAAGCGACGACCGCGCGCACCCGGCGGTTCTCGGTCTCGGACGAGACGATGCCGAGTTTGGTGAAGACGCTCGTGACGTGGCTCTCGACGGTGCGCTCGGTGAGCCAGAGCCGCGCGGCGATTCCGGCGTTGGTCAGCCCCTCCGCCATGAGGCCGAGCACCTCGCGCTCGCGCGGCGTGAGCGGGGCGAGCCGCCCCTCGGCGGCGCGGGCGCCCAGCAGGCGGGTGACGACTTCCGGGTCGAGCGCCGTGCCCCCGCTCCGCACGCGCTCCAGGGCATCGAGGAAGTCGTCGAAGGCCAGCACCCGGTCCTTCAGCAGATAGCCGAAGTGACCGGAGGGGATGAGCTGCAGCGCGTGGCGATACTCGAGGTGCTGAGACAGCAGCACGATCCCCAACTCGGGTCGCTCGCTGCGGATGCGCAAGGCGGCGCGCGCCCCGTCGTCGGTGCGATCGGGCGGCATGCGGATGTCGAGCACCGCGACGTCCGGCGCCTCCTCCACTGCCAGCCGGACAGCTTCGTCGGCGTCGCCGGTCTGTCCCACCACCTCGTGACCGGCGTCGGAGAGGAGCCCCGCCAGACCTTCCCGGAAGAGCCCGGAGTCCTCGGCGATCACGACGCGCACGGCAGCTCCGCCCAGAGCGTCGTGCCGCCGCCGATCGGCGAATCCACCCGCAGGGTGCCCCCGATCGCGCGGACGCGGTCGGACAGGCCTGCGAGCCCGCCGCCCGGCGTCACCGCCGCGCCGCCGCCGCCGTTGTCGATCACACGCACGTGGAGCGCGGCGGCATCCTGCTCGACCGACACGGCCACGTCTGCGGCGTGTGCGTGCTTGACGGCGTTCGCGACGCCCTCGCTGGCGACGTAGTAGGCGGTCGTCCCCACCGTGTCGGGGATCGGCGCGCCGCGCAGATTGACCTCGACCGGGACGGCGGCGGTGCTGGACAGGTCGGCGAGCGCTGCGGGCAGACCGTCGTCCAGGCTGCTCGGGCGGAGACCGTGCGCGACGGCGCGCAGATCGGCGACGGATGCCGCGACCGCGGTGATCGCGTCGTCGAGCGCCCGATCCACGTCGAGTTCGCCTCGAACGGCGTGGCGCTGCGCGAGGCGGAGCGACATGCCCAGGCTGACCAGCCGCTGCTGCGCGCCGTCGTGGAGGTCGCGCTCGAGCCGGCGGCGTTCCTCGGTCTCGGCCCGCACGAGGCGTGCGCGGCTGCGCTCGGCGTCGCGCAGAGCGCGAGCCAGCTCGGCCCGCAGGCGCACAAGCTCGATCAGCGGCGCCGCCGCGGCGACCACCCGCTGCGGCACAAGCTCGGCGCCGGGGCGTCCGGCGATCGTCGCGATCCGCGATCCGGCGAGCGTCACCGGCGTCACGGTGCGGTCCGTCGCGACCGCGTCGCCGGCGAACTCGACCACCAGAGACGGGTCCCGCATCCCGCGTCGGAGGATCTCGGTCACCTGCTCGGGCGGGGTGTCTCCACGATGAACCTGCTCCAGCGCGATCCGCAGTTCGTCCACGGTCCGCGCAGTGCGGGGGAAGATGACCGCGCCGACGGCGCGCTCGAGAGGAGCACGGCCGGCGATCGTCCCGAGCACGGCGACCGCCGCGGTGGCAGCCGCGATGAGGGCCGCACCGCCCGGGATCCGCGCGCCGAGGGCGGTCGCTCCGGCAACGATGCCCACGAGCGCCAGCAGCAGGACGCACCACGACACCACGCGCACGATCCAGACGTCGGCGTCCGTCGCCGTCAGCAGCGCCGCGCCGATGCTCAACGGAATCGCCACGCAGAACACCGCGACGGCCACCAGCACGACCTCGGCTCCGCCGAACAGGAAATATGTCACCCACAGGAACAGGAGAGCGGACGGGACGGCGAACGCGGCCACCGACAGCCAGCGCAGCTGCCGGCGCTCAGGCCCCCGCGCACGCCGGTAGCGCAGGACCACGGAGGCGGGCGCCGCGATCAGGCACGCCAGGAACACCGGCAGAAGCGCCGGAGCGAGCACATCCGCCGGCCCCCAGACGCCCCAGGGGTGGGGCGACGCCTCCCACGGCTCGGGATAGGGAGCCGGTGCGACGATCGCGAGCAGGTCGAAAGCGACCGCGACCACGGTGATCGTCGCCGCGACGATGCGATCGAGGCGACGTTCGAGCCGGCCGGTTGGGAAGAGCAGCAGCACCCAGATCCAGGGCGCGAAGAGGAGCATCCACGCTCCTGCGCTCATCGCGACCAGGACAACGCTGGTGGGCAGTCCCGCCCGGGCGGCGCCTCGCAGGTAGGCGTCTCCCGCAACCGTGAGCACGATGGCGAGGCCCGCGGCCGCGAGGGCGATGCCGACGGCGTTGCCGGTGCGAAGCGCCACGGCCGGTCCCAGCACCAGAGCGGGGATCGCCACCGCGAACCCGAAGATCAGCCAGGCGGCGCCATCCGCAGCCGCGGCGACGCCGGCGACGCCCAGGACGCCAAGCGGCAGGGCGGTCCCCGCGACGATCGCGGCGACGACCCCGATCCGGTTCACGCGACCAGACTAGGACCGCGTGGCCGCCGCCGATATCGCGGAAAACCCGCATTCGATCGTGTGGTCGACCTCGATGACCCGCCCGGCAGGCGAGTGGGAGATTCGATGCGTCGCACCGGGAGGTCCGGTCGGCGGGATGGTCGGAGAGGGGTTTCGGCGTGAGCGCTTCAACCGCAGCGGACACGGCTGCTGTCAGAGTCCGGCAGATCGAGCGGAGGGGTCGCGGGTGGCGCCGGGGATGGCGTTGGATCACCGTCGTCGCCCTGCCGATCGGGCCGCTCTCGATCACCGTGCTGAGAGGGGTCCTGCCGTACTGGACGGACGACGACCCCCGGGCGATCGCACAGGCGGTGATCGACAATCCCGCCCTGATGACCGTGATCGGCTGGCCCAGCCTCGTCGGCCTGCCGTCGATGCTGCTCGGCGTCCTCGCCATCGGGTTCGTCTCGCGGAGAGGGGCGCCGCTGCTGGCGACGCTCGGCGCCGGGATCACTTTTCTGGCGTTTTCGAACTGGACGGCGGGTGGCAATCCCGACCTTCTCGCGCTGACGATGGGGCAGCAGGGCTACAGCGTCGATGAGATCGTCGCGCTGTCGACCGCGATGTCCGAGTCCGGCATCGCCGCGGCCACGGGCGGCTTCTGGGTCGTCGGCCACATCGTCGGGATGATCCTGCTGGGCGTCGGCCTGGGGAGGGCGCGCATCGTCAACTGGTGGATCGCGGGGGCCCTCATCGTGTCGCAGCCAATTCATCTGGTCGCCGCGATCATCATCCCGTCGCGCCTGCTCGACGTCACACTGGGCTGGGGGCTGACGACGCTGGCGTTCACCGTCGTCGCGATCGTGATCGCCCGCATGCCCGACCAGGAGTGGGATCCGTGGCCTGGGGAGGCGGAACCCACGGCGAAGGCCGTCTAGGGGAGCGGCTGGGACGCTCGGGTTCTGGGGCCGGAGCAGAGCGAGGCGGCACGCGCGATCGCGTGCCGCCTCGTGGAGCAGGTGCGCTCAGCGGGTGGCGTCGGGGCGCTCGCCCGAGGCCGCGGAAGGAGCGGGGCGGTCGCTCGGAACCTCGATGTCGGGGCTCTCCGCCTGCACGGACTCGTCCGCAGCGGGCGCAGCGACGGCGGGTGCAGCGGCAGCGGCGGCAGGCGCGGGAGCGACCTGCGGCTCGGCCGCGGTCTCGGCCTCGGAGTTCCAGTCGATGGGCTCGACGACCTCGACCGGCGGGTGCGGGCGCAGCGTCGACAGCGCGGCGACGGCCAGGGTCAGCAGGACGCCGATGATGCCGGCGCCGATCAGGATGGAGCCGAGCTGCGCGATCGACTGGCCGACGTACACGTCGACACCGGTGGCGGAGCCGTCGGTCAGCGTCGTCGTCATCGATCCGAGCTTGTCGGTGGTGATGTACCAGCCGCCGGCGATCGTCGCGAGCGAGACGACGAGGAGGCCCCAGAACGGGATGCTGCTGATGAGACGGGGACGGGTGGGCATGTGTCGATCACTCCTCGGGATGCGCGACCCGTGTGGCCGCGGCATCCCACCCTCCCAAAGGAGTCCGTGCGGCCGCAATCCGGTCGCTATGGATCAGCTGTGTGCGGTGGCGTCCGCCGCGGCCGCGACGGGAGCCTTCAGCTGCAGCACGACCGTCGTCATCGTCGCGGCTGCCAGCGCGGCGAGCACCATGTGCACGCCGACCGCGAACTCGGGAAGTCCGTTGCGGGCCTGGTACAGACCGACGGCGATCTGCACGAACTCGACGGCGAGCAGGATGAGCGTCCAGCGCAGCAGGGCCGGCGCCGCCTCGCGCGCGCGCCAGCCGGCGTAGACCAGGGCGAGCGTGAGCGCGAAGAGCGCGTAGCCGGGCCACGCGTGCACGTGCTCGAGCACCTCGGCGTTGAAGCCGTTGCGCCCGGCGTCGGCGTCACCCGAGTGCGGGCCGGCGCCGGTCGTCAGCACGCCGAAGGCGATCGTCAGGGCCATCGCGAGGCTCGTGACGTGCACGAGCACCGCGTGCCGGCGGGGCACCAGGAGCGCACGCGGTCCGGCCGGTTGCGACATCCGCACCAGGAATGCGGCCGTGACGCAGACGAGCGCCAGCGACGAGACGTAGTGGAACCCGACGATGAAGGGGTTGAGCCCGGTGAGCACCGTGATGCCGCCGACGATCGCCTGGGCGGCGACGCCGCCCACCACGACGACCGACAGGACGTAGAGGTCGCGCCGCTCGCGGCGGATCTTCAGCACGAGGATCCAGACCGCCAGCGCGATGAGGCCGACGACGCCCGTCATCAGCCGGTTGCCGAACTCGATGAGCGAGTGGATGCCCTCGTCGATGCCCGGGGTCGGCACGAGCGATTCCGGCGTGCACATCGGCCAGGTCGGGCATCCGAGCCCCGACCCGGTCAGGCGCACCGCGCCGCCGGTGCCGATGATGGTCACCTCGGCGATGAACGACAGCCACGCGAAGACGCGGATCCGCTTGTCGACGTGGTCGGGGAGCCACCGCCAGATGCGCTGGCCGAGTCCCGGGGCCGTGGTCGTGGTCTGCTGCGCGGACATGCTGCTCGTCGCTTCCTGGGAGAGGCCCCGCGCGCCGCGCCGATCGACGCGTCACTGCCCTGGCGGGAAAGTCACGGCGCGGCCGGGTGGGGGCGGAACCTGTAGAATCGAGGGGTCGGGCGCGTGCACTGAGCGAGTCGCATCAGGGCGCCGCGCACCACTGACAGTCTAGGCGCGATGGTCGGCGCCGCTTGAGAGGGCCCGAGAAGCGGCATCCCCCCTCCGGTATCTCCACCGGAGAGAACGGATGCCGGGACGGATGACACCGCCAGGGCCCGGAGGAGAACGTGACGATGTCTGATGTGCTGATCGATCGCCCGGAGCTGGAAGGCCTGGGTGTCTACGAGTTCGGCTGGCACGACGCCGACGCCGCCGGGGCGAGCGCGCGCCGGGGCCTGAGTGACGCGGTGGTCCGCGACATCTCGGCGCTCAAGGCCGAGCCGGAGTGGATGCTGAAAACCCGCCTCAAGGGTCTGCAGCTGTTCGACCGCAAGCCCATGCCCACGTGGGGGGCGGACCTGTCGGAGATCGACTTCGACAACATCAAGTACTTCGTGCGCTCCACCGAGAAGCAGGCGCAGTCGTGGGAGGACCTCCCCGAGGACATCCGCAACACGTACGAGAAGCTCGGCATCCCCGAGGCCGAGCGGGCGCGTCTGGTCGCCGGCGTCGCGGCGCAGTACGAGTCCGAAGTGGTCTACCACCAGATCAACGAGGAGCTCGAGCGCCAGGGCGTCATCTTCATGGACACCGACACGGCGCTGCGCGAGCACCCCGAGTTCTTCGAGGAGTACTTCGGCACCGTGATCCCCGCCGGCGACAACAAGTTCGCCGCGCTCAACACGGCGGTGTGGTCGGGCGGCTCGTTCGTCTACGTTCCGCCGGGCGTGCACGTCGAGATCCCGCTGCAGGCGTACTTCCGGATCAACACCGAGAACATGGGCCAGTTCGAGCGGACGCTGATCATCGCCGACGAGGGCTCGTACGTGCACTACATCGAAGGCTGCACGGCTCCCATCTACAAGTCCGACTCGCTGCACTCGGCGGTCGTCGAGATCATCGTGAAGAAGAACGCGCGCGTGCGCTACACGACCATCCAGAACTGGTCGAACAACGTCTACAACCTCGTCACCAAGCGCGCCGTCGCCCACGAGGGCGCGACGATGGAGTGGATCGACGGCAACATCGGCTCGAAGGTCACGATGAAGTACCCGTCGATCTTCCTGATGGGGGAGCGCGCCAAGGGCGAGACCCTGTCGGTCGCGTTCGCCGGACCGGGCCAGCACCAGGACGCCGGCGCGAAGATGATCCACATGGCGCCGTACACGCAGTCGTCGATCGTCTCGAAGTCGATCGCCCGCGGCGGCGGCCGCGCCGGCTACCGCGGCGAGGTGCGCGTCGACGCCAACGCGCACCACTCGGCCAACACTGTCCGCTGCGACGCGCTGCTGGTCGACACGATCTCGCGCTCCGACACGTACCCCGCGATCGACATCCGGGTCGACGACGTGCAGCTCGGCCACGAGGCCACGGTCTCGAAGGTCAGCGAGGAGCAGCTGTTCTACCTGATGAGCCGCGGTCTGCCCGAAGACGAGGCCATGGCCATGATCGTGCGCGGGTTCATCGAGCCCATCGCGCGGGAGCTGCCCATGGAGTACGCGCTCGAACTCAACAAGCTCATCGAGATGGGCATGGAAGGATCCGTCGGCTAGATGAGCCCCACCACCGAGGCCCCCACCATTCCCGGCGCGAAGGGCCACTCCGATGGCGCCGGTGCGTTCGTGCCCGTGCAGACCCGCTCCGAGCGGCCCTGGTCGTTCGACCCCGCCGCTTTCGAGGCGCCGACGGGCCGCGAGGTCAACTGGAAGCACACCCCGACGCCCAAGCTCCAGCCGCTCTTCGTCGACGAGGCCGGTCCCCACGGCGTGATCGAGGTCGACGTGCAGGCTCCCGACACCCTGGTGCAGGAGCGACTGCTCGCCGGCACCGCGCCGCGCGGCGAGGTGTTCCGCCCCGAGGACCTGCCCAGCGCCATCGCCTGGAAGCAGGAGACCGAGGCGCCGCTGCTGCGCATCCCCGCCGGCGCCGAGTATCGCGAGCCGATCCTGGTGTCGCTCAAGGGCACCGGCGGCCTCGCCCACGCGCACGTGGTCGTCGAGGCGCAGGCCAACTCGCACGCGACCGTCGTGTTCCGCCACACCGGCACCGCGAGCCACGCGCAGAACGTCGAGATCATCGTGCGCGACGGCGCCCACCTCACCCTCGTCTCTGTGCAGGAGTGGGACGACGACGCCGTGCACGCGTCGTCGCACCAGGCGCGCGTCGAGCGCGATGCAACCCTGCGCCACGTGGTCGTCAGCTTCGGCGGCGGCGTCGTTCGGGTCAACCCCAGCGTCGAGCTGGCGGGCACCGGCTCGCGCGCCGAACTGTACGGGCTCAGCTACTCCGACTCGGGTCAGCACCTCGAGAGCCAGGTGTACCTGCACCACAAGGGCGCCGAGACGTCGGGCGACGTGCTCTACAAGGGCGCGCTGCAGGGCGAGTCCGCGCGCAGCGTCTGGATCGGCGACGTGCTCATCGGACCGGATGCCGTGGGCACCGACTCGTACGAGGCCAACCGCAATCTCGTGCTCACCGACGGAGCCCGCGCCGAGTCGATCCCGAACCTCGAGATCGAGACGGGCGACATCCGGGGCGCCGGCCACGCGAGCGCGACCGGTCGCTTCGACGACGAGCAGCTCTTCTACCTCCAGGCGCGGGGCATCCGTGAGGACGAGGCGCGTCGCCTGGTCGTGCTCGGGTTCCTCGCCGAGATCGTGCAGAAGATCGGTGTCGAAGACCTCGAGGCGGACCTGTTCGCGACGATCGAGGAAGAACTCGCCAAGGAGGCCGGCCGATGACCGCGCAGCGCGTGTGCGCCCTCAGCGACCTCGTGCAGGACGAGGCCCGCCGGGTCGAGGTGGACGGCGTCGCGATGGCCGTCGTGCTCGACTCGAACGGCGAGGTCCACGCCATCGGCGACGTCTGCACCCACGGCGACATCTCGCTGTCGGAGGGCTTCGTCGACGGCGAGACGCTCGAGTGCTGGGCCCACGGCTCGGCGTTCTCGCTGCGCACCGGCAAGCCCCTCAACCTCCCCGCGTACGAACCGGTCCCGGTCTTCGCGGTCACCGTCGACGGCGATGACGTGCTCATCGACGCGACCGTCAAGCTCGAAGTGAACTGAAGAAGGTACTGAAGAATGTCTGTCCTCGAGATCCGCGACCTCCACGTGACGGTCGAGACGGATGCCGGAACCACCCCCATCCTCAACGGCCTGACCCTGACCATCCGCACGGGTGAGACCCACGCGATCATGGGCCCCAACGGCTCGGGCAAGTCGACGCTCGCCTACACGATCGCGGGCCACCCCAAGTACACCGTGACGAGCGGCTCGATCACCCTCGACGGCGAGGACGTCCTCGAGATGTCGGTCGACGAGCGCGCGCGTGCCGGCCTGTTCCTCGCCATGCAGTACCCGGTCGAGATCCCGGGCGTCACCGTGACCAACTTCCTGCGCACCGCGAAGACCGCGATCGACGGCGAGGCGCCCTCGATCCGCACGTGGACGAAGGACGTCAAGACGTCCATGAAGAACCTGCGCATGGACCCGAAGTTCGCGCAGCGCAACGTCAACGAGGGCTTCTCGGGCGGCGAGAAGAAGCGACACGAGATCCTGCAGCTCGAGCTCCTCAAGCCGCAGATCGCGGTGCTGGACGAGACCGACTCGGGACTGGACGTCGACGCGCTCAAGATCGTCTCGGAGGGCGTCAACCGCGCCAAGGCCGAGAGCGACCTCGGCGTGCTGCTCATCACGCACTACACGCGCATCCTCCGCTACATCCACCCCGACTTCGTGCACGTCATGGTGAACGGGCGCATCGTCGAGGAGGGCGGCTCCGAGCTGGCCGACCGCCTCGAGGACGAGGGCTACGACCGCTACCTGCCCGCGGGCGAAGAGGAGTCGGCCGAGGCCCCCGTGGGCAGCGAAGCGTAGGATCGACCTATGACGGCGACGCTCACCCCCGAGAAGTACGACGAGGTGACCGAGGCTCTCAAGGACGTCATGGACCCGGAGCTCGGGATCAACGTCGTCGACCTCGGCCTCATCTACGACCTCGCCTGGGACGACGAGAACGACGCGCTGGTCATCCACATGACCCTCACGTCGGCCGGCTGCCCGCTCACCGACGTGCTCGAGGAGCAGACCGCGCAGGCGCTCGATGACATCGTCGAGCGGTTCCGTATCAACTGGGTGTGGATGCCGCCGTGGGGTCCCGAGCGCATCACCGACGACGGCCGCGACATGATGCGGGCGCTCGGGTTCGCCATCTGACACCGTCCGGTCTCCGGCCGCGCCATTGACGCGGCCGGGTGGTCGTTGCCACACTCGGCGCATGCCGGGGAACAAGCTGCGTGTCGTGTCCGCCGTCGGTATCGCCGCCCTGGTCCTCGCGGGGGCCTCCGGCTGCACCTTCGCCGACGTCTCCGCCGAGGCGACTCCCAGTCCCACGGCGAGCGTCAACCCCGACCCCGGTGCCGACGCGCTGGCGACGGTCACCCGGGCGCGGGTCGACGCGGCGATCGACGACCTCGCGACCTCGGTCGAGGCGGGGATGGACGCCTCGGGCACGCCCGGCATCGCCGTCGGCGTCGTGTACGAGGGAGAGGTCCTGTACGCCGAGGGATTCGGCGTGCGAGACCTCGACAGCGGAGACCCCGTCGACGCCGACACGGTGTTCCCGCTCGCTTCTGTCTCCAAGTCGATCGGAGCGAGCGTCGTCGCCCGCGCGATCGACGAGGGATACGTGTCGTGGGACACGCCCGTCGCCGAGCATCTCGACGGCTTCACGCTGTCGGATCCCTATGTGGGCTCCCACGTGACGATCGCCGACATGTACGCTCACCGTTCCGGTCTCTTCAAGCATGCCGGCGACGAGCTCGAGGAGATCGGGTTCGATCGCGCCGCGATCCTCGAGCGGCTGCGCCTGGCCCCGCTCGCGCCCTGGCGCTCGACGTACGCGTACGGCAACTTCGACATCACCGCGGCCGGCGAGGCGGTCGCACGCGCCGCCGGCGAGGACTGGGCGGCGCTCTCGGAGCGACTCCTCTACGAGCCGCTCGGCATGACCTCGACGAGCTCGCGGTACGCGGACCTGGAGTCCCGTGAGAACCGCGCCCTGGGGCACATGCCGCTCGACGGCGAGTGGGTCGTCACCCCCGATCAGCGTCAGCCCGACCAGCAGTCTCCGGCGGGCGGCGTGAGCTCGAGCATCGCGGACCTTCTTCCGTGGCTGTCGATGCTGCTCGCCGGCGGTGAGCACGACGGCGAGCCCTTCGTCGACTCGACGTCGCTCGTTCCGGCGATGTCGCCGCAGATCGTGGGCTCGCCGCCGACCTCGTTCGGCTCGCGCGCCGGCTACTACGGGTTCGGGTTCAACGTGGGCACGACTGCGGGCGGTCTCGTCGACGTCAACCACTCCGGGGCGTTCCTCCTCGGCACCGGCACGGTGTTCAAGCTGCTGCCGGGTGCGGGACTGGGCATCGTGGTCTTGTCGAACGCGTCGGCGAACGGGGTGCCCGAGGGCATCGCCGCGCGGTTCCTCGACATCGCGCAGTACGGTGCCGAGCGCCGTGACTGGCTGCCGCTCTTCATGCAGGTCTTCGAGGGGGAGTCGAACCCGTTCGGCGAGCTCGTGGGCGAGACGGCGCCGTCGGCGCCCGAGCCGTCGCAGGCGCTCGAGACCTACGCGGGGGAGTACGCCAACGACTACTTCGGTCCGGCGACCGTGGCGCTGGTCGGCGACGAGCTGGAGCTCGCGCTGGGCCCGACGGGCCGCTGGACGCTCGAGCACTGGTCGGGCGACGAGTTCGTCTTCCGGCCGTTCAGCGAGAACGCCCCGCCGGGGTCGGTCTCGAAGGCGACGTTCGACGGCGGCACGCTCGTGCTGGAGTACTTCGACCAGCACGGCCTCGGCACCTTCACACGGTGACTCACTCGGCGGGCGGAGAGCGCCGGCTCGATAGGGTCGAGGGGTGAGCGTCACCCCCCTGCAAGCCCTGCCCCTCGCCGAGCTGCGCCAGCGCACGAGCACGAAGTGGCGCAAGTACGGGGAGGACGTGCTGCCGTTCTTCGTGGCGGAGACCGACTACGCGCTGGCCCCCGCGATCACTCGGGTGCTCACGCGAGCGGTGGAACTCGGCGACACCGGTTACACGCCGCCCGACCCCGGCGTGCGCGAGGCGTTCGTCGACTTCGCGCGACGCCGCTGGGACTGGGCCGTCGAGCCGTCGCACGTGTTCTGGACGGGCGACGTGATGATGGGCGTCGTCGAGATCCTCCGCCGCATCATCGAGCCCGGCGACCGCGTCGTCGTGATGCCGCCGGTGTACCCGCCGTTCTACGACACCGTGGAGGAGGCGGGCGGCGTGATCGAGCGCGTGCCCCTCGTCGCGAGCGGCGCCGGCTGGGAGATCGACCTCCGCGGCGTCGAGGCCGCCCTCGCGGGCGGCGCGCGGGCCGTGCTGCTGTGCAACCCGCACAACCCCACCGGCACCGTGCACAGCCGCGAGGCTCTCGTCCGGCTGGCCGAGATCGCCGACGGCTTCGGCGCCGCCGTGATCAGCGACGAGATCCACGCGCCGCTGACGCATGCGGACAAGACCTTCACTCCGTTCCTCGCCGCCTCCGAGGCCGCGCAGCGCGTCGGCTACGCCGTCACCAGCGCGAGCAAGACCTACAACCTCGCCGGACTGAAGTGCGCCGTGATGATCGCGGGGGCCGAGCCGCAGGCGAAGGAGCTGCGCGCCCTGCCCTGGGAGGTGGAGTGGCGGACCGGCCTGTTCGGCGCGCTGTCGAACGTCGCCGCCTACTCCGCGGAGAGCGACGAGTGGCTCGAGAGCCTGCTCGCAGCCCTCGACGGCAACCGCGTGCTCCTCGGCGAGCTGCTGGCGGAGCACCTGCCGCTCGCGCGTTACCTGCCGCCCGACGCCGGGTTCCTGGCGTGGGTGGACGTCTCGGCGTACGGATGGGGCGACAACCCCGCCGTGCGGATCCTCCGCGAAGCGAAGGTGGCGCTGCACCACGGGCCCCTCTTCGGCACTGAGGGCAAAGGGCACGTCCGCATCAACTTCGGCTGCGCCCCTGAGCTCCTCCGCGAGGCGGTGGAGCGCCTCGGCGCCCTGGCGGGATCGTGACCGGGGCCACCGCTCCCACGACCGGGATCTGGAACGCCCGCTACGTGTGGGTGACAGTGGGCGCCGTCGCGCTCATCTTCCTCGCCGCGATGCAGTCCCTCGCGATCACCACCGTGATGCCGGTCGTGAGCGCCGACCTCGACGGCGAGCGACTGTACGCCGTGGCGTTCGCGGGAACGCTGGCGACGAGCGTCATCGGGATGGTCGCGGTCGGCGCGTGGTGCGACCGCGGCGGGGTGCTCGCCCCGCTGAGCACGGCGGTCGGCCTGTTCGTCGTCGGCCTGCTGATCGCAGGCTTCGCGCTCACGATGCCCGTGCTCGTGGCCGGGCGCCTGGTGCAGGGCCTCGGCACCGGCGGGCAGACCGTCGCGCTGTACGTGGTGGTCGCTCGCGTGTACCCCGGAACGATGCACGGCCGCGTGTTCGCCGCGTTCTCGGCCGCCTGGGTCGTGCCGTCGCTGATCGGGCCGTTCCTCGCGGGCGCCGTCACCGAGTTCCTCCACTGGCGATGGGTGTTCCTAGGGGTCGCCGCGCTCACCGTGGTCGCCTTCGTGATGGTCGTCGCGCGCCTGCACGGCCTCCCGCTCCACACCGACGAGCCGGCGACCTCCCGTGTCCTGCCGCGGCTCGCGTGCGCCGTGGCGGTCGCCGCGGGCGCGCTGGGGCTCAGTCTCGCCGGCGAACTCGGCGGCTGGGCGTGGGCGGCGGTGGCGGCATCCGTCGTCGTCATCGCCCTCGCCTCGAGACCGCTGCTGCCGCGCGGCACGCTGCGGGCGGCGCGCGGCCTGCCGAGCGTCGTGCTGATGCGCGGACTCATCGCGGGCGCGCTCTTCGGCGCCGAGATCTACATCCCGTACCTGCTCATCGACGACTACGGCTTCTCGCCGACCTGGGCGGGACTCGGCCTCACGGCCGCCGCGCTCGCGTGGGCGGCCGCCGCGGACGTGCAGGGCCGGTTCGGCGACCGACTGGGAAACACGCGCATCACGCTGATCGGCACGGCGCTGCTCGTGATGGCCCTCCTCATCGCGGTGGCGACGGCTCTGCTGGGCCTCCACCCCGCAGTGCTCATCGCCGGCTGGGCGCTCGCGGGCGGGGGCATGGGTCTCATGTACCCGCGGCTCACCGTGCTGACGCTGGCGTACTCCAGCCCGCAGAATCAGGGCTTCAACTCGTCGGCGCTGTCCATCTCCGACGCGGTCGGCTCAGCGGCCTCGATCGCGGTGATGGGTCTCGTGTTCACGGCGCTGGCGGGGACGGATGCCGGATTCCCGGCCGTCTTCGCGATCGGCGTCGTGCTCGCACTCGGCGCACTGATCCCCGGACTGCGGCTCGGGCACGCGCACGAGGCCGCAGCGCGCGGCTGAGCGGCGAATGTCGAGACCGCAGACGCGTCAGTTCTCGGCGCGGCCCAGGCGCCAGTAGCCCATGAAGGCGACGGCGCGGCGGTCGACGCCGCGCTCGGCGACCAGGTGGCGGCGCAGCGATTTGATCGCTCCGGCCTCGCCGGCCAGCCACGCGTAGAGCCGGGCGCTCTTGAGCGCTGCCCCGCCCTTCGCCGTGCGCGGCACCTCCCACAGGATGTCGGTGTCGATGTCGACCTCTTCGACGTCGGCGCCCGCGCCGGCAGGCGCCAGGGTGGCTGCGGCATCCGTCACGGACTCGACGAGGTGCGCGTGACGCTCGCCGTCCGCGCGCGCCCCGATGCGGTACTCGAACCCGGGATGGCGCGGCAGGTAGGCCGCGTCGTCGGCGTGTGGCAGCTCCACCGCGACGACGCCCCGCGCCTCGCGGGGAAGCTGCTCGAGGATCGCGGCGATCGCCGGCGCGGCAGTCTCATCACCGGCGAGCAGGATCGCGTCGACACGCGCGGGCGGCACGAAGTCGATCCCGAAGCTCACGCCGCTGTGCGCGACGGTGGGGGCGAAGATGAGCACCTCGTCGCCGACGGCGGCCCGAGCGATCCAGTCCGACGCAGGCCCGATGACATCGTGCGACACCATGTCGACGTCGACCTCGCTGACATGGTTGCGGACGTAGCGCGTCGTGTAGGTGCGGAAGGGCAGGCGCCGCTCCTCGGGCAGCTCGCGCCACTGCGCGTACCAGTCGTCGCCGGTCGGCATCGCGTCGAGGCCCAACGTCCGGGTCGGGAACACGATCTTGACGCGCTGGTCCAGCCCCGGGTCGCCGTACTCGGCGAGGTCCTCACCGCCGAACGTGAAGCGCCGGAAGCTCGGCGTCACGTCGGCGATCGCGGTCACGCGGGCGCGGAAGAAGCGGTAGGGCACGTCTGCGTCAGACATCGGAGGCTCCTGTCGGAAGGTGTGAGGCCGCGGCGGCGAGAGAGGCCGCATCGGCCGGAGTCGAGGGCGACACGTGGTGGCGGCCGCGGGGGAGGACGATGGGCGAACCCGACACGGGATCGGGCACGACGAGCGCATCGAGGTCGAACACGTCGCGGATGAGCTCTCGTGTGACGACGTCGTCGGGAGCTCCGCTCGCGATCACCCGACCGGCGCGCAGCGCGAACAGGTGATCCGCGTACCGTGCCGCCAGGTTGATGTCGTGCAGCACCATGACGATCGTCGTGCCGCGCTCGCGGTTGAGGTCGGTGAGCAGGTCGAGCACCTCGACCTGATGCGCGACGTCGAGGAAGGTCGTCGGCTCGTCGAGCAGCAGGATGTCGGTCTCCTGGGCCAGCGCCATCGCGATCCATGCGCGCTGCCGCTGTCCTCCCGAGAGCTCGTCGACCGACCGGTCCGCGAGATCCTCGATGCCGGTGGAGGCGAGCGCGCGCGCGACGACCTCGTAGTCGTGGGCGCTCCAGCGCGCCAGCAGCTTCTGATGCGGGTGGCGCCCGCGGCCGACGAGGTCGGCCACCGCGATGCCCTCCGGGGCGACCGGACTCTGCGGCAGCAGGCCGAGGGTGCGGGCGATCTCTTTCGTGGGGCGGCCATGGAGCGCCTTGCCGTCGAGAACGACCTGCCCCTCGCGCGGCGAGAGCAGGCGGGCGAGCGCCCGCAGGAGCGTGGACTTGCCGCATCCGTTCGCGCCGACGATCGCGGTGATGCGACCGGGCGGCACGTCGAGGTCGAGGCGCTCGACGATGGTGCGATCACCGTACGAGAGCGTCAGACCCTCCGCCGACAGGCTGTGGGATTCGGTCATAGCGATCCTCCGGCTCGGTTCGTCCTGATGAGGAGGTAGATGAGGAACGGTGCGCCCAGCACTCCGGTCACGACGCCGACGGGATAGCGGCTGTCGAACGCGAACTGGCCGAGCAGGTCCGCGAGCTGCACGAGCAGTGCACCCACGAGCCCCGATGGCAGCAGCAGCGAGCCGCCCGGCCCGACGATGCGCGCCGCGATCGGTCCGGCCATGAACGCGACGAAAGCGATGGGTCCTGTCGCGGCGGTCGCGAAGGCCAGCAGCGCGACCGCCGCCACGATCGCGACGATGCGGCTGCCCTGCAGTCGCACCCCGAGCGCGGCGGCGGCGTCGTCGCCCAGCCGCATCGTGTCGAGATCGCGGCCCCGCGACAGGAGTGCGGGCACCAGCACGACGCTCGCGATCGCGAGGGGGAGCACGGTCGACCAGGACGCGCCGTTGAGGCTGCCCGCCAGCCAGCGCATCGCCTCCTGCAGGTCGTACGCGGGCGCCTTCGACAGCACGTAGGTGATGAGCGCGTCCAGCATCGCCGCCACGCCGATGCCGATGAGGATCAGGCGCGTGCCGGCGAAGCCGCCCTTGTTCGAGAGCAGGTAGATCGCGAGGGCCGTCAGCAGGCCGCCGGCGACCGCCAGCACCGAGACCGCCGTGTCGCTCAGCGAGAGGATGACGATGCCGAACACCGCCGAGGCGCTCGCGCCGGCCGTGATGCCGATGATGTCGGGCGAGGCGAGCGGATTGCGCAGCATCGTCTGGAACGTCACGCCGGCGCTGCCGAACGCGAATCCCGCCACCACGGCGAGCACGGCTCGCGGCAGGCGCAGCTCGCCGACCGTGAACGAGGCGCCGGGCACCGTCTCCCCGAGGATCACCCGTATCACCTCATCTGGACCGTAGAAGGTCTGGCCGATCATGAGCGATGCGGCGAAGACGAGCACGACGCCGACGGCGAGCGCGCCGGTGACGAGCACGCGACGACGGGAGCGGCGTCGGCGCCCGGTGACGACGGCCTGGACGGTGACGGGGGAGAGGGTGCCGGTGCTCACAGTTCACGCACCTTCTGCCGGCGCACGATCCAGATGAAGAACGGAGCTCCGATGAGAGCGGTGAGGATGCCGACCTCGATCTCGTCGGGTCGCGCGATGACACGGCCCACGACGTCGGCGGCCACGAGCAGCCCCGCCCCGGTGACCGCCGAGAACGGCAGCAGCCAGCGGTGGTCCGTGCCGACGAGCAGCCGGCACAGGTGGGGGATGATCAGCCCGACGAAGGCGATCGGGCCGGCGATCGCGGTGGCGGCCCCGCACAGGATCACGGCTCCGGCCGAGGCGATGAGGCGGGTGCGCAGGACGTGCTCGCCGAGGCCCGTCGCGACGTCGTCACCCAGGGCGAGCGAGTTCATGCCCCGCGCGCAGGCGACCGTGACGATGGCGCCGACCGCCAGCACCGGTGCGATCGTGGCGATGCGGTCCCACGTGGCGCCGCCCACGCCGCCGATCTGCCAGAACCGGAACGTCTCGAGGAGGTCGACGCGGGGGAGGAGCACGGCGCTCACGAGCGACATGAAGGCCGCGGACGACGCCGCGCCCGCCAGCGCGAGTTTCAGGGGGGTGGCGCCCCCTCGTCCGAGGGATCCCACGGTGTAGACGAAGACGGCCGCTCCCGCGGCGCCGACGATGGCCGCCCCGATGTAGGCGTAAGGGTTCGTCATGCCGAAGAAGGCGATGCCGATCACCACGGCGAGAGCGGCGCCGCCGGAGACGCCGAGGATGCCGGGATCGGCGAGCGGATTGCGGGTCACGGCCTGCATGGCGGCACCCGACAGGGCCAGGGCGGCACCGACGAGGACGGCCAGCACGGTGCGCGGGAGCCGCGCGACGACGGCCGCCTGGGCGACGCCGTCGGTGTCGCCGGCGAGTCCGCCGAGGAGGTCTTCGAGGGTGACGTCGCGCACGCCGAAGGCGACCGATGCCACGCACAGCGCAGCGAGCGCGAGCGCCGCGACGCCGAGCCAGCCCAGTCGCACCGCCGCCGGACGCCGCAGGTTCGCGGCATCCGGCGTCGGCGATCGGACCTCGGTCGAAGTCACTCGATCACTCCCCGAAGGATCATGCGGGGATCGTTCAGCCCAGCGCGCCGGCGAGCAGGGCGAAGTACTCGTCGACGCCCCAGCCGATCGACAGCGGCGACGGGTTCGCCGACGCGGCCAGCGGCGTCGACGACTCGAGGATCGCGACGCGGCCCTCGGCGATGGCGGGGATCTGCGACAGCAGCGGGTCGGCCTGCATCTGCGCGATGAGCTCGCCGCCGGTGTCGCCGTACGTGACGAACACGTCGACGTCGGCGAAGCGATCGGCCTGCTCGGCGCTGACGGTCGCATAGAACGCCTCGCCGTCGGACTCCTCGGTGACCACCGCGGGCTCGGGCAGGCCCAGGTCGGCCAGGAAGCCGGGCCGCGTGTCGAGGCTGGTGTAGAACACGATCTGGCTGAGGTCGGCGGGATCGAGCGACGAGAACAGCACGGTGGAGTCCGCGAGCTCCGGGTGGTTCGCGAGCGCGGCGTCGACCTCGCCCTGCAGCTCCTCGATGAGCGCGTCGCCCTCGTCCGCGAGTCCGAGCGCCGCGGAGTTGAGGCGGATCATGTCCTGGTACGACGTGCCCCACGCGACCTCGGGGTAGGCGACGACGGGCGCGATCTTCGACAGCGTGTCGTACTCCTCCTGGGTGAGGCCGGAGTACGCGGCCAGGATGACGTCCGGCTGCGTGTCGGCCACGGCCTCGAAGTCGATGCCGTCGGTCTCGTCGAACAGCACCGGCGTCTCGGCACCGAGCTCCTCGAGCTGGTCTTCGACCCACGGCAGCACGCCGTCGCCGTCGTCGTCGCCCCACGTCACCTCGGCCATGCCGACCGGAACCACGCCCAGCGCCAGCGGCACCTCCTGGTTGGACCACGCGACCGTGGCGACGCGCTCGGGCTGCGACTCGATGACGGTCTCGCCGTACGCGTGCTCGATCGTGACGGGGAACGCACCACCCGACGAGTCGCCGGCCGTCTCGTCGGTGTTGTCGGCTGTCGGCGTAGCGCAGCCGGCGAGGGCGATGGCGGCGGCGGCCAGCATCGCGGCGGCGGTGACAGGGCGGGAGAGGCGCACGGATTCCTCCGGAGAAGTTTAGGTAAGGGTGCCCTTATTCGGGCGCGGTAAGGCCAACCTTACCCAGCCGTTCACCCGAGCGCCAATCAGGTTCGTCACACGCACGACAACGCGAAAGCCCCGACCGAGCGGCCGGGGCTTTCGATGACGGATGCCTCGCCACGAGGCATCCGTTCAGTCCTTCGTCTGGTCGACCTTTCGGACGAGTGCCCAGGCGCCGGGGATGATCGCCGCCGCCAGCGCGGCCTTGATCAGTCCGCCGACGACGAACGGGAAGAGACCGGCCTGCAGCACGGCGAGGAAGGCGTAGTCCAGACCCATCACGACGTTGAGGATGAAAGCCATGTAGGGGATCCCGAAGAGGAACGGCACCACGCTCGCGGCGGCGAACCCGAGGAACGCGAGCAGGGGCCGGCGGTCCCACGCGCGTTCGGCGAACCAGCCGGCGACGAAGGCGGAGAAGATGAACCCGATGACGAACCCGAAGCTCGGCTTGCCGACCGCGGCGAGCGTGCCGGTGAACCCCGCGAACACCGGGAGGCCGGCAAGGCCCACGAGCATGTAGGTCGTGAGGGCGGCGGCGCCTCGCCATGCCCCGAGAGCCGCGCCGACGACGATCACGCCGAGCGTCTGGCCGGTGATGGGGACGGGCCACAGCGGGATCTCGACCTGGGCCAGCAGAGCGACGATCGCGGCGCCGGCGACCACGAGGCCGGCGTCGAGAGCGAAAGCGCGAGCGCGGGAGGACGGGCGGGCGATGACGTCTGCGAGCACGCGACGGGTTCCGGCGGAAGCGGTCGGAGCGGCGGCGATGGATGACATGGCACTCAGCCTAGGGGGAGGGATGCCGGCATACTTGGACGCCGTCCACGAATGATCGTCGGATCCCCTGCTCGGGACCTACGAGAACGAGGCCGCCCGTTCCCGTAGGGCGCGTCGCCTCACGCGAGCGCGGCGTGCGCGGAGCTCTGCGCACCGCGCACCCGCGCCAAGCGGAGTGCGGCGGCCAGCAGCGCGACGGCGACGACGGCCGTCACGACGCTCGTGCCCGCGACAAGCAGCAGCGCGACCGCGGCCGTCCCCGCCAGCGCGGCGCCGCCCACCCGCCAAGCGGAGGCGGAGAAGACGGGGGCGGCCGCGGATTCGACGCGTGCCAGCCCGATCGCCACGATCGCCGTCGCCAGCAGGGCCGCCGCGAGCCATGCCGGCCGTGATACCCACCACCACGCGCCGTCGATGGCAGGAAGCGGCATCCCGGTCAGCATGGCGCCGGCCGCACTCAGCCCCGCAAGGCACAGCAGCACCGGCATGTGCCACAGGTAGATCGTCATCGCGCGGGGCGTGACGAATCGCGTGAGGGCGGCCGGGCCCGGCCGCGAGGCGACGTGTTCCAGCCGCCCCCGGAACACCGAGAACAACGCGGTGTGCGCGATGCCCACGAACAGCAGCGCCGTCGTCGGCGGGTTGATGTTGGCCACGAGATCGGGGGAGTGGATGCCGGTCGTGAACGACACTGCGAGGGCGGCCACGGCACCGCCGGCCGCCAGCCAGCGGGTGCGGCGCGAGAGGCTGTCGATCCTTCCGTCGGCGAGAAAGAAGCCGAGCTGCTGCAGGGTCAGCCACACGAAGGCGAGGTTGAGGAAGCCGACGGGGTCCACACCGCTGACCATGCGCGTGACGTCGACGGCCACAGCCACCGCAGCCAAGGCCCCGATCGTCGTCAGCGGTGCTCTCTCATGCAGGCGCAGCAGGCTCGGCAGCAAAGCCTGGCAGACCAGGAACACGCCCAGGAACCAAAGCGGCTGGGCGAAGCGGAAGCCCGCCAGAGCGACGAGGTCGGGCGCGACCCCCGCCGTGGCGAGCGCCGCGAGCAGTCCGCCGGCGGTGGCGATCGTCACGATCGCGGGGAGTACCAGGCGGTGGACGCGACCGGCGACGAAGCCCACGCCGTCACCGCCGCGTGCGCGAGCGCGCCGGAACGCGGTGGCCCCCGAGAACCCGCCGATCACGAAGAAGAGCGGCATGACCTGCAGCATCCAGCTGAGTGGGACGATCCACCACGTGCCGTCGCTGGCGTTGACGAAGGACGGGCCGGCATCTCCGACGCCGACGCCGACCATCATGGCGTGCAGCACGACCACGCCGACGATGCACAGGGCGCGGACGAGATCGATCGCGCGGTCGCGGCCGGATCCGGCGGCCGGACGTGCGGCGGTGGCGGCGAGCGTGGTGGTCATGGCTCCTCCTCGGGGTTCGTCCCGGGAAGGCTATGAACGCGGTGAGCTGCGGGGCATCGCCCCGTGGGGTGGTCTCGTCCTCACTCCGCGGGGGGATCCCCGGCGGGGTGATCACCCCGCGGGTTCGACCAGGCCCGCGTCGTACGCGAAGATCACCGCCTGCACGCGGTCGCGCGCGCCGAGCTTGGCGAGCACCTTGCCGACGTGCGTCTTGACGGTCTGCTCCGAGATGAAGAGGTCGGCGGCGATCTCGCTGTTGGAACGTCCGCGTCCGATGAGAGTCAGCACCTCGCGCTCGCGCTCGGTGAGTTCGCCGAGCACCGTGGCGGCGCGCCCGGCACGGGGCCGGCGGGCCGCGAAATGCTCGATCATGCGCCGGGTCACGCTCGGTGCGAGAAGCGCGTCGCCGGACGCGACGACGCGCACGGCGTGGACGAGATCCTCGGGGAGCGCATCCTTCAGCAGGAAGCCGCTGGCGCCCGCCTCGAGCGCGTCGTACACGTAGTCGTCGATGTCGAACGTCGTCAGCATCAGGATGCGCGGGACGCGGGCGGCGGGATAGGCGGGACCGAGGATGCGGCGCGTGGCCGCGATGCCGTCCAGTTCCGGCATCCGCACGTCCATCAGCACGACGTCGGGGTTCAGTCGCGCCGACAGCGTGACCGCCTCGGCGCCGTCGGCGGCCTGGCCGACGACGCGGACGTCCTCCTGGGCGTCCAGGAGCGCGGCGAAGCCCGCGCGCACCATGGCCTGGTCGTCGGCGATGAGCACGCTGATGGTCATGGGGAGCCTCCGTCGATCCGGGCGGGGGGAGCAGCGGGGGCGGGGCCCGCGAGCGGGAGATCGGCCCGCACGGTCCACCCCCCGTCCGCGTCAGGTCCGGCGCTCAACGTGCCGCCGACGAGGGCCGCGCGCTCGCGCATCCCGAGGAGCCCGTGGCCGCGCTCCGGCGTGCCGCTGGCAGCCTGGGTCGACGATCCGTTGCGGACGAGCAGGCGCACGGCCGCGGCATCCGTCTCCGACGTGAGCTCGATGCGGGTCTGCGGGGCGTGCCGCACGGCATTGCTCAGCGCCTCCTGCACGATGCGGAAGGCGGCGACGTCGACCGCTGCCGGCACCGCCTCGGGTGCCGGTGCGAGGGAGGCGTCGATCTCGGCGCCGGCGCGCCGCAGCGCGCGGACGAGCTCGGGGATGTCGCGGATGCCCTGCTGCGGTGCCAGCTCCTGCTGCTGGTCGTCGGTGCGCAGCACGCCGAGCAGCCGGCGCATCTCGGTGAGGCCCTCGCGGGCCGTGCGGGCGATCTCGTCGAACTCGCCGATCGCCGCGGCGGGCAGGTCGGGCACCCGGTAGCGGGCGGTGGAGGCCTGCACCTGGATGAGCGACATCCCGTGCGCGACCACGTCGTGGAGCTCGCGGGCGATGCGCGTGCGCTCCTCGACCAGCACGCGACGGGACTGCTCGATCGCGGTCAGCTCCCGCTCGCGGGTGAGCTCGGCGCCGACGCGCAGCCGGCTGGCCACGAGGACGGCCACCAGCAGCGCGGCGCCCGACACCGACGTGACGATGACGAGGTTCACGATCGCCGCCACCACGGGGTACGCCCCCGACAGGGCGAAGGCGACCGCGAGCGTTCCGGCGATGGAGAGCACCCAGGCGATCACCGCGAGGCGCCAGCCGTGCGCGATCGCCACCACGCCGATGAACAGGATGAGCGCGAGCATGGCGGGCACCGACCAGGGCCACGGCCAGTCCTGGCCGTCGAGCTCTGCGACCGGGAGCGGCAGCACGACGGCGGAGACGACGAAGAGCGCCGTCGACCAGCGGGGAAACGGCACGGCCAGCACCGGGGCGGCGCAGAGGAGGGCTCCGAACAGGAACGCGAAGGCAGCCGGCTGACGGTAGAGCGTGAGCAGCACGGGCACGAGCACCGAGAACAGCGCGACCGCGGTGAGCGTCAGCGCGCCGAAGGCCGCCGTCCGGGCGTTCAGGCGGCGCGGCCGGGGCGGGGTCGCGGCGGGCGAGGAGGTGTCGCGCACGGTGTCATCCTGTCAGTCGTGAGGCCGTCGCGGCGGGGGTGAGAACGGCGCGGCGGGAGCGCAATGCGACGACCCGGTCGATCACGAGTCCGAGCGCGATGGCGAGCACGACGCCCAGACCGGCGCTCAGCAGCGGCTGGTCCTTGATCCAGGCGCCCGCGAGCAGCCCGATCCCGATGCTGTACGCCGCCCAGCACACGCCGGCGGCCACCGTCAGCGCGGCGAACCGCCGCCACGGGTAGACCAGGGCTCCGGCCGACACGTTGACCGCCACACGCCCGACCGGGATGAAGCGCGCTCCCAGGATGAGGGCGGCGCCGCGCCGCTCGAGCGCCCCGCCCGCGCGCGCGAACGCGTCGGCAACTCGTGGGTGCCGCATCCACGCGAATCTCGCGGTGCCGGTTCGCCGCCCGATCGCGAAGGCGATGTTGTCTCCGACCATGGCTCCGGCCGCCGCGGCGGCGCCGAGTGCCAGCAGGTGAGGATCGCCGGTGGATGCCGCCACCGCCGCTGCAGCGACCAGCAGCGTCTCGCTGGGCACCGGCGGGAAGAAGCCGTCGACGACCGCGACCGCGAACATCGTGGCGTAGAGCCACGGCGATGCCACGGCCTGCAGGATCAGGTCTGTGAGGAGGTCCACCCCGGAACGGTATGCGGATGCCGCCGGCCGAGGCATCCCTCTGCGGTATCGACCGGATCACCCTGGAGAGGTATTCCGGCGACGGGCCGCGAGCCCTGCCCCGTATACTGGATGGCTGGCCAGTCGGCCGCCACCCCCTCTCCACCGACGGAACGGACATCCGCTGTGCTCGCCGTGCACGACCTCGAGATCCGCGTGGGCGCTCGCGTGCTCATGTCGGACGTCTCCTTCCGCGTCTCGGACGGCGACAAGATCGGACTCGTCGGCCGCAACGGCGCCGGCAAGACGACGCTGACCAAGGTGCTCGCGGGAGATCTCATCCCCGCCGACGGCAAGGTCGAGCGCTCCGGCGAGCTGGGCTACCTGCCGCAGGATCCGCGCTCCGGCGACCCCGAGATGCTGGCGCGCACCCGCATCCTGGACGCGCGCGGCCTCGGCACGCTCGCGATCGGCATGCACCAGGCGTCCCTCGCCATGGGCGACGAGGACGAAGCGGTCGCGGCGCGCGCCATGCGCAAGTACGCCAACCTCACCGAGCGGTTCGAGGCGCTGGGCGGCTACGCCGCCGAGGCCGAGGCGGCGTCGATCGCGCACAACCTGTCGCTGCCGGATCGCATCCTCGACCAGCCGCTCAAGACGCTCTCGGGCGGACAGCGCCGCCGCATCGAGCTCGCACGCATCCTGTTCTCGGACGCGCAGACCATGATCCTCGACGAGCCCACCAACCACCTCGACGCCGACAGCGTGGTGTGGCTGCGCGAGTTCCTCAAGGGGTACAAGGGCGGGCTCATCGTGATCTCGCACGACGTCGAGCTCGTCGGCGAGACCGTCAACCGCGTGTTCTACCTCGACGCGAACCGCCAGGTGATCGACGTCTACAACATGAACTGGAAGAACTACCTGCGCCAGCGGGTGGCCGACGAGGAGCGCCGCAAGAAGGAGCGCGCGAACGTCGAGAAGAAGGCGACCGTCCTGCAGCAGCAGGCGGCGCGCTTCGGCGCGAAGGCCTCGAAGGCCGCCGCAGCCCACCAGATGGTCGCGCGCGCCGAGAAGATGCTCGCCGGCCTCGACGAGGTGCGGCAGGAGGAGCGCGTGGCGAAGCTGCGCTTCCCGAAGCCCGCGCCCTGTGGCAAGACGCCGCTGATGGCGTCGGGCCTATCGAAGTCGTACGGCTCGCTCGAGATCTTCACCGACGTCGACCTCGCGATCGACCGCGGGTCGAAGGTCGTGATCCTCGGCCTCAACGGCGCGGGCAAGACCACGCTGCTGCGCATCCTCGCAGGTGTCGACCAGCCCGACACCGGGCAGCTCGAGCCGGGGCACGGCCTGAAGATCGGCTACTACGCGCAGGAGCACGAGAACCTCGACGTCTCACGCTCGGTGCTCGAGAACATGATGTCGGCGGCGCCCGACATCACGGCGACCGAGGCGCGCAAGGTGCTCGGATCGTTCCTGTTCACCGGCGACGACGTGCTCAAGCCCGCGGGCGTGCTGTCGGGCGGTGAGAAGACGCGCCTGTCGCTCGCGACGCTCGTCGTCTCGTCGGCGAACATGCTGCTGCTCGACGAGCCCACGAACAACCTCGATCCCGCCTCGCGCGAGGAGATCCTCGGCGCGCTCGCGCACTACGAGGGCGCCGTCGTGCTCGTCTCGCACGACGAGGGCGCGGTCGAGGCGCTCAACCCCGAGCGCGTGCTCATCCTGCCCGACGGCGTCGAGGACATCTGGGGCCGCGACTACGCGGATCTCGTTTCGCTCGCGTAGAGCGAGCGCGACCACCGGGCTCAGCGTCAGCGGCCGGCGGCGTCCAGCAGCGCGTCCTCGTCCTCCGCGTCGCGGTCGCGGCGGCGTCGGGGAGCCGGGGGAGCGGACTCCGGGGTCTCCTCGGAGGCCGCTTCGGCGTCCTCGGCATCCTCGCGACGGTGACGGCGCTCGGTGCGGATGACGTAGCCGATGAAGACGAAGCCCATGATCGCGAACAGGATCCACTGGATCGCGTACGACAGGTGCGGGCCCGGATCCTCGGAGGGTGCCTCGAGGGCGCTCGGCGCGGTGGCGGGGGCGGGATCCTCCGAGACCATGACGCCGTAGGCGCTCTGCTCCAGCGCGTCGCCCGCCGCGGGGGAGAGCGAGTCGGCGACGAGTCCGAGGTTGATGGTCGGCACCTGGCCGTCCGGAGCGGAGCGGCCCGAGCTCGGCAGCGGCTCGCCCGGGCGCAGGCGCACGACGACGGTGGCCTCGCCGGACGGCGGTGCGGGCACGGTCTCGGGTTCGGGCTGGTCCCGCCCCGGTGGCACCCAACCTCGATCGACCAGGAGCAGCCGTCCGTCGTCGAGCCGGAAGGGAACGAGCACTTCGAACGCCGACGTGCCGCCGTGGGGCCGGTTGCGAACGAGCAGTTCGTCGCCGGCGAGGTACTCCCCGGTGAGGACGACGGGACGCCATTCATCCTGCGGGTCGAGCTCGCCACCGGCGGCGATGACGTCGGCGAGCGGCACGGGCTCGGCGTCGTAGTTCTGCTCCACGAGCGCGAGCTGGGCCGACCGCTCCTCGTTGCGGGTGAACTGCCAGTTCGAGAGGAACGCGCACGCGATGGCGAAGACCACCGCCAGCGCGATGTAGATCGCCCAGCGTCCGGCGCGGGGAAGATCCTGCATGCTGACCGAGCGAGGGCTCATCGGGTCGCCTCGGCCGCATCGAGCGGGGACACGGCGACGGGGAAGTCGCGCGCAGCCAGGAACTCACGGAGGTAGCCGACGTGCTCGTCGCATGCCACCCACGTCTTGCGGCGGTCGGCCGCGTGGATGCGCGGGTTGCGCCAGTCGATCCGCCAGCGCGCCGCCGCGCGGCATCCCGCCCGCGAGCAGACCGCCTCGGCGACCGGGTCGGGTCCGTCGTCGCTCATTCGGTCCGTTCCGGAGTGTCGTCGGGGTGGGGCGGCGTCTCCTGGATGCGGATCACACGGGTCTCGGGAGCGGTGGGCGGCGTCGCGGCCGACGGCGCAGCCGGGAGCGCGGGCTCCGGGTCTTCGCGACGATTGCGGCGGCCCTCCTGGCCGACGTTCGCCGAGACCACGGCCACGTACGGCAGGAAGATCGCGGCTGCGCCGAGCACCCACGTGTACCACCCGTACGGCGTGACGACCACCATGAGGATGAAGCACAGGATGCGGATGCCCATCATGATGAGGTACCGCGTCGAGCGCGCGCCGACGTCGTCGCGCGGTGCGCGCGGCAGCGACGTGGCCGATGGGGCGTGGCTCGAGTTCTTCACGGTACTTCCAGGGTACGCCGGTCGCACCGCACGATCGCCCCGGGAGCGGATCCCGGGGCGATCGGGATCAGGAGGTGTAGGGGTATGACTGGTAGGCCGCCACGAAGAAGCTGAAGAACAGGATGGCGGCGATGATCCCGAGGATCGACAGACCGAGCCCGACCCAGCCGACGATCGTGCCCGCGAGCGCCATGCCGCGTCCCTGCTCGCCGCTCGTCTTCAGTTGATTGAGCGACATGTGGCCCGTGATGACGCCCACGATCGAGCCGATGAAGGGCAGGATGATGAAGCTCGCGATCGAGGCGACGAGAGACACGATGGCGAGGGTGTTGGTCTTCGCCGGCGCGCCATAGCCGTAGCCGTACGCCGGGGCGGCGCCGTACGAGGCTGCGCCCCCGGCGGGCGCACCGTAGGCGCTCCCGCTCGAGGGCGCCGCGCCGTAGGCCGGCGGGGCGTACGCGCCTGAGGCCGGCGGCGGGTAGGCCCCCGGGCCCGCGGGCTGCGGGGCGGACGGCGCCGGCGGAACCGGCGGGTGGGCACCCTGCTCGGGCGAGGGGTTCTGAGGGGTGCTGTCGCTCACGGCGCGCGCCTTTCTTCGAGGTATGCCCCCAGCGTCCCAGCGCCGCACCGGGGGTGTCAAACGAGTCGGAAGGCGCACTCGGCGCGCCGGTAGGCTGGTGCGGATCCGCCACAAACCCCGGGAGTGCACCATGTCCACCGATCGCGTCGTCCTCGTCACCGGCGGAAACCGCGGCATCGGCCGTGCCATCGCCGAGCGCTTCGTCGCCGAGGGCTACAAGGTCGCCGTGACCGCCCGTTCCGGCGAAGGACCCGAGGGCACCCTCACCGTGCGTGCGGACGTGACGGATGCCGCGGCCGTCGACGCCGCCTTCACCGAAGTCGAGAGCACGCTGGGCCCGGTCGAGATCGTCGTCGCCAATGCCGGCATCACCAAGGACACGCTGCTGCTGCGCATGACCGAGGACGACTTCGACAGCGTCGTGGCCACGAACCTCGGCGGTGCGTTCCGGGTCGTCAAGCGCGCGTCGAAGGGCATGCTGCGCGCGCGATGGGGACGCGTCGTGCTGATCTCGAGCGTCGTGGGGCTGTACGGCTCGGCGGGCCAGATCAACTACTCCGCCTCGAAGAGCGCGCTCGTGGGCTTCGCGCGCTCGCTCACGCGGGAGCTCGGGGCCCGCGGCATCACCGCCAACGTCGTCGCGCCGGGGTTCATCGAGACCGACATGACGGCAGAGCTGCCCGAGGACACGCAGGCCGAGTACAAGGAGAACATCCCCGCCGGGCGCTTCGCGTCGGCCGACGAGGTCGCCGGCGTCGTGACGTGGATCGCGTCGGACGACGCCGCCTACATCTCCGGCGCGGTGATCCCCGTCGACGGCGGCCTCGGCATGGGGCACTGACCCAGCGGGGGCCCTTCGCGTCAGTCGATCGCGCGCAGGATCGCCTCTGCCACCGCGCCGGGCTGTGAGAACTGCGGCCAGTGGCCGGTGGGCTCGCCCTCGTCATTGAGCTGGATGATCCGCAGATCCTCGACGGCCACGAGCTCGGCGGCCCAGTCGGGTGCCGCGGCGATGATCTGGCGGATCTGCGCCTCGGGCATCGTGCCGGTGATCATGGTCATGGGCACCGAGCGCCGTCGCTCGTCGGTCAGCCGCAACGGGTCGACGGGGATCCGCTCCGGGACCGAGGCGGTGCGCGCCGTGGCGTCGGCCCGCGTCTGCGCATCGAGGTCGCCCACCTCTTCGTCGTCGAAGAAGTCCCAGCCCGGGAACGGCACCACCCCGTCGACCACGGGGAGCTCGGAGATGATGCCCCCGTCACCCTGGGGGAACGAGTCGAGGAACACGATGTGAGCGATGCGGTCGGGGCGCGCGTCGAGGGCCCCGTACACGACGTTGCCGCCGCCGGAATGTCCGACCAGGGCGACCTCGCCGTCGAGTCCGTCGATCACCGCGACGGTCGCGTCGACCCAGTCCGCCATGCCGATGTCGCGGCTCTCGGCCGCCGGTGCGCCGACTCCCGGCATGGTGAGCGGATGGGTGCGATGTCCCGCGGCCTCGAGAGCCGGGGTCACCTCGCCCCACGATGACGCGTCGAGCCACAGACCGGGAACGAGAACGATGTGCATGCCCCGACGCTAGTCAGGGGCACCGACATCCGGAAGTCACGGCAGGAGCGGGATCACCTCGGCGAGGTCGACCGGACCCACGACGACGTCGGCCCGCTCTCGAACGGCGGGCTTGGCGTTGAACGCGACGCCGAGCCCCGCCGCGGCCATCATGTCGAGGTCGTTCGCTCCGTCGCCGATCGCGATCGTGCGCGACAGCGCAACGCCGCGCTCGGCGGCCCACTCGCCCAGCGCGGCGGCCTTGCCGGCGGCATCCACGATCTCGCCGTCCACCGTGCCGTCCAGCGCGCCGTCCCGCGTCGTGAGGCGGTTCGCCCGCCACACATCGACGCCGAGGTCGGGCGCGACGGTGTCGAGGATCTCGTGGAACCCGCCCGACACCACGCCCACGGCCCCGCCGCGCTCATGCACCGCATCGATGAGTTCGCGCACGCCCGGGGTCGGCTCGATGCGGGCCAGCACACGCGAGAACGACGCGAGCGGCACACCCTCGAGCGCCTCGACCCGCGATCGGAGGCTGGTCGCGAAGTCCACCTCACCCCGCATCGCGGCCTCGGTCGCCGCGGCGACTTCGGCACCCCGCCCGGCCTCGTCGGCGATCAGCTCGATGACCTCGTTGCGGATGAGGGTGGAGTCCGCGTCGAGCACGACGAGGAAACGGGCAGGGGAGGGCGCGGCGGGCATCCCTCCACGCTAGCCGCACGGCGAAGCCGCTCGCGGCCGTGCGTCATCGCTCGACGCGGAAGCCCTTCCCGACGACCGTGATGCCGCTGTCGGTGATGGTGAAGCCGCGCGCCAGGTCTTTGTCGCGGTCGACGCCGACGGTCGCGCCGTCCTCGAGGACGACGTTCTTGTCGAGGATCGCGCGGTGCACGCGCGCGCCCGCGCCCACGTGCACATGATCGAAAAGCACCGAGTCGGTGATGGTCGAGCCACCGCCCGCGAGCGTCCACGGGCCGACGACGCTTCGCTCCAGGTGGGTGCCCGAGAGCACCGAGCCCAGCGACACGATCGAGTCGATCGCGTTGCCGATCCGTCCCACCGAGTCACGCACGAACTTCGCCGGCGGCGAGTTGACCGCCTGCGAGTGGATGGGCCAGTCGGTGTTGTAGAGGTTGAACACCGGCAGCGTCGAGATCAGGTCGCGGTGCGCGTCGAAGAACGAGTCGATCGTTCCCACGTCCCGCCAGTAGTAGCGGTCGCGGTCGGTCGAGCCCGGCACGTCGTTGCGGTTCATGTCGTACACGCCGGCCTCGCCGCGGCCGACGAAGTAGGGGATGATGTCGCCGCCCATGTCGTGGTTCGACGTCGGCAGCTCGCCGTCCGCCTCGACCGCCTCGATGAGGGCGTCGGTGTCGAAGATGTAGTTGCCCATCGAGGCGAGCACCTGGTTCGGCGCGTCGGTGAGTCCGACGGCGTTCTGCGGCTTCTCGAGGAACTCGCGGATGCGCACCGGGTCGTCGGGGTCCACGTCGATCACACCGAACTGGTTCGCGAGCGAGATCGGCTGACGGATGCCGGCGACCGTGGCCCGCGCATCGGACTCGATGTGGGCGGCGAGCATCTGCCGGAAGTCCATGCGGTAGACGTGGTCCGCGCCGATGACCACGACGATGTCGGGCTGCTCGTCATTGATCAGGTTGAGGCTCTGGAGGATCGCGTCGGCGGAGCCCGAGAACCACCGCTTGCCCAGTCGCTGCTGAGCGGGCACCGAGGTGACGTAGGAGTCGAGCAGAGCCGACATGCGCCAGGTCTGCGAGATGTGGCGATCGAGGCTGTGCGACTTGTACTGGGTCAGCACGACGACCTGGCGCAGGCCCGAGTTGATGAGGTTCGAGATCGCGAAGTCGATGAGACGGTACTGCCCGCCGAACGGCACGGCCGGCTTCGCCCGATCCGCCGTCAACGGCATCAGCCGCTTCCCTTCGCCGCCGGCGAGGATGATTCCGAAGACCTTGGGGGCTGCTGGCATGAACCCCACCCTAGGGCCGGCGGAAGAATCGGGGTACCCGTTACACGCGGGCCGTCACGTGTATTAGGTTTCGTGCCATGCGCGTCGACATCGTGACCAAGGAGTACCCGCCCGAGATCTACGGCGGCGCCGGTGTGCACGTGACCGAGCTCGTCAAGGCGCTGCGTTCGAGCATCGATGTGCGGGTGCGCGCCTTCGGGGCCGAACGCGACGAGGAGGGGACCACCGCGTACGGCGTCCCCGCGGGACTGTCCGCCGCCAACGCGGCGGTCCAGACCCTCGGCACCGACCTCGAGATCGTCCCGGACGTCGCCGGGGCAGACGTCGTGCACAGCCACACCTGGTACGCGAACTTCGCCGGGCATCTCGCCTCGCTCCTGCACGGCATCCCGCACATCGTCACTGCGCACAGCCTCGAGCCGCTGCGACCGTGGAAGGCCGAGCAGCTGGGCGGCGGCTACGCCGTCTCGAGCTGGATCGAGAAGTCGGCCTACGAGGCCGCCGCCGCGATCGTCGCCGTGAGCAACGGCATGCGCGAAGACATCCTGCGCAGCTACCCGTCGCTCGACCCCGAGCGCGTGCGCGTCATCTACAACGGCATCGACGTCGAGGCGTGGCATCCCGTCGAGGATCCGGAGCTCCTGGCGGAGCTCGGCATCGACCCGGCCAAGCCGTCGGTCGTGTTCGTCGGCCGCATCACACGTCAGAAGGGCCTGCCGTACTTCCTGCGGGCGGCCGAGCGCCTTCCCGCCGACGTGCAGGTGATCCTCGCCGCCGGCGCGCCGGACACGCCGCAGATCATGGCCGAGGTCGAGGGCCTCGTCCGCGGCCTGCAGGAGACCCGGGAGGGCGTCGTCTGGCTCGACCGCATGCTGTCGCGGCACGAGCTGTGCACGATCCTCAGCGCCGCCACCACGTTCGTGTGCCCGTCGGTGTACGAGCCGCTGGGCATCGTCAACCTCGAGGCGATGGCGTGCGGAGCCGCGGTGGTCGGCACCGCGACCGGCGGCATCCCGGAGGTGGTCGTCGACGGTGTCACCGGCCGGCTGGTGCCGATCGAGCAGGTGCAGGACGGCACAGGAACGCCCACGGACCCTGAGCGCTTCGTGGCCGATCTCGCCCGCGTCCTCACCGAGGTCGTGAGCGATCCGGGCCGGGCGCGCGAGTACGGCGCGGCCGGCCGGCGGCGGGCGACGGAGGACTTCAGCTGGCAGCGGATCGCCGACCAGACGGCCGCCCTGTACGCGGAGGTCGCCGCCCGCGGCCGATAGGCTGTCAGCATGCCCCAGGTGCTCGAGTTCTCCGACGTGATCGTCCGCCGAAACGCCCGGAACATCGTCGACCACCTGGACTGGACCATCAGCGACGACGAGCGCTGGGTCGTCCTCGGGCCCAATGGCGCCGGCAAGACGACGGTTCTCCAGATGGCCGACACGCTGATGCACCCCACCTCGGGCACCGTGACGATCCTCGGCGAGCGGCTGGGCCGCACCGACGTCTTCGAGCTGCGGCCGCGCATCGGCTTCGCGTCGTCCGCGATGGCCCGTCGCGTGCCGCCGGAGGAGACCGTCATCAACGTCGTGCTGACCGCGGCGTACTCGGTGCTGGGCCGGTGGCGCGAGGACTACGAAGACATCGACGAGCGCCGCGCACTGCGCGTGCTGGCGGAGTGGAAGCTCGACCACCTCGCCGATCGCACCTTCGGCACGCTCAGCGACGGCGAGCAGAAGCGCGTGCAGATCGCCCGTGCCGTCATGACCGACCCCGAGCTGCTGCTGCTCGACGAGCCCACCGCCAGCCTCGACCTCGGCGCCCGCGAAGAGCTGCTGCTCCTGCTGGGCGGCTATGCGCAGGCGCCGACGACGCCCGCCATGATCATGGTCACGCACCACGTCGAGGAGATCCCGATCGGCTTCACCCACGTGCTGCTCCTGCGCGACGGGCAGGCCGTGGCGGCCGGTCCGATCCGCGAGACGCTCACCGCCGAGGCTCTGACCGACACGTTCGGCGTGCCGATCCGTCTCACCGAGGACGGCGGTCGGTACGCGGCCCGCGCCGAGCACTGATCGCCGCGGTCGCCGCACCCGGCGATGGTCGGTTCGGCAGCGGCGCCGCGGGCTGATAGAATCTCTCTTTGGTGCGTTCGCACCCCAGACTTTGACCGCCCTGGCAAAATCCAGGGCACCTTCCTCAAAGGACCATCATGAAGACTGAAATCCACCCGGACTACCAGGCCGTCGTTTTCCGTGACCTCGGCTCGGGCGAGACCTTCCTCACCCGCTCGACGGTGACCAGCGACAAGACGATCGAGCTCGACGGTGTCGAGTACCCCGTCATCGACGTCGAGATCTCGTCCGCCTCGCACCCGTTCTACACGGGCAAGCAGCGCATCATGGACTCGGCCGGTCGTGTCGAGAAGTTCAACCAGCGCTTCAAGAACTTCGGCGGCTCGTCCAAGTAAGCCCGCCCACCGTTCCGGCGGCGCTCGACGACCGGCGACCGGTCCGCCTCGGAATTCGCGAACCCCCGCTTCGGCGGGGGTTCGTTCGTTTCCGGGAGGCGTCCGACGGCCGCTCAGCGGATCGGCCACCGGCCGTCCAGGCGTTCCTCGGGGTCGAGGCGTCCGATCCGGATGAAGTACTCGGTGAGGCTCTCGGCCTGCGCTCGGGCCCAGCCGATCTGGCGGGTGTGCAGCTCGTGCACCGTGCCCGGCAGCCACGGCGCGAAGCGCTCGGCCAGGGCCTGCGCGACGCGCCCCGCGGCGACCGCGTCGGCGGATGCCTCGTGCGCCGCCTCGAGCCGCACGGCGTAGTGCGCCGCCACGACCTGCAGCGTGCGCTTGCCCCGGCGCCAGCGGTCGTACGCCTTGTCGACCACGAGCGGGTCGATCACGGGAGACGGGTTCACGATCGGCGCGACGCCGTGGCGCAGCGACTCGTACTTCAGCAGCGAGAAGTCGTACGGCGCGTTGTACGCGACGACCGGGATGCCGGCGTCCAGCAGCCCGCTCACCGCGGCGACCACCTCGCCCACCACTTCCGCGGCGGGGCGGCCGTTCGCGCGCGCGTGGGCGGTCGAGATGCCGTGGATCGCGCTCGCACCTTCGGGGATCTCGACGCCGGGATCGGCGAGCCAGTCGCGCGCGCGGATCACGCGGCCCTCGGCATCCAGCAGCCCCACATGCGCCGTGACGATCCGGTCGGTCGTCACGTCGACGCCGGTCGTCTCGAGGTCGAAGACGCCGACCATGCGGACCCACTCCGGCACGTCCCACAGCGGCAGCTGTTCGGGACGCGGGCGGCTCATGCCGATCACGGTATGCGTCCCTCCCGACATCGCGTCGGAGGCGCTCCGCGCTCAGGTGTCCCGGCCGCGGGCTCGTAGACTCGATGGGTGACCGTGCCCAACCCGTACGCCCCGCTGCTCGACGCGATCCCCGTCGAGCGGCACGAGGCCGACGTGCTCGGCGGCCGTACGGCCTATTGGGTGTACGGCCCGGCAGACGCCGCGACGACGATCGTGGCGGTGCACGGCTTCCGCGGTGAGCATCATGGACTCGAGCCCGTCGTCGCGCACCTGCCGGCTGTCCGGGTGATCTCGCCCGACCTGCCCGGCTTTGGCGAGACCGCCCCGGTCCCCGGCCGACGGCACGACCTCGATCTCTATGCGCAGTGGCTGCGCGAGTTCGTCGCGGCGGTCGCGCCGGGAGCGGTGATCCTCGGCCACTCGTTCGGCTCGATCGTGGTGTCGGCCGCGGTGGCCGGCGGACTCGCGACGCCGCGGGTCATCCTCGTGAACCCGATCGGCGCGCCCGCGCTCGAGGGCCCGCGGGGCGTCCTCACGCGCCTCGCCGTCTTCTACTACTGGGCGGGTGCGCGCCTGCCCCAGTGGCTCGGCGAGGCCCTGCTGCGCAACGGCCTCATCGTGCGCGTGATGAGCGTGTCGATGGCCAAGACCAAGGACTCCGGCATCCGTCGCTTCGTGCACGATCAGCACGACACGTACTTCTCGCGGTTCGCCGATCGCGACGTGCTGCACGACGCGTTCCTCGCGTCGGTGTCGAACGACGTGCGCGCCTTCGCGCCGCTGATCGCGCAGCCGACCCTGCTGGTGGCGGCGCAGCGGGACGACATCACGCCGATCGAGGCGGAGCGCGAGCTCGCGACGATGTTCCCCGCCGCGGACCTGGTCGAGATCCCCGACGTCGGGCACCTGATCCACTACGAGACGCCGGCGGCGGCCGCCGACGCGATCACGCGGTTTCTCGCGCCTTCCGACGCCGGTACGCGTTGACGTTCATGCGGTTGCCGCAGTTGCCGGTGTCGCAGTACCGCTTCGAGCCGTTCTTCGAGTAGTCGACGTAGACGCCGTCGCAGTCGTCGGCGGCGCAGACCCGTACGCGGTCGTACTCGTCCGCGCGGATGACGTCGACGAAGGCCATCGCCGCCTCGACCAGGATGCGGGTGGCCAGGGGGGCGTCGTCGCTCGTGGCGTGGATGTGCCAGTCGAACGCGTCGTGGATGACCAGGCGGGGGAGTGCATGGCCGTCGCGGAGCATCTCGTTGACGAGGGGCACCGCGCCGTCGCGGTCGACCTCCCACAGCTGCCGCAGGCGGGGGCGCACCGCGCGCACGCCGTCGAGCTCGGCCTGATCCCGGCGGATCAGGCCCGTGTAGGGATTCACCCGCAGGTACGCGTCGAAGTCCTCGAGCGTCGTCAGTGTGTCGTCGTCGTCGGAGCCCGGGAGCGTGTTGACGAGGTACGAGGCAGCCCGGAGATTCTGCTCCGTGTCATGAATGAAAACCACATTGACTCCTGACAACGCGTTCGGCTACTGTCACCAGTGTAAACACCCTTCACTCCTGACAGTCGGATGCCGCCCATGACCGCTTCCACCGCGTCCATCCCCATCATCGCCCCGGGCGCCGGGTTCGGCTCGACCGCGCGGCTGCGCACGACAGGGCTCGTGATGGGCGTCGCCTCGGCGCTGGCGTTCTCGTCCAGCGGCCCCTTCGTGAAGCCCCTGCTGGAGGCCGGCTGGTCGCTCGGCGCCGCACTCCTGCTACGCATGGGCGTCGCCGGACTGGTGCTGTCGCCGGCGCTGTTCCTGGCGATGAGGCGGCAGCGCGGCTTCCTCCGTCGGCACTGGCGGCTCATCGTCGGCTTCGGGCTCATGCCGGTGCTCGGCTGTCAGCTGTTCTTCTTCTCGGCGATGCAGCGGATGCCGGTGGCCGTGGCGCTGCTGATCCAGTACCTCGCTCCCGTCATGCTCGTCGCGGCCGTGTGGGCTCGCACGCGCAAGCGGCCGTCGGCGCTGGTGCTGTGGGGTTCGGCGGTCGCGGTCGCGGGGCTCGTCCTCGTGGTCGACATCTCGGGGGCCTCGTTCGACCTCATCGGGACGCTGCTGGCGCTGGCCGCCGCCGTGTGCGTATGTGCCTACTTCGTCATCTCGGAGCGGGCCGGCGACGACCTGCCGCCCCTGGCGCTCGCGGCGAGCGGACTGCTGACCGGCGCCCTCGTGATGGGCGTGCTGTGCGTCACCGGCATCCTGCCGTTCCAGGCGCCGGCGGTGTCCGTCGTGCTGGCTGGCGTGGAAGTGCCGTGGTGGATGCCGCTCCTCTGGGTCGCCGCGATCGCGACGACGCTCGGCTACGCGTTCGGCGTGATGGCGGTCCCGCGCATCGGCTCGCGCGTCGCCTCGTTCGTCGGGCTGTCGGAGGTGCTGTTCGCCCTCATGTTCGCGTGGATCTTCTTGAGCGAGGTGCCGGCGCCCATCCAGTTCGTCGGCGGTGCGCTGATCCTCGTGGGCGTGGTGCTCGTGCGCGCCGATGCGTCGTCGACCGGCAACCCGAAGGGCGAAGCCGCGGCGATCCCCGTCGTGCCCGCTCCCTGACGGGCATCCGTCCCCGCGTCCGCGCCGGCGTCAGTCCTGACGCGCGAGCTCCATGAGCGGCGTGACGCGATGGGGGATGACCTCGCCCATGACGAGCGACGTCTCGGTGCGCTCGACGCCCTCGATGGCGAGGATGCGGGCGTCGGTGTCGAAGAGGTGCTGGGTGTCGCGGCACGCGACGCGGACGAGAAGGTCCACCTGCCCTGACAGGCCATGAGCCTGCACGACCTCGGGCACGCGTGCCAATTCGATCGCGATGCGCGGCAGGTCGGCCTGACGCACGATCACGCTGATGAAGGCCTCGATGGGGAAGCCGAGCGACGCCGACGAGATGGCCCGCTCGTACGACAGGAAGACACCGGCCTTCTCGAGGCGGGCCATGCGCGCCTGGACGGTGTTGCGCGAGAGGCCGAGCCGTTCGGCGAGCGCGACGACGGTCGCGCGGGGGTCGGCTGAGAGCGCGGCGAGAAGCTCGAGGTCGACGTGATCGAGGGCACTCATAGTGCGAAACGTTAGCACGCCTTTGGCCCGCCTGAGTTGTCAACATGCTCAAGCAACTCTCGAATGCTTGAGCGAGGTGCGATGCAGACGTAGCCTCGAAGCAGTCGGCGACGAGGCCGGCGCACGCGAAGCGGCTCCTCACGAGGGAGCCCGCAACGAGGAGTGATGACGATGACGCACACCCTGACACCCACAGCGGATCTCGCCACCGACATCGAGGATGTCGCGCGACTGCTGACCCCCGACGGCGAGCGCATCGCCGACCCCGAGCTCGACCGCTGGGTGAGCGACGTCGACGCGGCGACACTGCGCGGCCTGTATCGCGACATGGTGCTGCTGCGGCGCATCGACACCGAGGGCGTCGCCCTGCAGCGCCAGGGCCAGCTGGGCCTGTGGCCGCCGTGCCAGGGCCAGGAGGCCACGCAGATCGGCACCGCGCGCGCGATGCGCGCCGACGACTTCGCGTTCCCGAGCTACCGCGAGACCGGCGTCGTCTACGCCCGCGGCGGCAAGCCCTCGGACTTCGTGCTCGCCTGGCGCGGCGAGGAGCACGCGACGTACAACCCGTACGACATCAACACCGCGACGCAGCAGATCATCATCGGCGCGCAGGCGCTGCACGCCGTCGGCTACGCCATGGGCGTCCAGCGCGACGGCGCCGACCAGGTCTCGGTGGCGTATTTCGGCGACGGCGCCTCGAGCCAGGGCGACGTCAACGAGGCGATGGTGTTCGCGTCGTCGTTCCGCGCGCCCGTCGTGTTCGTGTGCACCAACAACCAGTGGGCGATCTCGGAGCCGGTCACGGTGCAGGCGAAGTTCCCGATCGCCGGCCGCGCGCCGGGGTTCGGCATCCCGAGCATGCGTGTCGACGGCAACGACGTCCTCGCGTGCTTCGCCGCCATGCGGTGGGCGCTCGACAACGCCCGGCGCGGCAACGGCCCCGCTTTCATCGAGGCCGTCACCTACCGCATGGGTCCCCACACGACGTCGGACGACCCCACGCGGTACCGTGACAAGGAAGAGGTCGAGAAGTGGCGTCGCCGTGACCCGATCTCCCGCGTCGAGGCGCTGCTGCGGTCGCGGGGCGAGTTCGACGACGAGTTCACGGCGAGCGTCGCGGCGGACGCCGACGCCCTCGCCGCCTCGGTGCGCGAAGCCGCCATGAGCGCGACGACGCGCGCACCCCTCACCGTGCTCGACAACGTCTACGCCGAGCCCCACTCGGGCCTCGACGAGCAGCGCGAGTGGTTCGGCGCCTACCTCGACGGGTTCGCGCCCGCGGCCGAGGGGGTGTGACGATGGCGCAGCTGACGATGGCGAAGGCCATCAACGAGGGACTCCGCCGGGCCATGGCCGATGACCCGAAGGTGCTCGTCATGGGCGAGGACATCGGCAAGCTCGGCGGGGTGTTCCGCATCACCGACGGGCTGCTCGACGAGTTCGGTGCGCAGCGCGTGGTGGACACGCCGCTGGCAGAGGCGGGAATCATGGGCACCGCGGTGGGCCTCGCGTTCCGCGGCTACCGCCCGGTCGTCGAGATCCAGTTCGACGGCTTCGTCTACCCGGCGTTCGACCAGATCGTCTGCCAGGTCGCGAAGCTCCACTACCGCACGCGCGGCAACGTGACGATGCCGATCACGATCCGCATCCCGTGGGCGGGCGGGGTCGGCGCGGCCGAGCACCACTCGGAGTCGCCCGAGGCCTACTTCGTGCACACCTCCGGCCTCCGCGTCATCGCGGTGTCGAACCCGCAGGACGCCTACGTCATGCTGCGTCAGGCGATCGCCTCCAACGATCCGGTGGTGTACTTCGAGCCCAAGCGGCTCTACCACACCAAAGGCGAGGTCGACCTCGACGTGCAGCTGGCCGACGCCCCGCCGATGGGGCTCGCGCGCGTGGCCCGCGAGGGCAGCGACGTCACGCTCCTCACGTACGGCTCGCAGGTCGCGACGGCGCTCGACGCGGCCACTGCCGCCGAGGATGACGGCGTCTCGATCGAGGTCATCGATCTGCGATCGATCTCGCCCGTCGACTACCGCACGGTGACGGCATCCGTCCGCAAGACCGGCCGAGTCGTCGTCACCCATGAGGCGGCCCGCGAGGCGGGGGTCGGCGCCGAGCTCATCGCGAGCGTCACCGAGCGCTGCTTCAACTACCTCGAGGCGGCGCCGCAACGCGTCACCGGCCACGACATCCCGTACCCGCCGGCGAAGCTCGAGAAGCACCACCTGCCCGACCTCGACCGCATCCTCGACGCCGTCGACCGCGTCATGGACCGCCCGAACAGCCTCACGGGGGTGATGGACTGATGGCGCAGGACTTCCGTCTGCCCGACCTGGGCGAGGGCCTTCCCGAGGCCGAGCTCGTGCAGTGGCTCGTCGGCGTGGGCGACACCGTGACGCTCAACCAGACGATCGCCGAGGTCGAGACCGCGAAGGCCGTCGTCGAGCTGCCGTCGCCGTACGCCGGCACCATCACCGCGCTGCACGCCGAAGCCGGCGATGTGGTCGCGGTCGGCTCGGTGCTGATCTCGTTCGACGTCGGAGGATCGACGGATGCCGCGTCGCCGGCGCCCGCCGCCGAAGCCCCGGCATCCGCGCCCGCCGCAGCGACGAACCCGCCCGCCGAGGCGTCAGGAACCGACACTGCCAAGTCCGAGCCGAACCTCGTCGGCTACGGAGCCGCGCCGCGGACGGGTGCCCGGCCGCAGCGACGCGCGCGCGTCGCCGGCACGGCGGTCGCGGCATCCGACACCGCAGTCCTCGAGGCCGCCCCCCACGATGCGATCCAGCTCGGCGACGTCGTCGAGCGACCCGTCGAGCGGCCGCGGTCCACGCCACCCGTGCGCAAGTTCGCGAAGCAGCTCGGCATCGACCTCGCGCTCGTCGAGGCCGGCGGCGCGTCGGGCGTCATCACGCGCGCCGACGTGGAGGCCTACGCCGAGCGGGTGGGCGCGGCGACCGCCGCGGCACCCGCCGAGACGGCTGCCGCGGAGCCGTTCGACACGCGCGAGCTGACGCAGCCGGGCGCGGCCGGGGTGCGGACGACCCGCACGCCGATCCGCGGCGTGCGGCGGATGACCGCCGACGCGATGGTGCGGAGCGCGTTCACGGCGCCGCACGTCACGACGTTCCTGACGGTGGATGTGACGGCCACGAACGAGCTCATCGCCTCGCTCAAGGCCGATCGCGCGCTGCAGGAGCACCGGATCGGCATCATGGCCGTCGCCGCGAAGGCGGTGTGCCTCGCGCTCGCGCGGCACCCGGGCCTCAACTCGAAGTGGGACGACGAGGCGGGCGAGATCGTCGAGCACCACTACGTGAATCTCGGCATCGCCGCCGCGACGGGGCGCGGCCTCGTCGTGCCGAACATCCGCGACGCGCAGGAGCTCACCCTCGCGGAGCTCGCCGACGCCATCGGGAGCCTGGCCGAGACGGCGCGCGCCGGCAAGACGCCGCCCGCCGACATGATGGGCGGCACGTTCTCGATCACGAACGTCGGCGTCTTCGGCGTCGACGCGGGCACGCCGATCATCAACCCGGGCGAGGCCGGGATCCTGGCGCTCGGCGCAGTGCGGCGCCAGCCGTGGGAGCATCGCGGCGAGATCGCGCTGCGCGACGTGATGACGCTGGCGCTGTCGTTCGACCACCGGCTCGTCGACGGCGAGCAGGGATCCCGGTTCCTCGTGGAGGTCGCCGACATCCTGCGCGAGCCGGGCCGCGCGATGCTGCTGCGCTGACAGGCCGCTGACCGGCCGGCACCTTGGGGGCCGGCCGGTCAGTCCCGCGCGGACGAGCGCGGCCGGCGGCGCGTCGACGGCGCAGGGAGGGCCGGCCGGTCAGTCGACCTTGGGGTAGAAGAGGCCGAGGCCGTGCTTCTGCAGCACCTCGTAGGCCTCCGCATACGTCTCGGGCTCGGGCGTGCCGGGCGCCGCGTAGCGCGCGAGCAGCAGCCCCAGCAGCCCGCGACCCGGGGGACTGAGCGGCTTGTGCTTGTGGGGACCGTCTTTCAGGTCCGAGACCTGGTCCTCCGCAGGGTTCGGCGGCACGTACATCGGGTGCACCACCGGCCAGGCTGCGGGGTCGCGCGGCTCGTCGAGGTTGACCACCGCGAACAGGTCGCGGGCCTCGGCGTCACGGCGGGTCAGCGGCCGCAGTCCGTGCAGGCGCGCGAGCGTCGCGAGCACCGCGGCGTGGTGCATCTCGTCGTGGACGATGGTGCCCGCCCGCGTGTACGCCGACACCGCGATCGCCGGAACGCGGACGCCCAGCCGGTCGAAGGCGAACCCCATCTCGCCGGGTGCGTCCTCCGCCACGGGAGGCGTCGCGGCCGGCGGTGCCACGTGGTCGTAGGTGCCGCCGTGCTCGTCGAACGTGATCAGCAGCAGCGTGTTCAGCGCATTCGACCCGTCGGGCGTCGCGCTCTCCTTCACGGCGTTGTAGACGTCGGCCACGAGCTTCTCTCCCGCGCGCACGTCCGACACGGCGGAGTCGGCGATCTCCGAGCCGTCCACTTCGCTCTCGCGCATCGCGCCGAAGGGCGGATGGAAGTCGTTGTGGTTGTACACGAGGCGCGGCTCGATGAAAGCGTAGGCGGGCAGACGGCCGGCGGCGGCGTCGTCGAAGAACTCCGACATGTGCCCGAACCTGCCCGTGCGCCAGTACTGCTCCAGTACGGGTGCGTGAAGGATCCCGGTGAGCGACACCAGCTGCAGCTCGTCGAAGTACACCTTCCACGAGATGCCCGCGTCTTCGAGCCGATTGAAGATCGTCGGGGTAGGCGGCGCGTCGAGCCACTTGTCGTAGCCGCCGGCGTGCTTGTTCGTCACGAAGCCGTGCGAGGTCGAGGCGTGGAAGAACGACCGGTTGCAGTAGGTCTGCGACGGCACGGCCGCGAACCAGGCATCGAACACCGCGAAGCCCCGGGCGAGGGTGGACAGCACGGGCAGCTGTTCGGGTGAGAAGCCGCCCATGATGTGCGACGCCTCGTCGAGGGTCGGCTCCGTGCCGCGCAGGCGTGTGACGTTGTTCCAGTAGTCGCGCAGGAAGCCGTCCATCGACGGCACGCTGCCGGCCGGCGGTGCGTTGAACGGATGCTGCATGTCGCCGACCTGACTCACGGCGTTGCCCTGCGGGTCCACGGTCCCGAACAGCTGGGTGTTGACGTGGGGGAACTCCTCGCCCGGATCCGGATCGGGGCGCGCCATCACCTCGTCGGTGGGGCCGGAGTAGGTGTGCACACTCACTCGCTCGCCGGACGGCGCGGTGTTGGCGTAGTCGCCGAAGGCGAGGCCGTCGAAGGTCTCGCCGTCGGGGAGGGTGTCGGGGGTGTACAGCCAGCCGAGCAGGTTGTCGAACGATCGGTTCTCGCCCATGAGCACCACGACATGGTCGAAGCCCGGTTCGGAGCGGGCGGGCACGGCTCCGATGTCGACCGAGCCCTCACGGTAGCCGGCGGCGTGACCGATCGAGGCCCCCGCGGCCGCGCCGACGGCGTCGCCCACGACGAGGCCGGCGGCGGCGACGCCGCCGAGCTTCAGGAAGTCTCGCCGCGAGCTGGCATCGATCGCGCCGGGCGCACGATCGTCACCGGGCGTCCCGGTGCCTTCGACGCGACCCGCCCCGCCGGCGTCGTCCTCCTGGCCATGCCCCGCCATGGTCCGTCCAGACTAGGCCCCGGCGGCTTCGCCCGCCATTCGGCTCACGCGGTGAGCGACGCGCGCGCCATGGATCGAAGGATGCCGCGCACGTCGCGCTCGCCGGGTCGCGAGCGCGATGCACGCACTGTGTGCGGGGTGGAGTTGATGAGACCGAAGCACGCGTGCGCGCGGACGCGGAGGTCGTCCTCGTCGCGGCCGGGATGGACGGTGGACAGGATGCCGATCCAGACCTCGACGTACTCGCGCTGCAGGCGGCGCACCGTGTGGCGGTCGTCGTCGCTGAGGCTCGCCAGATCCCGATCCTGGACGCGGATGACATCGGCGTCGCGCAGCGCGAACTCGACGTGGAACGCGATGATCGCCTCGAGCTGGTCATCGGCGTCATCGTGCTCGGCGAGCACGGCGCGGCCGCCCGCGAGCAGACGCTCGCTCACCTCGACGAGGATCGCACCCAGCAGCGCCTGCTTGTTGGCGAAGTGCCGGTAGAGCGCCGGTCCGCTGACGCCGACCGCGTTGCCGATGTCTTCGAGACTCACGCCGCTGAAGCCGCGTTCTGCGAAGAGCGCGGCGGCCTCGTGCAGGATCGCGGCGTGACGATCGGCCTTGGCGCGCTCGCGATCGGTGACACCGGTCATTCTCGTGCTCCGCTTGTCATTTCAGTTAAGGCTCGCTAACCTAAAGCTCAGTTAGTGAACACTAACCAATCCGATCCCGTCCCGACAACGGACGTGATCCGATCGTGACGTCGACGAGGATGCGCGGGAGAACCGGATGAGCGTGCTGAGCACCGCCGCGGTGCACGACGAGGCTTTCGCCCGGGCGCGCGACGCCCAGCAGCAGCTGGCCGCGCGGCTGCGGGAGCGACTGGCCGCGGCATCCCTCGGCGGCCCCGCCGCATCGCGCGACCGGCACGTCGCCCGCGGCAAGCTGCTGCCGCGCGACCGCGTCACGCGGCTGCTCGACGAGGGGAGCCCGTTCGTCGAGGTCGCGCCGCTGGCGGCGGAGGGACTGTACGGCGGCGAAGCGCCCGCCGCGGGCGTGATCGCTGGCATCGGGCTCGTGCACGGCCGCCATGTGATGGTGGTCTGCAACGACGCCACGGTCAAAGGCGGCACCTACTACCCGATGACCGTCAAGAAGCACCTGCGCGCGCAGGAGATCGCGCTCGAGAACCGGCTGCCCTGTGTCTACCTCGTCGATTCGGGCGGAGCCTTCCTGCCGATGCAGGACGAGGTCTTCCCCGACCGCGACCATTTCGGACGCATCTTCTTCAACCAGGCGCGGCTGTCGGCCGCCGGCATCCCGCAGATCGCCGCGGTGCTGGGCTCGTGCACGGCGGGCGGCGCCTACGTGCCGGCGATGAGCGACGAGACGGTGATCGTGCGCGACCAGGGCACGATCTTCCTCGGCGGCCCGCCGCTCGTGAAGGCGGCGATCGGCGAGGTCGTGACCGCTGAGGAGCTCGGCGGGGGAGAGCTGCACGCGCGGCGGTCGGGTGTGGTCGACCACCTCGCCGAGGACGACGAGCACGCGCTCGAGATCGTCCGCGACATCGTCGCCACGCTGCCCGCCCCGGCGGAGCCCGCGTGGGACGTCGTGCCGTCGACCGAGCCGGTGGCGGCGGCATCCGATCTCTACGGTGTCGTGCCGGTCGACGTGAACCAGCCGTACGACGTCCGCGAGGTGATCGCCCGGCTCGTCGACGGCAGCGAGCTGCACGAGTTCAAGCGCGAGTACGGCGACACGCTCGTGACCGGGTTCGCGCGCATCCACGGGCACCCGGTGGGCATCGTGGCCAACAACGGCGTGCTGTTCAGCGAGTCCGCCCTCAAGGGCGCCCACTTCATCGAGCTGTGCGACCAGCGCGGGATCCCGCTGCTGTTCCTGCAGAACATCTCCGGCTTCATGGTCGGGCGCGACGCCGAAGCGGGCGGCATCGCGAAGGACGGCGCGAAGATGGTCACCGCCGTCGCCACGACCCGCGTGCCGAAGCTCACCGTCGTGATCGGCGGCTCGTTCGGCGCCGGCAACTACTCGATGTGCGGGCGGGCGTACTCGCCGCGGTTCCTCTGGACGTGGCCCGCCAGCCGCATCTCGGTCATGGGCGGCAACCAGGCGGCCTCGGTGCTCTCCACCGTCAAGCGCGATCAGCTCGAGGCCCGGGGCGAGGACTGGTCGCCCGAGGACCAGGCCGCGTTCGAAGCGCCCATCCGCGCGCAGTACGAGGAGCAGGGCGACCCGTTCTACGCGACGGCGCGCCTGTGGGACGACGGCGTCGTCGACCCGCTCGACACCCGCGACCTCCTCGGCCTCGCCCTCGATGTCGTCTCCCGCACGCCGCTCCCCGAACCGCGCTTCGGCGTCTTCCGGATGTGATCCCCGTGCTTCGACAGGCTCAGCAACCGGGGGAGCAGCCCCGCACCACCGAGGGATTCGGCACCGTGCTCGTCGCCAACCGCGGCGAGATCGCGCGCCGGGTGATCCGGACGCTGCGGCGGCTCGGCATCCGCTCGATCGCCGTCTACAGCGATGCCGACGCCGCCGCGCCGCACGTGCGCGAGGCGGACGAGGCCGTGCGCATCGGTCCGGCGGCTGCCGCTCAGTCGTATCTCGACATCGACGCGGTCGTCGCCGCCGCCGTCCGCACCGGCGCTCAGGCCGTGCACCCCGGCTACGGCTTCCTGTCGGAGAACGTCGCGTTCGCGAGGGCGTGCGCGGAGGCGGGCATCGTCTTCATCGGCCCGGGGGAGCGCGCGCTCGAGGTGATGGGCGACAAGATCCGTGCGAAGGACCACGTCGGGGCGCACGGCGTGCCGACTGTTCCCGGCTTCAGCGCCGTCCGCGAAGACGGCACGGCGATGACGGATGCCGAGATCACGGCGTCCGCCGAGCGCACGGGCTACCCGCTCCTGGTGAAGCCGTCGGCGGGCGGCGGCGGAAAGGGCATGCAGGTCGTGCGCACCGCCGAGGAGCTGCCCGAGGCGCTCGCGACGGCCCGCCGGGTCGCCGGCGCCGCGTTCGGCGACGACACGCTCCTCCTCGAGCGGCTCATCGAACGCCCCCGTCACATCGAGGTGCAGGTGCTGGCCGATGCGCACGGCGCCGTGGTGCACCTCGGCGAGCGCGAGTGCACGCTGCAGCGCCGGCACCAGAAGGTCGTCGAAGAGGCGCCGTCGCCCGCGATCGACGCCGACACCCGTGCGCGCCTGGGCGCGGCGGCGTGTGCGGCCGCGGCATCCGTCGACTATCGGGGCGCCGGCACCGTCGAGTTCCTCGTCGCCGCCGCGCGCCCCGACGAGTTCTTCTTCATCGAGATGAACACGCGCCTGCAGGTGGAGCACCCCGTCACCGAGCTCGTCACCGGCTTCGACCTCGTGGAGCAGCAGCTGCGCATCGCCGTGGGCGAGCCGCTCGCCTTCGCGCAGGACGACGTCCGCCTCGACGGACACGCGATCGAGGCGCGCGTCTACGCCGAGTCGCCCGAGCGCGGATTCCTCCCCGCGACCGGAGAGGTGCTCGCGTGGCGCTCCGCAGACGGAGCGCGCACCGACTCCGCCGTCGAAACGGGGAGCGCCGTGACCGCCGACTACGACCCGATGATCGCGAAGGTCATCGCGCACGGCGCCGATCGTGCGGAGGCGCTGGACAGGGCCGACGCCGCGCTCGCCGAGACCGTCGTGCTGGGCGTCGACACCAACATCGGATTCCTCCGCGAGCTGCTCGCGCAGGACGGCGTGCGGACAGGCGACATGGACACCGGCCTGATCGACCGCATGCCGGCCTTCACGGCTGCCGAGCCGAGCGTCGACGCGCTGCGCGCCGCCGTCGAGATCGCGTGCTCTCGCCAAGGAGGCGCGTTCTCGACGCACGGATCGGGTCGTCTCGGCCAGAGCGCGCGATCGCCGCGCGCAGGCGAGGCATGGCGGGCGCTGCCGGGATGGCGCGCCGGCGCACCCTCGGCGCCGGCGCCCGCCCTGCTGCTGGACGACGCCGGCACGCTGCACACGGTGTCGACGGCGGGACGCGACGGCTCCGGTCGCCTCGACCTCATGGATGCGGCCACACCGTCCACCTCCGGCCGCGCCGCGCCGGTCGCGGCCGTCGACGCGGAGGGCGCCGTGTGGGTCCACGCCGACGGCGCGACGCATCGCCTCCGGCCGCTGACCCGCCGCGCCGCGATGGAGCGACGCCTGGCCGCGCGCGAACGTGCGGCCGCGGCATCCGATCCCGAACTGCGCGCCCCGATGCCGGGCGCGGTCGTCGCCGTCCACGTCGCCGACGGGGTCGCCGTCGCGACGGGCGACCGCATCGCCACGATCGAGGCGATGAAGATGGAGCACCCGGTGCTCGCGCCCCACGACGGCGTCGTGCGGCTCGACGTCGCCGTCGGCGACCAGGTGCGCCGCGACCAGGTGCTCGCCCACGTCGACGTCGCCGACACCACCGAATCCACCCCTCACGCGTCCGCCCACGAGGCCGCCGCGTCCGCCTCCTGACACCCGAGGAGCATCATGAGCAACCGACTGGGCTACGACGCCTACGACCTCACCGACGACGAGCGCGAGCTCGCTGCGATGGCGCAGCAGTTCGCCGACGAAGTCGTCGCACCGCGCTCCTACGAGGCCGACCGCACGCACACCCTGCCGCTCGACGTCGTCGCGCAGATGGGGGAGCTGGGTCTCTTCGGCCTGCCGTTCCCCGAGGAGTACGGCGGGCAGGGCGGCGACTACTTCGCACTGTGCCTCGCGATCGAGGCGCTCGGGCGGGTCGATCAGTCGCTCGCCATCACCCTGGAGGCCGGCGTCAGCCTCGGGGCGATGCCGGTGTTCCGGTTCGGCACCGAGGAGCAGAAGCAGCAGCTGCTTCCCGACCTGCTGGCGGGCACGGCGCTCGCCGGATTCGGCCTGACCGAGCCGGAGGCGGGATCGGATGCCGGCGCCACCCGCACCACTGCGCGGCTGGAAGGCGGCGAATGGGTGATCAACGGCTCGAAGCAGTTCATCACCAACTCCGGCACCGACATCACGCGCTTCGTGACGGTCACCGCCGTGACGGGCGAGGCCGACGGGCGCAAGGAGATCTCCACGATCATCGTCCCCAACGGCACGCCCGGCTTCACCGTCGAGCCCGGCTACGACAAGGTCGGGTGGCGCGCCTCCGACACGCATCCGCTGACCTTCCAGGACGCCCGCGTGCCGGAGGGCAACCTCCTCGGCGAGCGCGGGCGGGGCTTCGCGAACTTCCTGCACATCCTCGACGAGGGACGCATCGCCATCGCGGCGCTCTCGACAGGAGCGGCGGAGGGATGCCTCGACGCGGCCGTCGACTACGCCACGAAGCGGACGGTGTTCGGCGAGCCGCTCGCGACGCGACAGGGCATCCAGTTCATGATCGCCCGCATGCAGCAGCGGGTGCACACCGCCCGGCTGGCCTGGCATCACGCCGCCCGCCTGCGCGACGCCGGCAAGCCCTTCAAGGCGCAGGCGGCGATGGCCAAGCTCACCGCGAGCGACGCCGCCATGGACAACGCCCGCGACGCCACGCAGATCTTCGGCGGCAACGGCTTCATGAACGAGTACCCGGTCGCGCGGCACTACCGCGACTCGAAGATCCTCGAGATCGGCGAGGGCACCAACGAGGTGCAGCTGCTCGTGATCGCGCGAGCGCTGGGCGTCGCGTGAGGGTAGCGTGACAGAGGTGACTGCGGAGAGCGCCGACGGCTCGGGCGCCGGGAGCGGCCCGGTCCCCGGGCACGACCCGGACCGGCCCGGCGCGGGCGCCGATGCGCCGCGCGAGATCGTGCAGCGCGGGCTCTACTACGACGAGCTCGAGGTCGGTGCCCGGTACCTGCATCGCCCCGGCCGGACCGCGACGGAGGCCGACAACGCGCTGTTCTCGTCGATCACGATGAACACGCAGGCCCTGCACCTCGACGCGGCCTTCTCCGAGACGCAGCCCTTCGGCCAGCGCCTCATGAACTCGATGTGGACGCTCGCGACCATGGTCGGGGCATCCGTCTCGCAGATCACCCAGGGCACCCTCGTGGCACAGCTCGGCCTCACCGACGTCTCGTTCCCCGCGCCCCTCTTCCACGGCGACACGCTCTACACCGAGACCGAGGTCGTCGACAAGCGTCTGTCGGCGTCGCGGCCCGGCCAGGGCATCGTGACGCTCCGCCATACCGGCCGCAATCAGCGCGGCGACGTCGTCGCCCTCGCCACGCGCACGGCGCTGATGTGGTGCGCACCGCAGACCTGGGAAGGAACCCCATGACCTTCGACCTCGGCCCCGCGCTGCTGTTCTGCCCGGCCGATCGCCCCGAGCGCTACGCCAAGGCGTTCGACCGCTCGGACGCGGTGATCCTCGACCTCGAGGATGCCGTGGCGCCCGCCGACAAGACCGCGGCGCGCGGCCACCTGATCGAGTCCGAGCTCGACCCCGCCCGCGTCATCGTGCGGGTCAGTCCGCCCGAGACCGACGCGTTCGCCGCCGACCTCGCGACGCTGTCGCAGACCGACTACCGGCGGATCATGGTCGCCAAAGCGCAGTCGCCGAAGCGGATCGCGAAGATCGACGCGCGGTTCGAGGTGGTCGCCCTGTGTGAGACGGCGAAGGGCGTCGCCCAGGCGGATCGCATCGCGGCGCTCGACAACGTGGTCGCGCTGATGTGGGGAGCGGAGGACCTCGTCGCGAGCATCGGCGGGACGTCCAGCCGCAAGCCCAACGGCCGCTACCGCGACATCGCGCGCTACGCCCGCGCGCGGGTGCTCCTGGCCGCGGGCGCACGCGGCAAAGCGGCGATCGACGCGGTGCACCTCGACATCGACGACGTGAAGCGCCTGGCGATCGAGGCAGCGGATGCCGCGGCATCCGGATTCCGTGCCACCGCGTGCATCCACCCGAGCCAGGTGGCGGTGATCCGCGCCGCGTATCGTCCGGACGAGAAGACCGTCGCGTGGGCGCGGGACGTGCTCGCTGCCGCCCAGGAGGAGCGCGGCGTGTTCTCGCACGAGGGGCGCATGGTCGACGAGCCCGTGCTGCGGCACGCGCGCGGGATCCTCGCCCGCGCCGACGGATGAGCGCCGACGGATGAGCGCCGAGTCGGAGCTCACTCCGCGGATCGGCGTGGTCGCCCGCCGTGAGCTCGCCCTCCACGGGATCACCGGCTACGACGATCTGACGGTCCGATCGCGCGCCGAGCTGCTGGCGATCCACGGCGTCGGGCCCAAGGCGATCCGCATCCTCGAGGAGGAGCTGGCGGCTCGCCGTCAGTCCTTCGCCGGCTGATCCACGCGTTCGTCGGCGATCGCCCTGGCCACGCGGCCGATGAGGTCGTACGGGACGTCCTTCGTGTGCGGGAAGACCACCGAGTCCTTCTCGGCGCGGTAGGGCGCGATCTCGGACTGCAGCGGCTCGGGAAGGGGCGGCACAGGATAGAGCCCGATGTGCTTCTTCCACCCTGCGAAGTGCAGCGCGTACCGGCCGCCGAGCATGACCGCGGCGATGCCGTAGCGGATCTTCTCCTCCGGCGCCGTGCCCGAGGCGGCGGTCACCTGCGACACGATCTCGGAGCGGATGCGGCGGAGTCGATCGGCGACCTCCGGAGGGAAACCGGCGATGTACTCGTCGACGGAGGCAGGGCTGGCCATGGCGCCGAGCCTAGGCCACCAGCCCCGCGTACGCGATGAGCCGGAGGTGGTCGCGCTCGTAGACGAAGTCGTGGTGCGAGCCGTTGGCCAGCCGCTCGCCCTCCGGCGGCAGCGCGCCGGCGGTCGCGTGACGGATCACCTCGCGGATGAGGGCGCCATGGCTCACGACGATGAGGGATGCCGCGGCCGGCGCGGTCGCGCGGCGGTGATCCCGGACGACCCGCCCGAGCGCGCCGATGGCGCGCCGTCGCAGCTCCGGCCACGGCTCGGCGCCCGGGACCTCGGCGGCGTGCCAGTCACCCCAGCGGGCGCGGAACTCGTCGACCCCGATCCCTTCGGCCTCGCCGTAGGAGCGCTCGCGCAGCCCCGCGTAGGTGCGAGGCGCAGGAAGACCCAGCTCGGCGGCGATGATCTCGGCGGTCTCGCGCGCGCGGGCGAGATCGCTCGACACGATCGTCGCCGGAAGGTCACCGTCGAGCCGCTCGCGCAGCACGGCCGCGGTCGCGCGCGCCTGCGCCCGGCCGTTGTCGTTGAGGGGGATGTCGGTCGCTCCCTGAATGCGGCGGTCGCGGTTCCAATCGGTCTCGCCGTGTCGGATCAGGGTGAGCGCGGTCATGCTTCGACCCTACCCGCGGCTTCTGGGAGCCGGCCGCGTCACGACAGCGGCGGCAGACCGTCGGCCAGCGCCCGCAGCACCTCGCTCGTGCCGGCGTCGATCTTGAGGGTCGCCCGCGCGTCGGCCCGGGTCGCCCCGCGATTGACGATCACGACGGGCAGCCGACGACGCCGAGCGCGTTCGAGCAGCCGGATGCCGGAGTTCACGACGAGCGACGACCCCGCCACGATCAGCGCGTCGCTGGTGTGGACCAGCTGCTCCGCCTCCCGGAACTTCTCAGCGGGGATGAACTCGCCGAAGAACACGACGTCGGGCTTCAGCATGCCGCCGCACACGCTGCAGTCCGGGATGCGGAAGCCGTCCGTGCTCTCGGGGAGCACGTCGCCGTCCGGACCGAGCGGCACGTTCTCGGGCACGCGGATCCACGGGTTGTCGTCCTCGACGCGGGCGGCGAGGTCGCGACGGTCGAAGACCTGCCCGCAGTGCGTGCAGAAGACCCGGCGCATCGTGCCGTGGAGCTCCACCACGCGCCGGCTGCCGGCGCGCACGTGCAGTCCGTCGACGTTCTGCGTGACGACGCCGGTGGCGAGGCCGCGGGCCTCGAGATCTGCGAGCGCGCGGTGCCCGGGGTTGGGCTCGGCCGCCGCGAACGCCTTCCAGCCGAGGTGCGAGCCGACCCAGTAGCGGCGTCGCGAGGCGTCGCTCGAGAGGAACTGCTCGACGGTCATCGGCGTGCGCACCGGTGCGCCCGCGCCCCGGTAGTCGGGGATGCCGGAGTCGGTCGAGACGCCCGCGCCGGTCAGCACCGCGATCCGCCGGCCCGCGAGCGTGTCGATCGCGAGGGCCACGGCATCCGTCGTCCGGGCATCCATTCCGGTCGCGATCGTCGTCACGGCGCACCCCCTTCGCGTCGAGTGTAGGCCCGGAGGTTTTCGGGGATGTTACGGCCGCCCGTGCAGCGGGTGCCGGGGCGCGGGCGCCCGCGTGCGCGGAAGCGCGCGTGCGACGATGGGACGTGTGCGCGCGACCTTGATCACCGATGCCGCCGATGACCGGCTCGCGGACTACCGCGACCTCACCGATGTCGCGCTGCGGCGCGTGATCGAGCCGGAGGGCGGCCTGTACATCGCCGAGTCGGCCAAGGTGATCGCGCGGGCGATCGCGGCTGGCCACCGCCCGCGGTCGGTGCTCGTGCAGGAGAAGTGGCTGGCGGATGTCGAGAAGCTGGTGACGGATGCCTCCGTCCCGCTGTACGTCGTCACGCCCGAGATCGCCGAGGCGCTGACCGGGTACGTCGTGCACCGGGGTGCGCTGGCCTCCATGCACCGTCCGCCGCTGCCCGCGGTGGCGGAGGTCGTCGCGGACGCCCGGCTCGTGGTCGTGCTCGAAGACATCGTGGATCACACCAACGTCGGGGCGATCTTCCGCGCCGCCGCAGGTCTCGGCGCCGACGCGGTGCTGGTGAGCCCGCGCTGCGCCGATCCGCTCTACCGGCGGAGCGTGCGGGTGTCGATGGGCACGGTCTTCCAGGTGCCGTGGACGCGGCTGCCGGAGTGGAGCGAGGCCCGCACGGTGCTGCACGACGCCGGATTCGAGCTCGCGGCGCTCGCGCTCTCGGACGACGCCGTGTCGCTCGACGCGTTCAGCGCCCGGCGGCCCGAGCGGGTGGCGCTGATGCTGGGTGCGGAGGGCGACGGACTGTCGCGGCGCGCGCTCGAGGCGGCCGACACGGTCGTCACGATCCCGATGGCGGGCGGAGTCGACTCGCTGAACGTGGCCGCGGCCAGCGCCGTGGCGCTGTGGGAGCTGCGCGGCCGCTGACCGCGGGCTCGAGGCCCAGGCGCCCGGCGGCCCACACGGCGGCGGCTCAGGCAGAGGGCAGCTGAGGCGCCCGGCGGGCGGTTCAGCTGCCGCGGCTCACGCGCCGGGGCGGACCGTCAGCTCGGTGAGGTCGGCGTCGCGCGGCAGGTCGAGGGCGGTCAGGATCGTCGCGGCGACCGAGGCCGGGTCGATCCACTGCGAGGCGTCGTAGTCCGCGCCCTCCTGCTGGTGCACCTTCTCCTGCATCGGCGTCGCGGTGCGGCCGGGGTACACCGTCGTGACGCCGACGCCGTTCGCGCGCTCCTCCTCGCGCAGTGCGTCGGCGATCGCGCGCACCGCGAACTTGCTGGCCGCGTACGAGCCCCACTCCGGGCTGACCCGCAGGCCCGCGCCCGAGTTGACGAACACGACGCGCCCGCGTGCCGTCCGCAGCGCGGGCAGCATCAGGCGGGTGAGCTCGGCGGGCGCCACCGCGTTCACGTTGAGCTGGTGCTGCCAGGTGGCGACGGGCGTCTCGCCGACGGCACCCAGCTCGACCACGCCCGCGACGTGAACGAGAGAATCGAGCCGCGCAGGCAGGCTCTGGTGGCTGAAGGCCCACGACAGGCGTCCAGGGTCGGCGAGGTCGCCGACGAGCGTCTGCGCATGCGGGAATCGCGCACGGAGCTGCGCGGCCCGACCCGCGTCTCGCACCAGCAGCCAGAGCTCGTCGCCCCGCTCCGCAAGCCGATCGGCGAGGGCCGCGCCGATGCCCGAGCCTGCTCCGGTGATCAGGTGCGTCGCCATGTCAGACCTCCTCGCCCTTCGCATCGGACGGCGGGACGGGGCCGGGAGCCACGGTGATGACGGGCAGCGGGTCGGGCCGCTTGGCCCGCACCTGGTCGCCCGACGACTGGTGTCGGAGACGGCGCAGCACCCACGGAACGAGGTACTCCCGCGCCCAGACCAGGTCGACCGCGCGCGCCTCGCGCCACGTCCGCATCGGGAACGGGTCGGGCTGCATCGGCAGGAGGTCGTTGGGGACGTTGAGTGCGCGGAGCACCATGCGGGCCACCTCGTGGTGGCCGAGCGCGTTGTAGTGCAGGCGGTCGTCGTCGAAGAAGCGCATGTCCTGCACTTCTTTCAGCGCCCACTGGTCGGCGACGATGCAGTCGTATCTGTCGGCGATCGCCCGGATGTTCTCGTTGTAGATCGCGACCTTGCCCCGGATCCCGCGGAAGACCGGCGTGAACGCCGTGTCGATCCCCGTGAAGACCACGACGGTGGCGCCGTCGCGCGAGAGGCGCACGACCGCGTCCTCGAAGCGCTGCGCGACGAGGTCGGGGTCGCCGTTGGGGCGGATGACGTCGTTGCCGCCCGCCGAGAACGTCACGAGGTCGGGCTTGAGCGCGATGGCAGGCTCGACCTGCTCGTCGACGATCTGGCCGATGAGCCGGCCGCGGATGGCGAGATTGGCGTAGGCGAAGTCGTCCACCTGCTCCGACAGGACCTCCGCGACGCGGTCGGCCCATCCGCGGTAGCCGTTGGGTGCCGACGGCTCCGGGTCGCCCACGCCCTCGGTGAAGGAGTCGCCGAGCGCGACGTAGCGCCGCCACGGGTGCGGCTGCGCGTTGGCGACATAGGGGCTGCGGGGATCTTGCGTGGTGGACATCGGTGTTCCGTTCCGTCGGCTCGTGACCGTCAGCCAGGCTATCGCGCGGGCGGGACACGGACGGGCGCCGCAGCCGCGCCGACGGCGACCCGGATGTCGTGGCGGTCGTCTATCGTGGTGACTCGTTGTCTACGGGGGAGGTGCATTCGGTGACGGACGAAACGACGATCGAGTCGCCGCCCGAGCTCGCCGAACCATCCGCGCCGTCCGCCCACAGCGGCGAGCCGCACATCGGCAGCTTCGCCGCGGAGCACCTGTCTCCGACCTATCCGCAGCGCGCGCCGTGGGGCACCGCGCAGCGTCTGCGTGCGTGGCAGGCCGAGGCGCTCGACCTGTACTTCGGGCTCGATGGGCCCGACGGGCCTGGAGGCGGCCCCAGGGACTTCCTCGCCGCGGCCACCCCCGGCGCCGGCAAGACCACCTTCGCCCTGCGCCTCGCCAGCGAGCTGCTGCGCCGCCGCATCGTCAACCGCATCGTGGTGGTCGCGCCGACCGAGCACCTGAAGACCCAGTGGGCCGATGCCGCGGCCAGGGTGGGCATCCGGCTCGACCCCGCGTTCAGCAACCGGCACTTCGCGCCCGCCCGCCAGTACCACGGCGTCGCCGTGACGTACGCGCAGGTGGCGGTCAAGGCATCCGTCCATCAGCGGCTGACGATGGACGCGCGCACGCTGGTCGTCCTCGACGAGGTGCACCACGGCGGCGACGCCCTGAGCTGGGGTGACGCACTGCGCGAGGCGTACAGCCGCGCGACGAGGCGCCTGCTGCTGAGCGGCACGCCCTTCCGCAGCGACACGGCGCCGATCCCGTTCGTCGAGTACCACCCCGACGCGAAAGGGATCCGCGTCTCGCGCACGGACTATGCCTACGGGTACCGCCGCGCGCTCGAAGACGGCGTCGTGCGGCCCGTCATGTTCATGGTCTACGCGGGCCACATGCGCTGGCGCACCAAGACCGGTGACGAGATGGAGGCCCAGCTCGGCCAGGACAACACGAAAGACATCACGTCGCAGGCCTGGCGCACGGCGCTCGACCCGGAAGGCGACTGGATCCCGGCGGTGCTGCGGTCGGCCGATCGCCGCCTGACCGAGGTGCGCGAGCATGTTCCGGATGCCGGCGGCCTGGTGATCGCGACGGATCAGACCGCCGCCCGCGCCTATGCCGCGATCCTGCACCAGATCACCGGTGAGGCGCCGACCGTGGTGCTGTCGGACGAGGCCGAGGCCTCGAGCCGCATCGAGGAGTTCTCGAAGGCGACGAGCCGGTGGATGGTCGCGGTGCGCATGGTGTCGGAGGGCGTCGACGTGCCCCGTCTCGCCGTCGGCGTCTACGCGACCAGCGCATCGACGCCGCTGTTCTTCGCCCAGGCCATCGGCCGCTTCGTGCGCGCGCGTCGTCGCGGTGAGACGGCGAGCGTCTTCCTGCCCAACGTGCCGCAGCTGCTCGCCCTCGCGAACGAGATGGAGCGGCAGCGCGACCACGCGCTCGACCGCGACTCCGACGGCGAGGACGAGTGGAACGCCGAAGAAGACCTGATGGACGCCGCGGAGCGCGAAGACAAGGCTTCCGATGCGCTCACCGAGGAGTTCTCCTATCAGGCGCTCGGATCGCTGGCGCACTTCGACCGCGTGCTCTTCGACGGCAGGGAGTTCGGACAGCTCGCCGTTCCCGGCACCCCGGAGGAGGAGGAGTTCCTCGGAATCCCGGGACTGCTCGAGCCCGACCAGGTGCACGAGGTGCTGATGTCGAGGGTCTCGCGCCAGTCCCGGCACCGGAGTGCGCGCGAGGCGCGCGAGCGCGAGGCCGCGCCCGAGGAGGAGCCGGCGCTGCCGCAGGCGCTGCACCGCACGCTCAAGGAGCAGCGACAGCTGCTCAACAGCCTGGTGGGCCTCTATGCCCGTCAGACGGGTGAGGCGCACGGCCTGGTGCATGCCGAACTCCGGCGCATCTGCGGCGGCCCCGCCGTCTCGCACGCCACCGTCGCGCAGCTGCAGGCACGGATCGACGTGCTGCGCAAGCGCGTGCGCTCCTGACCCGCGACGCGGCCGGCCCGGCGCCGTTCGGAACCCCGAAATGCTGGCAATCCTCGCTTTCGGCGCGGGCACTGCACGCACGGTGGCTAGCGTTGTCGAGTCCCGCACACCCGACCGGAGGCCCAGAGTGACCGCGCCCGCCGCACCCACCGACCGCGACCGCCGCCGCTGGGCGCGCTACCTCGTCAACGAACGCGCCGAGGCCCACGTCTACCGCGAGCTCGCGGGCCGACGCACCGGTGAGGAGCGCGAGATCCTCCTCGCCCTCGCCGAGGCGGAGGGGCGCCACGAGGCCCATTGGCTGGAGCTGCTGGGCAGCGAGCCCGCGCGTCTGCCGCAGCCCGACATCCGCACGCGGATGCTCGGCGCGCTCGCCAAGAGCTTCGGCTCGATCTGGGTGCTCGCCCTCGCGCAGAACGCCGAGGCGCGCTCGCCCTACGACGACGAGCCCTTCGCCACGCCCCGCATGGCCGCCGACGAGAAGATCCACCACGAGGTGGTCCGTGGGCTCGCCGCCCGCGGGCGGCGCCGCCTGTCGGGCACCTTCCGGGCCGCAGTCTTCGGCGCGAACGACGGGCTGGTCTCCAACCTCGCCCTCGTCATGGGCATCGGTGCGACCGGAGTGTCGAGCCAGTTCGTGCTCTTCAGCGGCATCGCCGGTCTGCTCGCCGGCGCGCTGTCGATGGGCGCGGGGGAGTTCGTCTCGGTGCGCTCGCAGCGGGAGCTGCTCGCGGCGACCGAGCCCAGCGACTACGCCGACGGCGCGATCCCGCACCTCGACATCGACGCCAACGAGCTGGCGCTCGTGTACCGGACGCGGGGGATGCCGGAGGCCGAGGCGTCCGCACGAGCCCGCCGCGTCGTCGAGGCGGCGCACGCACTCGGTCAGGGGCGCGCCGACACCGGCCCGATCGGCGTCGCCGATCACGGCGAGGTCGTGGGCAGCGCGTGGGCCGCAGCGCTGTCGAGCTTCCTGTTCTTCGCCTCCGGCGCGATCATCCCGGTGCTGCCGTGGATCTTCGGTCTGTCGGGCCTCACCGCGGTCGTGGTGGCCCTGGTGCTGGTCGGCATCGCGCTCATGTCGACGGGCGCCGCCGTGGGGCTCCTCTCGGGCGCTCCGCCGCTGCGTCGCGCCCTGCGCCAGCTGGCGATCGGCTTCGGCGCCGCCGCGGTCACCTACGCGCTCGGCCTGCTGTTCGGCGTGTCGATGGGCTGACGCGCCCGGGCGCCCGCCGATTCGTTGAACGTCCGGTGACGTGGTAATGTCATTCCTCGGTTGCGAAACCGGAAACCACCTGCGCGGGTGGCGGAATAGGTAGACGCGCTAGCTTGAGGTGCTAGTGCCCGTATAGGGCGTGGGGGTTCAAGTCCCCCCTCGCGCACACAGTGAAGAAGGCCCCCGGAAGGGGGCCTTCTTCCGTTGTGGCGGGCGCCCCGGCCCGTCGGCTGTCGACGCCCTCGCGGGGGAGCGGTTCAGATCCAGCCGCGCTCCTCGGCGACCAGCACCGCCTGCTGGCGCGTGCCCACGCCGAGCTTGCCGAGGATCGCCGACACGTGGTTGCGGACGGTGCCGGGGGCGAGAGAGAGATGCCGGGCGATCTGCCCGGTCGTCTCGCCGCGGCGTCCGGCGCGGAGGACGTCGAGCTCGCGGTCGGTGAGCGGCGACCGCTCGTCGCTGAGCGCATCCGCGGCGACCTCGGGGTCGACATAGCGGCCGCCCGCTGCGACCCGCCGGATCACGGCCGCCACCTCGTCCGCTCCGCGCGACTTGGGCAGGAACCCCGACACCCCCGACGACAGCGCGCGGCGCAGCACCCCGGGCCGGGCATGCCGCGTCACCACGACGCAGCGCGTGGCCACGGCACGTGTCACCCGCGAGGCGACCTCGACCCCGTCCATCCCCGGCATCTCGAGGTCGAGGAGGCAGACGTCGGGCACGAGCCGGAGCGCCGCCGCGAGGGCCTCCTCGCCGTCGCCGCATTCCGCGACCACTTCGATGTCGGGCTCCAGCCGCAGCAGGGCGGCGAGCGCCGAGCGGATCATGCCCTCGTCGTCGGCGAGGAGCACCCGGATCATCGAACCCCTCCGGCCGTCTCGGCGGGGAGGGTCACGGCGACGGCGAACTCACTGTCGAGCCGATCGATCGACAGCGTGCCCCCGGCATCCGACACCCGGCGCCCGATGCCCTCGAGCCCTGAGCCGTCGGCGCTGGGCGTGGTGTCGCCGGGGTCGTTGGCGATGACGTAGCGCCACCCCGTGGGCTCGCGGGTGAGCGCCACGCGCGCCCAGGCGCCGCCGCCGTGGCGCAGCGCGTTGGTCGTCGTCTCGCGGATGATGGGCGCCAGCACCGACGCCGGGGCGTCGTCGGCGTCGGGGGAGACGATCGTCTGCACGCTGCTCCCGGCGGCGCGCAGGAGGTCGGCGGCATTCGCGATCTCGTCGCTGAGGGGGACGGAGCGGACCCTCGTGGCGAGGTCGCGGGTGCCCTGACGGGCCTCGTCCACGCTCGCGCGCGCCGCGCGCAGCTGCTCGAGCGCCGCCGGCGGATCCGTGGGCATGAGGCGCTCGGCGAGCTCGAGCTGGAGGGCGATCACCTGGAGGTGGTGGCCCTGCAGGTCGTGGACGTCGGTGGCCACCCTCAGGCGCTCCTGCGTGGCGGCCAGGCGCGCCTCCGACGCCCGGGCACGGTCGACGGTGATGAGGACGTCCCACCACCACAGCGACAGCGCCGTCATGAGCGGAAGAGTCGCACTGAAGAAGCCGAGCAGCCACCAGCTGACGTCGGGCTGCTGCGAGAACGTCATCCGGGCGTCGACGAACCAGGCCGCGCCCAGCAGCAGCGTCCCCGCCGCGACCATGCGAGCGCGCACTCCGGTCGGCCAGTTGAGCAGCAGCACGGACTGCACCAGCGGCAGCGCGGCGACGAGCCACAGTCCCGAGAGCAGCCCGCCGACCAGCCCGACGAGGGCGGCGATGACGAGGGGCGCCAGCAGGCGCGGCCACCGCGCCCACGGGCTCTCATCGGTCCGGTGGCGGTAGTACTGCAGCAGCGGCACCGTCGACGCCGTCCAGGCCAGGCCCGCGATCCCGACCGCGGTCAGAACAGGGGTGGTCCGACCAGCTTCCAGGAGTGTCAGCACCCAGATCAGGGCGACGACGAGCTCGAAGAGCAGCACGCCGGAGGCGGTGTACCACCACGTCGCCCTGATGCCTCGCGTCAGCCGGAGAGGACGTCGGTCCGACTCGCCGGAATCCTGTGCGGCGGGCTCGGAGGGGCGGCTCATGCGTCCCACCCTAGGGGCATGACAGATGTCACCCCCGGCGCGTGCGCACCTCCCGCACGCCGGTGACACCACGGCACTTCCCGGCATCCTCGGGAGCCGATGGACTGTGATCTGTCGGAGGAACACGGCTCCGACGCCACCTCCTCCACAGACTCGAAAGGTGCCGACATGAACCTCATCGACACGTTCCAGAACCTCGTCGCGAACGTCCCCGACCTCCTCCAGCCGCTCATCGTCGCGGGCGCCGCGGCCATCCCCTTCGTCGAGGGCGAAGGCGCCGCCGCCATCGGCATCGTCGGAGGCGTGAACCCCGTGATCGCGGCGGCCGCGGCCATCATCGGCAACTTCGTGTGCGTCACCGTGCTCGTGCTGCTCGCCGCACGCACCCGCTCGGCCGTGGTCACGGCTCACCGCGCGCGGCGACTCGTCGCGGCGGGCGGCGCCGAGGCCGACGCGGTCGCCGACGCCCCCGCACCCGCCGCGGCCGACGACCGCGGCTCCGCCCGCAGGGCGAAGTTCCAGCGCGCCTTCGAGCGTTACGGCGTCCCCGGCGTGAGCCTCCTCGGCCCGCTGCTGCTGCCCACGCAGTTCACAGCCACCATGCTCGCCGGCGCGGGCGTCGGCACGGTGCGGATCCTCGCGTGGCAGGCTGTCGCCATCGTCGGGTGGACCACGCTGCTCACCCTGGTGATCACCGGAGTGGTGGCGGTCGCCCACTGACCCCGCATCCACGGACACGGCCTCCCGGCCCGCGCGGAACGGCGCGGCCGGGAGGCCGTCGTCGCGGAGCGCCGGCGCGAGCAGGAACGACCTGCCAGCGCCGCGAATCGCGAGAGCCGGGAGGCCGGGTAGGTTGGAGCGCATGCCCGAAGCCGAACTCCCCGAAGTCGCCGCGATCGCGCGGGACCTGATCCGCTTCGACACCACGAATCACGGCGGCGGACGCGCCGCCGGCGAGCGCGAGGCCGCCGAGTACGTCGGCGCGTACCTCGAAGGTCTCGGCCTGGCCCCGGAGTACTACGAACCCGTCGCGCGCCGCACGAACGTGATGGCGCGCGTCGTCGGGCGCAACCGCGACAAGCCGGCGCTGGTGCTGCACGGGCACCTCGACGTCGTGCCGGCCATCGCCGAGGACTGGAGCGTCGACCCGTTCGGCGGCGTCGTCAAGGACGGCATGCTCTGGGGCCGCGGTGCTGTCGACATGAAGGACATGGACGCCATGATCCTCACGTCGGTCGCCGACATCCTGCGCGCGGGCGAGCAGCCCGAGCGCGACCTCGTGCTCACGTTCTTCGCCGACGAGGAGAACGGCGGCATCGAAGGCTCGGCGCTGGTCGTCGAGAACCACCCGGAGTGGTTCGCCGGCGCCACCGAGGCGATCAGCGAGGTCGGCGGCTACTCGATCCCCGTCGGCGACAGTCACGCGTACCTTCTGCAGGTCGGGGAGAAGGCCCTCGTGTGGATCCGCCTCGTGGCGCGCGGCCGCGCCGCGCACGGGTCGAGCCTCCACGCCGACAACGCCGTGACCCGTCTGGCCGAAGCCGTCGCGGCCCTCGGCCGCACGGCGTGGCCCGTGACGCTCACCGACACCACTCGCGAGATGACGGCGCGGCTCGCCGGCCTCACCGGCCAGGCCGCGAGCGACCCCGATGCCGTCGCCGCGGCGACGGGCGCGGCATCCGGTTTCCTCCGGTCCACGCTGCGGACGACCACCAACCCGACCGGTCTCGTCGCCGGCTACAAGCACAACGTCATCCCCGATCGTGCCGAGGCGCTCATCGACGTGCGGGTGCTGCCCGGCACCGAGGAGGCGGCCCTGGCCGACATCCGCCGTATCGTCGGCGACGGGGTCGAGGTCGAGGTCGTCCACCAGGACATCGGGCTCGAGGTGCCCTTCTCGGGCGACCTCGTCGACGCCATGGTGGCCGCGCTCGGGCGCCACGATCCCGGTGCGCCGGTCGTGCCCTACCTCATGGGCGGCGGCACCGACAACAAGGCGCTCGCGGCGCTCGGGATCGCCGGGTACGGCTTCGCGCCGCTGCGGCTCCCGGCAGACCTCGACTTCACGGGCATGTTCCACGGTGTCGACGAGCGCGTGCCGATCGACGCGCTGGTGTTCGGCCAAGCCGTGCTCACCGATCTGCTCCGCACCTATTGATTCCCGACGGATGCCGCGGGCCGCGGCATCCGTCTCCTGCACGTCTGAAAGGCGCCCATGCTTCTCGAAGCGATCATCCTCGGCTTCGTCCAGGGACTGACCGAGTTCCTGCCGATCTCGTCCAGCGCGCATCTGCGCATCCTGGGCGAGTTCCTGCCCTCGGCCGAGGACCCGGGAGCGGCGTTCACCGCCATCACGCAGATCGGCACCGAGGCGGCCGTCGTGGTGTTCTTCTGGCGCGACATCGTGCGCATCATCGGCCACTGGTTCCGATCGCTGGCCGGGCGCATCCCGCGGAACGACCCCGACGCGAAGATGGGGTGGCTCATCATCATCGGGTCGATCCCGATCGTCGTGCTCGGGCTGCTGTTCCAGGATCAGATCGAGACCGTGCTCCGATCGCTGTGGATCACGGCGGGCATGCTGATCTTCTTCGGCGTGCTGCTCGGCATCGCCGACCACGTCGGTGCCAAGAAGCGCAAGCTGCAGGACATCACCGTCGGCCACGGCGTGATCTACGGGTTCGCGCAGTCGCTCGCGCTCATCCCGGGCGTGTCACGCTCCGGCGGCACGATCACCGCGGGCCTCTTCATGGGCTACGAGCGCGCGGCCGCCGCCCGCTACGCCTTCCTCCTCGCGATCCCCGCCGTCTTCGGCAGCGGCTTCTTCCAGCTCTTCAAGAGCTTCGGCGAGCCCGGCGTCTTCACCCTCGGCGAGACGGCCGTCGCGACCGCGGTCGCGTTCATCGTGGCGCTCGGCGTGATCGCGTTCTTCATGAACTGGATCTCGAAGCACAGCTTCCTGCCGTTCGTGGTCTACCGCGTGGCGGTGGGCTCCCTGCTGCTGGTGCTGCTGAGCACGGGCGTCATCAACCCCTAGCCGCCGTAGCGCCCGCTCACACACCGGCGCTCCACGTGCTGTCGAGATGACGCGGTCTCGTCGAGCAACCACGCTGTCGGCGCCGACAGCGGGGTTGTTCGCCGAGAAAGCGGTTGGTCGACGGATGCCGCGACCCGGCCGGACCGCGCCCGCCGCGTGCCGCCGCGATGAGAAGGCGCCGGCGCGATGAGAAGGCGCCGGAGGCCGCTCAGCGGCGCGGGTCGTCGCGTCCGGGCTTCTGCGGCCCGTCGCCCGGCTTGCCGTCGGTGCGCCGCAGGTACCGCTCGAACTCCTGTGCGATCGCATCGCCCGAGGCCTCGGGGGAGTCCCACGTGTCGCGCGTGCGCTCGAGCTGGTGGATGTACTCCGTCATCTCCTCGTCGTCGGCCGCGGCGGCGTCGATCGACGCCTCCCACGCGACCGCCTCGGTCGCGAGATCGCCGCGAGCCACCGGTGCGCCGGTGAGATCTTCGAGGCGGTCGAGCAACGCCAGTGTGGCCTTGGGGGAGGGCGTGTGGCCGGCGACGTAGTGCGGCACGCTCGCCCAGAGGCTGGCGGTCGGGATGCCGGCGCGCTCGGCGGCGTCGCCCAGCACGCTGAGGATGCCGACAGGTCCCTCGTAGGTGCTGCGCTCGAGCGACAGCTTGCCGCGCAGCGCCTCGTTGTCGCTGCCGGCGAAGACCGAGATCGGACGCGTGTGCGGCACGTCCGACATCATCGAGCCGATCGCGACGAATCCCGTGATGTCCTCCCGCAGGGCGACGTCGATGAACTCCGACGCGAATGCCTGCCATGCGCGGGCCGGCTCGACACCGGTGAGCAGCCACAGCTGGGTGCCGCCGCGGGTCGCCCGCGCAGGACGCAGCAGCGTCGCCTCGGGCCAGCGCAGGCTGCGCCCGCCGTCGCCGTCGGCGGCGATGTGCGGGCGCGTGTACTGGTAGTCGAAATAGAGCTCGGGATCCACCGAGAAGACGGTGTCGTACGAGCCGCCCTCGCGCAGCTGGGTGATCGCGGACGACGCGGCTTCGCCCGCGTCGTTCCAGCCGTCGAACGCGGCGACGAGAACACGACGACCCAGTCCGTCCACGAGACCCCCTCTGCCCGCAACCGCTGCGGGGTTCGTTCCAGGATATGCCCCCCTCCCGGTGGGAGGCCGGAGGCCCCTCGTAGGATTGGACGGTGAACGCGCCCCGACTCGCCGCCGTCCTGTGGGACATGGACGGCACCCTCGTCGACACCGAGCCGTATTGGATGGCGGCCGAGACGCCGCTCATCGAGAGCTTCGGGGGGACGTGGTCGCACGAGCAGGCGCTCGGTCTCGTCGGGCTCGGGCTCGACGACTCCGCCCGGATCCTCCAGGGCGCCGGCGTGCGCATGACGACCGACGCGATCGTCGACCATCTCACCGACGAGGTGATGCGTCAGCTGGCCGACACCGGCGTGCCCTTCCGGCCCGGTGCGCGCGAGCTGCTCGCGGGCCTGCGCGCGGCGGGGATCAAGACGGGCCTCGTGACGATGTCGATGCGCCGCATGGCGCAGACGGTCGTCGACCTCATCGACTTCGACGCCTTCGACGTCGTCGTGGCGGGCGACGACGTCACGCGCCCGAAACCCTTTCCCGATCCCTACCTGCAGGCCTGCGAGGCGCTCGGAGTCACCCCTGACGAGACCGTCGCGATCGAGGACTCTCCGAATGGGCTGCGCTCCGCGATCGCCTCGGGCGCCTCGGTGATCGGCGTGCCGCTCATGGTCTCGCTGACCGGCGTCGGCGCCCACGCGCTCTGGGAGACGCTCGACGGGCGCTCGGCCGACGATGTCGTCGCCTTCCACGCCGCACACCGCTCCCGCCTCCGCGCCGCCCACTCGAACCAGGAGGTCGCCCGATGACTCCCGACACCACCGCCGACACGACGGCTGCTGCCGAGCGCCCGAGCGGCCCGTTCCGCCTCGGCGACCGCGTGCAGCTGACGGGTCCGAAGGGCCGCCTGCACACGATCACGCTCCGGACCGGCGGCGAGCTCCACACGCACCACGGTGTCCTGAAGCACGAGCAGCTCGTCGGGCAGCCCGACGGCTCCGTCGTCGCCAACAGCGGCGGGCACGAGTACCTCGCGCTCCGGCCGCTGCTGCGCGACTTCGTGATGTCGATGCCCCGCGGTGCGGCCATCGTCTACCCGAAGGACGCCGCGCAGATCCTCGCCCAAGCCGACATCTTCCCCGGCGCCACGGTCGTCGAGGCCGGTGTCGGCTCGGGCGCGCTGTCGCTGTGGCTGCTGCGCGCCATCGGCGCCGAGGGACGCCTGGTGTCGTTCGAGCGACGCGACGACTTTGCCGCCGTCGCGCGCGCGAACGTCGAGACCTTCACCGGTCACGTGCCCGCCAACTGGGACGTCGTCGTGGGCGATCTGGCGGAAGAGCTGACGGATGCCGTGGCTCCGGCATCCGTGGATCGCGTCGTGCTCGACATGCTGGCGCCGTGGGAGTGCATCGATGCGGTGGCCGAGGCGCTCACTCCCGGCGGCGTCGTGGTCTGCTACGTCGCGACCGCCACCCAGCTCAGCCGCGTCGCGGAGTACATCCGCGGCACGGGGCTGTTCACCGAGCCCGACGCGAACGAGACGATGGTGCGGGGCTGGCACGTCGAGGGCCTGGCCGTGCGCCCCGACCACCGCATGGTGGCGCACACCGGCTTCCTCATCTGGGCGCGGCGCCTTGCGCCCGGCGCCGTCCCGCCCGAGGTCAAGCGCCGCGCGTCGAAGTCGAGCTACGGCGACGAGGACGTCGAGCTCTGGACGCCCGGAGCCGTGGGCGACCGGCAGATCACCGACAAGAACCTGCGCAAGCGCGTCCGGGAGGCCGAGCGCGCCGCGGAGGGCGCGCGCCTGGCGTCGGGGCGTGCGGACCACCCGGGCGAGTCCGCCTAAACTAGCCCGGTGCGCAAGATCCCCGCTGCCCTCGCCGTCCTCGGCCTGGTGACCGTCGGCCTCACCGGGTGCTCGATGCCCTGGTCCTCCGACTGCTCCCGTTCCGCCGTGTCCGATGCCGACGTGATGGACCTCATCGACGTCAGCGGCGAGATCGGCGAGCAGCCCGACGTGGAGATCTACACCCCGCTGAAGGCTTCGGAGCTGGCGTACGAGGATGTCGTCGTCGGCGACGGCACCGCGATCACGTCCGACACGCAGCCCGTCGTCCTCGACGTCTCACTGTTCAGCGGCGCCACCGGCGAACTGCTCGCCGAAACCCAGTACGACGGCGACCTGTCGCGGGTGTCGTCAGTGTCGCAGTTCGCCAACTTCCCGGGCCTCGAGGAGGCGCTGCACTGCGCCACCGAGGGCTCGCGCGTGGCCATCGCGCTGTCACAGGACGACCTCGCCGACGGTGTGGCAGGCCAGGCCGGTCTCGACGACGGCGACGCCCTCGTGGCCGTCATCGATCTCCACAAGGTGTACCTGTCGGCGGCAGACGGTCAGAACCAGTTCAACAGCGGCTTCGGGCTGCCCACTGTCGTCCGTGCGCCCGACGGCCGCCCCGGCCTGATCATCCCGGACGGCGCGCCGCCCGCCGAGCTCGTCGTGCAGACCCTCAAGAAGGGCAGCGGCGAAGAGGTGACCGGCGACCTGCCGGTGCGCGTCCACTACACCGGTGTGGTCTGGGGCGAGAACGAGGCCTTCGACACCACGTGGGACAGCCAGCCCGCGCCGCTCACCCTCGACGCCGTCGTGCCCGGCTTCGCCGAGGCGCTGGAGGGGGCGACGGTCGGCTCGCAGGTGCTCGTCGTCATCCCGCCCGACCAGGGCTACGGGGATGAGCCGCGGGACGCCATCCCGGCCGGTTCGACCCTCGTCTTCGTGATCGACGTCCTCGGGATCGACGCCGCTCCGGCGGAGTGAGCCCGGGTTCGGCGACCCCGCCGCGCACGGCTCTAAGATAGGCGGGTGCCTGCCACCGCCGCCGCGAAGATCCCGCCCGAGGAGCGCCTGGTCAACCTCGTGGTGGCGCTGATCGCGACCGATCAGGGCCTCACGAAGGACACCATCCTGACCTCGGTCGCCGGCTACCGCGAGCAGAGCGAGGCAGGGGCGTCCAAGGACGCGCTCGAGAAGATGTTCGAGCGCGACAAGGAGTCGCTGCGCGGACTCGGCGTGCCGATCGAGACCATCGGCGACTGGGCAGACCCCGACGATCTGCGCGAGGCGCGGTACCGCGTCCCGAGCGCGGAGTACGAGCTCCCCGAAGACATCGAGTTCACCCCGGCCGAGCTGGCGCTGCTGACGCTCGCCGGAGGCGTGTGGAGCGAGAGCTCCATGTCGGACGATGCGCGCAGCGGCCTGCGCAAGATCCGCGCGCTGGGCGACCTGGTCGACGAGCCGATCATCGGGTTCTCGCCGCGCCTGACCATGCACGACCCCGCGTTCCCGGCGCTGCAGCAGGCGATCGAGCAGAGTCGCGTCGTCACCTTCCCGTACCTCAAGCCGGGGGAGGAGGCGCCGCGCACGCGGCGCGTCCGACCGCTGGCGCTCGTCGAGTACGAAGGCCGCTGGCACGTGTTCGGCATCGACCTCGATGTCGACGCCGATCGCACGTTCCTGCTCACCCGCATCGTCGGCCCCGTCGTGCTGACCCGGGCGTCGTTCGACCCGGCCCTGCGCGAAGGCGCGGGCGACCGCGCCCTCGCCGGACTCGACGAGGTCGCCGCCCGCAACTCCGCGCTGCTGGAGGTCAACCCCGGCACCGAGGCGGCGCTGCGTCTTGCGCGGCGCGCACAGCCGGCCGAGCAGGGCATCCGCGTGGCGTACGTCGACCCGCACATCTTCGCCGACGAGCTCGCCTCGTACGGACCCGAGGTGCGCGTGGTGGAACCCGCCGACCTGCGCGACCGCGTGATCGATCGCCTCGCCGCCACCCGCGAGCTGCACGGGGGAGCGTCATGACCGCCAGGCGACCGCTCGTGGCGACCGACCGGGCGGCCCTCATGCTCCAGCTCGTGCCGTATCTCATCGGCAAGGGCGAGGTGTCGCTGGCCGAGGCCGCCGACGAGTTCGACGTCACGGCCGATCAGATGCGGTCGATGGTCGAGAAGCTGACCGTCATCGGGCTGCCCGGCGACCGCGGCTACTGGCAGATGGCCAACGATCTGTTCGACATCGACTGGGACCTGCTCGACGAGCGCGATCTCATCGTCATCACCAACTCCGTCGGGCTCGAGCGCGCGCCCAAGCTGACCGCGCGCGAGGCCGCGGCGCTGCTGGCGGGCCTGCAGCTGGCGCGGTCGATCCCCGGCGTCGGCGACACCGAGCTGTACGCGGGCCTCCTCGCGAAACTGGCGCGCGGCGCGTCGGGAACCCCGCCGGAGATGATCCTCGCCACCGAGCCGGTCGACGCGGTGCGCGACCTGGTCGCCGACGCGCTGCGTCGGCGCGTCGCCGTGTCGTTCACGTACAAGGCGCCGGATGCCGCGCCCACCACGCGCACGGTCGACCCGGTCAAGGTGCACATCGCGAGCGGCCAGTGGTACCTGCAGGGGTGGTGTCACCTGCGCGAGGCGATGCGCACGTTCCACCTCGACCGCGTGAGCGACCTCGAGCTCACCGGCATCCCCAGCGCGCACGCCGGCGACCACGTGCCGGACTGGTTCGACACCGGCGCCGGTGACGTCGTGACGCGCATCCGCTTCCCCGAGGAGGTCGCGCCTCTCCTCGGCGACTACCTCGACCGGGCCACGCTGGAGACCGCCGAGGGCGTCACGATCGCCACGATGCGGGTCGCCGACGAGCTGAGTCTGCGCCGCCCTGTCACACGCCGCGGCGGTGCCGTCGAGGTGCTCGAGCCCGCCGGCGCTCGGCGCGCCGTGGCGGACTGGGCAGAGGCCGGATTGGCCCAATACCGCTGACGTCGTTCGCCGGCCTTCTCACCGGGTTACACTGGTCCCACATCCGCACCGACAAGGAGACTCCGCATGGGCGCATTCGGATGGCCGCACCTTCTGATCATCCTCGCGGTGATCCTGCTCCTGTTCGGGGCTGCGAAACTGCCGGCCCTCGCCAAGAGCCTCGGTCAGTCCGCCCGGGTCTTCAAGGGCGAGATGAAGGCGATGAAGGAGGACGACGCCACGGCCAAGCCGAAGGCCGACAGCGTGGCGTCCGAGACTCCGAAGGCCGACACGCCCGCGAGCTCGACCAGCAGCACCGCAGACCCGTCATCCTGACCCGCCGTGGTCACCACGGATCCACCGCGCATCGAGGAGCCGGAACAGCCTCGGCGCGATAAGCGCATGTCCCTCGGCGGACACCTGCGCGAGCTGCGGAAGCGGTTCTTCATCGGCGCGGCCGGTCTCATTGTCGGCATGGTGATCGCCTTCATCATCAGCGGCTGGGTCATCGATCTGCTCGCACAGCCGATCGTGCACATCGCGGAGGAGCGGGGCGATCAGGACATCGCGCTGAACTTCACCACCGTCTCGAGCGGCTTCGATCTGCACATGCGGATCGCGTTCGCGATCGGCCTGCTGATCTCGGCTCCCATCTGGCTGTGGCAGATCTGGGCGTTCATCATGCCCGGCCTGACGCGCAAAGAGGTGCGCTACACGATCGGGTTCCTCGCGTCCGCGATCCCGCTGTTCATGGCGGGCCTCTACGTCGGCTGGCTCATCATGCCGCACATGGTGGTGCTGATGGCCAACTTCGTCCCGAACGACCAGGGCATCGCGCAGTTCTACGATTACGCGACGTACTACGACTTCGTCTTCAAGCTGCTGCTGGTCATCGGCATCTCGTTCGTCACCCCGGTGTTCCTGGTCGCGCTGAACCTCGCTGGGGTGGTCTCGGGGCGGGAGATCCTCAAAGGCTGGCGTGTGGCGATCCTCGTGATCACCGTGTTCGCCGCGGCGGCGACGCCGGCGGCCGACGTCACGTCGATGCTGCTCCTCGCCGGCATCCTCTGCGTGCTGTACTTCGCGGCCGTGGGGCTGTCGATGCTGTTCGACCGGCGCAAGGCGAAGCGCAGCGCCACGCTGCTGCCGCCTGAGGCGTCGGCGTGACGGACCCCGCTCCTGCCGAGCGCTACGCGCGAGCGCGCGACTCGGCTCAGCTGGATCGCACCCATCCGATCACGGCCGACTTCGCCGCGTCGCAGCGGTTCACGCTCGACCCGTTCCAGATCGAGGGATGCCGCGCCCTCGAGGACGGCCGCAGCGTGCTGGTGGCGGCGCCCACCGGTGCCGGAAAGACGATCGTGGGCGAGTTCGCGGTGCACCTCGCGATGCGCGAACCCGGGGACAAGGCGTTCTACACCACGCCGATGAAGGCGCTGTCGAACCAGAAGTTCCGCGAGCTGCAGGACGTCTACGGCGCCGACGAGGTCGGGCTTCTCACCGGTGACACGAACATCAACGGCAACGCGCGCATCGTCGTCATGACCACCGAAGTGCTCCGCAACATGCTGTACGCGGACTCTCCGGCGCTGCGGGGCCTGCGCTACGTGGTCATGGACGAGGTCCACTATCTCGCCGACCGGTTCCGGGGCGCGGTGTGGGAGGAGGTCATCATCCACCTCGCGCCGAGCGTGCGGCTCGTGTCGCTGTCGGCGACCGTCTCGAACGCCGAGGAGTTCGGCGACTGGCTCGACACCGTCCGGGGGGACACCGAGGTCATCGTCTCGGAGACGCGTCCGGTGCCCCTCGAGCAGCACGTGCTCGTGCGCGGCGACCTGCTGCCGCTGTTCGACGATCGCGCCGGCATCGCGACAGCCCAGGTCAACCAGGAGCTCATGCGCATCCGCTCCTTCAAGGGCTCGAACTTCGAGAACAACCGGCGCGCGCAGGCCTTCAACAGTGCGCGCCAGGCCGGGTACGAGGCATCCCGCCGCCGTCCCCAGCGCGGCGGCAAACGGCCGGTGCGCTCCGCGAACGTGCAGCGCATCGAGCGCCTGGACCGCCCCGACGTCGTCGAGCTGCTGGGCCGCTCGAACCTTCTTCCGGCGATCTTCTTCATCTTCAGCCGTGCCGGGTGCGACGCCGCCGTGCAGCAGGTGCGCCGGTCGGGTGTGCGCCTGACCTCGCAGGAGGAGCGTCGCGAGATCCGCGCGATCGTCGAGGAGCGCACCCGCTCTCTCCTGGAGGAGGATCTGGCGGTCCTGGGGTTCTGGGAGTGGCGCGAGAACCTCGAACGTGGCGTCGCGTCGCACCACGCGGGACTGCTTCCGGCGTTCAAGGAGGTCGTGGAGGAGCTCTTCCAGCGCAAGCTCGTCAAGGTCGTGTTCGCCACCGAGACCCTCGCGCTCGGCATCAACATGCCCGCGCGCACGGTGGTGCTCGAGAAGCTCGAGAAGTTCAACGGTGAGGCGCGCGTCGCGATCACGTCGGGGGAGTACACGCAGCTCACCGGCCGCGCCGGGCGGCGCGGCATCGACGTCGAGGGCCACGCTGTCATCCAGTGGACGGAGGGCCTCGACCCGCAGGCGGTCGCCGCCCTGGCATCGCGTCGCACCTATCCGCTCAACTCCAGCTTCCGGCCCACCTACAACATGGCCGTCAACCTCATCGACCAGTTCGGCCGGGCCCGCGCGCGCGAGATCCTGGAGTCGTCGTTCGCGCAGTTCCAGGCGGACCGCGCCGTGGTCGGGATCGCCCGTCAGGTGCGCGAGCAGGAGGAGTCCCTCGCGGGCTACCAGAAGGCGATGACGTGCGACCGCGGAGACTTCGGCGAGTACTCGCGTATCCGCCGCGAGCTGAGCGACCTCGAGAAGACCAACCGCAAAGATGCAAATGCCTCCCGTCGCACGCGCGATGAGCGACTGCGGCACATCGACAGCCTGCGCAAGCAGATGCAGCGGCATCCGTGCCACCAGTGCCCTGACCGCGAGCACCACGCGCGGTGGGCCGAGCGCTATTGGAAGCTCAAGCGCGAGATCGACCGGCTGCGGCGGCAGATCGACACGCGCACAGGGACCGTCGCGCGCATCTTCGATCGCGTCGTCGATGTGCTCGACGCCCTCGAGTACGTCTCGGTCGAGGCGGACGGCACGACGGCGCTGACGCCCGCCGGACGCACCATGCGCCGCATCTACGGCGAGCGCGATCTGCTCGTCGCGGAGTCGCTGCGACGCGGGATCTGGCGGGACCTGGATGCCGCGTCGCTGGCGGCGCTCGCGTGCTCGCTGGTCTACGAGCCGCGGCGGGACGACGCGGGCCCCGGGGAGCGCGGGCTGCCTCGAGGGCCGTTCCGCGCCGCGTTCGAGTCGACGCTGTCGCTCTGGCAGGAGCTCGACGATCTCGAGCAGGAGCACCGACTGCCCGGCACCGAGCCGGTGGCAGCGGGCCTCGCGCAGGCCATGCACAGCTGGGCGCGCGGCGGGACGCTGGATCGCGTGCTCGTGGAGGCCGACATGGCCGCCGGCGACTTCGTGCGCTGGGCCAAGCAGACGATCGATCTGCTCGATCAGCTGTCGCTCGTCGCCGAGCAGCCGATCGCCGGCACGGCGCGCAAGGCGCTCGACGCCGTACGCCGGGGCATCGTCGCGTACTCGGGCGTGTAACGGACCCGCCCAGGGCGGGGGAGCAGGTCGCGCTCGCCTAGGCTGAATCCGTGCCACCCGACGCCGCACCGCGCCCCCTCCTGCCGCTGTGGGCGGCCGTCGCGGTGTCGGCGGGCGCGGGCGCACTGTTTGACGTGTCGTTCCCGTCGGTGGCATGGTGGCCCATGGCGTTCGTGGCGGTCGCGCTGGCGCTCGTGACGCTCGTGGGCCGCAGTATCGGCGGCGCGCTGCTGACAGGGCTCGCGTTCGGCCTGGCGTTCTACCTGCTCAACGTCGACTTCACCGCCGAATGGGTGGGGCCGCTGCCGTGGCTCGCCCTCTCGGTGCTCGAAGCGGCGCTGGTGGCCGGCGGTGCCGTGCTCATCTCGCTGGCCTACCGGTGGGTGCCCCGTGCGGTTCCGCGGCGGGGTCGCATCCTGCTGACATCCACGCTCGTCGCCGCGCTCTGGACCGCCCGCGAGGCGGTGACGGGAAGCTTCCCCTACGGAGGCTTCCCGTGGGGCCGGGTGGGAACGTCGCAGGTGAACGGGCCGTTCGCCGAGGTCGTGTCGTGGACGGGCACGGCGGGGCTCACCTTCCTGATGGTCGCCCTGGTCGCCGCAGCGGTCGAGCTCGTGCGAGCCCCGCGGCGTCGCGTGGTGAGCGTCCGCGCGCTTCTGCCGGTCGGTGCGATCGCCGTCATCGCCACCGCACTCGTGCTGGTGCCCGCGTGGACGACGACCCCCGCCGGCACCATGCGCGTGGCGAGCGTCCAAGGCAACGGCCCGGCCGGGTACTTCGACGAGCGTGAGGCGGGCGAGATCCTCGAGTCGCAGTACGAAGCGACCGAGCCGCTGTTCGGCGCCGACGACGTCGACGTCCTGCTCTGGCCCGAGGGGAGCGTGGACCTCGACCCGGAGGAGTCCCGTGTGGCGGCGGCCGCGCTCGACCGCGTGGCGAGGCAGGTGGGCGCGCCCCTCGTGGCGAACCGCATCGATCGGCGCGGCGACGAGTATTTCAACATGTCGTTCCTCTGGCGCGACGGCGACGGCATCGAGCAGACCTACGACAAGCGCAATCCGGTGCCGTTCGGCGAGTACGTGCCCGACCGCGACTTCTACGCCTCGATCGCCCCCGACCTCATCGGCATGATCGGCCGCGACTACACGCCCGGCACCACTCCGCCGGTCTTCGACATCGACGGGACGCTCGCCGGCCTGGCGATCTGCTTCGACGTCATCTACGACGCACTCGTCTGGGAGGGGGCGCGCGACGGGGCGGAGATCTACCTGTTCCAGACCAACAACGCCGACTTCCGCGGCACCGACGAGAACCTCCAGCAGCTGGCCGTCGCCCGCCTGCGGGCGATCGAGACGGGGCGCTCCGTCGTCAACCTCTCGACCGTCGGGACGAGCCAGGTGATCGCCCCCGACGGCTCGACCCTCGACGGGCTGCCCGCCGACGAGCCGGAGCACATGCTCACCGACGTGCCGCTGCGCACGGGACTCACGCCGGCCGTCGTCGCCGGCGGCTGGGTGAACGGCCTGGTGTCGTGCGGCGGCATCGCCGTGCTCGTGGGGCTCGGCGTCGCAGCTCGCCTGCGCGCACGCGCGAACACGAAAACGCCGGCCCCGTAGGGCCGGCGTCGCGCGGTCGTCAGCTCAGGCGCTGAGCTTGTCGGCCGGGGTGTTCTCGCTCGCGCCGCGGCGGGAGCGGACATACGCGAGGCGCTCTTCGAGCAGCTCCTCGAGCTCGGGAATGGTACGGCGCTCCAGAAGCATGTCCCAGTGGCTGCGCGGGGTCTTGTCACCGGAGTGGTCGACCGTCGCCGTGCCGTCGCCGACGCGTAGCAGCGCCTCGGCGCCGCACGTGCGGCACTCCCATGCCGGGGGGACCTCGGCGTCGGCCGCGAAGGTCAAAGTCGTGTCACGTCCACACGACGTGCACGTGTAGATGTGCTGTGCGCGCTCATGGAACACGACGCCCTCTTCGCTCTGTAGGCTCTGGGCGCCGAGTCGGATGCCGCGCAGACTGCGGTCTGCCATTTTGTGGTCCTCTCGTCGCTGTACAGGTATAACGAAGCGACCTGAGCGGATCATCCGAAGGGGCCCTGTTCATCAACCTTTCACAGTGGATGCACAGGGGAGAGGGGCGGTGTCCCCAGAGGCGTGCTACGCCAGCGCGGCGAGGGCGATGTCGGCGCGGTCGGTGACGATCCCGTCGACCCCCATCGCGACCAGTCGCAGCATGTCGTCGGGAGCGTTGACGGTCCACACGTGCACCTCGACGCCGTGGCGGTGCGCAGCGGCGACGAGCCGCGGCGTCAGCACGCGGAGCCGGCCCTGGCGCTCGGGGATCTGCAGCGCGTCCACGCCCGCGAGGGCTCGCGCCACGAGCCGATCCGAGCGCGCCGAGACGGCGGCCAGCACGCGGGTGATGGTGCCACGCCCGGCCGAGGTCGCGGGACGGATGCCGCGACCCGCCGCGGCCGCCGCGCTGAGCGCCGTTCGGCGTCGGTCGTCGGCGAAGCTCGTCAGCAGCACCCGGTCGGCGAACGGGGCGATCTCGGTGCCGACCGCGGTGGCGGCGCCCGCGGCCTTCACGTCCAGGTTGAACCGGAGCGTGGGGAACGAGGTGAGCGCCTGGCGCAGGGTGATGAGGCCGCCGCGCCCGGCCATGAGGTGCTCGAGCTCACGCGAGGAGACGTCGGCGACTTTGCGCGGGTCTCCGGTCACGCGGGAGAGGTCGTCGTCGTGGAACAGCACGACGACGCCGTCGGCGGTGCGGTGGCAGTCCGATTCGACGTAGGGTGCCCCCGCCGAATGGGCGGCCGCCACGGCCGCGAAGGAGTTCTCGACGATGCCGTGATTCGCTTCTTCCGGCGTGACGAGTCCTCGGTGCGCGAGCACGCGCGGCGCGGAGACGCCCTCGAACCAGGGATGCGTCACGGAGTGGGCGGAGTGACCGCGGGCGGCGGGCCGCTGAACGCGGGGCCGCCTGCAGCCGTGCCGCCGGGAGTCTGCGATCGGCCGCGGGCCGCGGCATCCGTCATCACTCCGGCGAACGACCCCGTCAGACCCTTGAGCGCGTCGGTGAACTCGCTCGGGATGATCCACAGCTTGCTCGACGCGCTGTCGGCGATCTTCGGCAGAGTCTGCAGGTACTGGTAGGCCAGCAGCTTGTCGTCGGGGTTGCCCGAGTGAATCGCGTCGAAGACGGTCTGGATCGCCTCGGCCTCGCCCTGGGCGCGGAGCACGGCGGCCTGCTTGTCGCCCTCGGCGCGGAGGATCTCGGCCTGCCGGCGACCCTCGGCCTCAAGGATCTGCGACTGCTTCGACCCCTCGGCGGTGAGGATCGCGGCGCGGCGGTCGCGCTCGGCGCGCATCTGCTTCTCCATCGAGTCCTGGATGGAGATGGGCGGATCGATCGCCTTCAGCTCGACGCGCGAGACGCGGATGCCCCACTTGCCGGTCGCCTCGTCGAGGACGACGCGGAGCTGGCCGTTGATCTCGTCACGGCTGGTCAGCGCCTCTTCGAGGTTCAGGCCACCGACGACGTTGCGCAGCGTGGTGGTGGTGAGCTGCTCGACGGCGCCGAGGTAGTTCGCGATCTCGTACGTGGCGGCCCGGGCGTCGGTGACCTGGAAGTACACGACCGTGTCGATCGAGACCACGAGGTTGTCCTCGGTGATCACGGGCTGCGGCGGGAACGAGACGACCTGCTCGCGCATGTCGATGAGCGGGCGGAGCCGGTCGATGAAGGGCACGAGCAGGTTCAGACCCGGGCTCAGGGTCTTGTGGTAGCGGCCGAGGCGCTCGACGATCCCGGCGTTGGCCTGGGGGATGATCCGGATCGAGCGGAAGATGACCACCAGCACGAAGATGAAGACGGCGGCGGCGAGGATCCAGCCGATCGCCGTAGGGATGGCCGAGCTGAGGTCGTTCATACGCGGGGGTCCTCCGGTGCGATGAGAGGGTCGGGGGAGTCGGAGCGGACGACCGCGGTGGCGCCGTCGATGCGCGCCACGCGGATGTGGGCACCCGGCTCGAGCTCGCCGGACTCGGCGCGCGCCGTCCAGACATCCCCGTTGGCGAGCTTCACCTGGCCGCTGTGAGCGCCCGTCGAGAAGACGACGGTGCCGCCGATGCCGATCAGTGCGTCGACGTTCGACGGCGTGGGATCCTCGCCGCGTCGCAGGCGCCGAAGGAGCGGCGGGCGCAGCAGCAGGACGAGGATGGCGGCGACACCGGCGGCGACGATCACCTGCAGCCAGATCGGCGCGCCGAGAAGGTCGGTCACGAGCCCCGCGAGTCCGCCGATGCTCAGCATCAGAAAGGTGAAATCGAGCGTGAGCATCTCGATGACGAGGAAGACGAGGATCAGGACGAGCCAGCCGATCCACGCCCACTGCTCGATGGTCTGGATGAGCTCCACGGTGCGCCTCCTCTTGCCTTGAACCTAGCAGGTAGGGTCGTTGCGTGACTGAGACTTCCACCCCGATTCCCGCCGGTGCGCTGAGCGGCAGGACCGCGCTCGTGACGGGCTCGTCCCGCGGCATCGGCGCCGACACCGCGCGCTACCTCGCGCAGGCCGGCGCGAACGTCGTCATCAACTACCGCAACAAGGCTCCGCGCGCCGAGAAGCTCGCGACCGAGCTGCGCGAGCTGGGCGTCGAGGTGCTCGTGGTGGGTGCCGACCTCACGGACGCGGCATCCGTTCAGGCGATGTTCGACGAGGTCGCCACGACGTTCGGCGGGCTCGACGTGCTCGTGCTGAACGCATCGGGCGGCATGGAGTCGGGCATGGCCGAGGACTACGCGCTGCAGCTCAACCGCGACGCCCAGGTGCGCGTGCTCGAGACCGCGCTCCCGGTCCTGCGCGACGGGTCACGGGTGGTCTTCGTCACGAGCCACCAGGCCCACTTCATCCGGACGACTCCGACGATGCCCGAGTACGAGCCCGTCGCCCTGTCGAAGCGCGCCGGCGAGGATGCGCTCCGCGAGCGCATCCCGGCGCTGACCGAGCGCGGCGTCGAGTTCGTGGTCGTGTCGGGCGACATGATCGAGGGCACCATCACCGCGACCCTGCTCGAGCGGGCGAACCCGGGGGCGATCTCGGCGCGCCGCGAGGACGCCGGCAAGCTCTACAACGTGGCGGAGTTCGCCGCCGAGGTCGCGCGTGCCGCCGTGGAGCCCGTGCCCGCCGACAACACCCGGCTGATCGGCGACGTGTCGTCGTTCGGGGCGGAGTGACCCATGCGCGCCCACGACATCGAGACGTTGGTCTCGGTCGGGCGGCCGGCGGTCGCGCCGGACGGCTCGTTCGCGGTCTTCGCCACCTCCCGTCCTGACCTCGCCGCGAACCGCGGTGTGGGCCAGGTGTGGCGTGTGGACCTCCCCGACGGCACTCCGCGGCGCCTGACCCGCGGCACCGCCGACTCGTCGCCGAAGCTCTCGCCCGACGGATCGCGCATCGCGTTCCTGCGCGGCGACGCCAAGGGAAAGCCGCAGGTGCACGTCGTCGCCGCGGGCGGCGGCGAGCCGGTGCAGGCCACCGACGCCGTGCTCGGCGTCGAGGACTTCGCCTGGTCGCCGGACGGCGCGACCCTGGCGTTCCTCGCGCGGGTGCCGGAGAAGGGCCGCTACGGCAGCGTGGAGGGGTTGGATGCCGCAGCCGAGGCGCCGCGGCACATCACGGGCGTCCGGTGGCACGCGAACGGTCTCGGCTACCTCGGCGATCGCCCGGCCCATCTCTTCGTCGTCGCGGCCCCTCAGCCCGACGCCGAGCCCTTCTACGAGCCGGCCGCCGCCGTGCGCGCCGATGACGTCGAACCGCCCAAGAAGACCCTCGTCGCCGCGGAGGCGCGCCAGCTCACGGAAGGGACGACGTCGCACGGCGGCCTGGTCTTCACCGCCGACGGCCGCGAGCTGCTGACGCAGCTCGACGAGCTCGAGGCGGATCGCCGCGATCTGCGCAGCCGCGTCATCGCCGTCGCGGTCGACGGCTCGGGCACGCGGGAGGTGCTCGGCACCGACGCGGGACTGTCCGTCTTCGACGTGGAGGTCGCGTCCGACGACACGGTCGCCGTCCTCGCTCACGAAGTCGGCGACGGCGTCGACTTCATCGCACCGGCCGTCGGCCTCTGGCTTCTGGAGGCCGGGGGCCCGCGGCGTCTCACGGACGCCGAGACGATCTACCTCGGCGACGGCTACGTGACAGCCGACGGCGACGGGTTCCTCGTGCAGGACACGACGCGCGGCCGCGTGCGGCTGCTCCGCGTCACCCGCGAGGGGGGCATCGCCGAACTGCTCGGCGGAGACGTCGAGGTCGCCGGCCACGCGGTCGGCGGCGGTCGGGTGGTGGCGTCCATCTCGCGACCGGATTCGTTCGGCGAGCTCGTGCTGATCGATGACGGCGACGCGCACACGCTGACGTCGTTCGGCGCGCGGGCCGCGGCATCCGGCATCGTCCTTCCGAAGGAGCTGACCGTCACCGGCCGCGACGGCTATCCGGTGCACGGCTGGGTCGCGACGCCGGCGGGCGAGGGGCCGTTCCCGGTCATCCTGCAGATCCACGGCGGACCGCACGCCTCATACGGCGTGCACCTCTTCGACGAGACGCAGGTGCTGGTGGATGCCGGCTACGCCGTCGTCTACTGCAACCCCCGCGGGTCTGCAGGTTACGGACGGTCGCACGGGCGCAGCATCCGCCAGCAGATGGGCACGCTCGACTTCGCCGACGTGATCGACTTCTTCGAGGGGGCGATCGCCGATGACGCCAGGCTCGACGGCGACCGTGTCGGCGTGCAGGGCGGCTCGTACGGCGGCTACCTCACCGCGTGGGTGATCGCGCACGACCACCGGTTCGCCGGCGCGATCGTCGAGCGCGGCTTCCTCGAGCCGCTCTCGTTCCAGGGCACGAGCGACATCGGCTCGTTCTTCGGCGACGAGTACGTGGGCGTCTCGGCCGAGGACATCGCGCGTCAGAGCCCGATGGCCGTGGTCGGCCAGGTCACGACTCCGACGCTCGTGATGCACTCCGAGCTCGACTTCCGCTGCCCGCTCGAGCAGGCGACCCGGTACTACTCGGCGCTCAAGCGCCAGGGCACCGAGGCCGAGCTGCTGGTGTTCCCGGGGGAGAACCACGAGCTCACCCGCTCGGGTCAGCCGCGCCACCGGGTGCAGCGGTTCGACGCCGTGCTCGACTGGTGGGCCCGCCACCTGCCCGTCGACTGAGCCAGCCCGTCGGCTGATCCTGTCGGCTCAGCCCGCCCGCCGGTTGCGCCAGCAGACGAAAGCGACGGCCCCGGGAGCGATGCTCCCGGGGCCGTCGCCGTTGTCCGGCTCGGATCAGATGTCGCCCTTGAAGGTGAAGGCGCGAACGATGTTGATGATGCCGAGGACGATGAGCGAGATGCCCAGCAGCCACCAGAGCACCGCTGCGCCCCAGACCGGCGAGAACAGCAGGATGATGCCCGCGATGATGCTCAGGATGGCGAAGAAGATCGACCATCCCTTCGACGACGCGTCGCCGAGCGTCGAGAGCGCCACGATGCCCTCGACGATCCACATGATGCCCACGAGGATGCCGAGGAACAGCGCCAGCCAGGCCGTCGTCTGACCGAGGTTGAACAGCGCCACGACGCCGGCGATGATGAACAGGATTCCGAGGGCGATGTGGCCGACGCGAGCCCAGCCGCCCTTGGTCTTGGAGAAGATGCCGAGGCCGGCGTAGACGAGTCCGGCGGCGATCGCGTAGATCGCGATGATCGCGGTGACGACCGCGGCGGACTTCGCCGGCCAGACGAGGATCAGGATGCCGACGATGACGGCGAGGACGCCGCCGACGCCGAGCGCCGTGCGGATCCCGTTGACGGCCGACTTCTCGGCTTCGGATGCAGTGGACATGAGGGGCCTTTCTGAGAGTTCCCTGTACGTAGTGCGGCTAAAGCTTAGACCCGTTGTCGAACTTCGCGGCGATCGTGAACGTGTGTTGCCGGATGACCGTCGCACGCGCTGACCGGGGCGCGCTAGCGTGAGCGTGCCAGTCCGTGTGAGTGCGCGTCGGTCGCGACGCGCGGGAAGAGGGTAGCGATGGCCGTCATCTCGAGAGGTTTCGGCGCGCGGCGTCGCGAGAGCGATCCCCGGCTGCCTCCGGGGCAGTACCTGACCGACGACTTCCCCGTGCTGTCGGCCGGGCCCACGCCCCGCATCGACCTCGCGGAATGGCGCTTCGGCATCCGGACCGAGGGAGGTGCCGGCGCGTCGTGGACGTGGGACGAGTTCATGGCTCTCCCGATCGAAGACGTCCACACCGACATCCACTGCGTGACGCGATGGTCGAAGCTCGGCACGTCGTGGCGAGGAGTCTCGCTCGACACGCTGCTGGACGCGGTCGACACCGATGCGTCATATGCGATGGCGCACTCGTACGGCGGCTACACGACCAACGTGGCGCTCGAGGACCTGCTCGGTGGCAAGGCCTGGGTCGCGTTCGAGTTCGAGGGGGAGCCCCTCGATCCCGAGCACGGCGGGCCGGCGCGGCTGCTCGTGCCGCACCTGTACTTCTGGAAGAGCGCGAAGTGGGTGCGCGGCCTCACGCTCATGGACGACGACGAGCCGGGCTTCTGGGAGCAGAACGGCTACAACATGCACGGCGACCCGTGGACCGAGGAGCGATATTGGTGACGGTGGGGGACTGGCGCCCCGGCCGCGTCGTGGAAGCGGTCGACGCCACGCCGTCGGCGCGCATCCTCCGGCTTCAGGTGCCGGGGTGGCCCGGCAACGACGCCGGTCAGCACGTCGACCTGCGGCTCACGGCCGAGGACGGCTATCAGGCCGTGCGCTCGTACTCGCTCGGATCGTACGGTGCCGGAGACACGATCGAGCTCGCCGTCGACGAGATCCCCGACGGCGAGGTCTCGCCGTACCTGGTGCGCGACGTCGTCGCCGGCGACGAACTCGAGGTCAAAGGCCCGCTGGGCGCCTACTTCGTGTGGCGTGCCGGGGGAGAGGGGCCGGTGCAGCTCATCGCGGGCGGCTCGGGCATCGTGCCGCTGATGGCGATGGTGCGTGCGGCGACGGATGCCGGGGCTGCGGCATCCGTTCGGCTCCTGTACTCGGTCCGCACGCCCGCAGACGCGATATATCGTGACGAGCTGACGAAAGCCACCGCGAACGGGGGAGTGGGTGTGGCGTGGCGCTACACCCGCGCCGCCCCCGAGGGGTGGCAGGGGGCCGTGGGGCGCATCGACGAAGGTGCGCTGCGCGAGGCGATCTGGGCGCCGGACCGCGCGCCGACCGTCTACGTGTGCGGACCGACGGGGTTCGTCGAGCACGTCGCCGATGCGCTCGTGCGGCTCGGGCATCCGCCCGCGCGAATCAGGACCGAACGCTTCGGAGGTGCGTGATGCGGGCAGAGAACGCGACGAGCGTCGTCGACGGCAACGCGGCGGCGGGAATGCTGTGGGACGTGTTCGGCGCCGACGTGACCGCGCTGACCGGGGTGTGCGGCGGCTGCGGTGCAGCGGCACCCGTCGCCGAGACGGTCGTCGAGCTGGATGACACGGCCGCGATCGTGCGCTGCCGGTCGTGTACGCACACGCTGTTCACGGTGCTGCGCGGGCCGGAGGGCGCGCGACTGGTCGTGGGCACGCTCCGAGAACTCGTGCGGCGCTGACGCTCGGGTCGCGGTCAGCCGAGCAGGAGCGTCACGAGGATCAGCACCGGCACGCAGCCGATCGTGGTGAGGAAGACCGTGTCGCGCGAGATCGTCTCGCCGACGTCGTACCGCTGCGAGTAGTTGAAGACGTTCTGCGCCGTCGGCAGGGCCGCGAGCACCGTCACGACGAGCACGTCGTGCGCGGACAGGCCGAACACGAACTCGGCGACCGCCCACGCGATCACCGGCATCGCCAGGAGTTTCAGCAGCGTCGCGAGCACGATGTCTCGCCGCCGGCCTGACGCGCCCAGCACGCGCTGTCCGTGCAGCGAGATCCCGTAGGCGATGAGCAGGATCGGCACGCACGCGTTGGCGATGAGCATCGCCGGCTCCATGACGATCGGCGGCAGCTCGATCCCCGACACCGAGACGAGCGTGCCGAGCACCGAGCCGAGGACGATCGGGTTGGTCGCGACACGGGCCACGGCGCGCCAGAGCGACGCGCGCGCGGTGGTCACGGCATCCAGGATCGCCATCGTGATCGGGGTGAACACCAGCAGCTGCATCAGGATCACGGGCGCCGGATAGGCCGCGCTGCCGAGCAGGTAGAGCGACAGCGGGATGCCGATGTTGTTGGAGTTGACCTGGCCCGCACTCAGGGCGCCGATGACCGTCTCGCCGGCGGAGCGGCGCCACACCAGCCGCGCCACGAGCGCGTATGCGGCGATCACGACGACCGCGGCGATCGCCGACACCGGCAGGAGGGCCGAGAAGAGCGTGCGCACGTCCGCCTGCGCGAGCACCACGAACAGCAGGAACGGCGACAGCACGAAGAACGTCAGGCGCGCCAGCACGGGCTTGGCGTGCTCGCCGAGCAGGTCGATCCGCCCCAGGATCCATCCCACGAGGATCGCGACGCCCACCACGACGAACCCGGTGAGCGACTGCAGCATGCTTCGAGCCTAGGAAATCGTTGTCTCGCGGGCCAATCGCGCGTCGTCGTCTGACAGACTGGCACCCGCCGAAGAGAGGGAGAACGGATGCCGGAACCCCGCGACCGCGCGACGCGCAGGGCTGATCTGCTCGCGGCCCTGACCGCTCCGGCTGCCGATGTCTGGGTGGCGACCGCATCTGCCGAGGGTGCACCGTACCTGGTGCCGCTGTCGCTGGCGTGGATCGACGAGCGGGCCGTGATCGCCCTCGAGGCGGGCTCGGTCACCGCGCGCAATCTCACCAGCGCCGGCGTCGCGCGTCTCGCCGTCGGCCCGACACGCGACGTGGCGATCCTCGACGTCGTGCGGGAGCGGTCCGTGGGCGTGGACGACGACGCGGCGCTCGGCGCGGCGTATGCGGCGCAGGCGGATTGGGATCCGCGCGGCGTCCCGGGCTACGTCTTCCTCGTGCTGCGGCCGATGCGCATCCAAGCCTGGCGCGAATCGAACGAACTGGCGGGCCGCGTGCTCATGCGCGACGGCGACTGGCTCGCCTGACCCCGGAGCGCTCCACCCCGCGACACCGCTGTCCACGGGCGGCCGCGGCATGAATGCCGCAGGCGGAATGCCTCTCGACGCGGACGACCGGCATCGCTATCGTCAGCGCTAGGTGGCTGAGTCCGGGGGGCTGCGATGGAGACAGTGCTGGTCATCCTGCAGGCATGCGTCGTGATCGGCGCGATCGTCATGGGCGTGCGCACCGGCGGCATCGGCCTGGGCCTGTGGGGCGTGGTCGGCACCGCCATCCTGGTGTTCGTCTTCCGCCTCGAGCCGGGCTCGCCGCCCGTGGACGCCTTCTTCATCATCATCGCCGTCATCACGGCGTCGTCGGCCATGCAGGCGGCGGGCGGCATCGACTACCTGGTCTCGATCGCCTCGAAGATCATCCAGCGGCGCCCGAGCCGGCTCACCTTCGTCGCGCCGCTCGTCGCCTTCGTGTTCACGGTGCTCTCGGGCACGTCCAACATCTTCTTCGCCCTGATCCCGGTGATCTACGAGACCGCGTACCGCAACGGGCAGCGGCCTGAACGCGCGCTGGCAGCCTCGACGGTGACATCGGGACTCGGCATCACCGCCAGCCCGGTGTCGGCCGCGATGGCGGCGTATCTCGTCCTGATGGACGGGACGGGCTACGGGCTCCCGCAGATCCTCGCGGTGACGGTCCCGGCCGCGATCGTCGCCTGCATCGCGACCTCCTTCGTGCAGCAGCGGATCGGCAAGGACCTGCTCGATGACCCGGTGTTCCTGCGGCGCGTCGAGCAGGGCGTCGTGAGGGTGCCGGCATCGCTGGAGGCCGCGTACGCCGCCAAGGTCGGCGGTAGGGCCGCCGGCGCCACGAGCCTGGGCGGGCCGGCCGGGGGAGCGGCCGGCGCCGTGCAGCCCGTCGCGCACCCGGTGCCGCCCGGCGGCGCGACGGCGGCGTGGATCTTCATCGCGGGAACGCTCTTCGTCGTCGTGCTCGGGCTCTTCCCGTCACTGCGGCCGGCGTTCCCGAACGACGAGGGCGAGCTGGTGCCGATCGGGATGTCGCCGGTCATCGAGATGGTGATGTTCACCGTCGCGCTCGTCATCATCCTGGTCCGGAAGGTGAAGCCGTCCGCCGTCGTGGAGCAGCCTCTGCTGCGCGCGGGCTACGTCGCCGCGGTGGCGCTGTTCGGCATCGCGTGGATGGCCGACACGTTCATCTCGGCGAACGAGGAGACCATCATCGAGCCGCTCGGCGCGATGATCGAGGCGAACCCACTGCTCCTCGCTGTCGCGCTGTTCCTCGTCTGCGGCCTCACCACCAGCCAGTCGGCGACCACCAACACCCTCATCCCGATCGCGCTGGCCGCCGGCCTCGCGCCCGGCGTCATCACGGCGATGTGGCCCTCGCTCATCGGTGTGTGGCTGTTCCCCGCGAACGGATCGCAGATCGCCTCCGTCGAAACCGACCAGACCGGGTCGACCAAGCTCACGCAGGTGCCGATCTGGCATTCGTTCACGATCCCGATGCTGGTGTCGTGGGTCGCCGTGGTCGCGGCCGGTCTTCTCATGCAGCTCGTGATTCCCGCCTGAGCCGCGGCCGCGGCATCCGTCCCGCGCATCCGCGCGCAGAAAGGAGCGACCATGTCCGACACGTCGACGACCGCGGAGGGCGCAGCGGCGCTCATGCCCGACGTGATCGAGCGCCTCGAGGCCCTCGTGCGGATCCCGTCCGTGGCCTTCCCGGGCTTCGATCCCAGGCCTGTCCACGAGATGGGCCGGGCAGTGGTCGAACTGTTCGAGGCGGCCGGCGCCGACGGCGTATCGCTCGTCGATGTGCCGGACGGTTACCCGTGCGTGTCCGCCGACCTTCCGGGACCGGAGGGTTCGCCGACGGTGCTGCTCTACGCGCACTACGACGTGCAGCCCGCGCCCGAGAGCCAGGGGTGGTCGACGCCGCCGTTCGAGCCGGTGACCAAGGACGACGGGCGCATCTACGGACGCGGGGCCGCCGACGACAAGTCGGGGCTGGTCATCCACTACGCGACGCTCAAGCTGCTCGGCCCCGATCGGCCGTGCCGCGTGAAGATCCTCATCGAGGGGGAGGAGGAGACGATCTCGCACCTGGAGGCGTTCGTCGAGGCGAATCCCGAGAAGTTCGCCGCCGACGCCTACGTGATCGCCGACATCGGCCCGCAGGCGCCCGGTCGCCCCGGGATCACCACCGCGCTGCGCGGCGATGTCGCCTGCACCGTCACGGTGCGCACGCTCGCGAACCCCGTCCACTCGGGCGAGTTCGGGGGAGCGGCACCCGATGCCCTCACGGCCATGATCCGCATCCTCGACACCCTGCACGACGAGAACGGCGACACCGTGATCCCCGGTGTCGACAGCGGCCGCTGGGAGGGCGCCGAGATGGACGAGGAGGTGTACCGGGCGGGATCGGCCATCCTTCCGGGCGTGGAGTTCCTCGGCACGGGATCGCTGTCGGACCGAATCTGGGCGAAGCCGTCCGTCACGGTGCTGGGCATGGACCTGCCCAACACGACCGAGGCATCGAACGTCCTCCTGAACGAGGTGAAGGCGAAGCTGTCGATGCGCATCATCCCGGGGTCGGACGGAGACGCGCAGCTCGAGGCGCTCATGGCGCACCTGCGTGCCCAGCGTCCGTGGAACTGCGAGGTGGTCGTCGAGAAGGTCAAGGTGGGGCATCCGTTCGCCGTCGACGAATCCCACCCGGCGATCGTCGCCGCCGAGGACGCGCTGCGCGAGGCATACGTCGCCGACGTCGAGTCGATCGGCAGCGGCGCCTCGATCCCGCTCGTGGCGTCGTTCAAGAAGATCGCTCCCGACGCGGCCGTGATCCTCTGGGGCGCGGAAGACACGGCGCAGGCCCGCATCCACGCGTCCGACGAATCGGTCGATCCGAAGGAGATCGAGCGCATGATCGTCGCGCAGACACTGTTCATCCGCGAGTTCGCCGGCTGACGGATGCCGCAGGCTCACGCGCACGGAATGACAGCCGTGTAAGACACGTGAGTCATCCGGTTGACTCCGTGAGACGGATCACGGCGCGGAACATGTCCGCACGAAGGATTCTCGACGGCTGCGGGCTCTGAGCCCCTCTCGGCCGCTCAGAAGGGGTTTCGCGAGAAGGGGTCCGGACGGATTAGGTCCGATCAGGCAACGCCGATAATGCACATTATGTCAGTATGGCGTTTAGTTGCCCAGTTTACGGCGTTCGCAGCCGACTCCCCTGCGGGACGGCGCGCGAGGTCTTCCGCAACGCAGTGGCTCGGGATGAGGCGACGTGGATCCGGGGCCGGGCCTGGGCGCTGTGGAAGACGAGCGGCGATCGACCGCATCCTCTCGGAGAAGCCGTCACGGTGACACCGCGTATACGGCGATCCCGCCGTCTTCGATCAGAAACCGCAAGACTGATTCGTCCGCGGTGCGCTCTACCGTGGCGGGCACACCTGCCGAGTCGCAGGCGACCGTGCCCGAGCCGCCGCCGTCGGCCCAGCCCACGATGATGCATCTGCCGCTGCCGTCAGCGAGAGGCGCAATCCATGGACGGAGGCCGGCGACACTCTGGAAGCCCTGGATGAGAGACGAGTCGATTCCCTGGTCCTCGAGCCACAGACCCCAGCCCAGGAGACTCCTCGCCGTCAGGCACGGGTCAGGCTCCAGGATCACGCGATCTTCGGGCGCGGGAAGAACCGCCTCGGGGAGCGACGCTCTCGGGAGCTCAGCGGGCTTGCACCAATGGGGCGGCATCGTCGGAGTGGGACTCGGCGACATGGGCGGCTCGGCCGACACATCCCGGGAGGGGTCGGCGGGTGATACGGGTTCGGCGCTGACGTCAGCCTCGGTCGTGGCGGTACAGCCGGTCAGCAGGGCGACCAGCACGGCAGCGGTGAACCAGGCCGCGGGCGCCGCACCCGATTTCGACTGATGCATCTCTGCCATGGTCGGCCTCCCCATCGACCGCGCGACCACCTGAACCCCCATGCCCAGACCGCACCCGGCTCACAGGTGAAACCAGGGTGACAGGCGGCACCCCGCTCCGCAATGGCCCCGCGGTCCGAGAGCTCGCGAGGCGCCAGCATCCTGTTGTCCACAGTCATGCCCGCGTTCGCAGCCTGGCTTTGGCTGCTCGGGCGCGGGCTCCTCGTCGCCAGGGTGCCGGTCGACGACAGTGCGTCGGCCTGCGCGGGACGTCAGCCGACCTCGATGTCGACGAGCCAGCCGGCGGGCGAGCGCACCGTCCTCTCGCCAGGCGGATCGGCGTGGCCTGCATCGCCCGAGGGACCAGCCGCCCTCGCCTCCCCCGAGGCAAGCCGTACGCCGTCGACGGCCTCCAACGAGGCAGTGTCGGTGATCGGCACGACCTCGATCACATATCGCGAAGGGCGCGTGCCTGCGAAAACGCCACCGCCCAAGTCACGCCGGATCATCGGCCATTCCTCGCCATCAGCGGGCATCTCGGCGTCCAGCGGAGCGCCGTGGCCGGGTCGGCGCAAGATGCGACGTTCCGTGAGCTCGTGCATGACTGCGTGCACGGCCACGACGCGGCCTCGCACACGATCGGTGAACTCGTCTTCGTGGTGCGACTCGACCGCGTCGACTGTCGCGACCAGCGTCGGACCGAGCAGCGCGGCGAGAGGCGGACCGGGAACGCGCGTCGCGACGCTGAGATCGACGTCATCGCCCACCGCGAATGCGTCGCCGCAGCACGCCCACTCCCATTCCGTCAGCCACACGCGCATCATGCTGCTCACGGTACCGATCGCCGACGGTGCCCGCTCGGCGATCGCTCCCCGGCGGCGGCTATGCGGTATGTATGCGGTGGCCTTCCTGCCCGGCCAGCTCTACGACGCACCGGATGTGGTCTCCAAGCCCGGAGGGACGTCGTCCTATCGCGGCCTCGCGAATCCGTCGATCGCTTGCGCCGTCAGCTCCATCTCGACCTCTCCCCCGTGGCCCTCGGTCTCGACGATCTCGAGCCGGCTTCCCGGCCAGATCTGGTGCAGGCGCCATGGGGTGATCGCGGGTCCACTCACGTCGTAGCGGCCGTGGATGAGCACGCCCGGTATGCCGGCGAGTTCCGCGGCCCGCTCGAGCACTGCGTCCTCACCGCGGAGGAAGCAGTCGTTCGCCCAGTAATGGGTGACAAGTGTCGCGAAGTTCTGCCGGGTTCGAGGGTCTTCGTGTGTCGGACCGGGCTGCCATGCCGGATCCAGCGAGACGTGGGTGGACTCCCACGTGTCCCAGCGATCGGCGGCCGAGGCCCGGACTGCGGCATCCGCGGCGCGCATCATCGCCGCGTAGTGGTCGATGACGCGTTCCCCGCGGGGCACGTCGGCAGCCAGGTCCGTCCACGCCTCGGGGAAGATCGCACCCACGCCCTCGGTGATCCAGTCGATCTCGGCCCTGCCGCCCGTCGTGACCGCAGTGAGGACGATCTCGGTCACCCGGTTGCGGTGAGCAAGCGCATAGGCCAGGGCGAGTGTCGACCCCCAAGAGACGCCGTGCAGCAACCAGGCCTCGATGCCCAGGTGAGTGCGCAGTGCCTCGATGTCGTCGACGAGGGTGTGAGTGTTGTTGGCGTCGAGGTGCTCGAGGTCGTCGATCGCCCAGGGCGTGCTCTTGCCGCAACCGCGCTGGTCGAGACCGACGATCAAGTACTCGGACGGGTCGAACCGCCGGCGGTAGCCCCCGCGCCCCAGACCGCTGCCGGGGCCGCCATGCAAGTACAGAGCTGGTCGCCCCTCGGGGTTCCCGGAGGTCTCCCAGTAGAGCTCGACTCCGTGCGGACGACGAAGGGTGCCCGAGGCGAACGGCTCAAGTGGTGGGTGCACCGTCGAAGACTACTCGCGACCTCCGCTGCGCCTGTGCCTGCCTGAGAGACCATCGGCACACCAGGCACCGGACGCGAGACGACCCGGCGAACGCCGAGGCAGGCGATCGAGTCCGCTGGCGCCCCTTCCGTACACGGCTTCCATGATCTCGCTGGGTCCGGACGTGTATCTGACGGCGTTGCGACCGCCTCTTCCAGATCAGCCTGTCGCGTACCGCGTGGCTGGGAGCGATCGGCGCCATTCCTGCTCGGCAAAGGATCGGATCATGAATGAAAACCCTTCATCGCCAGGTCTCGGGGCGATCATCTCGAACCTCGCCGTTCGCCGCTTCATCTACAGCACCTACGTGCTCGCGCTCCTGGTCGTGGGCGCCGCCCAGGTGGCGCTGACGTCGCTCGGCATGACGAACCCGGACTGGCTGGTCGCCACCCTCGCCGTGCTCGGCTACCTCGGTGTCCCCGTCGCCGGACTCGCTGTCGCGAACACTTCCAAGAAGGTCGCCGACGCCACAGCCCAGCCCGAAGCCGCCGCCGCACCGCAGCCCGCCGCACCGCAGCCCGCCGTTGTCTGAAACGGGGACGGCGCCGCCGGCCGAGCGTCGATAGCCGCTATGCGAGGAAACAGAACACGCCCGTAGCCACGCAGAGCACCAGCATCCCGGTCGCGTTCAGGAACAGGTTGCGGCCGAAGTCGCGCGCTCGGATGTGTGAGGCGATCGCAATCACGAAGTAGAGGATCAGGCACGCGGTGGTCAGCGCGGCGAGACCGGGGATCCAGATGCCCGCCACCAGTCCCCCGGCGGCGGCGAACTTGATCGGCGGCATGATCCACCACAGCCGGCGCGGCCAGCCGACGTCCTCGAAGCAGCGGGCGATGAAGCCCGCGGGCCGGAGGCACAGCAGTCCGTCCACGAACGAGATCACCGCCAGGGCGATGACGGGCCAGACGGGATCCGGCAGGAGTGTCATGCGGGCACCGTACCATACGGTTTGGTATGGTGACCATATGTCACGGCAACGATGGATCGACGAGGGGCTCCGCGTCCTCGCCGACGAGGGCATCGCAGGGGTGCGCATAGACCGCATCGCCGTCCGCGTGGGCTTGAGCAAGGGATCGTTCTTCCACCACTTCGCAAACGTGGCGTCGTATCGGTCCGCCCTGCTCGACCGTTGGCGAGCAGACGCGTCCGAGCAGCTCACGAACGCCCCCGAGGTGTCGGAGCTGGCCGATCTGGTGACGGCGGGCGACGTGGTCGACGTCTGGCTCGAGCGTGCGATCCGGGCCTGGGCGCAGCATGATCGCACCGCGGCAGCGGCACTGGAAGAGGTCGACGGCGAGAGGCTCGCCGCCCTGCGCCGAGCATGGGAGTCGCGCCTGTCCGACCCGAAACGCGCGCGTGCGGCGGCACTGCTCCCTCACCTCGTGGTGATCGGCGCGACGGTGGCGCATCCGGCCACCAGTCAGGATGACCTCGCAGCGGTGTTCCGGCTCCTCGCCGAACTCATCCCGGCGGTGGACGGCACCGACCACCCGTGACCGCGTGCGGCACAGTCGGCGCCGAGGACCGCTCGGCCAGGTGAGACCTGCCGCCCTCGCAACGCGGCCGCGCCGCTGATCATCCGGCTCGTCTGGCAGACTTCCGGGATGCCGCACACCGACGCCCTCGCCCGCCTGTGGCCCGCCTCCGCCGTGCGCGTGCGTGCGGGCGATCTCGAGCTGCGCTGGATCGACGACGACCTCCTCGTCGAACTGGCAGCGCTCGCCGGCCGCGGCATCCATGATGCCGATGCGATGCCCTTCGAGCATCCGTGGTCGCGCGGCAGCGCGTCGGACGTGGCACGGAGCGTCCTGACGTACCAGTGGGGCCTGCGCGGTCGGATCTCACCCTCGGCGTTCGCTCTCGAGCTCGCTGTGATCGATCACGGGGTGCCGGTCGGCGTACAGGGGCTCACGGCCGAGGACTGGTCGGTGCTGCGCCGGGTCACGACCGGCTCGTGGCTGGGACGCGATCACCAGGGACGCGGAATCGGCACCCGGATGCGGATGCTCGCGCTGCACCTCGCGTTCGAGGGCCTGGGCGCGCGAGAGGCGACGTCGGGCGCCTTCATCGACAATGCTCCTTCGAATGCCGTCTCGCGCCGCGTCGGCTACGAGCCGGACGGTGCCTTCCACGTCGCACGGGAAGGCCACCCGGTACTGCACAACCGATGGACGATGTCGCGCGACGTCTGGGACACCGTGCGCGCCGGCCACCGCGAGCGCCTCGGCGCCGAGGCGGAGCTTCACGGCGTGGACGCACTGCGCTCGCAGCTCGAGGCGCCTGCGACACCGACCCAGACGATCTCGGCCCAGACGACCTCGGCCCCGACGACCTCGACCGCGGGCGCCATCGCGCCCGCGGTCGAGGGATGATCGGTCAGAGTCCGGCGGCGTCGTCCGTCGAGGTCGTGCTCCGGCGCGTGACCTGCTCGTTGACGGTGGGGTCCACGGCCGTGCGCGTGACGGATTCCGACCGGCGGCGGCGCGCCAGCAGAACGAGCCCGAGAATGAAGATGACGGCTCCAGCACCCATCAGGATGTAGCCGATCATGTCGAGGTTGACCCATTCGACCTCCACGTTCACCGCGAACGCGAGGATCGCTCCGATGGCGAAGAGGGCGATGCCAGCTCCGATACTCATGCGAGGTGTCCTTTCCGGGGCGCGGCGACCAGCCCTCCCCTGTTTCGGGACGAGTGGTCCCGCGCTTACGCTCTCGCATCCAGCCCGGCTTTCGGGAGGGGCTTGACAGCGGACGGATGCCGTCTCCCGGCGTCCGCGGCGGCGCCGGCGCTCGCCGACGGCACGAGAGACCCGCGCGGGCGGCATCCGTCCCGATGACTACTGTGGAATGGTGCACAGCCTGTCCCGTCCTCGCGCGGCGGGGCCGGGACTGCGTGCCTGGGTGATCTGGACGGTCGGCGTCGCCGCCTACGTCCTCGCGATCACGAACCGCTCGTCGCTGAGCGCGGTCGGGGTCGACGCGGCGGCGCGGTTCGATGCCGACGCCGCGACGCTGTCGATGTTCGCGGTCGTGCAGCTGGCCGTCTACGGGGGCATGCAGATCCCGATCGGCGTGCTGCTGGACAGGTACGGCGCGCGACCCATCATGACGGTCGGCATGCTGCTGATGGCAGTCGGCCAGCTCACCATGGCCCTCTCCCCCAGTGTCGGCGTCGCGATCCTCGCCCGCATGCTGCTCGGCGCGGGCGACGCCGCGATCTTCCCCGGCGTTCTGCGGCTCATCGCCACCTGGTTCCCTGCGCAGCGCGGGCCACTCATGGTGCAGTTCACCGGGATCGTCGGCCAGGCCGGCCAGCTCGTCGCGCTCATCCCGCTGGCGGCGCTGCTGCACGCGACGTCGTGGACGATCACCTTCGGCAGCATCGCCGGGCTCGGGGTGCTCTTCGCCGTCCTCGTCTTCCTCCTGATCCGCAACCACCCGCCCGACCGTGACGAGGACGTCTCGGTCGACACCGACACCGGGGCGATCCGCGTCGTGACGTCCGCCGTCGACACGGGCGTGGGCATCCGCGCGGCGTGGGCGCACCCGGGAACCCGGTTGGCGTTCTGGTCGCACTTCACGACGCCGTTCGCCGGCACGGCGTTCGTGCTGCTGTGGGGCATGCCGTTCCTCACGGCGGGCGAAGGCCGTACGACGGCGCAGGCGGCCTCGATCATGTCGCTGTACGTCGTGGTGGGCATGGCACTCGGACCCATCATGGGTGAGCTGTCGCGGCGCATCCCGCACCTGCGGTCGCGGGCGCTCGTGCTGCCGACCGTCGCCGTGCAGGCACTGGCGTGGCTCGTCGTCATCGCCTATCCCGCGCCGGCGCCGCTGTGGCTGCTGCTCGTGCTGGCCGTGGCCCTGGCCACGGGCGGCCCGGCGTCGATGATCGCGTTCGATCACGCGCGCACCCACAATCCGACTCATCGCCTCAGCACCGCCACCGGAGTGACCAACGCCGGCGGCTTCCTCGCCGCCCTCCTGGCGATCCTGCTGATCGGCCTGGCCCTCGATCTGCAGGGCGCCGGCACTCCTGCCACGTACAGCCTCGATGCCTTCCGCGTGGCGTTCCTGATGCAGGTGCCGCTGTGGGCGCTCGGAAGCGCCTTCATCGTGATCGAGCGCAAGCGCACCCGCATCCGCCTCGGGATGGACGCGCCGCGACCGCCGCGCCGGCGTCGCTGATCGGCACCGACCCGGACGCCGCGCGCCGGCGCGCCGGCGCGCCGCCGGGCTCGCGACGGACTCGCCGCGCCTGCATGGGTCCGGCAGGGTCGACGAGTGGGTACTGTGGCGCTACCGAGCACGCCCGACGCGTCGGAAGGACCTCCATGAGCGATCCCCTCGTCGTCGCGCAGGAGGTGCGTGAGGCCGTCGCCGCCGGCGACCCCGTGCTCGCGCTCGAGTCCACGATCTTCACCCACGGGCTCCCCCGTCCCCGGAACCTCGACGTCGCGCTCGAAGCCGAGGCGCGGGTGCGCGCGCTCGGAGTGGTGCCCGCGACGATCGGCGTCATCGAGGGTCGCCCCACTGTGGGCCTCACCCCCGACCAGATCGAGACGCTCTCGACGGCGGAGGGGGTGGTGAAGGCGAGCGTGCGCGACGTGCCGGTCGCGGTGGTGAAGCGGCTGAGCGCAGGCACGACGGTGGCGGCGACCGCACACCTGGCGGCACGCGCAGGCGTGAGCGTGTTCTCGACCGGAGGGCTCGGCGGCGTCCATCGCGGCGCGCCGCAGACGTTCGACGAGTCCGCCGACCTCCCCACCCTCGCGAGCCTGCCGCTGGTGATCGTGAGCGCCGGGGTCAAGTCGATCCTCGACATCCCGCTCACGCTCGAACGGCTCGAGACGCTGAATCTCGCTGTCGTCGGCTATCGCACCACCGACTACCCCGCCTTCTACGTGGCGGATTCGGGTCACGACCTGCAGTACTCCGTCGACTCTCCGGCCGAGATCGCCGCGATCGCGCGGACGCGAGACGCCCTCGGCATCTCGTCCACCCTGCTGGTCGCGAATCCCGTGGCGGCGGCGCGACAGCTCGACCCGGTGCTGCACGACGACGTCCTCGCTCGTGCGCTCGCCGCGGCCGACATGCAGGGCGTGTCGGGGAACGACACGACACCGTTCCTTCTCGACTTCCTGCAGCGGGAGACCGGCGGTCGCAGCCTCGATGTCAACGTCGAGGTCTACCGCGGCAACGTCGACCTCGGCGCCCGCATCGCGCGCGCTCTCGCGGACGGCTGATGCTCGTCGTGATCGGCGATCTCGTCGCCGACCTGATCGTCCTGGGTGGCGCGAGACTCGAGCGCGGCACCGACAACCCGGCAGAGGTTCGTCTGACACGGGGCGGCAGCGCCGCGAACGTGGCGGTGGCGGCTGCGGCGCGGCATCCGGTCCGCTTCATCGGCAGGGTCGGCGACGACACGCTGGCGCGGGCGCTCGTCGGCGAGCTCGAGGCTGCGGGCGTCGACGTGCGGGTGCAGCGAGAGGGCCGGACGGGCTCGATCGTGGTGCTCGTCGACGCCGTCGGCGAGCGCACCATGATCACCGACCGTGGTGCCGCCGCCGAGCTCGATGCGATCGAGCCGGACTGGCTGCACGGCGCCGACTGGGTGCACCTGCCGCTGTACGGCTTCACGACGCCGCTCTCGCGGACAGCGGTGACGGATGCCGCGACCCGTGCTGCGGCGCGCGGCGCCCGGCTGAGCGTCGATCTGTCGAGCGTGGCGGCGCTTCGCGAACTCGGAGCCGACAGCCTGCGGTCGCTCCTCGCGGATCTGAGACCCGACGTCGTCTTCGCGAACGAGGATGAGTCGCGTACCGCAGCGGAGCTCGGAGTCGTGCCAGGCGGGGTGTATGTGGTCAAGCGCGGCGCGATGCCCGTCCTGGTGGCGGCGGAGGGCGGGGTGGTCGAGGTTCCGGTGGAGCCGGTGGAGGACGTGCTGGACTCCACCGGTGCCGGTGATGCGTTCGCCGCCGGATACATCGCCGCCGCTCTCGCCGGCGCCGATGCACGCGAGAGCGCCCGGGCGGGCAATGAGCTCGCCACGCGAGCACTGCGCCGTCCGGGCGCTCTGTGAGGGGTGCGGCTCGGGGGCCGCTCCCATGAGGGGTGCGGCTCGGGGGCCGCTCCCACCAGGGATGGCGACGGCGCCGCTCAGGCGCTCTGGAGCCGCTCCAGCACCCGCTCGATGTCGTCGATGAACTCGTTGTAGCCGGCGATCGTGGCGGCGACCTGCTCGTCGGTGAAGTCGCTGCGGTCCTGTCGGATGGTCAGCACGGTGCCGTCGGCGGACTCCTCCAGGTCGAACAGCACGGGCAGCCCCACGTCGTCTCCGGGCTGGTCCGTGAGGCTCATGGCGATGTGCGAGGGCGGCTCGACGACCTTGTACTCGCCCGACCAGTCGATGCGGTTGCCGTCCGGAAGAATCATGACGGCGCGGAACTCGCCGCCGGGCCGGACATCCATCGTGAGACTGTCCTGCGGCACCTCGACGGCGGCCGTGCCGAACCAGACCGCGAAGTGCTCGGGCTTGGTGATCGCTTCGAACACCAGCTCACGCGGTGCACGAAGGGTGCGGGTGACGGTGAAGTACTCGGTCATGTTCTCTGCTCCTTCTCGGGTGCGGCGGACGTGGGGTCCACCCGCCGCGGTTGTGGTGCGCCCAGCTGCTGCAGGGCATTGAGGTACTGATCGAGGGCGCCGACGCTGTCCTCCCAGAACTGCGCATATCCGCCGATCCAGTCGGATGCCGCGGCCAGCGGTCGCGCGTCCAGCCGGGCCGGCCGGTACTGGGCGCTGCGTCCGCGCGTGACGAGCCCCGCTCCTTCGAGCACGCGGAGGTGCTTCGACACGGCGGCGAACGTCATGTCGAAGGGCTCGGCGAGCTCCCCCACCGTCGCCTCGCCCTCGCTGAGACGCGCCAGGATCGCGCGGCGGGTGGGATCGGCCAGCGCCGAGAACGTGCGGCTGAGGTCGTCTGTCACGGTGTTCACCTCCTTGTTCAACCGAGAAGTACAATACTGGGCAGTTGAATAACGGTCAAGCCCCGATGTCGATGGGCCGCGCTAGCGTGACGACATGCCTCGCGTCATCTTCTACACCGCGACCACAGTGAACGGCTTCCTGGCCGACGAGAACGACTCCCTCGATTGGCTGTTCGCGGCGCCCGGCGGCGAGGGCGGCGACGACGACTTCCAGCGCTTCCTCTCGGGCATTGGCGTGCTCGTGCAGGGATCGTCGACCTACCGCTGGGTGCTCGAGCACGAGGATCTCGTCGCACACCCCGAGAAGTGGCCCGCGTACTACGGCGATCGGCCCACGTGGGTCTTCACGAGCCGCGAGCAGCCGGTCGTTCCGGGTGTGGATATCCGCTTCGCGTCGGGCGACGTGCGGGAGTTCTGGCCGCAGATCGAGGAGTCCACCGGCGGTCGCGACGTCTGGATCGTGGGCGGCGGCGACCTCGCGGGGCAGTTCGCCGACGCCGGGCTCCTCGACGAGATCCGGGTGTCGATCGCGCCCGCGACGCTGCCGTCGGGCAAGCCGCTCCTCCCCCGGAGCCTCGGGGCCGACCGGCTGCAGCTGATCGACGTCCGCCAGGCCGGCGCGTTCGCCGAACTGACCTACGCGGTCAGCGGGCCGCCCAGCTGAACGAGTCTCGGCATCGCGTCGTCGGCTGAGCCGGCGTCAGCGCGCCGCGGGCACGAACTCGGTCCACTCGCCGAACTTCGGCGTGCGACCGTCGCCCGATGACGTGCCCGTCAGGCGGCGACGCACCCACGGACCGACGTGCTCGCGGTAGTACGCCGCTCCCCGCGCGCCGGCGGCCGGCAGCGGCGGCAGCGACCACCACTCCGGTGGCGGCTCCAGGCCGAGTGCGCTGAGCACCCGCGCGGCCACGCGGTGATGACCGCGCGAGTTCATGTGGAGGCGGTCTTCCGACCAGAAGGGCGGTGTGGCGAGCTCCGCGTCGAACCAGTTGTACGCCTGCACGACATCGGCGCGCGACGCGAGGCGCTTCTCCACGGCGTGCGAGAGCAGGTCGCCGCGGCGCTGGATCACCCCGCGCAGGGGCAGCTGGGCGGTCGGATTCGCGCCCGAGAGCACGATGAGCTGTACGCCCTCCTCGTCGCACCGGCGCAGCACTCGTTCGAACGCCGCCACCACATGGGCGACGCTCGTGCGCGGACGCAGCATGTCGTTGCCACCGCCGTTGAAAGACAGGTGGGTCGGCCGCAGCGCGAGCGCGGGTTCGAGCTGCTCGTCGACGATCGGCCAGACGAGTTTGCCGCGGATAGCGAGGTTCGCATACTCGATGGGCTCGCCGGCCGCGTCCGCCCACCCCTGCGCCACGAGATCGGCCCAGCCGCGCACGTGCCCGTCGGGGAGGTCGTCGCCCACGCCTTCGGTGAAGGAGTCGCCGATGGCGACGTATCGAACGGATGCCACCCGTCCAGCCTACGACCGCGCCGAGCGTGCACCCGACGCGGTCAGCGGTCGTCGAGCGCCACGCCCCGGCGGTCGACGAGGCCCCAGGCAGCCGCAGCGGCGACGGCGAAGAACGCGGCGAACACCACGAACAGCACCGGTGCTCCCCCAGCCAGCAGCAGTGACGGCACCACCAGTGGTGCGACGATCGACGCGATGCGGCCGACGCCCGCGGCCCACCCGCTGCCCGTGGCGCGCAACGACGTCGGATACATCTCCGGGGTCACCGCGTACAGCGCGCCCCACGCGCCGAGGTTGAAGAACGACAGCGCCATCCCGGCGGCGATGATCGTCGCGGGAGTGCCGGCCGTGCCGAAGAAGATGGCCGACACCGCCGAGCCGACGAGGAACACCGACAATGTCGCCCGCCGGCCCCACACCTCGATCAGCCATGCGGCGGCGGCGTAGCCGGGCAGCTGCGCCAAGGTGATCAGGAGCGTGAACCCGAACGAGCGCACCAGGTCGTATCCCTGCGCCACCAGGATCGAGGGGATCCAGATGAAGGCGCCGTAGTACGAGAAGTTCACGCAGAACCACACGAGCCAGAGGCAGGCGGTGCGCGCGCGGAACTCCCGCGACCACAGCGCGCCCAGCCGCTCACCGAGCGAGGTCGCGGTGGCCGGCGGTGCCGTGGGGCGCCCCGCCGCAGGCGCGGCGGTGACGCCCGCGGCGTCTTCGAAGCGCCGGACGACGGCGTCGGCCTGGGTGAACCGCCCGCGCCGCTCCAGCCAACGCGCCGACTCGGGCAGACCCCAGCGCACGATGAGCGCGTACGCGGCGGGGATGGCGCCGAGCAGGAACGCCCACCGCCACCCGTTCTCGGACGCCGGGATGACGAAGTATCCGATCAGCGCGGCGAGTGTCCAGCCGACGGCCCAGAAGGCCTCGAGGATCACGATGAGCCGGCCGCGGATGCGCGCGGGAGCGAACTCGCTCACGTAGGTGCTGGCGACCGGCAGCTCGGCACCGAGGCCGAGTCCCACGAGGAATCGCAGCACGAGAAGAGCCGCGAGCCCGCCCACGAGCGCGCTCGCGCCGGTCGCGAGGCCGTACACCAGCAGCGTGAGCGCGAACACCTGGCGCCGGCCGAACCGGTCCGCGAGCAGACCGCCCACGCTCGCGCCGACCGCCATGCCGACGAACCCGATCGACGCGATCCACGCGGTCTCGCTCGGGGCGAGGCTCCACTGGGCCGCGAGCGCCGCGATGATGAACGAGATCAGGCCGACATCCATCGCGTCCAGCGCCCAGCCGACACCCGAGCCGGTCAGCACCCGGAGGTGCGGGCGGGTGAACGGCAGGCGGTCGAGACGCTCCGAGAGCGTCGACTCGGCGCGGGTTCCGGCATCCGTCATAGCGTCATGCTACGGATGCCGACGGCACTGCGGGCGCTACGACAGCATGTCGCGCACGCGAGGGGCCACCTCGGTGCCGTACAGCTCGATGGAGCGCATCATCTTCTCGTGCGAGAGGGTGCCCGTCGAGAACTTCATGTCGAAGCGCGAGGCGCCGAGCGTCCGAACCGTGTCGGCGATCTTGCGGGCCACCGTGTCGGGTGAGCCGACGTACAGCGCTCCGCCCGGACCGACGTCGTGCTGGAAGCGCAGACGGCTGTACGGCGGCCAGCCGCGCTCGCGGCCGATCGAGTTGTTCATGGCCTCGAAGCCCTCGTACGCCTCGTCCCATGCCTGCTGGTCGGTCTCGGCGATGTGGCCGGGCGAGTGGACCCCCACGGGGAGCTGCGGCCGCTCGAAGGTCGCGAGCGACCGGCGGTACAGCTCGGCGAACGGTCGGAAGCGCTCCGCCGGGCCGCCGATGATGGCGAGCATCAGGCCGTACCCGTAGCGGGCGGCCCGCACCGCCGACTCGGGGGTGCCGCCGACGCCGACCCACGCCCGCAGCCCGTTCTCGGTCTTCGGGAAGACGTCGGCCGCTTCCAGGGGCGCACGCAGCGTGCCGCTCCAGGTGACCGGCTTCTCCGTCAGCAGCTGCGAGAAGAGCTCGAGCTTCTCGTCGAACAGCGCCTCGTAGTCGCGAAGGTCGTAGCCGAACAGGGGGAAGGACTCGATGAACGAGCCGCGCCCGAGGATCACCTCGGCGCGGCCGCTCGACACGGCGTCGAGCGTCGAGAACCGCTCGAACACGCGCACGGGGTCGTCGCTCGAAAGCACTGTGACCGCCGTCCCGAGGTGGATCCGCTCGGTGCGGGCCGCGGCGGCGGCGAGCACGATCTCGGGACTCGACACCGCGAACTCTCGCCGGTGGTGCTCGCCGACGCCGAAGAACGACAGCCCCGCCTGGTCGGCGAGGACCGCTTGGTCCACCACGTTGCGGATGGTCTGGGCGTCGCTCAGCAGCTCACCCGATGCGTCTCGGGTCACATCGCCGAAGGTGTCGAGGCCCAGCTCGATGTCGGCAGGGTCCACGGGGGCGAGGTCGGCAGTGGTCACGATCGACTCCTTCTATTCGTTTGCATGAACCAGCGCGGCGGCCGCGGCATTCCCGAGACACTGAGACTTCGCGAGCGTAGCGTGGAGCCATGGCCCTGTTCGCAGACCGATGGGCCGCCGGGCGTGAGCTGGCCGCGCATCTCGCGCACTGGCGCGGGACGGATGCCGTCATCCTGGGCATTCCGCGCGGTGGAGTCGTGGTCGCGGCCGAGGTGGCCGGCGCGCTGGCGCTTCCCCTCGACGCGGTGATCGTCCGCAAGCTCGGCGCCACGGGTCAGGAGGAGTTCGCCGTCGGCGCCATCGCCGACGGCGTGCGGATCGTCACGCCGGGAGCCGTGCGCTGGGCGGGGATGTCTGCGACCGACCTGGACCGCGTCGAGGCGGCCGAGCGCGACGAGCTGGCGCGGCGGACGGAGGCCTACGGCGGGCGCGGCGGCGACCTCACCGATCGCACCGCGATCGTGGTGGACGACGGTGTCGCGACCGGCGCGAGCGCGGTCGCCGCGTGCCGGGCGGTCCGCGCGCGCGGACCGGCGAGGGTCGTGCTGGCCGTGCCGGTCGCGCCCGTGCGGTGGAGCGCCCCCGCCGACGCGGTCGACGAGTTCGTGTGCCCGCACCGCGAGGAGGACTTCTGGGCGGTCGGGCAGTACTACGACGACTTCGGGCAGACCAGCGACGCCGAGGTCATGGCGCTGCTCCGCAGAGACGCGGCAGGCTCAGCGACCGAGGACGGTCGCTGAGCCTGCCGCGTCCGTGCGCTCAGCGCGACAGCGCGAAGCGCAGCGTGTCGAGGCCGACGCCGCCGATGTCGAGCGCCCGCTTGTGGAACTGCTTGATCGAGAAGGCGTCGCCCTCGCGCTCGGCGACGTCGTCGCGCAGCTGCTCCCAGATGCGCTGGCCGACCTTGTACGACGGTGCCTGTCCCGGCCAGCCGAGGTAGCGGTTCACCTCGAACTTCACGAACTCCTCGGGCATGTTGACGTTGCGCAGCATGAACTCCAGCGCGAAGTCGGCGTCCCACACACCCTGGTCGTCGGGACGCTGCTTGCCGAGGTGCACGCCGATGTCGAGCACGACGCGCGCGGCGCGCATGCGCTGGCCATCGAGCATGCCGAGGCGGTCTGCCGGGTCGGAGAGATAACCCAGCTGCTCCATGAGGCGCTCGGCGTACAGCGCCCATCCCTCGGCGTGGCCCGAGGTGCCGCCGAGCAAGCGGCGATAGGTGTTCAGCTGCGCGCGGTTGTACACGGCCTGGGCGATCTGCAGGTGGTGCCCGGGAACGCCCTCGTGGTACACGGTGGTGAGCTCACGCCAGGTGTCGAACTCCTCGACGCCCTCGGGCACCGACCACCACATGCGGCCGGGCCGCGAGAAGTCGTCGGTCGGGCCGGTGTAGTAGATCCCGCCCTCCTTGGTGGGGGCGATCATGCACTCGAGCTTGCGGATGGGCTCCGCGATGTCGAAGTGCGTCTTGCCGAGCTCGGCGACGGCGCGGTCGCTCGTCTCCTGCATCCACTTCTGCAGCGCATCGGTGCCGTACAGCTTGCGGCTGGCGTCCTGCTCGAGGAAGGCGACGGCCTCCTCCACGCTGGCGCCCGCCTTGATCTCGTTCGCGATCGACTCCTGCTCGGCGACCATGCGCGCGAGCTCCTCGACGCCCCACTCGTACGTCTCGTCGAGATCGATCGTCGCGCCGAGGAAGCGGCGGCTGTGCAGCGCGTACAGCTCGCGGCCCACGGCGTCGTTCTCCCCCGCGACCGGCGCGAGCTCGTTCGAGAGGAACGAGGCGAGCTCGTCGTACGCGACGCGGGCGGCATTGGCGTTGTCGGCGAGATCGCGCGCCAGCGACGCCGGCAGCTGACCCTCCTCGGGTGCGGCCTCAGCGGCGAAGGTGGCGAAGAAGCCGTTCTCGGCGGTGTAGCGGGCGATCTGCGTCGCGACCTCGGTCACCTGGCGGCGCGCCGGCATCACACCCTGCGAGATGCCCTCGCGCAGCGTGGTGATGTAGCCGTCGATCGCACCGGAGACCGCGCCGAGGCGCCGGGCGACCACCGACCAGTCGTCGGCGGTCGCGGTGGGCATCAGGTCGAAGGCCGAGCGGATGTCCTGCGCGTGCGAGGCGATGACGTTCAAGTCGCGCAGGTGCCACTTCGCCTCGTGCAGGTCGAGCGCGAGCTGGATCTCGCGCGAGATGTCGTCCTTCGTCACGGCGTCGACGTCGTCGTCGGCGGTTGCGGCCTCCAGGGCGGCGAGCGTCTTGCGCCCCTCCTCGACGAGGCGCTCCTGACCGGCAGGGCTGTAGTCGCCGAACCGGTCGTTGTACTCCGACCGGCCGATGTACGTCGCGAGCGTGGGCTCGAGTTCGGCGAGGGTGTCGACCCACGCATCTGCGATCTTGTCGATCTGCGTGGGCGTGCGGGTTTCGTCTGTCATGGCTTCGAGCCTAGGCATGCGACGCGGTGCCGACAAACGTGATCCCCGGTCCCTGCACCAGGCGTCGGGAAGCGCTGGGTCAGTGGCCCGCGATGTCCCAGTCGGCGCCGCGTCCGACCTGCACGTCGAGCGGCACCGACAGCTGGGCGGCATCGCCCATACGCGTCCGGACGATCCGCTCCGCGGCATCCCACTCCCCCGCCGCCACTTCGATCACGAGCTCGTCGTGGATCTGCAGCAGCACGCGCGAGCGCAGCTCTTCGGCGGCGAAGTCGTCGTGGATGTGGAACAGCGCGACCTTCATGATGTCGGCCGCGCTGCCCTGGATGGGCGCGTTGAGGGCGGCACGCTCCGCGTTCTCTCGCAGCACCCGGTTGGGGCTCGCGAGGTCGGGGAACGGCCGCCGGCGACCGAAGATCGTCTCGGTGTAGCCGTCGATGCGGGCCTGCTCGACCGACGAGCGCAGGTAGTCGCGCACCGCGCCGAAGCGGGCGAAGTACTCCAGCATGAGCTGCTTGGCCTCGGCCTGCTCGATGCGCAGCTGCTTCGACAGTCCGAAGGCCGAGAGGCCGTACACCAGTCCGTACGACATCGCCTTGACCTTCGTGCGCATCGCCGGTGTGACGTCTTCGGGGGCGACGCCGAAGACACGCGAGCCGACGAAGCGGTGGGTGTCTTCGCCGGAGTTGAACGCCTCGATGAGACCCGGATCTCCCGAGAGATGCGCCATGATCCGCATCTCGATCTGCGAGTAGTCGGCGGTCAGCAGCGTCTCGTAGCCTTCGCCCACCGTGAACGCGGAGCGGATGCGCCGGCTCTCCTCGGTGCGGATCGGAATGTTCTGCAGGTTGGGATCGGTGCTCGACAGGCGCCCGGTCTGGCTGCCGGTCTGGACGTACGTGGTGTGGATGCGCCCGTCGGCGCCGCTCGTGCGGTCGCCGCCGATCGCGCTGTCGAGCGACTCGATGATCTGGCGCAGCTTCGTCGCCTCGCGGTGCTGCAGGAGCAGGTCGAGGAACGGGTGCGGGTTGGTCTCCTGCAGGTCGGCGAGGACCGCGGCGTCCGTCGAGTAGCCGGTCTTGGTCTTGCGCGTCTTGGGCAGCTGGAGCTCTTCGAAGAGCACCTCCTGCAGCTGCTTCGGCGAGCCGAGGTTCACTTCGCGGCCGATCGCGGCGTACGCCTGCTGCGCGAGCGCGTCGGCGCGGGCGCCGAGCTCTCCCGAGAACTGCGTGAGCGTGTCGTGCGAGACGGCGACCCCCGCGAGCTCCATGTCGGCGAGCGTGTGGAGCGTCGGCAGCTCGATGTCGGTGAGCACTGTCGCGACGCTCGGCGGCAGCTCGGCGCGGATCGCGCGGACGACGCGCACGAGGTACCAGGAGAGCTGGCCGGTGGTGGCGCCCTCGGTCTCGGGGACGAGCTGCGTGGGGTCGGACTCGGGGAGCCTCTCGTCGAGGTAGCGGTCCACCAGGTCGGCGAGGGTCTTGTCGGGGAAGCTCGGCCGCAGCAGCCAGCCCGCGAGGATGACGTCGAACGCCAGGCCGCCGAGCGTGAGGCCGGCGCGGCGGAGCGCCTTCACCTGCGGCTTCGCGTCGGCGAACGCCTTGGGCGCGTCGGACGCGAGCCAGGGGCCGATCGCCGCGGCCAGGTCAGGCGTCCAGTCGGCCTCGGCCGCGGCATCCGCCGTCGCCACGCCGATGCGTGCCGGAAGGCCGCCTTCGACGGTGATCGTGACGCCGAGCTCCCCGGGAGCATCGGCGAGCCAGGCGGCGAACTCCGCGGGCGCGAGCCGGGTCGCGACGGGCGCGAGCTCGGCGGCCGCCGACGAGACGGCCGCCATCTGCTGCTCGATGCCGGCGAGCTCGGCGACGCGCGGGATCAGCGTCTTGAACTCGAGCCGCGAGAAGATGTCGCGCACGGCCTGCGCGTCCATCGGCTGCACCTCGAGGTCGGCAGGCGTCAGCGGCAGCTCGACGTCGGTCAGCAGCCGGTTCAGCCGGCGGTTGCGGCGGACGTCGTCGAGGTGATCGCGCAGGTTGCCGCCCACGACGCCCTTGATCGAGTCGGCGCCGTCGAGGAGCGCGTCGAGCGAGCCGAACTGCGTCAGCCACTTGACGGCCGTCTTCTCGCCCACCTTCGGCACGCCGGGCAGGTTGTCGCTGGTCTCGCCCACGAGCGCCGCGATGTCGGGGTACTGCTCGGGCGGCACGCCATAGCGGTCGATCACGGCCTGGCGGTCGTAGCGCTTCAGCTGCGACACGCCCTGCACGTTGGGATAGAGCAGAGTGATGTCGTCGTTCACGAGCTGGATCGTGTCGCGGTCGCCCGAGCAGACGAGGACCTGGAAGCCCTGCTCGGCGCCCTGCGTCGCGAGGGTCGCCAGGATGTCGTCGGCCTCGATGTCTTCCTGCTGGAGCACGCGGATGCTCATGGCCGCGAGGCAGTCCTGAAGAAGCGGGATCTGCCCTTTGAACTCGGACGGCGTCTCGGAGCGGTTGGCTTTGTACTCGGTGTACTCGCGGGTGCGGAAGGACTGACGAGAGGTGTCGAAGGCTACCGCCAGGTGGGTCGGCTTCTCCGCCTTGATCAGGTTGATCAGCATCGCGAGGAACCCGTAGATCCCGTTCGTGTGCTGCCCGTCCTTCGTCGAGAAGTTGTCCACCGGGAGGGCGTAGAAAGCCCGATACGCCAGCGAATGGCCGTCCACGACGAGAAGGGTAGGCTTTGCGGAGTCCGTCACCCTGCAAGCCTAGTCAGGGCCGGCGACACCCCGATCTCCTGCCCCGAGCACCCGAAGGCGCCGCATGCCCGAGCACTCCCCCGCCACCGTCGACGGCCTCGAGTGGGCGATGAGCCGGGGCATCGGTGCGCTGGCCGAGAAGATGGGCTTCGAGTGGCTCGAGTTCACCGCTGAGCGCGCGGTGGCGCGGATGCCGGTGGCCGGCAACACCCAGCCCGTCGGGCTCTTCCACGGCGGCGCGTACGTGGTGCTGGGCGAGTCGCTGGGCTCGATGCACGCGAACTACCACGCCGGCCCGGGACGGCTCGCCGTCGGCGTCGACATCAATGCGACCCACACCCGCTCGGCGACCGAGGGCTACGTGACGGGCGTCTGCACGCCGGTCCACCTCGGTCGCAGTCTCACCGTGCATGAGATCGTGCTGACGGACGACCAGGGTCGCCGCTGCTCGACCGTGCGCATCACGAACCACATCAAGACCATCGGCTGACAAACAGAAGCGGATGCCTCGAGTCGAGGCATCCGCTTCGGCTTCGGTCGTCGAGCGAGCGAAGCGGAACGGAGCGCGCTCAGCCCTTCTTGGGCGCGAGCTGCTCGATGATCGCCTTGGCGACGTCCTGCATGGTGAGGCGGCGGTCCATCGACGCCTTCTGGATCCAGCGGAACGCCTCCGGCTCGCTGAGGCCCATCTTCTCGTTCAGCAGGCCCTTGGCGCGGTCGACGAGCTTGCGGGTCTCGAAGCGCTCGACCATGTCGGCCACCTCGGCCTCGAGCGTGATGATCTGCTCGTAGCGGGCCAGGGCGATCTCGATCGCGGGCAGCAGGTCGTTCGGCGTGAACGGCTTCACGACGTACGCGAGGGCGCCCGCCTCGCTCGCGCGCTCGACGAGCTCCTTCTGGCTGAAGGCGGTGAGCAGCACGACGGGGGCGATGTGGTTCTTGCTGAGCTTCTCGGCGGCGGAGATGCCGTCGAGCTGCGGCATCTTGACGTCCATGATGACGAGGTCGGGACGCAGCTCGGTGGCCAGCGCCACCGCCGTCTCTCCGTCGCCGGCCTCGCCGACGACGTCGAATCCGTTGTCGCGGAGGATCTCGACGATGTCGAGCCGGATGAGCGACTCGTCCTCGGCGACCACGACTCGGCGGGGGGTGGATGCCGTCGATGCGGCGGTCTGCTCCTGCTCAGTCACCATTGAATCCTACGGTATGGTCAATCGCGGACGCGCGGCACGCCGCGCGGGCCGGTGTGGCGGAATGGCAGACGCGACCGACTCAAACTCGGTTGCCCGCAAGGGCGTGTGGGTTCGACTCCCACCACCGGCACCCATCCAGTCCGGCGAGGTGACGTCTCCAGTCGGCACTCCCCCGACATCGCGAAGAGCGGATGCCTCGATCCGAGGCATCCGCTCTTCTGCTTTGCCAGCGACTCGAAAGAGGTTGGTATTCGGTGTTGCTAAGTACTGGTACCTAGTGTTACTTTCTAGTGGTAGTCAACAACACTGAGTAGCGAAACGAAGGAGGTGCGCGATGGGCAAGCAGGAGACCGAGATGCTCAAGGGCACGCTCGAGGGCATCGTGCTCGCGATCCTCTCCGGCCGGCCGGCGTACGGCTACGAGATCACCTCGTGGCTGCGCGACCAGGGCTTCTCCGACATCGCGGAAGGCACCGTGTACGCCCTGCTGGTCAGGGTCGAGCAGCGGGGCCTCGTCGACGTCGAGAAGGTCCCGTCCGAGAAGGGGCCGCCGCGCAAGGTGTACTCCCTCAACGCGCAGGGCCGCGACCAACTGGCCGAATTCTGGAGGACCTGGAGCTTCCTCGCAGAACGCATCGAGACGCTCCACCGCCAGAACGCAGACAACAACACCCCCACTCCCCAGGAAGAGGACTGATCATGGCCGCCAAGTGGTACGAAGTCGTCACCGGCTCGCTCGAGCAGAAGAAGCAGTACCGGCAGTACAAGGCCCGCGTCGAGGCCCTCCCCGAGCCGTATCGCACGGCCGCGAAGGCCTTGGACCGATACTTCATGACCGTCGGCGGCATGACCGACGGCGAGACCCTGATCCAGATGCTCGGCGACTCCGCCGACCTGTGGGAGCGCGCGGCGGCCGACGGCACGCCCGTGCGCGACATCGTCGGAGAGGACCCGTCGGCGTTCGCCGAGGAGTTCACCGCGGCGTACTCGGGCAAGCAGTGGATCGACAAGGAACGCGCTCGCCTCAACCAGGCGATCGACGAGGCGGAGCGAGGAGAAGGATCATGAGCACGGCCAGCGCCATCCAGGTCGCGGGACTCGAGAAGTCCTACAAAGACCTGCACGTCCTTCGCGGCGTCGACTTCGAGGTGGAGCGGGGCAGCATCTTCGCCCTCCTCGGATCCAACGGCGCCGGCAAGACCACCGTGGTGCGCATCCTCTCCACGCTGCTGCGAGCGGATGCCGGAACCGCCGCGATCGGCGGCTTCGATGTCGCCGCGCAGTCGCAGAAGGTGCGCGAGACGATCAGTCTCACGGGCCAGTTCGCCGCGGTGGACGAGATCCTGAGCGGTCGCGAGAATCTCGTGCTGATCGCTCAGCTGCGCCACCTGCCGGATCCCGGCCGGATCGCGGACGATCTGCTCGCCCGGTTCTCGCTGACCGAGGCCGGCGGCCGCAAGGTCGCCACCTACTCGGGCGGCATGCGCCGGCGGCTCGACATCGCGATGAGCCTCATCGGCAACCCGCCGGTGATCTTCCTCGACGAGCCGACCACCGGGCTCGACCCCGCGGCCCGCATCGAGGTGTGGGACGCGGTCAAGGAGCTCGCCCGCGGCGGCACCACCGTGCTGCTGACGACGCAGTACCTCGAAGAGGCGGAGCAGCTGGCGGACCGCATCGCGATCCTCCACAAGGGCCGGATCATCGTGAACGGCACGCTCGGCGAGCTCAAGCAGCTGCTGCCGCCGGCGCAGGTCGAGTACGTCGAGAAGCAGCCCAGCCTCGAGGACGTCTTCTTCGCCCTGACGGGCGAGGAGGACGCCGCAGAACCCGGCGACGCCGAGACCGGCTCCGCCACGACACGGAAGGAAGGACGATGACCGCGCACGCACTCGGCGACACCGCCGTACTCACCAGCCGGTCGCTGCGCCACATCCTGCGCAGCCCCGACACCATCATCACGACCGCGGTCACGCCGATCGCCCTGATGCTGCTGTTCGTCTACGTCTTCGGCGGGGCGATCGACACCGGTCTGAGCCAGGGGTCGTACATCGACTACATGCTGCCCGGCATCCTGCTCATCACGATCGCGTCGGGCATCGCCTACACGGCCTACCGGCTCTTCCTCGACATGAAGGGCGGCATCTTCGAGCGGTTCCAGTCGCTGCCGATCTCGCGGTCGGGCGTGCTGTGGGCGCACGTGCTCACCTCGCTCGTGTCGATCCTGGTGTCGCTCGCGATCGTCATCGGGGTGGCGCTCCTGATGGGATTCCGCACCGGGGCGAGCCTCGGGGCGTGGCTCGGGGTGGTCGGCATGCTGGTGCTGTTCACGCTCGCCCTGACGTGGCTGGCCGTGATCCCGGGCCTGACGGCGAAGACGGTGGACGGCGCGAGCGCGTTCTCGTACCCGCTCATCTTCCTGCCGTTCATCAGCTCGGCCTTCGTGCCGACCGAGAGCATGCCGGGTCCGGTGCAGTGGTTCGCCGAGAACCAGCCGGTGACGTCGATCGTCGACTCGATGCGGGCCCTGTTCGCCGGAGAGCCGGTCGGCTCCGACATCTGGGTCGCCATGGCCTGGCTCGTCGGCATCCTCGTCGCCGCGTACATCGGGTCGATGGCGATCTACCGCAAGAAGATCAGCTGACCACTGCTGCTCGGCACCCCGCCGACAAGACGAAGAGCGGATGCCTCGACCCGAGGCATCCGCTCTTCTGATGTCTTCCCGACTACGCGCCGAAGTACTGGTTGCCCAGCGCCTTGCTCTTGAGGGCGTCGAACTCGCCCTGCGTGATCGTGCCGGCGTCGAGGAGCTCCTTGGCCTTGGCGATGTCTTCGGCGGGGCTCGACGAGGCTGCCGGACGGTACTCGTCGGACTCGGGCACGACTCCCCCGCGGGCGGCCGCGGCACGCTGGGCCATGCCCTTTCCGTTGACGATGATGTAGATCAGGGCGGTCAGGAACGGCACGAACACCAGTGCGATGATCCACAGCGCCTTGAGCCAGCCATTGAGCTTCTCGTCACGGAACAGGTCCGTGATGATCACGATCACCACGTATAGGTACGCGATGAAGTAGAAGCTCCACAGCAGGAACCAGATGAAGTCGTTGAAGAACATGGTGCCCCTTCGGCGAGAGATGGTGGCGCTAGCGTAGCGCGCCGCGAAGCGGCCGGACACGACACACCGAGACTGTGTCAACCCCGCCGGCGCGACACGTCCGCGATGCGAGGATTGCCCCTCCGGCACGAGGGGAAAGGACCCGTATGCCCCACTCCGAGATCGCCCGGACGGCACGTGAGGTCTTCGGCTGGAAGACGCTGCGCGACGGGCAGCCGGACGCGATCGCGGCGCTCGTGGCCGGTCGGGACGCCATCGTGATCCTGCCCACCGGAGCCGGCAAGTCGGCCGTCTACCAGCTCGCGGGCTACCTGCGCGAGGGGCTGACGCTCGTGGTGTCGCCGCTCATCGCGCTGCAGGACGACCAGGTGGCGCAGCTCGCGGCGGCGCCACGCGCCCCGCGCGGCGCGGTGCTCAACTCCACGCTGTCCGATCGCGCCGCCGAGGAGCTGTGGGGCGAGCTCGCCGAGGGGCGGATCGGATGCCTCTTCCTGACGCCCGAACAGCTGGCGAAGGACGAGGTGGTCGACCGGCTGCGCGCGATCGGCGTCGGCCTGCTCGCGGTCGACGAGGCCCACTGCGTCGCGAGCTGGGGCCACGACTTCCGCCCGGACTATCTGCGGCTCGGCGCGGTGCGCGAGCGCCTCGGCGCACCGCCGATCGCCGCCCTCACGGCGACCGGGGCCGAGCCCGTGCGCGTCGAGATCGCCGACCGTCTGCGGCTCCGTGATCCCGACGTGATCGTGCGCGGCGTCGACCGCCCCAACATCGAGCTGACGGTGCGGCGGTTCGTGGGCGCCGACGACAAGCGCGGTGCCGTGATCGATTCCGTCGCGGCGGCGGCGGCGAGCGGGCCGGGGCTCCTCTACACCGCGACCCGCCGCGAGGCCGAGGAGTACGCCGCCGTGCTCGCCGAGCGCGGCACGCGCGTCGGCGTCTACCACGCGGGCCTGTCTAAGGCCGAGCGCGAGGCCGCGCATCGCGCGTTCCTCGACGACGCGGTCGACGTGGTCGTGGCCACGAACGCGTTCGGCATGGGCATCGACAAGCCCGGCGTCCGATTCGTCACCCACGCCTCGGTGCCCGAGTCGCTCGACTCGTACTACCAGGAGATCGGCCGTGCCGGGCGGGACGGGGCCGCCGCCGACGCCACGTTGTTCTACCGTCCGGAGGATCTCGGGATCAGAAAGTACTTCGTGTCGCGGACGGTCGACCGTGGCGAGGTCGCGGCCGCCTACCGTGCGGTCGCCCGCGCCGAGGGGCGGCTGTCGACGAAGGCATTGGCGGAGCGGCTCGAGATCGCACCGCGGCGTGCCCAGCACCTGGTGAACCTGCTCGTCGAGGGCGGGGCGGTGCGCGCCGAGCGGCGAGGCGCGGTGGTGGCGGCATCCGTCTCCCCTGCCGCGGCTGCCGCGGCCGCGGAGGAGGCGTCCGAGCGTCGGGAGCGGATCGAGCGGTCCCGCCTGGACGTGATGCGACGCTACGCCGAGACGCGCGACTGCCGCCGTCGCGTGCTGCTGCGCTACTTCGGCGAGGATCTCGACGGCCCATGCGGCACCTGCGACACCTGCCGGGCCGGCGTCGTGGACGACAGCGGGATCGACGAGGCGGGCGTGCCGTTCCCCACCGGATCGGCGGTCGAGCACGCGGAATGGGGCCTGGGGTCGGTCTCGGCGGTGGAGGGCGACCGTCTCACCGTGTTCTTCGAAGAACAGGGCTACAAGACGCTCGCCCTCGACACCGTCATCGAGAACGGACTGCTCAGCCGCGCGGGCTGATGCTCAGAGCTCGCCCGACTTGTAGATCGGCGCCTTGCCGTGCACCGCGTCGCCGACCTTGTGGATGCGGATGTCGTTCGTCGAGCCGATGATTCCGGGAGGGGATCCCGAGATCACGACCACCTTGTCGCCGACCTTCGCCAGGTCGTTGGACAGCAGGTGATCGTCGACCTGGATGAACATCCGGTCGGTGTGCGCCACGTGCTCGACGAGAGTGGACTGCACGCCCCACGTGAGCGCCATGCGGCGGCGGATGGCCGGCTCCGGCGTGAATCCGATCATGGGGATGCGGGGGCGCAGACGCGACATGCGACGGGCGGTGTCGCCCGACTCGGTGAAGATGCAGAGGTACTTCGCGTCGACGAACTCCGCGACTTCGAGCGCGGCCAGCGTGATCGCGCCGCCCTGTGTGCGGGGCTTCGTCGTGAGTGGCAGGATGCGCTCGAGGCCGTGCTCCTCGGTGGACCCGATGATGCGGGCCATCGTCTCGACGGTCACGACGGGGTAATCGCCGACGCTCGTCTCACCCGACAGCATGACCGCGTCGGCGCCGTCCAGAACGGCGTTGGCGACGTCGGAGGCCTCTGCGCGGGTCGGCACCGGCGAGTGCGTCATCGACTCGAGCATCTGCGTCGCGACGATGACGGGCTTCGCCATGCGGCGGCAGAGCTCGACTGCGCGCTTCTGCACGATCGGCACCGCCTCGAGAGGCAGTTCGACAGCGAGGTCGCCGCGGGCGACCATGATGCCGTCGAACGCGTCGATGATCTCTTCGAGGTTGTCGACCGCCTGCGGCTTCTCGATCTTGGCGATGACGGGGACGTGGCGTCCCTCCTCGGCCATGATCACGTGGACGCGCTGCACGTCCTTCGCGTCGCGGACGAACGACAGGGCGATGATGTCGGCGCCGGCGCGCAGGCCCCAGCGCAGGTCGGCCTCGTCCTTCTCCGACAGCGCCGGCACGTTCACGGCGACGCCGGGCAGGTTGATGCCCTTGTTGTTCGACACCGGGCCGCCGACGACGACCTCGGTGGTGACGACGGTGCCGTCGGTCTCGAGGACCTTCACACGCACCTTGCCGTCGTCGATGAGGAGGAAGTCGCCGGCCTTGACGTCCTGCGGGAGGCCCTTGAACGTCGTGCCGACGATCTCCTTGGTCCCGAGGATGTCTTCCGTGGTGATCTTGAAGATGTCGCCCGCGGCGAGCTCGTGGGGGCCGTTCTCGAACTTGCCGAGGCGGATCTTGGGACCCTGCAGGTCGACCAGGATCGCGACGGAGCGCTCCGCGTCGTCGGCCGCCTTGCGCACATTGGCGAAGTTGTTGTCGTGGACCGAGTAGTCCCCGTGGCTCAAGTTGAAGCGGGTGACGTCCACACCGGCATCGATGATCGCGCGGACCATCTCATACGTGGATGTGGCCGGACCCAGGGTGGCGACGATCTTCGCGCGTCTCATCCGTGGTTTTCTCCGGGTAGGGGGTGTTGGCGAGTGCCTCGGCAAGCCTACGCGGGCTGCAGGCCGATGGCGATATCGGTGGGGCGGACGGGAGCGGGCAGCTCCGTCTCACCCATCAGGAAGCGGTCGACGCTCGCCGCCGCGGCGCGTCCCTCGGCGATCGCCCACACGATGAGCGACTGACCGCGGCCGGCGTCGCCGGCCACGAACACGCCCGGGGCGGTCGTCTGGTAGTCGTCTTCGCGCCGCACGTTGCCGCGGTCGGTGAAGCGGGCGCCCAGCTGCTCCTCGAGGAGAGCACGCTCGGGTCCGGTGAAGCCCATCGCGATGAGCACGAGGTCGGCCGGGATCTCGCGCTCGGTGCCGCTCTTGGGCACGCGGCGCCCGTCGACGAACTCGGTCTCGGCCACGCGCAGGGCGCGCACCTCGCCCGCGCCGTTCGCGAGGAACTCGACCGTCGACGCGAGGTAGGAGCGGTCGCCGCCCTCCTCGTGCGCGGACTGTACCTCGAAGACCGTCGGGAACATGGGCCACGGCTGGTGCTCCGGGCGCTCACCCGGAGGCCGGCGGCCGATCGCGAGGTTCGTCACGCTGAGTGCACCGTGCCGGTGCGCGGTGCCGATGCAGTCGGCTCCGGTGTCGCCACCGCCGATGACGACGACGTGCTTGCCCTCGGCCGTGATCTGGTTGGGCACCGCGTCGCCGGCCACAGCCTTGTTCGACTCGATGAGGTACTCCATGGCGAAGTGCACGCCGGCGAGGTCGCGGCCCGGGATCGGGAGCTCGCGCGGGACGGTCGCACCGGTGGCGATCACGACGGCGTCGTAGCGCGCGCGCAGGTCGGCCCAGGAGATGTCCTTGCCGATCTCGACGCCGGCGCGGAAGCGCGTGCCCTCGTCCTGCATCTGGCGAAGGCGAGCCTCGAGGTGCTTCTTCTCCATCTTGAAGTCGGGGATGCCGTAGCGCAGGAGGCCGCCGATGCGATCGTCGCGCTCGAACACCGCCACCGTGTGGCCGGCGCGCGTGAGCTGCTGCGCCGCGGCGAGGCCCGCCGGGCCCGAGCCCACGACGGCGACGGTCTTGCCGGTCAGGCGCCCGGGCGGCTCCGGCTCGATCCAGCCGTTCGAGAACGCCTCGTCGGCGATCGACACCTCGATCTGCTTGATCGTCACCGCCGGCTGGTTGATGCCGAGCACGCACGAGCTCTCGCATGGAGCGGGGCACAGGCGGCCGGTGAACTCGGGGAAGTTGTTCGTCGCGTGCAGACGCTCGCTGGCCGCGCGACCTTCGCCGCGCCACGTGAGGTCGTTCCACTCCGGGATGAGGTTGCCGAGCGGGCAGCCCTGGTGGCAGAACGGCACGCCGCAGTCCATGCAGCGGCCGGCCTGACGGCGCAGGACCGCGGAGTCGCCCGGCTCGTAGACCTCTTTCCAGTCCATGATCCTCACCGGCACGGGCCGCCGCTGCGGCAGCTCGCGCTCGGTGACCTTCAGAAAGCCTTTCGGGTCAGCCACCCGTCACCTCCAGGATGCGGTTCCAGACGACGTCGCCGTCGGGGTCGAGCCCCTCGGCGACCGCCTCCTGGCGGGTCTGCAGCACCGCGGCGTAGTCGCGCGGCAGGACCCGGACGAAGTTCGCCAGCTCGGCCTCGAAGTCGTCGAGGAGAGCCTGGGCGAGAGTCGATTCGGTCTCGGCGACGTGCTGCTCGAGCAGGTCGCGCAGGATCTCGGCGTCGCCGGAGCCCAGCTCACCGAGGACGAGCTCGCCCGAGGCGAGTGCCTCGCGGTTGACGAGCTTGCTGTCGAGGCGGTACACGTACGCGGTGCCGCCCGACATCCCGGCGCCGAGGTTGCGGCCGGTGGCGCCGAGGATGACGGCCAGGCCGCCGGTCATGTACTCCAGCGCGTGGTCGCCGACGCCTTCGACGACCGCCGTGGCACCCGAGTTGCGGACGAAGAAGCGCTCGCCCACGACACCGCGCAGGAACATGGTGCCCTGCGTCGCGCCGTAGCCGATCACGTTGCCCGCGATCACGTTCTTCGAGGCGTCGAAGGTCGCGCCGCGCGGCGGCCGGACGACGATCTGGCCGCCCGAGAGCCCCTTGCCGACGTAGTCGTTCGAGTCGCCCTCGAGGCGCAGCGTGATGCCCGCGGGCATGAAGGCGCCGAAGGACTGCCCGGCCGAGCCGGTGAGGTTGACGACGATGCTGCCCGTTCGCAGCCCGTTCTCGCCCCGCGCGCGGGTGACGTGGTGACCCAGGAGGGTGCCGACCGCGCGCTCGGTGTTGCGGATCGGCAGGTCGATCGTGATCTCGCCGCCGTTCTCGATGACGTCCTTCGCGCGCTCCAGCAGGGCGATGTCGAAGTGCTCTTCGAGCTCATGCAGCTGCGCCGTGGTGTTGCGGCGCGGCTCGTCCTCGGCGAACAGGGGGCCGTCGAGCACTGGACCGAGGTCGAGGCCGCTGGCCTTCCAGTGCGAGACCGCACCGTCGACGTCGAGAAGGTCGCTGCGTCCGATCGCCTCGTCGAGCGAGCGCAGGCCCAGTGCCGCGAGGTACTCGCGGACCTCCTCCGCGATGAACTCCATGAAGTTGACGACGAACTCGGGCTTGCCGTTGAAGCGCTCGCGCAGAACCGGGTTCTGCGTCGCGACGCCCACCGGGCAGGTGTCGAGGTGGCAGACGCGCATCATGATGCAGCCCGAGACCACGAGCGGCGCGGTCGCGAAGCCGAACTCCTCGGCGCCCAGCAGCGCGCCGATGATGACGTCGCGACCCGTCTTGAGCTGGCCGTCGACCTGCACCACCACGCGGTCGCGCATGCCGTTGAGCATGAGCGTCTGCTGGGTCTCGGCGAGGCCGAGCTCCCACGGCGTCCCGGCGTGCTTCAGCGAGTTGAGTGGGCTCGCGCCCGTGCCGCCGTCGTGACCCGAGACCAGGATGACGTCGGCCAGCGCCTTGGCGGTGCCCGCCGCGACCGCGCCGATGCCCGACTGGCTCACGAGCTTCACGTGCACGCGCGCACTGGGGTTGGCCCGCTTGAGGTCGAAGATCAGCTGCTTGAGATCCTCGATCGAGTAGATGTCGTGGTGCGGCGGCGGGGAGATCAGTCCGACGCCGGCGGTCGCGTGACGCGTCCGCGCCACCCACGGGTAGACCTTGGTCGGCGGGAGCTGACCGCCCTCGCCGGGCTTGGCGCCCTGGGCGAGCTTGATCTGGATGTCGTCGGCCTCGGTGAGGTAGAGGCTCGTCACGCCGAAGCGTCCCGACGCGACCTGCTTGATCGAGCTGCGACGCTCCGGGTCGAGCAGGCGGTCGACGTCCTCGCCGCCCTCCCCCGTGTTCGACTTGCCGCCGATGCGGTTCATCGCGATCGCAAGGGTCTCGTGCGCCTCTTTGGAGATCGAGCCGTAGCTCATCGCACCCGTGGAGAAGCGCTTGACGATCGAGGACACCGATTCGACCTCGTCGATTGGCACCGGCGTGCGGCCCTCGGTCTTGAGTGCGAACAGGCCGCGGAGCGTCTTCAGCTCGTTCGCCTGGTCGTCGACGAGCTTGGTGTACTCGCGGAAGATGTCGTAGCGGCGGGTCCGCGTCGAGTGCTGCAGGCGGAACACCGTGTCGGGGTTGAACAGGTGGGGCGATCCGTCGCGCCGCCACTGGTACTCGCCGCCGGTCCACAGGCGCTCGTGCGCGCGCACCGCGGCATCCTCCGGGTACGCGTACGCATGCCGGGCGGCGTTCTCGGCCGCGATGACGTCGAGGCCGACGCCGCCGAGCTTGGACTCGGTGCCCGTGAAGTACGTGTCGACGAAGTCCTGCGAGAGGCCGACGGCCTCGAACACCTGGGCGCCGGCGTAAGACGACACGGTCGAGATGCCCATCTTCGACATGATCTTCAGCACGCCCTTGCCGAGGGCGTAGATCAGGTTCTTGACGGCCTTCGCCGGCGCGATCCCCGTGATGAAGCCCGCGCGGACCAGGTACTCGACGGTCTCCATCGCCAGGTACGGGTTGACGGCGGAGGCGCCGTACCCGATGAGCGTGGCGATGTGGTGCACCTCTCGGACGTCGCCCGCCTCGACCACGAGGCCGCACTTCATGCGGGTCTGCTTGCGGATGAGGTGGTGGTGCACGGCCGCCAGCATCAGCAGCGACGGGATGGGCGCGAGGTCCTTGTTGGAGTCGCGGTCGGAGAGCACGATGAACTCCGCGCCGTCCTCGATGGCCTGATCGACCTCGTGGCACATCTGCTCGAGGCGCTTCTTCATGCCCTTGTGCCCGGCCTCGACCCGGTACAGCCCGCGGATGGTGACCGAGGTGCGCCCGGGCAGCGCGGTGTCGATGTGCTGGATCTTGGCCAGCTCGTCGTTGTCGATGACCGGGAAGTCCAGCGTCACGACACGCGTGTGCTGCGGACCCCACTCCAGGAGGTTGCGCTCCGGCCCCAGCCCGAGTCCGAGCGACGTCACGACCTCTTCGCGGATCGAGTCCAGCGGGGGGTTGGTCACCTGTGCGAACTGCTGGGTGAAGTAGTCGAACAGCAGGCGCGGGCGCTCGCTCAGCACCGCGACCGGGGTGTCGGAGCCCATGGCGCCCAGCGGCTCTGCGCCGGTCTGCCCCATGGGCGTGAGGAGGATCTTGACCTCTTCCTCGGTGTACCCGAACGTGCGCTGACGGCGGGTGATCGAGGCGATCGGGTGCACGATGTGCTCGCGCTCCGGAAGGTCGGCCAGGCGCACGCGGCCCTGGTCGAGCCACTCCTGCCACGGCTCGAGATCGGCCAGCTGGGCCTTGATCTCGTCGTCCTCGATGATGCGCCGCTCGGCCGTGTCGACGAGGAACATGCGGCCGGGGCGCAGCCGCCCGCGGCGCTTGATGCGCTCGGGCTCGAAGTCCAGCACGCCGGTCTCGCTGCCGATGACGATGAGGCCGTCGGTCGTCTCGGTCCAGCGGCCGGGCCGGAGGCCGTTGCGGTCGAGGGTGGCGCCGACGAGCGTGCCGTCGGTGAAGATGAGCGCGGCGGGGCCGTCCCACGGCTCCATCTGCATCGAGTGGTACTCGTAGAACGACCGCAGCTTGGGGTCGATGTCGGCCTGCTTCTCGTAGGCCTCGGGAACCATCATCATGATGGCGTGCGGCAGGCTGCGGCCGGTCAGCGTGAGGAGTTCGAGCACCTCGTCGAACGACGCCGAGTCGCTCGCTCCCTCGGTGCAGATGGGGAGAAGCGGACGGATGTCGCCCAGCAGCTCCGACTCGAGCTGCGACTGGCGCGCGCGCATCCAGTTGCGGTTGCCGTTGACGGTGTTGATCTCGCCGTTGTGCGCGAGCATGCGCAGCGGCTGCGCGAGCGGCCAGGACGGGAACGTGTTGGTCGAGTAGCGCGAGTGGACGACCGCGAGCTCGGAGGCGAAGCGCTCGTCCTGCAGGTCGGGGTAGAACGGCTCGAGCTGAAGCGTGGTGACCATGCCCTTGTAGCCGAGCGTGCGCGCCGACAGCGACACGAAGTACGCGTCGAGCTCGGTGCGGGCGCGCTTGCGCAGGCGGAAGGTGCGGCGGTCGAGCGCGATGCCCGACAGCGCCGGGGCATCGCCGGTGGCGGGCCGCGAGACGAACAGCTGCTCGAAGACCGGGCGCGCCTCGAACGCCAGCTTGCCGAGGTTCTCCTCGACGGTGGGGACCTCGCGCCAGCCGAGGACGGTGAGGCCCTCGGACGCCGCGATCCGCTCGATGCCCGCCTTCTGCGCGGCGCGCGCGTCATCGTCGCGCGGCAGGAACACCATGCCCGCGGCGTACTCCCCCACCGGCGGGAGCTCGAAGCCGACGACGGCGCGCAGGAACGCGTCCGGCATCTGGGTGAGGATGCCGGCGCCGTCGCCCGTGCCCGCGTCGGAGCCGATCGCACCGCGGTGCTCGAGGTTGCGCAGCGCCGTGAGCGCCAGGTCGATGATGTCGTGCCCGGCTTCGCCGCGGAGCGTCGCGACCATGGCGAGGCCGCAGGCGTCCTTCTCGAATGCCGGGTTGTACATGCCCTGCTTCTGCGGGAACCCGGCGCGGCCGGACGAAACAGGGGTGATCGCCTCGGAAGAGGCGCTGTGACGGGGGCTCGAAGCCATACCTACCGTCCTCACGTTGATAGTCAAGATGGGACGACGTCGGCCCTGGGCGCGCTCCTCGGGGGGTGAGCGGCGTTAGTTCGTGGCAGGAGTGCTTGTGGCGCTGGCCCCTTCGACCTCGGACGTCGGGGGTTCGCTGACGTCGACGAAGTCGTCGGTGTTGTTCTGCGATTGTACAGCCTGTCCACCGTTCCACTCGCGGCCGGACACATAGGGTGACGGCTCCAGGCCCGGGTGCCGCCGCTTCTGCACGAAGAAGATCGCGAGACCGAGGACGACCCCGAGGATCGCCGCCCACACGTTGGTGCGCAGGCCCAGGAAGATGTCGCTCGGGTCGATCCGGATCGACTCCCACACGATGCGGCCGGCGCTGTACCAGACGAGGTACAGGCCGAAGAGGCGGCCCCACTGGAGTCGGAACCGGCGGCCGACCCACACGAGGAAGGCGACGCCCAGCACGTTCCAGATGACCTCGTAGAGGAAGGTCGGGTGGAACAGCGTGCCCTCGGGCAGCCCGATCGGCCAGGCGGGGTTCGGGTAGTCGATCTCGAGGCCCCACGGGACGTCGGTCGGCAGGCCGTACAGCTCCTGGTTGAACCAGTTGCCGAAGCGGCCGATCGCCTGGGCCAGCAGCAGTCCGGGCGCCAGTGCGTCGGCGAACGTCCAGAAGCGGATGCCGGTCCACCGGCAGCCGAGCCATGCACCGATCGCGCCGCCGATGAGGGCGCCGTAGATCGCGATGCCGCCCTCCCAGATGTAGAGCGCCGACCAGGGATCCGCACCCTCGCCGAAGTAGAAGTTCCAGTGCGTCAGCACGTGGTAGATCCGGGCGGTGATGATCGCGAGCGGCACGGCGAGCAGGGCGATGTCGATGACGACCCACGGCTCGGCCCCGCGCTTGGTGAGGCGGGCGTTGGTCCACAGCACCGCGACGATGATGCCCGTGATGATGCACAGCGCGTAGATGTGGATCCGCAGGGGGCCGATGTCGAAGTAGCTGATCTCCGGGCTCGGAATGCTGGCGACGACGCTCGCGGCGGCGTTGATCATGGGAGAACCGTGTCCTTGCTGGATCCGTGCTGGGCGTGCCGGCGGTGGCCGCCGACCTCAGAAGTCTAGTTCGCGCGACGCGCAGTGCCTGCGGCGAGGGCGCGCGCGGTCTCGCCAAGGCCCTCGAGCCCGCCTTCGCGGAGCGCGCGCACGAGCGCCGTGCCGACGATGGCGCCGTCGGCGTACTCGAGCACGCCGGCGACCTGATCGGCGTTGGAGATGCCGATCCCCACGCACGCGTGCTCGGCGCCGTGCTCGCGCAGCCGCGCGACGAGCGTGCGGGCCGCGGCATCCAACTGGGCGCGCTCCCCTGTGATGCCCATGGTCGACACCGTGTAGACGAAGCCCGTGGAGTGCCGGACGATGAGCTCGAGGCGCTCGTCGGTGGACGTCGGCGCGGCGAGGAAGACGCGGTCGAGGCCGGTGCGCTCGCTGGCGGCGATCCACTCGGGCGCCGCCTCGGGCGTGATGTCGGGGGTGATGAGGCCTGCGCCTCCGGCGGCGAGCAGGTCGTCGGCGAAGCGGTCGACGCCGTACTGGAGCACGGGGTTCCAGTAGGTCATCACGAGCACGGGGACGTCGACGCGACGCGCGATCTCGCGCACCGCCGTGAAGGTGTCTCGCAGCCGGAAGCCTCCCGCGAGGGCCGCCTGCGTCGCCTCCTGGATGACCGTGCCGTCCATGACCGGGTCGGAGTAGGGCGGGCCGAGCTCGAGCACGTCGGCGCCGTTCTCGGCGAGGGTGACGGCGGCCTCGATGCTCGTGCGAAGGTCGGGGTAGCCGATCGGCAGATAGCCGACGAAGGCACCGCGCCCGGCGGCCTCCGCGGCGTCGATCGCCGCACCCACTCGTGAAGCGGTGGCAGGCGATGTCACAGCTTCTCCCCCTCGCCCTTGGCGGAGTCGTCGTGGGGCGCGCGCGCGGCGGTCGCGGCATCCGCCCCCTCGTCGTAGAGGTCGAAGTAGCGTGCGGCGGTGTCCATGTCCTTGTCGCCGCGGCCGGAGAGGCACACCGCGAGGATCGCGTCGGGGCCGAGCTCGCGGCCGATTCGCAGCGCGCCGGCCAGGGCGTGCGCCGACTCGATCGCCGGGATGATGCCCTCCGTCTCGGAGAGCAGGCGCAGCGCCTGCATCGCCTCGTCGTCGGTCGCCGGGATGTATTCGGCCCGGCCGATCGACGCGAGCCACGCGTGCTCGGGTCCGACACCCGGGTAGTCCAGGCCTGCCGAGATGGAGTGCGACTCGATCGTCTGGCCGTCCTCGTCCTGCAGCACGAAGGTCTTCGCGCCGTGCAGCACTCCGGGGCGACCGCGCTCGATCGATGCGGCGTGGCGCGGCGTGTCGACGCCGTCGCCGGCGGCTTCGACGCCGTAGAGCTTCACGCCCTCGTCGTCGAGGAAGGCGTCGAACATGCCGATGGCGTTGGATCCGCCGCCGACGCACGCGAGGACGGCGTCGGGGAGCCGCCCGGCCTCCTCGAGGAGCTGCGCGCGCGCCTCTTCGGAGATCACCTTCTGGAAGTCGCGGACCATCGCGGGGAACGGGTGCGGGCCCGCGGCGGTGCCGAAGATGTAGTTGGTCGTCTCGACGCTCGCGACCCAGTCGCGGTACGCGTCGTTGATCGCGTCCTTGAGAGTGCGCGAGCCGGTCTTGACCGGGACCACCTCGGCGCCGAGCAGCCGCATGCGCGCGACGTTGAGCGCTTGGCGCTCGGTGTCGACCTCGCCCATGTAGATCGTGCACTCGAAGCCGAAGAGCGCGGCCGCCGTCGCTGTCGCGACGCCGTGCTGGCCGGCGCCGGTCTCGGCGATCACGCGTGTCTTGCCGAGCCGCTTGGTGAGCAGCGCCTGACCGAGCACGTTGTTGATCTTGTGCGACCCGGTGTGATTGAGATCCTCGCGCTTGAGGAACACGCGCGCGCCCCCGGCGTGCTCGGCGAACCGGGCGGCCTCGGTGATGGGCGACGGGCGGCCGGCGTACGAATGCAGCAGGCGCACGAACTCGGCCTGGAACGTGGGATCGGCCTTGGCCGACTCGTACTCGGCGGTCAGCTCGTCGATCGCCGCGATCAGCGACTCGGGCATGTAGCGCCCGCCGAACTCTCCGAACAGGGGCCCGGGGGCCACGCGAAGACTCATGCGCCGGCCTCCAGGAACGCGCGAAGGGTGGACACGGGGTCGTTGGTGACGAGCGCCTCGCCGACGAGCACGACGTCGGCGCCGGCGGCGCGATAGTGGCTCACGTCGGCCGGTGCGAGCACCGCCGACTCGGCGATCTTGACCGCACCCGGGGGGATGCGCTCGGCCAGCCGTCCGAAGAGGTCGCGATCGAGCTGGAAGGTCGACAGGTCGCGCGCGTTGACCCCGATGAGCTGCGCTCCGAGCTCGGCGGCGCGGTCGACCTCCTCGGCCGAGTGCGTCTCGACGAGGGCGGTCATGCCGAGCTGCTGCGTGAACGCGTACAGGCGGGCGAGAACGTCCTGGTCGAGCGCGGCGACGATCAGCAGCACGAGGTCGGCGCCGGAGGCGCGGGCCTCGAGCACCTGGTACTCGGTCGCGATGAAGTCCTTGCGGAGCACGGGCAGGCTGACCGCGGCCTTCACGGCCTCGAGATCGGCGAGGCTGCCCTTGAACCGGCGGCCCTCGGTCAGCACCGAGATCGCGGAGGCGCCGCCCTCCTCGTAGCGGCGGGCCTGCAGGGCGGGGTCGGGGATCGCCGCGAGGTCGCCGCGCGACGGGCTCGCACGCTTGACCTCGGCGATGATCTTCACCCGCTCGGACGGGGCGAGCGCGGCGAGGGCGTCGATCGCAGGACGCTGTGCCAGCGCTGCGGCCTCGACGGCCGCCAGCGGGCGTTCCGAGGCGCGCGCCTCGGCATCCTCAACCGCGCCGGCCGTGAGGTCGGCGAGCATGATCAGTGCTCTTTCGCGACGTACTTCGAGCCGTTCACGCCGTAGCCGGCCTTGGCCATCGCCCAGCCGACGATGAGGCCGACGACGAGAAGGCCGGCCGACGCCCAGACCAGGACGGGGAGGTCGAGCCAGAAGAACAGCGTGCCGAGGCCGACGGCGACGAGCATGATCACCACGGCTGTCCAGGCGGCGGGCGAGTGTCCGTGGCCGGGGTCGCCGATGTTGTTGCTCATGCTTGTCTCCTCGTGAAGCCTGGGAAGCGCGGGATGCCGCCAGTCTAGCGGTCAGGCGGTCGGATCCTCGCCACGCGACAGGTCGTCCCAGTCGTCGATGGCGCGGGATCCGGCGGCGTCGTGGGGGCGCGCGCCGGCCGGCGCCGCGGTGCGCGCGGTGTCGTCAGTGCGGTAGCGGCGCCCGGTGCGCGACCATCCGTGCGCGGTCGCGAGCACGAAGACGCCTGCGAGGATGAGCACCGCCCACGCGGCCGAGGTCACCGCCGGCCAGGGGGTCGCGGTGATCGACGCGACGAGCGCGGACACCGACGCCTCGCCGGCGATGCCGGTCGATTCCGTCACGACGGCGGCGACGGCCGAGACCGGCTGCTGGAGCACCACGAGCGCCGTGAGCCAGGTCAGCACGCCGCCGATGAGCAGCGCCAGCGCTCCGAAGACGTACCGCAGCGCGAGCCCGACGATCGACAGCGCGGCGCCGAGGGCGAGCACGGCGAGGCTGAGCGGGGCCAGCACCGGCACCGCCGACGCGCCCGGCACCTCGAGCGCGTGGTGCGCGCCGTCGGTGAGCACCACCGTGAGCCACGTCTGCGTCGACGAGATCACGCCGATCGCGCCGCAGAGGACGATCGCCGCGACCGAGAGCAGGCGTGCCCGGCGCTTCACGCGACGGGCTCCGGCCCTCGTGCCGCTCCGAGGTCGCGGCCGTCGAAGCAGGTGCGCGTGCCGGTGTGGCACGCGGCGCCGACCTGCTCGACCTCGACGAGGATCGTGTCGCCGTCGCAGTCCAGGCTCGCCGAGCGGACGAGCTGGATGTGCCCCGACATGTCGCCCTTGCGCCAGTACTCCTGCCGGGAGCGCGACCAGAAGGTGACGCGTCCCTCGGTGAGCGTGCGACGGAGGGCCTCGGCATCCATCCATCCGAGCATGAGCACCTCGCGGGTGTCCCACTGCTGGATGATCGCCGCGACCAGCCCGTCGCCGTTGAAGGTCACGCGGGCGATGCGCTCGTCGACCGTCCCGCTCATGACGCCACCTCTCGCACGGCGATCCCCTCCGAGGCCATCGCGGATTTCACGTCGCCGACGGTCAGCTGCCCGGAGTGGAAGACGGATGCCGCGAGCACGGCGTCGGCGCCTGCGGCGATCGCCGGCGCGAAGTCGGCCGCCTGGCCGGCGCCGCCCGAGGCGATGACGGGCACGCTCGACAGCTCGCGCATCAGCGACACGAGCTCGAGGTCGAAGCCCTGCTTGGTGCCGTCGGCGTCGATCGAGTTGACGAGCAGCTCGCCGGCGCCGCGATCGATCGCCTCCCGCGCCCAGGCGAGGGCGTCGAGGCTCGTCTCGGTGCGCCCGCCATGGGTCGTGACGACGAATCCGGACTCGGTCGCCTCGGAGCGCTTGACGTCCAGCGAGAGCACCAGCACCTGCGCGCCGAAGCGGTCGGCGATCTCGTCGAGGAGTGGCGGCCGTGCGATCGCGGCGGAGTTGACGCCGATCTTGTCGGCCCCCACCGAGAGCAGCCGGGCCACGTCGTCGGCGGAGCGCACTCCCCCGCCGACCGTGAGCGGGATGAAGACTTCTTCGGCCGTGCGGCGGACGACGTCATAGGTGGTCGAGCGCTCGTCGACGGTCGCCGTCACGTCGAGGAACGTGATCTCGTCGGCGCCCTGGCGGAAGTACTCGCGCGCGAGCTCGACGGGATCGCCCATGTCGCGCAGGTTCTGGAAGTTGACTCCCTTGACGACGCGGCCGGCGGCGACGTCGAGGCACGGGATGACTCGGCAGACCAGGCTCATGACACCGCTCCGCCCCTCACAGCCGCGCGTTGTGGATGGCCGTCACGAGGATCGCGCGGGCGCCGATCCCGTACAGCGCGTCCATCACCTGGTTGACGCCCTTGCGGGCGACCATGACCCGCACGGCGACCCATGCGGGGTCGCGCAGCGGCGAGATCGTCGGCGACTCGATGCCGGGGGCGATCTTCACGGCGTCGTCGACCAGGTCGGCCGGCAGGTCGTAGTCGACCATCACGTAGCGCCGCGCGACCATCACGCCGCGCAGGCGCCGCAGCAGGGTGTCGGTGCCCTCCGCCTGGGTGGGCGACGTGATCAGCACGGCCTCGGACTGCAGCAGCACCGGGCCGAAGATCTCGAGGCCGGCCTGGCGCAGGGTGGTGCCGGTCGAGACGACGTCGGCGACGGCATCCGCCACTCCCAGCCGCACCGCCGACTCGACGGCGCCGTCGAGCGGCACCAGGTCGACCGCCACGCCGTGCTCGTCGAGGAAGGCGTCGACGAGGCCGGGGTAGGCCGTCGCGACGCGGGCGCCCTCGAGGTCCTCGACGGTGTCGAAGCGGCCCGGAGGGCCCGCGAATCGGAAGGTGGAGTCGCCGAAGCCGAGCGCCTCGATCTCACGCGCGCCGGGCATGCGGGCGTCCAGCAGCAGGTCGCGGCCCGTGATGCCGACGTCCAGCGCGCCGGAGCCGACGTAGGTCGCGATGTCTTTGGGGCGCAGATAGAAGAACTCGACCTCGTTCTGGGGGTCGATGACGTGCAGGTCCTTGGGGTCGCGACGACCGATGTAACCCGCCTCGTGGAGCATCTCGGAGGCGGTCTCGGCGAGCGAGCCCTTGTTCGGCACGGCGATTCGCAGCATGGCAGCGGAGCTTTCGGGTTCGAGGACGGAAGGGGACGCGGGCTCAGAGATGTCGGTAGACATCTTCGAGGCTCAGCCCCTTCGCGAGCATCAGCACCTGCAGGTGGTACAGCAGCTGCGAGATCTCCTCGGCTGCGGCATCCGTCGACTCGTACTCGGCCGCCATCCAGACCTCGGCGGCCTCCTCCACGATCTTCTTGCCGATCGCGTGGACGCCCGCGTCCAGCTGTGCGACGGTTCCCGATCCCTCGGGGCGCTCGGCCGCTTTCGCGGCGAGCTCGGCGTACAGCGTGTCGAACGTCTTCACCATGCCAGGTTACCGTCCGGACGGGATGCCGCGCCGCCGCGTGACGCCGTGCTCAGTGCGCGTGGTGCTCCGCCGCGGTCGCGCGCAGACCCGCGATGGCGTTCGACGGGTCGCCGGCGCCGAAGACGGCGGATCCCGCGACGAACGTGTCGGCGCCGGCCTCGGCGGCCTGAGCGATGGTCGATTCGGCGATCCCGCCGTCGACCTGGAGCCACACGTCGGAGCCGCGCCGCCGTGCTTCGTCGGCGAGGCGCCGGAGCTTGGGCATGGTCTCGGGCATGAACGACTGTCCGCCGAAGCCCGGCTCCACGGTCATGACGAGGATCTGGTCGAAGTCGTCGAGAAGATCGAACAGTCCCTCGACAGGCGTCGCCGGCTTCACCGCGACCCCCGCGCGTGCGCCGATCCCGCGCAGCCGACGAGCGAGAGCGACCGGCTCCTTTGCGGCTTCGAGGTGGAAGGTGACGGAGGCCGCTCCGAGTTCGGCATAGCCGGGTGCCCAGCGGTCAGGATTCGTGATCATCAGGTGCACGTCGAGCGGGACGGGGCTCGTCGCCTGGATGCGCTCGACCATCTGCGGCCCGAACGTCAGATTGGGCACGAAATGGTTGTCCATGACGTCGACGTGGACGAAGTCCGCCGTCGCGATCCGCGAGAGCTCGACCTGCATGTTGACGAAGTCGGCGGCGAGGATGCTGGGGTTGATGCGGATGCCGACGTCGCGGCCGTTCTCGTCGATCGGGGGCACGGCTCCATTATGGTCGAGCCGTGGATCCGATCACGGCGCTGCTGCATGACGTTCTCGAAGATATCCGGCCTCACGACGACGGCGCCCCGGCGGGCTACATCCCGGAGCTCGCCGCCGCCGACCCGGAGCGGCTGGCGCTGGCGGTAGTGGGTCCCCGCGGCCGTGTGCGGGCCGTCGGCGACGTCACCCACGAGTTCACCATCCAGTCGATCTCGAAGCCCTTCGTCCTCGCCCTGGCCCTCGCGCATCGCGGACGCGACGCCGTGCTGCGCAAGGTCGGCGTCGAGCCGAGCGGCGAGCCGTTCAACGCCATCAGCCTCGAGCCCCGCACCGGGCGCCCCGCCAATCCGATGGTCAACGCCGGCGCGATCGCGACGTCGGCGCTGATCCCCGGCGACGCCGTCGACGAACGCACCGCGCACATCGTCGACGGGCTCTCCGCCTTCGCCGGGCGGTCGCTGTGGGTGGACGAGCAGGTGTACGCGTCGGAGTCGGCGACGGGTGACCGCAACCGCGCGCTGGCACATCTGCTGCGCTCGTACGACGTGGTCGACGGGTCCGTGGAGACGGCGGTGGAGACCTACTTCCGCCAGTGCTCCCTGCTCGTGACCGTGCGCGACCTCGCCGTCATGTCGGCCACGCTCGCCTTCGGCGGCCTGAACCCGGTGACCGGCGACCGGGTCGTCGAGGAGGCCGTCGCGCGCGATGTGCTGTCGATCATGACGAGCTGCGGCATGTACGACTACTCCGGGGAGTGGCTGCTGCGCGTCGGCCTTCCCGCGAAGAGCGGCGTCAGCGGCGGACTGCTCGCCGTCGCCCCGTCGCAGTTCGGCGTCGCGGCCTTCAGCCCGCGGCTCGACGAGCACGGCAACTCGGTGCGCGGCATCGCCCTGCTCGAGACGCTCGGAGAGCGGTTCGGCATGCATCTGCTCGAGCCGCACGAGAGCGTGGCCGTCCCCGCCTTCACCGTCGAAGACACCGATCGCGGGCGCGTCCTGCGGCTGTCGGGCGAGCTGGGCCTGGCCGGCACGGAGCGGGTCGTCGCGGTGCTGCGCGAGGTCGCCGAGGCGCTCCCGGAGGGGACCGAGGTGACGGTGGATGCGCGCGACCTCGGGCGCACCCACGCGGCGGCGCTGATCGCGCTGCGGACGGAATTCGACCAGATGCCGCAAGGAATCCGGCTGCGCGAGTGAGGGCGTGACCCGGGGCTGCTCGAACGCGGGACGGACGACTGCTCCCCTAGGCTCTGAGGGACCGATCCAGAGGAGCAGACGCCATCGTGAGCAACCCCGACGACACCCCCGTGCCCCCCGCGCCGCCGGTGCCGCCTGAGCAGCACACCACCCCGCCCCTTCCCGGCGGGCCTGACCCGGCGGTCCAACCCGCCGACACGCAGCAGCCCGTGGCGCCGGCCCGTCAGCCCGTGGAGCAGCCTCAGCCCGTCGGGCAGCCGCAGCAGCCCGCTGCGCAGCCTCAACCGGCCACCGCGGCTCCCGGCCAGCCGTACGCCGGCGAGCCGTATGCGGGTCAGCCCCACGCGGCGTCGGCGCAGCCCGGCCAGGGCCCGCAGTACCCTGTCGGTCAGCAGTACCCGCCGCAGGGGCAGCAGTACCCGGCGCCGACGCAGACCTACCCCGGTCAGCCGCAGCCCGGGGCGGGCCACCCCGGTCAGCCCCAGCCCGGGACGGGCTACCCCGGCCAGCCGTATGGCACGCCCGGGACGGGCTACCCCGGCCAGCCGTATGGCACGCCCGGGGCGAGCTACCCCGGCCAGCCCTACGGCACGCCCGGAGCGTCCGGTCCGCAGCCCCCGCGCAAGGGACTCGGCAAAGGCGCGATCATCGGGATCATCGCCGGCGGTGTCGGACTGCTCGTCGTGCTCGTCATCGTGATCGCGTTGACCCTGGCCCCCGGCGCGGGCGGTTCGCCCGCCGCCGGCGGCGCGGCAGGAGGAAGCCCGTCCGACGCGGTCACGGTCTATCTGGAGGCGCTGGCCGACTCCGACGCCGAGAGCGCGCTGGCACAGCTCGCCGACCGGCCGCGCGACGAGTCCCTGCTGACCGACGAGATGCTCACGGCCTCCAACGAGCTTGCGCCGATGGCCGACATCTCCGTCGAGGACGTCGACTCGGACTCGTATGCGACGGTGCCCGCGACCTACGCGCTGGGAGACGTCTCCGTGTCGACGGAGTTCTCGGTCAGCCTCGACGAGGACGGCGCCTGGAAGATCGGCACCGGCGTCAACGAGCTGTCGCTCGGCACCTACTTCTCAGGCATGGACCTCACGCTCAACGGCATCCCGGTCGACGGCGAGCAGGTCACCGTCTTCCCGGGCACCTACGAATTCGCGACCACCACCGAGTATTTCGAGATCACGGGGTCGCCGATCGTCACGGTGGAGGACGAATACCGCACCCCTGACTTCACCGAGACGACCGCCACGCTCGACGCCGACGGACTCGCGGTGTTCCAGCAGACGATCAACGACGCGGTCGCCGCGTGCCTCGCCTCGAAGAACCTCTCCGCCGGCTGTGGGCTCGATCTGCCCGCGACGCTGGACGACGGCACCGTGCTGACCGAGGGCACGATCACGCGGGTTCCTCGCGCCGAGACGCAGGCCGAACTCGCGAACCTCCAGCCCACCGACGCGTACTCCGACAGCCCGCTGCAGGTGCGCAGCCAGTCCATCGGCAGCATCGAGACCACCGCCGAGTGCCAGAAGGACGGCGCGAGCGGCACCTGCACGCTGTTCTTCGGCCCGGCTCTCGGGCCGGCGCTGGTCGACTTCGGACAGGATCCGGTCGCGGTGCTCTGGGACTGACGAAGACGCGGACGACGAGGGGTGCGCACTGCCGGTGCGCACCCCTCGTTCGCGTGCAGGCTCGCGTGCGCGCCCCAGGGAGGTCTTGCCGGTCAGACGCGCCGCAGCAGCGACACCGACATCGCGTCGGTGTTGTGGCGATGCGGCCACAGCTGTGCACGACCGCTGCCATCGGCCTGCGCGGGCAGGCCGGGGTCGGCATCCGCCAACGCGGTGATGACGTCACGAGCCGACAGCTCCTCGATCGCGCCATCCCACTCGCGCCGGATGTCGGCCACCACGCCCGAGGTCTCGGCGAGGTGCGGCGAGCACGTCACGTACGCCACCACACCGCCCGGTCTGAGTGCCGAGATCGCGGCGTCGAGCAACTCGCGCTGAAGCTCGGTGAGCGCCGGCACGTCGCTGGGCGCCTTGCGCCAGCGCGCTTCCGGACGGCGGCGGAGCGCACCGAGTCCGGTGCACGGCGCGTCGACGAGGATGCGGTCGTACGTGCCGGGTGCCTCCTGGGCACGGACGCGGCCGTCCTCCTCCGAGACAGGGACGTCGAGCGGCACGCCTTCGAGCGCCTGCCGCACGAGTCCCGCGCGCGCCGGCGAGATCTCATTCGCCTCGAGTGACGCGCCGTGCGCGAGCGCTTCCGCCGCGAGCACGGCGGTCTTGCCGCCCGGCCCGGCGCACAGATCGAGCCACCGCTCCCCCGGCGTGACGGGCACCGCGCGCGTCAGCGCGAGCGCGGCGAGCTGCGAGCCTTCGTCCTGCACGCGGATGCGGCCGCCCGACCCGCGCACGAGCCCGTCGGGGTCGCCCCCGCCCAGCCGGAACCCGATGGGCGAGAAGGGCGTGCGCCGCGCATCCTCCGGCACCTCGGCGAGCTCGGGAAGGGCCGCCATGGTGACGCGCGGAGAGGCGTTGTCGGCCGTCAGCAGGGCTTCCAGCTCGTCGGCGCGCCCTTCGGCCGCCAGGGCGCGGCGGAACGCCCGCACGACCCACACCGGATGCGAGAACAGCAGACCGAGCTGCTCGTCGTCCGAGCGGGCGCTGGTCGCCACGTGGGTCATCCAGTCGCCGGGGGTGTCGCGCGAGACGCGGCGCAGCACCGCGTTGGCGAACCCGGCCGCGCCGCGCCCGCCCGCGGCGCGGGCGAGCTCGACCGACTCGTTGACAGCGGCGTGCGAGGCGACGCGCGTCGAGAGCAGCTGGTGCACGCCGAGCCGCAGGGCGTCGAGCACCGCAGGGTCGATGTCGGCGACGGGGCGGTCGGCGGCGATCCCGATGACCGCGTCATAGGTGCCCTGGCGGCGCAGCGTGCCGTACGTCAGTTCCGTCGCGAGCGCCGCGTCGGCCGTCGACAGAGCCGCCCGGGCGATCGCCGTCGGCAGCAGCAGGTTCGCGTAGGCGTCGGACTCGTGGACCGCCCGCAGCGTGTCGTAGGCGACGCGCCGCGCCGCGACCGTGCGGCTCATGAGCCCGCCACCGGAGTCGTCTCGCGCAGGCCCCGCCACCAGTCCGCGGCGCGCATGGCTCCCTTGCCGGCGGGCTGCACCCGCTCGAGCACGATCGCGGTCGACGCGGTGCCGGCGACGACGTGCTTTCCGTGCAGCGCGAGCGTCCCTGGGGCGAGCCGCGGTGCATCGTCGGGTGCGGGCGCGACAACGAGCACCTTGAAACGCGCGCCGTCGATCGTGGTGTGCGCGCCGGGCTCGGGCGTCACGCCGCGGATGCGGCCGAGCACCGCGGCCACGGGCTCGTCCCACCGGATGCGTCCGTCGTCGTCCCCGAGCTTGGCGGCGTAGGTGGGCTCGCCCTGCTGCGGGTGCGCGAGCGCGGAGCCCGTGCCGATGCCGTCGACGACCTCCGCGAGAAGCTCAGCGCCGTCGTCGGCCAGTGACGACAGCAGATCGCCGGCGGTGGCATCGCGCGGCACGTCGATCGCGAGCTCGGCGAACACGTCGCCGGCATCGAGCTCGGGAACCAGCTGGAACACGCTCGCGCCCGTCCGTGCGTCGCCGGCGATGAGCGCGTGCTGCACCGGCGCCGCGCCCCGCCAGCGCGGCAGCAGCGAGAAGTGCAGATTGATCCAGCCGTGCGCGGGCGTCGAGAGCAGCGGTTCGCGCACGAGCCCTCCGTAGGCCACGATCACGCCGAGGTCCGGCTCGAGGGCCGCGATCTCGGCGGTGACGCCGGCGTCCAGCCGGTCGGCGCGGATGACCGGGAGCCCGAGCTCCTCGGCCGCCACCGCCACCGGCGACGGCGTCAGCACCCGCTTGCGGCCGAGGGGCGCGTCGCGGCGGGTGACGACCGCGACGATGTCGTGAGCGGATGCCGCGAGCCGGCGCAGCGACGGCACAGCCGGCGCCGGGGTGCCGGCGAAGACGAGACGCATGACGGTCCTGGAAGTCGAGGGTCAGAGGTCGAGGTCGGGCACGTCGACCCGGACCTTCAGTGTATGGGCGGCGCCGGGCGTGCGACCCTTCACCGGGCGGCGGCCCTTCATCGCGTGACTCACCACCGAGGCGCGCAGGCTCTCGGTCACGCGCGCTCCGAGGGCGTACTCGAAGCGCACGAGGGCTCGCACGGTCTCGTCACGCGCGAGCGGACCGAGCACCGCCTCGGCGTCGAGCTCGGGCACCGCACGCCGGAGCTCGGCCAGCGCGGTGTCGACCGCGCGACGGGGTCCGTCGACGGAGGCGACGCGCACCGTGGGCGGCATGCGCAGCGGCGCCCGGTCCGCGAGCTCGGCGCGGGCGTACGAGGCCTGCGTCCAGGTCGCGAGGGCGCGGGCGATCTCGCCGCCCACGCCGACGAGATGCACGGGCGCTCCGGGAGCGGCGAGGGCGGCGGCGTTCGACCACCACCGCAGGCACGATTCGCCGATTCGCAGCTCGTCGGCCATGAGCATGCGGTCGCCGTCGAGCAGGATCACCGCCCGATACCCGCCGACGGCGGGCGGTTCGGCGCCCCGCGTGGCGACGACCAGCGCCGGCCGGTCCTCGACCTGGGCGACCGGGTGGTCGCCGTCGGCGACGATCACCCGCGTGCCGGGAAACGCGCGGCCGAGTTCGTCGGCGGTCCGCTCACTGCCCGATGACGCCATCCGCAGCAGCGTCGACGAGCACTCGGAGCACGCCCACGCGTGCGCCGCGCGGCCGCACCACGAGCATGTCGGGACAGCCCCCTGCCGGGCAGCGTGGAGCGGGCCGCCGCAGTGGGCGCACCGGGCGGGGTGCCGGCAGGATGCGCAGACGAGCACCGGCGCGTAGCCGGGGCGTGCGACCTGCACCAGGACCGGGCCCTGGGTGAGCGCCTCGCGGGCGGCTGCGAACGCCGACGACGGAACGCGCGCGGCGCGCGACTCGCCCTCGCGCGTGGCGGTCAGCACCACGCGCGGAGTCACCCGGCGGGCCGCCGGCAGCTCCCGCACCCATCCGATCGCGACGAGGCGCTCCACGTCGGTCGTCCGGGTGTGGCCGGCGAACACGAGCGCTCCGCCGTGGAGCTCCTGCCGAAGGAGCGCGGCGTCGCGTGCGTGCACCCCCGGACTGAGCGGCTCGGCGAGCAGCGGATCGCCGTCGTCCCACAGTGCGACCATGCCGAGATCGGCGACAGGGGCGTAGACGGCGGACCGGTTGCCGATGACGACGCACGGCGCGTCCGAGAGGGTGCGCAGGAACGCCGCGTAGCGGACGGGGCCGCTCTGTTTGGCGTCGTCGCGCACCAGCGCCTCCGCGGGGATGCGCGACTGCAGCGCGGCCTCCAGCTGCGCGCGGTCGCGGTGGTCCGGCACGGCGATGATCGCACTGCGTCCGTGGGCGAGCACGCGGGTCGCGGCGGCGGCCAGGAGCACGGCCCAGGCTCCCACCGGCGTTCCGTCGTCGAGGCGGGCGGGGAGCGGCGGCGCGTCCACGGCAACCCTCTCGCCCGCTTCGAGGGCGGTCGCGAGACCCGGAAACGCCGCGAGCACCTCGTCCGCCCAGCCGGTGGCGGTCTCATCGACGGCGGGGAGCGGCGGCGGACCCGCCGCCAGCCAGGCCTTCTCGGCCCGCACCATCCGCTTCGGGATCGCCAGTCGCAGGATGTCGCCCGCCGAGCCCGCCGCCCGATCGGCCGCCTTCCGCGCGAGCGAATACAGCGCGGGCGTCAGCACCGGCACCGGAGACACCACTGCGTCGAGCTGAGAGAGAGGGCGGTCCGAGGCATCCGGCTCCCCCACCTCGACGAGGAGGCCGTCGACGACCCGGCCCGCGCTGCGCAGCGGCACGCGGACGCGCACGCCCGGTCGGGCGTCGTCGGCGAGCTCTGCGGGGATCTCGTAGTCGAACAGGCGGTCGAGCTGCGGCAGCGGCGAGTCCAGGAGCACGCGCGCGACCCGGCGGGGGCGGCGGACGCCCACGCCGAGCCCGTGCTCGTCGTCGTGCACCGCGGTCACGCGGCCGGCGTCAGAGCCCGGCTGCCGCGCGCAGGTCGTCGGCGCGGTCGGTGCGCTCCCACGTGAAGTCCGGCAGCTCACGGCCGAAGTGGCCGTACGCCGCGGTCTGCGCGTAGATCGGGCGCAGCAGGTCGAGCTGGTCGATGATCGCCTTGGGACGCAGATCGAACACTTCGAGGATCGCCCTGGTGATGGCGTCGTCCGACACCCGGCCGGTGCCGAAGGTCTCGACGTAGAGGCCGACGGGCTTGGCCTTGCCGATGGCGTAGGCGACCTGCACCTCGAGGCGCTCGGCCAGGCCCGCGGCCACCGCGTTCTTGGCGACCCAGCGCATGGCGTACGCGGCCGAGCGGTCGACCTTCGACGGGTCCTTGCCGCTGAACGCGCCGCCGCCGTGGCGGGACGCGCCGCCGTAGGTGTCGATGATGATCTTGCGGCCGGTGAGTCCCGCGTCGCCCTTCGGGCCGCCCGTGACGAACGGCCCCGCCGGGTTGATGTAGAACTTCACGTCGGGAAGCTCCAGTCCGGTCGACTCGAGCACCGGGTCGATGACCTCGGCTCGCACGGCGGCGCGCAGCGCCTTCTGCGAGATGTCGGGCTGATGCTGCGTCGACAGCACGACGGACTCGACGGTCTTCGGCGTCGCGCCGTCGTAGCCCAGGGTCACCTGGGTCTTGCCGTCCGGACGCAGGAACGGCAGCGCGCCCGATCGTCGAACCTCTGCGAGCCGCTCCGCCATGCGGTGGGCCGTCCACGCGGCCATCGGCATCAGCTGCGGCGTCTCGGTGGTCGCGTAGCCGAACATGATGCCCTGATCGCCGGCGCCCTGCAGGTCGTGGGGATCTTCCGAGCCGTCCTCACGGCGCTCGAACGCCTTGTCGACGCCCGCCGCGATGTCGGAGGACTGGGCGCCGATCGAGACGCTCACGCCGCAGGAGTCGCCGTCGAAGCCGGTCTCACTCGACGTGTAGCCGATGCGGTTGACGACGCCGCGCACGATCGCGGGGATCTCGACATATGCGGAGGTGGAGACCTCGCCCGCCACGTGCACCAGGCCCGTGGTCACCAGCGTCTCGACGGCGACGCGTCCGTTCGGGTCGGCGTCCAGGATCGCATCGAGGATGGAGTCCGAGATCTGGTCGCAGATCTTGTCGGGGTGGCCCTCGGTGACGGATTCGGACGTGAACAGCCGCAGGTCGGTCATCGGTACTCCAGTTGTCAGTACGTGGGCTCGGGTCGTCAGCGCGCACCGCGTGCCCAGGGGGCGGACACCAGTATGCCCCCGGAGACGGACATCACCGTCTTCGGGGGCACACAGGTCGTAACGCGATTACTCCGCGCGGCGCAGGCGCAGCTTGTCTTCGTGGATCTCGTGCATCGCGATCGTGAGGGGCTTGTCCTCGACGGTCGAGTCGACCAGCGGGCCGACGTTGTCGAACAGGTTGCCCTCGTGCAGGTCGGAGTAGTAGTCGTTGATCTGACGGGCGCGCTTGGCCGCGTAGATCACCAGCTGATACTTCGAGTCGACCTTCTCGAGCAGGCTGTCGATGGGGGGCTCGATGATGCCCTGGTTCGTTCCGGCCATGGCGAAACCTCCTGGATCGGATGTCGGAGTGGGAGTCTGCGGAGCCTCGGAGTGCCGAGGCATCCCGCCATTCTACGGGAAAGGCGCAGGTCAGTGCGCGAGGCGGGCGACTTCGTCGGCGGCGCGGGCCACATCGTCGTTCACGACGCGGTAATCGAACTCCGCCTGCGAGGCCAGCTCGGTCTTCGCCGTGCGCAGCCGCCGGGCCCGCTCGGCCGCGTCTTCGGTGCCCCGGCCCACCAGGCGCTGGACGAGCTCGTCCCAGCTCGGCGGCAGCAGGAACACGAGCGTCGCCGAGGGGTCGGCGTCCCGCACCTGGCGCGCACCCTGCAGATCGATCTCGAGCAGCACCGTGCGGCCCGCGGACAGCGCCTTCTCGATCGGCGCGCGCGGCGTGCCGTACCGGTGGGCGTTGTGCACGGTCGCGTGCTCGAGGAGCTCGCCGTCGGCGATCATGCGATCGAACTCGGCGTCGTCGACGAAGAAGTAGTGCTCGCCGTCGACCTCGCCCGGCCGCGGCGCGCGCGTCGTGGCCGAGACCGACAGCAGGATCTCGGGATGGTGCTCCTTGATGTGGCCCGCCACCGTGCCCTTGCCGACCGCCGTGGGACCGGCGAGCACGACGAGGCGGCTGCGGCCGCCCCGCGGCTCCAACTCGGGCCAGCGGGCGTCGAGGAACCGCCGGAGGTCTTCGCGCTGGCGTGAGCCGAGGCCGCCGAGCCGTTTCACCGGCGAGATCTCGAGGTCGTGCAGGATGCGGTCCCGCTTGCCCTCGCCGATCGCGGGGATCGCCGTCAGGAACTCCGGCACGCGCATCGCGCCGGCGGGCGACGTCGGATCCGCGAGCGCGCGACGGAGGAGTTCCTGCGGCGTGATCACGCGCATGGAGACGTCCTTCTTGAGGGCGGCGCGCTCACGGCGGGCGGCGACGGCGCGGCGCGAGGCTGCGACGCGATCGACCTCGGGAGGCCGCCCGTGCGCGGCGGAGTCGGAGGGAGCGCCGTCCAAAGGGGTGCGCGAATCGGGCATGTCAATCACCACGGTAGAGAAGGGCGCGCTCGGATATGCGCGCGGCGAGCCGGTCGGGTCCGGCAGCCAGGATGCTGCGGCTCTCCGACGCTATCACCGCTTCCTGGAGGTCGCCGAAGCGCGCACCGAGCTCTCGCGGTTCCGCACCCTGATGACCGAACCCCGGGCCCAGGATCGGCGCGATCGGCGAGAACGGCCGGAGACCGGCATCCGTCCAGTCCACCGTGGCTCCGATGACGAGGCCGAAGCTCCCCCACTGCCCCTCGGGCGTGGAGCGGGCGTTGCGGGCCGAGACCTCGCGCATGATGTCGGCCGAGACCGTGACGCCGTCCGCGTGCCGCGAGCGCTGCAGCGGGAGCGCCTCGGGGTTGCTCGTGGCGGCGAGGACGAACAGGCCCTTGCCGTGGCGCCCGGCGAGTTCGAACGTGCCGTCGAGCGCGCCGACGCCCAGGAAGGGGCTCACCGTGAGCGCGTCCGCCTCGAGCGGCGACCCCGGTGTGAGCCACGCCTCGGCGTACGCGTCCATCGTGGTGCCGATGTCGCCGCGCTTGGCGTCGGCGATCACGAGCAGTCCGGTCTCCCGGGCCGCGGCCAGGACGTCCTCGAGTGCGGCGAAGCCCGCCGACCCGTAGCGCTCGAAGAACGACACCTGCGGCTTCACGACGGCGACCAGACCCGCGGCGGCCTCGACGGTGCGCAGCCCGAACTCCCGCACACCGGCGGCGGAGGCATCCAGCCCCCACTCGGCGAGCAGGTGGACGTGCGGGTCGATGCCGACGCACAGCTGTCCGCGCGCCGCCATCGCGGCGCGGACCCGCTCGCCGAACGAGGTCATGCAGCGCCCTCCCGGTCGAGTGCGTACTCCTGCAGGCTCTTGACGTCGAAGCCCTCGCGCAGCACCGGCAGTGCGCTCACCGCGGCGCCGAGGACGGCCATCGTGGTGAAGAGCGCCTTGTCGCCGGCGACGGCCGCGGCCCGGATCTCGTAGCCGTCCGCGCGGGCGGCGCCGCCGGACGGGGTGTTCACGACGATGTCGATCTCGCCGGCGTTGATCAGGTCGACGATGTTGGTGCCGCCGGACTCGTGCGTCTCGGAGTACTTGCTCACCACGCGGACGTCGATGCCGTTGCGCGCGAGGATCTCGGCGGTCCCCTCGGTGGCGACCAGGTCGAACCCGAGCTCCTGCAGGCGGTGCGCGGGCAGGATCACCGCGCGCTTGTCGCTGTCGGCCACCGAGATGAAGACGGTGCCCGACTGCGGCATGCCCCCGTACGCGGCCTCCTGCGACTTCGCGAAGGCCGTCGGGAAGTCGCGGTCGATCCCCATCACCTCGCCGGTCGAGCGCATCTCGGGGCCGAGCACCGAGTCGACCGTCTGGCCGTCGGCGGTGCGGAAGCGCTTGAAGGGCAGCACGGCCTCCTTGACGGCGACGGGCGCGTCCAGGGGCACGCGCGAGCCGTCCTGCTGAGGCAGCAGGCCCTCCGCCTTGAGCTCGGCGATCGTGGTGCCCGCCATGATGCGCGACGCGGCCTTGGCGAGCGGGATGCCGAGCGCCTTGGATACGAACGGCACCGTGCGGCTCGCACGCGGGTTCGCCTCGATGACGTAGAGCACTCCGGCCGAGATCGCGAACTGCACGTTGAGGAGGCCGCGCACGCCGACGCCCTCGGCGATGGCGTGCGTCGCGGTGCGGACGCGGTCGATGTCGGTGCGGCCGAGGCTCACCGGCGGCAGGGTGCACGACGAGTCGCCGGAGTGGATGCCCGCCTCCTCGAGGTGCTCCATGACGCCGCCGATGTAGAGCTCGTCGCCGTCGTAGAGCGCGTCCACGTCGAGCTCGATCGCGTCGTCGAGGAAGCGGTCGACCAGGAGCGGGAGACCGGGGCCGATGATCGCCTCACCCGCGACGCGGACGAAGTAGTCGCGCAGCGCCTCGGTCGAGTACACGATCTCCATGCCGCGGCCGCCGAGCACGAAGCTCGGGCGCACCAGCACCGGGTAGCCGATCTCTTCGGCGACCGCGACGGCGCCGTCGACGTCGATCGCGGTGCCGTTGCGCGGAGCGACCAGGCCGGCGTCGTCGAGCAGGCGCGAGAACAGCTCGCGCTCCTCGGCGAGGTCGATCGCGGCGGGCTTGGTGCCCAGGATCGTGTAGCCGGCCTCTTCGATGCCCTTCGCGAGTCCGAGCGGCGTCTGTCCGCCGAGCTGGCAGATGACGCCGAGGATCTCGCCGGACTGCGACTCGGCGTGCAGCACCTCGAGCACGTCCTCGAGCGTGAGCGGCTCGAAGTACAGGCGGTCGGAGGTGTCGTAGTCGGTCGACACGGTCTCGGGGTTGCAGTTGACCATGACCGTCTCGTAGCCGGCGTCCGCGAGGGCGAACGACGCGTGCACGCACGAGTAGTCGAACTCGACGCCCTGCCCGATGCGGTTGGGCCCCGAGCCGATGATCACGACCTTGGTGCGCTCCGAGGGCGTCACCTCGGTCTCGAAGTCGTAGCTGGAGTAGTGGTACGGCGTGAGGGCCGGGAACTCCCCCGCGCACGTGTCGACCGTCTTGTAGACGGGGCGAAGGCCGAGACTGTGACGGATGCCGCGCACCTGCGTCTCGCTGTCGCCGCGCAGCTGCGCGATCTGGGCGTCGCTGAAGCCGTGCTCCTTCGCGATGCGCAGGGTCGCGGCATCCAGCTCCGCCGCCTGGCGCACGAACTCTGCGACCTCGTTGATGAGCACGATCTGGTCGAGGAACCAGGGATCGATCTTGGTCGCCTCGAACGCCTGCTCGACCGTGGCGCCCTTGCGGAGCGCCTGCTGCAGCACGACGATGCGGCCGTCGGTCGGCGTCTGCGCGATCTCGAGCAGCTCCTCGACCGAGCGCTGCTCGTCGCCCCAGTGGAAGCTCGAACCGCGCTTCTCGAGCGAGCGGAGCGCCTTCTGCAGTGCCGTCGCGTAGTTGCGGCCGATGGCCATCGCCTCGCCGACGGACTTCATGGTCGTCGTGAGCGTCGTGTCGGCGGCCGGGAACTTCTCGAAGTTGAAGCGCGGCACCTTGACGACGATGTAGTCGAGGGTCGGCTCGAAGCTCGCCGGCGTCACCTTCGTGATGTCGTTGGGGATCTCGTCGAGGCGGTAGCCGATCGCGAGCTTCGCGGCGATCTTGGCGATCGGGAAGCCGGTCGCCTTCGAGGCGAGCGCCGACGAGCGCGACACCCGGGGGTTCATCTCGATGACGATGATGCGCCCGTTGGTCGGGTCGACGGCGAACTGGATGTTGCAGCCGCCGGTGTCGACGCCCACCGCGCGGATGATGTCGATGCCGATGTCGCGGAGCTTCTGGTACTCGCGGTCGGTGAGCGTGAGCGCCGGGGCGACGGTGATGGAGTCGCCGGTGTGCACGCCGACCGGGTCGACGTTCTCGATCGAGCAGACGACGACCGTGTTGTCGGCGGTGTCGCGCATGAGCTCGAGCTCGTACTCCTTCCACCCGAGGATCGACTCCTCGAGCAGCACCTCGTTGGTCGGCGAGTCGTGCAGGCCCGCGCCTCCGATGCGGCGGAGGTCCTCCTCGTTGTACGCGAAGCCCGACCCGAGACCGCCCATCGTGAACGACGGGCGCACGACGAGCGGGTAGCCGAGCTTCTCGGCACCGGCGAGCAGGTCGTCCATCGAGTGGCAGATGACCGACTGGGCCACGTCTGCGCCGGCCTCGAGCACGAGCTCCTTGAAGATCTGGCGGTCCTCGCCCTTGCGGATGGCGTCGACCTTGGCGCCGATAAGCTCGACGTCGTACTTCTCGAGGATGCCGCGGTCGTGCAGCGCCATGGCCGCGTTGAGCGCGGTCTGACCGCCGAGGGTCGGCAGGATCGCGTCGGGCTTCTCCTTGGCGATGATCGTCTCGATCACCTCGGGGGTGATCGGCTCGATGTACGTCGCGTCGGCGAAGTCGGGGTCGGTCATGATCGTGGCCGGGTTCGAGTTCACGAGGATGACGCGCACGCCCTCCTCGCGGAGCACGCGGCAGGCCTGCGTGCCCGAGTAGTCGAACTCGCACGCCTGGCCTATGACGATCGGGCCGGACCCGATGACGAGGACGGAGCGGATGTCGTCGCGCTTAGGCATTCTTCTTGGTCTCCAGGGTCGCGACGACCAGGTCGCGGAAGCGGTCGAACAGGTAGTTGGCGTCGTGGGGGCCGGCGGCGGCCTCGGGGTGGTACTGCACCGAGAACGCGGGGATGTCGAGCGCGCGCAGACCCTCGACCACCTGGTCGTTGAGCCCGACGTGACTGACCTCGATGCGGCCGTAGCCGTGGGGGCTGTCGAACTCGCCCTCGACAGGCGCGTCGACCGCGAAGCCGTGGTTGTGCGCGGTGATCTCGACGCGGCCGGTCGCCTTGTCGAGCACCGGCTGGTTGATGCCGCGATGGCCGAAGGGCAGCTTGTAGGTGCCGAGGCCGAGCGCCCGGCCCAGCAGCTGGTTGCCGAAGCAGATGCCGAAGAACGGCAGGCCGTCGTCCAGGACGCCGCGCAGCAGGTCGACGTGGTCGCCCGAGGCCGCGGGGTCGCCGGGACCGTTGGAGTAGAACACCGCGACGGGGTCGATCGCCCGGATCTCGTCGATCGTCACGTCCTGCGGCAGGACGTGGACGTCGAAGCCGCGCGCGGCGAGGTTGTCGACGGTCGCCTGCTTGACACCGAGGTCGAGCACCGCGAGGTTGCCGATGCGCTCGCCCGTCGCGGCGGTGACCTCGGCCGCTGCCACCGACACCTGGGCCGACAGGTTCTGGCCGGCCATCTGGGGCGCCTCGCGCACCAGGCGGAGCTGCTCCTCGGGTGCGATGGCGGCGGCCTCGCCCGAGAAGATGGCGCCGCGCATCGAGCCCGCCGAGCGGATGTGGCGCGTGACCGCGCGGGTGTCGATGCCGCTGATGCCCACGACGCCGTCGCTCACGAGCGCGTCGTCGAGCGACTCGTCGGCGCGCCAGTTGGACACGACGCGAGAGGGGTCGCGGACGATGTAGCCCGACACCCAGATGCGACGGGACTCGGGGTCTTCGTCGTTCATGCCGGTGTTGCCGATGTGCGGCGCGGTCTGAAGGACGATCTGGCCCGCGTACGAGGGGTCGGTGAGGGTCTCCTGGTAGCCGGTCATGCCGGTGGAGAAGACCACCTCGCCGATCGTGGTGCCGAGGGCGCCGTAGGCGCGTCCGACGTGGCGGGTGCCGTCCTCGAGCACGAGGACGGCCGGATCGGTCTGGAACAGGGAGGTCATGGGCGGGTTCCCGTCTGGGTCGGGGGAAGGATGCCGGCCACGGCGTCCGCGAGGGCGCGGGCCGAGGCATCCTGGGGTCGGAGATAGGAGTCGACGACGGTGCCGTCGTCGAGACGCCAGGCGAGGCGCACGAGGCCCTCGGGCTCGACGACGCGGTCGATCGCGACCGTCGCCTGCCCGACGTCCTGGATGCGGTCGGCCGCCAGGAACACCCGGGGCTTGCCCGTGAGGTCCAGGGCCACGCCCGCGTCGGTCACGGTGACGTCGGAGCGCGAGCGGAAGCCGAGACCGCCGATGGCGAGACGCTCCAGCGGCTCGCCGTGGCGGGTGGTCGCCACGTACAGCGTGGGGAACTCCGACAGCGTCGCCGCGCCCGCCGGGATCTCGCCGACGGGGGCCGCGAGGTCCGCATCGCGCCGGGTTCGTCGCCACCACGCCCACGCCAGCAGGGCCAGCAGGGCGACCGCGACGACCACGATCACGGCGAGAGCGCCTTCGCGCGTCATGCGCGCACTCCCGGGGTGTCGAGGAGTGCGCCGTCGGCCACTGTCACGGTGCCCTGGTGGAGCGTCCAGCGCACGTCGCCCGGCAGCTCGCGCCCGAGGTAGGGCGAGTTCACGCTCCGGCCGCGCAGGTCGCCGACGGTGAACGTCCGGCGCGGCGACGGGTCGTAGAAGGCGAGCGAGGCGGGCTGCCCCTCGGTCAGGGGGGTGCCGTGGCCGGCGAGCCGTCCGATGCGCGCGGGCTCGCGCGACATGACGCGCGCGACGTCGCCCCACGTGATGAGGCCGGTGTCGACCATCGACTGCTGCACCACGCGCAGCGCGCTCTCGAGCCCCACCATGCCGTTCGCGGCGGCGTGCCACTCGCAGGCCTTGGACTCGGCGGGATGCGGCGCGTGGTCCGTGGCGACGATGTCGATCGTGCCGTCGGCGAGGCCTTCGCGCACGGCCAGCACGTCCTCTTCGCGGCGCAGCGGCGGGTTGACCTTGAAGCGTGCGTCGTAGTCGCGCACGAGCTCGTCGGTGAGGAGCAGGTGGTGGGGGGTGACCTCCGCGGTGACGTCGACGCCCCGCTTCTTGGCCCAGCGGATGATGTCCACCGAACCCGCCGTCGAGAGGTGGCAGACGTGCAGGCGCGAGCCCACGTGCTCGGCGAGGAGGACGTCGCGCGCGATGATCGACTCCTCGGCCACGGCGGGCCAGCCGGCGAGGCCGAGCTCGGCCGAGACCGCGCCCTCGTTCATCTGCGCGCCCTCGGTGAGGCGCGGGTCCTGCGCATGCTGCGCGATGACGCCGTCGAACGCCTTCACGTACTCGAGCGCGCGCCGCATGATCAGCGGGTCCCACACGCAGAAGCCGTCGTCGCTGAACACGCGCACGCGCGCCCGCGAGTCGGCCATCGCGCCGAGCTCGGCGAGGCGCTCGCCCTTCTGCCCGACGGTGACGGCGCCGATGGGCTGCACGGTGACGAAGCCGGCGGCCTCCCCCAGCGCGAGCTCCTGCTCGACGACGCCCGCCGTGTCGGCGACCGGCGAGGTGTTGGGCATGGCGAAGACGGCGGTGTAGCCGCCGGCCGCGGCGGCACGGGATCCGGTGAGGATCGTCTCGGATGCCTCGTACCCGGGCTCGCGCAGGTGCGTGTGCAGGTCGACCAGGCCGGGCAGCAGCACGAGACCGTCGACGTCGACGACGGTGGCGCCGGCGCGGCTGAGACCCGGGCCGATCTCTGCGATGACGCCGTCCGCGACGACGACGTCGGCCCCGACGGTGCCCTCGACGAGGGCTCCGCGGAAGAGAAGGGTTTCGCTCATCGGGTGTTCTCCTTCTCCGTGCCGTCGGCGGCGTCGTTCGCGGACAGGGTGTCGGCAGTGCTGCGCTCCGCACCCGCCAGCAGCAGGTACAGCGCGGCCATGCGCACCGAGACGCCGTTCGCGACCTGTTCGAGCACTGTCGAGCGGGGCGAGTCCGCGGCTTCTGCGGAGATCTCCAGCCCCCGGTTCATGGGTCCGGGGTGCATGACAATGCTATCCGCTCCGAGCTCCTGAAGACGCCGTGCGTCCAGACCCCACCGGCGCGAATACTCCCGTTCAGTGGGGAAATATGCGGCATTCATGCGCTCGAGCTGGATGCGCAGCATCATGAGGGCGTCCGGACCGGCGGAGATCGCGTCGTCGAGGTCGTAAAGCACCTCGACAGGCCAGTTAGACACGTCCTGAGGCACCAGCGTGGGCGGCGCCACGAGCGTGACGCGCGCGCCGAGCGTGTTCAGCAGCCAGACGTTGGACCGCGCGACCCGCGAGTGGAGGACGTCTCCGACGATGGTGACCTTCACGCCGTCGAGGTCCTGTCCGCGGCTGTCGTCGCCGAAGCGGCGCTTGCGGATCGTGAACGCGTCGAGCAGCGCCTGGGTGGGGTGTTCGTGCGTGCCGTCGCCGGCGTTGACGACGCCCGCGCTGATCCAGCCGCTGGTCGCCAGGGTTCGGGGGGCGCCCGAGGCTCCGTGACGGATGACGACGGCATCCGCCCCCATCGCCTGCAGCGTCTGCGCCGTGTCTTGCAGCGACTCCCCCTTGGAGACGCTGGAGCCCTTCGCGGAGAAGTTGATCACGTCGGCCGACAGGCGCTTCGCGGCGGCTTCGAACGAGATGCGCGTGCGCGTGGAGTCCTCGAAGAACAGGTTGACGACCGTCTTGCCTCGGAGCGTCGGAAGCTTCTTGACCTCACGGCGCTGGGTGTCGGCCATGTCCTCGGCCACGTCGAGGATGCGCAGGGCGTCCTCGCGTGCGAGGGTCTGGGTGTCGAGCAGGTGCCTCATGACCCGAACGTCACCTCCCCTCGATCGTGACGGATTCCGAGCCGTCGGTCTCGGCAAGTCGGACGTTGACGCGCTCGTCGCGCGAGCTCGGAAGGTTCTTGCCCACGAAGTCCGGGCGGATCGGCAGCTCCCGATGCCCGCGGTCGACGAGGGTGGCGAGGCGCACGGCCGCCGGGCGCCCGATGTCCTGGAGCGCGTCGAGGGCGGCGCGGATGCTGCGGCCCGAGAACAGCACGTCGTCTACGAGCACGACGACCTTGCCGTCGATGCCGCCGGCGGGGATCTGCGTCGGCTGCGGGGCGCGGGTCGGGTTGCGGTGCAGGTCGTCGCGGTACATGGTCACGTCCAGCGCCCCGACGGGGACCGCAGCCCCGCCGAACTGCTCGACGAGCGCACCGATGCGGTGGGCGAGGGTGACGCCGCGGGTGGGGATCCCCAGGAGGACGAGTCCGTCGGGGCCCTTGTTGGACTCGAGGATCTCGTGCGAGATCCGAGTCAGGGCCCGGGCGATGTCGGCCTCGTGCAGCACGGTTCGCGTGCTCATCCGCCGCTCCCTTCTCCGCCTCACAGGACGGGGTTAAAGGTTGCTGTGATCGCCGTCCAGTCTACGACACGGCGCAGGCCGGTCCCGAATCGGGACCGGCCTGCGCCGTGTGCGGAGCGGGCGTCAGGAGCGCGGCGACGGTCCGCGCAGCACCCGAGAGGCGACGACGAGGGCGGCGGCGATCAGCACGACGTTCTTGAAGATGTACTGGCCGGTCAGGGTCGGGCCGGCCGGGCCGAAGACCTCGGCGGGCAGGAGGACGATCGGCGACAGGATGCCGACGAACGCGAGGGCCAGCACGACGAGGCCGATGCGGGCGAACGCGCCGCCCACGATGAGCAGCACACCCGCGGCGACCTCGATCGCGGCCGTCGCGATGAGTGCGACCTGTCCGCTGACCAGACCGAAGGTGAGCTTCTCCCAGGTGGAGCTCACGAGCGCCTCGACCGGGCTGACGCCGGGGAAGAGCTTCAGTGCGCCGAACACGGCGAACACCGCGCCGAGGGCGACGCGCAGGGCGGGGATGCTCCACCGCTGCAGCGAGACCTTGACGGCGGCTTCGGCGCGGGCTTCCCACGCGAGGGCGGCCGCGAACGGGTTCTGGCGGCGGGTGGACGACGGGACGACGACGCCGGCGGCGCCGCGGACGGGAACGGTGGTCATGGCGTGACTCCTTCGGGTTCTGATCACCCGCGATCGCGGGCACGGTGATCAGGACGCCGACGGACGCGCAGTGATACGCCGCACCCGAGATTGGCGGCCGTCGTACACAGATTCCGGCATGACACCGCCGTCTCGTTGTAGCGTTCCTACAACGAGACGGCGCTCGGCGTCGTCAGGCCGCCGGCGTGGTCGCCGCTCGGAAGAGGTCGTCCTCCACCTGCGACGCGCGGATGGGGTGCCCCTGGCTGGTCAGGCATCTGCCCGAGGCGAGATCCCACTTCCAGTCGTGCAGCGAGCAGGTGAGCACGCCGTCCTCGATCTTGCCGGTCTTGGTCAGATCCGCACGCAGGTGCGGGCATCGCCGCTGCACGATCCAGTCGCCGAGCTGTGCGTCCTCGGTCTGGTCGGTCTGCTCCGCGTACCAGTTCTCGACATACTCGATGCGGTCGCGCGACAGGCACTTCAGGAAAGTCGTCAGGAACTCGTTGAACTTGCCGCTGCGACCGACCTCGAACTGCATCGAGAGGAAGATCGAGTTGGACCAGTCGATCTCGTGGTCGGCGATGTTCGTCGAGACGAGGTCGGCCGGGATCGTGTACCAGTAGATGCACTCCTCGCCGGCGTATTCGCGCACCTTCGCCTTGGGGAAGTCGACGACCATGTCGAGCTCGCCGATGCGGAAGCGCACCACGCCGCCCACCCCGTTGCGGATGGTGCGCGCGCGGCGCAGCAGCGGCTCCCACCACTCCTTGATCGCCGCGAGCATCTCGTCGGGCGGGAGCACAGCGGCGCGCGAGGCCTCCTCGGCGCGGATCTCGTCCTGTCGCGTGTCGCGCTGCTCGGCGAGATACGCCCACTTGTCGTCGAAGATCCGGTCGATCTCGGCCTGGGTGTACAGCGTCTGCGTCACCGTGAGCTCGCCGTCGACGAGTTCGACGACGGTCCCGGGGAGGAACTCATAGCCCTTCTGCTCGGGGCGGAGCTCCCGCATGTGCGCGAGGAACTCGCGCTGGTCGGTGAAGATCGCGTCGCCGTCGAGGCCCTGGCCGTTGTACTTGAACAGCTCCTCGCGCAGGAACATCGGCGGACCGGCCATCGGGAAGACGTGCTCGGCGTCGACCTTCTCGATGTAGTACATCGCCCGCTTGTTCTGCGCATCGCGCTTGAGCTTGGCGAAGTTCTGCTTGGCGTCCTGCGGCAGGTCGTAGACCATCGGCCACCAGATCGCGCCCGACACCTGCGTGAAGTACGCCTCCGGCTTCGAGAACGACAGCAGCTTCTCGAGGTCGAGGGGGTGGGAGTCGTTCTGGTTCAGGATGCTGGCGGTGCCGTCGTCGACGCTCAGCGACGAGTCGCCGATCGGGCCGTCGCTGGGCGCGCGCAGCGGGGTCACCATCACCTTGAGCGCGCCGAACTCGAGCGGGACGCCCGCCTGCGTGTAGACGATGTTGTCGTAGCCGAGCTTGCGAAGGTCCTGCTCGAGGTCATCCGTCGGGTACTCCGGCAGGAGCACCTTGATGTCCTTCGGGATGTACTTCTCCATCAGCGCCGGATCGAAGTGGTCGCGGTGACGGTGCGAGACGTAGAGGAAGTCGGCGTTGCCGTACTTCGCCCAGTCGAGTCCCCGGTTGTCGGGGAACGGGAACCACGATCCGAAGAAGGTCGGCCCGATCACCGGGTCGCAGAGGATGGTTCCTCCGGCCGTCTCGATGAACATTCCGGCGTGGCCGAGGCCCGTGATGCGCATGGGTGCGTCCTCCCGTGTCGAACCAGAAGAGTCTAGGCGAGGGTCGTCGCGCGCACCGGACCGCCCGCCGTGCAAAACCCGACCTGGCCCCTCGCGCCGGCGCGGCGCGGACGCCTCACACGTCGAACAGCCCGCGGATGTCGTCGGCGGTGAGGGCCTGGCCGAACAGCGCGTCGTCGTCCATCACGGAGCGGAACAGCCGCGCCTTCCGCTGCTGCAGCGCCATCACCTTCTCCTCGATGGTTCCGCTCGCGATGAGACGGTAGACCATCACGCTTCGATGCTGGCCGATGCGGTGCGCGCGGTCGACGGCCTGGGCCTCGGCCGCCGGGTTCCACCACGGGTCGAGCAGGAAGACGTAGTCGGCCTCGGTCAGCGTCAGGCCGAAGCCCCCCGCCTTGAGGCTGATGAGGAACACCGGCGCCTCTCCCCCGCGGAAAGCGGCGACGGCGGCATCGCGATCGCGCGTCGAGCCGTCGAGGTACGCGTACGGGATGCCGCGCTCCTCGAGTCTCGCGGCGACGAGGCCGAGGAACGAGGTGAACTGGCTGAACACCAGCGCGCGGTGGCCCTCCGCGAGAGCCTCGTCGAGCTGCTCGAAGAGGGCTCCGAGCTTGCTGGGCGCGATGCCGGCGTGGGCCGGATCGACGAGCTCGGGGGCCAGGCTCAGCATGCGGAGGAGCGTCAGCGAGCGGAAGACGATGAACCGGTTGCGGTCGAGGTCGTCCAGCAGCCCCAGCACCTTCTGCCGCTCGCGCTGGAGCACGGTGTCGTACAGCGCGCGGTGCGCCGCGCCGAGCTCGATGCGCACCTCCTGCTCCTGCTTGGCCGGCAGATCGGCCGCCACGAGGTCTTTGGTACGACGCAGCACGAGCGGACGGATGCGGCGGCGCAGGCGCGCGAGGCGTCCGGCCCGGTAGGCGCCGCCCTCCTGGTTCTCGGGGACCTTGCCCTTTTCGATCGGTCCGACGTACTCCTCGCGGAACCGTCGCGCCGACGGGAACAGCCCAGGCGCAGCGAGCGAGAGCAGCGCCCAGAGCTCGGTGAGGCTGTTCTCCAGCGGCGTGCCGGTGACGGCGTAGACCACGTCGGCCGGCAGGTCGCGCGCCGCGCGATACGCCTTGGTCTGGCTGTTCTTCACGAACTGCGCCTCGTCGAGGATGAGGCCCGCCCACTGCACCCGCGCGAACTCGGGCTCGTCGAGCCGCAGCAGCGTATACGAGGTGACGACGACGTCGGCGGTGGTCGCGGCATCCGTCACCGTCGTCCCGCGCTTCGCGCGCGTCGCGTCGACCACGGCGACGCGCAGGCCCGGGGTGAAGCGCGCGGCCTCGCTCCGCCACGTCGACAGGACCGACGTGGGCGCGACGACCAGGAACGGTCGTCGCTCGCCGCTCTCGCGCGCGTGGGCGATGAGCGCGAGCAGCTGCAGCGTCTTGCCGAGCCCCATGTCGTCGGCGAGGATGCCGCCGAGACGGTGGTGCCAGAGGAAGGCCAGCCAGTCGTAGCCGACCCGCTGATACGGGCGCAGCTCTGCCTCGAGGGCTGCCGGCGGGGGCGTCGCCGGCACGCCGTCGGCGTCGCGGAGCGCCTCGACCGTGGCGCGCCACGACACGGCCGGCTGCGCCTCGTCGGCGAGATCCTCGAAATCGGCCCACAGCGCGGTCTGGTAGCGGCTGAGGCGGGGTCCGGTCTCCCACTCGTCCAGTTCGCCGGCCTCGTCGATGAGGTCGCGCAGCCGCTGGAGCGAGGGGTGCGACAGCGAGAAGTACGCGCCGTCGCCCAACAGGATCTTCTTGCGCCCACGGGACAGCGCGGTGAACAGCGTGCCGAACGGGATGCGGCGTCCGTCGATCGTCACGACGACGCCCAGATCGAACCAGTCGGCGTCGGTGGACTCGGCCGTGCTGACCTCGATGCGCGGGTCGCCGGCCAGCTCCCGGTACGGCGGGCGCTCGCCGGAGATCTCCACGCGGACGTCGGGGTCGGCCTCCAGCAGCGGGAGCAGGCGCGACGCGAACTCGGCCGCGTCGATGCCGGTCAGCGCGTCCGCGGACGCGAAGTCGACCGGTGAGTGATCACGCCACAGGCGCTCGACGCGGTCGCGCACGATCGCTTCCGCCGCGGCGTCGCGGTCGTCGCCCGTCGAGTCCCAGCCCTGCAGGTCGCCGCCGCCGTACTGCCACGTCAGCGTGTAGACGAGCCGATGACTCGGCTCGAACCGCACCATCGCCACGAGGCGAGGACGCGGCGGCGGGGCGACGTCGAGGCCCGGCGTCTCCAGAGCGACCCGCCGGGCGATGCGGGGCAGGTGCTCGCCGACGAACTCGTCCGCCTCGGCAGCCGGCACGATCACGGTCTCTCGCGTCGAGAGGAGCGCCGGAAGCGGATCCGGCAGCGCGACGGCGGCCAGCACCAGGTCGATGCGGTCGCGCTGCGCGGTGAATCGGTAGATGCCGGTGCGTCCGACGGCGCGCACGTCCGCGGCATCCGTCCGCTCTCCGTCGATGGTGACGACGGGCGAGATCTCGAGCCCCCGTGCCGTGCGCTGGGCGCGGACCGCGACGGTCGCCTCCGTGGCCAGGGTGACGGAGCTGCTCCGCTTCGTCGGCACCAGCGGGATGCCGCGAGCCGCAGCGGCAGCGAGATGCGGCCACAGCAGGCTGGACTCGATGTCGTCGAGCGTCAGCCACTCCGACACATCCGAGAACGCCCCGAATGAGCGCACGTCGCGGCCGATGCTGTGCAGCTCGGCGAACCAGCGAGCCTGCGCCGGGTCGAAGGCGGTCGTGGGCCGGCGCAGCGCGTCCCATGAGACACCGCCCTTGATCCACGCGTCGGAGCGCGCAGAGCGCTCGAGCGGGCGCAGCCCCACCAGCACGTCGGCGCCGTGCTGATGCAGCCCGCGCGGCGTCGCCGACGCCACGCGCGCCGGTGCCCATGCGGACGCGCCGTGCCGGATGCGCTGGCGCAGCTCGACGCCGAGCGCGAGCGGAGTGTGCGGGCGCGCCGGCGCCCGCGGCGGCTCGAACAGCGCGCGCCAGGCCGTGCCGCCGGGCTGGCCGGGGGCGGCCGCAGCCGCACGGTTGCCCGCGAGCAGGGTCGCCACGGTGTGCTTGCAGTCGAACTGCACCGGACACGTGCACGACGTCGCGGCGATCGGCCGGTTGACGCGGTGAGGGTCGAGCCGGATCCGGCACCGATACGTCCGCCCCGCGCTGCCGGCCACGACCGACTCGACGACGCACGAGACCGGATCCCACTCGAGCCGCTGCACCGCGCCGTCGGCGAAGTACGCCGATCCGCGTTCGAAGGTTCCGCTGTCGGTGTGACGGCGGATGTGTCCGGGGTCGACGAACGGAGGCGCTCCGGCGGACGAGGTCACGGCTTCCATCCTGCCCGCGGCCGCCGACAGTCCGGCGCTCGGCGACGGATCGGCCTGCCCGGCCTCGGCCGGCGTGTGGGCAGCCGGGTCGTGCGCAGCGGGGGCGTCGTCAGCCGCCGAGTTGTCAGCTCGCGCGCGCGATGCGCGCGAGCACGCCGTGGACGAACGGGCCCGACTCGTCGGTCGAGAACTCCTTGACGAGCTCCACCGCCTCGTCGATCGCGACGGCCGTCGGCACGTCGTCGTTGTAGAGGATCTCCCATGCGCCGATGCGCAGCACGGCGCGGTCGACCGCGGGCATACGAGCGAGCGTCCAGTCCTTCGCGAACGTCGTGATCTGCTCGTCGATCGCGTCCTGGTTGTCGATCACGCCGTCCACGATCTCGCGGGCGTACAGCCACGAGGCCTGGCGGGCGGGCTCGTTCGCCGCGCGCTGGGCCTCGGCCGCGAGGACGGTGGCAGGCGTGTCGCCGCGGACGTCGGCCTGGAACAGGATGTCGAGCGCGCGCTTGCGCGCCTTCGTACGGGCACTCATGTGTCAGGTGCCGCGCGCGTCAGTTGACGCGGCCGAGGTAGTCGCCCGTGCGGGTGTCGACCTTGACCTTGGTGCCGGTCTCGACGAACAGCGGCACCTGGATCTCGTAGCCGGTCTCGACGGTGGCGGCCTTCGTGCCGGCCGACGAGCGGTCGCCCTGCAGGCCCGGCTCGGTGTAGGTGATCTCGAGCACGACCGACGCCGGAAGCTCGACGTAGAGCGGGTTGCCGTTGTTGAGGGCGATCTGCACCTGCTGGTTCTCGAGCAGGAAGTGAGCGGCGTCGCCGACGGTGGCGGCGCCCACGTTGATCTGGTCGTAGTCCTCGACGTCCATGAAGACGAAGTTGTCGCCGTCGTTGTAGAGGTAGGTGAAGTCGCGGCGGTCGACGTTCTCGATGTCGATCTTCGCGCCGGCGTTGTAGGTGCGGTCGACGACCTTGCCGGAGACCACGTTCTTGAGCTTCGTGCGGACGAAAGCGCCGCCCTTGCCGGGCTTGACGTGCTGGAACTCGATGACGTTCCAGAGCTGGCCGTCGATGCTGAGGACGACGCCGTTCTTGATGTCTGCGGTGGAAGCCATGAGGGTGCGAATCCGTTTCGTCGAAGTGAGGGAGGCGCTGGGCGGCCCCTCCACAAGCTCAGGGGGGCGGACGCGCCGACGTTCGATTCTACGGGATGCCTGGTCCCCGGCCGATTCGTCAGCCCTCGGCCTGCCCGGTGATGATGTCGATCAGCCGCGCGACGGCGGTCTCGTAGCCGGCGACCCCCTCGCCGACGACGTGCACCAGCGCCACGTCGGCGACGTACGAATGGTGCCGGAACTCCTCGCGGGCGCGCACATCCGAGATGTGGACCTCGGCCACGGGAAGGCCCACACCCGCCAGCGCATCGCGCAGCACGACGGAGGTGTGCGTGAGTCCGCCCGGGTTGATCACGATGCCGGCGCAGTCCTCACGCGCGGCGTGGATCTCGTCGAGGAGCACGCCCTCGTGATTGCTCTGCACGGCCCGCACCTCGAATCCGCGCCGGGCCGCGGCATCCGTCGTCACACGCTCGACGTCGGCGAGCGTCGCGGTGCCGTAGACGGCCGGCTCGCGCGTGCCCAGGAGATTCAGGTTGGGCCCGTTGACGAGCAGAAGACGGCGGGGGGAGGTCATGGTCGCACGATATCAGCGGGCACGGAGAGCCCCGGACCACGTGTCACGGGAGCGGCCGCGACATGACGATCTCGGGCCCGATCGAGCTCGTGTACGTCTCACCGGTCGGCTCGAAGCCCGCCCGTCGGTAGGCGCGCTGGGCGCGGAGGTTGTCGCGGTGCACGTCGAGGTGGAGGCGGGTGAGTCCCAGGCCGGCCGCCCAGTGCGCGGCTGCCGCGAGCAGCAGATCGACCGCTCCGGTGCCGCGGTGGGCCGGGTTGACGTAGACGCCCACGACGTCCGCACGGCGGTCATCGACGAAGCGCCCCAGATGGTCGGTCTGACCGGTGGCGCGGATCAGCACCGACAGGCTGCCCACCCACTCGCCGTCGACCTCGGCCACGAGCTGCGCCGTCGTCTCGCTTTCGGACGCGAGCGCGGCGCGCTCGATCCAGAACGAGTCCGGCCGGGCTTCGACCTGCGCGGGCGTCTCGAGGAAGGCGATGGCGGCATCCGGATCGCTCGTGGACTCGCGCCGCAGCTCGCGCACGGCCTGCCACTCGTCGGCGCGGACGCGGCGCACGGTCACGCGCGGATCAGGCGATGCGGTCACCCGAGCACCCTACCGCTCGGTGCGGGGACCGGGATCAGCCGGCGACCTCCTGGTACGCCGCGAACAGCAGCGACTCGTCGGGGGCCTGCAGCACTGTCGGCTTCGCGATGTCGTCGAGCACGATGAAGCGCAGCATGCCGCCGCGGCTCTTCTTGTCTCGCTGCATCGTCGACAGCAGCTGCGGCCACGCGCCGGGGCGGTAGCTCGTCGGCAGGCCGAGGGACTCGAGGATGTCGCGGTGACGCTGGGCCGCGGCATCCGGAAGCCGTCCCGCCAGGCGCGACAGCTCGGCGGCGAACACCATGCCGACCGAGATGGCGGCGCCGTGGCGCCACCGGTAGCGCTCGGCGTGCTCGATGGCGTGGCCGAGGGTGTGCCCGTAGTTGAGGATCTCGCGCAGCCCCGCCTCGCGCAGGTCCTCCCCGACGACCCGGGCCTTCATCTCGATCGCGAGCTCGATGGTCCGACGGAATGCGGCGCTCTGCGGATCGACGGCGTTCTCGGGATCCGCCTCGACGAGGTCGAGGATCTCGGGCGCCCAGATGAACCCGGCCTTGACGACCTCGGCGTAGCCCGCGACGCGCTCGTTGCGCGACAGCGTGTCGAGCAGGTCGAGGTCGCAGATCACCGCGCGCGGCGCCCAGAACGCGCCGACGAGGTTCTTGCCCTCGGCGGTGTTGACGCCGGTCTTTCCGCCCACGGCCGCGTCGACCATGCCGAGCACCGTGGTCGGCACCTGCACGACCTCGACGCCTCGCAGCCAGGTGGCGGCGACGAAGCCGGCGAGGTCCGTCACCGCGCCCCCGCCGAAGCCCACGACGGCGTCGGTGCGGGTGAAGTCCGCCTTTCCCATGACCTGCCAGCAGAACGCGGCCACCTCGATCCGCTTGCCGGCCTCGGCGTCGGGGATCTCGGCGAGCAGCACCTCACGGTCGCCCACGAGCTGGGAGCGCAGGCGCTCGGCCTGCTCCGCGAGCGTCGGCGGGTGGATCACGAGCACCTTGCGGGCGGCGGGCGGCAGCGCCTCGCCCAGGGGCGACAGGATGCCGCGCCCCACGGTGATCCCGTAGCTCGCGTCTCCCCGCACGGTGATGGTCGTGGCATCCGTCATGCCGTCTCCTCCTGCTTGCTCTCGTCCGTACGCGTCTCCGCTTGCCCGGCGACCCCGCCGCGGATCCACGCCACGAGCGCGTCGACGACGTCCTGCACGGGACCGCTCGACGTGTCGAAGGTGACGTCCGCGAGCTCCTCGTAGACGGGGCGGCGCTCCTCGAAGATCGCGGTCCACCGCTCGACGGCGTCGGCGCCCTGCAGCAGCGGCCGATTCGAGTCCCGCACGCGTCCGGCGACGACCCGCGGCGACACCGTCAGCAGCACGACGCGGTGCGCGGCCAGATCAGCCCGCGTCTCGGGGTTCATGACCGCGCCGCCGCCGAGCGACACGATGCCGCCGGTCGCGAGTCCCTCGGAGACCGCCGCTCGCTCGGCGGCGCGGAACCGCGCCTCGCCGTGCTCGACGAAGAGCTGCTCGATCGGCCCGTGGTCGCGGACGACCGCCGCGTCGGTGTCGAAGAACGGCACTCCGAGGGCGCGTGCCGCCTTCCTGCCGATGCTGGTCTTGCCGGCCCCCATGGGGCCGATCAGCACGACGGCGTCAGAGGGCGAGGTCATGGTCGGCGAGGCCGGCGTCGCTCTCCGCGGCGGTGCGCAGCGCGTCGGGGATCGCCGCGAGATACCCCTCGAGATTGCGTCGCGTCTCGGTGACGCTGTCGCCGCCGAACTTCTCCAGCACGACGTCCGCGAGCACGACCGCGACCATGGCCTCGGCGACGACGCCGGCCGCGGGGACCGCGCAGACGTCCGAGCGCTGGTGGTGCGCGGAGGCCGCATCTCCGGTCGAGACGTCGACGGTGCGGAGGGCACGCGGCACGGTCGCGATCGGCTTCATGCCGGCGCGGACGCGCAGCACCGTCCCCGTCGACATGCCGCCCTCGGTGCCGCCGGCCTTGTCGCTCGAGCGCGTGATGCCCTCTCCCGCGACGAACAGCTCGTCGTGAGCGGCGGAGCCGCGACGGCGGGTCGTCTCGAAGCCGTCGCCGACCTCGACGCCCTTGATAGCCTGGATGCTCATGAGGGCCTGCGCGAGCTTGGCGTCCAGCCGGCGGTCCCAGTGCACGTGCGATCCGAGCCCCGGCGGCAGCCCGTAGGCGAGCACCTCGACGATGCCGCCGAGCGTGTCGCCGTCCTTGCGGGCATCGTCGACCTCGGCGACCATCGCCTCGCTCGTGGCCGGGTCGAAGCAGCGCAGCGGATCGGCGTCGAGCGCGTCGACGTCGTCCGGGGTCGGCAGCGCTGTTCCTTCGGGAACCCGCACCGGCCCGATGGAGAGGGTGTGGCTGACGAGGCGGATGCCGAGCTCGGCGAGGAACGCGCGCGCGATGGCACCCAGCGCGACTCGCGCGGCCGTCTCGCGGGCGCTGGCGCGCTCGAGGATCGGCCGGGCCTCGTCGAAGCCGTACTTCTGCATGCCGACGAGGTCGGCGTGGCCGGGGCGGGGCCGGGTGAGCGCCGCTCCGCGGCCGCGCGACTTGTCGGTGAGCTCGATCGGCTCGGGGCTCATCACCTCGACCCACTTGGGCCACTCGGTGTTGCCGATGCGCAGCGCGATGGGGCTGCCGAGGCTGGTGCCGTGCACCACGCCCGACGAGATGGTCAACTCGTCCTCTTCGAACTTCATCCGCGACCCGCGGCCGTAGCCGAGCTTGCGGCGCGCGAGATCCGCCTGGATCGCGGCGCGGGAGATGGGGACGCCCGCAGGCAGGCCCTCCATGACGGCGACGAGTTCGGGGCCGTGCGATTCGCCGGCCGTGAGCACGCGGAGCATTGGTCCAGTCTCCCACGCGCCGCGCGGCGGTTACGCCGCCGTGGGTCTCTCCAGCGCCTCGCGCATCGCCCGCAGCACTCGCGCCTCGTCGTCGAGTGGGGCCTCGGGGTCGCCGTGGCGGAAGATCCGGATCTGGAGCAGCGCCTGATGCAGCAGCATCCCCAGTCCCGAGCGCGCCGTGCCGCCCGCCCGCTCCCACGCCGCCGACAACGCCGTCGGCCAGTGGCCGTACGCGACGTCGAGCAGCAGTCCGCCGGCGTCGGCGAGGGCGTCGGCTGCGGCATCCGGAACCGGCGCGTCACCCGGCAGGGTCGCGATCGTGAGCGGCACGTCGGAGAGGACGGATGCCGCGAACGGCGTGGTCGTGACCACGATGCCGAGGTGCCGCGCGAGGTCGGCCAGCGGGGTGACCGCCTCGGGGCGCCGGGCGACCACATCGATCTCGCGCGCACCGAGCTCTCCCAGCGCGACGAGCGCCGAGGTGGCCGTGGCACCGGCCCCGACGATGCGGGCGCGTTCGACCTCGGCGATGCCGTCGGCGGCGAGGGCTCTGACGATGCCGCCCACGTCCGTGTTGAAGCCCTGTGGCCCGGCGGGGTCGAGCAGGTAGGTGTTCACGGCGCCCGTCAACTCGGCGCGCCGATCGAGCGACGATGCCGACGCGAACGCGACGCCCTTGAGCGGCATCGTGAGCGAGAGACCCCGCCACGCGCCGTCGAGGGAGGCCAGCTCGTCGCCGAACGACGTGTCGCTGACGCGTCGGCGTCCGTAGGTCCAGTCGAAGCCGAGGAGCTCGTACGCCGCGGCGTGCAGCTGCGGCGAACGACTGTGGGCGATGGGATCGCCCCAGACCTCCAGCCGCGTGCCGTGCGGCGTCAGCACCCCGAGTCCGGGTGCTCGGAACACCACTGCTGCATCTGCTCGACGTATCGCTGGTGCTCGCGGTATGTCGCGGTGAACTGCGTCTCGCCGGTGTCCATGTTGACGGTGACGAAGTACAGCCACGGCCCGTCGGCCGGGTGCATCGCCGCGTCGATCGCGACGTCACCGGGATTGGCGATCGGGCCGATCGGCAGGCCCGCGTGCACGTAGGTGTTCCACGGGTTGGGGTCGTACTGCGCCTCTTCCGAGGTGCTCGCGGATCCCGCGTGGAGCTCGCCGTAGCCGAACTGCGCCGTCGAGTCCATCTGCAGCAGGCCGAACGTCTCCTGGTTGTTCGGGTCGAGACGGTTCTGCATGACCCGCGAGACCTTCTGCATGTCGGTGCCCGAGCGCGCCTCGCGCTGGATGATCGAGGCGAGCGTGAGGATCTCGTGGCGCCGCTCCTCCGGCACCCCTGCCGCATCGAGCGACTCCTTCGTGCGGTCCACCAGCGTCTGGATGGCGGACTGCGCGGTGACGCTCGGGTCGAAGGTGTACGTCGCCGGGAACAGCCAGCCTTCGAGGGGGTCTCCACCGGCCGCGACGATCGCCGGGTCGACGGGGACGCCGTACGCCGACGCGTCGGCGGCTGCCGCCTGAAGCTCGTCGAGCGGGATGCCGGTGCCCTCCGAGATGCGCTCGAGCGTGCCGTCGACGGTCAAGCCCTCGGGGATCTGCGCCGTGTACTCCTGCTTGTTGGCCGGGTCCATGAGCGCGGCCAGCGCCGCTTCGCTCGTCATCTGCTGCTGCAGCTTGTACACGCCCGGCTGGAAGGTGGGATTCTGACCCGACTCGATGAGGTAGTCGTAGAACGCGTCGGCGGCCTTCGTGACGCCGGCTTCGTGCAGTGACTCCGAGATGGGCATCCCGGTGTCTCCGGGCGCGATCCTGACGAACACCTCGCCGTTGGCGAGCCCTGCCTCGTAGTCCTTCGGCTCCTCCCAGCCCATGACCTCGCGGATCTTGTCCTCGTAGGTGTTCCAGACGTAGAGCGTGCCGGCCGCGATGCCGCCGAGGAACAGCAGCACGATGCCGAGCGCGATCCAGCCGCCGATGCGGCGGCGCTTCTTGTTGGGGGGCGGGGGCACGTCTCCGATGTCCTCCGTCGAGCTCGAGCCGCTGAAGAGGTCGTCGAGCGTGGCGCTCGGCGTGCGCGCCGCCGGCTGATCGTCGGCGTCGTCGAGCAGCCGGGACGAGACGGTGGCACGGGCCGCCGAGGGGGCGGCTGCGGCCGCTGCCGTGGCCGGCGCGGCGCCGCGACTGTACGGCATCGCCGGGCTCACCGCCGCGCCCGCGAAGATCCAGGAGTCCTCGTCTGCGGCCGGCTCCGGAAGGTCGACCGGCTGGGTCGGACGCGGGGTTCGCAGGGGCACGGGCTGGAAGCCGCTGCCGGGAGCGGGTTCGGCGGACACGGGCTCGTCGGCCGGGGGCGGAGCGGGGGCTCCGGCGGGACCGCTCCCGATGATCGGCGTCGAGCCGGTGATCAGCGCCTCCCACTGCGCGGCGCGATCGGCGGGCTGCGGGGCGGGCGCCTGCGGTGTGGGCGCCGATGCCCGCGGGGCTGCGGGGGCCGATGTCTGCGGCGCGGCGGGGACCGCGACGGGCGCCTGCGGTTCGGGCGTCTGCGGTACCGCCTGCGGGAGGCCCGCGGCCGCGCCGGGCACCTGCTGCGATCCGGGCGCCGACGGCGATGCGGGCGGCGCCGACGCCGTCGGCGTCTCCCCCGTCGCCGCCAGCCGGGCCGCCGCTTCGCGGGCGGCGCGACGCGACGAAGGCCGTGCTTCGCCGTCGGGCGTTGAGTCGGGCATCAGGCGGGCTCCTGGGGGACGGGGGTTCCGGGCGGCCGTCCGGTGCTCTTCTCGACGTCGAGCGCTTGCTGGAGCAGGACCACCGCGGCGACCTGGTCAACGATGCTACGCGACGATCGCTGGGATCTGCCCGAACTGCGCAGCGCCGCGTGTGCCGAGACGGTCGACAGGCGCTCGTCGACGAGCCGGACGGGAAGAGCGGATGCCGCGGCCAGCGCCGCCGCGAAGTCGCGGGCGTCCTGGGTCGAGGCCGTGTCCTCGCCGCGCAGATTCATCGGCAGGCCGACGAGCAGCTCGATCGCCGAGTACTCGTCGGCGAGCTCGACGATGCGCGCGACGGAGCCGTCGTCGCGCGGTACCGTCTCCACGGGCGTCGCCAGCAGTCCGTCGGGGTCGCACTTCGCGACGCCGACGCGGGCCTTCCCCACGTCGATGCCCAGCCGCGCGCCCCGGCGCCATCCGCTCATCGGCACCGCCTGGCTCACGCGCCGAGCGCGTCCTTCACCGAAGTGAGCGCAGCGGGCAGGGCCGAGGCATCCGTCCCGCCGCCCTGCGCGACGTCGTCGCGTCCACCGCCCCCGCCGCCGAGCACACCCGCCGCGCCCTTGGCGAGGACGCCCGCCTTGGCGCCGGCCGCGCGCGCCGCATCGTTGGTTGCCACGATCACCACGGGGCGGTCGCCCACGACGGCGCCGAGTGCGACGACCGCCGCCTCGGATCCCAGCCGCTCGCGCACCTGCAGCGCCAGCGAACGGACGTCGTCGGCGGATGCCGCGGCCCCGAGCGACTCGGCCACCACCAGCGTGTCGCCGACGCGAGTCGCGCCGGCCGCCAGTGCGGGCAGCCGGTCGCCGAGGGCCTTCGCCTCGAAGGCGGCGATCTTCTTCTCGGCGGCCTTGAGGTTGGCCTGGAGTTCGGCGATGCGCGCCGGAAGCTGCTCGCGCGGCGCCTTGAGCGACGTGGTGAGCTGCGACACGAGCGCGCGCTCGGCGGCCAGCGACCGGAATGCGTCCAGGCCCACGAGTGCCTCGACGCGGCGGTTCGACGCGCCGACCGACGACTCGCCGACGAGGCTGATCAGGCCGATCTCGGCGCTGGTCGACACGTGCGTGCCGGCGCAGAGCTCACGCGACCACGGGCCGCCGATGTCGACCATGCGCACGGTGTCGCCGTACTTCTCGCCGAAGAGCGCCATCGCGCCGAGGGTCTTCGCCTCGTCGAGCGGCAGCACGCGCGTGGTCACCTCGAGGTTGTCGCGCACCGCATTGTTGGCGATCTCTTCGATCTCGGACTTGGTGTCGTCCGACAGCGCCTGGCCCCACGAGAAGTCGAAGCGCATGTAGCCCGCGCGGTTGAGCGAACCCGCCTGTGTCGCGGTCTTGCCGAGCGTGTCGCGCAGGGCCGCGTGCACGAGGTGCGTGGCCGAGTGCGCCTGCCGGGCCGAGCGCCGGTTGGCGGCGTCGACGACCGACGTCGCCGGCTGGCCCACGCCCACCTCGCCGGTCGACACCTCGACGGTGTGGCTCACCAGTCCGGGCACGGGCTTCTGGACGTCGAGGACCTCGAGCTCGTAGCCGGGGCCGACGATGACGCCCTTGTCGGCGACCTGGCCGCCCGACTCGGCGTAGAGCGCGGTCTCTGCCAGGATCACCTCGGCGATCTGCCCCGCGCTGGCCCGGTCGACCGACACGCCGTCGACCAGGATGCCGAGCACGCGCGACTCCGTCTCGAGATCGGTGTAGCCCGTGAAGACGGTCTCGCCCTGCGCGCGGAGGTCGCGGTACACGCTGGTGTCCGCCAGCTGGCGCTTGCGGGCACGGGCGTCGGCCTTCGCGCGGGCGCGCTGCTCCTGCATGAGCGTGTCGAACGCCGCACGGTCGACCGTGAGGCCCGCCTCTTCGGCGATCTCGAGGGTGAGGTCGATCGGGAAGCCGTACGTGTCGTGCAGCAGGAACGCTTCGGCGCCCGCGAGCGTCGTGCCGCCGGAGCCCCTGGTCTCGGCGAGCGACTCGTCGAGGATCGACTCCCCCGCTGCGAGCGTACGCAGGAAGGTCGACTCCTCCGCCAGCGCGTACTGCGAGATGCGGGCCCAGTCGGCCTCGACGACCGGGTACGCCTCCTTCATGGCGTCGCGCGAAGCGGTGAACAGCACCTCGAAGGTGGGCCCGTCGACGCCCAGGAGGCGCATCGAGCGGATCGCACGGCGCATGAGACGGCGCAGGATGTAGCCGCGGCCGTCGTTGGAGGGCGTGACGCCGTCCGACATGAGCATGAGCGACGAGCGGACGTGGTCGGCGACCACGCGGAAGCGCACGTCGTCGTCGTGGTTCGCGCCGTACGTGCGGCCCGACAGCTCCACGGCCTTGTCGAGCACCGGGCGCACCTGGTCGGTCTCGTACATGTTGTCGACGCCCTGCTTGATGAACGCGATGCGCTCGAGGCCCATGCCGGTGTCGATGTTCTTGTTCGGCAGCTCGCCGACGATGTCGAAGTCGTACTTCGACCGCACGTTGGTGATCTCGTACTGCATGAACACGAGGTTCCAGATCTCCACGTAGCGGTCGTCGTCGGTCGCAGGACCGCCGTCGATGCCGTACTCGGGGCCGCGGTCGAAGAAGATCTCCGAGCAGGGGCCGGCGGGACCGGGCAGGCCGGTGCTCCAGTAGTTCGTGTCCTTGCCCAGCCGCTGGATGCGCTCGGCGGGCAGCTCGGTGAGCTCCAGCCAGAGGTCGTGCGCCTCGTCGTCCTCTTCGTAGACGGTGACCCACAGATCCTTCTGGTCGAAGCCGAGGCCGCCCTCCGACTCGGGACTGGTCAGCAGATCCCACGCGTAGCGGATCGCACCTTCCTTGAAGTAGTCCCCGAAGGACCAGTTGCCGAGCATCTGGAAGAACGTGCCGTGGCGCGGCGTCTTGCCGACCTCTTCGATGTCGTTGGTGCGGATGCACTTCTGGTTGTCGGCGGCGCGCGCATACGGCGCGGGCACATCGCCGGACAGGTACGGGATGAACGGCACCATGCCGGCCACGGTGAAGAGCAGCGCGGGATCGTCGGTCACCAGCGATGCCGAGGGGACGATGGTGTGGCCGTTCTTCTCGAAGTAATCGAGGAAGCGCTGGGCGATCTCGGCGGTCTTCATGCGGATCCTTGCGTGTGCGTGCGAATGCGTGCGTGTTCGGGGTGTGTCGTTGAGCGGCGCGGGCCCGGGGCGAGCGGGCGGCGGCGGATCAGTCGGCGAGCTTGCGGGCCGCGTCGCCGACCGTGTCGGCGACGTTGCCGGCGGCGTCGGATGCCGCGGCCAGGGCGCTCGAGGCGGCGTCGGCGGCGGCATCCCGCACATCGTCGACGAGCCCCGCGAATCGTGCCTCCTGCTCGCGGTACGCGTCGCCCATCCGGTCGGTGAACTCCGTGATGCGGGCGTCGACGTCGGCGAGCAGCTCGTGGCCGCGCGGGTCCTTGTTGACCAGGTGCGCGAGCACGAATCCGCCGGCGATGCCGAGCAGGAACCACAGGAGGTTCTTCATGTCACCACTTCCTCGCGGGCCGCCGGGGCGCGGCATCCCCCCATCGTATGCGGAAACCGGTCGCCCATGCCGAACCCGGCATCCGGTCGCCGGCGGGAACGACGAAGGGCGCCGGGATGATCCCGGCGCCCTTCGGCTTCGGTCGTCGAGCGAGCGAAGCGAGACGAAACGCCTTAGCGCGCTGCGTAGTACTCGACGACGAGCTGGACGTCGCAGACCACGGGGACCTCGGCGCGCTTGGGGCGACGCACGAGACGGGCCTGGAGCTTGTCGAGCTCGACCTCGAGGTAGCCCGGAACCGGCGGCAGGACCTCGGCGTGACCGCCCAGAGCTGCGACCTGGAAGGGCTCGATGCCCTCGCTCTTGGCCTTGACGTGGATGAGCTGGCCCGGCTTCACGCGGAACGACGGGCGGTCGACGAGCTGGCCGTCCACGAGGATGTGGCGGTGCACGACGAGCTGGCGCGCCTGCGCCGTGGTGCGGGCGAAGCCGGCACGAAGCACGAGGGCGTCCAGACGCATCTCGAGCTGCTCGACGAGGTTCTCACCCGTCAGGCCCTGGGTGCGGCGGGCCTCGTTGAACTGGATGCGCAGCTGCTTCTCGCGGATGCCGTACTGCTCGCGCAGACGCTGCTTCTCGCGGAGGCGGACGGCGTAGTCGCTGTCCTGCTTGCGCTTGGTGCGGCCGTGCTCACCCGGCGCGTACGGACGCTTCTCGAGGTACTTGGCTGCCTTGGGGGTCAGCGCGACGCCGAGGGCGCGGGAGAGACGGACCTTGCGGCGGTCCTGGGACTTCGTTGCCACGAAGTGTTCCTTTCGATGACGCTGCCGTGTCTTTCACGGCTCGCGGACGTATCGCCCTGTCCTCGCCCTGTCCGGACTGCACGCCGGGGCATGCCGGAAGGTAGGTGAAGAAGAGAGGGGATGCCCGAAAACTGCGTTTCGAGCCGGTCAAGTCTATCAGACCGGGGGTTTTCGACCCACCGGCGTCACGTGCCGTCCAGAATGCGGCGGATCTTCTCCAGGCGGGCCTGCACGTCGCGCTCGGCGCCGAGCGCCTTCGGCTGGTAGTAGCGGCGTCCTCGCAGCTCGTCAGGGAGGTACTGCTGGGCCGCGACGCCGATCTCCGCGTCGTGCGGGTACACGTAGCCCTTGCCGTGGCCCAGGCGCTTGGCGCCCGGGTAGTGGGCGTCGCGCAGATGGATCGGCACGCGACCGAAGCCCCCGGAGCGCACATCGGCGATCGCGGCGTCGATGGCGAGGTAGGCCGCATTCGACTTGGCCGTCGTGGCGAGGTACGCCGTCGCCTCGGCGAGCGGGATGCGGCCCTCGGGCATGCCGATGAACTGCACCGCGTCCGCGGCTGCCACGGCGATCGGGAGCGCCTGCGGGTCGGCCAGTCCGATGTCTTCCGCGGCCGAGATGATGAGGCGCCGCGCGATGAAGCGCGGGTCCTCCCCCGCCTCGACCATACGGGCCAGGTAGTGCATCGCCGCGTCGACGTCGGATCCGCGGATCGACTTGATGAACGCGCTGATGACGTCGTAGTGCTCGTCGCCCTGGCGGTCGTAGCGCAGCAGCGCGCGGTCGACGGCCTGCGCGACGTGCTCCGACGTGATCTCGGCGACGCCGGCCGGGCCGTCTGCGTCGTCGTCCACCTGTTCGGGGATGGCGAGGGATGCCGCGGCCTCGAGCGCGGTGAGCGCGCGGCGCGCGTCGCCCGACGCGAGCCGCACAAGTGCGTCGCGAGCCTCGTCGCCGAGCGCCACGGCACCCGCGAGACCTCGGGCATCGGCGACGGCTCGGTCCAGCAGCATCCGCAGGTCGTCATCGGTCAACGGCTTGAGCGTCAGCAGCAGCGAGCGCGAGAGCAAGGGCGAGATGACGGAGAACGACGGGTTCTCGGTGGTGGCCGCGATGAGGACCACCCAGCCGTTCTCGACACCCGGAAGGAGCGCATCCTGCTGTGCCTTGGTGAACCGGTGGATCTCATCGAGGAAGAGGATCGTCGACTGGCCGTAGAGATCGCGCTGGGTGAGCGCCTCCTGCATCACCTCGCGGACGTCGCGCACGCCCGCCGTGACCGCCGACAGCTCCACGAACCGTCGGCCCGATGAACGTGCGATGGCCTGCGCGAGCGTGGTCTTGCCGGTGCCGGGCGGCCCCCACAGGATGACCGAGGTGGCGGCCCGGGCCGCGGCATCCGGATTCGCGAGAGTCACCAGCGGCGAACCGGCGCGGAGCAGATGGGACTGGCCGGCGACTTCGTCCAGTGAGGTGGGACGCATGCGCACGGCCAGCGGCGTCAGCCCCTGGAAGAGCGCGGTCGGACTCGTCACCCCACCAGGCTATCCCGCGGTCGCGACACCGGATCGGGAGCGAGTTTTGGCCCCCGCCTCGCCGCCCCGTAGGATCAAGCCGCCCGGGCGCCGACCCGGACCGCACCCCCGCCGGAGCCTGACCGGACCACGGCGGCGTGCGCGGGCGTAATCAGGAGGTCACGTGGCGACCGGTGGCAAGAATCGCGATGGGCGGGCCGCGCGCGAGCGCTCGCGTCTGTACGAGGCGCGACGTCAGTTCCACGACGGCCAGGCGCGACGTCGCACGCGCGACAATCTGATCGCCGGCATCGTGGGCGGCGTGCTCGTGCTCGGGCTCATCGGTTCGCAGACGGCCTACTTCCTCGCCGGCCCCGGTGCGCCGGCCCCGGCGCCCTCGTCGACCCCCACGCCCACCGGCACGATGCCCGCCCCGACGCCCACGCCCACCACGACGGGCGAGCCGGCTCCCACCCTCGAGCCGACCCCGACGCCCGCTCCCTGACATCTGCCGATTCCCGGCGCAAGGGCATCGGAGTCGGGGCATCCGCCGTACTAGGCTGTGAGCCGTCCTACTCCCTACAGACGGCGCGAGCCGCGATGAGGTGCATCCCGTGACTGCCGCAGCAGACTCCCAGCCCGAGACCGACGCTCCCGACGCGTTCGGCAGCGACGACAACCAGACCCCGGCCACTCCCGTCGACGACGACGACTCGTCGGCCGTGGAGGGCACCGAGAGCGCCGAGAGCGCCGACGACGCATCGCCCGTCGAGAGCGCGGACGCCGAGGCCACGGAGGCCCGCACCGGCGCACCCGGCGCGGACGCCGAGGCCACGGAGGCCGGCACCGGCGCGGACGACGCGCCGGCAGAGTCGCCGGACGCCGGCACCGACGAAGCGCCCGCCGAGGCACCGGAGGCCGGCGCCGACGACGCGCCCGCCGAGGCGCCGGAGGTCGCGGCCGACGACGCAGAGCCCGCCGCCGATTCGGCTGAGGGCGTCGAGGTCGAGGTCGTCGAGGCCGACGTCGTGGAAGTCATCGACGAGTCCGGCGTCACCGCCGTCGAGGTGGTCGAGATCGTGGTGGCAGATGCCCCGTCTGCCGACGAGCCCTGGGGGCGCGTCGACGACGACGGAACCGTCTCGGTCCGCGAGGCCGACGGCTGGCGCGTCGTGGGCCAGTACCCCGACGGCTCGCCCGAAGAGGCGCTCGCCTATTTCGAGCGCAAGTACACCGACCTCGCCAGCGAGGTGACGCTGCTCGAGGTGCGCCACCGCCGGGGCGGCGCGTCCGCCTCCGATCTGCGCTCGACGGCCCGCACCGTCAACGGCAAGCTCGAGGGCGCTGCCGCGGTGGGCGACCTCGCGAGCCTCGTCGCGCGTGTCGCGGCGCTGACGAAGACGCTCGCCGCCGAGTCCGAGACCGAGGCGCTCGCCGCCCGTGAGGCGGTCGACGATGCCGTGAAGGCTCGCACCGAACTCGTCGAGAAGGCCGAGGCTCTCGCCGCTCGCGACCCGCGCACGGTGCAGTGGAAGCAGGCCACGGCTGAGCTCAACTCACTGTTCGACCAGTGGCAGTCGCAGCAGCAGAACGGTCCGCGCCTGCCGAAGTCGACGGCGCAGCAGCTGTGGAAGAGGTTCCGCGACGCGCGCGCCACGGTGGACAAGCACCGCCGCGCCTTCTACGCCGAACTCGACGAGGCCCACAAGTCGGTCCGCGACCGCAAGACGCGTCTCGTCGAGAAGGCCGAGGCGCTCGCGTCGAAGGGCGAGGACGGCATCCCCGCGTACCGCGAGCTGCTCGACCAGTGGAAGACCGCCGGCCGCGCCGGCAAGAAGGTCGACGATGCGTTGTGGGCGCGCTTCAAGGCGGCCGGCGACGCCCTGTACGGCGCCCGGATCGAGCGCGAGGCGGCGGATGCCGAGGCCTCGCGCGAGAAGATCGACCAGAAGCGCGCGCTGCTCGAGGAGGCGAAGGTCGTCGCCGACGAGCGCGACCTCGCGAAGGCGCGCTCGATCCTCACCGGCGTTCAGCGCCGCTGGGACGAGATCGGCCGCATCTTCCCGCGCGACACGGAGCGCTCGCTGGACGACGAGCTGCGACGCATCGAGACCGCCCTCCGGTCGCGTGAGGACGCCGACTGGAAGCGCAACGACCCCGAGCAGAAGGCGCGTGCGAACGACATGACGCGCCAGCTGACCGACGCGATCCAGAAGCTCGAGGACGAGCTCGAAGAGGCGAAGAAGTCGGGCGACAAGCGGGCGATCGCGGCCGCGAGCGAGGCGCTCGAGGCCCGCAAGTCCTGGCTCAAGGCGCTCGGCGGCTGATTCCTCTGCGCCCGGCCGTCGCTCTGTCGGCGGCCGGGTTTCTCCACAGGCGGCGCGAGGCGGCATCCGTCGATGTTCTCGTGTGCGGCAGACTGCCCCCGTGGCCTCCCCCTTCCTCTATTTCGCAGGCGATCGGCTCTCGCGGGCCGAGCTGACGGCGGCGTGTCTCGACGGCGACCTCGTCGCGCTCGACGACGCCTACATGCCCGCCGACGCGATCGAGACCCCCGCCCTGCGCGCCGGGTCGCTCGCGCCCATCGTCGGCGAGACCCTCGCCGCCACGCACCTGTCCGCGGCGTGGGTGCACGGTGCGCTGCCGGCGCCACCGGCGCGCCACACGGTGCAGCGCGCCGTTCCCCGCCGTCTGAGCGTCGTGCCCGATCGCCGGCTCGTCTACCGGGACCTCGAAGTGGGCCAGGCCGATCTGCAGCGGGTGGGCGGAGTGCTCGTGACGACGCCGGCGCGTACGCTCGCCGACCTCGCACGCGTGGGCGACGCCGATCACACGACGGCGCTGCGGCTGCTGGCGGACGCGGATCCGGATGCCGTCGCCCGGGCGATCGCGGCGCTCGAAGCGGGTGCGCTCCCCCACAAGAGGGCGGCACTCGTGCTGCTGCGGTCGCTGCAGCCGGCCGTCAGGACGACGTGACGCGGTAGACGTCGTAGACGGCGTCGATCCGGCGCACGGCGTTGAGGACACGGTCGAGATGCACGATGTCGCCCATCTCGAAGACGAAGCGGCTGAGTGCCAGGCGATCGTTCGACGTGGAGACGGTGGCCGAGAGGATGTTGACGTGGTGCTCGCTGAGCACGCGGGTCACGTCGCTCAGCAGGCCGGAGCGGTCGAGCGCCTCGACCTGGATCTGCACGAGGAAGACGCTCTTCGTCGTCGGCGCCCACTCGACCTCGATGAGGCGCTCGGGATCCTCCATGAGCGACTTGACGTTCGTGCAGTCGGCGCGGTGCACCGACACGCCGCTGCCGCGCGTCACGAAGCCGACGACCTGGTCGCCCGGCACGGGGGTGCAGCACTTCGCCAGCTTCACCAGGATGTCGGGAGCGCCGCGCACCAGCACCCCGGAGTCGCCGTTCCGCGGAGCCCGGGTCCTGCCGACGACAGGCAGATCGATCGGGCCCGTCGCCGTGTCGTTCGCGGCGACGAGCGCCGTGACCTTCTCGATCACCGACTGGGTCGAGACGTGTCCCTCGCCCACCGCGGCGTACAGCGCCGAGACATCCTCGTACCGCAGATGGTGCGCGACCTCGGTGAACGAGTCCTGGTTCATCAGGCGCTGGAGCGGCAGGTTCTGCCGGCGCATCGCGCGGGCGATGGACTCCTTGCCCTGCTCGATGGCCTCTTCGCGACGCTCCTTCGTGAACCAGCCACGGATCTTGTTGCGCGCGCGCGTGCTGCGGACGAAGCCGAGCCAGTCCTGGCTGGGACCCGCGTCGGGGTTCTTCGAGGTGAACACCTCGACGACGTCGCCGCTCTTGAGCTCGGACTCCAGCGGCACCAGTCGGCCGTTGACCTTGGCGCCCATCGTCCGATGGCCGACCTCGGTGTGCACCGCGTAGGCGAAGTCGACCGGGGTCGCGCCCGAGGGCAATCCGATGACGCGGCCCTTCGGCGTGAAGACGTAGACCTCTTTGGCACCGATCTCGAAGCGCAGGGAGTCAAGGAACTCCCCCGGGTCGGCCGTCTCGGCCTGCCAGTCCGAGATGTGCGCGAGCCACGCCATATCGGTGTCGACGGACTTGGAGTCGGCCTTGCCGCCGTTGAGCTGCTCTTTGTACTTCCAGTGCGCCGCGACACCGTACTCGGCCTGCTGGTGCATCTCGTGCGTGCGGATCTGGATCTCGACCGTGCGGCCGCCCGGGCCGATCACCGTGGTGTGCAGCGACTGGTACAGGTTGAACTTCGGCGTCGCGATGTAGTCCTTGAAGCGACCGGGCAGCGGCGTCCATCGGGCGTGGATGGCTCCGAGCACGGCGTAGCAGTCGCGCACGCTGCCCACGAGGACGCGGATGCCGATGAGGTCGTAGATGTCGTCGAACTCGCGGCCGCGGACGACCATCTTCTGGTACACCGAGTACAGCTGCTTCGGCCGGCCCATGACCCGGCCCCGGATGCGGAGCTCGCGCAGGTCACTGTCGACGGCGTCGATCACGTTGTGCACGTACTGCTCGCGCTGCGGTGTGCGCTGCTTGACCAGGCTGTCGATCTCGGCGTACAGCTTCGGGTGCAGGACGGCGAACGACAGGTCTTCGAGCTCGGACTTGATCGCCTGGATGCCGAGGCGGTGCGCGAGCGGCGCGTAGATCTCGAGGGTCTCGGTCGCCTTCTTGCGCGCCTTCTCGGGCGGAACGAACCCCCACGTCCGCGCGTTGTGCAGACGATCGGCGAGCTTGATGAGGAGCACCCGGATGTCGCGCGACATCGCGACGATCATCTTGCGGACCGTCTCGGCCTGAGCGCTCTCGCCGTACTTGACCTTGTCGAGCTTGGTCACGCCGTCGACGAGCATCGCGACCTCGTCGCCGAACTCGCTCGTCAGCATGTCGAGCGAGTAGTCGGTGTCTTCGACGGTGTCGTGCAGCAGCGCGGCGGCGATCGCGCGCGGCCCGAGGCCGAGGTCCGCCAGGATCTGCGCGACCGCGAGCGGGTGCGTGATGTAAGGCTCGCCGCTCTGGCGAGCCTGCCCCGAGTGCGCGTTCTCGGCGACCGAGTAGGCGCGCTCGATGATCGACAGGTCGCCCTTGGGGTGGTGCGTGCGCACCGTCCGGAGCAGCTGCTCGACGTCGTCGCGTCGCGCGGACCGCGAGAAGATCCGCGGCACCAGGCGCCGCAGAGACGAGGACTGGGCGGGAGGGACGGTCTCGGTCATACGATCCCCTCCCCTCCGCCGGACCTCACAATCCTACGCCCGCGCCCCGTACGCTCACGCCGGGGTGCCGGCGAGCTCGCGCGCCGCCAGCACGCGCGCGTCGCGCGTCTTGATCGACGGCTCCCGCTCGCGCAGGAGCGAGTAGAGCGGCGCAGCGACGAAGATCGTCGAGTATGCGGCCACGATCGTTCCCACGAAGATCGAGAGCGATAGGTCGGTCAGCGTCTGCGCGCCGACCCAGATGAGGCCGATGAACAGGATCGCGCCGGTGGGCAGGATCGCCACGACGGTGGTGTTGATCGAGCGCACGAGCGTCTGGTTCACCGCGAGGTTCACTGACTCGCCGAACGTGCGGCCGGATACCTCGCCGTCCTCGCTGGTGTTCTCCCTGATCTTGTCGAACACGACAGTCGTGTCGTAGAGCGCATACGAGAGGATCGTGAGGAAGCCGATGACGGCGGCCGGCGAGATCTCGAACCCGAACAGGGCGTAGATGCCGATCGTGATGATGAGCACGTCCACCAGGCCGATGATCGCCGAGAGCGACATCTTCCAGGTGCGGAAGTACAGCGCCAGGATGATGGCCGTCAGCGCGAGGAAGATCGCCAGGCCCCACAGCGACTGGCGGGTGACGTCGGCACCCCAGCTGGGGCCGATGAAGGCGTAGCTGACTTCGCTCTCGGGCACGTCGTAGGCCTCGGCGAGGGCCGCGGAGACCTCGCGGCTCTCGGCATCCGTCATCTGATCGGTCTGGACGCGGACGGCGTCCTCGCCGATCGTGACCACCTTGGTGGTGGCCTCCGGCACGACGGACAGCACCGCGTCCGTCGCGAGCGACTGGTCGACCGGTGCGGCGACGCCGTTCACCGTGAACTGCGAGCCGCCCGTGAACTCGATGGAGAACTGGATCGGGCGCAGGAGCGGCACCAGCGCCGAGCCGATCACGAGGATCGCCGCGATGAGGAACCACAGGTTGCGACGGCCGACGAACGGGAAGGACGTCTTGCCGGTGTAGAGGTCGTTGCCGAACTGGCTCATGGAGCGCATCAGTCGTCTCCCTCCTTGGCGGTTGTGCCGGGTTTGTCGGCGGCCGCCAGTTCGGCCTGCTTGCGTTCGGCGATCGTCTGGCGCCGCGCGGCCTCGCCGCGGGCCTTGGCGCTGCGGCGGCTGGCTGCGCCCGAGGCGAGCACCGGGTCGCGGAACTGCGCGCGGCCGCGGTAGACGGCGCCGAGCGCGGTCGGATCGAGACCGGACAGCGGATGCCCCGACCCGAAGAACCGCGTACGCGCCAGCAGCTGCAGCACCGGGTGCGTGAACAGCACGAAGATGAGGACGTCGATCGCCGTCGTGAGACCGAGCGTGAAGGCGAAGCCCTTCACCGTCGAGTCGGCGAGGATGTACAGCACCACCGCCGCGAGGATGTTGATCGACTTCGAGATGTAGATCGTGCGCTTCGCGCGGCCCCAGCCGTCCTCGACGGCAGCGGTGATCGACTTGCCGTCGCGCAGCTCGTCGCGGATGCGCTCGAAGTACACGATGAACGAGTCGGCCGTGAAGCCGATCGTCACGATGAGGCCGGCGACGCCCGCGAGGGACAGGCGGAAGCCCATGCGCCACGCCAGGATGCACAGCGTGATGTAAGTCAGCACCGCCATCACGGCGAGCGACGCGATGATGATGAAGCCGAGCGCGCGGTACACGATGAGCGAGTAGATCGCGACGAGCGCGAGACCGATGAGGCCGGCGATCAGGCCGATCTGCAGCTGCTGCGAGCCGAGCGTGGCCGAGATGGAGTTGGAGCTCTCGACCGTGAAGCTCAGCGGCAGGGCGCCGTACTTCAGCTGGTCGGCGAGCACCTTGGCGGTCTCCTGGGTGAAGCTGCCCGTGATGCTCGGCTTGCCGTCCATGATGACGCCGTTCATCGACGGCGCCGAGAGCACGTAGCCGTCGAGCACGAACGCGAACTGGTTGAGCGGCGGGTTCGCGCCGTACAGGCGCTGGCTGATCTCGCCGAAGGTGGTGGTGCCCTCGGCGTCGAACGAGAGGTTCACCGCCCACAGGCCGTTGTTCTGCTGGATGCCGAAGGTCGCGTCATCGATCGACGAGCCGTCGAGCTCCACGGGGCCGAGGATGTACTTGACGGTGCCTTCGGCGTCGCACGTGATGAGCGGTTCGTCGGCCGGGGCGTTCGCCGGGTCGTTGCTCGGGTCGGCGCAGTCGTACGCGAGGAACTCGGCCTGCAGCGCCGGGGTGATCCACGCCGTGTCGCTGCCGTCGGTCGGCGCGGTCGTCGGCGTCGCCTGCAGCGACGGGTCGGGCGTCGGGTACGGGGTGGCGTTGCCGTCCTCGCCGACGAACTCGGTCGCCGGGTCGCCCGCGTAGAGCACCGCGCGCAGCTGGAGCTGCGCCGACGCCTCGATGCGGTTGCGCGTCTCCTCGTCGGCCTGGCCGGGGATCTGCACGACGATCTGGTTGCCGCCCTGCGTGGTGACATCGGCCTCGCCGACGCCCGAGGCGTCGACGCGCTGACGGATGATCGTCACAGCCTGCTGCATCTGCTCCGCCGACGGGTCGGCGCCGTCCTCGGTCTGCGCCTCGAGGACGATCTGCGTACCGCCCTGGAGGTCGAGGGCGAGTGCCGGGGTCCACGAGCTCTGTCCGAAGACGTAGACGCCCAGGGCGTTGATGCCGAACAGCAGCGCGGTGATCGCGAGGAGTCCGGTCAGCGCGCGCCATGCATGCCGGACGGGAGTGGATGTCGCCACGTTTGTGCTTTCTCGAGACGCCCGAGCGGGCGGAGGGAAAGGGCCTCAGCCCTGCGACTTGGTGCCGGACTCGGTGTCGGGGTCGCTCTTGTCCTTGGCGGCGCTCTGGTCGTCGCTGATCGAGGTGATGTCGCCGTTGGCGACGCCCTCGGCGTACTCGGCGTGGCTCTCCTCGGCGGCGAGGTACTCGTCCTCGGTGACCGCGCCCGCGCCCGGCGTCACGACCCGCAGGATCGCCTGGCTGTGGACCTTGATCTCGACGCCCGGCGCGAGCTCGACGATGGCGGGCTGGTCCAGGTTCTCGGGGTCGTACGCGACGATCGTGCCGTAGAGGCCGCCCTGCAGCAGCACCTCGGAGCCGGGGACCGTCTGACGGGCCTTCTCCTCCTGCTCGAGCTTCTGCTTCTGCATGCGGCGACGGGAGCTCCAGAACATGAAGACGAGGAGCACGACCAGCAGGATGATGAGGCCGTAGTTGCTCAGGAAGGTAGCGAGGTCCATGGGAGCCGGAAGCGCCTTTCGGGTCAGGCGAGCGCCGGGGCGGCGCTGCCTTGCAGGAGGAGGGTGGGCGAAAGCCTCCAGCGATTATAGGTCATCGAATCCCAGCACCGAGTCGACCAGCGGCACCCCCAGGTGGCCGTACGCCTCGGGCATCGCGATGCGGCCACGCGGAGTGCGCCCCATGAAGCCGATGCGGACGAGGTAGGGCTCGACGACCGACTCGATCGTGTCGGGCTCCTCGCCGACCGCGACCGCGAGGGTGCTGAGGCCCACCGGTCCGCCGCGGAATCGGCGCACGAGGGCGTCGAGCACGGCACGGTCGAGCCGGTCGAGGCCGATGCGGTCGACGTCGTACAGGTCGAGGGCCGCGTCGACCGCGGCGATGTCGGCGCCCGTCCGGCCATGGACCACGAGGTAGTCGCGCACGCGCCGCAGCAGGCGGTTGGCGATGCGCGGCGTGCCGCGCGAACGCCGGGCGATCTCGGCGCGTGCGGCTGGCGGAAGGGTCACCCCGAGCATGACGGCGGATCGCTCGATCACGCGCTCGAGCTCTTCCGGCTCGTAGAACTCCAGGTGCGCCGTGAAGCCGAAGCGGTCGCGCAGCGGGTTGGGCAGCAGCCCCGACCGCGTGGTCGCGCCGACCAGCGTGAACGGCGCCAGATCCAGCGGGATGCTGGTCGCGCCGGCGCCCTTGCCGACCATGATGTCGATGCGGAAGTCCTCCATCGCGAGGTACAGCATCTCTTCCGCGGAGCGCGCCATGCGGTGCACCTCGTCGATGAACAGCACCTCGCCGGGCGTGAGGCTGGACAGGAGTGCCGCGAGATCGCCCGCGTGCTGGATCGCCGGGCCGCTCGACAGCCGCAGCGGGCGGCCGCTCTCGTGCGCCACGATCATGGCGAGCGTCGTCTTGCCGAGCCCGGGAGGGCCGGAGAGCAGGATGTGGTCGGCGGGGCGCTGCTGGATCCGCGCCGCGTCGAGCAGCAGCTGCATCTGGCCGCGCACCTTCTGCTGGCCGACGAACTCCGCCAGCGACGTCGGTCGCAGGGCGCCCTCGATCGCGAGCTCGCTCTCGTCGACCGGCTCGCCGGCCTCGCGGACGTCAGCCACCGACGGTCTCCTTGCGTGCGGGGCCCAGTGCCGCGAGCGTGCGGCGCAGCAGCGCGGGCACCGAGGCGCGCTCCGCCTCCGACGCCTCGCCGGCCACCGTGTCGACCGCCTCGGCCGCCAGGCGCTCGGACCAGCCGAGGCTCACCAGGGCCTGCACGACCTGTGCGGGGACGCCCGCGGCGGCCGCGGCATCCGATCCGGTCGCACCCGCCGGACGGGTCGCAGCGATCTTGCCGGCGAGCTGGACCACGATCAGCTTGGCCGTCTTGGGACCGATCCCCGACACCCGTCGGAACGGGGCGTCGTCGTCGGCGGCCACCGCATCTGCGATCTGCGGCACCGTGAGCGTCGCCAGTACGCCGAGCGCGGACTTGGGCCCCACACCGGTGACGCCCAGAAGCAGTCCGAAGACCACGAGCTCTTCCCTCGACTCGAAGCCGAACAGCGACAGCGCGTCCTCTCGCACGATGAGCGAGGTGTGCAGCGTGAGCGCATCGCCCACGTGCGTGGTGCGTGCCACCTGCGGTGTCACGGCGACGTGGAGGCCGACGCCTCCCACCTCGACCACGACCGCATCCGCATCGACGTGCACGGCGGTGCCGCGGACTGAGGAGATCATGCCTCGAGCCTACGGGGCGGTTCGGACGTTTGTTCGAGCGACACGCGCCGGTCGAGGGGCAGCGCCGAGCGAGTCGCTCCGCCTCAGCGCCGCGCGAGTCGCTCGGCGTCCGCCCACGCGCGCTGCGCGGGGGTGAGCGAGCCCGACGACTTCGCTGCGGTCGGTGCGCCGCGCCACGCGTGACACAGCGCCAGCGCGAGCGCGTCCGCGGCGTCGGCGGGCTTGGGCAGCTCGTCCAGGCGCAGCACCCGCGCGACCATGGTCTGCACCTGCCGCTTGTCGGCGTTGCCGTATCCGGTGATCGCGGCCTTCACCTCGGACGGCGTGTGCGTGGCCGCGGAGAGCCCGCGCTCTCCGGCCACGAGCAGCGCGATGCCGCTCGCCTGCGCGGTGCCCATGACGGTCTGGCGATTGTGCTGGGCGAACACGCGCTCGACCGCGACGACGTCGGGACGGTGCGCGTCGAGCACGGCGCGCAGCCCCGCCGCGATCACCGCCAGGCGCTCTTCGATCGGAGCGCCGGGATCCGAGCGCACGACGCCCAGGTGCACGAGGCTCGCCGAGCGATCGGGCGCGACGTCGACGACGCCGACGCCGCAGCGCGTGAGCCCGGGGTCCACGCCGAGTACGCGAAGACGACCGCGAGAGGTTCCGGTGGGCACTCCCCCACGCTAGGCGAGGACGACGGACGCCGCGGCCAGGCGCGCCTGGCCGCGGCATCCGTCGTCGAATCAGTCCTCGTCGTCCTCGAGCTCGGCCTGCACCTCGGCGGTGAGGTCGAAGTTGCTGTAGACGTTCTGGACGTCGTCGCTGTCCTCGAGGGCGTCGATCAGGCGGAACACCTTGCGAGCGGTGTCGGCGTCCACCTCGACCTTGAGGTTGGGCACGAACTCCACGTCGGCGGACTCGTAGTCGATCCCGGCATCCTGCAGTGCGGAGCGGACCGTCACGAGGTCGGAGGCCTCGGTGATGACCTCGAAGCCCTGCGCGTGCGGCTCGACCTCTTCGGCGCCGGCCTCGAGCACCGCCAGCATGACATCGTCCTCGCTGGTGCCTTCGCCGCCGACGACGATCACGCCCTTGCGGGTGAAGTTGTACGCGACGCTGCCCGGGTCGGCCAGCGTGCCGCCGTTGCGCGTGAGCGCGGTGCGCACCTCGGCCGCCGCGCGGTTCTTGTTGTCGGTCAGACACTCGATCATGAGCGCGACGCCGTTGGGGCCGTACCCCTCGTACATGATCGACGAGTACTCGACGGACTCGCCGCCGATGCCCGCGCCGCGCTTGATCGCGCGGTCGATGTTGTCCTTCGGGACCGAGGTCTTCTTCGCCTTGAGCACGGCGTCGAAGAGGGTCGGGTTGCCCTGCAGGTCGGGTCCGCCGAGCTTGGCGGCCACTTCGATGTTCTTGATGAGCTTGGCCCACGACTTCGCACGGCGCGCGTCGATGACGGCCTTCTTGTGCTTGGTCGTCGCCCACTTGGAATGCCCGGACATGGTCCTCCTGAATTCACGCTCGTCGGGTGCGGGCGCTCGAACGCCTCACCCCGACGGACTAGTTTATCCCTGCCCTAGAGGGCGAACTCGAAGCCGAAGCGCGACGACAGCAGTGCCACGAGGTCACGCGGCACCTTCGTCAGATACGCAGGCGCGGGCGCCAGTGTCTCGGCGGACCCGATGAAGGGGAAGTACACGGGCCCCTCGGTCAGCTGCTCCACGCGGTCGCGCACCGCGACGATCTCGCCGCCGACGCGCCGCAGGTTCGGGAGCGTGATCGGCGAGGCGAGGCGCAGGGTGTCGCTGATCGGCATTCGCCAGTGCGGCAGGTCGTCGCCGCGGCGGTCTCGCTGCTCCTCGCCCAGGGGGCCGAGCACGCGGCCCCACGCGGCGATGCCGGGCACGGGCAGCGTGCGGTCCCATACGAACAGCGTGTCGCCGGGTTCGGTGAATCCGACCAGCTCGTGCGACCACTCGAAGCGGCGCTCCTCCGCGGCCTTGGGCGCCGACAGGGCGTCGCCGACGACGCCGCGAGAAGGCGCGATCATCCAGTAGCGCTCCTCGGGATGCTCGCGCCACCAGTCGTTGATCGTCATGAGTCAGAATCTACCCCGCCGCGCCCGTCGACCCGGGTCAGCGGCTCCGCTCGCGCACCATGTCGAGGAACAGGGCGTGGAAGCGGTGCTCGCCGCTGACCTCGGGGTGGAACGCGGTGCCCAGCAGAGCGCCCTGGCGCACAGCCACGATCCGGCCGTCGTCCAGTGTCGCGAGCCGCTCGACGCCGTCGCCGGCCTCCTCGACGAGCGGCGCGCGGATGAAGACGGCGTGGACCGGCGGGTCGTCGAGCACGGGCACGTCGAGATCGACCTCGAACGAGTCGACCTGACTGCCGAAGGCGTTGCGGCGCACCCTGACATCGAGCCCGCCGAACGTCCGCTGCCCTTCGATGCCGTCGGTGATGCGGTCCGCGAGGAGGATGAGGCCGGCGCACGTGCCGTAGACCGGCAGGCCGCCGGCGATCGCGTCGCGGACGGGCTCGCGCATGCCGAAGGCGCGCGACAGCTTGTCGATCACGCTCGACTCGCCGCCCGGCAGCACCAGCCCGTCCACGGCCGCGAGCTCCGCGGGCCGGCGCACCGTCGTCACGTCCGCCCCGAGGTCCGTGAGCACGCGCGCGTGCTCACGGACGTCGCCCTGCAGCGCGAGGACTCCGACCCTGGGCCGCGTCGTGGTCACCAGCCGCGCTCGGCCAGCCGGTGCGGGGCGGCGAGATCGGCGACGTTGATCCCGACCATCGCCTCGCCGAGGCCCCGCGAGACCTCCGCGATCACCTTCGGGTCGTCGTAGAAGGTGGTCGCCTTCACGATGGCGGCCGCGCGCTCGGCGGGGTTGCCCGACTTGAAGATGCCCGAGCCGACGAAGACGCCGTCTGCGCCGAGCTGCATCATCATGGCCGCGTCGGCGGGCGTCGCCACGCCACCCGCCACGAACAGCACCACGGGGAGCTTGCCGGTCTCGGCGATCTCTGCGACCAGGTCGTACGGCGCCTGCAGCTCCTTGGCGGCGACGTACAGCTCGTCCTTGGTCATCGAGCGGAGCACGTTGATCTCGCTGGAGATCTTGCGGATGTGCTTCGTCGCCTCCGACACGTCGCCCGTGCCTGCCTCGCCCTTGGAGCGGATCATCGCCGCGCCCTCGTTGATGCGGCGCAGCGCCTCGCCGAGGTTGGTCGCGCCGCACACGAACGGAACGGTGAACTTCCACTTGTCGATGTGGTTGACGTAGTCGGCCGGCGAGAGCACCTCGGACTCGTCGATGTAGTCGACGCCGAGCTCCTGCAGCACCTGCGCCTCGACGAAGTGCCCGATGCGCGCCTTGGCCATGACGGGGATGGAGACCGACGCGACGATGTCGTCGATGAGGTCGGGGTCGCTCATGCGCGCGACGCCGCCCTGCGCACGGATGTCGGCGGGCACGCGCTCGAGGGCCATGACGGCGACGGCGCCGGCGTCTTCGGCGATCTTGGCCTGGTCGGCGGTGACGACGTCCATGATGACGCCGCCCTTGAGCATCTCGGCGAGTCCGCGCTTGACGCGGTCGGTTCCCGTGTCGGCAGCAGTGGTCACGAGCTTTCCCTTCGATCGGCGCGCGCGGCGCAACGAGTGAGGACAATGCGGGTATTGGCCTAGGCCAAAAGATAGCATGTGCTGGGACCTACACTCGGGCGAGGGCGGGAAGCGACGGAGGGGCGGGCATGGATCTCGACATCAGCGGGCGATCCGCGGCGGAGATCGCGGAGAGCCTTCGCGGTCTCATCGAGCGCGGCGACCTGCATCCCGGCGACGCGATCCCGCCGGTGCGCGCTCTGGCAGACCAGCTCGGCGTGAATCGCAACACCGTCGTCGCCGCCTATCGCCAGCTCACACAGGCGGGCGTCGTCGTCACGCGCGGACGAGGCGGCACGCGCGTCGCCGACCTCTCCCCCGTCGCGCAGGAAGGCTTCGCCGCCGGCAGCGTGCTGCGCGACGTCGGCACGGGCAACCCCGACGCGGAGCTGATCCCCGACCCGTCCTTCGCGCTGGCCGGAATGGCGGGGCGTCCCGTGCTCTACGGCGAGCCCGTGATCGATCCCGGGCTGGAGGCCTGGGCACGCGGGTGGATGCGCGAAGATCTCGCGCCCGAGGTCGACATGCGCCTGACGATCACCAGCGGCGCGGCCGACGCTGTGGAGCGGCTGCTGGCGCAGGCGCTCACCCGCGACGACGCGGTCGCCCTGGAAGACCCGTGCTTCCTGACGAGCATCCACACCGTGCGGATCGGCGGCTATCGGCCCGTTCCCGTCCCCGTCGACGACGAGGGGATGACGGTCGAGGGTCTCCGTGCCGCGCTGGACTCGGGCGTGCGCGCCGTCGTGCACACCCCCCGCGCCCAGAACCCGACGGGCGCCAGCCTGTCGGCGCGGCGGGCCGAAGACCTCCGTGCCGTGCTCCGCGCGCACCCCTACGTCCTCGTCATCGAGGACGACCACTTCTCTCTCCTGTCGCAGCAGCCGTTCCACTCGCTGATCAGCGCCGCGCACCGCCGCTGGGCACTCGTGCGGTCGGTCTCGAAGTTCCTCGGCCCCGACATGTGCCTGGCAGTGACGGCATCCGACCCCGAGACGGCGGAGCGGCTCGCGATGCGCCTCACGCCCGGCACGACCTGGGTGAGCCACCTGCTGCAGCGGCTCACCCACACGCTGGTGACGGATGCCGCGACCATGGCCGCGATCGAGCGCGCGGGTGTCCGCTACGCGCAGCGCAACGCGGCGTTCGTAGACCTGCTCACGGCGGCGGGGGTGCCTGCCGATGCCGGCGACGGTCTCAACCTGTGGATACCGCTGCCGGTGCCCGCCCGTGCGGTGTCGGAGCAGCTGATGCGGCGCGGGTGGCTGCCGCGCGCCGGCGACGAGTTCGTGCTCGGCGACGACGGGCCGTCGCACCGTCTGCGGCTCACGGTGCACGATCTCGACGCCGACGACGCCGCCCGGCTCGCCGACGACGTCGCCGCGGCCGTGCGCGCCGCCGGTGGACGGCTCGCCAGGCGGGAAGTGGCATGATCGAGCGGTGAAGATCCTCTCGATCCAGTCCGCGGTCGCCTACGGTCACGTCGGCAACTCCGCCGCCGTCTTCCCGCTCCAGCGCATCGGCGTCGAGGTCATGCCGGTGTACACGGTGAACTTCTCGAATCACACCGGCTACGGCGCATGGCGCGGCCCCCTCATCAGCCCCGACGACGTCCGCGACGTCATCACCGGCATCGAGGAGCGCGGTGTCTTCCCGCGGGTCGACGTGGTGCTCTCGGGCTATCAGGGCGGCGAGGGGATCGCCGATGTGATCCTCGAGGCCGTCGCGAAGGTCAAGCAGGCCAACCCCTCGGCGATCTACGCGTGCGACCCGGTCATGGGCAACGCGAAGTCCGGCTGCTTCGTGGCGCCGGCGATCCCGGTGCTGCTGCGCGACCGTGTCGTGCCCGCCGCCGACATCATCACCCCGAACCAGTTCGAGCTCGGGTTCCTCACCGAGACCGACCCGTCCGACCTCGAGTCGACGCTCGCCTCGGCCGATCTCGCCCGCGAGATGGGTCCGCGCACGGTGCTGGTCACGAGCGTGGAGCGGCCCGACCGCCCCGCGGGCACCATCGAGATGCTCGCGGTGACCGACGCCGGGGCGTGGATCGTGCAGACCCCCCACATCCCGATGAAGGCCAACGGCTCGGGCGACGTCACGGCGGCGCTGTTCACCGCGCACTTCCGCCGCACCGGCGACGCCGCCGACGCGCTGGCGCGCACCACCTCGAGCGTCTACGACCTGCTCGAGCGCACCCACGCATCGGGCGAGCGCGAGCTGCAGCTCGTCGAGTCGCAGGACGCCTACGCGAATCCCCGCCTGCAGTTCGAGGTCACCCGGGTCAGGTGAGAGCCGGAACCGAACGGATGCCGCGGGCCGCGGCATCCGTCATCCTCCGCGGCGTCAGGCGTTCCAGGCGTCGAAGATCACGCGCCGCACGTCGCCGAGAAGCTGCGGCAGCGCCTTGGTCTTGGCGATGATCGGGAAGAAGTTCGCGTCGGAACCCCACCTCGGCACGATGTGCTGATGGAGGTGCTCGTCGACACCGGCCCCCGCGACGTGACCCTGGTTCATGCCGATGTTGAAGCCGTCGCAGCGGGAGACCTCACGGAGCACCCGCATGCCCTGCTGGGTGAGCAGGCCGATCTCGGCGACCTCGTCGTCGGTCGCCTGGTCGTACGTCGCGATGTGGCGGTACGGGCAGATCAGCAGGTGGCCCGAGTTGTACGGGAAGAGGTTCAGCAGCGCGTACGCGGTGCGCCCGCGGAAGACGATGAGACCGTCCTCGTCGGACTTGCGCGGGGCCTCGCAGAACGGGCACTCCTTGCGCAGCACCTCGGGGCCCGCCTGGATGTAGGCCATCCGGTGGGGGGTCCACAGGCGCTGGAACTCGTCGGGCACGCCGGGGAGCGTCGCAGCGTCGACGAGCGCCGGGTCGACGGCATCCGTCTCCGGAGTGCCCGACCCGGCGTCGTCGACGTGACTCACGCGAAGTCCTCGGCGGTGTTCACCAGTGCGTGCGACGCGATCGCCTCGCGGACGCGGCGGACCGCGTCGGCGATCGGGACGCCGTTCTCCTGGGTGCCGTCGCGGAAGCGGAAAGACACCGTGCCGGCCGACTGGTCCTGCGCGCCGGCGATGAGCTGCAGCGGCACCTTCTGGGTGGTGTGCGTGCGGATCTTCTTCTGCATGCGATCGTCGGAGTGGTCGAGCTCGGCGCGCACGCCCTCGGCCTTCAACCGGTCGATGACCTCGCCCAGGTAGTCCGCGAAGTCCTCGGCGACGGGGATGCCCACCACCTGCACCGGCGACAGCCACACCGGGAACGCTCCGGCGTAGTGCTCGAGCAGGATCGCGAAGAAGCGCTCGATCGAGCCGAACAGCGCGCGGTGGATCATGATCGGCCGCTTCTTCTGGCCGTCGCGATCGGTGTACTCCAGCTCGAAGCGCTCCGGCAGATTCGGGTCGACCTGGACGGTCGACAACTGCCAGGTGCGACCGATCGCGTCACGGGTCTTGAGGTCGATCTTCGGGCCGTAGAACGCGGCCTCGCCGGGGACCTCGGTGAGCTTCAGGCCGCTCGCGACGGCGACGTTGCGGAGCGCGTTCGTGGAGTAGTCCCAGAACTCGTCCGAGCCGATCCACTTGTCCTTCTCGTCGTCGCGCATCGACAGCTCGAGCTCGAAGTCGTCGAGGCCGAAGTCGCGCAGCATCGAGATGACGAAATCGAGGACGCGGCTGGTCTCCGTTTCGAGCTGCTCGGGGGTGACGAAGAGGTGCGAGTCGTCCTGGGTGAAGCCGCGCACGCGGGTCAGGCCGTGCAGCGCTCCCGACAGCTCGTTGCGATAGACCGTGCCGTTCTCCGCCAGGCGCATCGGAAGGTCGCGGTAGCTGCGCGCACGCTCCTTGTAGATGAGGATGTGCATCGGGCAGTTCATCGGCTTCAGGTAGTAGTCCTGGCCGTGCTTGGTGATCTCGCCGTGCTCGTCGCGCTCCTCGTCCATCACGATGGGCGGGAACATGCCCTCCTTGTACGTGACGAGATGGTTCGAGGTGAGGAACAGGTCCTCCTTCGAGATGTGCGGCGTGTACACGTAGGTGTAGCCGCCCTCGATGTGGCGGCGACGCGCGTGCTGCTCCATCTCGCCGCGGACGACGCCGCCGCGCGGGTGCCACACCGACAGGCCGGAGCCGATCTCGTCGGGGAACGAGAACAGGTCGAGGTCCTTGCCCAGCTTGCGGTGGTCGCGCTTGGCGGCCTCTTCGAGTCGGGTCTGGTACGCGCGCAGCTCGTCCTTGCTGGGCCACGCAGTGCCGTAGATGCGCTGAAGCTGCGGGTTCTTCTCGCTGCCGCGCCAGTACGCGCCGGCGATGCGCTGCAGCGCCCAGCCGTTGCCGATCATGCGGGTGTTCGGCAGGTGCGGACCGCGGCAGAGGTCCTTCCACACGGTCTGTCCGTCGCGGTCGACGTTGTCGTAGATCGTGAGCTCGCCCGCGCCCACCTCGACCGAGGCGCCCTCGGTCTTCTCCGCTCCCCCGCCTTTGAGGCCGATGAGCTCGAGCTTGAAGGGCTCGTCGACCAGCTCGACGCGCGCCTCTTCGTCGCTGACGACGCGGCGGACGAAGCGCTGGCCCTCGCGGATGATGCGCGCCATCTCCTTGTCGATGGCCTTGAGGTCCTCGGGGGTGAACGGGTGCTCCACGCCGAAGTCGTAGTAGAAGCCGTCGGTGATCGGCGGACCGATGCCGAGGTTCGCCTGCGGGTTGATGCGCTGCACCGCCTGTGCCAGCACGTGGGCGGTCGAGTGGCGCAGGATCGACAGGCCGTCGGGGCTGTCGATGGTGACGGGCTCGACGGCATCCGTCTGCTCCACCACCGTCGCGAGGTCTTTGAGCTCGCCGTTCACGCGAAGCGCGACCACGGAGCGGTCGGGGAACAGGGCGAAGCCGTCGGCGGGATAGGACACAGCGTCAGTCACGGAAACTCTCCTGGGAATGGCTCGGATCAAGGCTACTCAGCTTCGGGCGCACGACGCGCCCCGCCCGCTCAGGCACCGAGCGTTCGCGTGCCGGTCGTGAGTGCCGCCGCAGCGGTCGACCAGACGAGTTCCACCCTCCGAGTCTAGCCGCGGACGCTCTCACGGCTCGACGCCTGGTCGGCGGGCAGATGCTTGAGCGCCTCCCGCCGGGACAGCGGGCTCAGCGGGCGGCGTGCGACGTACTCGCGCACCCACTCGGGCGCGACCCGGGCGTACTCGCGCAGAGCCCAGCCGATGGCCTTGCGGATGAAGAACTCGCGATCGATGAGATTGGGCTCGATGGCGTCGACCAGCACCGCACGATCGAGACGGATGCCGCGGCCCAGCTGCGACAGGATCGCGATGCGCCGGATCCACAGATCGTGGGCGCGGGCCCACGCATGGACGAGGGCGACCGTGCCTTCCGGGTGGGCGTCGTGCAGCTCGGCGAGGCGATGCGCGAGCTCATCGGTGTAATCCCACCATTGGCCGGTCCGCACCATGTGCTCGATCACGGGGACGAGCGCCGGGTCGCCGCGCAGGGGGCGGAGAGAGAGCAGCGCCATCGCCGCGTACCGCTCCTCGCGATGGGCGGCGGCATCCCACAGCTCGAGGGCGGTGTCGCGCAGGGCCGCGGCATCCGTCATCCCCTTCGCGGCGTTCTTCGCGACGCGGCGTGCGTCGGGAACACGGACGCCGAGGAACGGCATGGACGACTTCATGTACGCCTGCTGGCCGGCCGCCCGCGAAGGGTCGGCGGCCGCGCGCAGGTGCGCTCGGATATCGCCCGCGAGCGCTGTGCTCATGCCCGACACGCTAGCGGTCCGCCGGGGAAAGCACAGGCCCGACGTAGGGTCGAGGAGATGAGACGCGTGCACGTCGATTCGTCGGCGATCGATTCGGTCGGGTACGACCCCGGCACCGCCGTGCTCGAGATCGCGTTCACATCGGGCGAGGTGTACCGCTACTACGCGGTGCCGCCCTCGATCCATCGAGGACTGCTCGCCGCGGAGAGCGCGGGACGATTCTTCGCCGAGCGCATCCGGCACGTCTATCCCGACGAGCACCTCCGCAGCTGAGCCGGGAACGACGAAACCCCCGGCGAGCCGGGGGTTTCAGGTGGTGGGCGATACTGGGATCGAACCAGTGACCTCTTCCGTGTCAGGGAAGCGCGCTACCGCTGCGCCAATCGCCCGAGTCGAACTCCGGTCGGGACCGGGAGTGGAGGTGGCGACGGGATTCGAACCCGTGTAAACGGCTTTGCAGGCCGGTGCCTAGCCGCTCGGCCACGCCACCGCGTGTGGTTTGACCCCACGTGCCGTGATCCCCGGAAGGGATCCCTGCACTCGAGCGGATGACGAGACTCGAACTCGCGACCCTCACCTTGGCAAGGTGATGCGCTACCAACTGCGCTACATCCGCATTTCGTTTCCGGGATTCGCATCCCGGGCACTTGAAAGACTTTATCCCACTAATCCGCGAGTGCAAAACCGGGCGCACCCCGCGCGTGTCACGCCGATGTGGTTCGAGCCACCCTCCGGCATCCGCTAGTATCGATACTCGTCCCCCTCGGGGGTGCGGGCGATTGGCGCAGTTGGTAGCGCGCTTCCTTCACACGGAAGAGGTCATCAGTTCGAGTCTGGTATCGCCCACCGCGACGAAGACCCGGCCACCTCGGTGGCCGGGTCTTTCTTCGTCCTCACGCCGAAGGAGCGTCAGCTGCCGACCGCCCAGCCGTAGCGGCGGTGCAGGGCATCGGCGACGCGCACGAACCGGTCCAGGTCGAGCGCCGCCGCCTCGCGGCGCATGCCGTCGCGGTGCACGCTGTACAGCTGTTCGACGTCGACCCATGACGGGCGGCCCTGCGCATCCCAGTCGCCCGTGCCGAGGCCCAGGAAATCGCGATCGCCGTCATGCGACCTGCTCGTGAGCCGGACGGCGTACACCCGCTCGTCGCTCTGCCGGCCGATCACCAGCACGGGGCGGTCTTTGCCGCGGCCGTCGTTCTCGGCGTACGGGACCCACGTCCAGATGATCTCGCCGGCGTCGGGGTCGCCGTCGTGATCGGGCGCGTACGTGATGCGCAGCGCATCCTTCCTGGGCGGGCTCACCTCGACGGTGGCCGCGCGGCCGCCACGACCCTCGAGCGGTGCGCTGAGCACGTCTGTGGACGGAGAGGGACCTGACGCACCTCGCGGCCGGAAGAAGCCCTTCAGGATGCCGCGCAGGCCCTTTTGCTGAGTCACAGACGTCATCCTAGGAGCGTCGGGCGGCGGGCTCGGACACGGCGAAGGGGCGCCGCGGTGGGGGGAACCGCGACGCCCCTTCGGGCCGAGCCGGATGCGTCAGGCGCGCGCGCCCTCGAGCACGTAGCCCTCCTCGCCGTGCACGACCGTGTCGATGCCGGCGACCTCGTCCTCGTTCTTGACGCGGAAGCCGATGGTCTTCTCGATCACGAAGCCGATGCCGTAGGCCAGCACGAACGAGTAGACCAGCACCGCGACCGCGGCGATCGCCTGCACGAGGAGCTGCGTGAGGTTGCCGCTGTAGATGAGGCCCGTCGAGTTCGCGAAGAAGCCGAGGTAGAGCGTTCCGATGAGACCGCCGACGAGGTGGATGCCCACCACGTCCAGCGAGTCGTCGAAGCCCCACTTGTACTTGAGCTCGATCGCCAGGGCGCAGACCGCACCGGCGACGAGGCCGAGGACGATCGCCCAGATCGGCGTGAGCGACGCGCAGGCCGGGGTGATGGCGACGAGACCCGCGACGGCACCCGAGGCGGCGCCGACCGACGTGGGCTTGCCGTCCTTGATCTTCTCGACGACGAGCCACGCGAGCAGTGCGGCGGCGGGCGCGGCGATGGTGTTCACGAACGCAAGCGCAGCGGTGCCGTCAGCGGCGAGCTCCGAGCCGGCGTTGAAGCCGAACCAGCCGAACCACAGCAGGCCCGCGCCGAGCAGCACGAAGGGCGGGTTGTGCGGGACGTGGACGCCCTTCTGGAAGCCGAGGCGCTTGCCGAGGACCAGGGCGAGGGCGAGCGCTGCGGCACCGGCGTTGATGTGGACGGCCGTGCCGCCGGCGAAGTCGATCGCCCCGACGCCGAACCACTCCTGCATGCCGTAGGTGATCCAGCCGCCGTACGCGAAGCTGCCGTCCTCGGCGAGGCCGAAGTTGAACACCCAGCTGGCGACCGGGAAGTAGACGATCGTCGCCCAGATCGCGGCGAAGATCATCCACGCGCCGAACTTGGCGCGGTCGGCGATGGCGCCGGAGACCAGCGCGACGGTGAGGATGGCGAAGGTGGCCTGGAAGGCGACGAAGGCCAGCGGCGGGTACGCGGCCCCCTCAGGAACCTCGAGCAGGCTGGTGAGGCCGATGGCCGACCAGTCGATCGACCAGGGTGCGACGAGTCCGTCGGCGCTGGGGAAGGCGATCGCGTAGCCGTAGATCACCCACAGCACGCCGATGAGCCCCAGTGCTCCGAAACTCAGCATCATCATGCTGATGACGCTCTTGGCCTTGACCAGGCCGCCGTAGAAGAACGCGAGACCGGGCGTCATCAACAAGACGAGCGCGGCCGCGATGAGCATGAATGCGGTGTTGCCTTGATCCATCTCGGTGGAGAACCTCTCTGCGGGTGACGCAGGTGTAGCGTCGGGTCCCCTCAGTGTGACGACGCCCCGTTTCGGCAGCGGGACGAGCCGTGTTTCTCCTTCGTTACGCGAGGCGTGCGTACGTAAACATCGTGTTTCGGCGCGCCGAACGCGCCCTGCGAATCCGGCGCGAGTCGCCCGGTCAGGCGAGTGTCGACGCGACGAGACGCGAGATCGCGCGCAGGTACTTCTTGCGGTAGCCGCCGGCGAGCATCTCCTCGGGGAAGACCAGGTCGAGCGACGTGCCGGTCGCGCGGATCGGGAGCTGCGCGTCGTAGACGCGGTCGATGAACGCGACGAATCGCAGCGCCGCCGACTGATCGGTGAACGGCGCGACGTCGCGCAGGCCGACGAGCGACAGGTCCTCGATGAGGCGGATGTACCGCGACGGGTGCACCTGCGCCAGGTGGGCGATGAGCGCGTCGAACGTGTCGTCCGACGCGAGGCCCACGGCCGCGGCATCCGCAATGGCCGCTTCGTACTGCGGGGATTCGAGCACGGCGGCGTGACCGTCGACGGCGCGATGCCGGTAGTCGGTGCCGTCGATGCGGACGGTCTGGAAGCTCGCCGCCATCGCATGGATCTCGCGGAGGAAGTCCTGTGCGGCGAACCGTCCCTCGCCCAGCGCGTTGGGAGGGGTGTTGGATGTCGCTGCCAGCCGCGTGCCCGTGGCGACGAGCTCGCCCAGCAGCCGGGTCATGACCATCGTGTCGCCTGGGTCGTCGAGCTCGAACTCGTCGATGCAGAGCAGGTCGGCGCCGCGGAACAGCTCGACGGTGTTCTGATAGCCGAGCGCACCGACCAGCGCGGTGTACTCGATGAACGACCCGAAGTACTTCCTGCGCGCCGACATCGCGTGGTAGACGGCCGCGAGCAGGTGGGTCTTGCCGACGCCGAAGCCGCCGTCGAGATAGACGCCGGGCTTGAGCTCCGGTCGCTTGGCACGGCGGAACAGTCCGCCCTTGACCGGCGCAGCGGTGCCCGAGAAGGCCTGCAGCAGATCCTTCGCCGCCTGCTGCGACGGGTACGCCGGGTCGGCGCGGTACGTGTCGAAGGTCGCGTCGGCGAACTGCGGCGGCGGCACGAGCGCTGCGACCATGTCGGCGCCGGCGAGCTGCGGCGAGCGCTCCGCGAGGTGGACGATGCCGGTGCGGGTGGCGGAGACGGTCATGCGGATCCTGTGTCGGAGTGGGGCCCGCCGGCGGCGGAGTGACGGGGCGGGCTGTGACGGAGTCTTACTCGAGAGGTGTGCTCGCCCGCCCGGGAATCTAGGGTCGGAGGCGACGGTTCAACCCTAACCGTCGCCCGCGTGCGGCCGGTCCGCGTGACAGCGGCTGACAGCGCGCGCCTCGCACCCGAATCCAGGAGATGCCATGCCCATCGAGAACGACACCTCGTCCGAGAAGTTCGCCGAGTACGCCGAGCCCGGACGGCTCGTCACCGGCGACTGGCTCGAGGCGCGCCTGGGCGAGCCGGGCCTCGTCGTGGTGGAGTCCGACGAGGATGTGCTGCTCTACGAGACGGGACACATCCCCGGGGCGGTCAAGGTCGACTGGCACACCGAGCTCAATGATCCGGTCGTGCGCGACTACGTCGACGGCGAGGGATTCGCCGCACTGCTCAGCCGAAAGGGCATCTCGCGGGACGACACCGTGGTCATCTACGGCGACAAGAACAACTGGTGGGCCGCCTACGCCCTCTGGGTGTTCTCGCTCTTCGGTCACGACGATGTGCGTCTCCTCGACGGCGGGCGCGACAAGTGGATCGCGGAGGGGCGGCCGATCACGACGGATGCCTCGGCCCCGGCGCCGACCGAGTACCCGGTGGTGGAGCGCGACGACACCGCGCTGCGCGCCTACAAGGACGACGTGCTGGCCCACCTCGGCCGCGGACCGCTCATCGACGTCCGCTCCCCCGAGGAGTACGACGGCACCCGCACCTCGGCGCCCGCCTACCCCGAGGAGGGGGCGCTCCGCGCCGGCCACATCCCGTCTGCGCAGAGCGTGCCGTGGGCGCGCGCCGTGGCCGCCGACGGCGGGTTCAAGACGCGCGCCGAGCTCGACGCCATCTACCGCGAGGAGGTCGGCCTCGCCGACGGCGATGCGATCGTCGCGTACTGCCGCATCGGGGAGCGGTCGAGTCACACCTGGTTCGTCCTGAAGCACCTCCTCGGGTTCGAGGACGTGCGCAACTACGACGGCTCGTGGACCGAATGGGGCAGCGCCGTCCGTGTGCCGATCGTCTCGGGCGCCGAGCCCGGCGAGGCGCCCGCGCGCTGAGCCGCGGCATCCGTTCGCGTGGGAAAATGGCGGGGATGACCGACGCCCTCCTCCCCCACCGTCTCGCCGAGATCCGCGACGAGTTCCTCGAGCTGCCCGAGCCCGACCGTCTGCAGCTCCTGCTGGAGTACTCGTACGAGCTGCCGCCCATCCCGGCGGAGTACGAGGGCCACCCGGAGCTCTGCGAGCGCGTCGTCGAGTGCCAGTCCCCGGTGTACATCGTGGTCGACGTGGACGCGGACGGCATCGTCGCGATGCACGCCACGGCGCCCCCCGAGGCGCCCACCACCCGCGGGTTCGCCAGCATCCTCGCGCAGGGGCTCACCGGCCTGACGGCGGGCGAGGTCCTCGCGGTGCCGGGCGACTACCCCCAGACCCTGGGGCTCACCCGGGTGGTCTCGCCGCTGCGGATCTCGGGCATGACCGGCATGCTGCTGCGCGCACAGCGCCAGGTGCGCGCGAAGTCGGCCTGACGCGGCTGCCGCTACGCCGGGACGATCCCGTGCGCGCGGACCCAGTCGCCGATGCTCTCGCTCCAGCGCTCCTGGTCGTAGTTCCAGAGCTTGGTGTGCCGCGCCACCTCGAACACCTGCATCTCGACGAGATCGGGCCGGGCCGCGACGAGGTCGTGCGAGGCATCCGAGGGCACGAAGCCGTCGTCGTCGCTGTGGAGGATGAGGACCGGATGCCGCAGCTCGGCGGCACGCGCCACCACGTCGAGCTGATCCAGCCGGATCGCCGCGCCGGTGCGCGTGAGCGGGGCGGCCCATTCGTTCTGCAGCGCCTCGATCGCGAGCCGGCTGACCGGAAGGGGCACGCGCTCGACGCGGGCCTGGTAGGCCAGCACCACGCGCCAGTCGACGACCGGCGACTCGAGGATCAGCCCGGCGATCGCGTCGCCGTGCGCGGAGTTGAGCGCGAGCTGGAGCGCGATCGCGCCGCCCATCGACCAGCCCATGATGATGATGCGGCGTGCGCCGCGCCGACGGGCGAATCCCACGGCGGCGTCCACGTCGCGCCATTCCGTGGCGCCGAGCGCGTACGTGCCGCTGCGGCTCCGAGGCGCCTCGCCGTCGTTCCGGTATGAGACGACGAGGGACGTGATGCCGAGAGCGTGGAAGACGGGAACCGCGCGCAGGCACTCGGCGCGCGTCGTGCCGCGTCCGTGCACCTGGATGACCCAGGTGTCTCCCTCGCCCGCGGCGAAGAGCCAGGCCGGGCACGGGCCGACGGTCGACCCGATGAGCTCGGGCGTGAACGGCAGGTGCAGCTGCTCGGGACGGTCGTAGTACCAGCCGCTGAAGGCCGCTTCGGGTTCCAGCCGGGCGTCCGACCCGATGTGGGTCAGCAGCTTGCGCTTGACGCTCGTCGCGTCCTCCGACAGCACCGAGCCGAGCTTGATGTAGTCCGACGTGCCGCTGGTGAAGAGGCCGTAGCGTCCCGGAAGCCCGGTGTCGGGCGTCCGCGACAGCGTGATCGTCTGCGCCGCCGTGTCGAGCGCGAGGATGCGCGTGTCGTGCTCGCGACGTGCGGGCGTGACGACCTTGCGCGCCATGAGCACGGAGCCGGCGGCGAGGGCGCCGAGCACGCCGGCCAGGGCCACGCTCAGCACGGTGAGCGCGGCCTTCACCCCGGCGACGAGAGCGGGAGTCCTGGACCCCCGTGCAGGACTGCGGGTTGCGCCGCGCATCGCGGCGCGCCTGGAGTCGACCATCGAGGCATCACTCTAGTCTGTCCGCGTGGCAGAGCAGCGTCCCCCCGCGGCCCCGGGCTCGTTCGAGCAGGCCGCCGAGGCGGTGCGCGAGATCCGCTTCCGCGACGACCTCACGGTCCGCGAGATCGCCGCGCCGCAGGGGCTGGCACCGGACGCCCTGGCGATCGCCGGCGATGTGCGCTCCTCCCCCGACGATGCGACCTCGCCCTACGGCACCGGACGGCTCGTCCTGCTGCACGACCCCGATGAGCCCGCTCCCTGGAACGGGCCGTGGCGCATCGTGTGCTTCGCACAGGCTCCGCTCGAGCCGGAGATCGGCGTGGACCCGCTGCTCGCCGACGTCGCCTGGACGTGGCTGACCGACGCGCTGGAGTCGCGGCAGGCGGGCTTCCACTCGGCATCCGGAACCGCGACCAAGACCCTGTCGAAGGGGTTCGGCAGCCTCGCCGCGGAGGGCGACGGAGCGCAGATAGAACTGCGGGCCTCATGGTCGCCGGAAGGCGCGATCGCTCCGCACGTGGAAGCATGGGCGGAGTTGGTTTGCATGCTGGCGGGACTCCCGCCCGGCTCGGAAGGGATCGCGATGCTCGGTTCTCGCAGGTCGCCACGTGGCTGATTACGACGTGATCGACGAGGTCGGCGGGGTCGCCGAGGCCGCGCGCCGGCTCTCCGACGGAGAGGGCCCGGTCGCCGTCGATGTCGAACGCGCCTCGGGCTTCCGGTACTCGCAGCGCGCGTACCTCGTGCAGGTGTATCGCCGGGGCGCCGGCGTCTTCCTCTTCGATCCGCCGCCGATCGGCGACTTCCGCGCTCTCGCGGACGCCATCGGAACCCATGAGTGGGTGCTGCACGCGGCGAGCCAGGATCTGCCCTCGCTGCGCGAGCTCGGCTTGGCGCCGTCGACGATCTTCGACACCGAACTCGCTGCGCGGCTCCTCGGCCACGAACGCGTGGGGCTCGGCGCTGTCGTCGAAGACACACTCGGCATCACGCTGGCCAAGGCGCACTCCGCCTCCGACTGGTCGACGAGGCCGCTGCCGCAGTCCTGGCTGGAGTATGCCGCGCTGGACGTCGAGCATCTCGTCGACGTCCGCGACAAGCTGGTCGACGAACTGGCCGAGCAGGGCAAGACCGAGTTCGCCGCGGAGGAGTTCCGCGCGGTGCTGGAGCGTGAGCCCAAGCCGCCGCGCGAGGAGCCGTGGCGCCGCCTGTCGGGCCTGCACACCGTGCGCGGCCGCAAGGCGCTCGCGATCGCCCGAGAGCTGTGGACGGCGCGCGAGGAGTTCGCACGCGAAGAGGATGTCGCCCCCGGGCGTCTCGTGCCCGATCGCGCCCTCGTCGCGGCCGTGCTGGCCGACCCGAAGTCGAAGAGCGCCCTCGCCGCCGTGAAGGAGTTCAACGGCCGTGCCAGCCGTTCACAGCTGGACCGATGGTGGGCGGCGATCGAGGCGGGCCGCGCGGTGACGCAGCTTCCCCTCGAGCGCGCGAGCGGTGGCGACACACTGCCCCCGCCGCGCGCCTGGGTCGACCGCAACCCCGAGGCCGACGCGCGGCTCAAGGCGGCGCGTCCTGTCGTGGAGCAGCGGGCCGAAGAGCTCCACATGCCGACCGAGAACCTGCTCACCCCCGAGCTGCTGCGCCGCGTCGCGTGGGCTCCCCCCGAGCCGGTGACCGCGGCATCCGTCGGCGAGGCCCTCGCCGCGCTCGGCGCGCGCTCCTGGCAGATTGCGCAGACTGCACAGTTGATCGCCGATGCCTTTGTGGGATCCGTGCAAGTGCCGTCGGAGGCGTCCGAAACCGCTTCGTAGGTTTCCGCCACCCGATTCCAGCCGTTTCCGCGGCCCTCCTAGGCTGGCGTCATCCCAACTTTTGGAGGCAGAGTGGCCGAGATTTCGGACGTCTTCTTCGTCGATGGCATGCGCACCCCGTTCGGGCGCGCCGGCGAGAAGGGCATGTACTGGAACACCCGCGCGGACGACCTCGCCGTCAAGGCGACGATCGGGCTCATGGAGCGCAACCCGAACGTTCCCAGGGACCGCATCGACGACGTCGCCATCGCCGCGACGAGCCAGACCGGCGACCAGGGGCTGACCCTGGGCCGCAGCGTGGCGATCCTCGCCGGTCTCCCGCAGACCGTGCCCGGGTTCGCCATCGACCGCATGTGCGCGGGTGCCATGACGAGCGTCACGACCATGGCGGGGTCCATCGGCATGGGCATGTACGACCTCGCCCTCGCCGGCGGCGTCGAGCACATGGGCCACCACCCGATCGGCGGCAACGCCGACCCCAACCCGCGCTTCGTCGCGGAGAAGATGGTCGACCCCGGTGCCCTCAACATGGGGGTCACCGCCGAGCGCATCTTCGACCGCTTCCCGCACCTGACCAAGGAGCGCTCCGACCGCTACGGCATGCTGAGCCAGCACAAGGTGCAGGCCGCCTACGACGCCGGCAGGATCCAGCCCGACCTGGTGCCCGTGGCCGTCAAGGATGCCGAGGGCTCCTGGGGTCTGGCCACCGAGGACGAGGGCCGTCGCCCGCAGACCACGATGGAAGACCTGGCGGCGCTGAAGACGCCGTTCCGCCCGCATGGCCGTGTGACCGCGGGCACTTCCTCGCCGCTCACCGACGGCGCCACGATGTCGCTGCTCGCCGGCGGCGGTGCCGTGAAGGAGCTCGGCCTCGCGCCGAAGATGAAGCTCGTCTCGTTCGCCTTCGCGGGCGTGCAGCCCGAGATCATGGGCATCGGCCCGATCCCCTCGACCGAGAAGGCCCTCAAGAAGGCCGGCCTCACGATCGACGACATCGGCCTGTTCGAGCTGAACGAGGCCTTCGCGATCCAGGTGATCTCGCTCCTCGACCACTTCGGCATCGCCGACGACGACCCGCGCGTCAACCCGTGGGGCGGCGCGATCGCCTTCGGCCACCCGCTCGCCGCCTCGGGCGTGCGCCTGATGATCCAGCTCGCGGCGCACTTCGCCGAGCGCCCCGACGTCCGCTACGGCCTCACCGCGATGTGCGTCGGCCTCGGCCAGGGCGGCTCGGTCATCTGGGAGAACCCCCACTTCGACGGAAAGAAGCGGAAGTAGGCGCGGCATGACGAATTACGACGACATCGACTTCTCTCCCATCCTCGCCATGACCGACGGGGAGGTGATCACGCACTCGCGGGTGCGCGACATCCGCCTCCCGTCCGGCAAGGTGCTCGCGCTCGTCACGCTCGACAACGGCCGTGACCACACGCGCCCCAACACCCTGGGGCCGGCGACGATGTTCCAGCTCGGCCAGACGCTCGACGCGCTGAAGGCGCGCGCCACGGCGGGCGAGATCCAGGCTGTCGGCATCACCGGCAAGCAGTACATCCTGGCCGCCGGCGCCGACCTGTCCGACATCAGCAAGGTCGGCTCGAAAGACAACGCGCGCCTGGTCGCCCAGCTCGGCCACAAGGTGTTCGGTCAGCTCTCCGAGCTCGGAGTGCCGTCGTTCGCGTTCGTGAACGGCCTCGCGCTCGGCGGCGGGCTCGAGATCGCGCTGAACAGCACCTACCGGACGGTGGATGCCTCGGCCGCCGCGATCGCGCTGCCCGAGGTGTTCCTCGGCATCATCCCGGGCTGGGGCGGCGCCTACCTCCTGCCCAACCTCATCGGCATCGAGAACGCCCTCGAGGTCGTGATCTCGAACCCGCTGAAGCAGAACCGCATGCTGAAGCCGCAGCAGGCGTTCGACTACGGCATCGTCGACGCGATCTTCCCGGCGGCGAACTATCTCGAGGACTCGCTCACCTGGGCCGACCGTGTGCTGGGCGGCAAGATCAAGGTCGACCGCAAGAACGAGCCCGGCAAGATCGAGCGCCTCACCAAGTGGCCGATCGCGATCAAGATGGCGCGCGGCATGCTCGAGTCCAAGATCGGCACCGTGCCGAAGTCGCCGTACGCGGCGCTCGAGCTACTCGAGAAGGCCAAGGGCGGCACCAAGGCCGAGGGCTTCGCGCGCGAGGACGAGGCCCTTGCCGAGCTCGTGACGGGCGATCAGTTCGCGGCATCCATGTACGCGTTCGACCTCGTCCAGAAGCGCGCGAAGCGTCCCGTCGGCGCGCCCGACAAGGCGCTCGCCAAGAAGGTCGCCAAGGTCGGCATCATCGGCGCCGGACTCATGGCGAGCCAGTTCGCGCTGCTGTTCGTGCGCAAGCTGCAGGTGCCCGTGCTCATCACCGACCTCGACCAGGCGCGCGTCGACAAGGGCGTGGCCTACATCCACGACGAGATCGGCAAGCTCGAGGCCAAGGGCCGGCTCGACGGCGACACGGCCAACAGGCTGCGGGCGCTCGTCACCGGCACGACCGACAAGAGCCTGTACGCGGACTGCGACTTCGTGATCGAGGCCGTGTTCGAAGAGGTCGGTGTCAAGCAGCAGGTGTTCGGCGAGATCGAGGCGATCATCGCCGAAGACGCGATCCTCGCCACCAACACCTCGTCGCTGTCGGTCGAGGAGATCGGTGCGAAGCTCGCCCACCCCGAGCGACTCGTCGGCTTCCACTTCTTCAACCCGGTGGCGGTCATGCCGCTCATCGAGATCGTGAAGACCCCTGCGACGTCGGAGGCCGCGCTGTCGACGGCGTTCGTCGTGGCGAAGAGCCTCGGCAAGAACGCGGTCCTCACCGCCGATGCGCCGGGCTTCGTGGTGAACCGCCTGCTGGCGAAGGTCATGGGCGAGGCCGCGCGCGCCGTCTACGAGGGCACGCCGGTCGTCGAAGTCGAGAAGGCGTTCGCACCGCTCGGCCTTCCGATGGGGCCGTTCCAGCTCATCGACCTCGTGGGCTGGAAGGTCGCCGCCCACGTCCAGGACACGATGGTGCGGGCGTTCCCCGAGCGGTTCTACGCCAACGACAACTTCCACGCCCTCGCAGAGCTGCCCGAGGTCGTCGAGAAGGACAAGGGCGGGCGCGTCACAGGCTGGACCAAGGCGGCCGAGAAGGTCCTCAAGCCCGCCGTGGGCTCGTCGCCGGCGAAGGCCGACGAGATCCTCCGCCGCGTGCAAGACGGCCTGGCTCAGGAGATCAGGGTCATGCTCGACGAGGGCGTGGTCCCCGAGGTGGAGGACATCGACCTCTGCCTGATCCTCGGTGCCGGCTGGCCGTTCATCGACGGCGGCGCCTCGCCGTACCTCGACCGGGAGGGGGCATCGGAGCGCGTCTTCGGCGACACGTTCCACCACCCGGTCATCAAGGGCATCGGCGGCTGATCACCTCGACAGCGCGTTCGTCGGGCGCACCCTCCTCGGAGGGTGCGCCCGACTCCTGTCGTCGTCGGCGGGCGTAGGCCCGCACCTCGGGACGACCGAACGATCAGCGGCCGGATCCTTCGCCGCGAACGGATGCCGACTCTCTGGCCCGGACCCGCGACGAGGTCCTGCGTCAGCGGCGCTCGTCGCGCGAGCGGGCGAGGTCGGGCAGCGTCGGGATCTCGCTGGTGTGGGCGCCGCGCGCCACCGGGATGCGCGTGCCGAGCACCTGTGCCACCACATCCTGGGCGATCTTCGCCGCCGTCAGCCCGGCATCCTCCAGGATCTGCTCCCGGCTCGCGTGGTCGATGAACTCGTCGGGCACACCCAGCTCATCCACGGCCGTGTCGACGCCGGCCTCGCGCAGCACCTGGCGCACGCGCGTGCCGATCCCGCCGACGCGGATGCCGTCCTCGATCGTGATGACGAGGCGGTGGGATGCCGCCAGCTCGATGATCGACGGCTGCACGGGCACCACCCACCGCGGGTCGACGACCGTCGCGCCGATCCCCTGCGCCCGCAGGCGCTCGGCGACGTCGACGGCGATGTGCGCCATCGGACCGATGCCGACGAGGAGCACGTCCTGGGCGTCGGAGCGCACGAGGACGTCGACGCCGTCCTCCAGGCGGTCGACGGCGGGCAGCTCCGGGCTCACGCCGCCCTTGGGGAAGCGGATCACCGTCGGCGCGTCGTCGACGGCGACGGCCTCCTGCAGCTCTTCGCGCAGGCGCACCTCGTCACGCGGCACCGCGATGCGGATGTGCGGCACGATCTGCAGCATCGCGAGGTCCCAGATGCCGTGATGGCTCGGACCGTCGGGCCCGGTGACCCCCGCACGGTCGAGCACGAAGGTGACGCCGGCGCGGTGGAGCGCGACATCCATCAGCACCTGATCGAACGCGCGGTTCATGAACGTCGCGTAGATCGCGACGACCGGGTGGAGGCCGCCGAAGGCGAGCCCGGCGGCCGAGGCGACGGCGTGCTGCTCGGCGATGCCGACGTCGTACACGCGGTCGGGGAATCGCTGTGCGAACGGGAGCAGTCCCGTGGGACGCAGCATCGCGGCGGTCATGGCGATGACGTCGTCGCGGCCCTCGCCGACGGCGACGAGCTCGTCGGCGAACACGTCGGTCCACGCGAGGCCGCCCGACGAACCCAGCGCTTCGCCGGTGATCGGGTCGATCTTGCCGACGGCGTGGAACTGGTCGGCCTCGTCCGAGAGCGCGGGGGCGTAGCCGCGGCCCTTCTCGGTGATGGCGTGCACGATCACCGGCGCGCCGTACTCCTTGGCCAGCTCGAGGGTCTCGATGAGTGTCGGCAGGTCGTGCCCGTCGACGGGGCCGAGGTACTTGATGTCGAGGTTCGAGTACAGCGCGGCGTTGTTGGTGAAGCGCGACAGGAAGCCGTGGGTGCCCCCTCGCACGCCGCGGTAGACGGCGCGGGCGGCAGGACCGAGCTTGCGGAACAGCGTGTCGGATCCGCGGTGGAGGTTGCGGTACGAGTCGGCGGTGCGCACGCGGTTGAGGTAGCGCGCCATTCCACCGATCGTCGGGGCGTACGAGCGCCCGTTGTCGTTCACGACGATGACGAGGTTTCGGTCGTTGTCGTCGGAGATGTTGTTGAGCGCCTCCCACGTCATGCCGCCGGTGAGGGCGCCGTCGCCGACGACGGCGACCACGTGCCGGTCCTTGCGGCCCGTCAGCGTCAGCGCGCGCGACACGCCATCCGCCCAGCTGAGCGAGCTCGACGCGTGCGAGGACTCGACGACGTCGTGCGGGCTCTCCGATCGCTGCGGATAGCCGGCCAGCCCGTCACGTGCCCGGAGGTTCGAGAAGTCCTGGCGGCCCGTCAGCAGCTTGTGCACGTAGGACTGGTGCCCGGTGTCGAAGATCATGGGGTCGTGAGGCGAGTCGAACACGCGATGCAGCGCGATCGTCAGCTCGACGACGCCGAGATTCGGGCCCAGGTGACCGCCTGTGCGTGCGACGTTCTCGACGAGGAAGCCGCGGATCTCTTCCGCGAGCTCCTCGAGCTGAGCGGTGCTCAACGCGTCGAGGTCGCGGGGTCCGGTGATGGACGACAGCAACGACATCCCCGCTCCTTTCCGGCCCCGGAAGGGCTCTGCAAGTCTACCCGCGGCATGACGGAGGGACCGGATGCCGCGGCATCCGGCCCCCCGTGAATCAGCTGTCAGACCAGCGAGCGCAGCACGTACTGCAGGATGCCGCCGTTGCGGTAGTAGTCCGCCTCGCCGGGCGTGTCGATGCGCACGACCGCGTCGAACGCCACCGTCTGCTTGCCCTCGGGAGAGAACTCGCTCGGCTCGGCGGTGACGCGCACCGTCTTCGGCGTGACACCCTCGTTGAGCTGCTCCAGACCCTCGATCGAGACGATCTCGGTGCCGTCGAGTCCCAGCGACTTCCAGCTCTCGCCGGCGGGGAACTGCAGCGGGACGACGCCCATGCCGATGAGGTTCGAGCGGTGGATGCGCTCGAAGCTCTCGGTGATGACCGCCTTCACGCCCAGCAGGCTGGTGCCCTTGGCCGCCCAGTCGCGCGACGAGCCCGAGCCGTACTCCTTGCCCCCGAAGACAACGAGCGGCGTGCCCTGCGCCTGGTAGTTCTCGCTGGCGTCGTAGATGTACGACTGCGGGCCGCCCGCCTGGGTGAAGTCGCGGGTGAAGCCGCCCTCGACGATCTGACCGTCGTTGACCGCCGCCACCAGCTCGTTCTTCAGGCGGATGTTCGCGAACGTGCCCCGGATCATGACCTCGTGGTTGCCGCGGCGCGAGCCGTAGGAGTTGAAGTCCTTCTGCCCGACGCCGTGCTCGGTGAGGTACTGCGCGGCGGGCGTGCCGGCCTTGATGTTCCCCGCGGGCGAGATGTGGTCGGTCGTGACCGAGTCGCCGAGGGTCGCCATGACGCGTGCGCCGGTGATGTCGGTGACCGGGGTCAGCTCCATCTGCATGCCGTCGAAGTACGGCGCCTTGCGCACGTAGGTCGAGTCCTCATCCCACTCGAAGACCGGTCCGGTGGGGGTGGGGAGGTTCTTCCACCGCTCGTCGCCCTCGAAGACCGTGGCGTACTGGGTGATGAACTGCTCGCGCGAGATCGACGTGTCGATGATCTGCTGCACCTCCTCAGGCGAGGGCCAGATGTCCTTGAGGAACACGTCGTTGCCGTCGAGGTCCTTGCCGAGCGCGTCGGTCTCGAAGTCGAAGTTCATCGAGCCTGCGAGGGCGTAGGCGACAACCAGCGGCGGCGACGCGAGGTAGTTCATCTTCACGTCGGGGCTGATGCGGCCCTCGAAGTTGCGGTTGCCCGAGAGCACCGCCGTCACGGCGAGGTCGTTCTCGTTGATCGCCTCGGAGACCTCTTCGATGAGCGGACCGGAGTTGCCGATGCAGATCGTGCAGCCGTAGCCCACCGTGAAGAAGTCGAGGCCCTCGAGCGCCTTGTCGAGGCCGGACTTCTCGTAGTAGTCGGTGACGACCTTCGAGCCGGGGCCGAGCGTCGTCTTGACCCACGGCTTGCGCTTCAGGCCCTTGTCGACGGCCTTCTTGGCGAGCAGGCCCGCCGCGATCATGACCGACGGGTTCGACGTGTTGGTGCACGACGTGATCGCCGCGAGCGTCACCGCGCCGTTGTCGAGGATGTAGGCCTCGCCGTCGGGCGTGGTCACCTTGACGGGCTTGGAGGCGGATGCCGGCGCGCCGCTGTTGATGTGGACGGGCCGTGTGGTCGGCTCCTCCTCGCCGGGGACCGCGCCGGGGTCGGACGCCGGGAACGAGTGCTTCGACTCGAGGTCGACGATGTCGTCCGAGGTGGACGCGGTCGCGTAGTTGACGATGTCCTTCTCGAACTGCGACTTGGCCTCTGAGAGGAGGATGCGGTCCTGCGGGCGCTTCGGGCCGGCGATCGACGGGACGACCGTCGACAGGTCGAGCTCCATGTACTCGCTGAAGACGAGCTCGCGGGCCGGGTCGTGCCAGAGCGACTGCTCCTTGGCGTACGCCTCGACGAGCGCGACCGCCTCGTCGTCGCGACCGGTGAGGCGCAGGTAGTCGAGCGTGACGTCGTCGATGGGGAACATCGCGGCGGTCGAGCCGAACTCGGGGCTCATGTTGCCGATGGTGGCGCGGTTCGCGAGCGGCACCGAGGCGACGCCCTCGCCGTAGAACTCGACGAACTTGCCGACCACGCCGTGCTTGCGGAGGATGTCGGTGATCGTGAGCACGACGTCAGTGGCCGTCACGCCGGCGGGGATCGAGCCGGTGAGCTTGAAGCCGACCACGCGCGGGATCAGCATCGACACGGGCTGGCCGAGCATCGCGGCCTCGGCCTCGATGCCGCCGACGCCCCAGCCGAGCACGCCGAGGCCGTTGACCATCGTGGTGTGCGAGTCGGTGCCGACGCAGGTGTCGGGGTACGCGCGCAGCACGCCCTCCACCTCCCGGTCGTAGATGACCTTGGCGAGGTGCTCGATGTTAACCTGGTGCACGATGCCGGTGCCGGGCGGCACGACCTTGAAGTCGTCGAAGGCCGTCTGGCCCCAGCGGAGGAACTGGTACCGCTCGCCGTTGCGCTCGTACTCGATCTCGACGTTGCGCTCGAGGGCGTCCTCGCGTCCGAACAGGTCGGCGATGACCGAGTGGTCGATGACCATCTCGGCCGGCGAGAGCGGGTTGATCTTGCTGGGGTCGCCGCCGAGGGCGGTGACGGCCTCGCGCATCGTGGCGAGGTCGACGATGCAGGGAACACCGGTGAAGTCCTGCATCACCACGCGCGCCGGCGTGAACTGGATCTCGGTGTCGGGTTCGGCGTCGGGCTTCCACGAGCCGAGGGCCTGGATCTGCTCCTTGGTGACGTTCGCGCCGTCCTCGGTGCGCAGCAGGTTCTCGAGCAGCACCTTGAGGCTGAAGGGGAGCTTCTCGTAGCCCGCGACCGTGTCGATGCGGAAGATCTCGTAGTCGGTGCTGCCGACCGTCAGGGTGCTCTTCGCACCGAAGCTGTCAACCGTGGACACGTCTGTCTCCTTCGTCGGCGGCGGGATCGTGCCGGAGTCCGGCATCCCCATCTTCCCCCGCCCCGAAGCCCTCGGCTAGTGAGGTCGACCTAACGGATCGGGAGAAATTTATCTTGATGTCGAGATAAATGTATCACTTCGGAGCGCGAGGGTAGAGCGCACGCACGGCGAGCCACGTGACGGCCACCAGCGGTGCGAACAGCGGAAGCCCCATGATCAGCTTCAGCGTCCCGAGAGCGGTGACGTCGCCCGCGAAGTAGAGCGGCACCTGCACGATCAGGCGCAGTGCGAACAGCCCGGCCCACGCGATCGACAACCAGAAGAAGACGCGTCGCTTGCGCTTGTCGGCGCGCCACGCGGTGCCCTCCCCCATGAGGAATCCGACCGCGAGACCGATCAGCGGCCACCCGATGAGCGCCGACACGAGGAACGCGGTGCCGTAGAGGGTGTTGGTGAGGAAGCCCGGGATGAAGCTGTCCTCTCCCCTGCCGGTCCACAGCGACAGGCCCGCTGCCGCTGCCGCCGCGATGAGGCCGCCGATCGCGGCACTCGCGGACTGGCGCTGGACGAGGCGGACGATCGTGAACACCGCGGCGAGGCCGACCGACAGGCCGAGGCTCAGGAGCAGGTTGCCTGAGCGCACCTCGGGGTCGGGGTTGTACGTGGCCGTCCAGGCGACGAGGAACACCACACCCGGGAGGACGGATTCCAGGATGCCGCGCCAGCCGCCCATCGCGGACCAGACGACGTGACCGGTGCTCTTCCCCTGGGCAGGGTCCATCCCGGCCCGGCGCGCGGCGTCCCCGAGGGCTGCGCCGAGGAGCTCCGACGCCGAGGCCTGATCCGCCGGCGCGGGCGGCTCGTTCGACGGGCGTGCGTCCTTCGAACCGGCGGGCGTGTCGGGGGCGGCGTCCGGGGCCGGGTGATCGTCGCTCACGCCGTACCAGGCGTCGCGGGCATCCGCAGCGGGATGAGGTCGCGCGGCGGCATCGGGGAGGCGCCGCGCACGACGACGATCGAGCGGAAGAGGTCCTCGACCGCGGTCGCCGCCTCGACGTCGGCCGTGGCCGAACCGCCGATCACGCCGCGCAGGAACCAGCGGGGTCCGTCGACGCCGACGAAGCGCGCGAGGCGCTTGCCCGCGGTGCCGTCGGGCCCCGCGACCACGGGGACTTCGGCGAGCAGCTCGGGACCGAGCGGTCCCTCCCGCTCCTCGACCCGGCCGCCCTGCTGGCGGATCTGCTGGCGGATCTGCTCGCGGGTCTCGTCCCACAGCCCGGCCGAACGCGGCGCTGCGAACGGCTGCACCTGCAGGGTCGAGCCGGCGTAGTCGAGCCCGACCGCGACGATGCGCTTGGTCTGCTCCTCGACCTCGAGGCGCAGGTTCAGACCCTCGCGCGGCAGGATCTTGATGCCGCCGAGGTCGATGTACGGCCGCACGGGGTTGGCCTCGGACTCGTCGAACGGTCCGGTGGTCGCGCGGTCGTCGGGTGCGACCTTGCGAGGGCCTTCGGGGGTGGAGGCATCGGTCATGCCAGGACTCCGTCCTTCTTGTCGTGGTCGCGGGAAGCTTCCCGCGAGAGCTCGCCGGCGTTCGTCGGTTGCGCCGCGCCCCCCTGGTAGCCCGTGGAGCCGAAGCCGCCTTCGCCGCGCACGCTGTCGGGCAGGGTTTCCACGGGGAGGAAGACGGCGCGCGGCACCGGCATCACGATGAGCTGGGCGATGCGGTCGCCGACCGAGATCTCGTGCGCGTGCTCGCGGTCGGTGTTGAGCAGGATCACCTTGATCTCGCCGCGGTAGCCGGCATCGATGGTGCCGGGCGCGTTGACGATGGTGATGCCGTGCTTGGCGGCCAGGCCGCTGCGCGGCACGACGAAGGCGACGTGCCCCTCGGGCAGCGCGATGCGCACGCCGGTGCCGACGAGAGCCCGATCGCCGGGCTCGAGGCGCACCGCCTCGGCGGCGACCAGGTCGGCCCCGGCGTCCCCCGGGTGCGCGTACACCGGAACGTCGGGGGCGATAATGGGGACGTCCACCGTTTCAGTCACCCAACGAGGGTAATGCAGAACTCAACGCGTCATACCGGTGCTCGCAGCGGCCGCACCGACGGCTATCGCGAGCGGCTCGGGCCGTCGCTGTGGATCCTCGTGGCGGCCGCCGTCGCGGCGCCGATGGCGGCGCTGGTGGTCACCCCGATCGACACGACGGTGGCGCTCGTCGTGGGCGCGGGCGTCGGCATCCTGTTGATCGCCCTCATGATCGCCGCGGCGCCCGTCGTCGCAGTGCGCGACGGCGAACTCCGCGCCGGACGGGCGCACATCGACGTGGATCTGCTCGGGGCTCCCGAAGTGCATGTCGGGGACGACGCGCGCCATGCGCGCGGTGCGGGGCTTCACCCGCGGTCGTGGCACCTCATCCGGGGCGGGATCGACGGAGTCGTCGTCATCCCCGTGACGGACGAGGATGATCCGACGACCGCGTGGGTGATCTCCTCGCGGACGCCGGATCGACTGGCCGCCGCCGTGCGGCGGGCTCAGCTCACGCGGCGCACTCCGAGCAGATAGGGCCGTCGGCCGTCTCGTGGTCGAGCTGCGAGCGGTGCTTCACGAGGAAGCAGTTCGAACAGGTGAACTCGTCTTCCTGGGCGGGCAGAACGACGACGTCGAGCTCGAGGTCCGACAGGTCGGCACCGGGCAGCTCGAAGCCCGACGGGTTGTCGGCGTCCTCCACGTCGACCGCGCCCGAGAGCTTGTCGGGAACGCGCTCCTTGAGCGCTTCGATCGACTCGCTGTCGTCCTCGGTCTTGCGGGGGGCGTCGTAATCGGTGGCCATGCGTGAAGATCTCAACTTCCGGGTATTCGCGGTTGCGCTCGCCCTTGCGGGCGGCGATAGTTTGCACGACGGCTCCTCTTTTCGCAAATGCGATCGGACGTGTTCCGGGCCGTGCGTTCGCGTGAAACTCGCGGCACGCGCCGGATATTCCCGGCCCTTCCGCCGCCCTGTGACACCATGGGGCGGACAGGCGGGCTCGCAAGCCTGAGTCCGCTCGACACGCGCAGCCGAGCGCCGGCACGAGAAGCAGGGAGCGTCCGCATGGAACAGCTCAAGGTCATCGGAACCGAGGACGACAAGCTCATCCTGGCGACCGAGTCGGGCGAGCGATTCTCGCTCGACGTCGACGACGTGCTGCGTGTCGAACTGCGCAAGGCGCGGCGCGAGCGCGAACCCGAGCCTCAGACGCCGCGGCCCAGCCCGCGTGAGATCCAGGCGCACATCCGGTCCGGTCTGTCGGCGCGCGAGGTGGCGGAGCTCCTCGGCGCGCGCGTGGAGGACGTGGTGCGGTTCGAAGGCCCCGTGCTGGCCGAGCGCGAGCACATCGTGGGCCAGGCGCTGGCGGTGCCCGTGCTGCTGGGCGGCGACTTCGAGGGCGACGGCCAGACCACCTTCGGCTCGGCGGTGCGCGCGAAGCTCGCCGAGGCCGGCGCGATCGGCGAGCGGTGGACCAGCTGGAAGGAGCCGACCGGCTGGACGGTCAAGCTCGAGTTCACCTCGAACGACATCGGACATGATGCGCGCTGGGGCTTCGACCCGCGCCGCAGCACGCTGTCGCCCCTCAACGCCGACGCCATCCAGCTGTCGCGCCAGGGCTCGCTGCCCGAAGGGCTGATCCCGCGCCTCCGCGCCCTGGACTCGGTCGCCCCACAGGACGACTCGCGCTTCGACAGCGGCGCGTTCGGTCCGCGCCGGCTGCCCGACGCCGACATCGAGTCCCCCGAGATCCCGGCGCCCGCCGCTCCGGCGGTGCAGGAGGCGGCGATCAAGCGCGCGAGCGACCCGCCCCTGGCGACGTCCGCCGAGACGGCCGACCTGCTCGAGGCGCTGCGTCGGCGGCGCGGTCAGCGCGAGCCGCTGCCCGGTGCCGAAGAAGCGGCAGCGTCCGCACGCAGCTCCGCTCCGGTCGCGCTCTTCGACGCCCTCGAGCCGGGCTACGACGAGTCACCCGCCGAGGACGAGCCCCCGGCGCCCGACTATCAGGCGCCGACTCCCGCCGCCGTGGCCGAGGCGGGCCGCCGCAAGGGACGCACCTCGATGCCGTCGTGGGACGAGATCGTCTTCGGGGCCCGGTCCGACGACTGAGCGCGAACGGCCGGGCCGGCGCGCCCGACCGTCATGCTCCGGCGAATGCGCCGAGCCGGATGAGCGGCACGACCCGCTCCTCGTCCGTGAGCGAACCATGCTGTCCGATCATCTTCTGCGGCGCCTTGTCGGCCAGACGGTCGTCGTAGTACGCGATCCCGGCGCGGGGGGCCACGATGACGTCCCCGAGTCGGCCGGCGACCGCCGGATCGACGGCGCCCACCAGGCCGGAGGCCTCGAGCTCGTCGCGTGACATGACCCACGACCGGGACGCCTCGGATTCGCGCCAGCGCGCGAGCACCGCCTGCGCCTGTCCGGGCTCGGCGTACAGGTGCAGCATGCGGGGCTCGCCGCCGATGAGCCGCACCCCTTCGAGCAGCGCGTCGCCGTCCTCGAGGAGCATGTGGCGGTGCCGCGGCACGTCGATCATCCCGTGGTCGGACGTGACCACGACGCCGGTCCGGGCATCCAGGGCCGAAGCGAGCCGGCGGGCCGCGGCATCCACCCGCTCCAGCGCAGCCACCCACTCGTCGGACTGCCAGCCGCGCTTGTGGCCGATGCCGTCGAGTTCGGGGGCATAGAGATACGTGAGGGAGCCCGGATGCCGTGCCGCGAGGTCGGCGGCCAGCTCGACGCGTTCGTCGAGGTCGTCGGCGCCGTGGAACACCGCATCACCGAGAGTCGCGGCGGTGAACCCGGTGCGTGCGTACTCGTCGCGGGAGACCGCGAAGAACGGGCGCCCCAGCGTGGCCGAGAGCGGCGTCGCCCGCTGGAACTCCCGCGGCAGCCCGTCGGTGTCCCACCCGCGCAGCTGATTGACGACGTCGTCGGTGCCCGGGATCCGCGCGCGATAGCCGACGATCCCGTGCTCTCCCGGGAGCGCACCGGTGAGGAGGCTCGTGAGGGCGGCGGCAGTCGTCGACGGGAAGACGGTGCGCGCGACATCCTTCTTCGCCCTCGCCTCGGAGAGGAACCGCGCGTGGCCGGCGCGGGCCGACAGGTTGTGCGCGCCGAGGCCGTCGAGCACCCACACGATGGCGCTGCGCGCCGGCGCGAACCACTCCGAGCCGCCGTTCAGAGCCGCCGACATCTCCGTCACGACACGGGTGAGGCTCCGGGCGCGCGGCGGGTCCGCGGGTAGGCTGAGGGACATCGGGGCCAGTCTCGCACACCGCGGGCTCACCCCACCGCTCCCGCCGTCACCCGAGGCTTCATCGTCACATGCCCGCTTCCCGCACCGATTCCCCCGCCGACCACGGACGCATCGAAGACGTCGACGTCTCTTCGGAGATGCAGACGTCCTTCCTCGAGTACGCGTATTCGGTCATCTACTCGCGCGCGCTCCCCGACGCCCGCGACGGGCTGAAGCCGGTGCAGCGCCGCATCCTCTTCCAGATGGCGGACATGGGCCTGCGTCCCGACCGCGGTCACGTCAAGAGTGCCCGCGTCGTCGGCGAGGTGATGGGAAAGCTGCACCCCCACGGCGACGCTCCGATCTACGACGCGCTGGTGCGGCTGGCACAGCCCTTCTCGCTGCGCGTCCCTCTGGTCGACGGGCACGGCAACTTCGGGTCGCTCGACGACGGCCCCGCTGCTCCCCGCTACACCGAGGCGCGGCTGGCCGCTCCCGCCCTCGCGCTGACCGAGAACCTCGACGAGGACGTCGTCGACTTCATCCCGAACTACGACGGCCAGTTCCAGCAGCCGGAGGTGCTGCCGGCCGCGTTCCCCAACCTGCTGGTGAACGGCACGACGGGCATCGCGGTGGGCATGGCGACGAACATGGCGCCTCACAACCTCATCGAGGTGGTGGGCGCGGCCACGCACCTGCTCGAGAACCCCGAGGCGACCGTCGAAGAGCTCATGGAGTTCGTGCCCGGCCCCGACCTGCCCGGCGGCGGGATCATCGTCGGCCTCGACGGCATCAAGGACGCCTACACCAACGGCCGTGGCAGCTTCCGGACGCGCGCGAAGGTGTCGATCGAATCCCTCGGGCCGCGCCGCACCGGTCTCATCGTCACCGAGCTGCCGTACCTCGTCGGCCCGGAACGCGTGATCGAGAAGATCAAGGACGCGGTCAACGCGAAGAAGCTGCAGGGCATCGCCGACGTCACCGATCTCACCGATCGGCACCACGGACTCCGCCTGGTCATCGGCATCAAGACCGGCTTCGACCCCCAGGCGGTGCTCGAGCACCTCTACCGGCTCACCCCGCTCGAGGACTCGTTCAGCATCAACAACGTCGCGCTCGTCGAGGGCCAGCCGCAGACGCTCGGCCTCCGCGAGCTGCTGCGGGTGTACCTCGATCACCGCATCAGCGTCGTCACGCGCCGCAGCCGCTACCGGCTCGCGCGTCGCAACGAGCGCCTGCATCTCGTCGAGGGACTGCTCATCGCGATCCTCGACATCGACGAGGTCATCCAGGTGATCCGCACCTCGGACGACGGCGAGCAGGCGCGCGGTCGCCTCATGAGCGTCTTCGATCTGTCCGAGCCGCAGGCCGAGTACATCCTCGAGTTGCGCCTGCGACGCCTCACCAAGTTCTCGCGCATCGAGCTCGAGACCGAGCGCGACAACCTCAAGAAGGAGATCGCCCAGCTCGAGGAGCTGCTCGGCAGCGATGTGCTGCTGCGGGCGCAGGTGGCGCACGAACTGGATGCCGCGTCCGAGGCCTTCGGCACGCCCCGGCGCACCCTCCTGCTCAACGGAGGGCCGGTGCAGCCGCGCTCCCGCGCCGCGGCGGCCGCCGCCGATCTGCAGATCGCCGACGCCCCATGCCGCGTGTTCCTGTCGGCGACGGGCCGCATGGTCCGCGCGGAGCTCGTGGCCGACGCCCCTGGCGGCGGCATCGTGGCCCCCGCCCGCCGCTCCAAGCACGATGCGATCCGCTCGGCCGTCGACACCACGACCCGCGGCGACCTCGGCGCGGTCACCAGTCACGGCCGGCTCGTCCGCTTCTCCCCCGTCGACCTGCCGTCCGTGCCGGCCAACTCGGTCCAGCTGGCGGCCGGGACACGCGCGGACCAGTACCTCGGTCTCTCCGGCGGCGAGCACCTGGTCGCCATCGTGCCGCTCACGGGCACCTCGCCGATCGCTCTGGGCACCGCTCAGGGCGTGGTCAAGCGTGTGGCCGCGAGCGAGCTCGGCAACAAGCACGACATCGAGATCATCGCCCTCAAGGACGGCGACCGCGTGGTCGGCGCCGCCCCGGCCTCGGACGCCGCCGAGCTGGTGTTCGTCGCCAGCGATGCGCAGCTGCTGCGCTTCGACGCGTCGTCGGTGCGGCCGCAGGGCCGCTCGGCAGGCGGTATGGCCGGCATCCGCCTGACGGACGGCGCCCAGGTCATCGCGTTCGACGTGGTCGGACCCTCCGAGTTCGATGCCGTCGTCGTGACGATCGCGGGGTCGACGACGGCGATCGCCGGCACCGACGCGGGCAGTGCGAAGGTGTCGCTCTTCAGCGAGTTCCCTGCGAAGGGGCGTGCGACCGGCGGCGTCCGGGCGCACCGGTTCCTCAAGGGCGAAGACGCGCTCACCCTCGCGTGGGTCGGCACCGCGCCGCGCGCGCTCGGCAGCGACGGCACCACGCGCGCGCTGCCCGAAGCCGGGGCGAAGCGAGACGCGTCGGGGGCGCCGCTGGACGGCGTCGTCGGCGCGGTCGGCACCGGCGTCCGCTGAGCACGTTCGCCGAGTGGGCGAGGCTTCGCGCCTCGGTCTCAGCCGGGTTTCGACTCGCTCCGCTCGCTCAACCTCGACCCGGCGCACATCAACGCGGGCTTCGCTCGCATTGATGCGCCCCGCGTCAGGCGTCGATGCGCTCGCGCGCCAGGCGGTCGCTGGAGTCGATGATGAACTCCTTGCGCGGCGCGACGTCGTTGCCCATGAGGAGTTCGAAGACGGATGCCGCGGCCTCGGCATCCTGCATCCGCACGCGCCGCAGGGTGCGGCCGGCGCGATCCATCGTCGTCGTCGCCAGCTGGTCGGCGTCCATCTCGCCCAGACCCTTGTAGCGCTGCACCGGCTCCTGCCAGCGCTTCCCCGCCTTGGTGAGCTTCGTCAGCAGCCCGTGCAGCTCGGCCTCGGAGTACGTGTAGATGGTGTCGTTGGGCTTCGAGCCGGGGTTGATCACGACCACCCGATGCAGCGGCGGAACGGCCGCGAAGACGCGGCCCTCTTCGATGAGCGGCCGCATGTACCGGAAGAACAGCGTGAGCAGGAGGGTGCGGATGTGCGCGCCGTCGACGTCGGCGTCGCTCATCAGGATGATCTTGCCGTAGCGAGCCGTGTCGAGGTCGAACGAGCGACCCGAACCGGCGCCGATCACCTGGATGATCGCGGCGCACTCGGCGTTGGACAGCATGTCGCTGATCGACGCCTTCTGGACGTTGAGGATCTTGCCGCGGATCGGCAGCAGCGCCTGGAACTCGCTGTTGCGGGCGAGCTTGGCGGTGCCGAGAGCCGAGTCGCCCTCCACGATGAAGAGCTCGGACTCGCCGACGTCGTTCGAACGGCAGTCGGCCAGCTTCGCGGGCAGTGACGACGACTCCAGGGCGTTCTTGCGGCGCTGCGTCTCTTTGTGGGTGCGCGCGGAGATGCGCGCCTTCATCTCGGAGACGACCTTGTCGAGCAGGAGCGCCGTCTGCGCCTTGTCGTCGCGCTTGGGCGACGTGAACCGGGCGGTCAGCTCCTTCGAGACGACGTTCGACACGATCTGGCGGACCGCCGGCGTGCCGAGCACCTCTTTGGTCTGCCCCTCGAACTGCGGTTCGGGAAGGCGGACCGTCAGCACCGCGGTGAGGCCGGCGAGGATGTCGTCCTTCTCCAGCTTGTCGTTGCCGACCTTGAGCCGACGCGCGTTCGCGGCGACCTGCTCGCGCAGCACCTTCATGAGCCCCTGCTCGAAGCCCTGCTGATGCGTGCCGCCCTTGGGGGTGGCGATGATGTTGACGAACGCGCGCGACACCGTCTCGTAGCCCGTGCCCCAGCGCACCGCGATGTCGACCTCGCATTCGCGCTGGACCTCGGTGGGGACCATCGCGCCGGACGGCTGCAGCACCGGCACCGTCTCGGTGAAGCTGCCCGATCCGCTGAGCCGCCACGTGTCGGTGACGCCGGAGTCGGGCGCGAGGAAGTCGGCGAACTCGGAGATGCCGCCGTCGAAGCGGTAGCTGGTCTCGACGGGCTCACCGGTCTCGGTGCCCGGCCGCTCGTCACGGATGACGATCTCGAGCCCCGGTACGAGGAAGGCCGTCTGCCGCGCGCGCTGCTCCAGCTCCTGGAGATTGAACGCGGCGTCCTTCGTGAAGATCTGCCGATCAGCCCAGTACCGGATGCGGGTGCCGGTGGCGCCCTTCGGCGCGCGCCCCGCGACGCGGAGCTCGCTGCGGTCCTCGAATGCCGTGAACGCGGAGTCCGGGCTGCCGTTGGAGAAGATCCCCGGCTCGCCTCGATGGAACGACATCGCCCATGTCTTGCCGCCGCGATCGACTTCGACGTCGAGCCGCTCCGACAGGGCGTTCACGACCGACGCGCCGACGCCGTGGAGGCCGCCGGAGGCGGCGTAGGAACCGCCGCCGAACTTGCCGCCGGCGTGCAGCTTGGTGAAGACCACCTCGACACCCGACAGCCCGGTGCGCGGCTCGATGTCGACGGGGATGCCGCGGGCGCGGTCGCGCACTTCGACGCTGCCGTCGGCGTGCAGCACGATGTCGATGCGCGAGCCGTGGCCGGCGAGAGCCTCATCGACAGAGTTGTCGATGATCTCCCAGAGGCAGTGCATCAGACCGCGCGAGTCGGTCGACCCGATGTACATGCCGGGGCGCTTTCGGACCGCCTCGAGCCCTTCGAGCACCTGGAGATGATGGGCGGAGTACTCGGCGGTCACAATCTCCCATCGTAATCGCGGTGCCCGACACGCCCTGGCAGACACGCGTCGGGCGGAGTAGCGCTACGCGCACAGCGAAATGTCATCCGTTCGCGGCATTCTTGGAACATCGGCGTGGTTGTATTTCATGACCGCGAGTGAGTTCTACGCATACGAGGAGGCACCGAAATGACCACGCTATCGACACCCACCGAGACCGGCGCCGTCCTCGAGTACCGCCTCACCGCCATGGATCGCTGCGATTCGTGCGGAGCCCAGGCCTACATCGCCGCCGAGGTCAACGGCAGCGAGCTTCTGTTCTGCGCGCACCACGGCCGCAAGTACGAAGAGAAGCTGCGCGCCGTCGCCACCTCGTGGCACGACGAGACCGCCCGCCTGGCCGAGTAGGCCCCGTCTCGCAGACCCGCACCCGTCGCATCAGCGGCGGGTGTAGCTGCGTTGTACGAGCGGCGACACCCTGAGCGCGATCTCCTCGCCGATCGTGCCGACGAGCTCGGCCAGATCCGTCGCAGTGCCTTCGCCCTGTGCGCCCGGGCCGTAGATCGTGACGACGTCCCCGGCGGCGGCGTCGGGCCACGCGGCCACCAGCGACTCCGAGTCGCCCACGGACAGGAGCTGTCTGCCTCCCGCGGGCGTCCCGACCGTAGCGCGCAGCCGCAGCGACGACGGAAGACCGTCGAGCGCTCCCAGCTCGATCCGAACGGCTGCTCCGTCTACCCGGAGGACGTCCGCCTCGAGCGTGCCGATGGGCCTCAGGCCGAGCTCCCGGGCGGACGGTCCCCCGGCGGAGCGGATGCCGTAGCAGAACGCGCCCACGCGAACCATGTCGTACCGGAACTCGGGGCGGGCGAAGGAGGCCGCGCTGGCAGCCAGATGGCGCATGGCGGGCCGGAGCCCCGCGGCGGCGGCTTGCTCGAGCGCCCATTCGTAGATGCGCCGCGCGTCGTCGTCCTCGGCGTCGGAGGCCTCGGCGATGTGGCTCCAGACCCCGACCACCTCGATGACGCCTGCGGCCTCGATCGCCGCCGCCCGCGCCACGAAGCCCGGCCACGCCTCCGGCCGTACCCCGTTGCGGTGCAGGCCGGTGTCGATCTTGAGGTGCACGCGTGCCAGCGCGCGGCTGTCCCGCGCAGCCTCGGCGAGCTCCTCCAGCAGCTCGGCATCGCCGACGCCCACGTCGACCCGCGCGGCGATCGCGGCGTCGAGATCGTCGCGTGACGCGGCGATCCAGGCGAAGATGCGGGCATCGTCGCCGACCACGTCGCGCACGGCGCACCCCGTCCGCGCGTCGAACGCGCCGAACCACGTCACGCCCGCGGCGGAAGCCGCGCGCACCACGGGTGCCAGGCCGTGCCCGTAGGCGTCGTCCTTGACCACGAGCATCAGCTCCGCCGGCGCCACGGTGTCGCGCACGCGCTCGATGTTCGCGGCGAGGGCCTCGAGGTCCACCCGCAGCCGGGCGGTCACGGGGCCTCCTCGCGGATCGCGCGAAGCCCCACCGTGGTGACGAGCTCTCCGGCGGTCAGTCCCGTCACCCGCGCCCACTCGCCGAGAGACGGCTCGCTGCGCGCCGGGTCGCCGAGGAACAGCACCTCGTCGCCACGCCGGACGGCGGCATCCGCGATCTCCACCACGCACACGTCCATCGCGACGCGACCGACGATGGGCCGCCGCTCCCCCGCGATCGCCACGTCGACGGAGCCCCCGAGCGCTCGCACGACCCCCTGTGCGTATCCGCCGGTCACCAGCGCGATGCGCGTGTCGGCGGCCGCGCGAAACGCGTACCCGTACGACACGCCCTCGCCCGCGCGGAGGTCCTTCACCGACAGCACCGTGCCCGTGAGCCGCAGAGCGGGTGCGACGGCGTCTTCGGAACCGGGCAGCCCGAAGAGCTGAGTCGCCGAAAGCGTGTGCGCGCGGCCGGGCATCGCCCGCGACTCGGAGTCCTCGCGGCGCCCGACCCGATGGCCCTCCGCGCGCAGGAATCCTTCGGCGTCGAGCACCTCCTGCACGAGCCGCGCACCGTGGCCCCAGGCATCCGCCCGCAGGATCGACGGATCGAACGAACGGATGCCGCGCTCACCGGCAGCGCGCGCATTCGCGGTCAGTGCGCCCCGTGAGATCCGAGCGACCGGCGTGCTGCGGGGATGCGATCCCGGCACGGCGATGTCGTGCCCAGGGATCGACGAACTCACGCCTCTAGACTATCGGGGTCCCCCGAACCCGACCCCGGAGCACGCATGTCTTCTCAGGGCCTCGCCCTCTCGAATCGTCTTCGCTACCTCGCCTGGCGCGTCCGTCGCATCGACGTCGGCTCCGTGCTGGAGCGCGCGAAGGAGACCGCACGCGAGCACGGGAAGTGGACCCCGGCGGTCGTGGTCGACATGCTGTGGTCGGCGGGCTTCCGGCAGGTGGGCTTCCAGGACTACGTGGACTACGACTTCGCGATCCTGAATCGCGCCGAGCGCGCGACATACATGACGCACCCGGTCTCGAACGAGCTGTCGCAGAAGTACGACCACCCCGACTTCCGCGGCCTGTTCCAGGACAAGGTGGAGTTCGACCGCACGTTCGGCGAGTTCCTTCGTCGGGACTGGATGGTCGTCGAGGAGGGCAACGCCGAGGCGGTGCGCGCCTTCGCCGAGAAGCACGGCACCATCGTCACCAAGGAGCCCGTCGGCCAGGCGGGCACCGGCGTCCACCGCTACCACGCGGCCGAGGTGAACGACTGGCACGAGTTCCACCGCGGGCTGCTCGCCCGCGGTGAGCTCCTCATCGAGGAGGTCATCCGCCAGCACGCTGATCTCGCGGCGGTCTGCCCGGGGACGGTGAACACCACGCGGGTGACCGCATTCTTCGACGGCGAGAAGACGCACATCCTCGCCATGGCTCAGAAGTTCGGCCGCGGTGCGGTGAGCGACCAGATGACCTTCGGCGGCTTCTACACGATGCTCGACGAGGAGGGGCACGCTCTCGGCCCCGGCTACGACTCCCACGGCCACGTGCACGAGAAGCACCCCGACAGCGGCTTCGTGATCGCCGACTTCCAGCTGCCCATGGTCGAGCAGGTCAAGGAGTTCGTCGACCAGGTCGCCCGTGTCGTGCCGCAGGTGCAGTACGTCGGCTGGGACATCGTCGTCTCCCCGGACGGGCCGGTGCTCGTCGAGGGCAACTGGGGGGCCGGCGTCTACGAGAACAAGCCGAGCGTCACCGGCATCCGCACCGGTCACAAAGCGCGCTATCGCGCCGCGATCGGCTTCTGACGCGAGACCTGACCCCTGCGGAGAAGGCGCGGCACCCGAGGGTGCCGCGCCTTCTCCATCGTGTCGTGTTCTCAGACCGCGCGGACGATGCCGAGCGGAGTCGACTGGTGCCCCTGTCCGAGCGGGTTGTCCTTAAGGATCGAGACGAGCCGCTTCTCACCGCTCTTGTCGAGCGTCGAGCCGAGGATGTTGCCGCCCAGGTCGTTGATGTCGACCACCGCCACCTCGGGCACGTCGCCGAGCAGCGCCTTGACACGCTGAGCGACCTCGCGGGGACGCTCCGGTCCGAGCACGACCGCCTTGTTGTACGGCGGGATGGTGCCGGAGGTGGGACCGTCGATCGCCCGGGCCTTGTCGCCGGCGATGCGGTAGAAGTCGCCCTTTCGCCCGAACAGCTTGGTGACGGCCGAGACCGCGGCGGCGAACAGGATGCGGATCGTGCCGCACTCGCGCAACGCCATCTCCATCGTCTCGGGCATGCCGAGTCCGATGCCGTACGGCGTGCGCGTGACGTACTTCGAGAGGAAGAACGCCAGCTTGCGCGGCTTGATGTCCTCCACGAGGTAGGAGCGGCCCTGCGTGATCGCCACGATCTTCTCGGTCACGAACAGCAGATCGCCGGGACGCACGACATCAGCGGCGTTCTCGCGGATGAACTCGTCGAGGTCGTCGCCCGGCATCACGACCCGCGTGCGGATCGGGATGCGGGCGAACGACGAGCCCTCGACCTGGACGGTGAGCGCCTTGCCGGCGTTCGCCTCGCTCACTCGAGGTAGTCCCGCAGCGACTGCGAGCGGGACGGATGCCGCAGCTTGGCCATCGTCTTCGACTCGATCTGGCGGATGCGCTCACGGGTCACCCCGAACGTGTCGCCGATCTGGTCGAGCGTCTTCGGCTGGCCGTCGCCCAGACCGAAGCGCATGCGGATGACGCCCGCCTCGCGCTCGGAGAGCGAGTCGAGGAGCGACTCGAGCTGACGCTGCAGCATCGTGAAGCCCACCGCGTCGGCGGGGACCACGGCCTCGGTGTCTTCGATGAGGTCGCCGAACTCGCTGTCGCCGTCCTCGCCGAGGGGTGTGTGCAGCGAGATCGGCTCGCGGCCGTACTTCTGCACCTCGATGACCTTCTCGGGGGTCATGTCGAGCTCGCGGCTGAGCTCTTCGGGCGTGGGCTCGCGGCCGAGGTCCTGGAGCATCTGACGCTGCACGCGAGCCAGCTTGTTGATGACCTCGACCATGTGCACCGGGATGCGGATGGTGCGCGCCTGGTCGGCCATCGCGCGCGTGATGGCCTGACGGATCCACCACGTCGCATACGTCGAGAACTTGAAGCCCTTGGTGTAGTCGAACTTCTCCACCGCGCGGATGAGACCGAGGTTGCCCTCCTGGATGAGGTCCAGGAACTGCATGCCACGGCCGGTGTAGCGCTTGGCGAGCGAGACGACCAGACGCAGGTTGGCGCCGAGCAGGTGGCTCTTCGCGCGCTGTCCGTCGCGAGCGACCCACTGCAGGTCGAGGCCGAGCTGCGAGGTCTTCTCCGCAGCCGACATGTGCGACAGCTTCTCTTCGGCGAAGAGACCCGCCTCGATGCGCATCGCGAGCTCGACCTCTTCGGCCGCGTTCAGCAGCGGCACCTTGCCGATCTGCTTCAGGTAGTCCTTGACGGGGTCGGCCGTGGCGCCGGTGATCTGCGTCGAGTAGACGGGGACGTCGTCCTCGTCGCTGGACGAGATGACGATCGCGCCGGTCGGGAGCGGCTCGGTGAAGGCGGGCTTGGTGCTCTCCTCCTCCTCGTCCTCTTCCTCGGCGGCAGCGGTCTCCTCGGTGCCCGCAGCCTTGGGGTCCTTGGCGGCGGCGCCCTCGGCGGCGTCGTCCGACGCGTCCTCGTCGATGTCGCCCTCGAGTTCGACGTCGTCGTCGAGCTCCTCGACGTCGTCCTCGAAGTCGTCGTCCGACTTCTTCGCGCGCTTGGACGCGGTCTTGGGCGCGGCCTTCGCCTTCGCGCCCTTGGCCGCGGGAGCCTTCTTGGTGGCCGGAGCCTTCGCCTCGTCCGTCTCGGTGTCCTTCGCGGCCGAGCGAGCCTTGGTGTTCGTGCCTGGAGTCACGTTTCGCCTTTCACCGGTCGACGCGCCCTGCGCGTCTCCGGTCGGTTTCGGACACTAGTAAGACCCTTGTCAAGTCCCGATCTTCGAAGGGGAGCCCTGCGAAGACGGTTGACAACGGGTCAGAGCGTCTAGTATCTCATACTTGCCGTGCGCCGCCAGCATCGCCCCGCGGAGTCGGGCGCACCTCCATCACAGAGATCAACGCGCCGGTGCCGGGGGGAATTCCGCGCGGCGACGGATCTGCGCCGTCAGGCGCCGCGCTTGTCGTCGTCGGCGGGTCGCGTGGCGAGGAATCGCTCGAGTTCGGCGGCGAGCTCGTCGGCGCTGGGCAGATCGCCGGTGTGGATCATCGGGGTCGCGAGCGTCGAACCGGCCATATACGCGTCGTAGCGCTCCTCGAGGCCCTGGACCATGCGTGCCAGTTCGTCGCTGCCCTCGATCTGCTCGGCGACCTTGTCGAGGTAGTCCCGGTTCTCGTCGCGGAGCTCGTCGCCGGCGAACACGAGGCCGGTCGCCACGGTGAGGCTGTCCAGGGCCGCGAGCGCCGCGGCGGGGTACTCGGTGTCGCCCAGGTAGTGGGGAATCAGCAGCACGAAGCCGGCGATCCGCACGCCGGCGGCGGCGAGCCGGTACTCGAGCAGGTGTCCCGCGGTGGCGGGCACCTGCGTGTGGGGCTGCCACACCGAGTGCGCCTCCGTCAGCTCGGCGCGCGTGCCGCTCACGGTGGTGCCGATGGGACGCGTGTGCGGCACGGGCATCGGGATGGCGTGCACCCAGGTCACCGTCGACACGCCGTAGATATTGGTGAAATCGAGCACCGCCTCGGCGAAGGCATCCCACGCGAAATCGGGCTCGTAGCCCGCCAGCAGCAGGAACGGCTGGCCCAGCGCGTCGTGGGCGAAGGAGAGCTCCAGCCGCTGCGGGCGGTAGTCGGTCAGATGGTCCTTCTCGAACGAGACGATCGGCCGCCGGGCGCGGTAGTCCAGCAGCGTGTCATTGGAGAAGACCGCCAGCGGCGACGGGTCGAGGTCGTCGCGGAAGTAGTCGATCACACGGCTCACGGCGCTGCCGGCATCGGTGAACCCGGTCAAGGCGATCACCAGCGGCAGTCCGCGCGGGACGGGCGGCGCAGAAGCCGCGCGCTCGAACAGCGGACCGGGAAGGGGCATGGGTCCATGCTACGAGCCGTCCGCGCACGCCGGGTCGCGTCGGTCGCGCTCAGAGCGAACAGCGGTCGTCCCTAGGATGGAGACCATGTCGTTTCCCGACCTCGAGTACCGCACTGCACCCGTCCGAGAGTCCGATGCCGACCTCCTCCTCCTCGCTCTTCCGCCGCTCGACGGTGACGGGGCCCCCGACCTCGCCGACTGGCCCGGCCTGCGCGACGCGCTCACGGCGGTCGGATTCACCGGCGGCGCCGGCGCTCTCGTGCGTGTGTACGCGCCCGAGAGCACGAAGCTTCCGCTGGCGGTCATCGGCACGGGCGGCGCTCCGGACGCGACGGCGCTCCGCGATGCGGCGGGTGCGGCGATCCGCTCGCTGACCGGCTTCGCGACGGTGGCTGTCGCCGCACCGTTCGCGGACCCCGCGCTGTGGCCGGCCCTCGCCGAGGGAGCCGCGCTCGGCGGCTACCGCTTCGACGGCTACAAGTCCGACCCGCCCAAGGCGCGCGCGGCGAAGGTCGTCGTGCACGGCACCGCGGACGCCGACGACGCCGCGCTGAAGCTCGTCACCGAGACCGCGGCATCCGTCGCCCTCGTGAAGGATCTCGTGAACGTTCCCGCCGAGTGGCTCGGACCGGCGGACGTCGCGGAGCGGGCCGCCGAGGCCGTCGCGGATCTGCCGGTGACCGTCGAGATCCTCGATGAAGCGGCGCTGCGCGAGCAGGGCTACGGCGGCATCCTCGGCGTCGGGCAGGGCTCGGACCGACCGCCGCGGCTGGTGCGTCTGGAGTACGCGCCGGCCGATGCCGCGCGCCACGTCGCCCTCGTGGGCAAGGGCATCACCTTCGACACCGGCGGACTGTCGCTGAAGCCCGCCGCGTCGATGGTCGGCATGAAGTACGACATGGCGGGCGCCGCCACGGTGCTCGCCGTGCTGCGGGCCGCGGCATCCGTCGGCGCACCGGTGAAGGTCACCGCGTGGCTGTGCCTCGCCGACAACATGCCGTCGGGCCGCGCCACCCGCCCCGGTGACGTCCTGCGTCTGCTCGACGGCACGACCGTCGAGGTGCTCAACACCGACGCCGAGGGCCGGCTGGTCCTCGCCGACGGCCTCGTCGCGGCCAGCCGCGAGCAGCCCGACGTGATCGTCGACGTCGCCACCCTCACGGGCGCGATCCTCATCGCCCTCGGCACCCGGCACACCGGTGTCATGGGTGACGACGAGGCCGTCGCCGCGTATCTTTCCGCGGCCGCCGAGGCCGGCGAGCCGGCGTGGCAGCTGCCGCTTCCGCCGCACATGGTGGAGGAGCTCGACTCCCCCATCGCCGACCTGCAGAACGCCAAGATCGGCGATCCCGCGGGCGGCTCGCTCTTCGCAGGACTGTTCCTGCGCCACTTCGTCGGCCGCACCGCCGACGACGCCGATGCCCCACGAATCCCGTGGGTGCATCTCGACATCGCCGGCAGCGGGACCCACAAGGGCGCGCCGTACGGCTACACCGACAAGGGACCGACTGCGGCCACCGTCCGCAGCCTGATCCGCTTCGTCCTGGCAGACCTCGATGAGGAGGCACGATGACCGACCACACCTTCGATCTCGTCATTCTGGGCGGTGGCAGCGGCGGCTACGCCGCGGCGCTGCGCGCTGCGGAGCTCGGCAAGTCCGTCGCGCTGATCGAGAAGGACAAGGTGGGCGGCACCTGCCTGCATCGCGGCTGCATCCCGACGAAGGCGCTGCTGCACGCGGCTGAGGTGGCCGACACGGCGCGGGATGCCGCGTCCGCCGGCATCCGCGCCACGTTCGAGGGCGTCGACCCGGCGGGCGTCCGCGCCTACCGCGAGGGCATCGTCGCGAAGAAGTACAAGGGGCTGGAAGGCCTCGTGAAGGCGCGCGGCATCACCGTCGTGAACGGCGAGGGACGCCTCGAGGAGGGGCCGGCGGTCCGGGTCGGGGACGACGTCTTCCGCGGCGCCGACGTGATCCTCGCGACCGGGTCGTACAGCCGGACGCTGCCGGGGCTGGAGATCGGCGGCCGCATCCTCACCAGCGAGCACGCGCTCGAGCTCGACGAGGTTCCCGCCAGCGTCGTGATCCTGGGCGGCGGCGTCATCGGCGTCGAGTTCGCGAGCGTGTGGCGCTCGTTCGGAGCCGAGGTCACGATCGTCGAGGCGCTCGATCACCTCGTCCCCAACGAGGACATCGCGCTGAGCAAGGGCCTCGAGCGGGCGTTCCGGCGCCGCGGCATCCAGTACTCGCTCGGGGTGCGCTTCCAGAGCGCGACGCAGACGACGGATGCCGTGACCGTGGCCCTCGAGGACGGCAAGACCTTCACCGCCGACTATCTGCTGGTGGCGGTGGGGCGCGGTCCCGCGACCGCAGGGCTGGGCTACGAGGAGGCCGGCGTCACGATCGATCGCGGCTTCGTGATCACCGACGAGCGGCTGCGCACCGGCGTGGCGCACGTGTGGGCCGTGGGCGACATCGTCCCGGGCCTGCAGCTCGCCCACCGCGGATTCCAGCAGGGCATCTTCGTGGCCGAGGAGATCGCCGGGCTCTCCCCCGTCGTGATCCCCGACTCCCAGATCCCGAAGGTCACCTACAGCCACCCCGAGGTCGCGTCGGTGGGGCTCACCGAAGCCCAGGCCGCTGACGCGCACGGCGCCGACGCCATCGCCGCCTATGAGTACAACCTGGCGGGCAACGGCAAGAGCGAGATCCTCGGGGCCGGCGGCCTCGTCAAGGTCGTGCGGGCGAAGGACGGCCCCGTCCTGGGCGTGCACCTCATCGGCGACCGCGTCGGCGAGCTCATCACCGAAGGACAGCTCGCCGTGGGCTGGGAAGCCCACCCCGAAGACATCGCGCCCTTCATCCACGCGCACCCGACGCAGTCCGAGGCCCTCGGCGAAGCATTCCTCGCCCTCGCGGGCAAGCCGCTGCACGCCCTGTGACCCTTCGGCCCGCCCCCCATCACTAAGCTAGATCCGATATTTCTTCAGAAGGAGACATCCTCATGAGCACATCCGTGGTCCTCCCCGCTCTCGGTGAGAGCGTGACCGAGGGAACGGTCACCCGCTGGCTCAAGAACGTCGGCGATACGGTCCAGGCGGACGAGGGCCTGCTCGAGATCTCCACGGACAAGGTGGACACCGAGATCCCTTCGCCGGTCAGCGGCGTCATCGAGGAGATCCTCGTCCAGGAGGACGAGACCGTCGAGGTCGGCGCCGTGCTGGCCAAGATCGGCGACGGCTCGGGCTCGTCCGATGCCGCACCGGCTCCCGAGGCCGCCGCGGCCGAGGCACCGGCCGCCCCCGCGGCTGAGGCTCCCGCCGCTGAGGCTGCCGCCCCGGCGGCTGAGGCTCCCGCCGCTCCGGCCGCCGAAGCCCCCGCCGCGCCCGAGTCCGCAGCGCCCGCCGCCGAGGCTTCCGCTGCGCCCGCCGCCGGCGGCAAGGACGTCGTCCTTCCCGAACTCGGTGAGAGCGTCACGGAGGGCACCGTGACCCGCTGGCTCAAGCAGGTCGGCGACGAGGTCGCGGTCGACGAGCCGCTCCTCGAGATCTCCACCGACAAGGTCGACACCGAGATTCCGTCGCCGTTCGCCGGGGTGCTGCAGGAGATCCTCGTCCAGGAGGACGAGACCGTCGAGGTCGGCTCACCGCTGGCACGCATCGGCGAGGCCGGTGCTGCGGCTCCCGCCGCTGAGGCGCCCGCTCCCGCTGAGGCTCCCGCTCCCGCTGAGGCTGCCGCTCCCGCTGAGGCTCCGGCGGCCGCTCCTGCGCCGGCCGCTGCCCCGGCTCCGGCCGCTGCTCCGGCCGCTGCCCCGGCTCCGGCCGCTGCCCCGGCTCCGGCCGCTGCTCCGGCCGCTGCCCCGGCTCCGGCCGCCGCCCCTGCTCCGGCCGCTGCCCCGGCTCCGGCCGCAGGCGCCGACGACGACAGCGTCACGTACGTGACGCCGCTGGTCCGCCGCCTGGCGCAGCAGCAGGGCGTCGACCTCGCGTCGGTGAAGGGCACCGGCGTGGGCGGTCGCATCCGCAAGGAGGACGTGCTGAAGGCCGCTGAGGCCGCATCGGCTCCCGCCGCTCCGGCTGCCGCCGCCGCCCCGGCCCCGCTCGAGGTCTCGCCGCTGCGCGGCACGACCCAGCCGATGTCGCGTCTGCGCAAGGTGCTCGCACAGCGCGCGGTCGAGTCGATGCAGTCGACCGCCCAGCTGACGTCGGTCGTCGAGGTCGACGTCACGAAGCTCGCGACCTTCCGCGACCAGGTGAAGGGCGACTTCCAGGCCAAGACCGGCGACAAGCTGTCGTTCCTGCCGTTCTTCGCACTGGCTGCCGCCGAGGCGCTGCAGGCCTACCCCGTCATCAACTCGACGGTGGACGGCGACCAGATCGTGTACCCCGCGACGGAGAACCTCTCGATCGCGGTCGACACCGAGCGTGGCCTGCTGACGCCGGTGCTGCGTGACGCCGCGAGCAAGAACCTCGCGCAGATCGCGCACGAGATCGCCGACCTCGCCGCGCGCACGCGCGACAACAAGCTGAAGCCGGACGAGCTGGCGGGCGGCACCTTCACGCTGACCAACACCGGTTCGCGTGGTGCGCTGTTCGACACGCCGGTCGTCTTCCTGCCCCAGACCGCCATCCTCGGCACGGGCGTCGTCGTCAAGCGCCCCGGCATCGTGACGGTCGACGGCAAGGACGCGATCTCGGTGCGCTCGTACGTCTACCTCGCGCTGTCGTACGACCACCGCGTGATCGACGGTGCCGATGCGGCCCGCTTCCTCGGCGCCGTGAAGACGCGCCTGGAGGCCGCGTCGTTCGAGGGGAACCTCGGCATCTGATCTCGAGCCACCTCTGCTCCTACGGCTGCTGCGCGACGTCATAGACGTCGCGCAGCAGCCATTTTCCGTCCCGGAGCAGGATGACGATCATCTGAGGGGTCGATGAGGCGTCCTGCGGATCGAGGCGCAGCACTGCGAGGTCTCCGAACTCGTCGAGGAGCGTGACCGTGCGCTGCGCCGCGGGCAGGTCGACCGCCCCGGGAGCGAGGGCAGCGGGGTCGACGACGACGCCCGTGAGGCAGGCAGCGTCTGCGGCGCAGGCCAGACGCACGTCCAGCAGCGCTTCCGTGACGCGGGCGAGGTCCGTCGGCGCCTCGCCGCCGGACGACGCCTCGGACTCCGCCTCTGCGGACGGCGCGGTCGCGTCGGTGTCGGACGGCGCGTCCGACTCCGCCTCCCCGGTCGGCGCGGCTCTCGACGCCGGCGGTTCCGCCCCGGTCTGTACCGACGCCGCAGGCGAGTCCTCCGTGGCGACGCCGCCCGCGGCGGGCCAGAGCGCACCGCCGGTCAGCACGGCGGCCGCGACCGTGCCGCCCACGAGCCACGGCGCGCGCCGGCGGCGCCGCTCGGCGGCAGGCGACTCACGGCGACGCAGCCCTCGCCACACCGCTGTCGTAGCCCGCGAGACCGTATCGGCCAGGTCATCGTCGACTCCGGCGATGAGCGCCCGCCACATCGACGAGGGCGCCGGATCCGCCGCGTGACTCGAGCTGGTGCGCGCGGCGGCCTCGGTGCCGGCGGCGCTCTCGGACGCGCTGCGCGGACTGAGGATCACGGTGCTCAGCGGCTCCGGCGTTGCGATCGCGAAGAGCGCCTCCTCCGCGGCGGTCAGCTCGTGGACCGACAGCCGCTCGGCCTCCAGCGCGCGCAGCGCGGTGCCCCACGTGCGCTGCGCGTGAGGCTCGACGGCCACCAGGTTCAGGACGGACGCGGCCTCATCGCGTGCGCGCCGGGATGCGGCATCCGTCGCCAGCACCGGCCTTCCGGAATCGTCCAGCCACCACTCCCCCTGCGTCTCGGGCGCGAGCGCCAGCTGGCCGCAGCCGCGGAGCAGGCTGACGGCGAGGGTCACGGCCTCGCCCAGTGAGAGCGGCATGCGTCCGGCACGTCTGCGGACGAAGTCCTCCACGCGCTCGGTGCACACCGGCAGCACGACGTGGTGCCCGGCGGGGTGGCGGGCGACGTCGAGCGGTGCCAGCACATGACCGTCGGCCGGGGCATCCCACCCGGCCCAGTCGGGCCCCACGGTCTCGGCGTCGACGAGCACCCGAGCACCGCCCGACGTCCGCACGAGGAGGCCCGCCCACGGTCCGTCTTCGCGTGCGCGGACGCTGCGGATCTCGCGGTACGGTCGGCCCAGCGCCGTGTCGTCCGTCGTCATCACGCCAGTGTGGGCGGCCGCGAGCGGGCTCTGAGGCCCACACCGGAGCTCTGTGGATCACCCGGCGCCGCTCGGGGCTGTGGAGGAACCAAGGAGCACCCGTCGGAAAGGTAGTCTGGAAGGCATGGCCGCGCGCAGTTCCGCCCCCGAGAAACGACCGGGATTCTTCTCCCAGATCCGCACTCTGTACACCTTCACGCAGAAGGAGTTCCGCTGGCTGCCGTTCCTGCTGATCGGCATCCTCCTCCTCGGCATCGCCGCCGGTGTCGGCGTGGGCTTCGCGATCCCGCCGATCGCCGTGTGGAGCATCATCCTCTGGGGCCTCACGGGCCTCATGCTCGGTGTGCTCGCCTCGATGATGACCATGACGAGGCTGTCGACCCGCGCGATGTACAAGAAGATCGACGGGATGCCGGGAGCCACCGGTCACGTCCTGTCGACGTCGCTCGGCCGCAAGTGGCAGGCGAGCGAGATGCCCGTCGGCATCAACCCCAAGACCCAGGAGGCCGTCTACCGCGCGATCGGCCGAGGCGGCATCGTGATCGTGGGCGAGGGCGCCCGTGGGCGCCTCACCCGGCTGGTGAATGACGAGCGCTCGAAGGCGCAGCGCGTCGCGTCGGGTGTGCCGGTCACCGTGATCTACATCGGCCACGGCGAGGGCGAAGTTCCGATCGCCAAGCTCGCCTCGACCATCAAGGCGCTGCCGAAGAAGATCGATCGCGCGACGATGGCCGCCGTCATCAAGCGCATCGACTCCGTCTCGCAGTCACTGACGTCGCTTCCCATCCCGAAGGGCATCGATCCCACGAAGGTGCGAGCGCCGCGACCGCGCTGACCTTAATCCTCGAACCTCGGGCCGTCCGCATGGGCGGCCCGACTGGTCTGTCAGGAGCGGATGAGCACCGTGCCCGCGGCCTTGTCGTGCAGTCCGCGCTGGTCGGCGTCCCAGATGACCGCCGGGATCACGACGATGAGCAGCGCCGTGCGCACGATCGGTCGCCACAGCCCGACCCACGCGCCGTCGAGGCGGACCAGTCGCAGGCCGAACAGCCGGTGGCCCGGGCTGCCCTGCAGGGTCGGCAGGAAGACGAGCTGGATCGCTGCGAAGATGGCGAGGATCGCGAGCGGATCCCAGCCGAAGAAGCCCGAGATCAGGTAGGCGGCGCCGTAGTCGACGAAGAGAGCGCCCACTCGGCGGCCCAGCCGGCCGATCGATCCGGCGCCTTCGCGGGGTCGTCCGAGTCGCTCTCCGGGGTAGTCCTGCGTGCTCTGCGTCACCCCTCCAGCGTATCCAGGTCGTCGTAACATCCCGGAAACACAAGAGATACCCCCGGGCAATCCCCTGCGGGTACTTTGCCAGAGAGCCCGACCCGCACGGGCGGATCCGAATGCCCTACCTCTGGAGTCTTCATGTTCAAAGATTCATCCGAGGTGCTGAAGTTCATCAAGGACGAGGACGTCAAGTTCCTCGACATCCGTTTCACGGACCTTCCTGGCGTGCAGCAGCACTTCAACATCCCGGCCTCCACCGTCGACGAAGAGTTCTTCACGGTCGGCCAGCTGTTCGACGGCTCCTCCATCCGGGGATTCGCGAACATCCACGAATCGGACATGCAGCTCATCCCGGATGTGTCGACGGCGTACCTCGACCCGTTCCGCGAGGCGAAGACCCTGATCATGGTCTTCGACATCTACAACCCGCGCAACGGCGAGATCTACTCGAAGGACCCGCGCCAGGTCGCCAAGAAGGCTGAGAAGTACCTCGCCTCGACCGGCATCGCCGACACCGCGTTCTTCGCCCCCGAGGCCGAGTTCTACATCTTCGACGACGTCCGCTACGAGGTGAAGCAGAACTCGAGCTTCTACTCCGTCGACTCCGAAGAGGGCGCGTGGAACACGGGCCGCGCCGAGGACGGCGGCAACCTCGCCAACAAGACCCCGTACAAGGGCGGCTACTTCCCCGTCTCGCCGGTCGACAAGACCGCCGATCTGCGTGACGACATCAGCCTGCGGCTCATCGAGTCGGGCCTCCAGCTCGAGCGCGCGCACCACGAGGTGGGCACGGGCGGCCAGCAGGAGATCAACTACCGCTTCGACACGATGGTCCACGCGGCCGACGACATCCTGAAGTTCAAGTACATCGTCAAGAACGTGGCGAACGAGTGGGGCAAGGTCGCGACCTTCATGCCGAAGCCGCTCTTCGGCGACAACGGCTCGGGCATGCACACCCACCAGTCCCTGTGGCTCGAGGGCAAGCCCCTGTTCTACGACGAGAAGGGCTACGCGCAGCTCTCCGACCTGGCCCGCTGGTACATCGGCGGCATCCTGGCGCACGCGCCGGCGCTGCTCGCGTTCACCAACCCGACGCTCAACTCGTACAAGCGTCTCGTCAAGGGCTATGAGGCTCCGGTCAACCTCGTCTACTCGGCCGGCAACCGCTCGGCGGCCATCCGCATCCCGATCACGGGCTCCAACCCCAAGGCCAAGCGCATCGAGTTCCGCGCGCCTGATGCCTCGGGCAACCCGTACCTCGCCTTCGCCGCCCAGCTCATGGCCGGCCTCGACGGCATCCAGAACCGCATCGAGCCGCACGAGCCCGTCGACAAGGACCTGTACGAGCTTCCCCCCGAGGAGGCGAAGAACATCCCGCAGGTTCCGAACTCGCTGCTCGACTCGCTCGAGGCGCTGCGCGCCGACCACGAGTTCCTGCTCAAGGGCGGCGTCTTCACGCCCGAGCTCATCGAGACGTGGATCGAGTACAAGATCGAGAACGAGATCCAGCCGCTCAACGCGCGTCCGCACCCGTTCGAGTACGAGCTGTACTTCGGCGTCTGATTCCGAGGGGTCTTGAGGACCGCACTCCCGGTTTCCGAGGCCAGCCATTTGCTGAGCCCCAGGCGGCATCTGCCGTCTGGGGCTCAGTCTATCTCTGGTCGTTTACGGACGGCTACGGGGAGTAGACGGACAGGTTTTCGGACGGTGTGCGGATGACCGCTTCCGCTCACGCGCAGCGACGGCGAGAGGCACAGGCGGCGGCCTGGTGACTCACCAAGACCAACTGATGGGCTCGACGCACTCCCCGCTCACAGCTCGTGAGGTGGGCATGCTGCCCACTGTCGTACGCCCCCGCGCCCGGCGAGGAAGCTCATGCGCACGGTGACCATCCGACCGCCGAACCGAGCGACGCTCTGTCTGGGTTAATATTCGAAGACCAGCCGGGCGAGCACCTTGCCGGAGAGCACCTCGTCGATGGCTTCGTTGACCTGCTCGATCTTGCGGCCCTCGGCGATGATCCGCGTGTGTCCGGCGGCGTGCAGCGCGAACACCTCGCCTAGGTCCTGCCGCGTGCCGACGATCGACCCGATGATGGAAATACCCTTCAGAACGGTCTCGAAGATCGACACGCTCATCTCCTGGTCCTTGGGCAGGGCGACGCAGATGAGTCGGCCGCCACGCGCGAGTGAAGCGAACGCCTGCTCGAACACCTTCGGCGACGCCGCGAGGACCAGGGCGACATCGGCTCCGCCAAGCGACTGGATAGCGGCGACCGGATCGACCCTGGCCGCGTTCACGACGTGTTCGGCACCGAGCTCCTTCGCGAGTTCCAGCTTGTCGTCCTCGACGTCGACGGCGATCACTGAGCCGCCCATGATGCGCGCGTATTGAACGCCCAGATGGCCCAGACCGCCGATGCCGAAGATCGCCACCTTCTCCGTCGGCACGATGGACGCGACTTTCAGCGCCTTGTAGGTCGTGACACCCGCACAGGTGAGGGGCGCAGCATCCAGCGGGGTGACCCCATCTGGGACCTCCACGACATGCGAAGCGCTCGCGACCGCGTACTCGGCGAATCCCCCGTCGACCGAGTAGCCGCTGTTCTGCTGCTGCTCGCACAGCGTCTCTCGCCCGTCGATGCAGTAGCGACAATGGCCACACGCATAGCCGAGCCACGGAATCGCGACCCGGTCACCGACGGACCGGTTCTCGACACCCGCGCCCACACGCTCGACGATGCCGACGCCTTCATGACCGGGAACGAAAGGGAGTCCGGGCTTGACCGGCCAGTCGCCATGGGCGGCGTGGATATCGGTGTGGCACAAGCCGCAGGTCTCGAGGCGGACGAGAACTTGGCCCGGATCAGGCACCGGAATGTCGCGCTGCAGGATCTCGAGCGGTGAGGTGAACGATGAAACGACTGCGGCCTTCATGATGCATCCTTCAGATCGTCGCGCGGCGGTTCACCTTGGCGAGGGTCCGCGCACTCCCTGCGCACTGTCACCATTCCATCCCGCCGCGCCATCCGCCAGCCTCTCCCCTGCGGGAACGCCGACGGAACATCTGAGCCGTCGCCGGCACGATCCCCATCTTCCCGGGGCCTGGGCTCGAACGCACCCGACGTGAGCCGCCGGCACATCCCCGGGGGATACTCTGGCATCGACTTATGACCGGGGAACAGGAGCGTGTATGAGCGACGCTGGCATAGGGCATCCACTGCCGTCGGTCGACGACCACCGATCGACCCAACGCTCGGCTCGCGCCTCGACGCTGTTCGCTCTTCCGTTCGCGATTGCCAGTCTCCTCGTCGTGTTCGGTCTGGCTGGTCTGGGCTTCGAGGTCGAGACGCTCCTCGGAGTCGTCCTCGCCGGCACGGTGTTCGTCCCCGCCCTTGTCGAGATCGTTCTGCGCACATCCATCCCCCGCGCACTGCAGCTGCACTACCTGATCTTCATCGTTGCCGGTCCGCTGGCCGGGAGCGTGCTGCACGTGTACAGCGCCATCCCCCGATGGGATGCGTATGTGCATTTCGACTCGGGCGTCATGCTCGCGTGGCTCGGCATGCTCGCGGTGCGGCGTGCCGAAGAACGTGCGGGAGTCCCGCTGCCCGTCTGGTTCGGGCTGACCATCGTGATGGCGATCCCGATGGCGTTCGCCGGGGCGTGGGAGATCTCCGAGTTCGTCAGCGACGTCGTCCTCGGCACAACTTCTCAAAGCGGCCTCGAGGACACGATGTTCGACATCGTCGCGGGCACGGCCGGCGGGCTGTTGGCGATCGCGCTGCTGATGGTCGCCCGCCGACCACGCACCGTTGCACCCCTGTCACTGCTTCGCGGCGGCCGTCGCCGCTGACGCTCCGCATTTCGCCGAGCAGCAACGATGCTTCGAGATCGCAGTCGACGCGTCGGACCCCGCGCTCGCTCCGCGAGCAGTACGCGCCGTAGGATCGCAGCACCGTGATGACCCGGATCTCGCGGACGACCTGATTGCCAGGCCGCGAGACATATCGAAGGAGATATCGATGGCTACGAAGAACCTCGCACTGGTGGTCGGCTCGTACGATGACACCGAATCTGCGTCGGACGACTACCAGGCCCTCCGCAGCGGACAGGACGCGGGAGGCTACGAGGTCATCGGCGCGGTCGTGCTCGTCCGTGACAAGGACGGCAAGGTCCAGGTCAAGGAGCACGGCGACAAGTCCGTCGGCCATGGCGCGGCCTGGGGGGCCGGCGCGGGCGTCGTCGTCGGGCTTTTCGCACCGCCACTGTTGGCGGCGACGGCGGTCGGCGCGGGCATCGGCGCGATCCTCGGAAAGATCAAGAAGAACCGAGAAGAGAAGCAGTTCGGCGTCGACGTCGACGAGTACCTCGCTCGGGGGACCTCGGCCGTCGTGGCGGTCGTCGACGACCGGTGGGCCGACAATGTCGAAAAGGCACTAGCGCGAGCCGACAAGCGGATCAGCAAGGCGATCGACTCCGACGACTACGAGAAGCTTCGCGAGGCGATCGAGAAGTCGGCCGACGACGTCGTCGAGCAGATCAACTCCTAGCCTTCCGACGCGGGCAAGAGAACGGTGGAGCCCCGCGACGACATGCGGGGCGCCGCCGCACCGCCCGGGCTGCGACTCGCGGCGCAGTTCACCGAGGGAGCAGCCCGGCGGGCGAGCGCCGGGCCTCACCGCCGGAACCTCGCCCGAGACCGGCGGTGACTGTCGAGCATAGGGGCAAGACCCCTCTCCTTACTCAGCGCGTGGAGCACCGAAACCCCGCGTCGCGGAATCAAGGATCAGACCTCCGAGCATCACGGCGTTCCCACGCAACGTCGTGGCCGACCCGCATCGCCGAGGAGGCCATCAATGACCCGATCGGCCTCGGCGGATCACCTGTGGAGAACTCGGTAGCCGAGGTGTACGAATCCGGATGCGAATCTGTGCTCGTCGAACAGCTCAAGATCGAGCTGAAGCGTCTTGTCGAAGAGCCGGATGCCCCCACCGACGACGGCGGGCGCCACCACGACGTGAACCTCGTCGAGCACACCGGCGCGTGCGGCTATGGACGCCAACTGCCCACCACCCACCGCAAGCGGCGCACGCGAGGCGTCTTTCATGCGGCGGGCCTCATCGGCGTCGAATGTGTCGCGCAACTCTGTCCGGCGAGTGGAGACGGACCTCAGGTGGCGCGAGTAGACGACCTTATCGACACTGCGCCACCGGAGCGCGAACTCGCGGTCAGGAGTCGACAGATCCTCGAGCGGGACGTCGTCCCACATCTTCAGCGCCTCGTAGACCTTCCTGCTGTACAGGTGAGTACGAACGGGTGCGAGGAGCTCGTCGACGAAGGAGTGGACCTCTTGATCGCGGGTCGCCCACTCCCATCCGAAATCAGGACCCGCGATGTAGCCGTCGAGCGAGGAGGAGTTGAAATAGATCATCGAGCCCACAACTCCGTACGCTACTGCCTTCGCGTCGATACGGGTGGCTGAGCAAGTTGATGCACGGCCAACGGCGCGCTGACCCTACCGCCGTGCTGTCTTCGGGTGCCAACATGTGTGATTGATGGGGTGGATGCGCACGACAGCGGGGCGCGGGTGGCGTGGCACGCTGTCGCGCGCTGTGGTGAGCACCGCAGTACTCGCGTTGCTGGGTGCCGTTGGACATGTGTCGACGATCCAGGGCCCAGCGGGCACGCTCGAACTGGTCGCGTTCGCGGTTCCCGATCTGCCGAACGATTCGCCCACGCCGACGCCGTTCGAACCGACGCCTACGCCTACGCCGACGTCGACACCGACTCCCACACCTACGCCTTCCGACTCCTCGACGCCGACTCCTCAGCCGACAGGGTCTCCCGACGCGACGCCGACCCCGGTGACCACGGCGACGCCTGGACCGACCGCGACTCCTGAGCCGACGATGACGACGGTGCCTGCCATCCCACCGGCGGTGACCAGCTCGACGATCGCCTGGCCGACGCTGGCGCTCGCGCTCGGCGTGCTGATCGCCGCGGGCGTGCTGATCTGGCTATTGCTGCGGCGAGAAGTCCCGCGAAGCGAACCCCCACCCGTGTCGGACCAGGTCGCCCAGAATGCGACACCCGTCGTGCTGGACGCGATGGCGGCCCTGGGCACGGCGATGATCGACAGCGGCTACCCCGTCGGGCTGGTCCGCAGCGCCCTCGATGACACGGCAAGAGCGAATGGTCTGACATCTGCGGAGGCCGTGGTTTTCCCGACATCCATACTCGTCTCATCGGGCGATGCCGGTTCCGCTCAGACCCGCGCCGTGGCCGCTGGCGACAGCGTCGCGCTGCTCTACCAGGTCGACGCCGTCGATCGGATCGCGGGCGTCGCCCGAACTCGACCGAACAGCGCGAACTGGGTGCGCCGGCAACTCGCGCGCGTCCCCGAGTTGCCGCCGCCGTTCACGAGTGCCCAGCGCATCGGCGCCTACGCGCTTCTGTCTGCTGCGCTGAGCGTGCTGCTGGGGTCCTCGTGGCCGGGAGTGGTCGTCGCTGGCGTGCTCGGCCTGGGGGTCGGGGCGCTGCTGCTCGCGACTGAGCGACTCGAGCCCGCGTATCAGGCGTTGGTCGTCGTCGCCGCCTCGCTGGGTGTGGGCTTGTCCGTGCTCGCGGTGGCGCATCTGGTCGATCCGGGGGTGCTGCCGGCGATCGTCGCGCCCTTGATCATGCTGCTGCCGGGAGGTCTGCTCACGATCGCGGTGATCGAACTCGCCACGGGCCACATCGTGTCTGGAGCCGCTCGATTGGCTGCAGGCGCGATCCGGCTGCTCCTGCTCGCCACTGGCATCGTCGCGGCCGCCGCACTCATCGGTGTCCCCGCGATCACCGCGACCCACTGGCCCTTGGGCCCTGTCGCCCCATGGGTCGCCGTCGCTGTGTTCGGCGTCGGCATCAGCGTCTACCAGTGCGCGCGACCCTCATCCGTTGGTTGGATCCTGATCGTCCTCTACGTCGCATATGGCGCTCAGGTGATCGGAGACGTGTTCTTCGACGGTGTGCTGTCGGCGCTCGTGGGCGCTGCGGCGATGACCCCGGTGGCCGTCGTGGTGGCACGCCAGCGAAGCGGACCCCCGGCCCTGGTGAGTTTCCTTCCCGCGTTCTGGCTGCTGGTGCCCGGCGCGCTCGGACTCATCGGCGTCGCGAGCGTGCTCGAAGGCGGATCGTCCGGAATGAACACGATCATCTCCACGATCGCCACGATGGTCTCGATCGCGCTCGGAGTGCTGGTGGGGTTGGTCGCGTCCGGCTCGGTGCGTGGCTTCCGCAATTCTCCCGCCGCGGACTGGATGGACGACACTCCCGTGGAGTCACGTTGACCGGGCTCGTGCGGTCACCGCGCGGTTCCGAACGAGCGGAGGAATGCCGCCTCGGCGATCGCGAGATTCTGGATCTCGCTCGGGTCGACGCTCTCGTTGGGTGCGTGGATGAGGGCGAGGGGCTCCTCGACGCCCATGAGGATTATCTCCGCGCCGGGGTATGTGTCGGCGAAGACATTGCACAGGGGGATCGATCCGCCCTGCCCGAGCAGGGTCATGTCGATCCCGTACGCGGCGTGCATCGCGTCGGCGAAGCGACGGTAGGCGGGGCCGTCGGTGGCCGCGCGGAACGGTTCTCCCACGGCCTCGGTCTCGACGTCCACCCGCACGCCCCACGGGGCATGATCGCGCAGGTGCGCGACAAGCGCATCGTGCGCGTCTTCCGAGCGCACTCCAGGTGGAATACGCAAGTTCAGTCGCGCCGCCGCGCGCGGGACGATGGATGCTGATGAGCCGACCACCGGCGGACAGTCGATGCCGAGCACGGTGAGGGCCGGCCGGGCCCACAGCTCGTCGGCCACGGTGCCGTCGCCCAGGAGGCGGACGCCGTCGAGCACGCCCGCGTCGGTGCGGAACTGCCCGGCGTCATAGGGTTCGCCCGTCCAGGTCCCGTCGTGGGGAAGCCCGTCGATCGTCGTGCTGCCGGCGTCGTCGCGCAACGAGGCGAGGACCTCGACGAGCGCGGCAAGCGCATCAGGTGCGGGACCGCCGAACATCCCGGAGTGGATCTCCGACGCGAGAGTCTCGACGCGGACGACGACGTTCGCGAAGCCGCGCAGCGAGACTGTCGCCGCGGGGCGGCCGACAGCGGCGTTGCCCGTGTCGCACACGAGGATCACATCCGCGGCGAGCACGTCCGGGTTCGCCGCGACGTACCGTTCCAGCCCGCCTGTGCCTTGCTCTTCGCTGCCCTCGACCACGAGTTTCAGATGGACGGGGATCTCGCCCTGCAGGGCGCGCAGCGCGAGAAGGTGCATCAGGATGTTGCCCTTGCAATCCGCGGCTCCGCGGCCCGCCCATCGGCCGTCGATGTCGGTGAGCACGAACGGCGGCGTTCGCCACGCCGATTCCTCCAGGGGAGGCTGGACGTCGTAGTGCGCGTACAGCAGGACTGTCGGCGCGTCCGGGTCCGTCGCGCGGCGGCTGCCGATGACGGCGTCGCTGCCGTCGGGTGTGCGCTCCAGCCGGGCGTCACCGAAACCGAGCTCGGCGAATCGTTCGCGAACCCATTCGGCCGCCTTGGCGCACTCCTCCGGGGGGAATTGCCGCGGGTCGGCGACGGATCGAAGAGCCACGAGCTCGGCGAGCTCGCCGCGGGCGGCGGGCATCATCGCGCGGACGCGCGTGCGGATGTCGTCGCTCACGAGCCGTCGCCGTCGACCGTGTTGAGGCTGTCCACGAATTCCTGGAACTCCTTGGCCTCGTCCGGGCAGTAGGTCTGGATGATCAGAAGCTGTCCCTGCAGCAGCCTGGATTCCACCAGCGTCGGGCGCAGGCCTGGTCCGCCGGCGCCGTTGGACAGGCCGGCGAGCAGCGTCGAGCGCGCGAGCGCGGAGTTCGGGTCGGCGCAGGTCGCCCCACCGTCGTCGCCGAGCACCTCCGCGACCTGCTCCGGGGTGAAACTGACCGCGATGCCGGCGTCGGCGAACGCGTCGAGCAACTGTTGCGCCTTGTCGACATCCTTGGCCTGTTGTCGGGCCCCGACGAACATGACGGTCGCGATCACGGCGAGCACGATGAGGATGGTGACGGCGACGAGGGAGATGATCGTTCGTTCGCGTCCGCTCTGCGTTTCGAGGTCCGTGCTCATGATTCACCTCCGGATGTCGCAGCCGGCTGCTTCCAGGAGGGCTTGCGGAACCGGTAGAAGAGGAACGGCACGAGCAGGCCGAGCCCGAGGGCGCCTCCGCCGACGATCACCAGGTAGATCCAGGGGCTGCTGTCGCCGAACTGCGACGGCGGGATGAATCCGACGAGTAGCGCGGCGAGCGACGCGGCGAAGCCGACCCCGCACAGCGCGACCAACATCGGGGCGCGGTATCCGCGCGGGTGGTCGGGATGCAGGCGACGCAACCGCACTGCCGCGACGAACATGAGCAGGTACATGATCAGGTACACCTGCGTCGTGATGACGGAGAAGATCCAGTACGCGCTCGACACGTTCGGGATGAGCGCGTACCCCAGGGCGATAATCGACGTGATGATGCCCTGCGTGACCAGCAGGTTCTGCTGCACCCCGTTCTTGTTGAGCTTCTGCAGGAACGGCGGCAGGTAGCCCTCCTCGCGTGAGATGAGCAGCAGACCCTTCGACGGCCCCGCCAGCCACGTGAGCATGCCACCCAGCGAAGCCGCGACGAGCATGATCCCGACGATCGGGGTCAGCCACGAGATGTCGAACGTCGCGAACACGGCCTCGAACGCCTGCATGATGCCGGCCGTCAGCGAGATCTGCTCGGCCGGAACCACCCAACTGATCGCGAGCGCCGGGAGGATGAAGATCAGCAGCACAAGCCCCATAGCGAGGAAGATCGCCCTCGGGTACTCCTTACCCGGGTTCTTCAGCGACGACACGTGCACCGCGTTCATCTCCATGCCGCTGTAGGAGAGGAAGTTGTTCACGATGAGCACGAGGCTGGCAAGGCCCGCCCACTGCGGCAGCAGATTGTCGACGGTCATCGGCGCGGCCGAAGGGTTGCCCTGCCCGAGGAACAGCGCGCCGAGGATCACCAGCACGGCGCCGGGGATGAGCGTGCCGATGATCAGACCCCAGCTCGCGAGACCTGCCACACCCTTCGTGCCTCGAGAGGACACGAACACGCCCGCCCAGTAGCAGACCATGATCACGAGGGCGGTCCACACACCGTTCGACGCGAGATCCGGGTTGATGACGTACGCGAGGGTTGACGCGACGAACCCGAGCAGCGTCGGATAGTAGAAGATCGTCATCGCGAACTGACACCAGATCGCCAGGAACCCCATGGGCTTCGAGATTCCCTCGGAGACCCACTTGTAGACACCACCCTTCCAGCCGGACGCAAGCTCCGCCGCGACGAGCGACGTCGGTAGCAGGAACACGATCGCCGGGACCAGGTAGAGGAAGACCGCGGCGAGACCGTACACGGCCATCGTGGGCGCCGGTCGCAGACTCGCGACCGAACTCGTGGTCATGAGCGCGAGCGCGATCCAAGAGATCCAGACCGGCGCTGGGATCGCCTTCGCAGAGGCCCGAACCGCGTCCCGTCCTCGACTCGATCCTTCCGCCGCGCTCATCGGGGATCACCTCGGTAAGTCGATGATTGCAGCATCGCGCATCCCTTCCGTCGCTGGCGGCGAGACCAATACAGAATTGAATTAATCCTGAAGATAGCGCTGTATGACTGCGCGCGGTATAGGCGATCATCAGGGATCCCTCGCGCAATGAATTGGCCGTGCCGGCATGCGTTCTCTCGTGGACAGAGCATTGCGGTGTACCACGCTCATGGATAGCTTTGCGGCGAACACCAATAGCCGCAGGAGGATGCCGGTGGCGCGTGATTCGACAGCTGCGGACGCCGTCACCGCCCCCGGCGGGACCGCCGTCCTGGTGGCCACGTGCCTGTCGACACTGGTGGTGAACGCCAATACGTCAGCGGTCAGCATCCTGCTGCCGGCGATCAGCGAAGACACCGGAACGTCCGTCGACACGCTGCAGTGGGCGGTGACCGGATACTCGCTGATGGGCGCCGCGGTCATCGTCACGGCGGGCGCGATGGGCGATGTGTTCGGTCGCAAGCGGGTCTTCCAACTCGGGCTGCTCCTCTTCATCGCCTCATGCGTGTTCATCGCTCTGTCCACGACGGGCGGCGCCGTGATCGCCGGACGGATCATCCAGGGAGCCGCGGGCGCCACCATCCTGGCGTGCGGGCTCAGCCTGCTCACAGTGGCCAATAGCGGCCAGGATCAGTTGCGCGCGGTGTCGCTGTGGGGAGCAGCCGCCGCCGTCGGCGCCGCGGTCGGGCCGCTGCTGGGCGGCGTGCTTGTGGACGTGACCGGCTGGCAAGGGCTGTTCTGGATCGACGCGGCGGTTGCCCTGGCCTGCGTGCTGCTCACCGCCAGGGGCGTCAGCGAATCGCGCGATGAGAATCGCCCCCGGTCGATCGACTACCTCGGCGCCGCTCTCATCGCCCTGACGTTGACCCCCGTCATCCTCGCCACCAGTCTGGGGGCGCAGTGGGGATGGGTTTCGCTCCCCACCCTCGGATGCGTCGTGGTGGCGATCCTCAGCGCCATCGCGTTCGTAGCGGTGGAACGGCGGGTCGCGGTCCCGCTGCTGGACCTCGCTCTGCTGCGCAACGTGGTGCTCGTGGCGTCGACAGTGGCCATCCTGATCGGATCCGGCACGATCAACGGGCTGATGTACCTCCTCAGCCTCTACTTCCAGAACCCCGACGCGCTCGGGCTGACGCCGTTCCAGGCGGGACTGGCCATGCTCCCCGCGACCGTCGGTCTCGTTCTCGTCGCCCCCCTGGTACCGAAGTTCGCCGCACGGATCGGCGGCCGACAGGTCGTCGGTCTCGGATTCCTGGTGACCGCGATCGGGTTCGCCGTCGTCGGCTTCGTCCAGTCGTCATGGAACTATGCCGCGTTCGTGCTGCCTCTGGTTGCGATCGCGGTCGGCATGGGTCTGTCCAACGGCCCTTCATCCTCCGCCGCCACCGCGTCCGTACCCCAGGAACAGGTCGGATCGGCTTCGGGAGTCTCCAACATGGCCCGGTACATCGGCGCAGCCGTCGCCACGGCGCTCGTGGCGACCATCAACGCGTCCGTGATCGAGACGGACAGCGATGCGGGCGCGCCGATGTCCGACGCGCTGGCGTCCGGACTGGCCACCGCTTCCTGGGTCATGGCGGGACTGAGCTTCGCCGGCGTGGTCATGGCCGTGCTCATGAAGCGTCATCGAATGGCACGTGGGACTCTGCAGGATGCCGCGGCTTCCGCCGCGGCTCTTGCCCACACACTGCCGACGACCGCCTCCGGTTCAGGAGAGATCGGCTAGGCCCGAGTCTGCAACGCCCGCGTGCGAAGAATGGCACGCCCCACTTCGCGGCGTGGCCGGCATCACTCGACGATGACCAGCCGGCGGTCCGTGTTGTTCAACCGACGCCCGCCGTCTTCGGTGACGGTGACGATGTCCTCGATACGGACGCCGAATTGCCCGGCGAGATAGATCCCCGGTTCGATCGAGAAGCACATTCCGGGCACTGTAGGCCGGACCTCGCCCTCCACCATGTAAGGCGGCTCGTGCGTGGTCATTCCGATCCCGTGGCCGGTGCGATGAACGAAATGATCGCCGTAACCGGCCTCCGTGATGACGCGGCGCGCAGTGCGATCGACCTCTTGGCAGGCGATGCCGGGGCGCACCGCCTCGAACGCCGTCTGCTGGGCGGTGCGCACGATGTCGTGCACCTCGCGCATCTGAGACGTGGGTTCTCCGACGCAGACGGTGCGCGACGTGTCGGATCCGTACCCCTGCATCAGCCCGCCGAAGTCGAGCACGACCATATCCCCCGCAAGGATCGTACGGTCGCCCGCTTCGTGGTGCGGGTTGGCGCCGTTCGGCCCAGAACCGACGACCGTGAAGTCGACCTGCTCGTGCCCGAACTCATGCAGCAGGCGTGCGAGGTCGGCGGCGACATCCGTCTCCTTGCGCCCTGCGAAAGCCACCTTCACGATCTCGCGGAACGTGGCATCCGCGGCCTCGGCGGCCGACTCCATTCGCGCGAGCTCGTTGGCGTCCTTCACCGCACGCAGCATCGGCAGTCGATCGGTAACCGACCAGTAGCCGCTCTTGGGGAGTCGCCTCTGCAGGCCGAGCAGGTGCATCGCCCAGGCCGAGTCGGACACGGCGTAGGCCCCCTCCTCCCGCAGCAGCGCGGCCGCGGATTCGTAAGGATCGCTGCCGTCGCGCCAATCGCTGATCGCCAGGGCCTCCGCGCCTGCCGCGGACTCGACATCCGGGCGTTCCAGCCTCGGCACCAGCAACTCAGGATCGGCGTCGCCGCGGAGGACGAGGAGGGTGAGCCGCTCGGTGATCGCCGTGGGTTGGTAGCCCGTGAGCCACAGCAGGTCGGGTCCCGGAGTCACGAGAAGACCGTCGAGGCCCTCCGCCGCAGCGTCCTCCGCGGCCCTCTGCATCCGGTGCCGGTAATCCTCACGGGTGAACGGAACGGCCATGGCTTCCATGGAGCCTCCCTCGGGTCCGAGCGCAGCGATCGAGCACATCCGTGCTCGATCTCGCGGCTCCATTCGACCGTGGGGAGCGGGGACGCGCAAGAGGATCGTCTCAATCGTGGCTTTACCGGGAGTTTTGGTGGACCTGAGGGAACTCGAACCTCTGACCCCCTGATGCCGGTTCAATTCTCGTGCTGCGCTAAAGGAGCGGCTGGCGCTTCATCGCCGAGGTCGGCGCGCGCCCGTATCGAAGAAGCCGCGCGTTCCGCGACGAGCTCCGTCAGCGGTCATGTCCCACATCGCGCCGACGCTCGTCGCGGCGCAGTTCTATGCGTCCACGAACAAGCTCCCTGTAGACGCTCAGATCGCCGAGACGCCCAGGCACTCCATCTGCCGCCGCAACCTCCATCGGGTTCGAGCGGATCACGCCCTCGCCGACCGCAAAGTCGAGAAGCAACTGGATCGCGGCGCGCGAGGAGGCGGCGGCCTCCTCTGATGCGGCCCGCTGAGCAGCCAAGTGATGTTCGATCCGGTCCGCGGTGATCTCGCCGATCGTCAAATCGCCGAACGCCGGCGTGAGCTGCGTTCGAACCAGCCGTTCACACCGCGCGTACGTAGCCTCGCTCACATCGGAGAGCCACGCGAGGTCGCCGAGCCACACGTAGGCGAGTTCGTCGAAGGGGTCGTCGGGAGTGAGATAACGCCAGGCATCGAGCTCCGACAGCCGGAGTCGCTCCGCGATTCGGAGTTCCAGCCGTGCGCGGGCGTCCGTCGCGGTGTCTGCGGTGGCTGTGACTCGGTGGAGTTCTCCATCCCACAGCCGCAGTCGCGCGATGGCGCATGTGCGCCCAGTGCCGACGGAGCGGGTGGTGATCGTGCCGTGTGTGCCGAGTTCGAGCGGCGGTCGCCCTGTTCGCATGTTGCACCTTCCCTGACTGTCAGGATCCGAGAACTTCGTCGAGGATGTCGATCGTGATCGGGTCGACTTCGACGGCGCAGACGACGTAGCTCGCGCACGTGATCTGCTCGTTCGCGTGGCCGAGCAGCCGCGAAGCGAGTCTGATTCCGGCGGGGCGCTCGACGAATGTCGCCGTCGCGCGCCGATACAGGTGTGTCGTGAAGTCGTCCACATCGACACCCCGGGTGGTGAGAGCCGCAGCGTTGTCGTCGACGAACGTGCGCAGCAGCGGCTCGTAGTTGCTCACAATCATGCGTTGTCAGTTCTCCTCTTCGCGGCCTTTCATGCGTCAATGCCCGCGAACACCTCATCGAGCGCGTCGGCCGCGATTTCGACAATGAGGTCGGGGCGCTTCGCGTAGTGGCCTTCGGTGATCGCCGCGTCACTGTGCCCGAGCAGATCGCGTGCGACCTCGACGCCGGCCGTGTTCGATACCGCCGCGGCGACGGCCTTGCGGAGGCTGCGGAAGGTGAGGTGCTCGGCGTCGACCCCAATAGCCAAGAGCTCCGGTTGGAACTCGCGGCGGAACATCCGTAGCAGCTCCCCGATTGCGCTGGGGTCGCGCGGACGGCCGCGCTCGGTGGTGAACAGCACGTCGTCGGGATTCCGTTCTGGATCGGGAACGTGGCTGGCCATGAGTTCGCTCAGCACCTTGGCCGCGAACTTCGGAACGCGAACCCAACGCTTCTGCCGCTCCGCCTTGGGCGAGTCCTGGCGGAACAGGCCGCGGGACTTCGTGCGAACCATCGTCCCCCCGACCCAGACGAGCGCCTCCATCGTGAGGCTTCCATCCGGCTGCTCCACCGCCTCGAACCGCACGTCCTGGAACCGGATCGCAATCGGCTCCGCGGTTCTCTCGGAAGTGCCGAGCGTGATGAGGATGTAGTCGGCGAGCAGCTTGTAGTTGGGCCGCCGGCCCACCGGATACCGCGCCCGGTGTCGCGCCGGCCACACGTCGCGGATGAGGTGGAGGATGTACTTGACCTGCACCGCGTCAAGTTCGAAGTACACCGTGTTCGGCTCATCCGCTCGCCGGGTCGCACGGATGGGGTTCGCCACGACAACCGCTCCGTACCGTGTCTGCTGGATCGACCCGGCAGCCGAGAAATGTCCCTGCTGGATCGCCCAATCGAACATGAGCGACATCACGTTACGTACCTTGTTCGCGGTCGTCACCGACTTCTCCCGTGCGATGTCCATGAGCAGCCCGTCGGCGCGATCAGCGGTGATGTCGGCGATACGGATGGCTCCGGCGCGCGGGGTGACATGCGCTCGGACCACCGATGCGTAGCCATCGACGGTCTGCTCGCGGCGTTGGCGCAGCACTCGCGGGTCGTCGTCGTGATACGCCGTCTTCAGCCACGCCGTCGCCAACTCCGCGACGGTCATGAGCTGCGTGCGTCGTGCCAGGACTCGACCGACGGCAACATCGGCCGCTTCCTGCAATGCGGCCAGCGCCTCGGCTTCGGTCGCTCCGCTGCCGCTCGGACGACGCTCGCGCCCGTTGCCGTCGTGGACGCGTCCTCGCGCGATGACCAGACCGCTCCCTTCAACGGTGTACGTCACCTTGCCGAGTTCGCCGAGCGCGCGCTTCGGCCGCGCCATCAGTCGGCCGCCCTATCCATCGGAGCCACGATCCGCCCTGCGATGAACGCCTCGATATCCTCATCGCGGTAGCGGACGTTGTGCGCCGAGAGTGCGACGAACGGCAATCCGAGACCTCGGCTGCGCGCGCGCTCCGTCCGCCAGTCAGCGAGCGTCCTGATGGGGATGCCCGTATAGTCGGCAAGCTCCTGGGCAGTCCAGAGGCGAGGGCGGTCAGCGCTCATATCAAACAGGTAGGCGGCACCTCCCGTAGACCCCCAGGAAGACCCGTAGGACGGCCAAGAATCGGCAAAACGGACAGGTTCTCGGACAGCCGCAGCAGCGACCCACCCCATGCTCAGCATCGCACTTCCCTGAGTTTGCAAGGGAGTACGATCCTGTGGAACACCCTCCGAATCTCAGATCCTAAAGCCGAGCTGTACTTCGGCGTCTGACGTTCCGGCATGAGGAAGGGCCCTGGGTGACCAGGGCCCTTTCCTGTTGACGGATGCCGCCACCCCGGGCGCGCCCCAGCGCGGGCGCCTATGCTGTACGGGCGCCTGCGCGCCCCGACCGATCGAAAGCGAGCCCGGCATGCCCGCGCGAACCGCCGCGACGACACGACCCCGTCGCGCGCGCCGGGCGAGGCCGGCGGGATCGCGGGGCCGGAAGCCGCAGCCACGACGGGCGCGTCAGTCGCGTCGTGGGGGTCTCGTCATCGCCGCGATCGCGGTGCCGGTCGCACAGGTGGCCGCGCTCCTGCTCGGGGGCGCACTCCTGGCCGGCGCACTTCGCGGTGTTCTCGAGAGCGACTTCTCCCTCCGCTCGGCGGAGCCGATCGTGCAGCCTCCCCCGCCGATCCTCGAATCGCGAATCTCCGGCTACGGCGTCGAGCAGCTCGCCCACGCGTGCACGATCCTCGCCGCCGGCAGGGACCTGGGGTTCGACCAGCGGGACCAGACCATCGCGGTGATGACGGCGATGGGCGAGTCGTCGCTGCGCAACATCGACTACGGCGACTGGGAGACGAGCGCCGTGACCAATCCGGACGGCTCGCGCACCACGTCGATCGGCCTCTTCCAGCAGCAGGACTCGTGGGGCCCGCGCGAAGCGCGCCTGGACCCCTACACGGCCGCGAGCGTGTTCTACCGGGCGATGGCGGAGCGGGTGCCGGACCGTGCCGCGATGGAGCCCACGCTCGTCGCCCACCACACCCAGATCAACGCCGACCCGTATCACTACGCGCGGTACTGGGACCGCGCAGTGCGGGTCGTCGCCGCGGTGTCGGGGGCGCCGCTCGAGGGCGACCGCACCGACGGCATCCCCCTCTGCCCTGCCGCCTGACCCGCGCGGCCGGAGTCGTCCGACACCGCGGCGAGCGGTGACCCGCCGGGCTGCGGCATCCGTCTATCCGTAGAAGAGCTTCTCGAAGACGCGGCGGGCGCGGCGCGTCGCTCCGAGGTAGTCCTCCTCGACCTGCGTCGCCGACCGCGGCGGGTACTCGAGCAGCCGGCCGATGCCGTCGAGCTTCTTGCGGTCGACGGGGAGCACATCGCTCGTCTGCCCCGACAGGAGCGTGTTGGCCGAGCGCAGGCGACTCGCGAGCCGCCACGCCTCGGCGAGCCTGTCCGCGGAGCTCGCGGGGAGGAGGCCGGCGTCCACGGCGGCGCGCAGCGCGTCGAGGGTCGAGGTCGTGCGCATGCCCGGCACCTCGTGCGCGTGCTGCAGCTGGAGCAGCTGCACGAGCCACTCGACATCGCTCAGAGATCCGGGCCCCAGCTTGAGGTGACGCGACGGGTCGACGCCCTGCGGCAGCCGCTCGCTCTCGACGCGGGCCTTGATCCGCTTGATCTCGCGGGTGGCCGCGAGATCCACCTTCTCGGGGTAGCGCACCTGGTCGGCGAGCCGCATGAAGTCGCCGATGAGCTTGACACTGCCTGCGACGCCGCGCGCGCGCAGCAGCGCCTGCGCCTCCCACGACAGCGCCCACCGGCGATAGTACTCCGCGTACGCGTCCAGGGAGCGCGCGAGGGGGCCGTTGCGCCCTTCCGGGCGAAGGTCGGCGTCGAGCTCGAGCGGCACGCGGTGGTCCTCCGAGTGGGTGCGCAACGCGGCGACCAGCTTGAGCGCGAGCTCGTGCGCCCGCTGCGGGTCCACGCCGTTCGGGCGGTAGACGTACATGACGTCGGCGTCGGAGCCGAACCCGAGCTCGGCGCCGCCGAAGCGTCCCATCGCGATCACCGAGAAGTCGAGTGCCGCATCCTCCGGCGGCACGACCTCGCGCCGCACCGCACGCAGCGTCGCCTGGATCGTCACCTCGGTGATGGTCGTCAGCGCCTCGGCGACCTCTTCGATCGTGACGCTGCCGAGGATGGCGGCCATCGCGATCCGCAGCTGCTCGCGCCGGCGCAGCGCGCGCACCGAGCGCATCGCGTCGGTGATGGTCTGGTGGCGGGTCTGGATCGCCCGCGCCTCCTGCTGCAGGGCGGTGCCCGAGCGCGGCCGCAGCAGCTCGGGATCGTCGAGCCAGGCCGCCGATTCAGGGATCCACTCGATGAGCTCGCCGACGTAGCGCGAGCCGGACAGCACCCGCGAAAGGCTCTCCGCGGCGCCGGACGAGTCGCGCAGCATGCGCAGGAACCAGTGGGTGTCGCCCAGGCGCTCGCTGAGTCGGCGGAATGCCAGCAGTCCGTAGTCCGGGTCGACGCCATCGGCGAACCATCGGATCATGACGGGCATCAGGTGGCGCTGGATCGTCGCCTTGCGGCTGAGGCCCGTCGTCAGGGCGGCGATGTGCCGCAGGGCACCGGCGGGGTCGGCGAAGCCGATCGCGGCGAGGCGGTCGTGCGCCTGCTCGGTCGACAGCTGCCGCTCGTCGGCGGGGAGCGCCGCGACCGCCGACAGCAGCGGTCGGTAGAAGAGCCGCACGTGGATGTCGCGGACCTCGCGCTTGACCGACTCCCACAGGTTCCACACGCCCTCGGCCGTCTCGGCGAGACCGGTGGCCCGCGCGAGGACCCGGAGGTCTTCGGGGCGCGCGGGCATCAGGTGCGTGCGACGCAGCTGACGCAGCTGCACGCGATGCTCGAGCAGGCGCAGCACGCGATAGTCGCGTGAGAAGGCGGATGCCTCGGCCCGGCCGATGTACCCCTCGGCGACCAGCGCCTCGAGCGCGGCGAGAGTGCCGCGCTGACGGATGCGGTCGTCGGAGAGGCCGTGGACGAGCTGGAGGAGCTGGACCGTGAACTCGATGTCTCGGATGCCGCCCGGGCCGAGCTTGAGCTGGTAGGGCACGTCCGCGGCGGGGATGTGCTCGGTGACGCGTTCGCGCATGCGCTGCACGCTGTCGACGAAGTTCTCGCGGGCGGCGCTCGTCCACACTTTGGGCTGGACGGCGTCGATGTAGGCCTGAGCGAGTTCTTCGTCGCCCGCGATCGGGCGCGCCTTGAGCAGGGCCTGGAACTCCCAGCTCTTGGCCCACCGGTCGTAGTAGGCCAGGTGCGAGTCGAGCGTGCGGACGAGGGCGCCCTGCTTGCCCTCCGGACGCAGGTTGGCGTCGACCTCCCACAGTGGCGGTTCGATCTCGACGCCCGAGATGCCGCGCATGGTCTGCACGGCGAGGCGTGTGGCGATGTCGACGATGCGGCTCTCGCCGACCTCCTCGATCGCGGCGTCCTCTCCCCCGCCGACGAAGATGACGTCGACGTCGCTCACGTAGTTCAGTTCGCGCGCACCCGTCTTGCCCATGCCGATGACCGAGAGCTTCGTCGCCGCCACCTGGTCGCGCGGGAAGAGCCCGGCGCCGACGGCGCCGCCCGAGACACGGGTGCGGGCGACCGCCAGCGAGGCTTCCAGGGCAGCGCCCGCGGCATCCGCCAGCGCCGCCGAGACGGCCGCGATCTCGTCGACCGGAGAGCCGCTGAGGAGGTCGTACGCGGCGATGCGCGCCAGCATCCGCCGGTAGCGCACCCGCAGCGCCACCCACGCGCTCTCACCGCCTTCGGCGGCGAAGCCCTCGACCGCGCCGACGGATTCGAGCAGCTCGCTGCGGAGCTCCGCGTCGGTGGGCAGGCGCTCGCCCGCGTCGCCGAGCTGATCGACCTCGGACGGGTGCCGGAAGAAGAACTCGCCGAATCCCGTGGACGCCCCCAGCAGGGCCCACAGTGCCCGCCAGGCCGACGACCGCGACAGGGCCCGGCGGACGGGAGCGGCGTCGCGACGTGCCAGCCGGGTGAGCGCGTGCAGCGCTTCATCCGGGTCGGCGGCCACCGCGACCGCGTCGAGCAGCGTCTCGCGCGGCGCGCCGATGAGTGCCGACAGCTCGTCGAGGAGATCCTCGGCGTCGGCGAGGCGGCTGAAGCCCAGGCGTGCGAGCGGGGTGAGGGAACCCGGCCTTTCGCTCGCGGTCATGCGTCAGCCGGTCTCAGAGCATCTCGAGGTTGCTCTTGAGCTCGAACGGGGTGACCTGCGAGCGGTACTCCTGCCACTCGCGGCGCTTGTTGAGGAGCACGTAGTTGAACACCTGCTCGCCCAGCGTCTCGGCGACGAGCTCCGACTCCTCCATGTACTCGAGCGCGTGATCGAGACTCGCGGGCAACGGTGCGTAGCCGAGAGCCCGGCGCTCGGCATCCGTCAGCGACCAGACGTTGTCCTCCGCCTCGGGAGGCAGCTCGTACTCGTTCTCGATGCCCTTGAGACCCGCGGCCAGCATGAGGGCGTACGAGAGGTAGGGGTTGGCGGCGGAGTCCAGCGCGCGATACTCCACGCGCGACGACTGACCCTTGTTCGGCTTGTAGAGCGGAACGCGCACGAGCGCCGAGCGGTTGTTGTGGCCCCAGCAGATGAAGCTGGGGGCCTCGTCGCCGCCCCACACGCGCTTGTACGAGTTCACGAACTGGTTGGTGACCGCCGAGATCTCGTTCGCGTGACGCAGCAGGCCGGCGATGAAGTGACGACCGACCTTCGACAGCTGGTACTGAGCGCCCTCTTCGTAGAAGGCGTTGACATCGCCCTCGAAGAGCGACATGTGCGTGTGCATGCCGCTGCCCGGCTTGCCGGTCATCGGCTTCGGCATGAAGGTCGCGTAGACGCCCTGCTCGATCGCGACCTCTTTGATCACCGTGCGGAACGTCATGATGTTGTCGGCGGTGGTGAGGGCGTCCGCGTAGCGCAGGTCGATCTCGTTCTGGCCGGGGCCGCCCTCGTGGTGGCTGAACTCGACCGAGATGCCGAGATCTTCCAGCATGCGGACCGAGCGACGGCGGAAGTCGTGCGCGGTGCCTCCGGGCACGTTGTCGAAGTAGCCCGCCGAGTCGACCGGCTCGGGACCCTCGGTGCCGAACGACGAGGACTTCAGCAGGTAGAACTCGATCTCGGGGTGGGTGTAGAACGTGAACCCGGCGTCTGCGGCCTTCGCGAGGGTGCGCTTGAGTACGTGACGCGGGTCGGCGACCGCGGGCTGGCCGTCCGGCGTCGTGATGTCACAGAACATGCGCGCCGTGGGGTCGATCTCGCCGCGCCACGGGAGGATCTGGAACGTCGTCGGGTCGGGGTGGGCCAGCAGATCCGACTCGTACGATCGGGTCAGGCCCTCGATCGCCGAGCCGTCGAAGCCGAGCCCTTCGCTGAATGCGCCTTCGACCTCGGCCGGCGCGATGGCGACGGACTTCAGCGTGCCGATCACGTCTGTGAACCACAGCCGTACGAACTTCACGCCTCGTTCTTCGATGGTCCTCAGAACGAAGTCACGCTGCTTGTCCATCGCGTCCTCTCCGGTGCCGCCTACGCCCGAGGTGTCCGTACGATCGCGGTCGAAGCCAGACTACTGGTCGTCGCGAGGCTCCTCGGACACCGTGTCGGACCCCCAGGCGTCCTCGCGGGCCTCCTCGGCGGCCCAGGCGCGCGACCGCTCCCGGATGACGTCGGGAGCCTTCGCCGCCTCTTCGGGGGTGTCGAACGGGCCCGCGCGGTCGGGGGCCGGTGACTCGAAGCCCTTCTCGACTTCGCCGGTCTTGAGGTTGTACCAGTACTTGTCGTTGCCGCTGCTCATCGCCCGCTCCTCGGATCGCGTCGCCGGTGGCCGTCAGCACGATCCTACTGACGCGGCGCTCCGCAGCGGCGCGGGCCGTCGTCGGTAGGCTGGTCGACATGGCATCTGACGCGGCACGCGCCGTCGGCGTGGACATCGGCGGCACCGGCATCAAGGCCGGCATCGTGGACCTCGAGCGGGGCGAACTGGTCAGTGACCGGGTCAAAGTCGCCACGCCGGAGGGCGCGCACCCCCCGGACGTGCTCGCCGCGGTCACCGAGGTGCTCTCGACGCTCGGCGTAGCGGACGACTCGTCGGTGCCGCTCGGCGTCGCGTTCCCGGCCATCGTCAAGAACGGCCGCACGCTCTCGGCGGCGAACGTCTCGCACGACTGGATCGACTTCGAGGCCGAGAAGTTCTTCGAGGAGGGACTCGGTCGCGATATCCACTTCGCCAACGACGCCGACGTCGCGGGGGTCGCCGAAGTCCGCTACGGCGCCGCGAAGGATCAGGCGGGACTCACGATCCTCACCACGCTCGGCACCGGGATCGGCTCGGCGCTCCTCTACAACGGCGTGCTCGTGCCCAACTCGGAGCTCGGTCATGTTCAGCGCGCGAAGCACGGCAAGGACGCCGAGGCGTACGCCGCGTACTCGGCGATGGAGCGCCACAGCCTGACGTGGGAGCAGTGGGCCGAGCGGCTGCAGTGGTACTACAGCCACATCGAGTTCCTCTTCAGCCCCGACCTCTTCGTCGTCGGGGGCGGCGTGTCGAAGCACTCCGACAAGTTCCTGCACCTGCTCGACCTCAAGACGCCGATCGTGCCGGCGGTGCACCGCAACAACGCGGGGATCATCGGGGCCGCGGCGCTCGCGCGCGGCTGAGGGCGCTCGCCCGCGGCGGAGCCCACACTGCGGCTGAGCCCGTGCTGAGGCGGATCCCGCGCCGCCCGCCGTCCGCGCGTGGTCGTGGACTCGCGCTGCGGCGCTCACCTGCGGCGGAGGGCGCGAATGGGCCGGCCTGTACGCCGGGTTCTGTCCGGGGGCGCGAGCCCCGTGGACGGTCATCTCTCTCGGCGACACGTTGCCGTGCCGCTCCAGCGGCCTACCCGGGGACTCGGCGGGCCGCGTCGTCATCCCCTGTCTGGCCTTGCTCCGGGCGAGGTTTGCCGTGCGGGTCGTGTCACCACGACCCCGGTGGTCTCTTACACCGCCCTTTCACCCTTACCTCTCGGCCCTTCGACAAGCTCAGGAACCGAGAGGCGGTCTGCTCTCTGTGGCACTGTCTCGCGGATCGCTCCGGGTGGGTGTTACCCACCGCCCTGCCCTGTGGAGCCCGGACGTTCCTCGGCGCGCGGCGGCGAACCGCCCGCGACGCGACCGTCCAGCCGACCCATTCGCGTCCGCGAGTCTATCGCCGCGTCCTGGACGCCGGCTCCGCGTCAGTCCTTCAGCGCGGTGTCGGCCACGCGCACGTCGAGCCGGAAATCGAGGGGGAAGTCGCCGAACAGCAACCGCCCGGCGGCGGCCGCGGCATCCGTCACCGCCTGCGCCGCGGCATCCGCGTGCTCCTGCGGCGTGTGCACGATCACCTCGTCGTGGAGGAAGAACGCCAGATGGGGCTGCCGCTGGAAGGCCGGCCCCGAGCGAGGAGCGGACTGCGCAGCGTCCACGGGAGGCAGTGCCGTCAGCCGGGTGCGAAGATCGGCGAGCCACGCGAGTGCCCACTCCGCGGCCGTGCCCTGCACGACGAAGTTGCGCGTGAACCGGCCGCGGTCACGGGCCCAGCGCCTCGCGCGCGTCTCATCGGCTCCGGATGCCTCGGCCTCGGTCGCACGGGACTGCGCCGCGGTCCACGCCTCAGAGGGCGGCGGCGACGTGCGGCCGAGCCACGTGGAGACCACCCCGCCGTCCTCCCCCGTGCGCGCGGCGTCGTCGACGAGCCCCATGGCGCGCGGATAGGCGCGGCGGAGCCGCGGCACCAGACGGCCGGACTCCCCGGTGGTCGCACCGTACATCGCGCCCAGCAGCGCGATCTTCGCCTCCTGCCGGGTGGCCACGGCGCCGCTCTCGACGATCCCGGCGTAGAGGTCACGGCCGCGCGCGGCGGCCGCCAGGGCGGTGTCGCCTGACATCGCCGCCAGGACGCGGGGTTCGAGCTGCGCCACGTCGGCGACCACCAGTCGCCAGCCGGGGTCGGCGCGCACCGCCTCGCGCAGCTGCCGCGGGAGCTGCAGCGCGCCGCCGCCGGAGGACGCCCACCGGCCGGTCACGACCCCGCCCGGGACGAACACGGGGCGGAACCGTCCGTCTGCGACCCACTCGGACAGCCAGGCCCAGCCGTTGGCCGAGAGCAGACGAGACAGCTTCTTGTACTCCAGCAGCGGCTCGATGACGGGATGGCGCTGCTCGGCGAGCTCCCACCGGCTGGTGGATTCCACCAGCACACCTACGCGGTGCAGCGACCGCAGCAGCTTCGGCTGCGAGTCGAGGCTCGCGGCCGGGTCGCCGAGCGCCGACCGCACGCGCTCCGCCGACGCCGCGAGCTTCGCCGGCGGACCGCCGGAGGAAGGACGGTCGCCGAGCGTCTCGACCAGGATGCGGTCATGAACCTCGGCATCCCACGGCAGTCCCGCCGCGCGCAGCTCGCTCGCCACCAGCGCGCCCGCCGACTCGGCCGCCGTCAGGAGTCGCAGGCGGCCCGGCTGCGGACCGGCGAGGATCGCGGACCGCTGCCGCGCGAACTCGGCGAGTGCGGCGTCGGCATCCGCGGGTGGTCCGACCGCGTGGTGCGCGTCGTCCAGTTCGAACAGCGCGGGCGTGTCCGGCTCGGCGTCGACGTGTGGAGCGGCATCCCACTCGTGCGAACGCTTGACTGCTGCCGTGTCGGCGACCAGCACCGAATCGCGGAGGATCGCGTGGCACAGCCGCAGGTCGTGGCAGCGGGCGACGCGCACTCCCTCGGCGAGGAGACCCGCGTACCACTGCGGCGTGTCGTGCCACACCCACCGGGGCGCCCAGCGTGCCTCGGCATCGGCGATCCAGGTCGTCAGCCCAGACGCCGGGATCTCGTCGCGGCCCTCCTCGTTCGCATCGCCGTTCAGCCGGACCGCAGTGACCGAGCCGTCGTCGCGGCCGAGGACGATCCACGCGGGGGCTTCACCGGCGTCCAACGCGGCACCGCCCGGTTCGCTTCATCGGGCGTGGCGGGTCACAGCCCGGATTCGCCGTCGCGCACCAGGATGCAGCCGCACTCGGGGCACGTGACCACGGCGTCCTCGGCCGCCTGGCGCAGCACCTGCAGGTCGGTGCCGGCCAGCACCATGTGGCACCCTTCGCACGTGCGGGCCCGCAGCAGCGCGGCGCCGGCACTGCGGGAGGAGAGACGGTCGTAGAGGGCGATCAGATCCGCGGGGAGCGAGCCGGCGATCGCGGCGCGGTCGCGGGTCGCGGCGTCGAAGGCGGCGGTCGCCTCGGCGACCGAGCGCTTGCCCTCGGCGCTGAGCTCGGCGCCCTCGGCGTTCGTCGCGGCGATGACGGCCTCCTGCTCGGCGACCGCCGCATCGGCGATCTCGAGCCGCTCCATGACGGCCAGCTCGGCGTCCTCGAGGTCGCTCTTGCGCCGGGCGAGGGCCGCGAGCTCGCTCTCGAACCCCTGCGCCTCCTTCGAGTTGGTGGAGGCCGCGAGGCGCTCGGAATCGCGCGCCGCGCGGGCGTCGACGACCGCGACATCGGACTCGATGCGCGACAGCTCGGTGCGCAGGTCGTCGCGAGCGCCGAGGCGGATGCCGAGCTCCTGGGACTGCTCCTGCCGGCGCCCGAGCAGCTCCTGCACGCGGCCTGCCTGCGGGGGGTTCTTGCGGGCGTTGTCGGCCTGGCGGATGCGGGCGTCGAGCTGGGCCACCTCGACGAGGCGGCGCTGGTCTGCAGGGCTGGCGTTCACGTGACCAACCTATCGCGGGGCATCGACGCGGCGAGCGTCGAGGACTACCATTCGACGACCGGCCCTTCCGACGACGAGAGGCGCGAACGATGAGCGTCATGCGTACGAAGTCCGTCGAGCGATCGATCGCCGACACCGACGAACCGGAGTTCCGACTCAAGAAATCCCTGACCGCCCTCGACCTCACGGTGTTCGGGATCGGCGTCGTCATCGGCGCCGGCATCTTCACGCTCACCGGGCGCGCGGCGCACGAGGTCGCCGGCCCCGCGATCGTGCTGAGCTTCGTCGTCGCCGCGATCGCCTGCGCGCTCGCGGCGCTGTGCTACGCGGAGTTCGCCTCGACCGTCCCGGTGTCGGGATCGGCGTACACCTTCTCGTACTCGTCGCTCGGCGAGCTGTTCGCCTGGATCATCGGGTGGGACCTCATCCTCGAGATGTTCCTGGGGGCGAGTGTCGTCGCGCAGGGATGGAGCGCATATCTCGGGACGCTCTTCGAGCAGCTCGGGATGCCGATCCCGGCCGCCATCGGATACGGCGGCACCGTCGACCTCATGGCCATCCTGCTGGTGCTCGTCCTGGGCGGCCTCATGACCTTCGGGATCAAGGAGTCGCTGCGGGTCAACCTGGTGCTGGTCGCCGTGAAGCTCTTCATCGTGCTGTTCGTGATCGTCGCCGGTCTGCTGTTCGTGAACCCGGCGAACTGGTCTCCCTTCGTTCCCGCACCCGCTCCCCGGGAGTCGGCGACCGGGCTCAGCCAGCCCCTCCTGCAGTTCTTCTCCGGCATCGAGCCGACGGCGTTCGGCGTGGGCGGCATCTTCGCCGGCGCGGCCCTCGTGTTCTTCGCGTACATCGGGTTCGACGTGGTCGCCACGACCGCCGAGGAGACGCGCAACCCGCAGCGCGACATGCCGATCGGCATCATCGCCTCGCTGGCCATCTGCACCCTGCTGTACTGCGCCGTCGCCTTCGTCGTGACCGGCATGGTGCCGTACCAGGACCTCGACCCCGCCGCCGCCCTCGCGAACGCGTTCGCCTTCCACGGCGCGACCTGGATGGCCACGCTCATCTCGGCGGGCGCCGTCGCGGGTCTGACGACCGTCGTGCTCACGCTCCTGATCGGCGCGACGCGCATCATCTTCGCGATGTCGCGCGACGCGCTGCTGCCCGCGCGCCTGGCGAAGGTGCACCCGCGGTTCCGCACGCCGTGGGTCATCTCGATCGTCGTCACGATCATCGTCGCGGTCGTCGCCGGATTCACGCCGATCGGCCTGCTGGAGGAGATGGTCAACATCGGCACGCTGTCGGCGTTCGTGCTGGTCTCGATCGGGGTGATCGTCCTGCGGCGCAAGCGCCCGGATCTGAAGCGCACCTTCCGGGTGCCGCTCAATCCCTGGTTGCCGGGGCTCTCAGCAGCCGTGTGCATCTACCTGATGCTGAACCTCACGGTCGAGACGTGGCTGCGCTTCCTGGTGTGGCTGGCGGTCGGCTTCGTCATCTACTTCGCCTACTCGCGGCGGCACTCGAAGATCGGCCAGCCGGGGTATGAGGAGTTCGCGCTGCCGCACGTCGTGTCGCACGAGCGCGACGACAGCGACGACGACCCGCGCTCGCGCTCGCGGCGAGGATGACGGTGGGCCCTGCCGGGATCGAACCGACGACATCCACGGTGTAAACGTGGCGCTCTACCAGCTGAGCTAAAGGCCCTCGCCGCCAGTCTACGAGGTGCGTCCGGAGCCTCCCGAACTCGCTAGGCTGGCAGATGGTGCGTTTGTGCAGGGCAGACAAAGCCCGCGCCGCTCCGGTAGCGATTCCCTGGCACGATCTGCCAGACGACGAAAGGTCTTCTGTGACTGTCAACGATCAGGATCCGTACTCGCAGGAACCCCTCGACAGCGATCCCGATGAGACCTCCGAGTGGCGGGAGTCCCTCCAGCAGCTCGTGCAGGCGAAGGGCCACGGACGTGGCCGCGAGATCATGCTGAGCCTGCTGCAGACCTCCCACGAGCTGCAGCTGAACGTGCCGCAGGTGCCGACCACGGATTACATCAACACGATCGCCCCCGACAACGAGCCGGAGTTCCCCGGCGACGAGGAGCTCGAGCGCCGGTACCGCCGGTGGATCCGCTGGAACGCCGCGATCACGGTGCACCGCGCGCAGCGCCCCGGCATCGGCGTGGGCGGCCACATCTCGACGTACGCCTCGTCGGCCTCGCTCTACGAGGTGGGCTTCAACCACTTCTTCCGCGGTCTCGACGACCCGACCGGCGGCGACCAGATCTTCATCCAGGGCCACGCCTCCCCCGGCATCTACGCCCGCTCCTTCCTCGAGGGCCGCCTGAGCGAGGATCAGCTCGACGGCTTCCGCCAGGAGAAGTCGAAGGCGCCGAACGCCCTCCCGTCGTACCCGCACCCGCGGCTCATGCCGGAGTACTGGCAGTTCCCGACGGTGTCGATGGGCCTCGGCCCGATCAACGCCATCTACCAGGCGATGTCGAACAAGTACCTCACGAACCGCGGGATCAAGGACCTCTCCAACTCGCGTGTGTGGGCCTTCCTCGGTGACGGCGAGATGGACGAGGTCGAGAGCCGCGGCCAGCTCCAGGTCGCGGCGAACGAGGGACTCGACAACCTCACCTTCGTCGTCAACTGCAACCTGCAGCGTCTCGACGGTCCGGTGCGCGGCAACGGCAAGATCATCCAGGAGCTCGAGAGCTTCTTCCGCGGTGCCGGCTGGAACGTCATCAAGGTGGTCTGGGGCAGCGGCTGGGACGAGCTGCTGTCGCAGGATGCCGACGGCGCGCTCGTGCACCTCATGAACACGACGCCCGACGGCGACTTCCAGACGTACCGCGCCGAGGACGGCGCCTTCATCCGCGAGCACTTCTTCGGGCGCGACGAGCGCACCGCCGCGCTCGTGAAGGACTGGTCCGACGACGACATCTGGGGCAAGCTCCGCCGCGGCGGTCTGGACTATCGCAAGGTGTACGCCGCCTACAAGGCCGCCTCCGAGCACAAGGGCCAGCCGACCGTGATCCTCGCCAAGACGATCAAGGGCTACGGGCTGGGGCATCACTTCGAGGGCCGCAACGCGACCCACCAGATGAAGAAGATGACGCTGCAGGACCTCAAGTACTTCCGCGACTCGATGCGGATCCCCGTGTCGGACGCGCAGCTCGAGGAGAACCCCTACCTGCCGCCGTACTACAACCCCGGCGGCAACGACGAGACGATCCAGTACATGCTGGAGCGCCGTCGCGCGCTGGGCGGCTTCCTGCCCGAGCGGCGCTCGCACCACGTCGGCCTGCAGCTGCCGGGCGACGAGGCGTACGCGCTCCCGAAGAAGGGCTCGGGCACGCAGGAGATCGCCACCACCATGGCGTTCGTCCGACTCCTGAAGGACCTCCTGCGAGCCAAGGACTTCGGCCACCGCATCGTGCCGATCATCCCCGACGAGGCGCGCACGTTCGGCATGGACGCGTACTTCCCGACCGCGAAGATCTACAACCCGCACGGCCAGAACTACACGTCGGTCGACCGCGAGCTGCTCCTGGCCTACAAGGAGAGCCCGCAGGGCCAGATCCTCCACGTCGGCATCAACGAGGCCGGCGCCGTGGCGGCGTTCACCGCCGCCGGCACGTCGTACTCCACGCACGGCGAGCCGCTCATCCCGGTGTACGTCTTCTACTCGATGTTCGGGTTCCAGCGCACCGGCGACGCGCAGTGGGCGGCCGGCGACCAGATGGCGCGCGGCTTCATCATCGGCGCCACGGCCGGTCGCACGACGCTGACCGGTGAGGGTCTCCAGCACGCCGACGGACACTCGCTCCTGCTCGCCTCGACCAACCCGGCGACGGTGTCGTACGACCCGGCCTACGGCTACGAGATCGCGCACATCGTCCGCTCGGGCATCGAGCGCATGTACGGCGGCAACCACCCCGACCCCAACGTGATGTACTACCTCACCGTGTACAACGAGCCCCTCGTGCAGCCTGCGGAGCCGGCGGATGTGGACGTCGACGGCATTGTGCGTGGCATCCACCGCGTCTCGACGTCCGAGGGCGAAGGGCCCCGTGCGCAGATCCTCGCTTCGGGCGTGGGCGTGCCGTGGGCGCTCGAGGCGCAGCAGCTGCTGCGCGACGACTGGGGCGTGCAGGCGGACGTGTGGTCGGTGACCTCGTGGAGCGAGCTCCGTCGCGACGGTCTCGCCGCCGACGAGCACAACTTCCTCCACCCGGAGGAGGAGCCGCGGACGGCGTACCTGACCACCAAGCTGCAGGGCGCGGACGGCCCGGTCGTGGCCGTGAGCGACTTCATGCACGCGGTGCAGGACCAGATCCGTCCGTGGGTGCCGAATCGCTTCGCAACCCTCGGCGCCGACGGCTTCGGGTTCTCCGACACCCGCGCGGCCGCACGCCGGTTCTTCAAGATCGACGGTCCGTCGGTCGTGGTCCGCACGCTCCAGGCCCTCGCCGAGGAGGGGGCGGTCGACCGCAGCCTCTCCGCGCAGGCGATCCAGAAGTACCGTCTGCACGACGTGACCGCCGGTACGAGCGGAAACGCGGGCGGCGAGAGCTGACCCTCCGATGGGCAAGTCCGCCGAGGTGATGGACAAGCCCGAGACGCTCGCCTGGCTGCGACGCATCTCGGGTGATCTCGCCACCGTCACGATCAAGCGCCTCGAAGAGACGCTGCCCTGGTACGCCGAGATGCCACCGGCCCGACGCTCCGCCGTCGGGCTGGTGGCCCAGGCCGGCATCACATCCTTCATCCAGTGGTACGACGACCCCGGCTCCACGCCGTGGATCGCGTCCGACATCTTCGCTGCGGCTCCGCGGGAGCTGCTGCGAAGCGTGAGCCTGCAGCAGACGCTGCAGCTCATCCGCGTCACCGTCGAGGTGACCGAGGAGCGCGTCGCCGGCAAGGGCGAGGATGTGCGCGAGGCGATCCTCCTCTACTCGCGCGAAGTCGCCTTCGCCGCGGCCGACGTCTACGCCCGCGCCGCGGAGGCGCGCGGTCTGTGGGATGCGCGCCTCGAGGCGCTGGTGGTCGACTCGATCCTGACCGGCGAGGCCGACGAGGAGCTGCCGAGCCGCATCGCGGCGCTCGGCTGGCACGGCCACGGCGAGGTCGCGGTGCTCGTGGGCACCACTCCCCCGCAGTTCGACGTCGATCAGCTCCGGCGGACGGCACGAAAGCTCGGCGTGGACGTGCTCATCGGCGTACAGGGCTCGCGCCTGGTGCTCGTCGTGGGGCGCTCCGAGCCGTCGGCGGTCACCGACGAGGCGGTGGCCGACCTGCCCTTCGCCGAGATCGCACGGCGTCTCGAACCGGGCTTCGGCACCGGCTACCTCGTGCTCGGCCCGACGGTTCCTGCGCTCGTGGACGCAAGCCAGAGCGCTCGTGCCGCCCTCGCCGGCTTCGCGGTGGCCCGCGCGTGGCGGCATGCACCGCGTCCGGTCGAGGCCGACGACCTTCTGCCCGAGCGCGCGCTGGCCGGCGACCCGTTGGCCAAGCTGACGCTCGTCGAGCGCATCTACCGCCCGCTGCAGTCGCACAGCGCCGACCTCGTCTCGACGCTGTGGGCCTACCTCGACAACGGCCGGTCGCTGGAGGCGACCGCGCGTGAGCTGTTCGTGCACCCGAACACCGTCCGCTATCGGCTCAAGCGCGTGTCGGAGGTCATCGGGTGGGACGCCACCGGCCCGCGCGAGGCGCTCATCCTGCAGACGGCGCTGATCCTCGGATCGGTGGGAACGGATGCCTCACGGCGGCGCCCGTCGGCGACTCGACGGCCGTCCGCCTGAGGCCGCCAGGCCGTCGCCGGTGTGGGCCCCGCACAAAGCACGGCGGGATTCTTGTGACGGTGTCGCCAGAAGCCCCCGGGTGATCCTTGGCAGGATGGAACGGTGACGATCGCTGTCTTCCCCGGTCAGGGCTCCCAGTCCCCCGGCTTCCTGGCTCCCTGGCTCGAATCCGACGGCGCTGCCGATCGCCTCGCGCAGTACTCCGAGTGGTCGGGGGTCGACCTCGTCGCCGCCGGCACGGAGTGGGATGCCGACCGCATCCGCGACACCCAGGTGGCCCAGCCGCTCATCGTGGCGGCCAGCCTGCTGTCCTGGAACGCCTTGCCCGAACGCGCGGCGTTCGCGGGCGTCGCCGGCCACTCCGTGGGCGAGTTCGCCGCAGCGGCGGCGTCCGGTGTCCTCAGCGAGGAGGCCGCGCTCACGCTCGTCGGCATCCGGGGCCGCGCGATGGCCGAAGCCGCCGCGGCGGCCGAGACCGGCATGAGCGCAGTGATCGGCGGGGAGGAGGCATCCGTCCTCGCCCGCCTCGAAGAACTCGGCCTCTCACCCGCGAACTACAACGGCGGCGGGCAGCTCGTCGTCGCGGGCGCGCTCGAGGCCCTTCAGACGCTGGCTGCCGAGCCGGTCGCGGGCACGCGCGTGATCCCGCTGCAGGTCGCCGGCGCGTTCCACACCGACTACATGGCGCCGGCCGTCGAGAAGCTGCGCGCCGCCGCAGCCGACGTGGACGTGTCCGACCCCGGCGTCACCCTCTGGACCAACCGCGACGGCTCTGCGGTGACATCGGGACGCGCTTTCGTCGACCTGCTCGTGAACCAGGTGGCCTCGCCGGTCCGCTGGGACCTCTGCATGTCGTCGTTCGCCGCCGCGGGCGTCTCGGGCATCGTGGAGCTGTCCCCCGCGGGGACGCTGGTCGGGCTCGCCAAGCGGGCCCTGCGCGGCGTTCCGGCTGTCGCCGTCAAGACACCCGCCGACCTGGAGGCCGCCACCGTGCTGGCCGCCGCCGCCTGATCGGAGTACTCCCATGAGCCGCAGCCTTGTCCAGCCCACCGGCGCCGCCCACACGCGCATCTACGCCTACGGCGCCGCACGCGGCGAGATCGCCGTGCCCAACGAAGACCTCGTCGGTCCGATCGACTCGAGCGACGAGTGGATCCGCCAGCGCACGGGCATCGTGACGCGCATGCGCGCGGTCGCCGAGACGGACGCGATCGATCTGGCGACGGATGCCGCGCGCGAGGCGATCGAGCGATCCGGCGTCGACGCGTCCCAGGTCGACGCCGTCATCGTCGCGACGATCAGCAACCCGAAGCAGACGCCCTCGGTGTCCGCGATCGTCGCCGACCGCGTCGGGGCGAACCCGGCCGCCGCGTACGACGTCAACGCCGCGTGCGCCGGCTTCGCGTACGGCGTGGCACAGGCCGACGCCCTCATCCGCGCCGGCGCGGCCCACTATGCGGTCGTCATCGGCACCGAGAAGCTCAGCGACATCGTCGACCCGACCGATCGCAGCATCTCCTTCCTCCTCGGCGACGGCGCCGGCGCCGTGGTGATCGGTCCCAGCGACACGGCCGGCATCGGCCCCACCGTGTGGGGCTCGGACGGATCCAAGGCCGACGCTGTCGGCATGAACCACACGCTCACGGACTTCCGCGACGGAGCGGCGCCGTGGCCCACGCTGCGCCAGGAGGGCCCCACCGTCTTCCGGTGGGCCGTCTGGGAGATGGTGAAGGTCGCGCGCCAGGCGCTCGAGGCCGCCGGGGTCGAGGCATCCGATCTCGCCGCGTTCATCCCCCACCAGGCCAACATGCGCATCATCGACGAGTTCGCCAAGCAGCTCGGCCTTCCCGACACCGTCCTGATCGGGCGCGACATCGAGACCACCGGCAACACCTCCGCCGCCTCCATTCCGCTCGCGACGCACCGCCTGCTCGAGGAGCACCCCGAGCTCAGCGGCGGACTGGCGCTGCAGATCGGGTTCGGCGCCGGACTGGTCTTCGGCGCGCAGGTGGTCGTCCTCCCCTGACGCGGAGAACCGCGACCCTAGACTGAGACGCGGCCCGCTCGGGTCCTACCCCCGTACCCCAAGAAAAACAGGAGAATCCCATGGCATTCACCAACGACGAGGTCCTTGCCGGACTCGCGGAGCTCATCACCGACGAGACGGGCATCTCGGCCGACGAGGTCGCCCTCGAGAAGTCGTTCACCGACGACCTCGACATCGACTCGATCTCGATGATGACGATCGTCGTCAACGCCGAGGAGAAGTTCGGCGTCACCATCCCCGACGACGAGGTGAAGAACCTCAAGACCGTCGGCGACGCCGTCACCTTCATCACGTCGAACCAGGCGTAAGCAGTTCCCCGCGGGCCTCGCCCGCCTCCTGGCTCGCCGACGCGAGACCACCCCGGTGGGGGCTGCGGCCCCCACCGGCACACCACGAGGATTCAGACCGACATGAGCAACTCCCGCATCGTCGTCACCGGCATCGGCGCATCGTCGCCGCTGGGCGGCACGGCACCCGAGAGCTGGTCCGCACTCCTGGAGGGCGTCTCCGGCGCCCGCACCCTGGAGTACGACTGGGTCGAGGAGTATCAGCTGCCCGTGACCTTCGCCGCCGAGGCGAAGGTGCGGCCCGACACCGTGCTCGAGCGTCCCGTGGCCAAGCGGCTCGACCCCTCGTCGCAGTTCGCGCTCGTCGCGGCGATGGAGGCCTGGGCCGACGCCGGCAGCCCCGAGATCGACCCCGACCGACTCGGCGTCGACTTCGCCACGGGCATCGGCGGGCTGTGGACGCTCCTCAACGGGTGGGACACCCTGCGGGAGAAGGGCGCGCGGCGCGTCCTGCCGATGACGGTCCCGATGCTCATGCCGAACGCCGCGGCCGGCAACCTCTCCCTCCACTTCAACGCGCGCGCCTACGCGCGCACGGTCGCGAGCGCCTGTGCGTCCAGCACCGAGTCGATCGTGAACGCCATCGAGCACATCCGCGCCGGCTACGCCGACGTGGTGATCGCGGGCGGGACGGAATCCGTCATCCACCCGGTCACCATCGCGGCGTTCTCGTCGATGCAGGCGCTCTCCAAGCGCAACGACGACCCCGCCACCGCATCGCGCCCGTGCAGCGTCGACCGCGACGGCTTCGTCATGGGCGAGGGCGCCGCCGTGCTCATCCTCGAGACCGAGGAGCACGCACGCGCGCGCGGCGCGAAGATCTACGCGGCCGTCGTCGGCGGTGGCGTCACGGCCGACTCGTACCACATCACGGCGAACGACCCCGAGGGTCTCGGCGCGTCGCGCGCGGTGCGCCTGGCCCTCGAGATGGCGGATGCGTCGGTCGACGACGTCACCCACATCAATGCGCACGCCACGTCGACGCCCGTCGGCGACCCCAACGAGTACACGGCGCTGCGCTCCGTCTTCGGTGACCGCATCGACGACATCCCGGTGTCGGCCACCAAGGCATCGACCGGACACCTGCTCGGCGGCACGGGGGCCCTCGAGGCGATTTTCACGGTGCTCGCCCTGCAGAATCGCGTCGCTCCCCCGACGATAAACCTGACGACGCAGGACCCCGAGGTGCCGTTCCGCATCTCCGGCACTCCGATCCCGCTCGGCGACGGTCCGCAGCTGGCGATCAGCAACTCGTTCGGCTTCGGCGGCCACAACGCCGTCGCCGCGTTCGCATCGGTCTGAGGCCGCGGCCGCAGCGAACCGCTCAGGCACGCGAAGACGCCCCCGGGGTCCCTTCGACAAGCTCAGGGACCGAGACCGGGGGCGTCTGTCGTGCCAGGCGGTGGTTCGCGTTCCCGCGACCCGGGATTCACGGCCTCCGAGTCTCGGTAGTGGCGCCTCGCACCGCCTGTGTCTGCGAGGGGCTATCCCACCTTGTGGAGCCAGACGACCGGAGCGTCGTCGCTGGCGTGCCGGAACGGCTCGAGCTCCTCGTCCCACGCGGCGCCGAGCGCCACGTCGAGTTCGCGCTGCAGCTCGAACGCGTCTCCCCCTGCGATCTCCATCGCGTAGCGGATGCGGTCCTCGCCGATGACGACGTTGCCGGCGGTGTCGGTCTGCGCGTAGTGGATGCCGAGCCCGGGCGTGTGAAGCCACCGGCCGCCGTCGCTGCGCGGCGTGGGGTCTTCGGTCACCTCGAACCGGAGATGCTCCCACCCGCGGATGGCGGTGGCCAGCGCCGAGCCGGTGCCCGCGGGGCCTTCCCAGTAGAACTCGGCGCGACGGCTTCCGGCGAGAACCGGCTGATCGGCCCAGTCGAAGCTGACCGCCCGGCCGAGGGCTCGCCCTGCCGCCCACTCGAGGTGGGGGCACAACGCGCGTGGCGCGGAGTGGATGAAGATCACCCCACGCGCTTTTTGTGTCGCCATGATCTCTCCGTTCTTCAGGTGCGTCTTCCCCTACGACCTGTGACGGTGTCACGACGTGCTGTTCGGTTGTGCTGCGGCCATTATCGCCGAGAGGGCGGGGGAATCACAAGACTGTGATTCCCCCGCCCCCTCGGTATGCCTGGAGCAGCGGGGCTCAGGCCTCGCTCATGGCCTGAACCTCGGTCTTGCCCTTCGCGGCGTAGTACGCGGCGCGCGCGGCGTCGCGGCGCGCCTGCTCGGCCTGACCGGCGTCGAGCACCTCCTGCGCGACCTCGAACTGCGGTGCGGTCGGCACGGCGTGGTACTTCTCCATGTAGGCGTCGAGCTCGGGGCCCGACTCCCACGACGTGATGAGGCAGTAGCGGGGCTCGGTGCCGTCGTGGTGCACGGCGTGCCACAGGCGCTGCGTGTCGACGATCAGCTGCGCGCCCGCGGGCAGCGCGACGCGGTACTCGATGCTCGGGTCGGTGCGGTTCTCGCGCAGCACGAAGTAGCTGGTCTTGTCGTCGGTCAGGTTGAAGAAGCCGCGCACGACCCAGCCGGTGCCGTCCGGGTTGAGACGGTTGTTGTCGTCCTGGTGCAGGTTGTAGAGCGCGTCGGCGTAGCTGTTCGGCTGCAGCTCGATGATGCGGCAGCGGCCGACGTTCGCGCCGGGCTCCTGCGCGCGGCGCGTCAGCGTGGGCGCCTTCTCGGTCTGCTCGGGGATCCAGACGCCGTCCTTGTCGGTACGCGGCGGCGTGTGGTTCCAGAAGCCGTTGCACTCGATCTCGCCCTTGGCCGAGGCCAGCGGCGCGAAGCGCGTGTCACCCGACGACTTCCAGTCGACGTACTCGATGGACAGCCACTCCTGCGGGTCGATCTCCTCGTTGTAGGAGTCGAGCACCACGAAGCCGGTCTCATCGAGAGCGGCGGACTTGATGTAACCCATGACGGATTGCCTTTCGGTCAGTGAGCCAGCACGTTTTAACAGGCTCAACTTAGGCAAGCCTACCTCGGCGGTTTCGAGCACCCGAGAGGGCGGGCCGTGAATAACGCGACGGCCTCCGCGCCGGGCCGGCACGGGGAGACGCGCGAATAGACTGGACGCGCCATGGTCACTGCCACGAACGTCGATGCGACCGCTGTCAACACGATCGGGTGGCTGTCGGCCGCGGACTGGACGATCGTCGTCCCGGTCTACCAGCGCCAGTACCGGTGGGACATCGGCGGCTGCGAGCAGCTCCTCGCCGACATCCGCGCCGTCGCCGAGCTCGACGACCGGCACATGCACTTCATCGGCTCGATCCTCTCCTCCGCGAGCGGGGAGGGCGAGGACGCCGAGCTGGTGCTCATCGACGGCCAGCAGCGCACGACGACGCTGATGCTGCTCGTCGCGGCGCTGCATCACACCGTGCGCGAGACCGACCCTGAGCTTGCGGATCGCCTCGAGCGTGTGCTGGTGCACTCGCACGATGCCGCGCGAACGAAGCTCCGGCCGCACCGCGCATGGGCGTCGGTGTTCGAGCGCGTCGTCCTCGACCTGCCGCTGCCGCCCGGAGAGCAACGCGACTCCCGGTTCGACGACAACTACGCGTTCTTCCGCAGTCAGATCAGCCTCGACGAGGCACCGCACATCTGGCGAGGACTGCAGAAGCTGGAGCACGTCGCGATCACCCTCGGGACGGGGGCGAACGCCCAGCAGATCTTCGAGAGCCTCAACTCGACCGGCGAACCGCTGCGCGACCACGAGCTCATCCACAACTACGTGCTGATGGGACTCACGCACGCCGAGCAGCGCGAGATCGAGGCCGAGTACTGGCAGCCCATCGAGCAGAACACCGGCGAGGCGATCGCCGAGTTCTGGCGCCAGTACCTGGTCATGCGGACCGGCCGCGAGGTGACCGTCGTGGGCGGACGCGGCGTCTACGACGCGTTCCGGCAGGAGTTCCCCCGCCTGGAGTTCGCCGACCTCATGCGCTACGCCGACGAATGGCGGTCCTTCTCCAACGTGTACCGCATCCTGCTGCAGCCGGGTGAGGCGCCCGATGACGGGATCGCGCGCCACCTGACGTATCTGGGCACGTTCGGCAACGGCATGTACCCGCTGGTCATGCGCGCGTACCGCGATTTCGAGCTCGATGTCATCGGGCGGGACGAGCTGCTCGACACGCTGGAGATGCTGCAGTCGCTGCTGGTGCGCCGGTCCGTCGTAGGCACGGGTACCGATCGCCTGGTGGCGCGTCTCTGCCGCGCGCGCGAGGAGGGCCCCGAGGCGTTCGTGACGGCCATCTCCCGCATCACCCCCTCCGACGAGCGCGTCGCGGTGGCGCTGAAGTACTCCGACCTTCCCCACGCCCGGTATGTTCTCGGGCGCATCGCCGGTGTCGACGGTGCCGGCGCGCTCGACGTCGAGCACATCTTCCCGCTCTCACCGGGCGACGGCTGGACGGGCGACGGGCGCCGGGAGTGGGCGTCGTACAGCGACGACGAGCAGAACAGCCACCGCGCGCTCGCCCACACGATCGGCAACCTCGCGGTGCTGGAGGAAGATCTGGCGCTCCGCGCGTTCGACCGGTCGTTCCCCGACAAGCAGCGGCTCTACGCCCGCAGCGCCGTACCGACGACGGCCGAACTGGCGGAGCTGCCCGCCTGGGGCACCGCGGCGATCGCCGAGCGATCCAAGCGGCTCACCGAGCGGTTCGTCGAGGTGTGGCAGCGCCCGGGCGGTCCGGCGATCGACGACGACGGGCTGACGCCCATCCTCGACGCGGTGCGCCGCCGGGGCTGGCCGCCGGGCTGGCACCGCGAGTGGGCATACGTCGAGTACTGCGGCGAGCACTGGGAGGTGCCCGACGTCAAGTACCTCTTCAACCGCGTGTTCAAGCGGCTGTGGGCGGATGACCGCGCGGCGGTCGTGGCCTACAGCGCCCGCCGCGGCGGCCCTGTGTACACGGCGCAGTCGTGGAACGGCCAGTGGGACCGCCTCGACGACGACCACTCGCTGTACATGGGCTGGGACTCCAGCTACATGCTGAGCGCGGTGCAGGGCGTGCTCGAAGAGGCGGGCCTCGCCCCGGAGGTCTTCGTGAAGTACTCCTACATCGGCAACGCGATGTGAGAAGCGGTGACGGATGCCTCGGGCCGAGGCATCCGTCACCGCTTCACCGGTGAGGATCCGGCATCACTCGAAGGCGACCGCCGCGTTCTCGTTGTTGAGCACGATCACGGGCGTGATCGAGGGGTGACCGGCGGCCTGGATCTTCGCCAGGTCGAAGCGCAGCAGCGGAGTGCCGGCCGTGACCTTCTGCCCCTTCTCGACGAGGGTCTGGAACCCGTCGCCCTTCATGCCCACGGTGTCGATGCCGACGTGGATCAGCAGTTCCGTGCCGTCCGCGAGGACGAGGGCGACCGCATGGCCCGTGTCGAAGGTGGCGCCGATGGTGCCGTCTGCCGGCGCCACGACGGTGTCGCCGGTGGGTTCGATCGCGAGGCCCGGGCCCATAATGCCTTGAGCGAAGGTCGGGTCGGGCACCGCGGCCAGGGGCACCACGGTGCCGGCGAGCGGCTGACGCAGCGTGACGATGGTGGTGGCCGGCGCGTCGGTGAGCACGCCGGTGCCGCCCGCAGCCGGAGCCACGGCGGGCTCGGGCGCGGCGCCGGTCGGCGCCTCGACCTGACCCGAGATGATCTGCTCCATCGCGTCCTTCACGAACTGGACATTGGTGCCGTAGATGACCTGCACCGACTTGCCGCCCGGCTTCATCGTGCCCGCCGCACCGGCGCGCTTCAGCGCGGTGTCGTCGACCTTGCTCACGTCGTCGATCTCCATCCGCAGGCGCGTGGCGCAGTTCTCGAGCTCGAGGATGTTGTCTCTGCCGCCGAGCGCGTCGATGAAGCGGCTGCCCGTGACGAGGTACTTGTCGTCGGCCACGTGGGTGTCGTACTCGGTGCCCTCGCCGAGGATGTCGTCGTCCTCGCGGCCGGGCGTCTTCAGGTTGAAGCGCTTGATGAAGAAGTAGAACACCACGAAGTAGATGAAGAACCAGAACACGCCCATGACCGGGATGAGCCAGGGGTTCTGCGCCATGGGATTCGCCCAGCCCAGCACGAGGTCGATGAAGCCGCCGGAGAAGCCGAAGCCCATCCGCACCGGGAGGATCTGGCTGATCGCCATCGAGATGCCCGTGAACACCGCGTGCACGAGGTAGAGCACCGGCGCGAGGAACATGAACGAGAACTCGAGCGGCTCGGTCACGCCGACGAAGAACGACGCGATCGCACCCGAGAAGAGGATGCCGTACGCCAGCTTCTTGCGCGTGGTCCTGGCCGTGAGGTACATCGCGAGTGCCGCACCGGGCAGGCCGAACATCATGATCGGGAAGAAGCCGGTCATGTACTGGCCGGTCACGCCGTACGTGCCCTCGCCGGCGAGGAAGTTGTTCAGGTCGTTGATGCCGGCGACGTCGAACCAGAACACGGAGTTCAGGGCGTGGTGCAGGCCGACCGGGATCAGCAGACGGTTCAGGAAGCCGTAGATGCCCGTGCCGAAGGCGCCCAGGGTGACGATCCACTCGCCGAACCCGACCAGGCCGCCGTACACCCACGGCCACACGAAGAACAGCACGATCGCGACCACGAGCGAGACGCCCGCGGTGACGATGGCGACCGATCGCTTGCCGCTGAAGAACGAGAGCGCATCGGGCAGCTTCGTGTCCTTGAAGCGGTTGTAGCACCACGCGCCGATGAGGCCGCAGATGATGCCGACGAACACGTTCTGCACCTTCAGGAAGGCCGCGTCGACCTCGTTGACGTCATCGACGCCCGTGAAGAGCGCCACTGTCTCGGGCTTCAGCAGCGTTGTGATGACGAGCCACGAGACGAGTCCGGCCAGCGCCGAGGTGCCGTCGGACTTGTTCGCCATGCCGAGCGCGATTCCGACGGCGAACAGGAGTGCCATGTTGTCGAGGAGCGAGCCGCCCGCGGCCGCCAGGAATGTGGACGCGAGGTTGTCGCCCGCCGCCATCTTGATCCAGTAGCCGATGCCCGACAGGATCGCGGCGACCGGCAGCACAGCCACCGGGAGCATGATCGATCGGCCGAGCCTCTGAAAGAACTTCATCGTCGCCTCCGCGAGGAACCAGGGACACTATTCGTCGATGACGCTACCGCCAAACAGGGCGCGTCCGCAGGTGTTTCCCCTCCGAAAGTTAGGGGTGTGAACGAAACATGCCCACGGCGCCGGGCGGGTAGGCTCTTCTCCGCGGCTTCGGCGCGCAGGGGGCGGTGGCCAAGCTGGTCAAGGCAGCGGGCTCATAACCCGACGATCGTGGGTTCAAGTCCCACCCGCCCTACCGCTGGAGGACTGCCGCGTCCCGGACGGGCGCGGCGGTCCTCCGGAGTCCCGGCGCAGCGCGTCAGCGCTTGTCGGGCTCGTCCGCCGGGTCCTTGACCGGCGGCTCGGGCCAGACCTTCGCGACGGCCTCGGTGACCTTGATGGACGCGGTGTGCGGGTGCGCGGCATCCGTCTTCCCGCTGCTCCCCCGCTGGATAGGCAGCTCCTGGCTCTCGCTGACCACCTGAGGGTGATGGCGCGCGAGCTGGAACACGCCCCAGACCGCGATGGCCCCCACCACGCCGAAGGCGATGTAGACCCACAGCGGCGCACCCGCCGCCTCCTGCAGCACGGTCAGGCCGATGATGATCGCCACGATCGGATCGATGACGGTGAGGCCGGCGACGACGAGATCCGGCGGACCCGAGGCGTAGGCGCTCTGCACGAAGTACGCGCCCACGATCGCCCCGCCGATGAGGGCGGCGAGGCACAGGAAGGTCAGCCAGTTGAGGTTGCCTTCCTTGAAGCGCTCGATGACCACCTTCGCGAGGGTGGCCACGAAGCCGTAGATGACTCCCGCGGCGACGATGTAGAAGAGGGCTCCCATTCGGGTGCGGAACCAGATCCACAGCCCCGCGAACACGAGCGTGACCACCGCCAGCAGCACCAGGATCGTGATGAGCTGCCAGTTCGCGACGGGCTTCTCGGTGGCGAAGAGCGCTGCGATCGTGACGAAGATGAAGATGCCGCCGACACAGGCGCCGATCGCGGTGAGCGAGCGCCTCGTCGGCTTGTGCCCGCTGATCTGGGCATTCAGCAGCGTCGTGATGACGAGCGCGATCGCGCCCAGCGGCTGCACCACGATGAGGGGCGCGAAGGCGAGCGCCGAGAGCTGGCACACGATGGCGAGGCCCAGCATCACCGTGCCGATCACCCACGAGGGGCGCGCGAGCAGCTTGAGCAGGTGACTGACGCCCAGGCCCTCCGCCGAGTGCCCCCCGCTCATGCGCTCGACCTTGGTGACCCCGCGGTGCTGGTACTGCGCGCCGAACGACATGAACACCGCGCCGAGGAGCGCGAGCGGGATGCCGATCAGAATGTTCGGGTTCTGGAACACGCCGACGAGCTGATCGCCGATGTCCTCGAGCTCCGCCGCAGTCCACACCACACATCGACACTAGCCGCAGGCCTCCCTCGATAGGCTGAAGGCGTGGCTGTTCTCCCGATTCGCATCATGGGCGATCCCGTCCTCCACTCCCCCGCCTCGCCCGTCGAAGCGATCACGGATGAGATCCGCACGCTCGTCGAGGACATGTTCGAGACGATGGATGCCGCGCCCGGCGTAGGTCTCGCGGCGCCCCAGGTCGGCGTTCCGCTGCGCATCTACACGTACACCTACGCCGACGACGAGGGCGCGCCGTGGCGCGGCGTGATCATCAACCCCGAGCTGTGGATGAGGCCGCTCGAACCCGGCGCGCCCGATCCCGACGAGGAGTCGGAGGGCTGCCTGTCGTTCCCCGGCGAGCGGTTCCCGCTGCGCCGGTCGGACGAGGTGCTCGTTACCGGCACAGACCTCGAGGGGCAGCCCGTGCGCATCCAGGTCGACGGGTGGCGGGCGCGGATCATGCAGCACGAGTTCGACCACCTCGACGGCATCCTCTACGTCGATCGGCTCGACGACGGCGACTGGAAGACGGTGCAGAAGCTCGCCCGCAAGCGCGGCTGGGGTCGCCCGGGCAGCTCCTGGACGCCCGGCATCGACGACCTCGACGCCTGACGGCGGCGTCGCAGCACCGCCGCGCTTTCGCTGCGGCTCAGTCCGCGGCGCGGCGGTTCTGGCGCTCCACCCAGCGGCGCAGTTCGGCGTCTGCGCCGGGCGGGGCCTGAGCGATGACATTCATCCCCTGACGGACGAAGGTGACGCCGACGCGCATCGGCCCCCACACCCGTGCGGTCGACAGCTCACCCGTGTCGACATCGCGCACCTGGATCTGCGTGGTGTCGGTGGTCTTGCGGCGGCGCCCGTCGCCCGCGACGTGCTGGACCACGAGGACCGGCAACTCGTGCGCGGCCGCGGTGGCGATCACGGTGTCGAGGTCGTGGGCGGCCCACTGGCGACGGATGCTGCGGGCGGTCGCCAGCGCGACCGCGACCACGATCACCGTCGCGGCGCCGGTCGGCACCAGCCAGAGCGAAGCGAGGGCGCAGACGAGAGACCACGCGACGAGGCCGCGCACGGCGAGCAGGATGGCGGCGATCGACGGCGTGAGGGCCAGGAAGAGCCACGGGGACGGCGCTGACACGGGGAACATCAGCGGCTCGCCACCGAAGAGGACGACGAGCGCGACCCACACCGTCGCGGCCACGAACAGGCCCAGCGCGATCAGCAGCGGCACGGAGCGGTAGATGGGGTCCGGAGCGGGGACGCCGCCCTCCACCGCCAGGCGCGGCGCAGGCTTCGCTCGACCCGCCATGTGCACTCCTCGTACTGTTCCCCGGAGACGAAGAAAGCCCCGGGGGTGGAGCCCCGAGGCCTTCGCTCCCCCACTTGGACTCGAACCAAGAACCTATCGGTTAACAGCCGATTGCTCTGCCAATTGAGCTATGGAGGAATGTTCCGCACTCGCGTGCGGGCAACCAGTCCATACTAGCAAAGCCCGGACGGTGCTCATGACCACGGCCCGATCTCTCAGGGGCTGACCAGCCGCCGGTCGGCCTCGCTGGGGGTCCACAGCAGATCGCGCGTGCCGTGCCCGAAGGCGACCGCGTGACCGGCGCGGAGCACGAGCACGTCCGCGTCGAGCTCGTTGACGACCTCCGCCTCGTTGGTCACGACGACGGCGGCCATGTTGAGCTCGGCTCGCCGGCGCAGCATCGCCTCGCGCGCGGCTTTACGCACCTCGACGTCCATGTTGGCGAAAGGCTCGTCCGCGATGAGCACCTTCGGCTGGAGCACGAGGGCGCGGGCGAGCGCGACGCGCTGACGCATGCCGGCGCTCAGCTCGTACGGGTACTTCGGCGCCGCGCCGAGCGGCAGCATCAGCTCGTCGAGCAGCGAGGCCACGCGCACGGCCAGCCCGCGCTGGCTGACGCGGCGGTCGCGGCTCGTGATCGGCTCGCCGATGACCTCCGCCACCGTCAGGCGAGCCGGAAGACGGGCGCCCGCCGATTGCGGCAGATACCCCGCGTAGTACGTGAGGTAGCGGTGAGCGCGGCCCGGGCGCCGGACCGGGATCCCCTCGACGAGCGCCTGACCGCCCACGACCGCCAGCCCGGGCTCGTCAGCGCCCGCGAGCACGGCCGCGAGCGATGACTTCCCCGAGCCGGTCGGCCCCATCACGCCGAGGATTCCGCCGTGCGGCAGCTGGAAGGACACGCCGTCGACCACGCGCTGCGAAGGTCCGCCGCGGCCCGCGCGAGCGATCGAAAGGTCGGAACAGTCGATCGCGACATCCGCGTCTCGTCGGCGAGCCATTCCTTCATCCTGCCCTGCGGCCGGAGGCGGCGCCACTCGGGATGGAAGGATCAGGAGCCCTCGTCCACCAGTGCCTGCCGCCGGGCGTCCAGCTCGCGAAGTCGCAGACGGATGCCGCGCCCCTCGTCCGAATCGGCCGGCACGCGCTGGATCGCTCCGAGGAGTTCCGCCTTCTCGCGATCGAGCCCGCGCAGCACGAGCCGGCGGGCCAGGTCGCCCGCGGAGGCGACAGCCGCCTCGTCGCTCAGCGCGGGGAAGTCTCCGGCGAGCAGCTCGGCCGCCAGCGACCGGTACGGCTCGCGGACGGTGGCCACGGCATCCACCGACCATCCCGGCCGCTGCATGTCGGGAGCCTCGCGCACGGCGCTGCGCACGGCGTCGAGGGGCTGATTCCGGAACGGCAGCTCGAGAGCGCGACCGACCAGGGACGCGTCCATGCGGTGGCCGAACTGCAGCACGCCCATGAGCGCGTCGCGCTCGAGGCCCGCATCGGGAGTCCGCGGGAGCGTGGCGAGCGTGACCTTGAGCGCACCGTCGTCGACGGTCGGGGGCTGGGACGCCTCGGCGCCGGCGGCCGGCGCATCGCGCCGGCCGTTGCCGCCGGCCCCGCCCCGGGCGGCGCGCTCGACCTCGCGGCGCACGTCCTCGGTGTCCATGCCCAGGCGGCGGGCGAGCACCCGCACGTACTCGGGCTGCAGCAACGGGTCGCGGAGCTCTGCGACAACCGGTGCCGCGGTGCGCAGGGCGCCGACGCGGCCCTCGACGCTCCGCAGGTCGTACCCGGCGATGCGCTGATCGAGCACGAACTCGACCATCGGCACCTTCGTCTCCAGCAGCGCGCGCACCGCGCCGTCACCCCGGGCCAGGCGCAGGTCGCAGGGATCGAGCCCCTGCGGGCCGGTGGCGACGTAGGTCTGGGCGTTGAAGCGCTTGGCATCGGCGAACGCGCGGAGCGCGGCCTTCTGCCCGGCGGCGTCGGGATCGAACGTGAAGACGACCTCGCCCGCGGTCGAGTCGTCGCCCATGACGCGGCGCAGCACGGTAATGTGGTCCGAGCCGAACGCCGTGCCGCAGGTCGCGATCGCCGTGGTGATCCCGGCGAGATGGCACGCCATCACGTCGGTGTACCCCTCGACGACGACCACCCGATGCTCGCGCGAGATGTCGCGCTTCGCGAGGTCCAGGCCGTACAGGACCTGGGCCTTCTTGTAGATGGTCGTCTCAGGGGTGTTGAGGTACTTGGGCCCGTTGTCGTCGTCGAAGAGCCTGCGCGCGCCGAAGCCGATGACCTGTCCGGTGACATCGCGGATCGGCCAGACCACACGGCCGCGGAACCGGTCGTAGACCCCGCGCTGCCCTTGAGACACCAGGCCGGCCGAAGAGAGCTCCTCGTCGGTGAAGCCCTGCGCGCGCAGCGCGGCGTGCATGCCGGACCAGCCCTTGGGCGCGTAGCCGACACCGAAGTGGGCGGCCGCTCCCGCGTCGAACCCGCGCTGGCCCAGGAAGCGGCGTGCGATGTCGGCATCGGGCGTCATCAGCTGCGCGCGGAAGAACTCGGCCGCCGCGGCGTTGGCGGCGTAGAGGCGGGCGCGGCCGGTGTGCTCGGGTGCGGCGCCGCCGTCCTCGTAGTGCAGGGCATACCCGATCCGCCCGGCGAGGCGCTCGACGGCCTCGGTGAACGTGACATGGTCCATCGCCCGCAGGAACGAGTAGACGTCGCCCGACTCGCCGCAGCCGAAGCAGTGGTAGAACCCCGCCTGCGGCCGCACGTTGAAGCTGGGGCTGCGCTCGTCGTGGAACGGGCACAGGCCCTTCAACGACCCGACGCCCGCCGACTTCAAGGCGACGCGCTCGCCGATGATGTCGGCGATGTTCGTGCGCGCCTTCACCTCGTCGACGTCGGCCTGACGGATCCGTCCCGCCATCAGCGGATCCCGAACGAGTCGCTCGCGCGGCCGGTCGCCGTGTCCATGGGTCGCGCACCCGGCGCCCAGACGCCGACGGATGCCGGATCCACCGGGCCGACGAGCGACCCGTGCCACGCGATCGCGAGCTGGTCGGTGAGGCTCGCGACCTGGTCGACGACGACGCGTCGGCGTGCGGCATCCGTCTCCGCCGCGGCGAAGTCCTGCGCGTGCAGCTGATCGAGCGCCCCGGGCTGCTCCCACAGCGCGGTCGCGACGCGCTTGAGCACCCGCCGCTGCTCCTTGTAGAGGTCTTTGCGCCCCTCGATCGACACGACGGCGGCGCCGATGATGCCCTTCAGCACGGCCATCTCGGCCTCGACCACGCGCGGCACCACGAGGTGGCCGCGGTAGCGCGTCAGCACCGAGGCGGCGTAGGACTCGCGGGTGGCGGTCGTCGCGGCACGCGCGAAGCGGCCGATGAGGTCGGACGTGAGGTTCTTGAGCCGCGCGAGGGCCGGACGCGTGCCGTCGAAGGAGTCGATCCAGTCCGGCATGCGGGTGAGCCGGAAGAGTGCGTCCTCGAGCTCATCGCGCGCGAAGTCGAAGCCGACCCACGACTGGATCGCCGTCAGCAGCCACTCGTGCTCCCGCGGATCCGCCAGGCGCGCCGGATCGAGGTAGCCATTCACGACGGCGTCCTCGAAGTCGTGCACCGAGTAGGCGATGTCGTCGGAGAGGTCCATCACTTCGGCCTCGATGCACCGCACGCGGCCGGGAGCGTCGGCGCGCAGCCAGCGGAAGACCTCCTCGTCCTCGGGGTACACGCCGAACTTCAGGCGCCCACCGGGGTCGGGCAGCGGGTGATCGGCTGACCACGGGTATTTGCACGCCGCATCGAGGCTCGCGCGCGTGAGGTTGAGTCCGAAGCTGCGGCCGTCCGCGTCGATCACCTTCGGCTCGAGCCGCGTGAGGATGCGGAGCGTCTGGGCGTTGCCCTCGAACCCTCCGAAGCCCTCGGCCCACTCGTTCAGCGCGCGCTCGCCGTTGTGCCCGAAGGGCGGGTGGCCGAGGTCGTGGCTGAGGCAGGCGGCGTCGACCACGTCCGCGGCGAGGCTGAGCGCCGTCGCGAGCTCGCGACCGACCTGCGCGACCTCGAGAGAATGCGTGAGCCGGTTCCGGGCGAAATCCGCAGGGCTCGCGGGGCTGAGCACCTGCGTCTTCGCGGCGAGGCGGCGCAGGGCCGCCGAGTGCAGCACACGGGCGCGATCGCGCGCGAAGTCGTCGCGCTGCGATCGGTGGCGCTCGGCGAGGAAGCGCGCGGCGTCGGCGTCGTCGTAGCCGCCCGGCCGATCGGACGCCGCGTCCGTGACCTCAGCCGCCACTGTGGTCGAGTTCCGCTTCGGCGATGGCGGTGGATGCCTCGGCGCTGAGCTCGCGCGACTCCAGCCAGCGGTCGGGCAGGGCCGGCCGCTTGGGTGTGCCCGCGCGTCCGCGCTGGCCTTCGGCGGCCGCGCCCGGGTACGGCGCGTCGAGGTCCATGGTCGTCAGGAGGGCGTCGATCTCGCCCAGCGTCGAGGCGGTCGCCAGGCTGGCGCGGAGCTCGCCGCCGACCGGGTAGCCCTTGAAGTACCACGCGACGTGCTTGCGGACGTCGCGGCAGCCGCGGCCCTCGTCCTCGAAGAACTCGACGAGCAGCTCCGCGTGGCGCCGGAACGCCTGCGCCACGAATCCGAGCGTCGCATCGACGGGCGCGGCCGGCGCGGCCCCGGGGGCGCCCAGCGCACGTGCGAGGTCGCCGAACAGCCACGGGCGACCGAGGCATCCTCGTCCCACCACGACGCCGTCGCAGCCGGTCTCCGCCATCATCCGGACCGCATCGTCGGCCGACCAGATGTCGCCGTTGCCGAGGACGGGCACGCTGGTGACCGCTTCCTTGAGCTTCGCGATCGCCGACCAGTCGGCCTCCCCCGAGTAGAACTCCGAGGCGGTGCGCGCGTGCAGCGCGACCGCCGCGACGCCCGCGTCCTCCGCGATGCGTCCCGCGTCGAGGTAGGTCAGATGGTCGGCGTCGATGCCTTTGCGCATCTTGACGGTGAGCGGAACGTCGCCGGCAGCGCGCGCCGCGCGCGTCACGATGTCGCGGAAGAGGCCGGTCTTCCACGGGAGCGCGGCTCCCCCGCCCTTGCGGGTGACTTTCGGGACGGGGCATCCGAAATTCAGATCGATGTGGTCGGCGCGGTCCTCCTCGACGAGCAGGCGCACCGCGGCCTCCGTCGTCGCCGGGTCGACGCCGTACAGCTGGATCGAGCGCGGCTTCTCGGACTCGTGGTGCGTGATCAGGCGCATCGTCGTCGCATTGCGCTCGACCAGCGCCCGCGTCGTGATCATCTCGCTGACGTAGAGGCCCGCGCCATACTCGCGGCACAGTCGCCGGAAAGCCGTGTTGGTGATGCCCGCCATCGGCGCGAGCACCACGGGGGCGTCGAGTTCGATGGGCCCGATGCGCAGAGTGCGCGCGGGAGCGAGGGCAGTCGTCACGGTTCCATTCTCTTACAGGAATCCGTCCCTTGGCTGAACGGCCTCAGGGCTGTGGGAAGGCGCCGCGTGCGCGGCCGACCCGGTCGGTGCCGACGGGTCGTCGACCACGGCGTTCGCGACTCCGGAGACGATGAAGGCCCGCCGCGATCCGCGGCGGGCCTGTGCGGGTGACGTGTCAGGCGTCCACGTCGGCGGGCTCGCGGTGCTCAGCCCACACCTGGCGGACGATCTGCGCGAACGCGTCGGCGGGCTGCGCGCCCGACACGCCGTACTTGCCGTCGATCACGAAGAACGGCACGCCGTTGATGCCGTACGCCGCGGCCTGCGCCTGGTCGGCGCGCACGGCGTCGAGATAGCGGCCGCTCTGCAGCGCCTCGCGCGCGGCGTCGGCGTCGAGTCCGGCATCCGTCGCCAGGTCCACCAGCTCGTCCTCGCGGCCGAGGTGGCGGCCCTCGGTGAAGTACGCCGACATGAGACGCTCGGCGAGCTCGAGCTGGCGCCCCCGCTCCTTGGCGAAGTGCAGGAGCTCGTGGGCCTTGACGGTGTTGGTGTGCTTCAGCAGGTCGAAGCGGTACTCCAGTCCCGCGTCGGCAGCGACGCCGGTGACGCGCTCGAGCATCTGCTGCACCTGTGCCCGCGGCATGCCCTTGTGCTGGGCGAGGAAGTCGAGCTCGTCGCCCTCGAAGTCCACCGGAGTGTCGGGCGACAGCTCGAACGAGTGGTACGTCACCTCCACGGCGGGGGCGTCGTCGTCGGCGGATGCCGCCGCCAGCCCGTTCTCGAGGTTGCGCTTGCCGATGTAGCACCAGGGGCAGGCGATGTCGCTCCACACGTCGATCTTGATGGCGTCCGTCATGCTGGGGACAACCGAGGACGTCGGCGCTTCTATTCCACCGAATGCGTCGAGCGACGGCAGTCACGGCGCCGTCGGCGGATAGGCGTCGGGCACGAACCGGAACCGCACGCGCACATCGTCGTACGGCACGACGATGGTCGAGGCATCCGCTGACCAGGCATCGGGGACGAGATACAGTCGCCCGTCGCCCTGCGCGAGCAGGCGGAGACCGAAGTACCGGTAACCGAACATCGCCGGTGCGGCGACGGCTTGCGGGACGGTCTCGTCGGCGGATGCCGCCTCTCCGAGTCGCCGGAACGTGATGGCGTCGTTGCCGGGATAGAGGCGCTCCTGAGTGTCCAGCACCACGGCCGGCAGCGTCTCGAGGTCGGCGGCGAGCTCGCGCGCTTGACCGAGGCCCCACCACTTCGCGATCGTCGCCGTCGCCCAGAAGGTGCCTGCCACCATCACGAGGACGAGCAGCACCACCACCGCACGGCCCACGGTCGCGCCGACGAGCACGCGAACGGTCGAGGCGGCGTAGGCGCAGAGGCCTGCGCCGATCGCCAGGAACAACGGCGTGAGCAGCTCGCCGACGGTCCAGCCGTCGACGAGCGGCACGATGAAGGCTGCAGCCAGGCCTGCAAGGAGGAACACGATTCCGGTCCACGCGATCGCAGCGATCACTCGACGGCGCGTCGCCTGAGGCTTGGCGATGATCCGGCGTCTCAGGGCGCGGTGGCCGATGATGACGGCGGCTGCGAGCAGCATGAGCGCCATCACCGGGATGAAGAGGGCGCCAGGGCTCCGCATGACGAACTCCTGCGTGCTCAGCCCGATGATGTCCACGTCGACACCGAAGTAGCGGAAGAACTCGCGCGTGGACACGTAGCCGAAGTAGAAGAGCAGTGTCGTGACGAGCGTGAGCGGTGCCACGAACGACGAGAGGAACGCCATCCACTTCTCGAAGCCGAGACCGGGCTCGGTCGTCGCCTCGACCGGTCCTGAGGCCGTTTCGTCTCCGGCTTCGGTGGTGGAGGACGGGTGGGATCCCGCGGTGCGGGTGCGGCGACCCATCAGCCCTGGTCCTGATCGTCCTGGTCTTGCTGGTCGTCCTGGTTTTGCTGGTCGTCCTGGTTTTGCTGGTCGCCCTGGTCCTGCTGGTCATTCTCGTCCTGGTTCGCCTCCGCGGGGGCCGTCACCGTGATCGGCGAGCCTCGCTGCACGTCGCGCGCGCCGACGGCATCGCAGTCTTCGACCGTCGGGCACTCGAGTCTCCCGGCGAACGAGATGCCCGTGCCGTTCTCGAAGTCCGTCTGCGGCAGAACGGTGAGGCTGCAGAAGACCGTCTGGTCGCCCGCCTCGAGCGTCAGCCCCAGGCAGGCGGGGTTCTGCGCCGATCCGCATGCGCCTTCCTGCACCAGCAGACCCGGACCATCGATGAGCGCGGACTGGAAGGTGAACCGCACGCCGTCAGGCACCGGACCACCCCAGAACACCGCGATCGTCTCGCACCACACTCCGTCGGCGACGAACTCGGCGTCACCCTGGTCGCCGCCGTCGGGACCGCCATAGTCGACGGCGGGTCCGACGCGCACCCGGCTCTGGGTCGGATCCGCCTCGCCGTCCGCATCCGCCAGCCCGTCATCTTCCCCGTCGTCCGTGTCCGACGGCTGGCTGGTCGACGGGGCCGGGGACGGGGTCGCGGACGCCGTGCCGCCGGCATCCGTCTCCTCCATCGGCGCCGCGCAGCCCGCGAGCACGAGCAACGCGCCGACAGCCAGGAGCGCGACAGCGCCGACCCCTGATCGCGACAGCGCCATGACACGCCTCCTGACCGGCCGCCGACGCGGCTCACATCATGCAGGAGGGGTGTGACGGCGCGCTGGATACGCCGTGTCAGGATGCCGAGGCGTCGGGGGCATCGACGGCGCCGCCGAACCGCCGGTTCCTGCCGAGGAACACGTCGATGCCGTGCCACAGATCTTTCCGCGTGAAATCCGGCCACAGCGTGTCGAGGAAGACGAACTCGGCGTACGCGGACTCCCACAGCAGGAAGTTCGACGTGCGCTGCTCTCCGCTCGAGCGGAGGAAAAGGTCGACGTCCGGCATGTCAGGCCGGTACAGACGGCGCTGGATGAGCTTCTCCGACACCGCCGACGGCTTCAGCCGCCCCGCCGCGACGTCGTCGGCGATCGAGCGCATGGCGTCGACGAGCTCGACACGGCCGCCGTAGTTCACGCACATCGTCAGCGTCAAGACGTCGTTGCCGGTCGTCAGCTGCTCGGCGTACTGGAGCTCCTTGATGACGCTGCCCCACAGACGCGGCTTGCGACCCGCCCACTGGATGCGGACGCCCCACTCGTTGAGCTGGTCGCGGCGCCGGTGCAGCACGTCGCGGTTGTAGCCCATGAGGAAGCGGACCTCGTCGGGCGAACGCGACCAGTTCTCCGTCGAGAACGCGTACACCGACAGGTGCTTCACGCCCGCCTGGATCGCACCGGCGACGACGTCCAGCAGCGCGGCCTCGCCTGCCTTGTGCCCCTCGATGCGCGTGAGGCCGCGGCGATTGGCCCAGCGTCCGTTGCCGTCCATGACGATGGCGATGTGGTTCGGCACACTCCCGCGCGGGTACTCGGGCGGGTAGACGCCGGTCCAGTCGAGCGGACGGTACGGCACCGCCTCGCGGTGCGTATAGGGCTTCGGAGTCACCTGGGGCCTTCCGGTGCTGAGACGTGCGAGAGCGCGCGGATGCCGCGCTCGAGGTGCCACTGCGCGTAGGCCGCGATGAGCCCCGAAGCCGCCGCCGTCGAGCCGGGGGACGCGGCATCCACCACGTCCCACTCCCCTGCCATGAGCGACTGCAGCAGCGCCACCGTGGCCGGGTCGACGCGGGCCGCACCCGTGGGTGCGCAGTCGCGACAGATCATGCCGCCCTGCTGCGCGACGAAGGTGTCATGTGGTCCGCTGCGACCGCAGCGCGCGCACTCCGCGAGCCCGGGAGCCCACCCCGAGAGGGCCATCGCCCGCAGGAGGTAGGAGTCCAGGACACTGCGCGACGCGTGCTCGCCGCGCGAGAGCGCGCGCAGACCGCCCACGAGGAGCAGATACTGCTGCGGCGTCGCCTCGGCCTCGTTCAGGCGGTCGGCCGCCTCGACCATGGCGTGCGCCGACGTGTAGCGGTCGTAATGCGCGACGATCTCCGCCCCGTACGAGCCGAGAGACTCGGCCTGCTGCACGATGTCGAGCGAGCGGCCCTGGTACAGCTGCACATCGGCGACCATGAACGGCTCGAGCCGGGCGCCGAACCGCGACGACGTCCGCCGCACCCCCTTGGCGACCGCGCGCACCTTGCCGTGGCGGCGGCTCAGCATCGTCACGATCCTGTCGGCCTCCCCCAGCTTGTGGGTGCGCAGGACCACGACTTCGTCGCGGTAAGTGGGCACCCGTCAATTATCCCTTGGCGCCCGCCGACCGGGCGGCACCGACGAGCCGCGGCGCCACCGACGAGCCGCGGCGGCGGCGGGTGCGGCGCAGCGCTCATGTCAGGGCGCCAGAGCTTCATTATGTATACTATTCACTATGTCCGGCACGCAGATCCTAGACACCCTCCTCGCCATCTCGCAGGTGCTTGAGGCCGACCAGGAGCGTGAGCTGGAACGGCGCGGGCTCACCGGACCGCGCACGCATCTGCTGTGGGTGCTCTACCACGGCGGTCCCGTCACGCAGGCGGTCCTCGCGGAGGCCATCGGTGTCACCCCCCGCAATGTGACGTCGCTCGTCGACGCGCTCGAGGCGACCGGATTCGCCCGACGGGATCCGCATCCGACCGACCGCCGGGCAGTGCTCGTGCACCTCACCGAGCGTGGGCTGTCGATCATGGAGACGATGGATGCCGAGCACGAGACGCTCGGCGCCGACCTCGTCGCGGGGCTCGACGAAGATACCGTCCGACACACCGCCGCCGCGCTCCAGCACGTGCTGGAGCGGCTGCAGACGCTCGTCGACGAACACGCGGCGCGCCAGGACGAGCGGGAGGCGCAGGAGTGAGCAGCCGCACGGTGGCCTCCCCCGCCCCGCCCGGGCGGCTCTCCCCCCTCGGTCAGGTGCGCCGCATCGCGCGGATCGCCTGGCGCGCCGAGGTCGGCATCTGGCAGAGCCTGTACCGCTGGATCTTCCGCCGGCCGCGCGTGCCCGCCGGTGCCAGCGGCTTCGCGTATCACGCGCCCGTCTTCACCATCCTGATGATCTTCATCGTGCTGTCTGCGGTGGAGATCCCGATCATCGACCTCATCGCGCACCCGTGGCCGTGGGTGCGCATCCCTCTGCTGGTGCTCGGCATCTGGGGCCTCACCTGGATGATCGGCCTTGCGCTCAGCTACGTGACCCGTCCTCACGCCGTCGGGCCCGCCGGAATCCGTGCCCGGCTGGGCGCCGACATCGACGTCGACCTGCCGTGGGACGTGGTCGCGTCGGTGGAGCGGTCTCGCGACGTGGCCGAGAAGGCGCCGAAGATCCGGGAGGAGGCGCACGGCACGACGCTGTCGCTGCGCATGGCGAACGAGACGAACCTGCTCGTCGCACTCGAGAAGCCGGTGGCCGTCAAGCTCTCCGGCGCGACGGTCGAGATCGACGCGGTGCGGCTGTGGGCGGACGACGTCGACGGGTTCCTCGACGCGGTGCGCACGCACATCCCGTGAATGCGCGCACTGGCTTCGGCGGCGACGACAATGGAGGGGTGAACGAGCCGGTCTTCGTGATCCCCTTGTGGGCCGACCTCGTCGCCGTGGGCCTCGGCGGCATCCAGGGCGCGCTCTTCGCGTCCGGATTCCGCGGCGAGCGACGCCTCGATCTGCTCGGGGTCGCGCTCATCGGCATCTTGGTCGGCATGGGCGGCGGACTCATCCGCGACCTGCTCCTGAATGTCGCGCCGACCACCCTGCAGAGCAACTGGTACCTGCTGACGGCGGCCGGGGCCGCCCTTTTCGGGATGCTCCTGGCGGGGCTGTTCCAGCGGCTCAACGCGGTGATCGTCGGCCTCGACGCGCTCGTGATCGGCCTGTTCGGCGCCTTCGGCACGAGCAAGGCGCTGGTGCTGGGCCTGCCGCTCGTCCCGGCGGTGTTCGTGGGCGTGTGCGCCGCCGTGGGCGGCGGCATCCTGCGCGACGTCATCATGGGGCTGCCGGTCGCGGTCATGCACGTCGGCTCGCTCTACGCGGTCGCCGCAGGAGCCGGATGCCTCGTCCTCGCGACCGCCCAGCAGCTCGGGCTCGACGTGGTCATCGCGGCCGTCATCGGCATCGTCGTGACCGCGGTCATCCGGCTGCTCGCCGTGATCTTCGACATCTCGCTGCCCGAGCAGCGTGCCCTGTATCGCCGCAAGGTGGCGGTGGAGACCTCGACGATCCCGATCGTCAAGCCCTGAGGCGGCACCCGGCGGCGGCGCGCTGCGGGGATTCCCGACGAACACCGACGGGTGCGCACGGGGATCACCCGCGCACACCCGTCGACGGTTCGCGCTCAGACGCCCGCGAGGGCTCCGGAGCGCTGCCGCGTGCGGATGGCGCGGTTCACGCCCGACACGATCGCTTTGAGCGATGCGGTCGAGATGTCCGAATCGATGCCGACGCCCCACAGACGCTCGCCATCGATCTGGAGTTCGATGTACGCGGCTGCCTGGGCGTCGCCGCCGGCGCTGAGCGCGTGCTCCACGTAGTCGTACAGCGTGACGTCGAACCCCTGTGCGCGGACGATCTCGAGGAACGCGGCGACGGGACCGTTGCCCCGCCCGGATGCCTCGTACCGGTCGTCGCCGTCGCGCAGGGTGATGTCCAGCGAGACGTCGCCCGACAGGTCGCTGCGCGTGCTCGTCGCGAGCAGTTCGAACCGGCCCCAGCGCTCGTCGGCGTTGTCGGAGGGCAGGTACTCGTCGGTGAAGATCTTCCAGATCTGCTCGCTCGTGACCTCACCGCCGTCGGTGTCGGTCTTGGCCTGGACGACGCCCGAGAAGTCGATCTGCAGCTTGCGCGGCAGATCGAGCGAGTGGTCGGTCTTCAGCAGGTAGGCGACGCCGCCCTTGCCCGACTGCGAGTTCACGCGGATGACCGCTTCGTACGAGCGGCCCAGATCCTTCGGGTCGATGGGCAGGTACGGGACGGCCCATTCGATCTCGTCGACCGAGACGCCGGCCTCGCCGGCGCGCGCCTCCATCGCCTCGAAGCCCTTCTTGATGGCGTCCTGGTGCGAACCGCTGAACGCGGTGAAGACGAGGTCCCCGGCCCACGGGCTGCGCTCGTGCACGGGCAGCTGGTTGCAGTACTCGACGGTGCGCTTGACCTGGTCGATGTCGCTGAAGTCGATCTGCGGGTCGATGCCCTGCGTCAGCAGGTTGATGCCGAGCGCGACCAGGTCGACGTTGCCGGTCCGCTCGCCGTTGCCGAAGAGGCATCCCTCGATGCGGTCGGCGCCGGCCATGTAGCCCAGCTCCGCGGCGGCGATCGCGGTGCCGCGGTCGTTGTGCGGGTGCAGCGAGAGGATGACGTTCTCGCGGTGGGCGAGGCGACGGCTCATCCACTCGATCGAGTCGGCGTAGACGTTGGGTGTCGCCATCTCGACCGTCGCGGGCAGGTTGATGATGACCTTGCGCTCGGGCGTGGGCTCGAACACCTCGATCACCTGGTTGCAGACGTCGAGGGCGAACTCGAGTTCTGTGCCGGTGTAGCTCTCGGGTGAGTACTCGTAGAAGACCTTGGTCTCGGGGATGCGCTTCTCGAACTCGCGGCACAGCCGTGCGCCCTCGAGGGCGATGTCGATGATCCCCTGCTGGTCGGTGCGGAACACCACGTCGCGCTGCAGCACGCTCGTCGAGTTGTACAGGTGCACGATCGCCTGCTTCGCGCCGGCGATGGACTCGTACGTACGCTCGATCAAATGTTCGCGGGCCTGTGTCAGAACCTGGATCGTCACGTCGTCGGGGATGAGGTCCTCTTCGATCAGCTGGCGCACGAAGTCGAAGTCGGTCTGGCTCGCCGACGGGAAGCCGACCTCGATCTCCTTGTAGCCCATGCCCACGAGGAGCTCGAACATGATGCGCTTGCGCTCGGGGCTCATCGGGTCGATGAGCGCCTGGTTGCCGTCGCGCAGGTCGACCGCGCACCAGCGGGGCGCGGTGGTGATGCGCTGGTCGGGCCACGTGCGGTCGGGCAGATGCACGGTGATCTGCTCGTGGAACGGACGATACTTGTGGATCGGCATGCCCGAGGGCTTCTGGGTGTTCTCCATGATTGGTCGCTTCTCTCGTCTGCTCGAGCGGTCACCCGATCGGGTCGGCTCGGTGCCTGATGATGCGGGCCAACAGAAAGCTCCGCGACGAGGAAGGCCCTAGAACGAGGTCTCGTCGCGGCGGCTAAGAAGGAGGAGCCCGCCGAAGCGCATGGCACCAGGCTACACCCGGTTGCGGACCGGTTGCGAACCGCGTCGGAATACGGATGCCGCATCCCGGCATTCTGAGACGATCGGCGCACGCGCGACACCAACCGGTCATGAGAGGTCTTCGTCGCCCGCTCGGCATCGCCGCCACGGCCGCTTTCGTCATGCTCGTCGCCGCCTCGTGCGCCGGCTCGACCCCGGGAGGCGCCCCGGACTCCCCTTCGCTCGGATCGGTCACGCCGGTGCCTCCGGAGGGCGAAGTGGCCGCCACGGGCACCGTGCTTGACGCGGCCGGCGAGACGCAACTCTGCCTGGGCGCGGTGGCGGAGTCGTATCCGCCGCAGTGCTCCGGCATTCCGCTGGAGGGGTGGACGTGGGACGGCGTGGACGGTGCCGAGTCGTCGGGCGACGTCACCTGGGGCGCGTACGCGGTGCGCGGGATCTACGACGGCGACACGTTCACGTCCACGCAGCCGCCCATCATGCTGGCGCTCTACGACCCCATCCGGCCCGAGGATCCCACCGGCGGCGAGCCCGGCGCGGGCGACGACGCCACCCTCGCGTCCATCCAGGAGGATCTGCCGGAGCTGCTGGGCGACCCGTACCTGGGCTCATCCCCGCAGAACGGGTGGCTGTGGGTCGATGTCGTCTGGGACGACGGGAGCTGGCAGGAGGCCGCAGACGCCGAGTACGGCGAGAAGACGATCGTGATCCGCTCGGCGCTCACCGAGACGGGCGGCTGAGAGTCTTCAGTCATCGCACTCGCAGATGAGGTTCCACTCGACGACGCGGTCCCCCTCGTCAGGGCGTGCCCACGCCTCCGCCTCGGCGCGCGTGGAGAATCTGCGCGGCGCCAACCGGCCGTTCGACATGAGAACCCCCACCGCGATGTCCTCGCGGGGGTCGTTCCACGCAAGGGGCTGTGTGGACCCGGCCATCGGCGCTCCTCTCGGATCGGCTCACCGCCAGGCTACGCCCGATGCGGCGCGTGAGGGCCGGGAGCGGCATCCCTCCTGGTCCGTCGCGCACGCCGTCAGAAGCCGAGGCGTCCCAGCTGCTTCGGGTCGCGCTGCCACTCCTTGGCGATGCGCACGTGCAGCTTCAGGAACACCTTGGTGCCCAGCAGCGGCTCGATCTGCGCCCGCGCGCGAGCGCCCACGTCTCGCAGCCGGGAGCCCTTGTGCCCGATGATGATGCCCTTCTGACTGTCTCGTTCCACCACGATGTCGGCGAAGACGTCGGTGAGGTCGGAGTCCTCGCGAGGCTCCACCTCCTGCACGACGACCGCGATCGAGTGGGGCAGCTCGTCGCGCACGCCGTCGAGTGCCGCCTCGCGGATGATCTCGGCGATGCGGTCCTCGGTGGACTCGTCGGTGACGACGCCCTCCGGGTACAGCGCGGGGCCTGCCGGCATGAGGGCGAGCAGCTCGTCGCTGAGCACGTCGAGCTGGTCGCGCGTCAGCGCCGAGAGCGGGATGACCGCCGCCCAGTCCTCCCGGAGCTGGTCGACCTCCATGAGCCGCTCGGTGATCTGCTCGCGTGTGGCGGCATCGGTCTTGGTCACGATCGCGACCTTCTTGGCGCGCCCGTAGCCGCTGAGCGACTCCGCGATGCGGCGGTCGCCGGGGCCCACCTTCTCCGTCGCCGGCACGCAGAAGCCGATCACATCGACGTCTCCGAGCACCTGCTCCACGAGGTCGTTGAGCCGCTGTCCGAGGAGTGTGCGGGGCTTGTGCAGTCCCGGCGTGTCGACGATCACGAGCTGGCCGCCCGGGCGGTTCAGGATGCCGCGGATCGCTCGGCGCGTCGTCTGGGGCTTGTCGCTGGTGATGGCGACCTTCTCGCCCACGAGGGCGTTGGTGAGCGTCGACTTGCCGACGTTCGGGCGGCCGACGAACGTGACGAAGCCGGATCGTCCTTCGGAGGAAGCAGGAGCCCCTGGCTCTGCGGCCGTTTCGGGCGCGGCCTCGGGCGCGGTGTCACTGTCGCTCATGGGTGTCTTCCTTCCTCGGCAGCCGGATCTCGCCGGTGCGGGGGCTCACGACGCGGATCTCGCCCGTACGCGGCGGTCTGCCGATCTCGGTGGCGGGGTCGCCGCGCTCGACGAAGACCGTCGAGATGCCGCGCCCGCGACCGCGCGAAGCGCCGCCGGTGAGCACGAGCCCGGCGTACTCGGCCGTCGCGCCCGGCTGGGGCACGCGCCCCAGCGCCTTGCCGAGCAGTCCGCCGATGGAATCGACATCCTCGTCCTCGAGCTCGAGGCCGAACAGGTCCCCCACCTCGTCGAGGCCGAGGCGCGCGCTCACCCGGTAGTGACCGGGCTCGAGCTCGGTGACTTCGGACGCACGCGGGTCGTACTCGTCGGAGATGTCGCCGACGAGCTCCTCGATGAGGTCCTCCAGCGTCACCAGTCCCGACACGCCGCCGTACTCGTCGATGACGAGGCACACGTGCACCGCGTCGCGCTTCATCTGCTGCAGCAGGGTCTCGGCCTTCATCGACTCGGGCACGAAGACGGCGGGGCGCGCGATGCGGCTGATGGGGGCGTCGCGCCAGCCGGACTCGTCGCGGAAGCCGAACTGCACCAGATCCTTCAGGTAGAGCACGCCCACGACGTCGTCGGCGTCGTCGTCGACGATGGGCACGCGCGAGACGCCCTTCTCGAGGAAGATCGTCATGGCCTCGCGTGTCGAGGTCGAGGCATCCACCGTCACCATGTCGGTGCGCGGCACCATGACCGCACGCACGAACGTGTCGGTGAAGTCGAACACCGAGTGGATGAGCTCGCGGTCGTCCTGTTCGATGAGCTCGTTCTCGGCTGCCTCGTCGATGATGCTGAGCAGCTGCTCCTCGGACGCGAACGACGACCCGCGCGAGGCACCCGGTGTGATGCGGGTGCCGAGGGCCACCAGACCGTGCGCCAGCGGACCGAGGAGGATGCGGACGCCGCGGATGACGGGTGCCGCACCGCGCAGGAGCCCGCGGGCGTGCAGCCGGCCGACGGTGCGCGGACTCGCGCCCACCACGACGTACGAGACGCCGGTCATGAGCAGGGCCGCGGCCAGCATCGCCCACCAGATGTTGTTGAAGAGGTCGACGAAGGCGACGGTCACGAGCACGGCCGCTGTCGTCTCCGCGAGCACGCGGATGAAGATCACGGCGTTGGCATGCGCATCGGGGTCGGCGGCGATGCGGCGCAGCGACGCCGCGTTGCGACCGTCGGCACCGAGCTCGGCGAGGTCGGCGCGGGACGTGACGCCCAGCGCCGCGTCGATCGCGACCATCAGCGCGCCGAAGGCGAGCAGCAGCGCGGCGGCGACGAGGAGGAGAGCCGCGGTCATGCGCGGGGTCGGCGACGCTCGGACGCCTGGAACGAGGCGATGAGCTCGCGCTGCAGCCCGAACATCTCGCGCTCCTCCTCCGGCTCGGCGTGGTCGAAGCCGAGAAGGTGCAGGAGTCCGTGCGTCGTCAGCAGGATGAGCTCGTCGAGCGTCGAGTGCTTCGCGGCGACCGCCTGCGCCTCCGCCACCTGCGGGCACAGCACGATGTCGCCGAGGAGTCCTGCCGGCGTGGGTGCGTCCTCCGTGCCCGGGCGCAGCTCATCCATCGGGAAGCTGAGGACGTCGGTGGGGCCCGGCTCGTCCATCCACTGCACGTGCAGGGCCTCCATGGCGCCCTCGTCGACCAGGAGGATGGCGACATCGGCGTCGGGGCTGACGTGGAGCTCGGCGAAGTTGTGCTCCATGAGCCGCAGCAGCACCGTCTCGTCGACGGCGATGCCCGACTCGTTCCCGATCTCGATGGTCATGCGCGTCCTCGCTTCGGAAGGTGGTCACGGGGGCCGCCGGTGCGGGCGGTGGCCGCGCGGCGCTCCGCGCGGTTGGCGAATTCGGATGCCTCGTCCCGTTCGCGGCGGGCGGCGATCCGGCGCTCGTCGTACTCGCTGTAAGCGTCGACGATCCGACCCACGAGAGTGTGCCGGACGACGTCCTCGCTGGTGAGGTAGGCGAAGTGGATGTCGTCGATGTCGCCGAGCACGCGCGTCACCAGCCGCAGGCCCGACGCCCCCTGCGGCAGGTCGATCTGCGTGATGTCGCCGGTCACCACCATGCGGGTTCCGAAGCCGAGACGCGTGAGGAACATCTTCATCTGCTCGGGCGTGGTGTTCTGCGCCTCATCGAGCACGACGAAGGAGTCGTTCAGGGTCCGGCCGCGCATATACGCCAGCGGCGCCACCTCGATCGTGCCCGTCGCCATGAGCTTGGGCACGAGATCGGGGTCCATCATCTCGTTGAGCGCGTCGTACAGCGGGCGCAGGTACGGGTCGATCTTGTCGGTCAGCGTCCCGGGCAGGAACCCGAGCCGCTCCCCCGCCTCGACCGCGGGGCGCGTCAGAATGATGCGGCTGACCTCCTTGCGCTGCAGGGCCTGTACCGCCTTGGCCATCGCGAGGTATGTCTTGCCGGTGCCGGCCGGACCGATGCCGAACACGATCGTGTTCTCCTCGATCGCGTCGACGTACGCCTTCTGACCGAGCGTCTTCGGGCGGATGACCTTCCCCCGCGACGACAGGATCGCCTCGCCGAGCACCTCGGACGGACGTGGACCGCCCTCGCTGCGGAGGATGCGGTTGGACGAGGCGACGTCCTCCTCGCCGAGCGCGTGGCCGGCCTTGGTCATGGCGAGCAGCTCGTCGACGAGCGACCGGGCGGCCGCGACCGCGCCAGGCTCGCCCGTGAGGGTGATCTCGTTGCCGCGGACGTGCACATCCACCCCGGGATGCTCCTTCTCGACCACCCTCAGCAGGCGGTCCTGCGGGCCGAGCAGCTGCACCATCGCGACGCCGTCCGCATAGATGCGCTCGACCGTGCTGTCGCGGTCGCCCGCGGGTTCCTGACTGTCGTGATCAGCCACCGACACTCTTCTCTTCGAGGCCTCCCGCGAGCACATGGGCGTGCACGTGGAAGACGGTCTGGCCCGCGTTCGGGCCGGTGTTGAACACCAGGCGGAAGTCGCCGTCGGAGTGCTCCGCGGCGAGCTTGTTGGCGAGCCCCACGAGCTCGGCCATGAGGGCGGGGTCGCCGGCGGCGAGCTCGACGACGTTGCGGTACTCCTCGGACTTGGTGATCACCAGCAGGTGCACCGGCGCCTGGGGGGCGATGTCGCGGATCGCGAACGCGTTCTCGGTCTCGGCGATGATCTCGGACGGGATCTCCCCGTTGCGGATGCGCGTGAAGATCGACGGTTCGCTCATGCCGCAAGTCTAGCGACGGGGGTGCGGGACAGGCTCGGCCCGGGCACGGGCTCGAAAGCCGGTCGGCGGGCCCGGCGACCCGTCACCAGCGACCGAGTGCGGTGCTCAGCACCGCGATGGCGGCGGGGCCGGCCGTCGACGTGCGCAGCACCGTGTCGCCGAGCCGCACCGGTCGTGCACCCGCCGCTCGCAGCGCGTCGAGCTCCTCGGCCGCGATGCCGCCCTCCGGCCCGACGACCAGCACGATCTCGCGGTCGTCGTCGTCGGCGTCGAGCGTGAGCGCGCTGAGCGGCTCGTCGGCGGTCGGCTCGAGAACGAGAAGACGGGATGCCGCGGCGCGGCGCGTCAGCGCGGCGGTGGTGGTCAGCTCTCCGACGTCGGGCACCCAGGCCCGATGCGCCTGCTTGGCGGCCTCGCGCACGATGGTCGCCCAGCGCGCACGGCCCTTGGCCGCCTTTCCGGCGTCCCAGCGCGACACGCTGCGCGCCGCCTGCCACGGCACGATCTCATCGACGCCGAGTTCGGTCGCCGCCTGCACGGCGAGCTCGTCGCGGTCGCCCTTGGCCAGCGCCTGCACGAGCACGACGCGCGGGCGGGGGGCCGCGGCATCCGTCCGCTCGCGGACCCGCACCACGACCTCGCGGGGGGCGACCGACTCGACGTCGCCGACCAGCCAGGCACCCCGGCCGTCGCCGACCGTGACCTCCTCGCCCACCCGCAGCCGGCGGACCGTCGAGGCGTGGTGCGCCTCGGCGCCCGTCAGCGTCACCGCATCGCCGGGCGCCGCAGACGTGGGCTCGTCGAGGAGGAAGTGCAGTGCCACCGGTCAGGCGTTCCGGAAGCGGTCGCGCAGCTTGGCGAACAGGCCCTGGTGGAACTCCGCGAGCTTCGGCGCGGGCGCCTTGGTGCGCTTGGCGAACTCCTCGATCAACGCGCGTTCCTTGTGGTCCAGGCGCGTCGGCGTCACGACGTGCACGCCGACCCGCAGATCGCCGCGCTGCGAGCCGCGCAGCGGCGTGATGCCGCGGCCCTTGATGGTCAGCACATCACCGGCCTGGACGCCCGGTCGCACTTCGAGATCCACCGGGCCGTCGAGCGACTCGATCGTGGTGGTGGTTCCGAGGATCGCGTCGGGCATCGACACCTCGAGCGTTGCGAGCAGGTCGTCGCCGTCGCGGCTGAAGACCTCGTGCGGCTGGACGGTGACCTCGATGTACAGGTCGCCGTTGGGTCCGCCCGCCGGACCGACCTCGCCCGAGCCCGGAAGCTGCAGGCGCAGGCCCGTCTCGACGCCGGCGGGGATGTCGAGCGACACCGTGCGGCGGGCGCGCACCCGCCCCTGGCCCTGGCACGTGGCGCAGGGGTACGGGATCGTGGTGCCGTAGCCCTGGCAGACGTTGCAGGGCTGCGTGGTCACGACGTTGCCGAGGAGGCTCCGCACCTGGCGCTGGACGTTGCCGGTGCCGTGGCAGATGTCGCACGTGACGGGGCTGGTGCCGGGCTGGCAGCACGAGCCCTGGCACGTCTCGCAGACCACCGCGGTGTCAACCTCGATGTCGCGGTGCGTGCCGAACACGACGTCGCCCAGTTCGAGCGTCACGCGGACGAGGGCGTCCTGGCCGCGCTCGCGGCGCGAGCGCGGCCGGCCGGCACGCCCCCCGCCCGCGGCGCCGAAGAACGTCTCGAAGATGTCGTTGAACCCGCCGAAGCCGCCGGCACCACCGAACGGCGAGTCGCCGCCGCCCATGTCGTAGCGGGCGCGCTGATCGGGGTCGCTCAGCACGTCGTAGGCGTGCGTCACCAGCTTGAAGCGCTCGGATGCCTCCTCGCCGGGGTTGACGTCCGGGTGCAGCTGTCGGGCCAGCTTGCGGTACGCCTTCTTGATCTCGTCGGTGGAGGCGTCGCGTGAGACGCCGAGGACCTCGTAGTGGTCAGCCACTTTCGCCTTCCTGCCGCGGTCGGGCCGCGGATTCGTGGGTGCGCGCGTGCGTCAGCGGGAGTTCTCGTCCTGCTCGAGCATGCGCGTGAGATAGCGCGCGACGGCACGGACCGCCGCGAGGTTCGTGGGATAGTCCATGCGGGTCGGCCCGAGCACGCCGACGCGAGCGAGCGAGCCTGTCGCGTCGTAGTCGCTCGCGACGACGGATGCCTCGCCCAGGCCGAACGCGTCGTTCTCTCGTCCGATGCTGGCGGCGAGTCCCTGCTCGTCGGCCACCATCTCGCCCATCAGCCGCAGCAGGGTCACCTGCTCCTCGATCGCCTCGAGGAGCGGATAGATGCTGCCCCGGAAGTCGGACTCGCGACGAGCGAGGTTCGCACTGCCGGCCATCACGAGGCGGTCCTGACGGAACTCTTCGAGCTCTTCGGCCACGGCTCGCACGATCTCGTCGGTCGCGCGCTCTCGCGCGGGCGCCTGCTCCTGCGGGACGTCGAGCCGCTCCGCGATGCGCTGGAGACCCTCGCGCACGGGGCGGCCGACGAGCAGCGTGCCGAGCCCCGCGCGGATGTGCGCGAGGTCGCTGTCGTCGAACTCGTCGCCGACGTGGGTGAGGCGCTGGGACACCCGGCCGGTGTCGGTGACCACGATCACCAGCATCCGTCCGCCCCCCAGCTGCACCAGCTCGACGTGCGTCACGTTCGCGCGCGCGAACGACGGGTACTGGACGATGGCGACCTGGCCGGTCAGCTGCGTGAGGGCGCGCACGGTGCGCACGAGCGCGTCGTCGAGGTCTCCGGGGCCTTCGAGGAACGCGGCGATCGCCGAACGCTGGGCAGGCGACAGAGGCCGCAGCTCGGCCAGATGATCGACGAAGACGCGGTAGCCCTTGTCGGTGGGCACGCGGCCCGACGACGTGTGCGGGGCGGCGATGAGCTCTTCGTCCTCGAGCAGGGCCATGTCGTTGCGAATGGTCGCGGCCGATACGCCGAACGCGTGCCGCTCGACGATCGCCTTGCTGCCGACGGGCTCGCGCGTGTCGACGTAGTCCTGGACGATCGCCCGCAGCACCTGCAGACCTCGCTCGCTGACCATCCCGCCTCCTCACGCTGTGCAGGCCAGGGTTCTGGCACTCGCATGACTCGAGTGCCAATTCTATCCGATGCCCCGTCCGGATCGCCGAGCGACGCCCGGTCGACACCCGGCAGCGCCGCAGTTTGCTGCCTCACCTCGGAGCACCGGTCTGCGCCGGCCCTACCCGGCGGCGCCACCCCTCCCGGACTGCGCCGCGCCTCCAGGATTGCGCCGCGCCGCCCACGCGGCGCGGGCGGTCACTCCGTGAGTGCTCGCACCACGGCGTCGGCGAGGAGGCGGCCGCGGCGGGTCAGCACGACCCGTCCGCGCACCGCGGCCGGTCCCTCGATGAGACCGTCGGCGATCAGCGCCGCCACGCCGTGACGCCGCTCGCCGGCGAGCTCGTCGATCGGCAGCCCCTCCCGGATGCGCGTCCGCAGCAGCACGGCCTCCAGCGCCCGGGCCGCGGCATCCGGGATCTCACGTCCCGCTGCCGGCGACTCGCCTGTCGCGAGGCGCTGTGCGTACGCCGCCGGGTGCTTGACGTTCCAGAACCTGACGCCGGCGATGTGGCTGTGCGCGCCGGGACCGAAGCCCCACCAGTCGGAGCTCATCCAGTACGCGAGGTTGTGGCGAGAGCGGTGCCCCTGGCCGCGCGACCAGTTCGACACCTCGTACCAGTCGAAGCCCGCGCCGCCGAGCAGGTCGTCGGCGAGCTCGTACATGTCGGCCTGGAGGTCGTCGTCGGGTGCCACCACCTCACCGCGGCGGATCTGACGGGCGAGTTTGGTGCCGTCCTCGATGATGAGGGCATAGGCAGAGATGTGATCGGGCTCCAGGCCCACGGCGGTGTCGAGCGAGGCCCGCCAGTCGTCGAGCGACTCTCCGGGGGCTCCGTAGATGAGGTCGACGCTGACGTCGAGGCCCGCGCCCCTGGCCGCCGCGACGGCGGTGCGGACATTGTCGGGATCGTGCGTGCGATCGAGAGCGGCCAGCACATGCGGGACGGCGGACTGCATGCCGATCGACATCCGCGTCACGCCGGCCGCGGCGAGCTCGGCCGCGACCGCCGGCGAGACGGTGTCGGGATTCGCCTCCACCGTCACCTCGGCGCCGTCGGCGATGCCGAAGCTCTCGCGAACGCCGTCGAGCATGCGGCCGAGGTCGCCCGCCGGCAGGAGCGTCGGCGTGCCGCCCCCGAAGAACACCGTCGATGCGGGGCGGTTGCCGCCGGAGCGCGCGAGCACGCCGGCGGCGAGATCGACCTCGCGCAGCAGGGTGTCGGCGTACTCGTCCTGACGGGTGCCGCGCAGCTCGGACGACGTGTAGGTGTTGAAATCGCAGTACCCGCAGCGCACGCGGCAGAACGGCACGTGGAGGTACACGCCGAAATCGGTCGCCGGGTCGATGCGCGTGCCCGGCGGCAGCGAGCCGTCCGCGGGAACGGGCTCGCCGAGCGGAAGCGCGGAGCCCATCAGAGCCTCACGCGGGAGTCGTGTACAGCGGCGAGATCGCGCGCAGATAGCGCGTGAAGAGCTCGCGGCGCCGGCGCTTGGTGAGCGCGGGAAGCATCCGGTACAGCAGAGCGCGAGGGGCGTCGAACGCGCGGACGGTGAACCACACCTCGTCGTTGTCGTACCAGTCGATCATGAACGACTCTTCGCCGCTGACGACGGAGTCGCCCACGGTGCCGAGCGCGAACCCCACGCGGCGGGGCTCCTCGACGGCGAAGATGACCCGCAGCTCGGCATCGACGCGGAGTCCGCGCACCCGCCCGTCGACGCGGATCGTGGTCCCTGCCCCGACGTACGGCGTGCCGTCGGCGTCGAAGCGCTGCTCGGTCTCGGAGCGGCTGGGCGCGATCGGGGTGCCTTCGGCGTCGAAGCTCACGCCCGAGTACATCGGACCGGATGCGGGGCGCACATCGCTGACCTCGAGGCCTGCGCCGCGCTGCGCCGTCCACGACATCAGCGCCTCGCCGGCGGCCTGGAAGCGCGCCTCGCCGCTGCCGATGCGCCACGACTGCTCCGCGGGGATGCTGCGCTCCGGCGGATAGTGCATGAGATCCGGCGCCTGCGTCGCCCCGACGGCGGCGTAGTCGACGGTGTCGTCACGGAAGGTGCCTCGACGCATGGATTCCAGCCTACTTCGCGAGTCGCATCACTTCTTGGCAGGACCCTCGACGTCCCCCGAGAGCGCGGCGATGAACGCCTCCTGGGGAACCTCGACGCGACCGACCATCTTCATGCGCTTCTTGCCCTCCTTCTGCTTCTCGAGCAGCTTGCGCTTTCGCGAGATGTCGCCGCCGTAGCACTTCGCCAGGACGTCCTTGCGCATGGCGCGGATGTTCTCGCGCGCGATGATGCGCGCACCGATCGCCGCCTGGATCGGCACCTCGAACTGCTGGCGCGGGATCAGCTTGCGCAGCCGCTCGGTCATCATCGTGCCGTAGGCGTACGCCTTCTCGCGGTGGACGATCGAGCTGAACGCGTCGACCTTGTCGCCCTGCAGCAGGATGTCGACCTTGACGAGGTCGGCGGTCTGCGAGCCCGCGGGTTCGTAGTCGAGGCTCGCGTAGCCCTGAGTCTTCGACTTCAGCTGGTCGAAGAAGTCGAACACGATCTCGCCGAGGGGCATGTGATAGCGCAGCTCGACGCGGTCCTCGCTGAGGTAGTCCATGCCGAGCAGCGAGCCTCGCCGCGACTGGCAGAGTTCCATGACCGTGCCGACGTAGTCCTTGGGCAGCAGGATGCCGACCTTCACGACCGGCTCGGACACCTCGGCCACGCGCCCGTCGGGGTACTCGCTCGGATTGGTGACGACCACGGTCTCGCCGGTGTCGGTGAGCACCTCGTACGTGACCGACGGTGCGGTCGTGATGAGGTCGAGGTCGAACTCGCGGGAGAGCCGCTCGGTGATGATCTCGAGGTGCAGGAGGCCGAGGAAGCCGCAGCGGAAGCCGAAGCCGAGCGCCACGGACGTCTCGGGCTCGTACTGGAGCGACGCGTCTGAAAGCTTCAGCTTGTCGAGAGCCTCGCGAAGGTCGGCGTAGTCGCTGCCGTCGATCGGATAGATGCCGGAGAACACCATGGGCTTCGGATCGGTGTAGCCGGGCAGAGCCTCGGAGGCGGGCTTGCGCTGGTTCGTGATCGTGTCGCCGACCTTCGACTGCCGCACATCCTTCACACCGGTGATGAGGTAGCCGACCTCGCCGACGCCGAGGCCCTTGGTGGGGACGGGCTCGGGGCTGGAGACGCCGATCTCGAGGAGGTCGTGCGTCGCGCGGGTCGACATCATCTGGATGCGCTCGCGCGGCTCCAGCTTGCCGTCGACCATGCGGACGTACGTGACAACTCCCCGGTACGAGTCGTACACCGAGTCGAAGATCATGGCGCGGGCCGGGGCATCCGCGTTCCCCTTCGGAGCCGGGATCTGCTCGACGATGCGGTCGAGCAGCGTCTCGACACCCATGCCGGTCTTGCCGCTCACGCGGAGAACGTCGTCGGGGTCGCCGCCGATGAGGTTCGCGAGCTCGGCGGCGAACTTCTCGGGGTCGGCCGCCGGCAGGTCGATCTTGTTGAGCACCGGGATGATGTGCAGGTCGTTCTCGAGCGCCAGGTAGAGGTTGGCGAGCGTCTGCGCCTCGATGCCCTGAGCCGCGTCGACCAGCAGGATGGCACCCTCGCACGCGGCCAGCGACCGCGAGACCTCGTACGTGAAGTCCACGTGGCCGGGCGTGTCGATCATGTTGAGCGCGAACGTGCCGTCGCCGGTCGCCCAGGGCATGCGCACGGCCTGCGACTTGATCGTGATGCCGCGCTCGCGCTCGATGTCCATGCGGTCGAGGTACTGCGCGCGCATGTCGCGATCGGAGACCACGCCGGTGATCTGCAGCATGCGGTCGGCCAGCGTCGACTTGCCGTGGTCGATGTGGGCGATGATGCAGAAGTTGCGGATCAGCTCGGGCGGCGTGGCGGACGGCTCGAGGGGCTTCAGGGCGCGCGGTGACATGTCGAGACGATTCTACGGGTGACGGATGCCGCAACCCTGCGAGCGACCGGATCGCCCGGGTTCAGAGGGGCGCGGGGATCCGGCCGAGACCTTCCAGCAGCTCGTCGCGGTCGCTCGCGACACAGACCCGGACCCATCCCTCGCCCGAGGCGCCGAACGCGCTCCCGGGCGCGACGGCGACCCCGCGCTCGTCCAGGAATCGCTCGCACCAGGCCACCACGTCGCCGTCCGACACATGCGAGACGTCGATCCACAGGTAGAAGGCCCCGGTGGGCGCGAGGTATCGCAGCCCCCGGGCGTCGAGCGCCGCCGTGGCGGCGGCGAGGTTGTCGCGGTAGTGGGCCGCGCTGCGGTGCACCGCGGCCTGATCGCCGGCGAGGGCCGCTGCCGCGGCCCGCTGCGACGGCTCGTCCACGCAGCTCACGACGGACTCCTGCACGCGCAGCATCGTCTGCCGCCATCCCGGAGGAGTGACGAGCCAGCCGACGCGCGCGCCCGTCATGGCGTAGGTCTTCGACATCGAGAACACCGACAGCACACGGTCGTCCGCATCCAGGGTCGCCGGGCTCACGTGCGGCTCACCCCAGGTGAAGCGCTCGTACACCTCGTCGCTGATGACCCAGAGGTCGTGCCGCCGCGCCACGTCGAGGAGCGCGCGCAGCGTGTCGCGGTCGAAGGTCGAGCCGAGAGGGTTGGACGGCGTGTTCACGATGAGGGCGCGTGTTCTCGGCGTGACCAGACCCTCGAGTTCGGCGAGGTCGGGCTGGAAGGAGCGCTCCGGTCGCAGCGGGTACGGCACGGGGACCGCCTGCAGCAGGTGCGCGTTCATGGTGAACGTCGTGTAGCCGGGGTCGGGCACCAGGATCTCGTCGCCGCGCGACAGCGTGAGCGCCATCGCGAGGTGCAGCGCCTGGGTTGCGCCCACCGTCACCCAGATCTGCTCCGTGTCGACCTCGAGGCCGTTCTCACGGGCCAGCTTGGCGCGGATCGCCTCGCGGAGCGGAGGGATGCCGCCGTTCGGCGTGTAACGGATCGCGCCGGCGCGCCATGCCTCGGCGGCGGCGTCGCGGATCCGCTCCCCCGCGACCTCGCCCGGTTCGCCCACCGCGAGGATGATGGTTCCGGGCCGACGCAGTGCCCGCTCGAGGATGTGGCGGACGCCGGAGCCCGGCATCCGGGCGACGTGCGGGGCGATCTCGGGCATGCCGCCATGCTATGCGGGCTCCCACGGCTACCCTGTTCGTCATGGCGGTCCAGGTCGTGCTCGTGCACGGCATCCGGACGTCCGCCACGATGTGGCGCTCGCAGGTCGACTATCTGGCCGCGCGCGGCAACCCGGTGACCGCGGTCGACCTGCCGGGTCACGGCACGCGGATGGCGGAGGAGTTCACGCTCGATTCGGCGTTGGAGACGATCGACGACGCCGTGCGCACTGCAGCGGAGCGCGGCCCCGTGCTGCTGTCGGGGCACTCGATGGGCGGCCTGCTCTGCATCGAGTACGTCGGTGCCGAGCAGCCGCCGCCGGTCGCGGGCTTCGTCGCCGCATCGTGCACCGCCATCCCGCGCGGGGTCGGCCTGGCGACCTACCGCGTGCTCGCCCGCGGCTTCGACTCGCTGCCCGACCGCGGCATGTGGCTGACCGACCGGATGCTCGACCGGATCCTGCCCGACGAGACGCGCGGGGACTTCGGGGCCGGCGGCTACGCGCTCGACGCTCAGGACATCGCGCTGCGCAGCCTCTCGGTGCTGGACCTGCTCGCGGCGCTGCGGCGCATCGAGGTGCCGCTGTGGTTCGTCAACGGCCAGTACGACCAGCTCCGCGTCAACGAGCGGCTGTTCCTGCGGATCGCGCGGCACGCCGAGCTGGTCGTCGTCCCCCGCACCACCCACCACGTGACCGTGATGCGCCCGCGCGTGTTCAACGCGCTGCTCGAGGTCGCACTCACGACCCTCGAGACGTCAGACCGCTGAGCCGGCGCGCTCCCGACTGCGGATCGCGTACGTCATGAGACCGCCGGCCACCGAGACGACCCCGCCCACGAGGAACAGCAGCCAGAACCCGCCGACGAGGGCGACCAGCCCGGCACCGAGCAGCGGGCCGATGAGCTGCCCGAGACTTGCTGAGACGTTGACGAAGCCCAGGTCTCTGGCGTGGTCCTCGGGATGCGGCAGCAGGTCGGTCCCCAGGGCGAGCCCTACGGACATGTACGCGCCGTAGCCGATGCCGAGCAGGGCCGCGGCGATCATCGCCGAGGTCAGCGACGGTGCCACGACGAGCACGATCGAGGCGACGCCCTGCAGCACCGCCGACCAGACGACGAACGGGATGCGGCGCCCGGTCCGGTCCGAGATCCGGCCCGAGACGATCGACGCGGTGACGACGAACAACGTGTAGACGAGGATCAGGAGCAGCAGCTCGTCCTCGGCGGTCGCCGGGTCGCGGTGCAGTCCGTACAAGAGGAAGAACAGCAGCAGGCCGGTGCCCAGTGCGTTGCCGATGTTGACGGTCAGGCGCCCGGCCAGGAGCCACGCGAAGTCGCGATCGCGGAGCGCGGCGAGACGCTCGCCCAGTGTCCGCACCTCACGTGCGACGGCCGATTGCGCGGGTGCGGGCGGGTCGGGCAGGAGCAGCGCCGCCGCGGTGCCGATGATCGCCAGGAATCCGGCCAGCACGAGGTATCCCACGACGACACCGAGCTCCAGCAGCACGATGACGCCCACGCCGACGACGATCCCCAGCGCCTGCGAAGAAGAGACGGCGGCCGAAGCCGCGCCGCGCTGCGTCGTGAGCTGGTCGGCGATCAGCGCGGTGAACGCCGCCGAGGCGACCGCGATGCCCACCGACACGCCGACCCACGCCAGCCCTACGCTCCACGGTCCCGACGCGAAGGCGATCGCCACCAGCGACAGCGTGGCGAGCCCGACTCCGGCCAGCGCCCAGGGACGGCGCCGGCCCATTCGTCCCCTCGTGCGGTCCGACAGCCCGCCCGCCAGAGGGGCCGCGATGACGCCGGCGACACCCCCGATGGCGAGCACGAGCCCGGACGAGACGACGCCTGTCACCCAGCCGTCCGCGTCGTCCGGCGTGTCGAGCTGCAGCGGGATGAGGAGCTGCAGCGGCGTGAGCTGCACCGTCCACAGTGCGAGCCACGCGAGCGTGAACAGGGTGAACCACCCGGCGCCCACCTTGGCGCCCCGTGCCGCGCTCATGCGCGCGCCTCGGTGATGAGTCCGCGGTACCAGTCGAACGAGGCCTTCGGTGTTCGTCGGGCGCTGTCGAAGTCGACGTGGACGAGACCGAAGCGCTGCGACCAGCCGTCGGCCCACTCGAAGTTGTCGAGGAGTGACCATACCGTGTACTCGCGGACATCAACTCCGTCGCGCACAGCGGCGCCGACGGCGTCGATGTGCCCCGCGAGGTAGGCGATGCGGTCCGAATCGGTGACCACGTCGTCCACATGGTCCGGTTCGGGGAACGACGCGCCGTTCTCGCCGATCACGAGCGGTGGCAGGCGGTCGCCGTACCGCTGGTGGAAGTCGACCAGGAGGTCGGTGAGTGCGGCGGGCACGATCGGCCACTCCGGCCCGAAGCCCGTCACCGGCGCGCCGGGGGTCGGAACGAGTTCGAACGGCACCGGGCTTCCGGGCGCCGCGGCGGCGATCGTCGTGGGGTTGTAGAAGTTGACGCCGTAGAATTCCCCGGGCGCCGAGATCAGCTCGAGGTCGCCGGCCTCCACGGGCATCGCGGGAATGCCGAGCGCCTCGAGATCCGGGTACGAGCCGATCAGCACGGGGTCGGCGAAGACGCGGTTGTGCAGCACGTCGTACACGGCGGCCGCCTCGCGGTCGGCCCCGGCATCGGATGCCGGCATGACGAGCGTGTGATTGTTGACGATGCCCGCCTCCTGCGCGCCGGCGGCGCGGAGCGCCCGCAGCGCGAGGCCGTGCGCGAGCAGCTGGTGGTGCACGGTCGGAAGCGCGCCGAACAGCAGCTGCCGGCCGGGCGCGAGGGTGCCGACCGCGTAGCCCTGCAGCGACGTCGAGACCGGCTCGTTGAGGGTGTACCAGTGCCGGATGCGGTCGCCCAGCGCGTCCGCGACGACTTCGGCGTAGTCCCCGAAGCGGAGCGCCGTGTCGCGCTGCAGCCACCCGCCCTGCGCCTCGAGACCGCTGGGCAGATCCCAGTGGTAGAGAGTCGCGAACGGGGTCACTCCGGCGTCCAGAAGGTCGTCGGCGAGACGCCGGTAGTAGTCGAGACCGGCCTGCAGGACAGGGCCGCCCGGCTCGGGCTGGACGCGCACCCACGAGATCGAGAAGCGGTAGCGGTCGACGCCGAGCCGGGCCGCGAGCGCGACGTCCTCGGTGTGCCGGCGATAGCTGTCTGGCCCGGGTTCGGCGGTGGCGCCGTCGTGCACCGCCCCGGGGGTGTCGACGAAGTCGTCCCAGATCGACCTTCCGCGGCCGTCGGCGCGCCGCGAGCCCTCGACCTGGAACGCGGCCGTGGCGGTCGACCACCGGAAGCCAGGCGGGAAGGGCGAGAGGTCGACGGACGGATGCTGCGGCACGACGGACTCCTTCGTCACGGGCCGCACGTCGGGCGTGTGCGAGCACCCACGCGTCGATCATGCATCATGGACGGCAGGCGGTGTGTGCGGGCTGTGGACAGATCGTGCCATCCCCTCCGTCGTCAACGAGGCCGCCGATCACCTGATAGAATCCTTGTTTGGCTTGCGTGTGGGTTCGCCCTCACGACCGCCGCCAGGCGCCCCTCTCTCGCCGAACGGCACATCAAACCGATTCACCTCCGAACGAAAGAACCGTCGACACGTGGCGAACATCAAGTCGCAGATCAAGCGCAACAAGACCAACGAGAAGGCGCGCGAGCGCAACAAGGCCGTCAAGAGCGAGCTGAAGACGCTCGTCCGTCGCACCCGCGAGGCCGTCGCCGCGGGCGACAAGGCGGCTGCCGAGAAGGCGCTCGGCAAGGCCAGCAAGAAGCTCGACAAGGCCGTCAGCAAGGGCGTCATCCACCAGAACCAGGCGGCGAACCGCAAGTCGGCCATCGCCAAGCAGGTCTCGGCGCTCTGACGCTGCCCCGGCTCCGCCGGGCATGACACTCGAGAAGGCCCGTCCCGCAAGGGGCGGGCCTTTCGCATGCCCTCGCTCAGGCGCCGTACGGCGCGCGCGTGGCGATGACCGTGATCATTCGCTCGAGCGCGAAGACGGCGTCTCGCGAGCCGCCCTTGACCTCGGCATCCGCCCGCGCCGTCGCCTGGATCGCGCGGCCGAGACTCTCTTCGTTCCAGCCGACGAGATCCCGGCGGGCGCGATCGACCTGCCAGTCCTTCATGCCCAGGCGCGCGGCGAGGGCGGAGGAGGACTCGCGGTTGCCGGCCACCCGCGCCATGGTCCGCAGCTTCATCGCGACGGCGGCCACGAGCGGGACCGGGTCGGCGCCGGACGCGAGCGCATGACGAAGGGCGATCAACGCCTCGCCGTAGCGGCCCGCGATCGCCGTGTCGGCGACGGCGAACGCCGAGGTCTCCACGCGACCGCCGTAGTAGCGCTCGACGATCTGGTCGGTGATGTCACCGGGCACGTCGGCGATGAGCTGCTGACACGCGGCGGCGAGCTCGGTCAGATCGTCGGCGAACGCCGACACGAGGGCGCGCAGCGCGGTGGGGGCGATGCGCTTCTTCGCGGCCTGGAATTCGCCGGCCGCGAAGTCGAAGCGGTCGGAATCCCGCTTCACCGCGGGGCAGGCGATCTCCACACCCGAGCCCTCGCCCGCGCGGATCGCATCGAGGAGCTTCTTGCCGCGCACGCTCGCGCCGGTGTGGCGCAGCACCACCGTCGCACCGTCCTGCGGGGCCGACAGATACGAGATCGCCTCGGCGAGGAAGGTGTCGGAGCACTTCTCGACGCCGCTCACGCGCACCAGGCGCGGTTCGCCGAACAGCGACGGCGAGGTGACCGCGAGCAGAGTCCCGGCCGCGTAGTCGTCGGCGCGGATGTCGGACACCTCGAGGGACGCGTCTTCCGCACGCAGGTACTCCCGCACGCCGGCGATCGCGCGTTCCGCGCACACCTCTTCGGGGCCGGAGACGAGCACGATCGGCGCGGGCTGCGGGGACCGCCACGACAGCTGCGGGATGGCGCTGCGCGTCGCCTTCGCGGGTGCTCGGCGTGCGGGAGGGGCCATGGAACCAGCCTACCGACGGCCGCCGACGCCGGCGTGCTCCCGCCCTGGCGCGGGCGCCCAGCCGTGTCCGGCCGTGGGGTTGAACGCTGCGCGATCAGCCGCCGCGCTCCCGCCACACGTTCACGTCGTCTCCCGCCGACGGCCAGAGCGCGATGATGCCCTCCCTGTCGGTCCGGTGGACGCGCGCGCCCACGGCGCGGAGGATGTCGAGCGCCTCGTCGCGCGGGTGGTCGTAGTCGTTGTCGGTCCCCACGGTGATGAGCGCGACGGCCGCCTGCGCGCGGGTGTAGATCTCGGCGTCCTGGTCGGCGCTGCCGTGGTGCGCGACCTTGACCACCGCATACGGCGGCGCGAGAGCGCCCGAGGCGTGCAGCAGGCGCTGCGGAGATGCGGAGAGGTCGCCGAGCAGCAGGGTCGCCGGGATGCCGCCGCCTCGGACGTCGAGCACGACACTCGCGTCGTTGCCGACGGGGAAGGCACGGCTCTCAGGCTTCGGCCAGAGCACCCGCCATCGTGCCTCGCCGAGTGACCCTGTCACCCCTGTCGACACCTCCAGGGTTCGCGCACCCTCGGCGGCCAGTGAGGCGATCAGTTCCGCGGCGTCCGCATCAGTGGGCCCGTGGAGAACCGTTCCCACCCGACCTCGCACGGTGTCGAGACCGCCGACATGGTCGAGGTCGCCGTGCGTGAGCACCAGCAGGTCCACCCTGTCGATCCCGGCCCGGGACAGGCAGGCGGCGAGCGGTTCCGGCGCCGGCCCGGTGTCGACGAGGGCGACGGCGCCCGCAGACCGGAGCAGCACGGCGTCGCCCTGACCGACATCGCACGCCAGCACGGACCAGTCCGCGGGCAGGGTCCATCGTCCGGCGACGGTGGTCAGCGCGCCGGCACCCAGCCCGGTGCCCCCGACCACGGCGACGATCACGATCGAGGCGACCCGAGCGAATCGCCGGCGGGAGGTGCCGCCGCGGGCGAGAGTGATGGCCAGCCCGATCGCGAGGCCGAGCAGCGCCAGCGCCACTGCACCCGGCCACCCCTCGAGCCACGGCATGGCGTCGGCGGGCAGCCCCGCCGCCGTCGTCGCCGTCGCCGCGATCCACGACGCGGGAAGCCACGCCATCGCCGCGAGACCGGACTGCAGCCACGGCAGCGGTGCGCTCAGGCACGCCGCCAAGCCGAGGACGGTGGCCGCCGGTGCCGCGGGGCCGGCGATCATGTTGGCCAGGACGCCGTAGACCGGCACCGTCGGCTGGATCAGGATCAGGAGCGGACCGCAGGCGAGCTGCGCGGCCAGCGGAACGGCGATCGCGAGCGCCAGCGGCCGGGGCACCGCGCGCGCGAGCCCGGTCGCCAGCGGACGCGTGCCCAGCAGCAGCGAGCCGGTCGCCGCGACCGAGAGGGCGAAGCCGAGCGAGGCTGCCAGCCACGGATCCAGCACGAGCAGGAGAGCCACCGCCGTCGAGAGCACCGCCACTCCCGCCCCGGTGCGGCCGAGGAGGACCGCCAGCATGGCGATCGCCGCCATCGCGCCGGCCCGCACGACGCTGGGCTCCGGTGTCACGAGCAGCACGAATCCGACCAGCGCGCCGATGCCGCACGCGACCCGTGCCCCGCGCGACGCACCGCACACCGCGGCCACCGTGAAGGCGATGCCGACGACGAGCGCGCAGTTCGCTCCCGACACCGCGGTCAGGTGCGACAGGGACGCCTCCTTCATCGCGGCGTCGAGCGTCGGCGATACGACGGAGGTGTCGCCGACCGCCAGCCCCGGCACCAGTCCTGCGCCTTCGCCGGGCAGCCCGCGCACGGCGCCCACGAGGCCGCGGCGCAGATCGGCCGCGACGCGGGCGGCGCCGACCGGCGGCTGCCGCACCTCTACGCCACGTGACGCCCAGAGCACCAGCACCGCCCGCTCCCCCGCCCGCGCGGGCTGGGCTGTGCCTTTGGCGTCCACGCTCGCCCCGACATCGAGTCCCGCGAGGTCGTCGACGTCATCTGGCCGGACGCGCACCGCGACCTCGATCTCGGCACGGCGTGCCTCGTCGCCGGTCGTCACCCGCGACGAGCGTGCGTCGAACGACAGGCTGCCATCCGCGCGCCGCTCGACCTTCCCGACGACCGTCGCACGCACGTCGACGGCCCGGCCGCCGCCGAGCGCGAGCTCCGCCACGTCGGCCCGGTCGGGCAGGCTCCAGGCGACGTGCGACGCCGCTGCGGCCGACGCGGCTGCCGCCAGCGCGAAGATGACGAGCACGCGTCGGAGCCTGTCCCGGCGGACGCGGAGCCGGTCCGGACGAGGACCGGCGGATACCCTGCCCTGCCCGCCGAGGCGGAGCACCGTCACCATTGCCGCCGCGACCGTCGCCCACAGCGTCACGGCGAGCCAGGGCGACGCGACGGGCACGAGGATCGCGAACGCGGCGGCCGCCCACGTCGCCGCGGCGACGGGTGCCAGCCGGAGCCCGGCCCGCTGCCGCACCTTCACACCCGCACCAGGTCGCGCAGCGCCTCGAGCATCTTGTCGCCGATGCCCGGCACGGCGAGCAGATCCTCCACGCTCGTGAAGCCGCCGTTGTCCTCACGCCACGAGACGATGCGCTCCGCGAGTGCCGGCCCGATGCGCGGCAGCGTCTCGAGCTGTGCCGCATCCGCGGTGTTGAGGTCGACGAGCGCGCCCGCGGCGCCTGGCGGGCCTGCGGCGCCCGTCACGGTCGCCGCGGCCTCGCCCTGGCGCGGGACAGCCAGCTGCTCGCCGTCGTCGAGCGTGCGGGCGAGGTTCACGGCCCCGCGGTCGGCGTCGTCCGCGAAGCCGCCGGCCGCCGCGATCGCGTCGACGGCACGTGCTCCGGCAACGAGGACGTAGAGCCCGGGAGACCGGACCGCACCCGACACGTGCACGTACAGCTCCGCGGTCGCCTCGGCCGCCGCGGAAGGGGTCGCCTCGACGACCACCTGCTCGACCGGCGCGATCGCACCGCGGACGATCCCGATCCCGACCGTCACCGCCAGCGCGGCCACCACCAGCACCACGACGGCCCCGGCGCCCAGCCGCCGCCGCGCGGATGCGGCATCCGTCGCCCCCTCCCCGTCGACATCACCGGCTGTCACGGACTCACGCTAGAAGCCCGGCACCGGCGCGAGACGCACCGCGGTCCCGGGATGTGGACACCCCGGGACCGCGCGCTCCTGTGGAGGAGGGTCAGTGCGTGCTGAAGCTCACGACCTTGGGCGGACGCACGACCGCGCGGGTGATCTCGCGGCCCGCGAGGGAGCGCACGACCTTCTCGTCGGCGCGGGCGAGCCGCTCGAGCTCAGCGGCATCGATGCGCGCGGGCACCTGGAGGGTGCCGCGCACCTTGCCGTCGATCTGCACGACCGCCGTCACGCTCTCCTCCACCAAGAGGGTCGCATCGGCGGTCCGCCACGGCACGAGACCGACGAAGCCGTCGTAGCCGAGGATCTCCCACATCTCCTCGGCGGTGTGGGGTGCGAAGAGATCGAGGATCATCGCGGTGGCCTCTGCGGCCTCGCGAACGGCCGGATCCGCGGGCCCGGCTCCGGTGTCGATCACCTTCCGGGTCGCGTTGACGAGTTCCATCAGGCGCGCGACGACCACGTTGAACTTCGTCTGTTCGACGAGTCCGGGAGCCTCCGCCAGGAGGCGATGGGTCACTCGGCGGAGCGCCGCGTCGCCGTCGGCCCACACGACGTCGGGGTCACTGCTGACGTCGTGCGCCACACGCCAGGCGCGGGCGAGGAACTTCTGGGCGCCCGTGGTCGAGACGTCCTCCCAGTTGATGTCGTCCTCGACGGGGCCGGCGAACACCATCGCCACGCGCGACGCGTCGGCACCGGGGTCGACCATGCTCGAGGCGAACTCGACGAGGTTGCCCTTCGACTTCGACATCTTCGACCCGCCCAGCAGCACCATGCCCTGGTTGATCAGGCTCGTGAAGGGCTCGGTGAAGTCGATCAGCCCCATGTCGAAGAGCACCTTCGTGATGAAGCGCGCGTACAGCAGGTGCAGGATCGCGTGCTCGACACCGCCGATGTACGAGTCGACGGGAGCCCAGCGGTTCGCCTCGGACGACGGGAACGGCTGGGAGGAGTCGTTCGGCGCCAGGAAGCGCAGGAAGTACCACGAGCTGTCGACGAACGTGTCCATCGTGTCGGGGTCGCGCAGCGCCGGCTCGCCGGTCTCGGGGTCGGTCGTCTGCATCCACTCGGTCGCGCCGCCCAGCGGCGACGTCCCCTTCGGCTTCAGATCGAGCCCTCGCGCATCGGGCAGCTCGAGCGGGAGCTGGTCTTCAGGCACCGGGACGATGCGGCCGTCCTGCGTGTGGATCATGGGGATCGGAGTGCCCCAGAAGCGCTGCCGCGAGATCAGCCAGTCGCGCAGGCGGTACGACTTCGCCGCGCGGCCGGTGCCGGCCGCCGCGAGCTGCTCGATGATGCGGGCGATGGCGTTGCGCTTGGACAGCCCGTCGAGCGCCCCGGAGTTGATGAGGCGGCCTTCGCCGGTCAGTGCGATGCCCGTCCGGGCGGGATCGATGTCGTCGAGGGTCTCGAGCGGGCCGGGATCGATCGGCACGCCGTCGTCGTCGAGCTCGATGACGGGGATGGCGCCGGTGATCGGGGCGGTGGTGTCGACCACGACCTTCACCGGCAGATCGAAGGCGCGAGCGAAGTCGAGGTCGCGCTGGTCGTGCGCGGGCACGGCCATGACGGCACCGTGGCCGTAGTCGGCGAGCACATAGTCGGCGGCCCAGATCGGGAGCCGCTCGCCGTTCACGGGGTTGATCGCGTACCGGTCGAGGAACACGCCGGTCTTGGGGCGGTCGGTCGACTGACGCTCGATGTCGGTCTCGCGCTGCACCCGCTCCAGGTAGTCCTGGAAGCGCATGCGCACCTCGGCGGTCGAGCCCGCGGCGAGTTCGGCTGCCAGGTCGCTGTCGGGGGCCACGACCATGAAGGTCGCGCCGTGCAGCGTGTCGGGACGCGTCGAGAAGACGGTGACCTTGTCGGCGCGCCCCTCGATCTCGAAGTCGATGTCGGCGCCCACCGAGCGTCCGATCCAGTTGCGCTGCATGCGCAGCACCTTCTGCGGCCAGAACCCCTCGAGCTGGTTGAGGTCGTCGAGCAGCCGGTCGGCGTAGTCGGTGATCTTGAAGTACCACTGCGTCAGGTTCTTCTTGACCACCTCGGCGCCGCAGCGTTCGCAGTGGCCGTCGACGACCTGCTCGTTCGCGAGGACCGTCTGATCGTTCGGGCACCAGTTGACCGGGCTCGCCTTGCGGTACGCCAGCCCGCGCTCGTACAGGCGCTGGAACAGCCACTGGTTCCAGCGGTAGTACTCGGGGTCGCTCGTGTGCAGGATGCGCGACCAGTCGTACGAGGATCCGTACTCGTGGAAGCTCTTCTTGTGCTGGTCGATGTTGGCGTATGTCCACTCGCGGGGGTCGGAGCCGGCGCCGCCCTTGATGGCCGCGTTCTCGGCGGGGAGCCCGAACGAGTCCCAGCCGATCGGGTTGAGGACGTTGTATCCGCGGTGGCGCCAGAAGCGCGCGACGACGTCGACGTACGCGTAGTTCTCGGCGTGGCCCATGTGCAGGTCGCCGGAGGGGTACGGGAACATGCCGAGCACGTACTTGCGCGGACGGGTGTCGTCCTGGCCGCCCGCACGGAAGGGGTCCGCCTCGGCCCAGCGCGCCTGCCACTTCTGCTGGATCGCATAGGCGTCGTAGCCCTCGGCGGGCGCAGAGGTGTCGGGGGTTTCGGTCTGACTCACGAGGGAAGCACCAATCATGGAATGCCGGAAAGCGCGCAGCGCGCGAAGCGCGTCTTCCAGATTAGCGGACGGGGGTGCTCACCAACCCGGCGGGAGGGAGGCGCCGAGTGCGGCCAGGGGCCCGCGCGCCTTGATGCCCACCTCGGCGACCTCGGCCGCGGCATCCGATCCCCACGTGATGCCGCCGCCCGCCCCCACATAGGCCAGCTCCGGCGTCACCACGATCGAGCGGATCACCATGGCGAGGTCGAGGGCGCCGTCGTCGCCGACCCAGCCGAAGCATCCCGAGAACACGCCGCGCGGCGCGTTCTCGAGGTCGTGGAGGATCGTCATCGCCGAGAGCTTCGGGGCGCCCGTCATCGACCCGGCCGGGAAGGTCGCCGCCAGCAGCGCATCGAAGGTCGTCCCCGGCGCGAGCCGCCCCGACACCGTGCTCACCAGCTGGTGCACGGCGGGGTACGACTCGACCTCCAGGAGCGCGTCGACGCCCACCGTGCCGTCGACGCAGACGCGCGACAGGTCGTTGCGCATGAGGTCGACGATCATGACGTTCTCGGCACGCTCCTTCTCGCTCGCGCTGAGCTCGGCGGCCAGCGCGGCGTCGGCCGCGGCATCCGTCCCGCGGGGACGGGTGCCCTTGATCGGGCGCGTCCTCACCAGCCCGGAGCCGTCCGGCCCCGGCTCGACGTGGAGGAATCGCTCGGGGCTCGCGCTCAGGAGTGCGACGTCGCCGGAGCGGATGAAGCCGCCGTGGTGGGCGGGCGTCGCCGCGCGCAGGCGGGCGTACGCTGCGAGCGGATCGACGGATGCCTCGACCTCGAAGCGCGTCGTGAGGCACAGCTGATACGCATCGCCCTCGCGGATGGCGTCGCGGCAGCGCTCGATGAGCGCGGCGTACTCATCGGGGAGATGGCGGCCGCGCGCGGAGCCGATCACGGCGGCCGGGCCGTTCGACGGCGCGGGCGCAGCGGATGCGACGGCGGCGGCCAGTGCCGCCACCTCGTCGGGTGCCGCGAACGCCCGTGCGCGGCGGGTCGCGTGGTGGAAGGCGACGAGTCGCTCGACCCGCAGCCATCGTTCCTGCGGAACGGCGTCGTCGCCGCGTGAGGCGGGGGCGCCGGCCCGCGCCGCGGCGTCGTCGTACCCGGTCCAGCCGACCCAGCCGCCCCGGAACAGCCCCTGCTCGTCGTCGCGCAGGCCACCGGCGCACACGACCGCCCTCAGCTGCCTCGGATCGGCGGGCGGGCCCGCACCCATCCAGCTCCAGCCCTCGGCGGCGTCGGGACCGGCATCGAGCCAGAACGCGTGGGGCTCGTGGGCGAAGATCGCGGCGAAGACGGATGCCGGATCCGCCCAGTGCGCGACGTCCGCAGAGGCGAGGGGGTCCGACATGTTCCCAGGTTAGAGCGACGCCCGGGCCTCTAGGCTCGTGGCGTGAACGAGTTCCTGACCTGGCTGCTCGACGCCGTTCAGAGCGTCGACCCGGTCGTCAGGACTCTGCTGGCGGGGCTCGCGATCATGCTCGAGACGAGCGTGCTCATCGGCCTCATCGTCCCGGGCGACACGATCGTGATCGTCGCCGGGACGGCGGTCGCATCCCTGTGGGAGGGCATCATCCTCGGCATCGTCGTGGTGCTGGGGGCACTCGTGGGCGAGAGCATCGGCTTCGCGCTCGGGCGCTTCCTGGGTCCGAGGATCCGCCATTCTCGCCTCGGCCGGCGCATCGGCGAGGAGAACTGGGAGCGCTCGGAGCGCTACCTGCGCCGGCGCGGCGGACCGGCGATCTTCATCTCCCGCTTCCTGCCGGTGCTGCACTCGCTGGTGCCGCTCACGGTCGGGATGAGCGGCTACCCCTATCGGCGCTTCCTCGCCTGGACGGTGCCCGCGTGCGTCATCTGGTCGACGCTCTACATCTCGGTCGCGGCGCTGGCGGCGGGCACGTACCGGGAGCTCGCCGACCAGCTCCACTACGCCGGGTACATCTTCGTGGGCGTCATCGTCCTCTTCCTGCTGCTCGTGTACGTGAGCAAGAAGGTCATCGAGCGCGCCGAGAGCAAGCACCTCGACCGCGAGGGTCCGGACGAGTCGTCGGTGGAGACGTGAAAGACTGAACTGATGCCCCAGACCGATTCCCCACCGGTGCGCGCCAAAGTGCTCTGGCTCGCGCGCCTGGAGTACCGGTTCCACGCGTGGCGCGAGCGCCGCGCGCGCAGGCGCGGCCAGATCCCGACCGTCGCGCCCTTCCCCGGCTACGGCGGCCCCGGCTGGGTGCGCGTACTCGGCCGGGTGATGATCGTCCCGCCGGTGAAGCAGACCGAGTCCGGCGAGTACGCCGGGGTGCGCGGCTGGCGCAGCTTCGCCGCGGTGCCCATCGGGTATGCGCAGGTCACCGTCACGATCGCCGGCATCGAGCACGAGGTGGTGGCGGACCGCGGCGGGGTGATCGACACGCGTCTGCCGGCGCAGCTCGAACCTGGCTGGCAGACCTTCACCATGACCGTCGAGAACGGCGAGCCTGTCGAGACCCGCGTCTTCGTCGTCGGACCCGACGTGCGGTTCGGCATCGTGTCGGACGTCGACGACACCGTCATGGTCACCGCGCTCCCCCGTCCGCTGCTCGCCGCCTGGAACTCGTTCGTCGTCAACGAGCACGCGCGTCAGCCGGTGCCGGGCATGGCCGTGCTCATGGAGCGCGTCGTCCGCGAGAACCCCGGCGCCCCGCTGGTCTACCTCTCGACGGGCGCCTGGAACATCGCGCCCACGCTCATCCGCTTCCTCAGCCGTCACGTCTTCCCGCCCGGCTCGCTCCTGCTGACCGACTGGGGGCCCACCCACGACCGCTGGTTCCGCAGCGGCAAGGCGCACAAGCTGTCGAACCTGCGCCGCCTGGCCGACGAGTTCCCCGACGTGCGCTGGCTGCTCGTGGGCGATGACGGCCAGCACGACGATGAGATCTACACCACCTTCACCGACGAGCACCCGTCGCAGGTGGTGGCCGTCGCGATCCGCCGCCTGTCCCCCGCCGAGGCGGTGCTCGCCGGCGGCCGCACGGCCGTCAACGACCACGCAGCGGCCGAGGTGCCCTGGGTGAGCGACAACGACGGCGCGGGCCTGCTCGAGCGGCTCGAGGACGTCGGCGTGCTCGGCAGCGCGGGGACGATCGAGGCCTGACCCCTCCGCGGCACCCGGTCCGCGGGGCCCGCCGTCCGCGGCACCCGGTCCGCGGGGGGCCCCGCCGTCCCCGGCGCCCCGGGCCTCCGGCGACCGGCGTCGGTGCCCGCGCGTAGGCTGGCGGCATGTGCGGACGCTTCGTAGTGGCCAACGCCGGTTCCGACCTCGTCGGTGTCCTGCGCGTCGATGTCGAGGGCGACGATCTGCCCGCCCCCTCCTTCAACGTGGCGCCCACCAACAGCGTTGCGATCGTGCTCGACTCCGCGAAGTCCGAGCCACCGACCCGGCGACTGGAGGCCGCACGGTGGGGGCTCATCCCGTCGTGGGCCAAAGACACGAAGATCGGCGCCCGCGCCTTCAACGCCCGGGCGGAGGAACTCGAAGACAAGCCGATGTTCCGCAGCGCCCTCGAGAAGCGGCGCGCGGTGGTGCCGACATCTGGCTACTACGAATGGAAGAACGTCGACGGGGTCAAGATCCCGCACTACATCCATCCGGCCGACGGCGAGCCGCTCTTCCTCGCGGGGCTCTACGAGTGGTGGCGCGACAAGACCAAGGGCGACGACGATCCCGAGCGCTGGCTGCTGAGCTTCACGATCCTCACCCGCGACTCGATCGGGCACCTCGGCTCGATCCACGACCGCATGCCGCTGTTCCTCGATCCCGATCACGCCGACGCGTGGCTGGATCCGACGACCGACAACGTCCGCGACGTACTCGACGCCGCGATCGACGCCGCGCCCGCCCTCGCCGACACGCTCGAAGACCACGAGGTGTCCAAGGCGGTCGGCAACGTCCGCAACAACTCCCCCGAGCTCATCGAGCCCGCGGAGTCCTGACGCCGCTCGCAGCCGCACCTCGGGAGCGCCCGCGTATCCTCGAACGGTGACGACCGCCCTCCCCGCCGCGCCGGTGCTGCCGGCCGCCCTGTGGCGTGACCGGGAAGCCGCCCACGAAGAGCGGGCCCGAGCGCTGACGCGGGCGCACCGAGAGCGCGCCGCCCGCCGCGAAGCGCACCCCGTCGAGGACTTCCTCTTCACGTACTACTCCTACAAGCCGGCGGTACTGCACCGGTGGCATCCGGGCGAGGGCGTGGAGCTGGCGGATGCCGCAGCCGACGCCCGTGCGACGTGGCGCTGGTACCGCGCGGGCACGGTTCCCGGCTCGGTGGTCGTCGACGGTGAGGGCTTCCGGTCGGAGCGAGGCGCGCTCGTGGCCAACGTGGGGCGCATCCTCCGGGCGACGGCGGACCGCGCGCCCGGCTTCGGCTGCTTCGGTCTGCACGAATGGGCGATGGTCTACCGGCAGCCGGAGCACCGGCATCCTGTTCCGCTGCGTCTGGGGCAGGACGCGACCGACGCGGTCGTCGAAGCGCACGATCTGCGCTGCACGCACTTCGACGCGTTCCGCTTCTTCACCCCCGCCGCGGTGCCGCGCAACCGCGACCAGCCGACGCGCGAACGTCAGGTCGATCTCGAGCAGCCCGGCTGCCTGCACGCCGGGATGGACCTCTACAAGTGGGCGGTCAAGCTCGGCCCCCTCGTGCCGGGCGATCTGCTGCTGGACGCGTTCGAGCTCGCGCGCGACATCCGGGTCCTCGACATGCGCGCTTCGCCCTACGACCTCTCCGACCGGGGGTATGAGCCGGTCCCGATCGAGACGGCTGAGGGGAAGGCGGCCTACGTGCGCGCGCAGCGGGTGTTCGCCGAACGCGGCCAGGGGATCCGGTCGCGGCTGCTCGCTGCCGCGACCTGACTCAGCCTTCCGGCTCGCACGCCGTGCAGGGCAGCTCGCCGCCACCGGCTGCGGCGAGCGCGCGACGCAGCTCCATGACGCGCGTGGCGGCCTCGTCGAGCCGCTCCTCGGCGAGGACGCCCGATTCGACCGCCGCCGCGATGCCGTCCACGATCGCGGGCGCCGTCTCAGGCGTCGAGTGGACGACCGTCAGCACCAGGTCGTTGCCGGCCGCGAGCGCGGTCACGGCGTTGGCCACCGGGTCGGCGTACTCGGGCAGACCCGAGGCTTGCAGCATGCCGAGATCGTCGGTGACGATGACGCCGTCGAACCCGAGCTCGTCGCGCGCGATGCGATGCCACTCGGCCGACATGCTCGCCGGCGCCGGGTCGACGGCGGTGTACGCGAGATGGCCGTACATGAGCAGGTCCGCGCCCTCGTCGATGCCCGCCCGGAACGGCACCGCGTCGCCTGCGAGCCACTGGTCCTTCGGCATCGCCGTCGACGGGATCGAGGAGTGCGAGTCGCCCGGCGCGGCGCCATGGCCGGGAAAGTGCTTGAGCGTCGAGAAGACGGTGCCCTTCTCGCCGCGCACCGCGGCAGCCACGCGCGCCGCTGCGGCGTCGGGGGTCGTGCCGAGGGCGCGCCGATGGATGAACGAGCCCTGGTCGGCGCTCACGTCCGCGACGATCCCGAAGTTCAGCGGGATGCCCGCCTGCCGCACGAGCGCGGCGCGACCGGCGAAAGCGGTCTCCGTGGCCGACGGATCCGCCTGCTGCAGCTCGTACGGCGCGGGCAGGTCGTCCCAGGGCAGGCGCGACACATCGCCGCCCTCCTGGTCGATCGCGATCAGCGGCGGCAGAGCGGGATCGATCGTCATGGCCGCTGTGAGCGCCTGCAGCGCTGCCGGATCGCCGGGGACGTTCGCGCCCATCACGAGGAATCCCCCGAGGCGGTCGGACTCCATGTAGGAGCGGAGCGCGGCCGGATCCGTGGTGGGGATGTGCCCCATGACGACGCTGGCGGCGCGGTCGCGCAGCGACATCACCGCGACCGCCGCCGCGGCGGGGTCGGCTGCTTCCGGGGTCGCCGCCGCGGTCGGGCGCGCGCTCGGCGGAGCCGTGGGTGTCGGCGTCCGCGCCTCCTGAGGGGCGGCCGCGCAGGCTGCGCACAGCGTCGCGGTGATCGCGAGGAGCGCCCCCAGCAGGGCGGGGCGTCGCGCGGTCGTCATGTCTCCAGCCTAGGCGCGACGGCCTCGGTGCCGGTCACGCCTCCGCCCCGCGTGAATACCGGACACGCCTCCACCCCGCCTGGCGCCGGTCACGCTGCAGCGCCGGTCACGCGCCTCGCTCCGGCGCTGCTCAGTGGCGGGCCACGATAGCCGCGGCATCCGTTCCCGTCGGCAGCACGCCGTACTGCGCCCCGCGATCCTCGCCAAGCCGCGCGGCGATGAACGCATCCGCATGCGCGGACGGGGCGTGGCGGAGCATGAGCGAAGCCTGGAACGCGAGGGCGAGGCCCTCGCTGAGACGGCGGGCCTGCGCGGCGGCGTCGGCCGGATCGGCACGGGAGACTCGCTGCAACAGCGTCAGGGTGCGCTCGACGTGCCGATCGAGCACCGATGAGGCGCCGGCCGTCGCCCCGAGCTCGTCGGCGAACGCCTCGCCGCTCTCGGGGTCGCGCGTCAGCGCGCGCAGCACGTCGAGTGCGATGACGTTGCCCGAACCCTCCCAGATCGCCATCACCGGCTGCTCGCGATAGCGGCGAGCCAGCGGGAACGACTCGGTGTAGCCGTTGCCGCCGAGGCATTCGAGGGCCTCGTAGGCGTGGTGCGGTCCGCGCTTGCACACCCAGTACTTCGACACCGGCGTCGCGAGGCGGCGCAGCGCGCGATCGTGGTCCGATGGCTCGGCCTCGAACATCTGGGCGAGGCGCATGCCGGTGAGGAGCGCCGCCTCGTACTCCAGCGCCAGGTCGGCGAGCACCGACGTCATGGCGGGCTGATCGACGAGCAGGGCGCCGAACGCCTCGCGCCCCCGGGCATGCCACAGCGCCTCGGCCACCGACTGCCGCATGCCGGCGGCCGTGCCGAGGACGCAGTCCAGGCGGGTGCGCTGCACCATCTCGATGATCGTGCGGACGCCGCGTCCGGGGTCGCCGACGACGAAGCCGACCGTGCCGTCGAACTCGACCTCGGCCGAGGCGTTGGAGCGGTTGCCGAGCTTGTCCTTCAACCGCTGGATGCGGAAGACGTTCCGCATTCCGTGCGGGAGGATGCGCGGCACGAAGAGGCACGACAGTCCCTCGTCGCGGCCTCCGCTGCGGGTCTGGGCGAGAACCAGGAACGCGTCCGACATCGGCGCGGAGCAGAACCACTTGTGGCCGGTGAGCTGGTACGCGTGCCCGCCCATCGCCTCGCCCACGGTGGTGCCGGCGCGCACGTCGGATCCCCCCTGCTTCTCCGTCATCGCCATCCCGACGAGCGCACTGCGCTTGGGCTCCTCGGTGAGCAGGCGCGGCTCGTACTCCCGCGAGTACAGGCGGGGCAGCCAGTCGTCGGCCACCCAGGGTGATCCCTCGATCGAGGCGACGGCGGCGTGCGTCATCGAGATCGGGCAGGCGTGCCCGGGCTCCACCTGGGCGAACAGCATGAACATGGCCGCTCGCGCGACGTGAGCGCCCGGGCGCGGCTCCGCCCAGGCCGACGTGTGTGCGCCCCGCGCGATCGCCTCGCCGATGACGCGGTGGTACGAGGGGTCGTATTCCACCTCGTCGAGGCGGTAGCCCCACCGGTCGTGCGCGTGGGCGACCGGCGTGTGGACGTTCGCGAAATGCGCGTCGCGCTGGAACGCGCCCGAGCCGACGATCGTCCCCGCCTCGGCGAGGCTCGCATCCGCCCAGTCCGCGCCGAACGCGGCGACGGCCTCGCGCAGCGGCGCATTGACCGCATACTCGTCGATGTCCACGCGCCACGGCGGCTGGTTGTCGACGTAGTGCGTCGCCGCGCCGATCACCCGCTGCCCGCGCGCGAACGACGTCATGCCTTCTCCTGCTCCCCCACCATCGCGAGGGCGTACTGCTCTCCTGGGCTCAAGGGTGCCCGCGTCACGATGTCGTGCACGAACGCGAGCTTGTGCCGCACCGGCGTGACGATCGTGAAGGGATAGAGGTCACCGAAACCCATGGAGCGATTGATGCGGTTGAATCCCTGCGACATCCACTCCCAGTCCGTCAGCAGGCGCTGGATGGGCTCGCCCTCGTACGAGGCGAGCGGCACCACATCCGTGTCGCGCAGATTCGTCACGGACGCGTCGAGATGGATGCCGATGATCGCGGCGGTCTGCAGGGTGCCGGTGATGTGGAGATAGTGCGCGAAGGTCTCGGCGAAGTCCTCCCACGGATGCATCGTGGCGTACTCCGAGATGAACGACTCCTGCCAGTTCGACGGCGCCCCGAACTTGTAGTGGCGCTTCAGCGCGTCTCGATAGCTGACCCGCTCGTCGCCGAAGAGATCGCGGCAGCGGGCCCACAGTCCGTCGTCGGTGAGCAGCACGTTCTGGTAGTAGTGGCCGACCTCGTGGCGGAGGTGCCCCAGGATGGTGCGGTACGGCTCTCCCAGGCGAACCCGCAGCGCCTCGCGCCGGTCGTCGAGGCTCTCCGCCAGATCGATCGTGATGATGCCGTTCGCGTGGCCGATCGTCACGGGCTTGCCGTCGGACAGACTCGAGATGAGGTCGAAGCCCAGGCCCCCTGTGCGGATGTCCCAGCCGACGATGGGCAGGCCGAGATCCGCGAGCTGCAGCAGGAGCCGGCGCTTCGCCTCCTCCGTCTTGGCGAGCTTCTCCAGCGCGACGGTGTCGTCCGCGGCGGGGCGGCGTCGAGTGAGCCGACAGGAGAAGCAGCGACCCGCCGGCGCGTTCTCCCAGACCAGCCAGTTGCACGCCCACTCCCGGTTCGAGCACGTGTACCAGGTGTCGCCGTCGATCTCGACCTGACCGTGACGGATCCCGTAGAACGCGCGGGTCGGGAGGTGATAGCCGAGCTCGCCCTCGCAATTGGGACAGCGCAGGGTGTCCAGATAGACGAAGTGGCGACAATGCGGACAGCGGGACTGCGTGGTCACGGTCTCACCGTAGCGCCCCGCGCGGCCACCGAAGACGCATCAGGTCCCCGGGACCAGCTCCGCCCGCAGCAGCAGGTCGTCCTCGGCGCGGGGCGCTCCGCGGCCGTCGGTGTTGCTCGTGAGGATCCACAGCGACCCGTCCGGCAGGGCGACCACGTCGCGGAGTCGTCCCTGCTCGCCGGCGAGGGCTGCGACGGGATCGCCCACCACCTCTCCCGCGCGCGTGTCGATCTGCCACAGCCGCTCCCCGCGCAGCCCCGCCATGAAGACGGTGGCGCCCACGGCGGCGATGCCACTGGGGCTCGCCTCGCCGGTCGGCCACTGCGCGACCGGGTCGACGAACTCGGCGCGACCGGCGCTCCCTTCGACCACGGGCCAGCCGTAGTTCGCACCGGCCTCGATCCGGTTGAGCTCATCCCACGTGTTCTGGCCGAACTCGCTCGCCCACATCGTGCCGTCGGCCGTCCACGCGATCCCCTGCACATTGCGGTGGCCCATCGACCACACCCGTGTGCCCCAGGGATTGCCGGGCGCCGGGTCGCCCTGAGCGGTGAGCCGGAGGATCTTCCCCCCGAGCGCATCGGCGTCCTGAGCGGCATCCGGCTGCTGCGCATCGCCCGTCGTCACGTACAGGTAGCCGTCCGGGCCGAACGCGAGGCGGCCGCCGTCGTGGGTGCTCGCCCGCGGGATGCCGTCGAGCACCACCTCGGCCTCGCCGAGGGTGAGCGCGCCCGGATCGCCGAGGAGCGGCATCCGCACCACGCGGTTGTCGTCCGCCGCTCCGAAGTACGCGTACAGCATCGCCGGCTCATCGGCCGTGAGGAGTGCGAGGCCGTGCAGGCCGGACTCGCCGCCCGACACGACGCCGGGGATCGTCCCGACCGTCCGGAGTTCGCCACCGGCCGTCAGCTCTCGCACCGAGCCGTCGTCGCGTTGCGAGACGAGCGCTCCTCCGCTGGCGAGAGGCACGACCGACCACGGCGCATCGAGCCTCGACGCGAGGGTGCCGGTGACCGCTCCGACCCGCCACCACGACTCGCCGGGGCTGGTGCGGCTGGGCCCGACCGATGGAGCCTGGCTCGAGGGCGCGGGGGCGCCGGCGGGCGGGCTGCAGGCGGATGCCGCAGCCAGCGCCAGCAGGATCGCTCCGGCCGCCGCCCAGCGAAGCCGTCTCGTCATCCGTCCGCCACGGCCGCCTCGAGGACGGCGAGGTCGATCCGCCGCATCCGCAGCATCGCCTGGACTGCTCGGTGGGCAACCTCGGCGTCGGGGTGCCGGATCAGCTCCACCAGGCGATCGGGGATGATCTGCCACGAGAGCCCCCAGCGGTCCTTGAGCCAGCCGCACGGCTGCTCCTGGCCGCCCTCGGCCGTGAGGGCGTCCCAGTACCGGTCCACCTCGGCCTGATCACGGCACGCCACGTAGAGCGACACCGCCTCGGTGAACGGGAACTGGGGACCGGCGTCCATTCCGTAGTAGTCGCGGCCGCCCAGGCGGAAGTGCACGTGCATCACCTTGCCGCCCATGCCCGGGACCTCGTCCGGGTAGCGGTCGATCGTCACGATCCCCGACTCGGGGATGAGTGCCGTGTAGAACGCGACAGCCTCCTCGGCGGAGTCGTCGAACCAGAGGAACGGAGTCACAGCGCTCATGCGATCCACCCTCCCCGACCGCTCCAGCGGGCGCAATGGGCGCGGACACGGATGACGCGGGCGTGCGGCGCCCGCACGAGATGGGCTGCGACGAAGTGTCCGATCCGGCGCGGCTCGTTCGTTGCATGAGTGACACCGCGCTGCGACGGAAGGAAACGCGATGAGACCACTGCGATACTCGATCAACGTCACGCTCGACGCCTGCTGCCACCACGAGGCCGGCCTTCCCCCGGACGAGGAGTCGATGCAGTACTGGACTGCTCAGCTGGCGGAAGCCGACGCACTGCTGTTCGGCCGCGTCACCTACGAGATGATGCAGTCCGCATGGCGGAGACCTGCTGCCGGCACGTGGCCGGAATGGATGACCGGGTGGCAGATCCCGTTCGCCGAGACGATCGATCGGGCGAAGAAGTATGTCGTCTCACGGACTCTGACCAACGTCGACTGGAACGCCGAACTGCTGCAGGGGGATCTCGAGCGCGCGATCACGCAGCTCAAGCAGCAGCCGGGTGAGGGGATGTGGGTGGGCGGAGTCACGCTTCCGCTCGGGCTGGCCGACCTCGGATTGATCGACGAGTACGAGTTCCTGGTGCATCCCGTGGTGGCCGGGCACGGACCCACGCTGCTCGCCGGCCTGAGGGAACGAGTCCCGCTCGACCTCGTACATCGCCGCGAGCTGCGCTCAGGAGCAGTAGCGCTCAGGTATCGGCCTGCGCAAGCGACGTCGTGATCGGTGCAGACCCGCCGGCCGCGTTGTCGGGCGAGGATCCGGAGACGCTCCGCCCGGGCGGGTGGGTGCGAAAACGGAAGAGGCCGCCCTGTCGGGCGGCCTCTTTTCCGGTGGACCTGAGGGGACTCGAACCCCTGACCCCCTGCATGCCATGCAGGTGCGCTACCAGCTGCGCCACAGGCCCAGATGTCGTTCCCGCTCTCGCGGGGCAACTCGTCTAGCTTACAACACCCGGAAGGATGCTCCGTACCAGCGTCACTCTTCGACCACGGTGCGCGCCGGCAGGCTGATCGGCACGACGGGGCAGTCCTTCCACAGCCGCTCCAGGCCGTAGTACACGCGCTCCTGCTCGTGGAAGACGTGCACGACCAGGTCGCCGAAGTCGATCAGGATCCAGCGCGACTCCTCGCGCCCCTCGCGGCGGAGGCGCTTGTGGCCCGCCTCGAGGAGCTTGTCCTCGATCTCGTCGGCGATGGCGGCGACGTTGCGCTCGCTGCGACCGGTGACGAGGAGGAAGACGTCGACGAGCGGAAGCGGCTCCGACACGTCGAGGGCGACGAGGTCTTCGCCGCCCTTCGCGTCCGCGGCGGCCGCGGCGATCTGCAGCATGTCGTGGGACTGGGCGCTGGCCACCATCAGAAGACTCCTGTCGCGAACGCGAGGATCAGCACGCCGACGAGCGCGAGCGCGAGGACACCGGCCGTGATCGCGAGCGACATCATGAGCTTGCCGCCCTTCTCGGGCGCAGGCGGCTTGATGACGTCGCCCGGCGCCTTCGCGGTGCTCACCGCCGCGCTGGCGGCGATCGGCGTCGGCGAAGAGTGCGACGGCAGCTCGCCGTCGACCAGCGTGGCGTCGATCTCCTTGCCGTCGGCCGTGCCCTTGGCGTGACCGGTCGAGCCGAGCCCTTCGGGCAGGTTGAACGTTCCGGTGACGAGGACTTCCCCCGTCGCCGTGACCGGTGCCACGAGCGGTGCGATCTCGGGCGCCTGCGAGACGATCAGCGTGTTGGGGATCGCGATCGACCCGGTCGTCCGCGACAGCAGCTGATCGAACGACGGCGGGACGTCGACGGCCTGGGGCGCGGCGGCGACGGGCGTCTGGTCGAGCAGGTTCGCTCCCAGCATCGGGCTGACGGCCTTCGGCGCGGTGGCCTCTTCGGAGTCCTCGTCAGGCGCGGCCACGCCGCCGAAGACGTCGGAAAGGTCGTCGTCCTCGTCATCCGCGACTCGGGTCTCGGTACCCGTTCCGAACGCGGGCATCGAGATCGGCGCAGCGGCGGGAGCCGGCGGCTCCCAGCGCGGGGCGGCGGCGGGAGCCGCGTCCTCGCGAGGGATGCCGAACAGCGCGTGCATCCCGCTGTCGGTCGAGACGCCGGCGGAGTCGTCCTGCGGGGCCGCGAAGAGCGGTCGCTCGGGCTCGGCGAAGGGGGCCACGGCGGGCGGGGCCGCCGGGAAGGCGAACGCGGGGGCGGCGCCGGTGGTAGCGGCCGCGTGGGCGGCGACGACCTCGGGGGTGATGACCGGCACCGACGCGGTGCGGATGCGCTCCTGCTGTCGGGCCTGGCGTCGGGTCAGCGGGGAGACCCCGAGGTCGACGGCGGCGTCGGGCACCGGCGCGGGCGCGACCGCGGCGGGTTCGGCCGGACGCGGGAACGGTGCTGCGGCGACGGGCGCGGGGGCCGGCGAGACCGGCGGGGCGACGACGGCCGGCGCCTCGGGGGCGTCAGCCGCGTCAGCGTCGGCGTGGTCGTCGGCCTGCGGCGGGATGACCGGTGTCGATCCGGTGTTCCGCAGTTCGCGGATCTGCTTCCGCGTGAGGGCTGGTGTGGCCGGGTGCTCGGGTGTGCTCATTCCTTGCTCCGGTAGAGATGGTGCTTCGCAATGTATTGGACGACCCCGTCGGGCACGAGGTACCACACGGGGTGTCCTCGCTGGACTCGGTCACGGCAATCCGTCGACGAGATGGCGAGGGCGGGGATCTCGAGCTGGCTGACGTCGTCGCTGGGCAGACCGTCGGTGTTCAGAACGTGTCCGGGCCTGGACACCGCGACGAAGTGGGCGAGATCCCACAACTCATCATGGTCTCTCCAACTGAGAATTTGCGCTATGGCGTCGGCGCCCGTGATGAAGAACAACTCCGCGTCCGGGCGCTGGGCCTTCAGATCGCGGAGCGTGTCGATGGTGTAGGTCGGTCCCTCGCGGTCGATGTCGACGCGGCTGACCGTGAAACGGGGGTTGGATGCCGTCGCGATGACGGTCATGAGATACCGGTGCTCGCTCGGCGAGACGTCTTCCTTCTGCCACGGCTGGCCCGTGGGCACGAAGACCACCTCGTCGAGGTCGAACCACTGGGCCACCTCACTGGCGGCGACCAGGTGCCCGTGATGCACCGGGTCGAATGTGCCGCCCATGACCCCGATCCGGGGGGCTGTCGTCACCGACATGCGGGAAGCCTCAGTGGCCGTGCCCCGCTCGCTGTACGTCGTTTGCGTGGGCCTTGGCGTACGCCTCGGCCTTGTGTGCGTGGCGGTTGGCCACGTTGCGGTACGACGCCGTCACGAGCGCGAGGGCGGCGAAGACGATGATCGCGACGATGCCGTACCCGACCGTCTCGAGTGCGACGTTGCCGTGGTGCTCGGCCTCTTCGGCGGCGAGGGCGATGATCGTGGCGAGTGTCATTCGGGCTCCGTTCGGATTCGCCTCTGGGGCGCGGGACTGGTCAAGTCTATTCCGTCAGCCGCGGACCTGCCCGGCACCGCGCGCGAGCCACTTCGAGCTCGTGAGCTCAGCCAGGCCCATGGGGCCGCGGGCGTGCAGCTTCTGGGTGGAGATGCCGACCTCCGCGCCGAATCCGAACTCGCCGCCGTCGGTGAACCGGGTCGACGTGTTCGCCATCACGACGGCCGAGTCCACCTCGGCGAGGAAGCGCGCCTCGTTCGCGGCATCCGTCGTCACGATCGACTCGGTGTGATGCGTGGAGTACCGGCGGATGTGGTCCAGGGCGTCGTCGAGGTCGTCCACGACGCGCATCGCGAGGTCGAGACTGAGATACTCGGCGGCCCAGTCCTCCTCGGTGGCCGGGGTCACCCCCGGAGCGAGGCGCCCGACGGTCTCATCGCCGTGCACAGTGACGCCGCCCTGCTGCAGAGCCGCCACGACGGGGCCGACCAGACGCTCGGCGGCACCGCGGTGCACCAGGACCGTCTCGACCGCGTTGCAGACGCTCGGGCGCTGGGTCTTCGCGTTCACGACGATGTCGCGGGCCCACTCCAGCGGAGCCGTCTCGTCGAGCAGGATGTGGACCACGCCGGCGCCGGTCTCGATGACGGGGACCGAGGACTCGGTCACGACCGTCTCGATGAGCTGGGCGCTTCCGCGGGGCACGAGCACGTCGACGATCCCGCGCGCGTGCATGAGCTCGCGGGCACCGTCGCGCCCGAACTCGTCGACGGTCTGGATGGCCTCGGGATCGATGCCCCGCTCGGCCAGCGCACCGCGCATCGCACGCACGAGCGCGGCGTTGGTGTGCTCGGCGGCGGTCCCGCCGCGCAGCACGACCGCGTTGCCCGATCGAATGGCGAGCGCCGCGATGTCGACCGTGACGTTCGGCCGGGCCTCGTAGATCGAGCCGACGACGCCGAACGGCACCGCGACCTTGGTCAGCGATACGCCGTTGGACAGCGTGCGCTCGTCGAGGACGCGTCCGACCGGGTCGGGAAGGGCCGCGATCTCGCGCACGGCGGCGGCCAGAGCCGCGACCCGTGGCGCATCGAGGCGCAGGCGGTCCTGCAGCCCCGTCGAGAGACCGGTGTCGCGCCCGCGGCGCAGATCCTCGCTGTTGGCCGCCACGATCTCCGGGGTGGCGGCCTCGATCGCGTCGGCGATCGCGAGGAGGGCGTCGCGCTTCGTGTCGTCGCTGAGAAGACCGATGCTGCGGGCGGCGTCCTTGGCCAGCAGCATCCGCTCCCGTGCCGTCGTGACGGTGGTGGTCATCCGCCCAGTCTATCGACCGCCGTGCGCACCGGTCCGGTCGCGGCGGGTGCCGCAGGCTCGGGATTGGGCTGGAACCACGTGCCGATCTCGTCGCCCGAGAGCGCTTCGCCGACGAGGTCGGCGCTGGTCACCAGGACACCGATTCCGGATGCCGCGGCCAGCCGCGCGGCCGACACCTTGGTGGCCGCTCCCCCGGTGCCGACACTGTTGACCACGACCGACCCGAACTCGAAGCCGTGCAGGTCGTCGCCGTACGACACGTGCGGAATGGGCACAGCGCCCGGCTCATCCGGCGGCCGGGTGTACAGGCATTCGATGTCGCTGAGCAGGACGAGGGCGTCCGCGCCGATCAGCTGCGCCACCAAGGCGGCCAGGCGGTCGTTGTCGCCGAACCGGATCTCGTGCGTGGCCACCGTGTCGTTCTCGTTGACGACGGGCAGGATCCGCAGGCCGAGCAGACGTTCCATCGCTCGGCGGGCGTTCGAGCGATGCGTCGGGTTCTCGAGGTCGCCGGCGGTCAGCAGCACCTGACCCGCGACGATCCGGAACGGGCGCAGGGCCTCCTGGTAGCGATAGATGAGCACGTTCTGGCCCACCGCCGCCGCGGCCTGCTGCGTGGCGAGGTCGCTGGGGCGCTCATCCAGGAGCAGGTACGGCATGCCGGTCGCGATCGCGCCGGACGACACCAGCACCACCTCGGTCCCGCGGCCGTGAGCCGTCGCGAGGGCGTCGACGAGCGGCTTGATCTTGTGGGCGTTGTCGCCGCTGATCGACGACGAGCCCACCTTGACGACGACCCGGCGGGCCTGCGGGATGTCGCGCCGCTCGTGTGCGCTCACTCCTCCGCCTCGTCATCCCACCCGCGCTCGGCGCGGCGCTCGGCCTCGAGCTCGGCGCGGGCCTCCGCCTTCGCGTCCATGCGGTCGTGGTACTTCTCACGGCGCTCGGAGGTCGTGCGGCGCGTGTCGCGCAGCAGACGCGGGTCGGTGCCGCGCGGCGCGGTCATGAGCTCGGACGTCGACGAGATCGAGGGCTCCCAGTCGAACACGATGCCGTCGCCCTCGCCGATGACGACGGTGGCCCCGGGCGTGGCGCCGGCGCGGAAGAGCTCGTCCTCGACGCCCAGCTTCTCGAGGCGGTCGCCGAGGTAGCCCACCGCCTCCTCGTTCTGGAAGTCGGTCTGCTGCACCCACTTGAGCGGCTTGTCGCCGAGGATGCGGTAGATGTTGCCGTATGTGCCGCCCTCCACGCGGACGGCGAATTCCTTCTGAGAGCCCTTCGGCCGCACGACGATGCGCTCGGGCGCGGGGCTGGCCGCCTGCTCGGCGCGATGCTGCGCCACGATGTCGCCGAGCGCGAAGGTCAGCTGACGGAGTCCCTCGTGGCTCACGGTCGAGATCTCGAACACGCGGAAGCCGCGCGACTCGAGGTCGGGGCGCACCAGATCCGCGAGCTCCTTCGCCTCGGGCACGTCGACCTTATTGAGGGCAACCAGCTGCGGGCGCTCGAGCAGCGGGATCTGTCCCTCGGGCACGGGGTAGGCGGCGAGCTCGGCGATGATGACGTCGAGGTCGGAGAGCGGGTCGCGGCCGGGGTCGAGCGTCGCGCAGTCGAGCACGTGCACGAGCGCCGTGCAGCGCTCCACGTGGCGCAGAAACTCGAGGCCGAGTCCCTTCCCCTCGCTCGCGCCCTCGATGAGACCGGGCACGTCGGCGACGGTGAACCGCTGCTCGCCCGCCTGGACGACACCGAGGTTCGGGTGCAGCGTGGTGAAGGGGTAGTCGGCGATCTTGGGGCGCGCGGCCGAGATGGCGGCGATGAGGCTGGACTTTCCGGCGGACGGGAAGCCGACCAGAGCCACGTCGGCGACGGTCTTGAGCTCGAGGAGGACGTCGCCCTCCCACCCGGGCGTCCCGAGGAGCGCGAAACCCGGTGCCTTGCGCTTCGGGTTCGCGAGCGCGGCGTTGCCGAGACCACCGAGGCCGCCGGGCGCGGCGACGAACCGCATGCCCGGCTCGATCATGTCGACGAGCACCTCGCCGGCGGTGTCCTTCACGACGGTGCCCACGGGAACCGGCAGCACGAGCGGCTCGCCGGCGGCGCCCGAGCGGTGATCCCCCATGCCGAAGCCGCCGTTGCCGCTCGAGCGGTGCGGCGAGTGGTGGTACGACAGCAGCGTCGTCACCTGCGGGTCGGCGACGAGCACGACGTCGCCGCCGTGTCCGCCGTTGCCGCCGTCGGGACCGGCGAGCGGCTTGAACTTCTCGCGCTTGACCGACACGCAGCCGTTGCCGCCCTTGCCGGCGCGCAGGTGCAGCGTCACCCGGTCGACGAACGTGACCATGCGGTCCCCCTCAGATGTGGAAGCTTCCCGGTGGTCCGGGATCGGGATAAAGGGAAGGGGCGAGCCGAAGCCCGCCCCTTCCGGAAGTCTGCGCCCACTCTCGCGGTGCAGGAGCCTGTCGAAGGCTTACTCCGCGACCGCCACGACGTTGACGACCTTGCGGCCGCCCTTGTGGCCGAACTCGACCGCGCCCGCGGCCAGCGCGAACAGCGTGTCGTCGCCACCGCGGCCGACGTTGGCGCCGGGGTGGAAGTGGGTGCCGCGCTGGCGGACGAGGATCTCGCCGGCGTTGACGGCCTGGCCACCGAAGCGCTTCACGCCGAGGCGCTGTGCGTTGGAGTCACGACCGTTGCGGGTGGAGCTTGCGCCCTTTTTGTGTGCCATCTCTGCGTCTCCTGTGGCTTTACTTGATGCCGGTGACCTTGACGCGCGTGAGGTCCTGACGGTGGCCCTGGCGCTTCTTGTAGCCGGTCTTGTTCTTGAACTTCTGGATCACGATCTTCGGGCCGCGCTCCTCGCCGAGCACCTCGGCGGTCACGGTGACCTTCGCGAGCTTGTCGGCGTCGGTCGTGACGGTGTCACCGTCGACGAAGAGCACCGCGGGGAGCTCGATCTTGTCGCCGATCTTCGCGGCCTGGCGGTCGAGAACGACGATCGTGCCGACCTCGACCTTCTCCTGCCGGCCACCGGCGCGCACAACTGCGTAAACCACTTCACACCTGTTTCTTCTGGGAGCACGCGCACGCGCTCAGGACGTCATGAAAGACTTGGTGCGGATTTCTCGACGCACCAAGGGGCCACTTTACCAGATGCCGGATGAGTCCGCGAAAGCGGGCCGCACCGTGTCGCGGCATCCGGTGCGTAGGATCTGCACGTGGCGATCCTGATCGACGATCCGCGCTGGCCGGCGCATGGGCGGCTGTGGGCGCATCTCGTGACCGACACCGATCTCGACGAGCTGCACGCGTTCGCTGCCGCGAACGGGATACCGCGCCGCGGATTCGACCGCGACCACTACGACGTCCCCGAGGAGGCGCACGCGCGCCTCGTGGCCGCGGGGGCCGAGCACGTCAGCGGGCACGAGCTGGTGCGGCGGCTGATCGCATCCGGCCTCCGTGTGCGCGCACGGGATCGTCGCTGATCACCGGGATCGGGCGACGGATGCCGACATCTCGAGCACGTCCGCGGCACGCCGGGGCCCGTCCAGCTCCCTGATCGCCGCACCCAGGCGCTGAGCGCGGGTGTGCAGGGCGCCGTCCGCCAGCATCCGCTCGATGGTCGCGCGGATCGCCCGCGGCCCCGAACGGCGCGGCAGAGTCTCCCCCACTCCGGCGGCGGTGACCGCCCTGGCCACGCGCGGCTGGTCCGACGTCGGATCCAGCGGCAGCGCCAGCACGGGCACCCCGTGGGCGAGGGCGGCGAGCGTCGTGCCGTGGCCACCGTGGCCGACGACGAGCGACGCCTGCGGGAACAGCTGCTCGTGCGGCATCCATTCGTGCACTTCGATTCCGGACGGCACCCGCACCTCGCCCGGCGCCAGCGCCGGGCCCAGTGTCGCGACGACGCGCGCGTCGAGGCCGTCGACCGCGTCGAGCACGCGTTGCCACGAGGCCAACAACCCGGGGAAGCGGAAGGTGCTGAGGCTCAGCACCACGGTCGGCGCCGTGGGGTGCGCCGCGACCGCCGCAGTCATGGCGCCGGTGTAGACCACCGCTCCCGGTGCTGCCGAGAGCTCCGTGTGATCCGGGAACGGCACGCGCAGACCCGGAACGGTGGCCGCCAGGATCGGTGCGGCGTTCGCACGCGGTCCGCCGACCCGCACCCCGCGAGGCCACACCAGCGCTGACAGCACGCGCGCGCCGGACGCCAGGAAGTCGTGCAGCGTGTGCTCGAGGATCGCGAAGCGCTGCTCCATCCGGTCCAGCACGTCGAGCACGCTGAGGAGCATGCAGTCCACGATCACCACGTCGACGGGATTCGCGGCGAGCTGTGCGACGGTGTCGTCGGCGAGGCCGCTGTCGGTGAACAGCCGCAGAAGCCCCGCGGGGCGCGGGTCGAGCACGAAGCCCGGTGCGCTCGCGTAGGGGGTGAAGCGCAGACCGGCGCCGCGGAACGCGTCGGCCTGGGCGTCGTGTCCGAGCACGCGCACATCGTGGCCGCGCTGCGCGAGCGCACGGGCGATGGCGATGGTGGGCATGCGATTGCCGCCACCGTCCCACGTCACGAACATGTAGCGCGCCATCGCGCCCCCGTTCCCGGTCCCTCGGCGCTCACACTAGCGAGCGCGCGGTCCGGGCGACAGAGCGCGCGCCCCCGCCGGCAGGAGCCGGACGGGGGCGCGCATGACTCAGTCCTCCGAAGGGGTGTGCGGAACCGGCGTCCCGGTGAGCGCAGCCGTCGTCACGCGCCGCCGGGAGCGGCCCTGGCCGGGCGCCTTCGGCTCGGGAAGCGCGTTGAGCACCGAGTCGAGGAGCAGATCCTTCTCGGTGCGCACCTCCTTCTTCGCGCCGGAATCCTGGCGCTTCTTGCGCTGCTTCTTGGGGCGCTCGGCGGGGGCCGGCTCTGCGACGACCGGGGCCGCCTCTGCCGGCGCGGCCTCGTCGGCGTGGTGGATCGTGGACGCCGCGATCTGGGCCAGCGCCGACTTCACTCCCTCGGTGATCACGTGGGTGCCGTTCGAGCCGCCGGTGGACGGCGCGGGCGACCCGCCACGCGGACGGCGGCCCGACGAGGACGACGGCGCGCCGGCGGCCGGAGCGCGGTGCTTCACGACCGGGTCGTGGTGGACGATGAGCCCACGACCGGCGCACACCTCGCACGCCTCGCTGAAGGTCTCGAGCAGGCCGAGCCCCAGCTTCTTGCGCGTCATCTGCACCAGGCCGAGCGAGGTCACCTCGGCCACCTGGTGCTTCGTGCGGTCGCGGCTCAGGCACTCGACGAGACGCCGCAGCACCAGGTCGCGGTTGGACTCGAGCACCATGTCGATGAAGTCGACGACGATGATGCCGCCGATGTCACGCAGACGCAGCTGGCGGACGATCTCTTCGGCGGCCTCGAGGTTGTTCTTCGTGACGGTCTCTTCAAGGTTGCCGCCCGAGCCCACGAACTTGCCGGTGTTGACGTCGACGACCGTCATCGCCTCGGTGCGGTCGATGACGAGCGATCCGCCGGAGGGCAGCCACACCTTGCGGTCGAGCGCCTTCTCGATCTGCTCCGTGACGCGGAACTCGTCGAACGGGTCGCGCTCCCCCTCGTAGCGCTCGACGCGCTCGAGGAGATCGGGCGCGACCGACTCGAGATACTTCGAGATCGTGTGGTGCGCGTCGTCGCCCTGGATGAGCATCTTCGAGAAGTCCTCGTTGAAGACGTCGCGGACGATCTTGACCAGGAGGTCCGGCTCGGAGTGCAGCAGCGAAGGCGCCTGGATCGTCTCGATCTGCTTCGAGATGTGCTCCCACTGGTTCGTGAGGCGCTGCACGTCGCGGGTGAGCTGCTCCTCGGTGGCGCCCTCGGCCGCGGTGCGGACGATCACGCCCGACGACTCGGGGAGCACCTCCTTGAGGATCTTCTTCAGGCGTGCCCGCTCGGTGTCGGGAAGCTTGCGCGAGATGCCGTTCATCGCGCCGCCCGGCACGTACACCAGGTAGCGGCCCGGCAGCGAGATCTGGCTGGTCAGGCGCGCGCCCTTGTGACCCACCGGGTCCTTCGTGACCTGCACGAGCACGCGGTCGCCGGTCTTGAGCGCGAGTTCGATGCGGCGCGGCTGGTTGCCGGTCTCGACGGCGTCCCAGTCCACCTCGCCCGAGTACAGCACCGCGTTGCGGCCCCGGCCGATGTCGACGAACGCCGCCTCCATGCTCGGCAGCACATTCTGCACGCGGCCGAGGTAGACATTGCCGATGAGCGAGGCGTCCTGGTTGCGGGCGACATAGTGCTCGACGAGCACGTTGTCCTCCTGCACCGCGATCTGGATGCGACCGTTGCGCGAGCGCACGATCATCACGCGATCCACGGCCTCGCGGCGGGCGAGGAACTCGGCCTCGGTCACGACGGCGCGACGGCGGCCGGCCTCGCGGCCATCGCGGCGACGCTGCTTCTTCGCCTCGAGGCGCGTCGAGCCCTTGATGCGCTGCGGTTCGGTGATGAGCTCCACCGCGCGCTGACGGGGCTGCTGCGGCTGCTTCGGCTCGTCGGAGACGGCGGATGCCTCGTCCCGTCCCTCACCGCCGCGGCGGCGGCTGCGGCGGCGCGAGCTGGTCGACGACGCGGCGCTGTCCGCCTCGGGCTCGGGCGCGCGTCCGGGACGCGCGGGCAGCACCGCGATCTCGGGGGCGTAGAAGACCAGCTGGGTCGAGACGGCCGAGACGAACACCTCGGGCAGGAGGCCGAGGCTCTGGGCGGTCAGGGGCTCGGGTTCGGCGGGGGCCGGCTCCGGCTCGGGCTTCGCCTCTGCCTCGGGCTCGACCTGCGAGTCCTCGGGCGTCGGCTCCTCGGCCGGCGACTCCGCCGCCTGCGCTTCGTCCGCCGGCGACTCGTCGGTCTGCGCGTCGTCCGTGTGCGGCTCGGGTGAACCCGCGGACGCCTTGTCGGCGGCGTCGGGCTCGGCCGGGGCTGCCTCATCGGACGCCGCCTCATCGGTCGGGTCCGAGGTCTGCTGCCCGGGCGTCTCCGTCTCGGTCGCCTCGGCGGGCGCCGGGACGTCCACGGCCTCCCCCGCGACCCCGGGAGCCTCGACCGAGGACTCGTCGTCGGCGGTGACCTCGGTGGACTCGTCCGCTGTGGTCAGCGGCGCATCCGGTTCGGTCTGCGGGAGGAATTCTGCATCGTTTCCATCAGCCATCACTGGCGTACTCCTAGCGGGGCGGCACCGCGCGTCGCCCGGCGAAATCTCGTGCGGCGCCGCCCATGCCCCTCCGGACGGGGCGGTGCCGCGAACTCACTCGGTCTGCAGCGGAGCCCGGCTCTCAGCGGGTGCTCGCGCTGCCAAGGGCATTCGTCGCCCTGAAGTCTTCTGGTGATGATCGTCACGGCGCGGCCGTGAGTCATCGCCCCCCATTATCGCACCTACCCCGCCAGAATGCCCATTCGCGGCGCGGCAGCGCGTTCCCCACGCCGCACTCCGTGGATTTGCACGGCGCGGGGGCGCGGCATCCGTCCAGATCCCGATGCCATAATCCGACACATGCCCGACCAGCAGACCCACACCCGCCCGAACGGGCTCGCCCTCTGGCTCGTCGTCGCCGGCGTCATCGGGTGGTGGGCGGCCTTCGCGCTGACGATCGAGAAGCTGGAGAAGCTCGCGAACCCCGACGCCATCGCCTCGTGCGACCTGAGCGTGCTGGTGCAGTGCACCGCGAACCTCGACTCGTGGCAGGGCAGCGTCTTCGGCTTTCCCAACCCGATCCTCGGGATCGCCGGCTGGATCGCACCGATCGTGGTCGGGATGGCACTCCTCGCCCGCGCCCGCTTCACCCGCTGGTTCTGGTGGTGCTTCTGGGCGGGAATCGCCTTTGCATTCGGCTTCGTGATCTGGCTGATCAGTCAGAGCATCTACGACCTGCACACCCTGTGCCCGTGGTGCATGGTCACGTGGTCGGTCACCATCCCGACCTTCTACGCGGTCACGCTCCACCTGCTGCGGTCCGGCCAGGTGCCGGCGTCGGAGCGCGTGCGGCACGCGGCCGACCGGCTGATGGCGTGGGTGCCGCTCGCGGCGATCCTCAGCTACGCCGTCATCCTGCTGCTCGCGCAGCTCGAGATGAACGCGGTTGTCAACATCTGGCAGACGCTGTTCGGCTAGCCTCCGCGCGGGGCGCGGAGGCCAGCCGGTTCGCGGTCAGCCGAACCAGATCTCGAGTTCGCGCGCGGCGGATTCGGTGCTGTCGGAGCCGTGGACGAGGTTCTGCTGCACCTTCAGTCCCCAGTCGCGGCCGTAGTCGCCGCGGATCGTGCCGGGAGCGGCCGTCGTCGGGTCCGTCGTGCCGGCGAGCGAGCGGAAGCCCTCGATGACGCGGTTGCCGGTGAGCCGGATGGCGACGGACGGGCCCGACATCATGAACTCGAGCAGCGGCTCGTAGAACGGCTTGCCCTCGTGCTCGGCGTAGTGCCGCTCGAGCGTCTCACGGTCGGGTTCGACCAGGCGGATGTCGACGAGGGCGTACCCCTTCGCCTCGATCCGGGCGAGGATCGCGCCGGTCAGGCCGCGAGCGACGCCGTCCGGCTTGACGAGGACGAGGGTCTCTTCGATGGCCATGCGAGTCTCCGTTTCGGGTCAGGGTTCTAGGGGGTCAGTGCTCCGGGGGAGGATCGGCCGCGAGGCGCGCATTGCGCCGGTCGAGAGCGGCCCCCTTGATCGTCGCATACCCGTACATGCCGCCGAAAATGAGCGCGACGAGCGCGAGGGCGGGCACGAGGAAGGCACCCAGCGCCACGACGGCCTGCAGCACCCAGCCGATCGCGATTCCCCAGGGGTACCGCACGACGCGAGTGGTGGCGATCATCAGCACGGCCAGCACCGCGCCCGCGACGACGCCCCACCACGGCTCGATGCCCGCGGGCAGCGCCTTCAATCCGTAGATCACGAGTCCGGCGAGGAACGCGATGATCGACTCGAATCCGAGCACGATGGTCGCGAGCGACTCGGCGGCGCCCCGCGGTCGCCGAGTCCTCGGCGGCCTCTCGGCGCTCACTCGCTCCACCCGGACTTCCAGTCCTCCGCGTTTGCCAGGGCGAGGGCCTCGCCGGCGAGCACCACCGAACCAGCGATCACGACAGCGCGACGATCGGATGCCGCAGCCCACGCCCGTGCCGCGTCGGCGGCCTCGGCGAGGTCGCGGTGGACCGTCACCCGCAGATCGTGCGCCTCGGCGAGGTCGGCGATCGTGTCGGCGTCTTCGGCGCGTTCCGAGTCGGGAGCCGTCGCGAACAGCTGCGCCGCCACCGGGGCGAGCTCGGCGACGATGCCGGCGGCGTCCTTGTCGGAGAGCACGCCCAGCACCACGCCCCACTCGTCGAAGTCGAACGCCTCCCGCAGCGCGGTGACGAGAGCCCGCGCGCCGTGCGGATTGTGGGCCGCATCGACGAGCACCGTCGGGTTGGCGCCCACCAGCTGCAGGCGACCGGGCGAGGTGACGCTGCCGAAGCCCTCGGCGAGCACGTCGCCCGCGATGCGCTGCGAGCCGCCGCCGACCAGTGACTCGACCGCCGCGATGGCGAGGGCGGCGTTGAAGCCCTGGTGGCCGCCGTAGAGGGGCACGTATTCGTCCTCGTACGTGCCCGCGAGGCCCCGGACGGTGATCTGCTGTCCGCCGACGGCCAGCCGCTGCTGCGCGAGCGCGAACTCGCCGCCCTCGAACGCGATCGTGGCACCGTGCGCCGCGGCGGCTTCGCGCAGCACCGCCTCGGCAGCGGCATCCTGCCGGGCCGAGACGACCGCGGCGCCGTCCTTGATGATGCCCGCCTTGACGCCGGCGATCTCGGCGATGGTGTCGCCCAGACGGTCGGCGTGGTCGACGTCGATCGGCGCGAACACGGCCACGTCGCCGTCGGCCGTGTTCGTCGAGTCCCATGAGCCGCCCATGCCCACCTCGAGCACGAGGACGTCGATCGGCGCGTCGGCGAACGCGACGAAGGCCAGCACCGTGAGCAGCTCGAAGAAGGTGAGCGGCGCATCGCCGTTCGCCTCGAGCTCGGCGTCGACGATGCCGACGAACGGCTCGATCTCGTCCCACGCGTCGGCGACGGCGGCATCGGCGATCGGCTCGCCGTCGACCATAATGCGCTCGGTGAAGCGCTCGAGGTGCGGGCTCGTGAACAGCCCGGTGCGCAGGCCGTGCGCGCGCACCAGGCTCTCGATCATGCGGCTGATCGAGGTCTTGCCGTTCGTGCCCGTCACGTGGACGACGCGGTAGGTCTTCTGCGGGTCGTCCAGCAGCTCGAGCACGCGGCGGGTGCGCTCGACGCGAGGCTGCACCCACCGCTCGCCCTGCCGCTGGAGCAGCGCCTCGTATACGGCGTCTGCCCGGCGCCGGTCGCGATCGCTCATGCCGAGACCCCCGTCCGGCCGACCGAGACGGTGAAGGCGCCGCGGTTCGCGTAGGTGCCCGCGTCGACCACCGCCTCGTACTCGAACGGCGCCTGGCCGTCGCCGGCGGCGGCGAGCTCGGCGGTGCGGGTGCGCACGGCATGCGCGACGGAGAGCGTCTCCCCCGCGACGTCCGCCACGCCGAACGCCGCCGCGACGGCCTCGCCATCGGCTGCGTCCTCGAACAGGAGGGCGAGCCGGATGCGGTCGCTCACGTCGAAGCCCGCCGCCTTGCGCGTGTCCTGGACGGCCCGGATCACGTCGCGTGCCAGGCCCTCGGCCTCGAGCTCCGGCGTGGTGGTGGTGTCGAGGAGCACGAAGCCCTCTCCCGCGAGCAGGGCGATCGCGGTGCCCTCTGCGACACCGCCGGCCTCGAGCGTGAGCTCGTACTCGCCCGGCTGGAGGGCGATGCCGTCGACGACGACGCCGCCCTCGCGCTCCTCCCACACTCCGGCCTTCGCGCCCGCGATCACGTGCTGCACCTGCTTGCCCAGGCGCGGTCCGGCGGCGCGGGCGTTGACGCTCAGACGCTTGCTGATGCCGTAGCGCTCCGACACGTCGTCGCCGAGCTCGATCAGCTCGACCGCCTTCACGTTGAGCTCGTCGCGCAGGATGCCCTCGAACTGGCCGAGGGACGCGGCATCCGGAACCGCCACCGTCAGCGTGGGAAGCGGCAGGCGCACGCGACGGCCCTCCTTCTTGCGGAGCGCGTTCGCGACGCTCGAGGTCTCGCGCACCGCGTCCATGGCCGCGCGGATGTCGTCGGCGGCGGGGAACGCGTCGGCGTCGGGCCAGTCCTGCAGGTGCACGCTGCGGCCGCCCGTCAGCCCCTGCCAGATGCGCTCCGAGATCAGCGGAATGAGCGGCGCCGCGACCCGGGTCACCGTCTCGAGCACCGTGTAGAGCGTGTCGAAGGCCTCGCGACTCCGGGGGTCGTCCGACACGCCCGTCCAGAAGCGGTCGCGCGAGCGGCGGATGTACCAGTTGGTCAGCGCCTCGGTGAAGTCGCGCAGCTTCGCCGCCGCGAGCGTCGAGTCCAGCACCTCGAGGTCGGCCGCGACGTCGCGCACCAGGTCGCCGGTGAGCGCGAGGATGTAGCGGTCGAGCACGTCGGTCGAGTCCGTGCGCCACGAGGCCTGGTAGCCCCCGGCGGGGCCGCCGTCCGTGGCCGGGCCGCCCGCGGCGTTCGCGTACGTCGCGAAGAAGTACCAGGCGTTCCACAGCGGCAGCAGGAACTCCCGCACACCCGCGCGGATGCCCTCCTCGGTGACGATGAGGTTGCCGCCGCGGAGGACCGAGCTCGACATCAGGAACCAGCGCATCGCGTCGGACCCGTCGCGGTCGAACACCTCGCTCACGTCGGGGTAGTTCTGCAGCGACTTCGACATCTTCAGCCCGTCGCTGCCCAGGACGATGCCGTGGCACGAGACGCCGGTGAAAGCCGGGCGGTCGAACAGCGCGGTCGACAGCACGTGCATGACGTAGAACCAGCCGCGCGTCTGCCCGATGTACTCGACGATGAAGTCGGCCGGCGAGTGCTCGTCGAACCACTGCTGGTTCTCGAACGGGTAGTGCACCTGCGCGTACGGCATCGACCCCGAGTCGAACCAGACGTCGAAGACGTCCTCGATGCGGCGCATGGTCGATCGGCCGGTCGGGTCATCGGGGTTCGGGCGCGTCAGGTCGTCGATGAAGGGACGGTGCAGATCCACCTCGCCCTCCGCGTTGCGCGGCAGGCGGCCGAAGTCTCGTTCGAGCTCCTCGAGCGAGCCGTATACGTCGACGCGCGGGTGCTCGGGGTCGTCGCTCTTCCAGACCGGGATCGGCGATCCCCAGTACCGGTTGCGGCTCACCGACCAGTCGCGGGCGCCCTCGAGCCACTTGCCGAACTGGCCGTGCTTGACGTTCTCAGGCACCCAGGTGATCTGCTCGTTGCCGGCGAGCATGCGGTCCTTGATGTCGGTGACGCGCACGAACCAGCTCGACACGGCGCGGTAGATGAGCGGATTGCGGCAGCGCCAGCAGTGCGGGTACGAGTGCTCGTAGCTCGCTTCTCGGAGCAGCCGGCCCTCCTGACGCAGCAGCCGGATCAGCGGCCGGTTGGCGTCCATCCACAGCTCGCCGGCGACATCCGTCACCTGCGGGAGGAAGCGTCCACCGTCGTCGAGGCTCATGATGAGCGGGATGCCGGCGGCCTCGGTGACCCGCTGGTCGTCCTCGCCGTAGGCCGGAGCCTGATGCACGATGCCCGTGCCGTCGCCGGTGGTGACGTAGTCGTCGACGAGGATGCGCCAGGCGCCCTCGGTCCCCCACGTCGCGGCGTCGGCGTAGTAGTCGAACAGGCGGTCGTAGGTGACGTCCGCCAGGTCGGCGCCGAGCACCGTCTGCTCGACGGCTTCGCGGGCGGCGTCGGCGGACTCGTAGCCGAGGTCCTTGGCGTAGCCGGCGAGGAGCTCCTCGGCGAGGAGGTACCGGTGCGCCTCGGCCTCGGCGGGCTCGTCGTCCCGATGCACGTCCGCCGCGCCGTTCGGCCCACCCGGCACCACGACGTAGCGGATGTCGGGACCGACGGCGAGCGCGAAGTTGGTGGGCAGCGTCCACGGGGTCGTCGTCCACGCGAGGGCGCGGACGGCGGTGAGGCCGAGAGCCTCGGCCTTCAGGCCCGTGAGCGGGAACGTCACCGTCACCGACGGGTCCTGGCGCATCTTGTACACGTCGTCGTCCATGCGCAGCTCGTGCGCCGACAGCGGGGTCTCGTCACGCCAGCAGTAGGGCAGCACGCGGTGGCCCTCGTATGCGAGGCCCTTCTCGTAGATCGTCTTGAACGCCCACAGCACGGACTCCATGTACCCGAGGTCCAGTGTCTTGTAGCCGTGCTCGAAGTCCACCCATCGCGCCTGCCGGGTGACGTAGTCCTCCCACTCGCGCGTGTAGGCGAGCACCGACTCGCGCGATTTGGCGTTGAACGTGGCGATGCCCATCGCCTCGATCTCGCTCTTCTCGGTGATGCCGAGCTGCTTCATCGCCTCGAGCTCGGCCGGAAGACCGTGCGTGTCCCACCCGAACACGCGATCGACCTTCTTGCCGCGCATGGTCTGGAAGCGCGGGAAGAGGTCCTTGGCGTATCCGGTCAGCAGGTGGCCGTAGTGCGGGAGGCCGTTGGCGAACGGCGGGCCGTCGTAGAAGACCCACTCCTCGGCGCCCTGACGCTGCGCGATCGATTCCTGGAAGGTCTGGTCGGCCTCCCAGAACGCGAGCGTCTCACGCTCGATCTCGGGGAAGCGAGGGCTGGGGACGACGGCGGCCGGCGCGGCATCGGCCGCGGGCCCGAAGGCGGAGGGGCGGGGGTAGGTCATCTTCTCTCGCAGGTGCTCGCTCGTGTGCTTCCTGCGGGGACGATCGCTCCGAGCTCGGACCGACCGCGGTACCACCCTGCATTGACGGATGCCTCTGGCAAGGCGTCCGCCCTCTCTCACAGCGGCTGTGACGGGCCTGCCCCGCTCGGTTCTAGTGGGAAGGCCGCGAACGGCCTTCTGTTCTTCCGAGAGCTCCCCGGTGATGGCCGGATCCGCGCTGGTCCGACGATTCTACCGTGGTGGCGCAAGGGGGAATGCGGAGCGCGGTCCTGCGGTTTCTGGACTCGTGCCAAGATTGACGTCCGTGACCGCAGCCGCACCCGCATCCGCCCCTCTCGAAGCTTCACCGACGCGTCGCGTCGCCTGGGCGTCGATGGTCGGCACCTCGCTGGAGTCGTTCGACTTCTACCTGTTCGCCTACTTCTCGGCGTTCTTCGTCGGGCCGCTGTTCTTCGATCCGCTGGGCGAGTTCGGCGCGACCAGCGCCGCGTTCCTCACCATCGCCCTCGCGTTCGTCGTGCGTCCCATCGGCGCGATCGTCTTCGGCTACATGGGCGACCGCCTCGGCCGGCGGACGACCCTGCTGTGGACGGTGGCCATCATGGGCGTCGCGACAGGGCTGATCGGCCTTCTGCCCACCTACGCGCAGGCAGGCTGGCTGGGTGCCGTCCTCCTGATCCTGCTGCGCATCGTCCAGGGACTGTCGCTCGGCGGCGAATGGGGCGGCTCGATCCTCATCGCGACCGAGAACTCCGGTCCGGTCAAGCGCGCGTTCTACGCCGCCATCCCGCAGCTCGGATCACCGGTCGGCTCGATCCTCTCGGCGACGGTCTTCCTCGTCCTGACGGCGGTGCTGCCGACCGAGCAGATCGCCGAGTGGGGCTGGCGCATCCCGTTCCTGCTGGCGCTGCCGCTGCTGCTCGTGTCGCTGTATCTCCGCTGGTCCATCTCCGAGACGCCGGTGTTCGAGAGCGTCGTCGCCGAGGGACGCCGCGATCGCCTGCCGTTCCTCACGATGTTCGCGAAGCGCCCGGCCGCGATGGCGATCGCGATCGGCGCCGCGCTCCTGGGCATCGGGTCGTACTCGCTGATGAACACCTACACCGTCAACTACGGGGTCGCGCAGCTCGGCTTCAGCTACCAGGATCTGCTCGTCGCGACGACGATCGGCGGGCTGCTGCAGCTCATCACGATCCCGCTCTTCGGCGCGTGGGCGAGCCGGGTGGGATCCGCGAACGTGGTCGCGTGGGGCGCACTCGGGACGCTGCTCATCACCTTCCCGATGTACTTCCTGCTGCAGTTCGCGACGTTCCCGATCCTCGTCGGCACGATGATCGTCGGCGGCATCCTCCCGACCATGGCGTGGGCTGCCCTGGGCGGCCTCATGAACGACCTCTTCCCCGACAGCTTCCGCTACTCGGCGCTGTCGTTCGCCTACGCGCTCGCGGCGACCATCAGCGGCTTCGTGCCCTACCTCACGCTGCTCCTGGGCGAAGGCACGGGGTACGCGTGGTGGCACCCCGGGGTGATCCTCGCGATCATGTCGGCGGTGACGCTGGTCTCGGCGTGGCTCGCCGCTCGGCGCCGCGTCGAGCCGGAGCTCGCGACCGACCCGGCGACTGCCACCGCCAACGCGTGACGCGGGACGGATGCCGGGCCCCGGCATCCGTCCGCTGTCCGGGGTTCGACGCGCCCGGGCTAGAATCGAGCGACATCCCACACTCAGGCACGCTCACACAGTGCCGCACATATCGCTCGAGGAGTTCTCCATGACCGACGCCCGCCCCGCACAGGGACAGATCCCGGACAAGCCCGCACTGGAGGGCCTCGAGCAGAAGTGGGATGCCGCGTGGTCCGAGCAGGGCACGTACCTCTTCGATCGCGCCCGCGCCATCGAGGGCGGCCGCAGCGGCGTCTACTCGGTCGACACTCCCCCGCCGACAGCCTCCGGCAGCCTGCACATCGGACATGTGTTCTCGTTCACGCACACCGACCTGAAGGTGCGGTACGAGCGCATGCGGGGCAAGACCGTGTTCTACCCGATGGGCTGGGACGACAACGGCCTGCCCACCGAGCGCCGTGTGCAGAACTACTACGGTGTGCGGTGCGACCCGTCGCTCCCCTACGACGCGGACTTCACGCCGCCCTTCGAGGGCGGCGACAACAAGTCCAGCCGTGCGGCGGACCAGGTGCCGGTCAGCCGCCGCAACTTCATCGAACTGTGCGAGAAGCTCACGGTCGAGGACGAGAAGCAGTTCGAGGCGCTGTTCCGCCAGCTCGGACTGAGCGTGGACTGGACGCAGACGTACCGCACGATCTCGGACGACACGATCCGCACCAGCCAGCGCGCGTTCCTGCGCAACCTCGAACGCGGCGAGGCCTACCAGGACCTCGCTCCCACCATGTGGGACATCGACTTCCGCACCGCCGTGGCCCAGGCCGAGCTCGAGGATCGCGAGCAGCAGGCGTCGTTCCACACGATCGACTTCCCGTTCGCCGACGGCTCCGGCGCGATCACGATCGAGACCACGCGTCCCGAGCTCGTCCCCGCGTGCGTCGCGATCGTGACGCACCCCGAAGGACCGCACAAGCACCTCATCGGCACCAAGGTGCGCAGCCCCTTCTTCGGCGCCGACATCGAGATCCACGGGCACCACCTCGCGCAGCCCGACAAGGGCACCGGCGCTGCGATGGTCTGCACCTTCGGCGACGTCACCGACATCGTCTGGTGGCGAGAGCTCCGCACCACCGACGGCCGCCACCTGCCCAACATGACGACGATCGGCCCCGACGGCCGATTCCTCCCCACCGCTCCCGCGATCGTCGCGAACGCCGAGGCGATCGAGTGGTACGCCGCCGAGATGGCTGGCAAGACCGTCTTCTCGGCGCGCAAGGCTCTGGTCGAGAAGCTCCAGGAGACCGGCGACATGACAGCGGTGGGCAAGCCGTTCAGCCACGCCGTGAAGTTCTTCGAGAAGGGCGACCGTCCGCTCGAGATCGTCTCGACCCGTCAGTGGTACATCCGCAACGGCGCGCGCGACGAGGAGCTGCGCGACAAGCTGATCGCGCTCGGCAAGCAGATGTCGTGGCATCCGGACTTCATGCGCGTCCGCTACGAGAACTGGACCAACGGACTCACCGGCGACTGGCTCGTGTCGCGGCAGCGCTTCTTCGGCGTGCCGATCCCGGTCTGGTACGCGCTCGACGAGAACGGCGAGCGCGACTACGACCGCGTGCTGACGCCCGACCACGCGGCGTTGCCGATCGACCCGTCGATCGACGTGCCGCCGGGCTTCACCGCCGAGCAGCGTGGTGTGCCGGGCGGCTTCGAGGGCGAGAACGACATCTTCGACACGTGGGCGACCTCGTCGCTCACGCCGCAGCTCGCCGGCGGCTGGGACCGCGACCCGGAGCTGTGGAACCTCGTCGCGCCGTTCGACCTGCGCCCTCAGGGTCAGGACATCATCCGCACCTGGCTGTTCTCGACGCTGCTGCGGAGCGCCCTCGAAGACGACCGTGCGCCGTGGGCGGATGCCGCGATCTCAGGCTTCATCGTCGACCCCGACCGCAAGAAGATGTCGAAGTCGAAGGGCAACGTCGTCACGCCCGCGGACATCCTCGCGCAGCACGGCTCGGATGCCGTGCGGTACTGGGCGGCGTCGAGCCGGCTCGGCACCGACGCGGCGTTCGACCCGCAGAACCCGACGCAGGTCAAGATCGGCCGTCGCCTTGCGATCAAGGTGCTGAACGCCGCCAAGTTCGTGCTCTCGTTCCCGGTGCCCGAGGGCGCCGAGGTGACGCACGCGCTGGACGCGTCCATGCTCACCGCCCTGGACGCCGTCGTGCGCGACGCGACCAAGGCCCTCGACGCGTACGACCACGCGCGGGCCCTCGAAGTCGCCGAGTCGTTCTTCTGGACGTTCTGCGACGACTACCTCGAGCTCGTGAAGGAACGCGCCTACAACCAGACCGACGTCGGGCAGGCCTCAGCCGCGCTCGCGCTCCGCACGGCGCTGTCCACGCTCCTGCGCCTGTTCGCACCGGTGCTGGCATTCGCCGCCGAGGAGTCGTGGTCCTGGTTCAACGACGGCTCGGTGCACAACGCGCCGTGGCCTGAGCCGCTCGGCGTCGAGGGCGACCCTGCCGTGCTCGGCGTGGTGGGCGAGGCGCTGATCGGCATCCGCCGCGCCAAGACCGAGGCGAAGGTGTCGCAGAAGGCCGCGGTGTCGCACGTCATGATCGCTGCCCCCGCCGACGCGATCGCCGCGCTCCGGCTGGCGGAAGGCGACCTCCGTGCGGTCGGCCGCATCGCCGAGATCCGCTATGCCGACGCCGAGACCCTCGCCGTGACCGACATCGAGCTCGCCCCGCAGGAGGACTGACATGCAGCTCGGAACACGCTGGACCTCAGGCGAAGAGCCACCGTCGTCGGTGCCGGAGGCGCTGCGTCGCGGCATCCGCTCCGTCGACGACACCATCCCCGCGGATCAGCTGGGGCAGCCGCGCCCGCGGTGGACGCTGACGTGGCTGGAGGGCCGGCCGATCGCCGAACTCGACACCGGCGTCATCGTCTCGCTCAACGCGGACGGCGAAGCCGTCGCCCGGAACGATCCGGACGACGGCTTCGGGTAAGCCGCAACTCACTCCTCCGGGGCGTCGTGTCGCGACGCGTCGAGGAGGAGCCGCACGGCCACGAGCGTCGCGGCCAGCGTGACGCCCGCGGCGACGAGGAACGGCAGACGCAGGTCGGCACGCGCGACCCAGCCGCCGAGCAGCGTCGCGAAGGGGAACATCCCCCAGGTCAGCGTGCGGATGATGCCGAGCACCCGGCCGAAGAGGTGTCCGGGCACGATCATCTGGCGCAGCGCGCCCCACGGCACGTTCCACACCGAAACCGCGGCAGCCATCAGACCGTATGCCACGATGCCCGTGATCGCCTCCGGCGCGATCCCGACGGCGGCCAGACTGAGCGCGGCGACCACGTTCGCGCCCAGCATGACCCGGCCGCGGCCGAACCGCGCGACGAGCGACGGCGCGATCAGGGAGCCGCCGAGTCCGCCGAGCCCGATGCCCGCCGTCACCAGGCCGATGGCCGCGGGAGCGATGTGGTGGACGTCGAGGAAGTACAGGAACACCGGCGCCTGTGCGAAGGAGAAGGCCGATCCGACGACGGACGTGAAGATGACCATCGATCGGAGGAAGCGGTGGCGCCAGAGATACGACATCGCCTCGCGGGCCGACACCTTGGACGGTGCCGCCGACGCCGCAGGCTTCGTGGCCTCCTCGGCGGCCGCGAGAGGATCGCCCGCGGCGACCGACGCCTCCGCACGCGTCGGAGTCGTCTGCGGGTCACGCAGCGGTCGTGCGGCGCTGAGGGGCAGGAGGATCGCGAGCGCGATCGGGATGAGGTAGCCGGCCGCGCCCACCCACAGCGGCAGCGCGAGCGACACCGCGAAGAGCACGCCGCCGATGGGTGAGGAGATGAAGCTGTCGATGGTGATCTGCGCGGCCTGCAGCCAGCCGTTGGCACGGTCGAGTGCGGGACGCTTCACGATGCTCGGCACGACGGCATTGGTGGCGTTGTCGAACAGGGTCTCACCCAGTCCGAACACCAGCACACCCGCGTAGAGCCACAGGATGTCGAGGCTCCCGGTGACCGTGAGCAGCGCGAGCCCCACCGCCGCCAGGCCGCGGATCGCGTTGGCGATGGCCATGATCCAGCGCCGATCGAACCGGTCGACGAGCATGCCGGCGGGCAGCCCGAAGACGAGCCAGGGCACGAACGCCAGGGCCGTGATCGCCGAGATCGCGAGCGGATCCCGCGTGAGGGTGGTCGCGATCAGCGGAACCGCGACACGTCCGACGCCATCCGCGAGATTGCTGAAGGCCGCCGCCGTCCACAGCTTGCCGAAGTCGCCGCCGAGCGGCACCCTGCGAGCCCGGCGGGCGGGGGAAACGGGAGGCTCTGCCGTCCGGGTGCTCTCGGTCATCGCGGGAGCATTCCGATGGCGGCGAGCGCCTCGGCGCGTCGGCGTACGCCGGCCGCGACGATCTGCGCGTCGATGGCGCGACGCTGGTCTGCGGGGCTCCGGCGCGCGACCCGGCCGATGGCATAGGCGTCGAGGGCCGCGGCAGCGCGCAGCAGCGCGCGGTCGAATCGGGTCGCGGAGGCGTTGCCGATGCCGCGCACAGCGAGCTCATCGGCCGTGATCGTGCTCATGATCGTTCTCCCAACTGCGGCAGCGGGAAGAGGTCGGCCCGGATGGTCACGGGGCGGACGTTCTCGCCGGTCTGATTGCGGTGGTTCTCGACCGCCTCGTCGATCAGCGCCATGATCTTGAGCGAGAGCTCCCTGCTCTGCTCGGGCGTGAGACGAGCTGTGGCAGTGGAGATCATGGTCCCCTCCTGCCAGTCCTCGTCCTCGCCGCCGACACCTCGGTTGACGAATTCGAGCAGCTGCTCGTTGCGGTTGCGCAGGAACTCGTTCATCACGACCTGTGTCGCGGCTCTCCCTGCGGGTGTCGTCATCGCGCTCGGGTTGCCGAAGGACACCCCGCCCACGGGCCGCTCCCACCAGCGCTCGCGCCCGGTCCCGCGGTCCTCCGCCTCTCGGATGAGATCGTGCTTCGCGAGTGCGCGGAGGTGATAGCTGGTCGAGCCGCTGGACTCCCCCAGGCGCTCCGCGAGAGAGCTCGCCGTCTGCGGTCCGTACTGACTCAGGATGTCGTAGATCTTGACCCGCAGCGGGTGCGCGAGTGCACGCAGCGCTCCGGAGTCGAGGACGCGATCCTGGTTATGGCGCTCCTCGGTCCGCGCCATAGTCGCCGCGTCGGTCTCGTTCTCTGCCATGCGGCCAGATTAGCGACGCAAAGACGTCTTTGCAAGGAACTCTTTGCAACAAGTATTTTGCAAAAGATCGGCGGCACTGCGGTCCCGGTGGTTAGGCTGTACGCCATGCCGAACGACAACCCGCTCCTCATCGCCAGTACGCTCCCCTACGGGCTGCCCGACTATGCCGCCATCCGGCCCGAGCATTACCTGCCGGCGTTCGAGCAGGCGTTCACCGCTCACCGCGCGGAAGTGGCAGCGATCACCCGGGTGCGGTCGATGCCGACGTTCGAGAACACGCTGGTGCCGCTGGAAGAGAGCGGTCGCCTGCTCGGGGACGTCGCGCGCACGTTCTACACGGTCTCGTCGGCTGATGCCACGCCGGAGATCCAGGCGATCGAGGAGGAGCTCGCGCCGCTGATGGCCGCGCACCAGGACTCCATCCAGCTGGACTCGGAGCTGTACTGGCGCGTCAGGACGGTCCACGAGCAGCTCGATGAACTGGACCTCTCCCCCGAGCAGCGCTATCTCGTCGAGCGGCACTTCACCGAGATGTCGCACGCCGGCGCCGGCCTCGACGATGAGGCCAAGGCTCGGCTGAGCGAGCTCAACCAGCGTCTGTCGACCCTCACCACGCAGTTCGAGAAGAACCTTCTCGCCGACACGAACGACCTCGCGGTCGTCTTCGACGACGCCGCGCAGCTCGACGGGCTGGCGGAGGGCGAGCTCTCCGCGGCGGCGCAATCGGCGGCCGACCGCGGCCTCGACGGCAAGTGGCTCGTGACCCTCACGCTCTTCACGGGCCACCCGTACCTGTCGAGCCTGACCGACCGCGACTCCCGCGCGCGCCTGCTCGCGGCATCCCGTTCGCGCGGCTCCCGCGGCAACGAGCACGACAACCGCGCCACGCTTCTCGAGATCGTCCGGCTGCGGGCCGAGCGTGCCGCGCTTCTGGGCTACGAGTCGCACGCCGCATACGTGACCTCGGACCAGACGGCGGGATCCCCGGCCGCCGTCCACGACCTGCTGCGCCAGCTGGCGGTCCCCGCAGCCCGCAACGCCCGCCGCGAGCAGGAGAAGCTCCAGGCGATCATCGATCGCGATGCCGTGCCCTTCGCGCTGGAGGCGCACGACTGGGCCTTCTACACCGAGAAGGTGCGGGCGGCCGAGTACGACCTCGATCGCAGCGCCCTGCGACCCTGGTTCGAGGCCGAGCGCGTGCTGCAGGACGGCGTGTTCCGAGCGGCGACCGACCTATACGGGATCACCTTCAGCGAGCGCACCGACCTCGGCGGCTACCACCCTGACACCCGGGTGTTCGAGGTGCACAACGCCGACGGCTCGGCACTCGGCCTCTACATCCTGGACCTGTACACCCGCGACACCAAGCGCGGCGGCGCCTGGATGAACTCGATCGTGCTGCAGTCGCGCCTGCGAGGCACGGCACCGGTCGTCGTGAACAACCTCAACGTGCCGAAGCCGGCCGCCGGCCGGCCCACGCTGCTGAGCCTCGACGAGGTCACGACGCTCTTCCACGAGTTCGGCCACGCCCTGCACGGCCTCTTCGCGACGGTCACCTATCCGCATTTCGCCGGCACGAACGTCTACCGCGACTTCGTGGAGTTCCCGAGCCAGGTCAACGAGATGTGGATCTACTGGCCCGAGATCCTCGCCTCCTATGCGCGCCACATCGACACCGATGAGCCGCTGCCTGCCGAGATCGTGGAGAAGCTGCACGCCTCCGAGGCGTTCAACCAGGGCTTCGCGACCAGCGAGTACCTGGCGGCGTCGTGGCTCGACCAAGCCTGGCACTCGCTCTCGGTCGAGCAGGCGGACGCCGAGATCGACGTGGCGGAGTTCGAGACGGCCGCGTTGGCCGACATCGGCCTCGACAACCCCGCGGTGCCCACGCGGTACTCCTCCACGTACTTCGCGCACGTCTTCTCGGGCGGGTACAGCGCGGGCTACTACTCGTACATCTGGAGCGAGGTGCTCGACGCCGACACCGTCGAGTGGTTCCGTGAGAACGGCGGTCTGCGTCGTGAGAACGGCGACCGCTTCCGCGACCGACTGCTGGGCGTGGGAGGGTCGAAGGATCCGCTCGAGGCCTACCGCGACTTCCGCGGCCGCGACGCCGAGATCCAGCCTCTCCTCGAGCGCCGCGGACTCACGGACTAGGTACTGGTGCCGGTGCGAGCGACCGCCCATGCGGCGGCGGCCGCTCGCGTCGGCGCATTCAGCTTCGTCCGCGCGTTCGCCACGTGCCGGTGCACGGTGTGGACGCTGAGGAAGAGCTCTGCGGCGATCTGGGCATCGGTCATGCCGCGCGATACGAGAAGGAGCACCTCGAGCTCCCTCGGGGAGATGGGCGACTCCGCGGTCCCCGCGGCGTCCGGCGCAGCGATCGGCGCCACGTTCCGGTCAGTAGGCGTCGGGTCGGCATCGGGGAGGACTGCGCTCAGCGCCTCTTCCGACACGCCGTCGAACGCGAGCACCCGGCGCAGGAACTCGGCCGCGTCGCCGTGCCACGGGTGGTGATCTGCGCCGTCCAAGACGTGGAGGGTCGCGTCAGGTATCGCTGCCGCAGCGGCGGCGCCCAGAGCGAGCCGGATGGCGCGATCTCCCCGCCGGTGCAGAACCAGCGTGGGAGTGCGGACGAGCTTCGCCGCTCCGCGCGCGTCGAACGCGTAGACGGCGGCCAGTCCTGCCGCGGCCGCCTCAGCGGTCGCTGTGGAGCGCTGATGGCGCGCGTACGCGCGTCGCTGCTCCGCCGTGGCGTCGGGATAGAAGATGTCCGACATGACGCGTGAGCTCACGCCCCAGCTGCTGCGGACGAGTTCGACGAGCGCGGCGCGATCGGCGGCCGACGCGATGGACGAGCCGTCGAGATAGGCGCCCGCCAGCACCAGCCGACGGACGCGTTCGGGATACCGGGCCGCGAACTCCACCGCGATGGCGCACCCGGATGAGCCGGCGAACAGCGTCGCCTCCGGCGTATCGGCGGCATCCATCACCGCCTTCACCGCCTGGACGTGCGGCTCGAGGTCTGCCGGCGTGACCTGACGGGAGCGCGACAACCCGGTGCCGGGAGGATCCATGCGGATCACTCGACGATGCTGCGCGATGGCCTCGACGAATGTCCGGAACGGGGCGTACTCCCAGTCCCGCTCCAGGTGGCTCATCCACCAGCCGCCCACGATCACCGGTGCACCCGCACCCGCCTCCGACCACGCGACGTCGTCGGAACCCGACCACGCGTAGTTGACGGTCAGAGGGCTGGACACGACATCAGTATGGTCCCGCGGTCCGATCCGCCGCGAGCGGCCCGGACCGCGGGCCGGATCCGGTCGGAGGCGCGAACCGGTCACGGATCCAGCCGGTAGAACGACCTGGTCGGGTGATCGATGGCGAGCCGCGTGGCCCGGCGGAATCCCGCACGTGCGCTCGACGCGACGACGGTCGGGCCGCGCAGGACGGGCCGTGACAGATCCGGCGCCGTCACGATTCCCGCGGTGTCGATCGCCGCGTAGAGTCCGAGCCGGTGACCGAGTTCGATGGTGAGCAGCTCGAGCGCGGGGCCGACGGACTCGAGCAGGCGCTGCGTGAGTGCCGCCGCCTGCTCCACCGACGCCACCGACTCGGTCAGCACATCGCTCGTCCCGAGAGCGCTGAGGGACATCGGATCTCCTTCCTCGTACGACCTCAGGGCCATCCTCGGGCCGAAGCGAGGCCATCGTCGCGCCGCGGCTCGTGCGGCGACATCGGGAGGATCTGCCATTCGCGGTATCGCGGCGATGGCCGGATCAGGCCATCGCCGTGCGGACCGGCGCTACCGCAGCCACCGGGCGGCAGCGATGGCCCGCTGGTGCTTGACAGCGACCCACGTCGAGTCGGCTCGTGCCACGAATTCGCCGGTGGAGTCGACCATCGCCGCCGAGGTCTCGAACCGTCTTCCCCGCTCCTCGCGCGTCCAGCTGTGGACGACGAGGTGCTCGCCCACCCGGGGCCGCCTTTCGACCCGTGCGGTCATCGTGCCGAGCAGGCAGAGTGTGCCGGTCGCCAGCGCCCGGGCCGGATAGCTCGGGCAGTCGAGCGCACCCCAGACCGCGGCGTACTGGGCCAGGCCCGCGTGCGAGAAGCGCACGTCGACGGTCCATGGCGCGGCGAGCCGATGGGCGTCGGCCGGCGCCGGACCGGGGGTGACATGCATGCCGTCCACCCTCTCGGGCCCGCAGACGACGCAGTCGGCGAGCGGATGCCGGACGCCGGCGAGTGGATACCGCGAACGTGCGAGCAGCGCGTCGGCAAAGGATGGGGCCGCCGGGACGACTCCCTCCGAGAGCCGGCCGGGGTATGCCTGCGCCACGGCACGACCCTTGTCAGCGACGACCGCGCCGCCATCTGCGTCGTCCCGGACTTCGAGACGCCGTCCGACCGGGATGGGTCGTCGAAGGACGACGGTCACGGTGTCGGAGTCGACATGCTGCGCGATGTACCCGGCGGCGAACCCGCCGTTGGCAGATCGACGTGGCCCGTTGAGCTCGCGGTCGATGAGCAACTCGCCGATGCGGTCACCTTCGCCGGTGACCGCCCTCAGCCGGGCGGGAGAGGTCGGTGCGGCGTCGGCGGCCGAAGCGGTCGTGTGTGAGTGTGAGGCCGAAGCGAATGTGGACATATCGCCGAGTACACCCGTCCTGGCCACGCCTTCGCGTCGCCCGGAGTCGCCATTCGGTGCGTGGCCGGATCCGGCCACGCACTCCGGGAGTCAGGCGGCGGAAGTGCCTCAGAGCACGCCGATGTCGCGCGCGAACCCGCGCACACGGTCGGCCATCGCGGCGGGCACTTCGGCGACGGCGAAGTGCCCGCCCTCGTCGAGGCGTTCGAACGTGCGCAGATCGCGGTAGAAGCGCCGCGCGAGCGACTCGGGGTAGTCGCCCTCGTGCCGCTGGATGTGAACGGATGCCGGCACCTCGACCGGCGGCATCTCGTCGGGCTGGTCCGCCCCCTCGTAGTAGGGGCGGAAGGACGTGCCGATGCTCTGGGTGGTCCAGTAGACCATCGCCTCGGTGAGGATCCGGTCTCGCGAGATGCGTCGCTCGACCTCTCGCGGGTCGCCCTCGGGGGTGTCGCTCCACTCGACCAGCTTCTCGGTCAGCCAGGCGAGCAAACCCGCCGGTGAGTCGTTCAGCGCTGCCGCGAGGGTGTCGGGGCGCGTGGCCTGCACATGCCCGTAGGCGCCGTTCGCACCGCCCCACTGCTCGAGCCTCGTGAAGAACGCCACTTCGTCGGGCGCCGTGAGCTCTGCGCGCTCCGCCATCGACGGAAAGTGGGAATGGGTCGCGATGATCCCTGCCACCGCATCGCCGTAGGTGCCGGCGATCAGATCGTTGACGTTCGCAGAGACGTCTTCACCGTAGGTCAGATACCGGTCGTAGCCGAGCACCTGCGTCATCAGGGTGTGCATGGTGACGGCGAGGCGAACCTCGGAGACGGGACCGTCGGCATAGGGGCTCGAAAAGGCGAAGCCGGGGAAGCTCGGCACCACGACGTGGAAGTCCGGAAGCAGGTCGGCGAAGTCCAGCTGCAGTGCGAAGGTGTGCGGCCAGCCGTGCATCACGAGGAGCGCGGGCGCGTCGATGTCATCGGACCGCAGATGGGCGAAATGCACGGTGCTGTCACCGATGTCGGCGAGGAACTGCGGGTGCTTGTTGAGCCAGCGCTCGCGTGAACGCCAATCCCACGCACGCCAGTCGGCGACGAGCTCGGCGAGATACTCGGCGGTCATCCCGGCGCTCGGGCGCCGGGGCGAGTCCGGCAGCGGTCGGAAGCGGTCGAGCCGATCGTGGAGGTCGGCGAGGTCAGCGTCGGTGACGTTGACGGCGAAGGGCCGGATGCTCATTCCGGCAGACTACGGACTCCGTCCGACATCCCCGGCGCGCACGGCGGCCATCAGCGCCTTGGTGCGCGCGAAGGTGGGAACCATGATGTTCGCGAGCCCCGACACAGTGGTGGAGGTGCGCGCGTCGTGACGGCTCACGGCGGTCACACCGTGGTCGCCGCCCGCCATCGTGAGGTCTTCGCCGTCGAGCCACACCCCGCGGCCGTACGCCAGCCCGTCCCCCGCGTCGGCGGTCACCGGCTCGATCTGCAGGTCCACGAGGGCGGGCGCGATCACCCGCCCGCTCAGCAGCGCCCGCCAGAAGCGGTGGAGGTCGCCGACCGTCGAATACGCCCCGCCGTCCCCCGAGCCGAGGACGGGAAGTTCGAAGACGTTCGTCCGGCCGTCGTCCTTGTAGCCGGTCGCCGTGCCCTGGGGCAGCAGATCCGAACGGGCGAAACCGGATGCCGCCATCCCTGCCGGCGCGAACACGCGCCGCGCGACCAGGTCGGCGAAGGGGGTCTTCGCCACGCGTTCGGCGATGATCGCCAGCACCACGTAGCCGCCGTTGCAGTAAGAGAACCGCTCGCCCGCGGCGAACTTGGTCGGGAAGCTGTCGAGCAGCGGCAGGTACGCCGGCGTCGAATCGAGCTGCTGCACCGGAACCGAAAGCGGAGCCAGGCCGTCGATCTCCTCGTCGAGGTAGTCGCCGATGCCGGACGTATGGGTCAGCAGGTGGTCGATCGTGACATCCGCCGCGATGAGCGGCAGGTCGTCGCCGAGGATCTCTCGTGCGGTGGTGTCGAGCGCCAGCGCGCCGTCACCCACGAGCGACAGGACGGTGGTCGCCGTGAAGGTCTTCGTGCCGCTGGCCAGTCCGAACCGGGTCTCCGGTGTGTTCGCCACGCCCGCCGTGCGATCGGCGAGGCCGAGCGCCCACTCACCGAGCACCTCGTCGCCGCGGCGCACGCTGACGACGCCGCAGTAGTCGTCGAGATCGGGGCTGAGGGTGTCCATGCCTCGAACTGTAGCGGGTGGGATCAGGCGCTCTTGCGCTTCTCGCGCAGCACGAGCGTCGGCGGCGCGCCCTCGTCGACGGCGGCGCGCGTGACGATGACCTTGTCGACGTCGTCGGTCGACGGGATCTCGAACATGATCGGCCCGAGGACGTCCTCGAGGATCGCACGGAGACCGCGCGCGCCGGTCTTGCGGGCGACCGCCAGATCGGCGATCGCCTCGAGCGCTTCGCGGTCGAACTCGAGGGTGACTCCGTCGAGCTCGAACATGCGGTGGTATTGCTTCACCAGTGCGTTCTTCGGCTCGGTGAGGATCTCCATGAGAGCCTCGCGGTCGAGCGGAGAGACCGAGGCGACGACGGGGAGGCGGCCGATGAACTCGGGGATCAGGCCGAACTTGTGGAGATCTTCGGGCTGAACGTCGCCGAACAGGTTGAGGTCTTCGTCCTTGCGGTGCAGCGACGCCCCGAAACCGACACCGTGCTTGCCGACCCGCGACGAGATGATGTCTTCGAGCCCGGCGAACGCTCCTGCCACGATGAACAGCACGTTCGTCGTGTCGATCTGGATGAACTCCTGATGCGGGTGCTTGCGGCCGCCCTGCGGCGGCACGGAGGCCACGGTGCCCTCGAGGATCTTCAGGAGGGCCTGCTGCACTCCTTCACCGGACACATCGCGCGTGATCGACGGGTTCTCCGCCTTCCGGGCGATCTTGTCGACTTCGTCGATGTAGATGATGCCGGTCTCTGCGCGCTTCGTGTCGAAGTCGGCGGCCTGCAGGAGCTTCAGGAGGATGTTCTCGACGTCTTCGCCGACGTAGCCGGCTTCTGTCAGGGCCGTGGCGTCCGCCACCGCGAACGGCACGTTGAGTCGCTTGGCGAGCGTCTGTGCCAGGTAGGTCTTGCCGCAACCGGTAGGGCCGAGCAGCAGGATGTTGCTCTTGGCGATCTCGATCTCGTCGGCGCGCTGCTCGGCCGACTGGATGGTGCCGTGCGCGCGGACACGCTTGTAGTGGTTGTACACCGCGACCGACAGTGCGCGCTTCGCGTCGGTCTGACCGACGACGTACTCCTCGAGGAAGGCGAAGATCTCGCGCGGCTTGGGCAGATCGAAGTCGGCGACCACGCCCGAGGACGACTCGGCCATGCGCTCTTCGATGATCTCGTTGCACAGCTCGACGCACTCATCGCAGATGTAGACGCCGGGGCCGGCGATCAGCTGCTGGACCTGCTTCTGGCTCTTGCCGCAGAAGGAGCACTTGAACAGGTCGGCGCTCTCACCGATGCGTGCCATTCCGCTCCTCCTCGTGACATCAGGGGGACGAGCCCCCAGCTGTTCTCCGAGCCTAATAGCTGACGCCGACAAGCGGCGGCATTGCGACGCACGTTGTGGACGACCGCGGTTCGCCGTGAGCGGAACGCCGCCGCACACGACGGCGCCCCGCCAGCCCGAGGATCGGGAAGCGGGGCGCCGGGATCGCAGCGGTCGCCGGTGCTACTTGGTGAGCGCCTGCTGGCCGCGCTTGCGCGTGGTGAGCACCTGGTCGACGAGGCCGTACGCCACGCTCTCCTCCGCCGAGAGGATCTTGTCGCGGTCGATGTCCTTGTTGACCTCTTCGACGCTCTTGTTCGAGTGCTTCGCAAGGGTCTGCTCGAGCCAGGTCCGCATGCGGAGGATCTCCTGCGCCTGGATCTCGATGTCGGACGCCTGCCCGTGACCCGCCTCGCCCATGGCAGGCTGGTGGATCAGGATGCGGGCGTTCGGCAGCGCGAGACGCTTGCCGGGGGCGCCGGCGGCGAGCAGCACGGCGGCCGCCGAGGCCGCCTGGCCGAGGACGACCGTCTGGATCTGCGGCGACACGTACTGCATGGTGTCGTAGATCGCCGTCATCGCCGTGAACGAGCCACCCGGCGAGTTGATGTACATGATGATGTCGCGGTCGGGGTCCTGGCTCTCCAGCACGAGCAGCTGCGCCATGACGTCGTCCGCCGAGGCGTCGTCGACCTGGACGCCCAGGAAGATGACGCGGTCTTCGAACAGCTTGTTGTACGGGTCCTGACGCTTGTAGCCGTAGGCCGTGCGCTCCTCGAACTGCGGGAGGATGTAGCGGCTGCCGGGCATCTGCAGCGCCTGGGGCGCCGCCTGACCGAAGGTGGGGGTCTGCATTCCGGGTTCTCTCTCTTTCGCCTTCGGCCTCAGCTGTCGGTGGCGGTGCCGCCGCCGCCGATGACGTCCGTCGCGGACTCGCGGATGTGGTCGACGAAGCCGTACTCCAGGGCCTCCTCGGCACCGAACCAGCGGTCGCGGTCGCCGTCGGCGTTGATCTGCTCGACGCTCTTGCCGGTCTGCTTCGCGGTGATCTCGGCGAGGCGCTTCTTCATGTCGAGGATGAGCTGCGCCTGCGTCTGGATGTCGCTCGCGGTGCCGCCGAAGCCGCCGTGCGGCTGGTGGAGCAGGACGCGGGCGTTGGGCGTGATGTACCGCTTGCCCTTCGTGCCGGCGGTCAGCAGCAGCTGGCCCATCGACGCGGCCATGCCGATGCCGACGGTGACGATGTCGTTCGGCACGAACTGCATCGTGTCGTAGATCGCCATGCCGGCCGTGATCGAGCCGCCGGGCGAGTTGATGTAGAGGTAGATGTCCTTCTCGGAGTCCTCGGCGGCGAGAAGCAGGATCTTCGCGCAGATCTCGTTGGCGTTCTCGTCACGCACCTCCGACCCCAGCCAGATGATGCGGTCCTTCAGCAGCCTGTCGAAGACGCTGGTCGCGACAAGTGGTTCGGCCATGTGTACTCCTGTTTCCTTGGGTCGCCATCGAATCTACCGGCGCACCGCGAACGACCCGCCCGTGTTCGCCCTGGGCAGATCGGCCCGGAGACGGAAGAGGACGGATGCCGCGGCATCCGTCCTCTTCTCCTCGTCGGTCACCGCGAGAAGCGGGCCGAACAGAACATCACTCGGCGTCGGCGGCCTTCTTGGCCGAAGGCTTCTTCGCGGGAGCCTTCTTGGCGGGAGCCTTCTTCTCGGCCGGAGCCTCGTCCGCGTCGGCGGCCGCTGCCTTCTTGGCCGCGGGCTTGCGCGCGGGCGCCTTCTTCGCGGGCTTCTCGGCCTCTTCGGCCTCGATCACGGCGTCGGCGTCGGCCGCGGCGTCCGCGATCTCCTCCGCCTCCTCGACGACCTCTTCCTCGTCGTCCGTGGCCACGAAGCCGCTCAGGTCGACCGGGTCGCCGTTGGTGTCGACGACGGTGACCTTGCCGAGGGCGACGGCGAGCGCCTTGTTGCGGGCGACCTCGCCGATCATGGCGGGGAGCTGGTTGCTCTCCTGCAGCGCGTTCACGAACTCCTGGGGCGCCATGCCGTACTGGGCGGCGGACTGCACGAGGTACTGCGTGAGCTCGTCCTGCGAGACCTGCACGTTGACCGTCTCGGCGATCTTGTCGAGCAGCATCTGCGTCTTGAACTGCTTCTCGCTGGCCTCGGCCACCTCGGCGCGGTGGACGTCGTCCTCGAGGCGGCCTTCGCCTTCGAGGTGGTTGTGCACCTCGTCCTCGATGAGCTGCGGCGGCACGGGGATCTCGACCTGCTCGAGGAGCGTCTCGATGAGCTTGTCGCGCGCGGCGGAGCCCTGCGTGAACGCGCCCTGCTGGCCGACGCGCTCCTTGAGGCTGTCGCGCAGCTCGCCGATGGTGTCGAACTCGCTCGCGATCTGCGCGAAGTCGTCGTCGGCCTCGGGCAGCTCGCGCTCCTTGACGGCCTTGACGGTGACAGAGACCTCGGCCTCTTCGCCGGCGTGGTCGCCGCCGACCAGCTTCGAGCGGAACGTGGTGTCCTCGCCGGCCGTGAGCGAGTCGATGGCCTCGTCGATGCCCTCGAGCAGCTCGCCCGAGCCGACCTCGTACGACACGCCGTCGGCGCGGTCGATCTCGGTGCCGTCGATCGTCGCGACCAGGTCGAGCTCGACGAAGTCGCCGCTCGCCGCCGGACGGTCGACCGTCACCAGCGTGCCGAAGCGGCCGCGCAGGCGGTCGAGCTCGGCGTCGATGGCAGCCTCGTCGACCTCGACGGCCTCGACCTCGACGGTCGTGCCCTCGAAGGCGGGCAGGTCGAACTCGGGACGCACGTCGACCTCGACCTCGACCTCGAGGTCGCCCGAGAAGTCCTTCTCGTCCGGCCACTCGGTGACCTCGGCCGACGGACGACCGAGGACGCGCAGCTCGTTGGCGGCGACGGCCTCGCGGTAGAACGTGTCGAGGCCCTCGCTGACGGCGTGCTCGAGCACCGCGACGCGGCCGATGCGCTGGTCGATGATCGGCGCGGGCACCTTGCCCTTGCGGAAGCCGGGGATCTGCACGTCCTGCGCGATGTGCTCGTACGCGTGCTTGATCGACGGCTTGAGCTCGTCGGGGCTGACCGTGATGTGGAGCTTCACCCGGGTCGGGCTGAGCTTCTCGACGGTGCTGTTCACCATGCCTGTTACTTCTCCTCTATCGGACCGCGCGAGGACGCGGCGGTACAAGGTCTGGGTTCGGAATTCTGAGGGCCGTGACGTCGGGGCGACAGGATTTGAACCTGCGGCCTCCCGCTCCCAAAGCGGGCGCTCTACCAAGCTGAGCTACGCCCCGGGCGGGTCCGCACACGTACGTGCGCGCATTTCGGCCCCGAGAAGTCTAGCCGACCGGCCAGGAACCTATCTCCGCGCCGTCACGGAGGGCCGACGGGCAGGCGGCGCGCGGGCGGTTCGGAACGGGACGACCGGCGCGATGTACTACGATTGACCGGTGCCCGTCCGCGGGCGCTCGGGGATGTAGCTCAATGGTAGAGCCTCAGTCTTCCAAACTGATGGTGCGGGTTCGATTCCCGTCATCCCCTCCACCACCTCCGCATGGCACCTCGGTGACGCACACACCGCGCCGTGCACTTCCCTGCTCCCGATCGCGGTGAGCACCTCCGATCCCCCACGGAGATCCTGGGCCCACGCTCCCGGACGCGCCGCGACCGATACGCGGCTCCGGGCGACGCCGCGCCTAGCCTGGGCCGGTGACCACGATCGTCGCACCCCCGCCGCCCGCACCCCCGCGCACCGCTCCCCCGGCGGCGGCGCCACGGGCCCAGGGCCGGCCGATGCGATTCCCGGATGCCTCGTCCCGGGCGATGATGACGCGTCGCGGCTGGTGGCTGATCCTGCTGAACTTCGTCCTCCCCGGCTCGGCACAGGTGCTCGCGGGCGACCGCCGGCTCGGCCGGGTCGGACTCGTGTCGACCGTGGTGATGTGGACTCTCGTGCTCCTGACGGGCCTGGCCGCTCTGCTCGCGCGACCCATGTTCCTGGCGGTCGCGACGAGCCCGCTGGCGCTGCTCCTCGCGCAGGGCCTTCTCATCGCGTACGCCGTGCTGTGGGTGGTGCTCACCCTGGACACGCTTCGTCTCGTCCGGCTGGTGAAGACCGGAACCCGCGCGCGCTTCGCGATCGCCGCGGCATCCGTCACCCTCCTCATCGTCGCGAGCGGCACCGCCGTGCAGGCCGCGGGCATGGCGGGCACGACGCGCGACACGTTCGGCGCCATCTTCGGCGGGAGCGGCCCGACGATCGAGCCGTCCGAGGGGTACTACAACGTGCTGCTGCTGGGCGCCGATCACGTCCCGAGCAACGACTCCAAGAGGTTCGACAGCATCTCGGTCGTCTCGATCAACGCCGAGACCGGCGCCACCACGATCACGGGATTCCCCCGTGACATGCCGGGCTTCCCCTTCTCCGAGGGACCCATGCAGGACCGGTACCCGGATGGCCACGAGGGCCGCGCCGACCCCGCCTGCGGCTGGGGCAGCGGCATCAACCAGCTGAACACCGAGGTGGAGGTCTGCGAGGACGGGGCGCTGCTCTATCCCGACGCCGTTGCGGACGGCTCGGCACCGGGCATCGAGGCCACCAAGGACGCGGTGGAGGGCATCCTCGGAATCAAGGTGCCGTACTACGTGACGATCGACATGTACGCGTTCGAGGAGCTCATCGACGCGCTGGGCGGAGTCGAGATCACCGTAAAGGAGCGCATCCCGGTCGGCGGTCCGGGCTACACCGGCCAGCCGCTGGAGGAATGGGTGCAAGGCTGGATCGAGCCGGGCACCCAGCGCATGGACGGCTTCACGGCGCAGTGGTACGCGCGGTCCCGCCACACCACCAGCGACTTCGACCGCATGCGGCGTCAGCGCGAGCTGCAGCAGGCGATCCTCGCCCAGTTCACGCCGCAGGTCGTCCTCACGCGGTTCGAGGAGGTGGCCGATGCCGGTGTCGACCTCGTCAGCACCGACGTGCCGCAGTCGTTCGTCCCGACGCTCCTCGACCTCGCGCTGAAGGCCAGGGAGCAGGAGGTGACGACGATCGAGCTGACACCGGACGGCGGCATCGACGAGCACAACCCCGACTGGGCGTACATCCAGCAGCTGGTGGACTCGACGCTGCATCCGCCGACGCCGACGTCCGCCGGGTGACGGAGTGAGGACGTGGCGGCGGTGGCACCGGTGCATGCCGAGCGACCCCTGTTGCGCGTGCCGGTCCGGAGGGCAGACTGGGGACCGATCGATCCGTGCCCTTCAGGAGTCGCGATGAGCCGCCCGAACGCCTCGCCGGAACCGAGTGCGAGCCGGAAGCTGCCGCGCCGTCCGGCGTCGAGCCTGACCGAGAAGTGGACCCGCATCGACGACGTCGACGTGTTCTACCGCGAGTCCCCCCGCCCGGCGCGCGACCCCCGCGTCATGGCCCACGTGCACGGCTTCGGGCTGTCGGGGCGCTACCTGCTGCCCACCGCCGAGAAGCTGGCGGACGACTTCCACACCTTCGTGCCGGATCTGCCGGGATTCGGGCGCAGCGGCAAGCGCCGCGACATGCTGGACATTCCCGACCTGGCGCGCGCCGCGGTCGACTTCCTCGACGACCGCGGGGTCGAGAAGGCGACGCTCGTCGGTAACTCGATGGGATGCCCGGTCATCATCGAGACCGCGCACACCTATCCCGAGCGCATCGACCGCGCCGTTCTCGTGTCGCCGGCAGGCGGCGTGTTCAACCAGCCCTTGCGCCGCGCGATCCGGCAGCTGTCCGTCGATGCGCCGCGCGAGCCGACGCGCATGGCGCGCGTCGCCGTGCCGGACTACGTGCGGTTCGGCGTGCCGAGCACGATGCGGATGTTCCGGTCCCTCACGCAGTATCCGTCGCTGCAGCGACTTCTCGAGCTCCACATCCCGACCCTCGTGGTGCTGGGCGAACGCGATCCGCTGCTCCCGCACGCCCACCGCGTCGACGAGATCGCCAGTCAGACCGACAGTCACGTGCTCGTCGTGCTGCTCGAAGGGGCTGCGCACGCCATCAACTTCAGCCACCCCGGCCAGCTCGCCCACGTCATCCGGCTCTTCATGGACGACAAGCCGATCGAGAACGACCCGTCCGCGCCGGGTCACGTGCGCCTGTACGAGGTGCACCGCGGCAGGCACCACCCGCCGCCGCAGGCCTGATCGCCGCGCAACGGCGGCGCGGCGGGCGGCGGCGGTCTCCTCCCGCTCAGCCGGCGGGCGTCGCGTCGAGGTGCTCCTGGATATGGGTCAGGTAGTGCTCGGCGTTGCGCAGCAGTCCTGCCTGCTCCTCGGCGCTCAGCTCCCGGCGGACCTTGGCGGGGACGCCCGCCACCAGCGACCCGTCCGGGATCTCCGACCCCTCGAGCACCACCGCACCCCCGGCGACGAGGCATCCGGATCCGATCCTCGCTCCGTTGAGCACGACCGCGCCCATGCCGATGAGCGACCCGTCGCCGATGGTGCATCCGTGCACGACGGCGTTGTGGCCGACCGACACATCCTCGCCGATGGTCACGGGTCTGCCGGCGTCGACGTGGACCGACACGTTGTCCTGCAGGTTGCTGCGGGCGCCGACCGTGATGGTGTCTCCGTCGGCGCGGAGCACCGCGTTGTACCAGACGCTCGCGCCCGGCCCGAGAGTCACACCCCCGACGACGCGCGCGCCGGCGGCGACGAACGACGTCGGATCGAGCTGGGGCGTCCTGCCCGCTGCGCTGAGGACCGAGGCTCCGGGTGCGACCGTCATGACCCGACTCTATTCGCCAGCGCCGCCTGGATCGCCTCGGTGTACCAGGGCGCCAGCGTGTCGGCGAACGTCACGGTGAGGTGGTCCTGGTCGCGGTAGACGTTCGCGCCGCCGACGACGGGCGCGCACGTGTCGGTGCCGCAGAACACGTCGGTGAAGTCGAGGAGGGTGACGGAGTCGGCACCGGATGCCGCGTCCCGCAGCGGATCCTCCGCCACCAGCACGTCCGACCGCGCGCCGTCGCAGTCGGCGGCGTCGCGCGTGCGCAGGCACTTGTTGGGGTCGGTCTCCCAGACGGGGTTGTCGACGACGGTGATCACGGGGATGCCGCGGTCGGTCACCGTGCTCCAGGCGTCGCGGTACCCGGCGACGGCCGCGTCGTGGGCCGAGTCGTATCCGGCCGACGAGTAGGGCGTGGTGGCGATCGCCGCGGTGAACACCGCGTCGAGGTCGGCGTCGTCGATGGCGCGCTGCACGCGCTCCCGCCACTCGGTGCAGGCGGCCCCGAAGGCACCCGGGGTCGACAGCGGTGTCGCGTTCCACGGGCAGGCGCCCTTGAACCACGTCACCAGGTGCCAGCCGTTCTCGTCGGCCATCCGCTGGAAGGTGGGCAGGAGCTGGAACGCGTGGCTGTCGCCGATGAGCGCGACGCGAGGAGCGTCCGCATCGTCGGACCCGAAGTTGCAGGAGACCGGCCGCGAGTCGGTGAGCTGCACGAAGCACTGCGAGTCCTCAGGGCGATCGATCCCCGCGAATCCCGGCGCGGGCAGGATCGTGTCGCCGAAGTCCACGTCGGCGCAGGACGGATCGAGAACGGATGCCGCGCCGAAGCAGTCGGGCGGATCCTGCTGCAGCTGCGCGATGTCGCGCGTGCCCTGGTTGTACAGCGGCGCATTCACGAACCAGGCCGCTGCCGCGACCAGGGCGACCACGACCATGGCGGCGAGCGAGGACCACAGCGTCACGCGCGCCGGACGCTTGGTGAGCACCTTCCAGCCGCGCACCGGGTCTTCGACGAACCGCTTCGTGAGCCACGCGAGCACGAAGCACAGCGCGAGCAGGGCGACCCGGTGGTAGATCGTGAGCCCCCAGAACGGCACCGAGGGCGCGATGATGATGAGCGGCCAGTGCCACAGGTAGAGCGAGTACGAGATGTCGCCGACGAACTGCGCGGGGCGGATGGCCAGGATGCGGGTCGGATACCACCAGCGCTCGGCGTTCGAGGCGGCGATGACCGCGGCCGCGCCGAGGGTGGGCAGCGCCGCCATGTAGCCCGGGAACGGCGTCTGCGCGTCGAACGTGAAGGTGACGTAGACGAGGAGGAGGATGCCGCCCCAGCCGAGGACGAAGCTCCCGAGGGCGTGGCGGACGCCGAGCATCGGCACGAGGGCGATCATCGCTCCTACGCCGAACTGCCACATCCGGCCGAACGTGACGAAGTACGCGGGTGCGGGGTTCGTGATGGTGAACACGACGCAGAAGGCGAACGACACCACCGTCACGACGCCGAGGGCGGCCAGGATCGCGCGTCGGCGCGCTCCCCGGAACCACTTCACCCCGACCCACGCGGCGAGCAGCATGATGAGCGGCCACATGACGTAGAACTGCTCTTCCAGCGACAGCGACCAGTAGTGCTGGACCGTCGTCGGCGAGCCGCCGTGGTTCAGGTAGTCGGCCGAGTTGAGCGCGAGGTACCAGTTCTCGACGTAGAACGTCGACGCCAGGATCTCGCGCACCTCGTTCGGCAGCGCGGAGGTCGGCATGAGGTACGGCGACATCACGACGAGCGCGCAGAAGACCAGGACGAGGAGGGATGCCGGCAGCAGGCGTCGGGCGCGCCGCGCCCAGAACTGGCCCAGTCTGACGGTGCCCGTCGCCGTCAGCTCGCGCATCAGATGGGCCGTGATGAGGAACCCCGAGATGACGAAGAAGATGTCGACGCCGATGTAGCCGCCCGGGACGCGCCCCGGCCAGAAGTGATACAGCACCACGCAGAGCACGGCGATCGCGCGCAGGCCCTGGACATGGGGAAGGAAGCGCGACGGCTCAGCGTGCTCGGGTGAGCGGTCGCGGGGCTCGCGGGTCACGGTCTTGGCGGGATCGCCCAGATGCTGCGGTCCGAGGTCGTGATCGGCGGAAGGCACCTATCGACGTTAGCCGCTGTGGCTGGGCAAGCCCGCACCGACCCCGCCGAGTCCCGGTTTAGCCCAGCCTTCTCTTGCTTGCGGAATGCCTGCTGGTGAGTAGCGTTGCAGTCACTGGAGGACGATCGCCGAGCTGAGCGACCCTCCGCACGATGGAGGCGAGAGAGATGACGAACACCCAGACCACCCCCGCAACCGCAGCGAACCCCGACGTCGCCGCAGCGACGGCGCAGTTCCTCACCCCCGTCGTCCTGGGCCTTCAGGCCCTGGCCGTGAACGGCAAGCAGGCGCACTGGAACGTGCGCGGCGCGAACTTCATCGCGATCCACGAGCTCCTCGACTCGGTGGTGGCTCACGCGCAGGACGGCGCCGACCAGGCCGCCGAGCGCATCGTGGCCCTGGGTCTCCCGGTCGACGCCCGCGTGAGCACCGTCGCACAGAAGACGGCGACCGCCGTCCCCGCCGGGTTCACACAGTGGGATGCCCTCATCCGAAACGTGATCTCCGACATGGACACCGTGATCGCCGACGTCCAGGCAGCGATCGACGGCCTCGACGAGTTCGACCTCACCAGCCAGGACATCGCCATCGGCATCAAGGAGTCGCTCGAGAAGGACCGCTGGTTCCTCTTCGCGCACCTCGCCGAGTGATCCCAGACAATCCACACGAAGACCCCCGGTGATCCGGGGGTCTTCGTCGTCTCAGGGGTGCTGCAGAAAGGCGAGCACCGCGAGCACGCGCCGGTGCTCGGTGCCGGACTCCTCCAGCCCGAGCTTCGCGAAGATGGCGCTGATGTTCTTCTCGACCGCGCCGACGCCGATGAACAGGCGCTCGGCGATGCTCGCGTTGCTGCGGCCCTCGGCCATCAGCGTCAGCACGTCACGCTCGCGCGGCGTGAGGGTGGACAGCGGATCCGGCCGCGCCGACAGCAGGCCCTGCACCACGAGCGGATCGAGCACCGTGCCACGCTCGCGGACGCGGCGCACGGCATCCGTGAACTCGTCCAGCGAGGTGACGCGGTCCTTGAGCAGATAGCCGACGCCGCCCTCGCCGCCGGCGAGGAGCTCGCGGGCATACACGCCCTCGACGTACTGGCTGAGCACGAGGATGCCGACGGGCGGCAGGGCCGCCCGCACCGCCAGTGCGGCGCGGATGCCCTCGTCGCGGAACGCCGGTGGGAGACGCACATCGAGGATGGCGACATCGGCGCGCGCCTCGCGTACGCGGTCGACGACGTCGTCGGCGTCTCCCCAGGCGCCGGCGGTCACATATCCGGCCTCGTCGAACAGCCGGACGAGACCCTCGCGCAGGAGGACGGAATCCTCGAACAGAACGACACGGAGCGGTGCGGGATCGGACGCGGCGGTCATCCCCTCAGGATAGGGATCGGTCACAGCGTCGCTCCGAGCGGGATGTGCGCGCCGACCGACGTCGGCCCGCCGGCGGGGCTCGTCACGACGAGGACGCCGCGAAGACCCGCCACGCGCTGCTGCAGACCCTCCAGGCCGTGGCCTGAGGTGACCGCCGCACCGCCACGGCCGTTGTCGACGACCCACACGTCGAGGTGGGTCGGCGTGTCGGCGGCCGTCCGTCGAAGAGCGACGCGCAGCGTGACGCCCGTCGCTCCGGAGTGCTTGACCACGTTGGTCATGAGCTCCGCGACGATGAAGTAGACCGTTCGCGCGACCTCCTGGCTCACGGCTCGATCGATGGCCGGGTCGACGTCCACCTGCACCCGCAGCGGCGATCCGGTCGCGAGTGCACCGAGCGCCGCGGAAAGGCCGCGGTCCTGCAGCAGTGGCGGCGCGACGCCGCTCGAGAGGGCGCGCAGCTCATCGAGCGCCGCCTTCGCATGGCCGCGGGCGTCGCGCGCGAGCTCGGCCGCAGCATCGGCGTCGCCCGACGCCGCGCGCCGCTCGAGGGCTGCGAGGTCCATCTGCAGTCGCACGAGACGCTGCTGCGGTCCGTCGTGGATGTCGCGCTCCAGTCGGCGCAGCGCGACGTCTTCGGCGTGGACGGCGGCGCCGCGCGCCGCCGCCTCGGCGCGGACCTCGGCCGCCAGCTCGTCAGAGCTCCATCGTCCGAGCATGCCCTGCGCGACGGCGTGGTGCCCTCGCGCGAGCCCGCCGAGCACCCACGGCATCGTGAAGGTGAACAGGATGCCGGCGACGAGGTAGAGCACGACCTCCACCGCCCAGCCCGACCAGCCGCCGAAGAGCCACGGCAGCGCATCGTCGACGTAGTGCCCCCACGCCCCGCCATCGCCGCGCGGCAGGAAGACGCCCCAGAACCAATACGTCAGTCCGCCGACGCCGACGCTGAGCCATACAACGGTCAGCACGAACGAGATGGTGCTGATGATCGGGCTCACGATCATGCCGTGAACGAGGTACACCCAATAGTGGGCGTTGCGGATCGGGCGGGTCAGCGTCTTCCAGAAGCCCGTTGAATCGGGAGTGTCGCGGTTCCACTCCGGCTCCGCGATGTCGGGGAGTCCCGTCAACAGCAGCAGGAACCGGTCGGCGACGCCGAAGCCCCGCGCGATCAGCAGCGTCAGCACCACGAGCGGCAGGCCGATGAAGATGATCAGCAGTCCGACCCCGGTCCAGAACAGCGACGCCAGCAGGCTCACCGAGATCATCGCGAGCACGAAGACCGCGAGCAGGTACAGCGCGCTTCCCGGAGTGCGCACCCAGGCGCGTCCGTAGGACTCCCAGAACCCGGCGCCCGCCGGTCGGGCCGCGATCGGCTGCAGCGGTGCCGGTTCAGTGGTGGCGGTCATGGGCGTCTCCCTCGGATGTCATGATCCCAGCCTCGCGGCGCCGCCGGGGGCGCGGCATCCCATCCCCTCCCCAACCGCTACGGGGGCAGGCCCCCGCACGAGGCGCGCGCCTATGCGACGTGGGTCAGCCGCCCGGCGAGGAGCGTCGCGCGCACGCGCATGCCCCGGAGCGCCTTCTCATCAGCCGTCAGCGGGTCGTGCTCGCAGACGACGAGATCGGCCACGTCGCCCGGCTCGATCCTCGCGGGCTCCGCCGACCCGCCTCGCGTCGAAGCCCCGAGGGCCGTCGCTGCATCGATGCGCTGCTGCGGCTGCCACGGCTCCCGTCCGTCGCGCGTGCGGAACACCGACGACGCCATCGCCGCCCACGGGTCCAGGGGCGCGACGGGGGCGTCCGAGCCGAGCAGAAGGTTCGCCCCGGTGTCGTCGAGGGCGCGCAGCGGGTACGGCTGCGCGGTCTGTCCGGCCCACACGGTATCGGTCAGATCGCGATCGTCGAGGGCGTGCTCGGGCTGCACGCTCGCGCCGACGCCGAGACGCGCGAACCGCGGGATGTCGGCGTGCGCCACCAGCTGCGCGTGCTCGATCGTTCCCCACGCGCCGGTCGCGGCGAACGCGTCGAGGGCGTGCGAATTCGCGACATCTCCGATCGCGTGGATCGCCGAGGCGATGCCCGCTGCGGTCGCGCGGCTCATCAGGTCGACCAGCGTCGCGAGGTCGACGGTCAGGAGCCCGTAGTTGTGCGGGTCGCCGGGGTACGCCTGCGAGGTGGCGGCGGTGCGGGTGCCGAGGGAGCCGTCGGTGATCACCTTGAGAGGTCCGACGCGGATGAGATCGGATGCCGCGCCCCGCGCGACGTCGCCGGTCTGCAGTCCTTCGGCGATGGCCCGGTCGACGAACTGCGGGTAGATGCCGAACGACACCCGCAGCGCATCGAACCCGGCGTCGAGGCGGCGCACCCAGGCGTCCTCGTTCCACGACATGTCGAGGTCTACGAGGCCGACCACGCCCCGGGCGGCGGCATCCTGCGCCATTCGCGCGACGAGCGGGTCCGACACCGCCGCGTCGACGGCGTTCAGACGCCGCGAGATCTCGAACGCCGGCTCCTCGCGCAGCAGGCCGGTCGCGTCGGGTTCGAAGCCCTCGCGACGCAGCGCGGCGGAATTGAGCCACACGCTGTGGACGTCGGCGTTGATGAGGTAGGTGGGAACCTCGCCCGTGGCGGCGTCGAGCACCGCGAGGGCGGGCGCATCCGGCCAGAACGCATCGCGGAACCCCGCGCCGACCCGTCGACCGTCGGCGAGCACCGGGGCGTCGGCCGTGAGCGACGCGGCCTCCGTCGCGGTCGCCGCGGCGCCGAGCGCGACGCGCTGGGCCGACAGCGCCCACTGGACGGTGTGCACGTGATGGTCCCACAGGCCCGGGATCACCCATCCGCCCTCGGCGTCCAGCACCCGGCCGCGGCGCGGGAGCGCGCCCGCCGGGGCTATGTCGACGACCAGGCCGTCGGCGAGGTGCACGTCCACGGGTTCCGGGCCGAACGGGTCGGTGCGCTCGAAACCAGTCAGGCGGGCGTTCGCGATGACGTCGGGCGCGTCGCCGCGCGCCGCCGTCACCGCGCCGCCTTCCGCGTCTCAAGATCGCGGCGCATCTCGCCCGGCAGGCGCGGGTCGGCGTACGCGCTCGCGCCCGCTTCGAGCTCGACGATCACGGTCTCGACGACCTCGTCCGGCTTGTTCTGGCTGAGCTTGCGCTTGCCGACCACCTTCGTCGGCGTCAGCCGGAAGCCGACCGTGCCGCGCTCGAGACGCCGCACGAAGTCGGGATCGTTCGGCGGCTCCCACATCAGCCGCGGTTGCGGCATCCCGCTCTCGAATCGCGCAACCAGGCGCTCGAGCACCGCGAGGTTCTCCTCCGGGCTGAGGATCTCGGGCACGCCGCTCAGGTGTGCGGAGACGAAGTTCCACGTCGGCACGCTCTGCGTGTCGCCGTACCAGCCGGGCGAGATGTAGCCGTGCGGGCCCTGCACCACGACGAGGAGCTCACGCTCGCCCAGCCCGTGGATGAGGTCGTCGGGCTTGCCGACGTGACCGACGATCGTGAGGTCGTCACGGTCCGCATCGAGCAGCACGGCGTAGTGGGACGCGACGAGCCCGGCGTCCGACGAACTGACGATGGTCACCCACGGGTTCTGCTCGATGAGGCGACGGATCTCGCCCACATCCGCCATGGCGAAGCTCGGGTTCTGACGCATGCGACCCAGCCTAGGGTCGCGCCGATCTCCCTTTCGAATCGCGCACTTCGCGGCTTTGCACCTCGGATTCCCGCAAAGTGCGCGACTCGAAACCTGGAGGTCAGGCCTGGCAGCTGGGGCACCAGTACAGCTTGCGCGTGGCAACCTCTTCGACCACGATCTCCGTCCCGCAGACGCGGCACGGCAAGCCCGCACGGTGGTAGACCCAATGGCGGTCGTCACGGCTGGCCATGGCCTTGCGGTATGCCTCGGGGTCGAGGTCGTCCATCGTCATCATCTGGCCGGTCTCGACACCGATCGACAGCAGCCCGACCCAGTCCCGCCAGATGTCGCGGACGACCTCCTCGCGGACCTCCCGCCCGGGCGTGTGCGGGTTCTGACGCGCCCGGAACAGCAGTTCGGCACGGTAGACGTTGCCGATCCCGCTGACGACGGTCTGGTCCATCAGCAGCAGCCCGATCGGGGTCGGCTTGCGCCGCACGACGGCCGTGAACCGCTCTTCCCCCTCGGCGACGTCGTCCACGAGCGGGTCGGGACCGAGCTTGGCGATGGTCGCGGCGACCTCGTCGGCCGTCTGCAGCTCGCACGCGGTGGGACCCCGCAGATCGGCGCACGTCACCTCGGTCAGCAGCCGCAGGCGCACCTGGCCCACGACCGGCGGCGGCCACTGCTCACCGTCGTCGGCGAGTCCGGTCGTCTGCTCCGACATGCGCACGTGCACCCGGGTGCGACGAGGGGCGCCGATCGAGGTGAGCGAGTTCTCCCCTGCCGAATCGAGGATCGGCTCGGGCAGGTCGGTGCCCCGCTGGTTGGTCTGGCCCATGCGCCCGTTGGCGGACGCGATGGTGGGATCGACGACAATCTCGCCCGCGAAGTCCCACGCGCCGTACATGCCGAGGTGCACGCGGAGCCACAGGTCGTCGTCGAACTCGAGGAACATCTGCTTGCCCACCGCCCGAACGGCCGTCGCGGTACGTCCGCTGATCACCGCCGCGCCCTCGGCGAAGCGCCCCTGCGGGCTCGACGCCGAGACGAGGCGGCCGACGACGTTGCGGTCGAACTGGCGGGCGATGCGGTGGACGGAATGGCCCTCGGGCATCGACTCAGCCGGCTTCGGGGTCGAACGTGCTGTCGTCGGCGGCGAGGACGTCCGGCCGGCCCTCAGCCGGGTCCTGAGCCTGTCGAGGGGTGACGCGCGGGTCGGGCTCGAGCGAGCCGTCCTGCTCGTACGCGGCGAGCTGCGCGATGCGGCGGGCGTGACGCTCCTCGCCCGAGAACGGCGTGGCGATGAAGCGGTCGATGAACGTGGTGGCCTCGTCGAACGTGTGCTGGCGTGCGCCGATCGCGATGACGTTCGCGTCGTTGTGCTCCCGTGCGAGCTCGGCGGTGGCGATGCTCCACGCGAGGGCGGCGCGCACGCCGACGACCTTGTTGGCGGCGATCTGCTCGCCGTTGCCGGACCCGCCGAAGACGACCCCGAGCGTCTCGATGCCGGCCGCCTGGTCGCGGACGACCGCCTGGGCGGCACGGATGCAGAAGGCCGGGTAGTCGTCGAGCGGGTCGTACTCGATCGGGCCGTGGTCGACGACCTCGTGACCCGCGGCGGCGAGATGGTGCTGCAGCTGCGTCGAGAACTCGAGGCCGGCGTGATCGGTCGCGATGTGGATGCGCATGGGGTCAATCCTAGGGAGGCGCGGAGGCAGTGGGACCACGGATGCCGCGACCGCCGGCGGTGCCGCGACGCCGGGGTGGGCGCCGCTCAGGGGGGCGCCGTTCAGGGGGCGCCGCTCAGGGAGCGATGCCGGCGGCGGCCGGCTTGAAGCCCGCGCGCACGTTCTCGCAGCAGCCCGGGCGGCAGACGTCGAACCACGGTCCGAGATCCGTCCGGTGCGGACGCTCCGCGGCGGGAGTTCCGTTCAGCCGCTCCTCGACGAGGTCGATCAGACCAGAGACGAAGACGGGGTCGACACCGGGCGTGGGCGTGCGCACCGCGCGGATGCCCGCCTCGGCGGCGGCATCCATCGCCTCCGTGTCGAGGTCCCACAGCACCTCCATGTGGTCGCTCATGAAGCCGAGGGGAACGATCGCGACCGCCTGCACGCCCGCCGCCGGCAGCTCGGCGATCACGTCGTTGACATCGGGCTCCAGCCAGGGCTGCGAGGGCGGCCCCGAACGGGACTGGTAGACGAGGTCCCACGCGACCTGCTCGGCGCCGGGCACCTCGGCCGCGACGGCGGCCATGACCACCTCGGCGACGGCGAGGTGCTGTGCGGCGTACGCGCCGCCCTCACCGAGGTCGCGGTGCAGCTCGTCGCCCTCGCGCGGACCGGAGCGCTCGGCATCCGCGGTCGGGATGCTGTGCGTCGAGAACAGCACCCGGATGCCCTCCGGAGCGATGCCGTCGGCGAGGAAGCCCGCCACGGCATCGCGGACGCCGTCGACGAAGGGCTGGACGAATCCGGGGTGGTCGAAGAACTGGCGCACCTTGTCGATGGTGACCGTGCCGGCCAGACCGGTCTCGCTCAGCACGCGCGCGAAGTCCTCGCGGTACTGACGGCAGCTCGAGAACGAGGAGTACGCGCTGGTCGCGAGGCCCAGGAGTCGCGTGTCACCGGCAGCCGCGGCATCCGACACCGCCTCGTCGAGGTAGGGCGCCCAGTTGCGGTTGCCCCAGTACACCGGCAGATCGATCCCGCGGCGTGCGAGCTCCGCCTCCAGTGCGGTCTTGAGCGCGCGGTTCTGCGCGTTGATGGGGCTCACGCCGCCGAAGTGGCGGTAGTGGTGCGCGACCTCTTCGAGGCGCTCGTCGGGGATCCCGCGCCCGCGTGTGACGTTGCGCAGGAACGGGATGACATCGTCCTGACCCTCGGGACCGCCGAAGCCGGCGAGCAGGAGACCGTCGTAGGCGACGGGCTGCTCCACGTGGGGCGAACCCGAGGCGGCGGCGGGTGAGGCGAACGGGACGTGCTGCTCGGGGGAGGTCACCCCTCCATCCTGACACCGCCGGCGCCAGGTTTCTGCCACCGGATCGGTCGTTCCGGAGGGTGGCTGGCATAGGCTGGGACGGTTGTCACCGGTGCCAGCAGCGCTGGTGGCGGCCGCCGGATCGAGGGTCCGCCCGACGGGCCATCGACATCCTCAGCCATCCTCACCCACAGGAGCCAAAGCAGTGCCTGGAGAGAACCTCACCCGCATCGAGGCGCAGGAGCGCCGCGCGATCGTCGACACCCAGTCGTACGACGTCGCGCTGGACCTCACGAAGGGGGGCGAGGTCTTCGGATCCCGCTCCGTCGTCCGCTTCACCGCGACGCCCGGTGCCGCGACGTTCATCGACCTCATCGCCCGCGAGGTGCGCGAGATCACCCTCAACGGCCGGTCGATCGACCCCGCCGCCGCCTTCGCCGACTCGCGCATCGCGCTGGACGACCTCGCGGCCGAGAACGAGCTCGTGATCGACGCCGACTGCCTCTACACCAACACCGGTGAGGGCCTGCACCGCTTCGTCGACCCCGTCGACGGCGAGGTGTACCTCTACTCGCAGTTCGAGGTGCCGGACTCCCGCCGCATGTACGCGGTGTTCGAGCAGCCCGATCTGAAGGCGACGTTCGCCTTCACCGTGACGGCGCCCGAACCGTGGAAGGTCGTCTCCAACTCCCCCACGCCCGAGCCGAAGAAACATGGCGACGGCACCGCGACCTGGCGCTTCGAGCCGACCCCGCGCATCTCGTCGTACATCACGGCGCTCATCGCGGGCCCCTACGAGGCGACGTTCTCCGAGCTGACCAGCTCATCGGGCCGCGTGATCCCGCTGGGCGTGTACGGCCGCAAGAGCCTGTGGCAGTACCTCGACGCCGACTACATCTTCGACAAGACGCGGCAGGGCTTCTCGTACTTCGAGGAGAAGTTCGACTACGCGTACCCGTTCGCCAAGTACGACCAGCTCTTCGTGCCGGAGTTCAACGCGGGTGCGATGGAGAACGCCGGAGCGGTCACCTTCACCGAGACGTACGTGTTCCGCTCGAAGGTGACGGATGCCGTCAAGGAGCGTCGCGTCGTCACGATCCTGCACGAGCTCGCCCACATGTGGTTCGGCGACCTCGTCACGATGAAGTGGTGGAACGACCTGTGGCTCAACGAGTCGTTCGCCGAGTGGGCGTCGACCATCGCCACCGCCGAAGCGACCGAGTGGACGGAGGCGTGGACCACCTTCAACGCCATGGAGAAGACCTGGGCCTACCGCCAGGACCAGCTCCCCTCGACGCACCCCGTCGTCGCGCAGATCAATGATCTGGAGGACGTGCAGGTCAACTTCGACGGCATCACCTACGCCAAGGGCGGCTCGGTGCTCAAGCAGCTGGCCGCGTGGGTCGGCATCGAGGCCTTCTTCGCGGGCGTCGCCGCCTACTTCAAGAAGCACGAGTGGTCGAACACCGAGCTGTCGGACCTGCTCTCCGAGCTCGAGGTCACCAGCGGCCGTGAACTGTCCACGTGGTCGAAGAAGTGGCTCGAGACCGCCGGGGTCAACACGCTCTCGCCCGAGATCGTGACCGATGTCGACGGCGTCATCACTCGCTTCGCGATCGTGCAGACCGCGCCGGCCGACTACCCCACGATCCGCCCGCACCGCCTGGGTGTCGGCTTCTACGAGCTCGAGGGCGACGCGCTGGTGCGTGTGCACCACGTCGAGCTCGACGTCGACGGCGATCTCACCGAGGTCCCCGAGCTCAAGGGGCGCAAGCGCCCGGCTCTGGTGCTGCTGAACGACGAGGACCTGGCGTACGCGAAGATCCGCCTCGACGACAAGTCGCTGCAGACCGCGATCGATCACCTCGCCAAGATCAGCGACCCGCTCGCACGGTCGCTGGTGTGGGGTGCCGCGTGGGACCAGACGCGCGATGCCGAGGCATCCGCGTCGGACTACGTCGACCTCGTGCTGCGCAACATCGGCGCCGAGACCGAGTCGACCACCGTTCGCACGACGCTCGCGCAGCTGCTGCTCGCCGCCAACTCCTATGTGGCGCCCGAGAAGCGCGACCTGACGCGTCAGAAGGTCGCCGACGCGCTGTGGGAGCTCGCGCAGGGCGCCGAGGCCGGCAGCGACAGCCAGCTGCAGTTCGTCACGGCGTTCGCCTCGGCGGCGGCCACCCCTGGACAGTGGGACAAGGTGCGCCAGGTGCGCGACGGCGAGGTGGCGTTCGCCGACCTCGCGATCGACACCGATCTGTCGTGGCAGCTGCTCGTCTCTCTCGCCGCCGGCGGTGCCGTCACCGCTGCCGACATCGATGAGGCCCTTGCCGCCGACAACACCGCCAAGGGCGGCGAATTCGCCGCGCAGGCCAAGGCTGCGCTGCCGTCGGCCGAGGCCAAGGCGGCCGCGTGGTCGTCGCTCGTCGACAGCGACGACCAGCCGAACACGATCGTGCGCGCCGCCGCGGCGGGCTTCACGCACCCCGCCGGCCGCGATCTGCTGGAGGGCTTCGTCGGGCGCTACTTCGAGGCGCTGCTGCCAATCTGGGACTCGCGCACGTACCAGATCGCGCAGTACCTGATCGTGGGTCTGTACCCGGCCCCGCTCGCGAACGTCGCGCTCCGCGACGCCACGCGCGCGTGGCTCGAGGCTCACGCCGACGCCGCGCCGGCGCTCCGCCGTCTCGTGGCGGAGAACCTCGCCGGCGTCGAGCGCGCACTGTCGGTGCAGGACCGCGACGCGCAGTAACCGCAACACGGATGCCCCGGCCCCGCTCTCAGACGGGACCGGGGCATCCGTCTTAGGATCGACACGATGAACAGCGTTCTCCTCGACACCACGACACCGCCCGAAACGCCTGCCATCGTCACGGCCGAGTTCTGGACGGAAGTCGGAGCGTTCTTCGTGGAGGCGGGCCTCAGGCTCCTCGCCGTCGCCGGGATCATCGTCGGCGCGATCATCGTCGCCTGGATCCTGAAGTTCGTGATCCGCAGGGTCGTCGGTCGCATCGTCAACGGCGCGAAGAACAAGGCCAACGTCGACGACACGCAGGCGCTCGAGCGATCGCCGCTCGCTTCCGTGCGTCTCGTGCAGCGCACCCGCACGCTCGGCTCGATCCTGCACAACGTCGTCAACGTGACGATCGTGATCATCGCGCTCCTGCTGATCATCAACGTGCTCGCGCCGTCGGCATTCGCGTCGCTGACGCTGCTGACCGCCGCGATCGGCGCCGGCCTCGGCTTCGGCGCTCAGAACATCGTGAAGGACGTGCTCAACGGCATCTTCATCGTCGCGGAGGATCAGGTCGGGATCGGCGACGTCGTCGACCTCGGGCTCGCGACCGGCATCGTCGAGTACGTGAGCGTGCGGGTCACCCACGTCCGCGACGTCAACGGCACGCTCTGGTACGTCCGCAACGGCGAGATCACGCGCATCGGCAACCTGTCGCAGGGGTGGTCGCGCGTCATCATCGATCTCTCGGTGGCGACCGACTCCGACATCGACGAGGTCGAGCGGGCCATGCTCGAGACGGCCAGGGGGCTGGCGAAGGATCCGAAGTGGCGCACCCGCATCCTCGAGCAGCCCGAGGTCTGGGGTCTCGAGTCGATCTCGGGCGATGCGCTGGTGATCCGCCTGGTGATGAAGACCCGGGCCAACGCGAAGGACGACGTCGCACGCGAGCTGCGGATGCGACTGAAGCACGCCATCGACGAGATGGGCATCACGCTGCCCGCCCTGACCGCCGTCATGCCGAGCGGTCTCGAGGGCGCTCAGCGCGTGCGGGGCGCGAACCCCCCGAAGACCAAGCCGACGCCCGTCACGTCCGCGCCGGGCGGCGCGGTGTGGAAGCCCAAGCGCACCGGCAAGAAGGCGTCGCCGCCCGCTCCCGATCAGGATCCCGGCTCGAAGCCCGGAGGAACGCCATGACCGATTCGCACACACCCGGCTCTCGGGCCGACGGTTCGCAGCAGGCGGCCGGGGGCGAGACCGTCACCCCGACGCCCCTCAGCTTCTACGACGAGATCGGCGGCCACGACACGTTCGTGCGGCTCGTCGACGTGTTCTACCGCGGCGTCGCCGGCGACGAGGTGCTGAAGCCGATGTACCCGGAGGAGGACCTCGGCCCCGCCAAGGTGCGCCTCACGATGTTCCTCGAGCAGTACTGGGGCGGCCCCACCACGTACAGCGAGCAGCGCGGTCACCCGCGCCTGCGCATGCGCCACGCGCCCTTCCACGTCGACCCCGACGCGCGCGACCGCTGGCTGGCGCACATGCGCGCGGCGGTCGATGAGCTCGATCTGCCGCCCCTGCACGAGGCGACGCTGTGGGATTACCTGCAGCGTGCCGCACATGCCATGGTGAACACGTTCGAGCCCTCGGGGATCGGTCCGTCCGCGGGAGCGCGTCCCGCCGTCTCGCTGCCGGTCACCGCGGTGCCGCCGGCGGAATCCGACCATCCTCGCTGAGCATCTCGCTTCGCCACCCGCCCCTCGCCGACGAAGGAGTCGACATGCCCCCCGCCGCCCACCACACCGACATCCTCGTCATCGGATGGGGTCTCGCCGGCCTCGTCGCCACGGCCGAAGCCGCGGCCGCAGGCAAGCGCGTCGTCATCGTCGACCAGGAGCCGCGCTCGAACCTCGGCGGTCAGGCGTGGTGGTCGTTCGGCGGGCTGTTCTTCATCGACTCACCCGAACAGCGCCGGCTGGGGATCCGCGACTCGCTCGAGCTCGCGCGGCAGGACTGGTTCGGCAACGCGGGCTTCGACCGAGAAGAGGATCTGTGGCCGCGCCGCTGGGCGGAGGCCTACCTTCAGTTCGCGCACGAGGAGAAGCGGTCGTGGCTGCGCGAGAAGGGCGTCGGCTTCTTCCCGATCGTCGGCTGGGCCGAGCGCGGCGGCTACACCGCGACCGGCCCGGGCAACTCGGTCCCGCGCTTCCACATCACGTGGGGCACCGGCCCCGGCATCGTCGCGCCCTTCCAGGCGGCGGTGGAGGCCGCGGAGGCAGAAGGTCGCGTGACGATCCTGCCCCGGCACCGCGTGACGTCGTTGACCGTCACCGACGGCGTCGTCACGGGCGCCGCAGGTGACATCCTCGCTCCCTCCGGAGCCGCGCGCGGTGCGGCCAGCTCCCGTGAGGTGGTCGACGCGTTCGAGATCACCGCGGCCGCCACCATCGTGGCCTCCGGGGGCATCGGGGGCAATCACGACCTCGTGCGTCAGTGGTGGCCGGAACGCCTCGGCACTCCCCCGGCGACGATGGTGACCGGCGTGCCGGCGTACGTCGACGGGTCGATGCAGCCGGTGTCGGCGGCGGCCGGTGCCCGACTCATCAACGGCGACCGCATGTGGCACTACGTCGAGGGCATCCAGAACTGGGATCCGGTGTGGCCGGATCACGGCATCCGCATCCTTCCCGGCCCGTCGTCGGTCTGGCTGGACGCCACCGGAACGCGACTGCCGGTGCCGCTGTTCCCCGGTTTCGACACACTCGGCACGCTCGCCCACCTGCGGGCGACGGGCCACGACCACTCGTGGTTCGTGCTGTCGCAGAAGATCATCGAGAAGGAGTTCACGCTCTCGGGAAGCGAGCAGAACCCCGACCTCACCGGCAAGGACGTGCGCCTGCTGGCGAAGTCGCGGCTGGGCAAGGGCGCATCGGGCCCGGTGCAGGCCTTCATGGATCAGGGCGCCGACTTCGTCGTGCGCGACACGCTCGACGAGCTCATCGCCGGCATGCAGGCGCTGCCCGGGGGCGACCTCCTCGACGCCGACCGCGTGCGCGTGGAGGTCGAGGCCCGCGACCGCGAGATCGACAACGACTTCACGAAGGACGCGCAGATCGCCATGCTGCGCTCCGCGCGCGCCTTCCGCGGCGACAGGATCATCCGCACCGCCACCCCGCACAGGATCCTGGACCCGAAGTCCGGTCCCCTCATCGCGGTGAAGCTGCATGTGCTGACGCGCAAGTCGCTGGGTGGCATCGAGACCGACCTGGCGGGGCGCGCCTTGGGCGCCGGCGGCGAGGCGGTGCCGGGGCTGTACGCCGCGGGCGAGGCGAGCGGCTTCGGCGGCGGCGGCGTGCACGGCTACCGAGCTCTGGAGGGCACGTTCGTGGGAGGATGCCTCTTCTCGGGCCGCGTCGCGGGGCGCGCGGCGGCCGCCGCGGTGTGAGGCCCGCGGTCTGACGCCCGCGGCCACCGCGGTCTGAGACCCGCGTGTGTCGGCGGTGTCGCGCCGGCGGGCAGCCGGCCCCAGGGGTCAGTCCGTCGACGCTCCGGTGCGGCGTACCGGGGTCAGCCCGGAGGCCACCGGGCCTCGGACGAGCACGTGACCGCGGTCCAGGCTCACGCGGGTCCACGGACCGCTGCCGAAGACGCGGGCGGTCTCGCCGCCGCTGATGAAGCCGAGGCTCAGCGCGGCGAACGCCGCGCCGAGCGGCAGTCCGCCGAGCTCGTCGTCGGGTGCCCCCCACACCGCGGCGCGCACCGCGCGGACGACGTCTTCGCCCGCGTCGGTCGGCACGGTGTCGGCGACGCGCGCGATGCCGCCCTGGGCCTTGGCGGCGAGCGTCGACGCCTCGATGCCCTCGCGCGGCTGCCAGCCGCTGCGGGGCGGCGCGATGCCCGCCCACGCGGGTGAAAGCGCCGTGTCGGGCAGTGTCAGCGCGCGTGGGTCGTCGGGCGTGACGGACAGAGCGGATGCCTCGACGACGAGGTCGCACACCAGCTCGGGGTCGGCGGCGAGCGTGCGCAGCGCGAGCACGGTGGGCGTCGGGTCGCCGAATCCGCGGGGTGCGAGGGGCGCTGCGGTCATCGCCAGGACACCACCGGACGCCTGCAGGCGAACGCCCTCCACGGTGAACCGGGCGGCCCGCCCGGCGAAGGTGACCGCGTCGGCGGCGGACTCGGGGTCGGCGAGCAGAAGGCGAGGTGGCATCGCCCTCTAAGCTACCAAGCGGACCGACGGGCGACCGCGCCCCGGAGAGGAGAGCCGTGGACGCCGAGCCGTACGCCGAGGTCGAACCCGAGCGGGATCCGGTGGCCTCGATGCTGTCGGTGATCGACCTCAGCGCATCGAACGCGCGCACCACGGAAGACATCTTCACCGGATCGTCTCAGTCGATGCCGCTGGGTCGCGTATACGGCGGTCAGGTGCTCGCGCAGTCCATCGTGGCGGCGTCGCGCACGATCCCCGAGGACCGCGTCGTGCACTCCATGCACGGCTACTTCCTCCGCCCCGGCGATTCGGCGAAGGGCATCACCTTCGCGGTCGACCGCATCCACGACGGGCGATCCTTCTCGACCCGTCGCACGCAGGCTTTCCAAGAGGGTGTGCCGATCTTCTCCATGATCGCGTCGTTCCAGGATGAGGACCCCGGCCTCGAGCACCAGGCCCCGATGCCGGAAGACATTCCCGGTCCCGACGATCTTCCCGACATCGAGGCCCACCTCCACGGCCTCCACCCGATGTCGAAGCGGCTCTTCATCGACCGACCCGTCGATCTGCGGCACATCCCTTCGCCGATCTACGCGAGGGTGGACGGTGAGCGCGCGCCCCGACAGGCGGTCTGGATGCGCGTGCGGCGGCAGATCCCCGACGACCCGGCGCTTCACCGCGCCGCCCTGGCCTACCTCAGCGACCTGACGATCCAGGAGTCGATCCTCCGCGCCCACGGGGTGCCGTGGGCCACGCGCGGGCTGAAGCTGGCGAGCCTTGATCACGCCATGTGGTGGCACCGGTTCGGCCGGGTGGACGAATGGATGCTGTACGTCCAGGAATCGCCGAGCGCCCGCGGCGGCCGAGGACTCGCCACGGGGCGCATCTACGCCGCCGACGGCACGCTCCTGGCCAGCGTGGCGCAGGAGATCATGGTCCGGGTCCCCCAGGAGTGAGCGCTGCGGCACGCGCCGACGGACAGCACCGGCGGCGATCCGTCTCCACCGCGGTGCGCTCTCAGGCGACGCGATCTCAGGCGACGCGATCTCAGCGGCGGTGCGCGTAGCGGAGAGGCTCGCCGAGGTAGGGCTCCCACGCGGCGCGCTCCTCGGCCGACAGCCGCAGCGGACGTCCGGTCTCGGCATCCACCTTCACGACCACCGTCGTGGCCCGCGCGTAGACCGTCTGTCCGGTCGCGGCGCTGGACTCCCGCGGGCTGCACACCTCGTAGCAGACCTCGATGCTCGAGCCGCCGAGCTTGCCGAACCACATCTGGACGTCGAGCGGATGCCGCTGATACGGCACGGGGGCGAGGTACTCGATCTCCTGACGTGCGATGAGCGTGAGCATCCCGCTGAAGATACTCGAGTCGAGCACCGCGGTCGCCGGTGCGTCCTCGCCCGGCTCCGGCAGCCAGAACGCTCGCACGCGCGCCTCTTCGAGGAGCTTCAGCATCGACGTGTTGTTGACGTGGTTGAACGCGTCGAGGTCGCCCCAGCGCAGGTGGATGGGGATGTGGAGGCGGTGGTCGCCCCGTGGGGGAACGACCACCGCGTCACCGGTGTCAGTCACGCGTCAGCTTGCGGTAGGCGGTGCGGTGCGGCCGGGCCGCCTCCGCGCCGAGGCGCTCGATCTTGTTGGCCTCGTACGCCTCGAAGTTGCCCTCGAACCAGTACCAGTTGTCGGGGTCCTCGTCGGTGCCCTCGTAGGCGAGGATGTGCGTCGCGATGCGGTCCAGGAACCACCGGTCGTGCGTGATGACCACCGCGCAGCCCGGGAACTCGAGCAGCGCGTTCTCGAGCGACTGGAGCGTCTCGACGTCGAGGTCGTTGGTGGGCTCGTCGAGGAGCAGCAGGTTGCCGCCCTCCTTGAGCGTCAGCGCCAGGTTGAGACGGTTGCGCTCACCGCCCGACAGCACGCCGGCCTTCTTCTGCTGGTCCGGTCCCTTGAAGCCGAACTTCGACACGTAGGCGCGCGACGGGATCTCGACCTTCCCGACCTGGATGAAGTCGAGTCCGTCGGACACGACCTCCCACAGCGTCTTGTTCGGGTCGATGTTCGACCGCGACTGGTCGACGTAGCTGATCTTGACCGTCTCGCCGATCTTCAGATCTCCGCCGTCGAGCGGCTCGAGACCCACGATGGTCTTGAAGAGCGTCGTCTTGCCGACGCCGTTCGGACCGATGACGCCGACGATCCCGTTCGGGGGAAGGCTGAAGCTCAAGCCGTCGATGAGCGACCGGCCGTCGAAGCCCTTCTGCAGCTTCTTGGCGTCGATCACGATGCTGCCCAGGCGCGGCCCCGGCGGGATCTGGATCTCTTCGAAGTCGAGCTTCCGCGTCCGGTCGGCCTCGGCCGCCATCTCCTCGTACCGCGCGAGGCGCGCCTTCGACTTGGCCTGACGGCCCTTCTGGTTCGAGCGCACCCACTCGAGCTCCTCGGCGAGGCGCTTGGCGAGCTTGGCGTCCTTCTTGCCTTGGATCGCGAGGCGCTCCGCCTTCTTCTCGAGGTAGGTGGAGTAGTTTCCCTCGTACGGGATGAGGCGGCCGCGATCAACCTCCGCGATCCACTCCGCGACGTTGTCGAGGAAGTACCGATCGTGCGTGATCGCGATGACGGCGCCCTTGTACTTCTGGAGGTGCTGCTCGAGCCACAGGACGCTCTCGGCGTCGAGGTGGTTGGTCGGCTCGTCGAGGAGGAGCAGATCGGGCTTCTGGAGCAGGAGCTTCGCGAGGGCGACGCGACGGCGCTCACCACCGGACAGGTTGGCCACGGATGCGTCGCCGGGCGGGGTACGCAGAGCGTCCATCGCCTGATCCAGCTGCGAGTCGATATCCCACGCGTCGGCGGCGTCGATCTCCTCCTGCAGCACGCCCATCTCCGCCAGCAGCGCGTCGAAGTCCGCGTCGGGGTCGGCCATGAGTGCAGAGATCTCGTTGAAGCGGTCGAGCTTCGCCTTGATCGCGACTCCGTCCTGGATGTTCTCCAGGACCGTTTTGGAGTCGTCGAGCTCGGGTTCCTGCATCAGGATGCCCACGCTGAATCCAGGGGTGAGTTTCGCCTCGCCGTTGGACGGCGTGTCGAGCCCGGCCATGATCTTGATGATCGTCGACTTGCCGGCGCCGTTCGGCCCGACCATGCCGATCTTCGCACCGGGGAGGAACGACATGGTGACGTCGTCGAGGATGAGCTTTTCGCCGACCGCCTTGCGGGCGCGGACCATCGAGTAGATGTATTCAGCCATGCGGGTTCTGTTCTCCTTGGACAGCAGACGTCAGCGTCCCAGCCTACCGGCCGACGCGGCCTGGGGCGTGAGGCCCGATAGCCCCGGAGGATCCGTCCGTGCGCCAGGGAGGGCTCGGGCTCGGGGTCACCAGTCGATCAGGCGGGTTGCGCCGACCAGGCACGTGCCCTCGGCCAGGACAGGCACGACGGCGGTGACGGGATCGCCGGTTGCGGGCCCCACCTGTCCGATGAGGCATTCGTCGCCCCACCGGACCGAGAACTGGATGCTCTCGGCGGGATTGCCCACCGTGGTCTCGTCCTCGGTGACCTGCATGGCGCTCTTGTCGAAGCCCGCAGCGGTCAGCGCGTCGATGTAGGCACGGCCCTGGACCCTGCTCTCCGATGCCCACACGGCGGCGGTGACCGACGCGAAGAGCGGCTGATTGTCGGTCGCCGTGCCTTCCGGCACCAGCGTCGGCTCGGGCTCCGCCGTCGGCGCCGCACTGACGTCGGCGGTCGGCTGCGGGCCGTCGCTCTCGGTGACGGTGGGAGCGGGGGTCTCCTCCGGCGAGCCCGGGGTGCAGGCGGTCAGCGCGACTGCCAGCACGACCGCCGCCATTCCCCCGGTGACGCGACGATGCCGAGCCGCGGGGCGGACGCGAAGCGGGAGGTCTCGGGGCACGGGGAGAGTTTAGGGCCGCGAGCCCCGAGCGGGCTGAACGCGTCAGAACGGGATTCCGGCGTCCGCATCGTCGTGGCCTGCGGTCGCTCCCACCAGCGCCGCGCCGCCAGGCTCCGCGGCGGAGGCACGGTCCGCGCTCCCGAGGCCATCCCCCGTGCCCGGCACCGCCCAGGCGTCCGCCGCGCGGTCGCCGCCCTCTGCAGAGGTGCCCGCCGCGGTGCTCCCGCCCGACTGCGCATCTTTGACGAACGTCGTCGTGCCCCAGCGCAGATCGTGGCCGATCGCGTCGGCGTCGATCTCGATGGCCGTGCCGCGCTTGGTGCCGTTGTCCCATTCCCGCAGACGCAGCTTGCCCGTCAGGATCACGCGGTCACCGCGCTGGAGCGAGTGGAACGCGTGATCCGCGAGTTTCCGGAACACCGAGACCGTGTACCAGTTCGTGCCCGCGTCCGACCACTCCCCCGTTCCCCGGTCGAATCGGCGCTGACCGCTCGCCACGCGGAAGGTCGTGATCGAGACACCGCCCGGAGTGCGCTTCAGTTCGGGAGCCGTGGCCACGTTCCCGGTGATCGTGATGGTGTCGCCTGTGTCGCTCATCTCGCAACCTCTCTGTCGTCCCGAGGTCCGTCCCCGGTACCGCCGGCGCCCCGTGCCCGAAAGGCGCCGGCGGTGGGTTCAGCCTTCCGGCACTCCGTGCGCGCGGGGACGCCGGGAGGCGCATCTGTGGACGGACGACGCGCGGATGCGGTTGGGGAGGAATGGCCGGATGAACGGCGGGAAGGGCGATGTCGGAGGTCGTAGCTATGTTCGACAGTGAAGGAGGCATCATGAATCTCATCCTCGAACCATCGAGCGCCGATCCACCGACGCTGCAGCGCTCGACAGCGGTGCGCCTCGTCGCGGCAGCGCCCTCGCTGTGGCGGGTGGTCGATCCCCGCGGACTCGTCATCGGTCACCTGCAGGCGCACACGCAGGCGGGCGGTATCCGCTACCGCGCGCGCAGGTTCCACGCAGCCTCGCGGGCCTTCCGCGAGCTCGGGGAATTCTGGAGCGCGGACGACGCACTGGAGTGCCTGCGCCTTGCGCACTGACGCGCGGGCGACAGGCGCTGAGCGCCGGCCTGGCCGGGCTTCCCCGGGCTCGGCCGGCTCGGACGCGGATCGGCGATCCTCAGACGACCGCGCCGGCCCGCTCCACGAGGGCCGACGGCGCGCCCGTTCGCACCGATGCCCAGGCCTCGGCCAGCACCTGCGCGGCGCGCACCATCTCCTCCGGCGGCGAGGTGAAGGGCACGCGCAGGTGCCGCTCGTGGCCGCCGTCCACCGAGAAGCGAGGACCGGCACTCAGCAGCACGCCCCGCGAACGAGCTTCCATCACCAGCGCCGAGCTCAGCGGTTCGCCCAGTTCGATCCACAGCGACACGCCTCCGTGGGTCTCGGGGATGCCCCAGCCGGGCAGTGCCTCGCGCAGCGCGCCGGTCACCGCGTCGCGTCCTGAGCGCAGCAGCGCCGACCGCTGCTCGACGATCCCGTCGAATCTGTCGAGCAGTCGCGTGGCGACGGCCTGCTCGAATTCGGGTGTCCCGAGGTCGTGGGCGGGTCGTGCCGCGACGAGTCGCCGGATGAGGTCTCCGTCGGCTCTCACCCACCCAAGTCGCAGCCCGCCCCACACCGTCTTGCCGAGCGATCCGAGCCGCACGACCGTTCCCGGCTCCGATGCCTCGAAGCCCGGGGCGAGCCGACCCCGGTCGATGTCGAGGTCCGCCGTCGTCTCATCCAGGACGATGACCGAACCTGCGCGCTCACCGGCGGCGAGCAGGGCGTGTCGCTCTGCCGCGCTCATGCTGCGGCCGGTCGGATTCTGGAAGTCCGGCATGAGGTAGGCCATCACGGGCAGGGTCCGGGCGAACGCCTGCTCCGCGCGATCCACGTCCCAGCCGTCGTCCGTCGTCACCGGGATGCCCACGAGACGCCCACCTGCCCGGCGGAGCGCATCGGCCGCGTGCGGGTAGGTGGGCGTCTCGACCAGCACCCGGTCTCCTCGACCGATCAGCACCGACGACACGAGGTGGATCGCGCTCTGCGCCCCGGTGGTCACCAGCACCTCGTCCGCCCGAGTCGGGATCCCGCGCGCGGCGTAGCGACGCGCGATGGCCTCGCGCAGCTCGATGCGGCCGAGCACGTCGTAGCCAACTCGGGACACCAGTGCCGGAGCGCCGGCGGCCGTCTCGGCCATGATGCCCGACAGCCCCGGCCAGGCCGGTGGACTGGCCTGCTGGAGGTCGATCATGCCCTCGGCGGGGTCCACGCGGCCGGCGTCGCGGCCCCCGAGCGGAAGAGTGACGCTGCCCGAGCCGCGGAGACTGGCGATGTGGCCGGTGTCGCGCAGACTCCGATAGGCCGCGGCCACGGTGCTGCGGCTCACCTGCAGCGCCGCAGCCAGTTCCCGTTCAGCGGGCAGGGCGGTGCGGGGCGCGAGCCGGTTGTCCAGGCAGAGCAGGCGGATGCCGTCGGCCAGTGCTTCGTACGCGGGCTCGCGCGTCCGCCACCCGCCCAGCGACAGCGCGAGCGCGCGCGCCGAAATCCGGGAGTCCATGAGGCCAGGCTAGTCGCATTGGACTGCTCGAATCGAGCCAATTGTGCGATTGGATGGATGACATGCCACGCCGAATCGTCCAGTTGCTCGTCGGACTCTTCCTCTATGGAGCGGGCTGCGCCCTCACCGTCGAGGCGGGCTTGGGCGTGGATCCGTGGACGGTGTTCGCCCAGGGGCTTTCGGTGCGAACGGGCGTCGGCATCGGGTGGATCACCAACATCGTGGGCTTCTTCGTCCTGCTGCTGTGGATCCCGCTCCGCCAGAAGCCGGGGGTGGGTACGGTGGCGAACATCCTCCTCGTCGGCACGAGCATGCAGCTCGTGCTGGGGCTGGTTCCCCCGGTCTCCGGATTCTTCGCGCAACTCGCAACGCTGCTGGGAGGCATCGTGATGGTCGCGGTGGCGTCCGGGCTCTACATCGGCGCCCGCTTCGGGCCGGGCCCCAGGGACGGACTCATGACGGGGTTGAACGCGCGCCTGGGGTGGCCGATCTGGCTCTGCCGCGCCGTCGTCGAGATCTCGGTGCTGCTGGTCGGGTGGGCGCTCGGCGGAACGGTCGGCATCGGCACGGTACTGTTCGCGGTGCTCATCGGCCCGCTCGTCCACGTGGCGCTGCCGCTGCTCGACACGCGCCGCGACGCGACCCGCCGCACCGGCACGCGTCACGCCGACACGTCGACGGTCGCCGAGCCGTCTGCCTGACGCTCGGCTACCGGTCGCCCGTCGTCGCCTGCGAGAGCGTCAGTGCTCCCGGAACATCGGCCAGTCGCTGCCCGGCGCCATCCTCGCGTGGAGCGCGCTCTTCGCGATCTCCATCGTCGGATACGTGCCCGCTGACTGATCGGCGCCCGCCATCGTGACGGTGTAGCCCTCGTCGTCCTTGCGGATGCTTCCGGCGACGCCGGATGGTCCGTAGGCGACCCAGAGGGGGTGGTGCGTCTCCGTGGTGCTCATCGTGAACTCCTTTCGAGGCCTCCGCTCCTGACGCTACGCCGCGAGGCGTCTCAGCGCCAGCGTCCGCGACGGTGTGGCGCGACCGGGTACTGTGGGGAGCACCTTCCCTCCGTAGCTCAGGGGACAGAGCGAGCGGTTTCTACCCGCCAGGTCGGGGGTTCGAATCCTCCCGGAGGGGCACAGCGGGTCGCGGCGTGGGAGCTGCGATCCCGTCCAGGCCGCACGATGTCTGGACCCGTCACGAGGATGGAGCGCATGGTGGGGGCTTCCGAGAACGATCGTCTGGTGTGGATCGACTGCGAGATGACAGGACTCGACCTCGGTGTCGACGAGCTGGTCGAGATCGCCGTCGTCGTGACCGACTTCGAACTGCGGCTGCTCGACCCGGGCTTCCATGTGGTGATCAAGCCCGACGACTCGGCTCTGGCCAACATGAACGAGTTCGTCACCAACATGCACCGCACGTCGGGACTGCTCGAAGAGATCCCGCACGGCATCAGCGTCGCGGATGCCGAGTTCCAGGTGCTGGAGTACATCCAGCGCTTCGTGCCGCTCGAGGGCAAGGCGCCCCTCGCCGGGAACACGATCGGCACCGACCGCATGTTCCTCGCCAAGTACATGCCTCGCGTCGACCGCTGGCTGCACTATCGCAACGTCGACGTCTCGAGCGTCAAGGAGCTCGCCCGGCGCTGGTACCCCCGTGCGTACATCCACGCACCCGCCAAAGAGGGCGGGCATCGCGCCCTGGCAGACATCCTCGAATCGATCCGCGAGCTGGCGTATTACCGGCAGGCCGTGTTCGTTCCCGAGCCCGGCCCGACGAGCGACGGGGCGCGTGCTGCCGCGGCCGCCGCCGTGTCGTCGTTTGCTCCCGAGGTGTGAGAGAATCGTCTGGTTGCCCGCGCAGGCGGGAGACATGGTGGGTATAGCTCAGTTGGTAGAGCACCTGGTTGTGGTCCAGGGGGTCGCGGGTTCAAGTCCCGTTACTCACCCCAATTCCTTCGAATGGGGCGCGGCGAACGCGCCCCATTCGCTTTAGGACGAGGCATCATGATGGAGATGGATGCCGCGACCTTCGAGCAGCTCGTGATCGACGAACTGGATGCCCTGCCCGACGACATGGTCGAGGGCTTGGACAACGTCGTGTTCGTGGTCGAGGACCGACCCGACGACGGCAGCCTCGATCTGCTCGGTCTCTACGACGGCTGGGCCCTGACGGAGCGCGAGCGCTACGGCGTCGGCGAACTGCCCGATCGCATCATCGTGTACCGCGAGCCGCATCTCGCGGCCTGCGACGGAGAGGACGAACTGCGGGACGAGGTGCACACCACGCTGGTGCACGAGATCGCGCACTTCTACGGGATCGACGACGACCGGCTCCACGAGCTGGGGTGGGCGTGATGGCGGCGCTCGCGACGCCCTCCGTCGAGGAGGAGACCGACCTCGGACGTCGTGTCGACCCGGTTCGTCCGTGGCAGACCGTCGTGTGGGACGATCCGGTCAACCTGATGAGCTACGTGACGCACGTCTTCCGCGAGTACTTCGGACTCCCTCGCACCGACGCGGAACGGCTCATGCTGGCCGTGCACCACGAGGGTCACGCCGTCGTGTCGCAGGGGGCGCGCGAGCAGATGGAGCTTCACGCGCAGGCGATGCACGATTACGGATTGTGGGCGACCGTGAGGCAGGCCCCGGAATGACCGGCCGGATCGTCGTCGTCGAGATCACGCGCCTGGAGGCCGCCCACCTCGCCGGCCTCGTCGGACAGTTCGCGGAGCTCCTGCGCGACTCCGCGCCGGAACAGGGTGATCCTGCGATCGCGCGGCTCGTCCCGCCCGCCTACCGGGAGGACGACAGCGCGGCGGAGGAGTTCCGCTCGCTGACGCAGTCCGACCTGCTCGACCGGCGCAGCGCCGACGCCGGGGTCGTGCTCGCGTCGCTGACCGATGCGGCCGACATCCCGGACGACCCCGACGACCCGGCCCTCTTCGAGCAGGTGGAGATCCGCCTCGATGGCGATACCGCCCGCGCGTGGCTGCGCACCCTGGCTGCGGTGCGGCTGGTGCTGGCGACGCGCCTGGGCGTGGCGGAAGAGGATGACCACGACCAGGACGATCCGCGGTTCGGCGTCTACGACTGGATCGGCTACCGGCTCGACGGCCTCGTGGGCGCGCTCGAACGCGAGGACTGAGGCGGCCTCAGGGCACCGGGAAGACCAGCGTGGCGAGGCTCATCGGGTCGTCCCGCGCGACGTGCCGCTGTTCCTGACGGGCCCAGCGATCCCAGTGCGGGCGATAGGTGTCGCCGTCGCGTGCGAGCGCGCGCTGCTTGCGCGAGACTGCCGGCGACTCGAGCCACACCCGCACGTCACCGAGCCGCGCCGTCGCCGGGGTGAGCAGCCCCGCCCCCTCGACGATGAGCGGCAGCGACGGATCGACGGCGTGCGCCTCGGCCGGCTCGCCCACGGTCCAGTCCCAGCGCTGCCAGACGCCGATCATGCCGCGGGCGTGCGGAGTGAGGATCAGCTCCTTTGCGAGCGCGACGCCCTGGTCGAGGCCATCCCAGCCCGGGTAGAGCGAATCCAGCGCAACCAGCTGCACCCGTCCGCGCAGGGGCCAGCGGCTGACGAGCGATCGCGCGAGCGAGCTCTTGCCGGCGCCGCTGCGTCCGTCGATGAGGACGACGGGGTTGGATGCCGCGACCGCCGCGATCGCCTCGATGACATGGTCGACCGCGATCGCGAGGGAGTTGCCGACCGCGTCCTGGCTACTTCTTGAGGGCGCGGATGACACGGCTGAGGGCGCGGCCGGCGAAGAAGACGAACGGGATCGCGACGGTGACCAGCGCGACGATGTTCGGCTCGAATCGCAGGTCGTCGCCGCGGCGGATGTACGCGCCGACCGGAACGGCCCAGCCTCCGCCGCCGCCGGCACCGTTGCCCGCTTCGTCCGACCCGCCTCCGAAGCCGGACCACGTCAGCGCGACGGGGATGATGCGGACGCCGTCGACGTCCTGCTGCTCGCCGTAGGCGCTCGTCACGCCGAAGGACGCCGACTGCTTGCCGAGCTCGAGTGCGATGTTGGGCATGGCTCCACGCTACCGGCCCTGCGGGCAGACGCCCAGTAGCGCGATGCGAGTCCGGACGGACGCGAAGACTCCCCGCCGACGCCGTCGTCCGAGCGCCGGAGTCAGTCCTCGCGAGGCGGTCGAGGATTGGACGGGAGCGTGCGCCCGCCCCGCGGCTTGCCCAAGAGGTTGGCGCGGGTGATGGCCCCCGTGCCGAACCGCGCGGTCGCGCCGTCCAGCGCGCCCTCTATGCTCCGCCACCCGGCGTCCTCGTCCCACAGCGCCGGAGCGGATTCTCCTGCACGACGCAGCTTCTCGGCGCGGACGCCGACCAGTCGCACCGGCTGGTGCCGGTCGATGCCGTCGAAAAGGTCGAGCGCGGCATCCCCGATCCGCTGCGACACCGCGGTCGGATCGGCGAGCGTCTGCGTCCGCGTGATCGTGGTGAAATCCGCGAAGCGGATCTTGATCGAGATCGTGGATGCCTCCCAGTCGTGCCGGCGCAGACGCGCTCCCACCCGGTCCGCGAGCCGGCGCAGCTCGCTGCGCAGCACCGCCGCGTCGGCGATGTCGACGTCGAAGGTCTCCTCGTGCCCGATGCTCTTCTCGATGTGCTCGGTCTCGACCCTCCGCGCGTCCAGCCCGCGCGCGAGATGCCAGACACGCTCACCCATCGCCGCACCGAGCGTGCGATCGAGCACGGCGCGCGGCGTCTGGAGGATGTCGGCGACGGTGCGGATGCCACGCCCGTGCAGCGCTTCGACCGCTTTGGGACCGACGCCCCAGAGGGCACCGACGGGCCGCGCAGCGAGGAACTCCGCCGTGGCGGCCGCGGGCACGATGAGGAGACCGTCGGGCTTGCTGATGGTCGACGCCATCTTCGCGACGTGCTTGGTCGCGGCGACGCCGACGGAGCACGTCAGGCCGGTCTCGGCGAGCACGCGGGCGCGGAGCATCCGCGCGATCCGGCCGGGACTCCCCCACAGCCGGCGGGCTCCCCGCACGTCGAGGAACGCTTCATCGATCGACAGCGGCTCGACCAGCGGCGTGAAGTCGCGGAAGATCGCCATGACCTTGGCCGACTCCTCCAGGAAGCGGCCGAAGTCTGGCGACACCACGATCGCCGTCGGGCACAGCTTGAGCGCCTGCCCGACGGGCATCGCCGAGCGGACGCCGAAACGCCGCGCCTCGTACGAGGCGCTCGAGACGACTCCTCTGCCTTCGGCGGCCCCGACGATGATCGGCTTTCCCCGAAGACCCGGGTCGTCGAGGACGGCGACGGACGCGTAGAACGCGTCCATGTCGACATGGAGGATGCCGGTTCCGGCGTCGTCGGCGTTGTCGGGCGACGTCAGCCGCCCGGTTCCGTCACCGCGTCCCATTGCTCGATCCTCCCAGCGATCGCCGACATCCGAGAGAGGGCGGACCCCCTGGGATCCGCCCTCTCCGAGACCTTGCGCCGAACGGCGCGGCGCGACTCAGGCGTCGGCCGAGCCCGCGCGCTCCAGGATGAGCTCGCGCACGCGCGCCGCGTCGGCCTGGCCCTTCATCGCCTTCATGACCGCCCCGATCACTGCGCCGGCGGCCTGGACCTTTCCGTCGCGGATCTTCTCCAGCACGTCGGGCTGAGCCGCGAGCGCTTCATCGATGGCGGCGATGAGCGCGCCGTCGTCGGAGACCACCGCGAGTCCGCGGGCGTCGACGACCTCCTGCGGGGTGCCTTCGCCTGCGATGACACCCTCGAGCACCTGGCGGGCGAGCTTGTCGGTGAGGGTGCCCGCCTCGACGAGCCCCTGCAGGGCCGCAACGTCGGACGGCGTGGCAAGCTCAGCGGGCTCGCGACCCTGGCTGTTCGCGATCCGCGTGAGCTCGCCGGTCCACCACTTGCGCGCGGCGGCCGGCGAAGCGCCGGCAGCGATCGTCGCCTCGACCTCCGCCAGCAGGCCGCCGTTCGCCACATCCTGGAACTCGAGATCCGTGAAGCCCCAGTCCCCCTTCAGCCGACGGCGACGGGCCGCGGGCGGCTCCGGCAGAGCCGCGCGCAACTGCTCGATCAGCTCGAGCGAGGGTGCGACGGGCAGCAGGTCAGGCTCGGGGAAGTACCGGTAGTCGTCGGCGTCCGACTTCGGGCGTCCGGGCGACGTCGTGCCGGTGTCCTCGTGCCAGTGCCGCGTCTCCTGGATGATCGTGCCGCCGGCGGCGAGGATCGCCGCCTGCCGCTGGATCTCGTAGCGCACGGCGCGCTCGACCGAGCGCATCGAGTTGACGTTCTTCGTCTCGGTGCGCGTGCCGAGCTTCTCCTGGCCGCGGGGGCGAAGCGAGACGTTGGCGTCGCAGCGCAGGTTGCCGCGCTCCATGCGCGCCTCCGAGATGCCGAGCGCGATGACGATGTCGCGGATCGTGGCGACGTACGCCTTCGCGATCTCAGGTGCCCGGTGCTCGGCCCCGAAGATGGGCTTGGTCACGATCTCGACGAGCGGGACGCCCGCCCGGTTGTAGTCGACGAGCGAGTACTCGGCGCCCTGGATGCGACCGGTCGAGCCGCCGACATGGGTGAGCTTGCCGGCATCCTCTTCCATGTGCGCGCGCTCGATCGGCACGGTGACGATCTCGCCGTCGCTGAGCTCGATCTCGACCGATCCCTCGAACGCGATCGGCTCGTCGTACTGCGAGATCTGATAGTTCTTGCCCAGGTCGGGGTAGAAGTAGTTCTTCCGCGCGAACCGACTCGAGGGTGCGATCGAGCAGCCGAGCGCGAGCCCCAGGCTGATCGAGTATCGGACCGCCGTCTCGTTCACGACGGGCAGCGCACCGGGCAGGCCCATGTCGACCGGCGCGACGAGTGTGTTCGGCTCGGCATCGTGGTTGGCCGAGTTCGCCGGGTTGGCGGCAGCCGAGAACATCTTGGTCTCGGTGTTGAGCTCGACGTGCACCTCGAAGCCGAGCACCGGCTCGTAGAGCTCGAGCGCCTTGTCGAAGTCCATCAGCTTGTCCTTTGCCATCAGCGAGCACCTCCGTTCGCGCCGAGCGCCGGCGCCCTGTCGAGGAGCGGCCCGCCCCACGAGTCGACGAGCAGGGTCTCCAGCGCCGCCCCGACGCGGTACAGCCGCGCGTCCTCGTGGGCCGGGGCGAGGAACTGGATGCCGACGGGCAGTCCGTCCTCGGCGGCGAGGCCGGAGGGGATCGAGATCCCCGGCACGCCCGCGAGGTTGGCGGGGATCGTCGTCACGTCGTTGAGGTACATCTGCAGCGGGTCGTCGATCTTCTCGCCGAGCTTGAACGCCGTGGTGGGCGCCGACGGCGTCGCGATGACATCGACCTGCGAGAACGCGTCGGCGAAGTCGCGCTGGATGAGGGTGCGCACCTTCTGGGCCGACCCGTAGTAGGCGTCGTAGTAACCCGCCGACAGCGCGTAGGTGCCGAGGATCACGCGGCGCTTCACCTCGTCGCCGAAGCCGGCATCGCGCGTCGCCGCCATGACGTCCTCGACCGTGCCGCCGGGCACGTCGACGCGCAGGCCGAAGCGCACCGAGTCGAACTTCGCCAGGTTGCTGGACGCCTCGGCCGGGAGGATCAGGTAGTACGCGGCGACGCCGTACTCGAAGTGGGGGGCGCTGATCTCGACGATCTCGGCGCCCTGCGCCTCCATCGCCGCCAGCGCGGCGCGGAACGACGCCGAGACCCCGGACTGGAAGCCGCTGTCGGGAAGCTCCCGGATGACGCCGACCTTGAGCCCCTTGAGGACGTCCCCGGTGGCGCCTTCGCGGGCCGCGGCGGCGAACGACGGCCAGTCGTGTGCGAGCGAGGTCGAGTCGTGCGGATCGTGGCCGCCGATGACGTCGTGCAGCAGGCCCGCGTCGAGGACGGTGCGCGTGACGGGTCCTACCTGGTCGAGGCTCGAGGCGAGCGCGATCGCGCCGTAGCGGCTGACACCGCCGTAGGTCGGCTTGATGCCGACGGTCCCCGTCACGTGTGCGGGCTGGCGGATGGAACCGCCGGTGTCGGAGCCGAGGGCCAGAGGCGCCTCGAATGCGGCGACGGCCGCTGCCGATCCGCCGCCGGAACCGCCGGGAATGCGGCTGAGGTCCCACGGGTTGCGGGTGGGGCCGTACGCGGAGTGCTCGGTGGACGAGCCCATCGCGAACTCGTCCATGTTCGTCTTGCCCAGCGGCACCAGGCCCGCCGCACGCGAACGTGCGACGACCGTCGCGTCGTAGGGCGACATGTAGCCCTCGAGGATCTTCGAGCCGCTCGTCGACGGCATGTCCGTCGTGACGAGCACGTCCTTGATCGCGAGCGGGACGCCGGCGAGCGGGCCGAGCTCTTCGCGGGCCGCACGGCGGCGGTCGATGTCGGCGGCCACGTCGAGCGCCTGGCCGTTGACGTGCAGGAAGGCGTGGACGTCGGCGTCCACCGCGGCGATCCGGTCCAGGTGCGCCCGCGTCGCCTCGACGCTCGACACCTCGCCCGCCGTGAGCTTTTCTGCGAGCGCGGCGGCGCTCAGCTTCGTGAGATCGGTCACGTCTGTCCCTTACTGCTCTTCGCCGAGGATCGCGGTCACGCGGAAGCGGCCGTCGGCCGAGTCGGGCGCGTTCTGCAGCACCTGCGCGGGAGTCAGCTGGTCACCAGCCACGTCCGATCGGAACACATTCTCCAGCGGGATCGGGTGGCTGGTGGCGGGCACCTCGGGAGTGGCGACCTCGGAGACCTTGGCGATGTTGTCGACGATCGCATCGAGCTGACCCGTCAGGCGCCCGACCTCCTCGTCGCTCAGCTGGATCCGGGCGAGCACACCGAGATGGCGCACGAGATCAGGGGTGATTTCAGACACCCCGACAGTTTAGTCGGCGACCGGAGGCCGCCCCGGACAGGTTCGGATCCGCTCCCTCGGCGCTCCCGCGGGGCCTGGTGCCGTCGGCGTAGGCTGTGCGCGTGACGACCTACGACCCGCCTCGCCCCTGGATCGCCAGCTACGCGGAGGGCGTCCCGGACGACCTCTCCCCCGTCACCGGCTCGCTCGTCGACATCGTCGACGCTTCCGCGCGGGACTATCCGGATGCCGCCGCCCTGCAGTTCTTCGGACGCGAGACCTCGTATCGCTCCCTGCACGAGCAGATCGAGCGCGCCGCCGCAGGTCTCCGAGCCCTCGGCGTCAAGGCCGGCGACCCGGTCGCGATCGTTCTGCCGAACTGCCCGCAGCACATCGTCGCGTTCTACGCGATCCTGCGCCTCGGAGCCGTGGTGATCGAGCACAACCCGCTCTACACGCCGCGCGAACTGCGCAAGCAGTTCGAAGACCACGGCGCGAAGCACGCGATCGTCTGGTCGAAGGTCGTGAAGACGGTGCAGGACTTCCCCGCCGACCTGGCGGTCACGAGCCTCGTCTCGGTCGACGTCATCAAGGCGATGCCGTGGCGCATGCGCGTCGCGCTCACACTTCCCGTGGCCAAGGCGCGTGAGGCGCGCGAGGCGCTCACCGAACGCGTCTCGGGCACGGTGCCGTGGGAGCAGGTCGTCACCACGGCCCCCCTGCCCGCGTCGCACCCGCGCCCCGGCACGGACGATCTGGCCCTCATCCAGTACACCAGCGGCACGACCGGCACTCCCAAGGGTGCGTCGCTGACCCACCGGAACCTGCTCTCGAACGCGGCGCAGGCGCGGGCATGGGTGCCCTCGATCGTCAGGGGCGACGGATGCGTCGTCTACGCGGTCCTCCCGATGTTCCACGCCTACGGGCTGACGCTGTGCCTCACGTTCGCCATGTCGATGGGCGCGCGCCTGGTGCTGTTCCCGCGCTTCGACCCCGACATGGTGCTGGACGTCACGAAGAAGCATCCGGCCACCTTCCTCCCCCTCGTGCCGCCGATCGCCGACCGCCTCCTGAAGGCCGCACGCGAGAAGGGCGTTTCGCTGGCGGGCACCGAGGTCGCCATCTCGGGCGCGATGGCGCTGCCGCACGAGCTGGTGGTGCCGTTCGAGGCGGCGTCGGGCGGGTTCCTCGTCGAGGGATACGGCCTGAGCGAGTGCTCGCCCGTGCTGATGGCCAACCCCGTCGCCGACAACCGCGTACCCGGGACCGTCGGCCTGCCGCTGCCCGGGACGGAGTGCCGGGTCGTCGACCCCGACGACCCGACGCAGGACGTGCCGGCCGGCGAACGCGGCGAGCTCGTGGTGCGCGGGCCGCAGGTGTTCAGCGGGTACTACGGCAAGCCCGAGGAGACCGAGGCGGTCTTCGCCGACGGCTGGTTCCGCACCGGCGACATCGTCACGATCGACGACGCCGGTTTCGTGCGCATCGTCGACCGCATCAAAGAGCTGATCATCACGGGCGGGTTCAACGTGGCCCCCACCGAGGTGGAGAACGCGCTGCGACAGCACCCTCTGATCGAGGATGCCGCCGTGGTCGGGCTGCCGAGCGAGCACTCGGGCGAGGAGGTCGTCGCGGCGATCGTCGTCGCGTCGGGCCACGAGGTCGACGTGGAGGCCATCCGGGAGTTCGCGCGCGGCATCCTCACCCCCTACAAGGTGCCTCGACGGGTCTACGTCGTCGACGAGCTGCCGAAGTCCCTCATCGGAAAGGTGCTGCGGCGCCAGGTGCGCGACCGGCTGCTCGCCCTGAACACCGGCGCCTGAACACCGGCGCCTGAGCGCTCAGTCCGCGAGCCCGTCGCGCGCGACCGCGACCGCGTACGGGTGCAGCGTCGCCGCGAAGACCCCACCGGCGACACCCGGATCAGCGTCCATCACTGAGCGGGCGGCGTGCTCGTCTTCGGCCTCGAAGATCGTGATGCCGAACGTGCCCTCCGGCTCCTGCGTGCGCCCGGCGAGGATCATGATGCCGCGATCGCGGAGGCTGACGAGGTAGGCGAAATGCTCGCCCACGATGCGCTCCTCCTCCGGCGTCGCGTCGACCACCATCTCGGGCCTCGTCGGGACGATGCGATAGAGCCACTGCGCCATGGCGCCATCATCGCAGGCGACGACACGCCGCGCACCGGCAACGCAGGGTCGGCGCCCTGCGATGCCGGGTCACCCCGCGTCGGGCGCGAGGGCGTCGAGGGCCGTCGGTCCCTGCGTGACGAGGAGATGGAACTGCGCGGCGTCGAGGATGCGGATGCCGAGCTCCTCCGCCTTCGCCAGCTTCGAGCCGGCGCCCGGACCGGCGGCGACGAAGTCGGTCTTCTTCGAGACGCTGGACGCCGCCTTGCCGCCGGCCTGGATGATCGCTTCCTGTGCGCCCTCCCGGCTGTAGCCCTCGAGCGACCCGGTCGCCACGACGGTGAGCCCGTCGAGGACTCCTCCGGCCGTCGTCGCAGCGCCCGGCCCCGGATGACCGGGAGTCGCGAGCTGTGCGCCCGCGGCGACCCACCGGTCGACGATCTCGCGATGCCAGTCGACCTCGAACCAGTCCCGGAGCGAGTCCGCGATGATGCCGCCGACGCCCTCGACGCCCGCCAGTTCGTCGCGCGAGGCGGTTCGGATCGCCTCGACTGATCCGAACCACTGGGCGAGGGCGCGCGCCGCGACGGGGCCGACGTGACGGATGTTCAGGGCGACGAGGAACCGCCAGAGCTCCTTCGTCTTCGCCCGCTCGAGCTGATCGATGAGCGTGAGCGCCTGAGCCGACGGCTGCGGTCCCGTGAGTCCGGACTTCTTCTCCGCCTGGCTGGCATTGCGACGGAAGGGCGAACGGCGCACGGGCTGGCCGGTCTTGTCGTCGATCCGCGGCTCACCGGTCTCGGCGTCGCGCACGACGACCTCGATGGGCACGAGCTGCTCGATCGTGAGGTCGAAGAGGCCGGCTTCGGTCTCGAGCGGCGGCGTCTCGGGAACGGACGGCTGCGTCAGCGCTGCCGCGGTCACCTCGCCCAGCGCCTCGATGTCGAGCGCGCCGCGCGAGCCGATGTGCTCCACCCGGCCTCGCACCTGCGCCGGGCAGGCGCGGGTGTTGGGGCAGCGCAGATCGATGTCGCCCTCTTTGGCCGGAGCGAGCGGGAAGCCGCACTCCGGGCAGTCGGCCGGCATGACGAACTCGCGCTCGGTGCCGTCACGGAGCTCGACGACCGGGCCCAGGATCTCGGGGATGACGTCGCCGGCCTTGCGCAGCACCACGGTGTCGCCGATGAGCACGCCCTTCGCGCGCACCACGTCCTGGTTGTGGAGCGTCGCCTGCCGCACGACCGACCCCGCGACCCGCGCGGGCGCCATCACGGCGAACGGCGTCGCGCGCCCGGTGCGACCGACCGAGACCACGATGTCGAGGAGCTTGGTGTTCACCTGCTCGGGCGGGTACTTGTAGGCGATGGCCCACCGAGGTGCGCGACTGGTGGCCCCGAGCTCGTCGTGCAGGGCGAGCTCGTCGACCTTCACGACGACGCCGTCGATCTCGTGCTCGACGTCGTGGCGGTGCTCGCCGTAGTGGGCGACGAAGTCCAGCACCCCGTCGATGTCGTCCGCAGTGCGGAAGTAGGGGCTCGTGGGCAGGCCCCACTCGGCGAGCAGGGCGTAGGTCTCGCTCTGCGAGTCGACCGGCGGCCGGCTCCACGCGCCGATGCCGTGGACGAACAGGCGGAGCGAGTCCAGCCTCGCCTGTCCCGCCTCGCGCTCCAGGCCGTCCTTCTTGTCGAGCTGCTGGCGAAGGCCGCCCGAGGCCGCGTTGCGCGGATTCGCGAACGACGGGAACCGGCGCTCGGCACTGACTCGTGCCTTCGTCTCGTCGAACGCACGGCTGCGGGCCCGCGTCTCTTCGACGGCGCGATCGCGCATGTCGGCCTGCAGCGCGTTGAGCTGCTCGAACGCCGCGACGGGGATGAACACCTCGCCGCGGACCTCGACGAGATCCGGATGGCCGCTGCCGGCGAGCCGCTGCGGGATGCCGGCCACGCGGACGGCGTTGACCGTGACGTCTTCTCCGGTGCGACCGTCGCCCCGGGTCGCGGCCGAGGTGAGGACGCCGCGCTCGTACCGGAGGCTGATCGCCAGGCCGTCGATCTTCAACTCGGTGAGCCATCGCACCTTGCGCCCTGCCGCGCCTTCGGTCTTGACGCACCAGTCCCGCAGCTCGTCGAGGCTGAAGACGTTGTCGAGGCTCAGCATCCGCTCGGCGTGCTCGACCGGCGCGAACATCGAGCTCTCGGCCGCGCCGACCGTCTGCGTGGGCGAGTCCTGGCTCTGCAGCTCGGGGTGCAGGCGCTCCAGCTCTTCGAGCCGATGGATCCACCCGTCGTACGTCGCGTCGTCGACGAGTTCGGCGTTCCGCCCGTAATAGGCGTCGCGCGCGTCGATGATGCGTTCCGTCAGCTCCTGCGCCTCGGCCCGCGACGCATCCAGGCCGGCGTCGGGCGGGAGCGCGGTCTGCTCGTCGAGCGCCGAGGCGGGCGTACCGAGATCGTCATCCGTCACCCGCTCAGTCTAGGAGCGGGCTCGGACAGCGCGAGGTCGATGGATCGCGGCCGGCGCGGCCGCGGCATCCGTCTGCCGTGTTCAGACCTCGACGGGGAGGGCCGAGACCGTCCGGTCGATCGTGAACTGCCCGATGACCCGTGTGCCGTCGTAGAGCACGGCGGTCTGGCCCGGTGCGACACCGTCGAACGGAGTCTCGGGGACGACGGTGAGCAGCCCTTCCGCGAGCGTGGCGGTGGCGGGCACCGGCTCGGCGTGCGCACGGATCTGCACGTGGCACGTGAACTCCCCGGGCCGCTGCGGGCGTCCCGCCCACGAGAACCGCTTGCCCGCGATCTCGGCGGTGGCCAGCGCCTCCTTCGGGCCGACCACGACGGTGTTCGACACCGGCCGCACCTCGAGCACGAACCGGGGCTTGCCGTCAGCGGCGGGCACCCCCAGCTGCAGGCCGCGCCGCTGCCCCACGGTGAAGGCGTGGGCGCCCTCGTGCGATCCGACGACGGCGCCGGTGCGATCGACGATGTCGCCGTGCTCGGAGCCGACCTTCTCGGCGAGCCAGCCGCGCGTGTCGCCGTCGGGGATGAAGCAGATGTCGTGGCTGTCGGGCTTGTGGGCGACGGTGAGGCCGCGCTCCTCGGCCTCGGCCCGGACGACCGCCTTCGACGGGGTCGAGCCCAGCGGAAAGTACGTGTGCGCCAGCTGCTCGGCGTTCAGAACCCCGAGCACGTAGGACTGGTCCTTGGCGGCATCCGACGCGCGGTGCAGTTCGAGACCGTCGGGCCCGTCGACGAGCGTCGCGTAATGACCCGTGCACACCGCGTCGAAGCCCAGCTCGATCGCACGCTCCAGGAGCGCGGCGAACTTGATCTTCTCGTTGCACCGCATGCAGGGGTTCGGTGTGCGACCGGCCCGGTACTCGGCCACGAAGTCGTCGATGACGTCGTCGCGGAAGCGCTCGGAGAAGTCCCACACGTAGAACGGGATGCCCAGGCGATCGGCCGCGCGACGAGCGTCCATGGCGTCCTCGATCGTGCAGCAGCCGCGGCTGCCGGTGCGCAGGGTGCCGCCCGCGCGCGAGAGCGCGAGGTGCACGCCGACGACGTCGTGGCCCGCCTCGACGGCCCGGGCGGCCGCGACGGCGGAGTCCACTCCGCCGCTCATGGCCGCAAGGATCCGCATGCCTCCAGTCTACGAACCCTTGGCTGACGAAGACCCGGACGCGGCGCGGGCCCGCTCGACCACGCCCGGCAGGGCGTCCAGGAGCGCCTCGACGTCGGCGTCGACGGTCGTGCGCCCGAGCGTGAACCGCAGCACCTGCCGGGCTTCGGCATCCGTCCGCCCCATTGCGAGCACCACGTGCGACGGCTCGGGGACCCCCGCCTGGCACGCCGAACCGGTCGAGACGGCGATGCCCGCCATGTCGAGGAGGAACAGCAGCGTCTCGCCCGACGCGCCCGGGAAGAGGACGTGCGCGTTGCCGGGCACGCGGTCCACGGGATCACCGAGAAGCTCGGCATCGGGGATCGTGTTCCGGATGCCGCGCACCAGGCGCTCCCGCAGGGTGCCGAGTCGGTGCGCCTCGGCCTCGCGCTCGCTCTCGGCCAGCTCTGCGGCGACCGCGAACGCGACCGCCCCCGGCACGTCCTGCGTGCCCGCGCGCAGACGCCGCTGCTGACCGCCGCCGTGCATGAGCGCCGCGAGTTCGGCGCCACGCGCGACCACGAGTGCGCCGACGCCGACCGGACCCCCGATCTTGTGGGCCGAGACACTCATCGCCGCCAGCCCGGCGCGTCCCCGGGCATCGCCGCGCCAGCGTCGGAACGACACCGGGACGTGCCCGAAGGCCGCCACGGCGTCGAGGTGCAGCGGCACCGCCGCCTCCGCCGCGCTCGCGGACAGCGCGGCGGCGTCGTTGACCGAGCCCACCTCGTTGTTGGCCACGAGCGCGGTGGCGAGCGCGGAACCCGGAAGGGCGGCGGCGAAGTCGTCCGACCTGATGCGCGCGAGGGCGTCCACTGCGACGCGGCGCACCGGAGCGCCCTGGCCCTCGAGCCATTCGACCGCGTCGAGCGTCGCGTGGTGCTCGCCATCGGGCAGGACGACGGCATCGGCATCCTCCCCGCGCGCCCACCAGAGCCCCTTCAGCGCGAGGTTGACGGCCTCGGTGCCGCCCGACGTGAAGACGATCTCGATCGGGTCCGCGTCGATCACGGCGGCGAGGCGCTCGCGCGCCTCCTCCAGCAGCCGACGGGCGTGCTGGCCGGCGCCGTGGATCGAGGAGGCGTTCCCGACGGCGCCCGCGGCGTCGATCCAGGCATCGCGGGCCTCCGGCCGCAGCGGCGCGGTCGCGGCGTGATCCAGATAGATCTGCACGGCTCCCCCCTTCGCTCGCGGCCACCGGGTTGCGTCCGAGTCCCGGCGTGTGTGGGACCCGGTCCCGTAACACCCCCGACTCGGACCATGGTTATGGTAGTCCGCATGGTCCGCCCGGAGTCCCTCGCCCCGCTCCCCGTCGCCCCGGCCCTGCTCGGCCCGGAGCTGGACGGGCTGGGGGTCGTGCTCCTGCCGGAGGGCGCCCGCCTGCGCGTGTGGTCGGGGGCGGCGGACGCCGTGGATCTCGTCGTCTTCGACGACACGGACCTCGACTGGATCACCGCCACCCAGCCGCTCGCGCCGGTGGGCGACGGCGTGTGGGAGGTCACCACGCCCCTGCTCCGCCCCGGCACGCGGTACGCGATCCGCGTCGACGGTCCTCAGGGGCCGGGCAACACGTTCAACCGCGGCACTCTGCTGCTCGAGCCGTACTCGCGCGGACTCGATCGCACGGGCTACGACGGCTGGCGCTCCGTCGTGGTCGACGGCTCGTTCGACTGGGCCGGCGTCTCGAAGCCGGGCGTGCCGCTGGATCAGACCGTCCTCTACGAGGGGCATCTCAAGGGCATGTCCAAGCGGCATCCCGACGTCCCGGGCGCGCTGCGGGGCACGTACGCGGGCCTCGCGCATCCCGCGATGGTGCAGCACTTCCTCGACCTCGGCGTCACGAGCATCGAGCTCCTCCCGGTGCATGCGTTCACCACCGAGCCCCGGCTTCTCCAGCACGGCCTGGCCAACTACTGGGGCTACAACACGGTCAACTTCTTCACCCCGCACGCCGCGTACGCCACCGAGGAGGCACGGCGTCAGGGACCTGAGGCGATCCTCCGCGAGTTCAAGGGCATGGTGAAGCTCCTGCACGAGGCCGGCCTCGAGGTGATCCTCGACGTGGTGTACAACCACACCTCGGAGGAAGGCATCGGCGGACCCCGCTCGAGCCTGCGCGGCATCGACAACCGGGCGTACTACCGCCAGCAGGAGGACGGCGCGTACATCGACGTCACCGGCTGCGGCAACGCGGTGAACACGTCGAAGGATGCCGCAGCCCGCCTGGTGCTGGACTCGCTGAGGTACTGGGCGAACGACGTGCAGATCGACGGCTTCCGCTTCGACCTCGCGGCGACGCTCGGCCGGGACGCCGCGCACCACTTCACTCCGGAGCATCCGCTCCTGCGCGCGATCCTCGACGACCCCGACCTCGCCGGCGTGAAGAAGATCGCCGAGCCGTGGGACGTCGGCATGGGGGGCTGGCAGACCGGCAACTTCGGCGACGGCTGGAGCGAGTGGAACGACCGCTACCGCGACCGTGTGCGCAACTTCTGGCTGAGCGACGTCGACTACGCCCGCCGCGCGTCGACGTCCCCCGTCGGGATCGGGGGCTTCGCGACCCGGCTCGCGGGGTCGGCGAACACCTTCGCCGACGAGCGCGGGCCGCTGGCGGGCATCAACTTCGTGACGGCGCACGACGGCTTCACGCTGCGTGACCTCGTCTCGTACGACGTGAAGCACAACCTCGGCAACGGCGAGCAGAACCGCGACGGCGCCGACACCAACCGGTCGTTCAACCACGGTGCCGAGGGGCCGACAGAGGACGAGGCGATCCTCGCGACCCGGCGCAAGGCGATGCGCAACCTCATGGGCACGCTGCTGCTGTCTGCCGGCGTGCCGATGATCACCGCGGGCGACGAGTTCGCCCGCACGCAGCGCGGCAACAACAACGCGTACTGCCACGACTCCGTGCTCACGTGGCTCCCATGGGAGCACGCCCCCTGGCAGCGGGACCTCTACGCCCACGTCCGCGCCCTCCTGCGGCTGCGCCGCGAGAATCCGGCGCTGCGCCCCAGCCGCTTCGCCCGCCTGGGAGAGCGCACGCCCTCGGCGTCGGTCATGGAGTGGTACGACGAGCACGGTGAGACGATGTCGGGCGAGCGCTGGACCGACCCGGCCCACCGCACGCTGCAGTACGTGGCCGCGTCGACGCCCGAGTTCGAGGGATTCAACCGCGTGCTGCTCATCGTCCACGGCACGGAGCGCCCCACCGCGGTCACACTGCCCGACATCGAGGGCGTGACGCGCTACCGGTCGCTGTGGTGCAGCGCCGAAGAGCGGCCCGCCGAAGTGAGGGCGAGCTACGCGCCCGGCGACATGGTGGCCCTGTCGGGCACCTCGATGCACCTGTTCCGTGCCGAGTAGACCGACGCGTACGCGGCGGCCGACGCACCCTGTCAAGCGGCTGTCATACGTCTCGGGCGCGCGATAGGTTCGAATCGTGGTCACGACGTCGCGCGCTCCGCGCTCCCGCCCGTGGCGGAGTGCCTCGGCACTCCCCGTCCGCGACATCTCTGCCTGGCAGGCCGAGCGAGACACGGCGGCGCGGCGCGTCCCGCTCGCCCAGCCGTCGCCCGCCGTGCCCTGGGGCGACTACCGCCCGAAGGCGTTCGACGGCGAGGTCGTTCCGTTCCGGGTGACCGCCTTCCGCGAAGGGCACGATCGCATCGGCGTGCAGCTGCGCCTCTTCTCCCCCTCCGGCGACGAGTCGCTGCACCGGCTCGACCCGCTCGACGACGGTTTCGACCGCTGGGAGGCCCGGGTCGCGCTGCAGGAGCAGGGCATCTGGCGCTTCCGCTTCGAAGCGTTCGGCGACGAGTTCGCCACGTGGGAGCACGCTGCGTCGCTCAAGATCGCGGCGGGGGTGGATGCCGCCCTCATGCGCGAGATCGGCGCACGGCTGTTCGACCGGGCCGGTGCCGAGAAGGGCCGCCCCGCAGCCGAGCGCCGGTCGCTCGCGGCCGCTGCGGCATCCCTCCGCGATGCGGGCCTCGACCACGCGGCGGCCCTCGCCATCGTCGAGGACCCGGCCATCGCGGCGTTCTTCCGGCTGCGCCCGGTGATGTCGCTGACGACGGTGGGGGACGACCTCGAGCTCCTGGTCGAGCGCGAGCGCGCGGGCGTGGGCGCCTGGTACGAGTTCTTCCCGCGTTCCGAGGGCGCGCGGCGCCTGAAGGACGGCAGCATCAAGAGCGGCACCTTCCGCACCGCCGCCAAACGGCTGCCCGCCGTCGCCTCGATGGGTTTCGACGTGCTGTACCTGCCGCCGATCCACCCCATCGGCACGCTGAACCGCAAGGGGCCGAACAACACGCTCGACGCCGGCCCGGGCGATCCCGGGTCGCCCTGGGCGATCGGCTCGGCCGCGGGCGGACACGACACCGTGCATCCCGATCTCGGGACGCTGGCCGACTTCCGCTCGTTCGTGCGCGCGGCCGGTCGCGAGGGGATCGAGATCGCACTCGACCTCGCGCTGCAGGCGGCCCCCGACCACCCCTGGGTCGCCGAGCACCCGGAGTGGTTCACGACGCTGCCCGACGGCTCCATCGCCTACGCCGAGAACCCGCCGAAGAAGTACCAGGACATCTACCCGGTGAACTTCGACAACGATCCCGCGGGCATCCGCGCGGAGGTGCTGCGCGTCGTGCGCCACTGGGTCGCACAGGGCGTGCGGATCTTCCGTGTCGACAATCCGCACACGAAGCCGCTCCAGTTCTGGGAGTGGCTGATCGCCACGGTCACGGCGGAGAGCCCCGACGTCGTCTTCCTCGCGGAGGCGTTCACCCGTCCGGCGCCGCTGCAGAGCCTCGCGGCCGCCGGCTTCCAGCAGAGCTACACGTACTTCACGTGGCGCAACACGAAGGAGGAGCTCGAGGAGTTCCTGTCGGGGCTCGCCCACGAGACGGCCGACTTCCTCCGCCCGAACCTCTTCGTGAACACACCCGACATCCTCACCGAGTATCTGCAGTACGGCGGACGGCCGGCGTACCGCATCCGCGCCGCCATCGCGGCCACCGCGGCCCCGACCTACGGCGTGTACGCGGGGTACGAGCACTACGAGAACGTCGCGCGCCCGGGCTCGGAAGAGAACATCGACAACGAGAAGTACGAGTACAAGCTGCGCGACTGGGCGGGAGCGATCGAGCGCGGCGACTCGCTGACGCCGTTCCTGGGTCGTCTCAATGAGATCCGGCGGGCACATCCGGCCCTGCGCCAGCTGCGCAACCTCACCATCCACTGGAGCGACGACGACGCGATCCTCGTGTACGCCAAGCACCTCGACGCCGAGCTCTCCCCCGACGGCCGCAGCGACACGATCATCGTGGTGGTCAACACCGATCCGCACTCGGTGCGCCAGACGATGGTCCACCTCGACACCCGCGTGTGGGGCGTCGAGCCCGGCGAGCCGTACGAGGTCGAGGACCTCGTGACGGGCGCGCGGTGGACGTGGTCGGATCACAACTTCGTGATGCTCGACGCGTTCACCGAGCCGGTCCACATCCTCCACGTCAAGGAGCCCGCATGACACCCGCCGACCAGATCCTCGACGCCGTCGCCGCGGGCTCGCACCACGATCCCCACTCCGTGCTCGGCATCCATCCCGACACGGATGCCGAGGGCACCGGCACCTGGACCGTGCGGGCCCGACGTCCGCTCGCCCGCAGCGTGACGGCGGTGTTCTCCGACGGCATGCGCGTCCCGCTGGAGCACGTCCGCGGCGGCATCTGGGAGGGCACGCGCGTCGGAGCGCTGACGTCGTACGAGCTGGCGACGACGTACCCCGACGGACCCGACTACGTCGCGGACGACCCGTACCGCCACGGGCCGACGATCGGCGAGCTCGATCTGCATCTCATCGGCGAGGGTCGCCACGAAGAGCTGTGGCGCGTCCTCGGCGCGCACGTGCGCGAGCACGGGGGCACGCTCGGCACGGCGTTCACCGTGTGGGCGCCCAACGCCAGGGCCGTCCGTGTCGTGGGCGATTTCAACGGCTGGGACGGCCAGGGCCACGCGATGCGCTCGATGGGATCGAGCGGCGTGTGGGAGCTGTTCATCCCGGGCGTCGGCGAGGGCACCACTTACAAGTTCGAGTTGCGCGGCCGCAACGGCGCCTGGGTCGTCAAGGCCGACCCGATGGCCCGGTTCGCCGAGGTGCCTCCGGCGACCGCGTCCCGCGTCGTGCGTTCCTCGTACGCGTGGGGCGACGCGGCATGGCTCACGGCGCGCGCGACCTCGACGCCGGTGTCGCAGCCGATGTCGATCTACGAGCTGCATCTCGGTTCATGGCGGCAGGGACTGTCCTACCGCGACGCCGCCGAGCAGCTGATCGAGTACGTCGGCGCCCAGGGGTTCACCCACGTGGAGTTCCTCCCCCTGGCCGAGCACCCGTTCGGCGGGTCGTGGGGGTACCAGGTCACCGGCTATTACGCGCCCACCAGCCGCTTCGGCCACCCCGACGACCTGCGCTACCTCATCGACCGGCTGCACCAGGCCGGCATCGGCGTGATCATGGACTGGGTCCCGGGCCACTTCCCGAAGGACGCCTTCGCCCTGGCCCGCTTCGACGGCGAGCCGCTCTACGAGCACCCCGACCCGCGGCGCGGCGAGCACCGCGACTGGGGCACCTACATCTTCGACTACGGCCGCAACGAGGTGCGCAACTTCCTCGTCGCCAACGCGCTGTACTGGTTCGAGGAGTTCCACGTCGACGGCCTTCGCGTGGACGCGGTGGCCTCGATGCTGTACCTGGACTACTCCCGCAACGAGGGCGAGTGGGCGCCGAACGTGCACGGCGGCCGCGAGAACCTGGAGGCGATCCGCTTCCTGCAGGAGGTCAACGCCACGGCGTACAAGCGGTACCCCGGCATCGCGATGATCGCGGAGGAGTCCACCAGCTTCCCCGGAGTGACGGCGCCGACCGGCCATGCAGGACTCGGCTTCGGGTTCAAGTGGAACATGGGCTGGATGAACGACTCGCTCCAGTACATCAAGCGCGACCCGATCCACCGCTCGCACCACGAGGGCGAGCTGTCGTTCTCGTTCGTGTACGCCTTCAGCGAGAACTACGTGCTTCCGATCAGCCATGACGAGGTCGTGCACGGCAAGGGCAGCCTCTTCGGGCGGATGCCGGGTGACCACTGGCAGCAGCTGGCCAACATGCGCGCCTTCCTGGCCTATATGTGGGGTCACCCGGGCAAGCAGCTGCTGTTCATGGGTCAGGAGTTCGGGCAGCTCTCGGAATGGTCCGAGGGCCGTTCGCTGGACTGGTGGCTGCTCGACCAGCCCGCGCACGCGCAGCTGCAGCAGTTCGTGGGCACCCTGAACCGGATCTACCGCGAGCAGTCTGCGCTGTGGTCGCGTGACAGCGACGGTGCCGCCTTCACTCGGCTCGGTGCGCCCCGGTGGAACCCCAACGTGGTCGCGTTCTCTCGCCGCGACTGGCACGGCAACACGGTCGTGGTCGTCGCGAACTTCTCGGGAGGGCCCCTGACCGCTTACGAGCTCGACCTCCCCGAGACCGGCGTCTGGGACGAGATCCTCAACACCGACGCCCAGGCCTACGGCGGCTCGGGAGTCGGCAATCTGGGGGTCGTCCACGCGGGGGCCGGCGGCCGGGCGTCGCTCGTCCTCCCGCCGCTGGGCGTGCTGTGGCTGCGGCACCGCACGGGCGCGCACATCCCCTCGCCGACGCAGGGCTGATCGTCGCGCCCGGCACGGCACCGCGCCCGCGATCAGCCGCGGGCCGTGCGTCCGGCGATCAGAAGAGGAGTGAGGCCAGGCGGCCGCGTGCGGCGATCACGCGCGGGTCGGCGTCGCCGACGAGGGCGAACAGCTCGAGCAGTCGCTCGCGCACAGGCGTGCGCTCTTCGGCGGGCAGCTGTGCGAACAGGTCGAGCAGACGACCGAACGCATCGTCGACGTGGCCGCCGGCGAGATCGAGATCGGCGACCGTCAGCTGCGCGGCGACGTCGGTGGGGGCTGATGCCGCCGCCGAGCGGGCCGCCTGCAGGTCCACGCCCTGCACGCGGTCGAGCAGTCGGACCTGGCCCAGGCCCGCACGCGCCTCCGCGTCGCGGGGATTCTCGGCGAGTGCCTTCTCGTAGGCGGCGATCGCGCGCGGATAGTCGCCGGCCTCGATCGCGTCGAACGCCTCGGCATGGAGCGGCGGAAGCGGGGGCTCAGCGGGTGCCTCCTCCGAGGCATCCGTCTGTCCATCGACCGAGACCGTGCCGGTGACGCCGTTCTGCGCCGCGAGCTGCAGCAGCTGCGCGAACACGTCGCGCACCTGCTGCTCGGGGACCGCACCGGTGAACATCGGCACCGGCTGACCGCCGACCAGCGCGACGACCATCGGGATCGACTGGGCGCGGAACGCCTGCGAGAGCTGGGGATTCGCGTCGACGTCGACCTTGGCCAGCACCACACGGCCGCCGAGCTCGATCACGACCTTCTCGAGCACCGGGCTGAGCTGCTTGCACGGCCCGCACCACTCCGCCCACAGATCCACCACCACAGGGATGGTGCGCGAGAGCTCGAGCACCTGGGGGAAGGTCTCGTCGGTGACGTCGAGGACCAGCGACGGGACGGCCACGCCGCCCTGCTGGGGCGCCTCCTCGCCCGGCGCGGCGGGCGCAGGACGGTTACGGAGAGCGGACAGGTCGACGGCGCCGCGCAGGGAGGCGCCCAGAGTGGGATCGGTCACTAAAGAATCTTCGCATCGAGGACGCTGGAGGAGTAACCGAGCAGGCGGATCTTCTCGTTGGAACCGCCGTTGGGCACGTAGAAGAACACCTGGTCGATGTACGTCGTCGCGAAGCCGGTGAGCGACTGGTCGGTGCCGGTGATCGCCTGCACCGCCTTGTTCGAGGGCAGGCGGATGTAGGCCTCGGCGACCGTCGGCGTGATGTTCTCGACCTCGCTGATGTTCACGGCCACGATCGCACCGCTCTCCACCGTCTGCAGCGCGAAGGGAGCGTGCGCGCCGGGTTCGGACGTGAACTCGAACTTCCCGGTGCTCGCCCCGGTCTGGTTGAAGTCATCGAGGCGTCGCTGACGGTCGGCCGCGATCGCGACGCGCATCTGGTCGCCTTCGGCCTCGAAGAGGTCGTAGTACTCGCTGTTCTCGGTGTTGTTGATGACGTCGGCGTAGGCGGCGGCCACCTGATCGGGCGGGAGCAGGAGGAACGGCGAATCCGGCTCGACCTGCGAAGCGCCGATGTAGGCCGGCGCCAGATCGGGCAGCGTCGTCGAGGCCTCGAGGCTCGCGATGTACGACAGCTTGTACTCCGACCAGGCGTCCTGCTGGGTCATCAGCATGATGCTCGAGGTCTTCGACTCGTCGTCGTCGGCGACGGCGATCACCGAGCGCGGCCAGCCGTCGTAGGCCTGTGGCAGCACGACCTCGAGCGGCTTCGCGAGGATCGGCGCGGGCACCGCGTAGTCCGCGATCGCGGCGCGCAGCTTGTAGTTCGTGTCCCGCGCGGCCAGCGCTGCGCCCTCGAGGCGTGTCGCCGCCAGGTCGCCGTCCATGGCCGCATCCGCGTCGGCCACGGTGGCCGCGATGCGGGTCAGGATCCGCTCCGCCTGGGCCTTGGTGACGGCGGGCGCCTGCTGGCCCTCGGGTGCGATGACGGTCGCCGTCGGCGTGGGGGTCGGCGTCGCACCGAGTTGCGGCCACGCGTCAGCGGAGCAGCCCGAGAAGAGCAGTGCCGACACCGCCACCACCGGAAGCACGGCGAACGCACGGCGCCCGCTCGCGACGGCGCGACGGGTCGGCGCCTGAGAGTTGCTGATGACGCCCTTGTCGTCGTCGTTGTCGATCGCGATGTCGATGGGCTCGGTCACGGGGAGCGGCAGACCCTTTCGACGCGGGCCGCGCTTACGACGGACATGACGGATGCCGAGGATGTACAGGAAGACGCCCACGGCCATGAGGATGCCGCCGAGGACGATCAGCGGACCGGCCCACGGGGTGGAGGTCTGGAGGGGCCACGTCACCGTGACCTCGCTCGGAGCGGGGGCCGTGCCGTCGGCGGCGACCAGCACACTCATCTCCTCGGGAAGCTGCAGCGGCGCGATCAGGAGGTCGGTCTGCTGATACTCGTCGAGCCACAGATCGGAGCCCACGGGACTGCGGCCCGGCTCTTCCGCGGCGTCTGCGGCGGCACCGTCGTCGGTGCCCGCTTGCGGCTCGACGACGGAGATGTCGAGTCCGCCGTCGGCGTCGAGACCGACGCGCGTGTAGGTGGCGTCGGCGAGCCACGCCTCCATGTCGGCCGTACGGCCGTACGACGCGAAGATGTCGCCCTCCGCCTGCGCGCGAAGGGTCTGAGTACCCGGCATCTGATTGAGCACGGCGCCGTCGATCAGGAGATACGGGGTCTCCTCCTCGACCGAGATCGCCGTGGTCTCGGTCCGGGGTCCCTGGAAGATCGTCCGCTGGGCGATGCCCGCCCCGATCATCACGGTGGCGAGCACGAAGGCCGCCACGGCCCACACGAAACGCACGAAGATCACCTTTCCCGGGCAGGCGCAGGGGGGCGCGGCCCTTCGATTCGACATTTCAGACTAGCGAACTCGACCTGGGAGGCGCGTGGGAGGGGCCATTCCACGGGCTGAGGGCTGCTCGTGCGTATTCTGGGCGGACACGCACCGACGCGACGTCGGTGGGAGGGGGAGAACTCGATGAAGCTGCACAACCCGTTCCGCACCGCGCTCCTGGCGACGCTGGGGGTCGGTCTCGGGCTGCTGCTCATCGGAAGCATCCAGAACCTGCAGACGATCCTTCTCTACGTCGGCACCGCTCTGTTCCTCTCGCTGGGCCTCGACCCGATCGTGGCGTGGCTCGAGCGGCGGAAGCTCCCTCGGTGGGCCGCCGTGCTCATCACCATCCTCGGCGTGCTCGCGGCCTTCGCCGGCATCATCCTCATGGTGGTGCCGATCATCGTGCAGCAGATCGGCCAGCTCGTCTCCGCGATCGAGAATCTCGCCGAGGAAGGGATCTTCGCCGATCCGGTCACCGCGATCCAGGAGTGGCTGCACACCGTCTTCCCCGCGCTCGACGTCGACGAGGTCTGGGGATACATCGAGGACTGGTACGCGTCGCTCGACGTCGGCGCGATCGGCTCGGAGGTGGGCGGCAGCATCATCGCCATCGTCGGTGCGATCATCGGCGGCTTCGCCGGCGCCTTCATCGTGCTCATCCTCACCATCTACTTCACCGCCTCCACCCCGAACCTCAAGCGCGCGGTATACCAGCTCGTCCCCGCGTCCAAGCGGGCGCGCTTCATGGACCTCGGCGAGCAGATCACCGATTCGGTGGGCTACTACGTCATCGGCCAGGTGACCCTCGGCGTGATCAACGGCGTGCTGAGCGCGATCTTCCTGTCGATCATCGGCGCGCCCTTTCCGGCCGTCCTCGCCGTCATCGCCTTCTTCTTCTCGCTCATCCCGCTCGTGGGCACGCTCACCGGCTCGGCGATCATCGTGCTGTTGTGCCTCATCGTCGGTTCGCCGACGACGGCGCTCATCGCGGCGATCTACTACCTGATCTACATGCAGATCGAGGCGTACGTCATCTCGCCGCGCATCATGGGTCGCGCGGTGTCGGTGCCCGGCGCGGTCGTGGTGATCGCGGCCCTCGCCGGCGGCTCGCTGCTCGGACTGCTCGGGGCGCTCGTGGCGATCCCCGTGGCCGCCAGCATCCTCATCATTTACCGCCAGGTCGTCATCCCCCGTCAGAACGAGAGGTGACCGTCATCCCTCCGCGGTGACCGGCCCGTCCCACTCGTTGGGCAGCGGCAGCGCGTCGGGGTTGACGGCCGCGACGATCTCGGTCAGCACGCGGCGGGTCTGGTTCTCCCCCACCCACAGGTGCTTCCCGCCTTCGACCGGGATGAGCACGGCGTCCGGCACGCTCGCGAAGCGGTGGGCGGCGGCATCCGGTCGCAGGTAGTCGTCGAACTCCGGGACCAGCACGATCAGCCGGCGCTCGTCCCCCGCCCACGCCGCGACCTCGTCGTCCGTCGCGCGGTGAAGCGGCGGCGACAGCAGCACTGCGCCCTCGACCGGATGGTCGCGCCCGTACTTGAGGACGAGCTCGGTTCCGAACGACCACCCGACGAACCACGGCCGCGGCAGCCCACGCGCCTGCACGAAGTCCATGGCGGCGGCGACGTCGAACGCCTCGGCGCGCCCTCCGTCGAACGCCCCCTCGCTCGTGCCGCGCGGCGAGGTGGTTCCGCGGGTGTTGAACCGCAGCACCGCGAGGTTCGCGAGGGCGGGCAGGCGGCCCGCGGCCTTGCGCAGGATGTGGGAGTCCATGAATCCGCCCGCCGTGGGCAGCGGGTGCAGCGTCACGAGCGTCGCGGTCGGCTCGCCGTGCTCGGGCAGCGCCAGCTCCCCCACGAGCGTGAGACCGTCGAGTGTCTCGAGCTCGACCTCCTCCCGCCGCGCGGGCAGCAGCATCGGGCCTCGGATCTCCATGTCACGCCACCTTCCAGCAGTGCTGATGCCAATGCCTGCGGGCGGCGAGGTCGGCGGCATCGCCGAGCACGCCGTCGGCGCGCCAGGCGACCAGGTGCGCGACACCCACATCGATCTGGCGGCCGCAGCCCGGGCACGTGTACGGCTTCTGCGCCTGCGTCGCCGAGACGGGCTGGACCGTCCATTCGATCCCGCGGCGCACTTCGGTGCGCTTCCACCCGGCGAGGAGGCGCTCGAACGAGTCATCGCCGCTGGGGTCCGGTCTGCGGCGGTTGGACCTCGGCACGGCTCAGTACCAGCCTGTGCGCTGCGAGTGGTCCCACGCGCCGCACGGCGAGCCGTACCGGCCGCTGATGTAGCCGAGGCCCCACGCGATCTGCGTCGCGGGATTGGTCTCCCAGTCGGCGCCCGCTGTGGCCATCTTGCTTCCCGGAAGCGCCTGTGGAATGCCGTATGCGCCGCTCCCGGCGTTGTACGCATTCACACGCCAGCCCGACTCCTTCTTCCACAGCGCCACGAGGCAGGCGAACTGATCATCGCCCCACCCGCGGGCCAGGACCATGTCGTAGGCGATCGCCTGCGCGCTGCCGGGGTCGGGCGTGACGAACGGCGGACGCCAGCCGCCTGACGACGAGGATGCCGTCGCGACCGGGGTGGGCGTCGGCTTCGGCTTGACGTACACCGAGTAGGTGCCGCGATCGAGGGCGGCGGGCTCGGCCACCGGCGCGTCCTCGTCACCCGCACGCGTCTGGACGTCGCCGAGAGAACTCGCGTACAGCGACACCGCACTGTCGTCGTCGCTCGCCTGCGCGAGTGCGAGGCCCGTCGGGCCGATGTAGGCCGCCACGAATCCGAGCACTGCGAACGCCGCGAAGCCCCCCAGCACGCCGCGACGTCGGGACCACCGTGCCGCCGGCTGGCGCTGCGGTGAGGCGACTCGTGGCGTCGGCTGAGCCGAAGTCGGCGATGCCGCGACGGCCCTCGAGCCTCGCGTCGACATCTCGTGACGTCGGGCGCGCCGGGTCGCCTGCAGCTCGTTTCCAGAAGTCACAGTGTCCCGATTCTCGCATACGGGTCGCGGCGCCTGCCATCCGCCGCGCGAAGCCCGCTCACTTGACGGCGAGCATGACCTCGACGACGGCATCCAGCACGGCATCCACCTGCGTTTCGCGGTAGCCGCCCCGCTGCATGCGGAAGGCGACCGCGCGCACCTGCTCGACGGTCACGGAGTCGCCGGTCTCGAGGTAACGGGCGAGCTTGTCGGCGACCAGGTCGACCTCGGCGATGCGATAGCCGTAGCGCAGGACCGACACGCGATCGAAACGCTCCTTCGCCGGTCGTGAGAGACGGTCCAGCACCTCCTGCGCGAGCTCGCGGGTGTGACCGACCCAGGCGCGAGCGCCCTGCTCGGCCACCGCCGACGAACGCTCCCGCGCGGCGAAGGCGTCCTCGATGCGGCCGAGCGCGGCATCCACCGACGCGATCGTGTAGCCGTGACGCACCAGCGGGAACGCGACCTGCCGGACATCGGCCGAGGTGAGGCCGTCGCCGGCCTGCTCGAAAGACGCCCGTGCACGGGCGAGGAATTCATCGACGGGCTGCTTGTCGTAGCCCTTCTCCCGACCGCGCGTCTCGGGAAAGGATGCGCGAGCGGTCGTTTCGGATGCGGTCATGATGCCACCAGCGGGATGAAGAGATAGTAGAGGCCGAGCGCGCCCACGACGGACAGCAGGATCGAATCGAGGCGATCGAGCACGCCGCCGTGCCCGGGCAGCCAGGAGCTCATGTCCTTGATGCCGAGGTCGCGCTTGATCATCGATTCTCCCAGGTCTCCGACGGTCGCCGTGGCGAGGATGACGAGGCCGAACACGACACCCATCCACCAGTCGAGGCCCAGCATGAAGATGCCGACCACGACGCCGGCGATGACCGCGGCCGTCGCCGCCCCCGCGAAGCCCTCCCACGTCTTCTTGGGGCTGATGCGCGGGGCCATGGGGTGCTTGCCCAGGGTGATGCCCGCGACGTACGCCCCGGTGTCGACCGCGACGGCGACGATGATGAACGACAGCACCCAGAACTGACCGTCCTCCTGGTGCAGCAGCACCAGGCACAGACTGCCGAGGAAGGCGACGTAAAGCTGAAGGAACGTCCCGATGAGCACGTCGCCGAGCACCCCGGCGTACGAGCGCCCGTCGTTCGCCGCCATCTGCGCCACGAGACGCCAGACCACCACGAAGGCCAGCGCCACGAACAGCACGACCCAGTGGAACCACGAACTCGCGAAGTAGCCCGACAGCACGACGGCCGTGCCGGCGAGGAGCTGGGGCACGAGGTCGACCCGGCGGCCGGCCACGACCAGTGCGCGCGAGAACTCGAAGATCGCCAGCAGGGCCGCTGCCAGCGCGAACGGCACGAACGCCCACTTCACGAACAGCAGCGAACCCAGCAGCACGGCGCCGATGGCGAGCGCGATGAGGATCGCGACGATGAGATCGCGACCGGTGCGCTCCTTGATGCGCTCGTTCGCCTCTTCGAAGTCCGCGCGCGCCTGCGCGACCTGGCTCTCGAGCTCACTCCGCGCCGCACGCAGGTGAGCCCCGAGCGCCGGGCCGGTCTCGTGCGGATCAGCGGCCCGCCGCGCATCGTCCGCCTCGCGCCACGACGGCGGAGGATCGGGCTCGTCGCGGCGAGGCGGCTCGGATTCGTCGGTCATGGACGGACTTCAGACCTCGAGGAGCTCGGCCTCTTTGCGCTTGAGCGCGTCGTCGATGCCGTCGACGTGAGCCCTGGTGATCGCGTCCAGCTCCTTCTCGCCGCGCGCCAGCTCGTCCTCGCCGACCTCGCCCTTCAGCGCGTCGATGTCATCCTTCGCCTTGCGGCGGATGCCGCGCACGTGCACCTTGGCGTCCTCGCCCTTGCTGCGCACGAGCTTGACGTACTCCTTGCGACGCTCCTCGGTCAGCTCCGGCATCGTGACGCGGACGAGATTGCCGTCGTTGGTGGGGTTGACACCGAGATTCGGGATGTCGCGGATCGCCTGCTCGATCGCCTTCAGCGCCGACTTGTCGTACGGCGTGATGAGGAGCGTGCGAGCCTCCGGGTTGTTGATCGACGCGAGCTGCGCGAGCGGCGTCGGGCTGCCGTAGTAGTCGACGAGGACCTTCTGGAACAGCTGCGGGTTCGCGCGTCCGGTGCGCACCGTGGCGAAGTCCTCCTTCGCAGCCTCGACGGCGCGGTCCATGCGCACTCCGGCATCGGCCAAGACGTCCGCGATCACAGTGTCTCCTTCGCGTTGATGGGGCTGGTCAAGTGTATCGGCGCGAGGACGGTCACGCCGTGACGAGCGTGCCGATGGTCTCGCCCAGCAGCGCGCGCGTGACGTTCCCCTCCGGCTCCATGCCGAACACCCGCATGTCCATCTTGTTGTCCATGCAGAGGCTGAAAGCGGTCGAGTCCACGACCTTCAGACCGCGCTGCAGCGCGTCGAGGTACGTGATGCGATCGATGCGCGTGGCCGAGGCATCCTTCTTCGGATCCGCGGTGTACACCCCGTCGACGCCGTTCTTCGCGACGAGGACCTCCTGAGCGTCGATCTCGAGCGCCCGCTGAGCGGCCACGGTGTCGGTGGAGAAGTACGGCAGACCGGCGCCGGCGCCGAAGATGACGACGCGGCCCTTCTCCATGTGACGCTCGGCACGGCGAGGGATGTAGGGCTCGGCGACCTGGGTCATCGAGATGGCCGACTGCACACGCGTGGCGGCGCCGGCCTGCTCGAGGAAGTCCTGGAGGGCGAGGGCGTTCATCACGGTGCCCAGCATGCCCATGTAGTCGGCACGCCCGCGGTCCATGCCGCGCTGGCTGAGCTCGGCACCGCGGAAGAAGTTTCCGCCGCCGACGACGACCGCGATCTCGACGCGGTCGACTGCGGCCGCGATCTCACGGGCGATCTGGCTGACCACGTCGGGGTTGACCCCGAGCTGCCCACCGCCGAACGCCTCGCCGGAAAGCTTCAGAAGGACGCGGCGGCGTCCGGTGTTCTCGTTGATCACTGTGGTCCTCTCGATGACGACAAACTATCCGGCAATGGGACAAACTACCGAAGGGCATGAGAAAAGGCCCGCACCGGTTGCCGGTGCGGGCCTTCTCAGAACGTCAGGCGCCGACCTTGTAGCGGGCGAAGCCCGTGAGGGTCAGACCGGCGTCCTTCGCGACCTGCGCGACGGACTGCTTGTTGTCCTTGGCGTAGTCCTGGTCGAGCAGCGAGACCTGCTTGAAGAACGCGTTGACGCGGCCCTCGACGATCTTCGGAAGGGCGGCCTCGGGCTTGCCCTCGTTGCGGGAGATCTCGGTGACGATCTCGCGCTCCTTCTCGACCTCGGCCTCGGGAACCTCGTCGCGCGACAGGTACGAAGGGTTCGCGAACGAGATGTGCTGCGCGAGGCTGCGCGCCGTCTCGGCGTCGTCGCCCGAGTAGGCGAGCACCACGCCGACCTGCGGCGGCAGGTCCTTGCTGGTCTTGTGGAGGTAGATCTCGAACTTGTCGCCCGAGAGCGTGTTCACGCGACGCAGCTCGACCTTCTCGCCGATGATCGCGGCCTCGTCGGAGATGAGCTCGGCGACCGTCTGGCTGCCGGCGGGCGCCGCGAGGGCGGCCTCAGCCGAGTCGGCGTGGGCGGCAGCGGCGGCGTCGAGCACCTTCTCGGCCAGCGCGATGAAACGGTCGTTCTTCGCGACGAAGTCGGTCTCCGTGTTGAGCTCGATGATCGTGACCTGACCGTCGACCTCCTTCGCGGCGACGAGACCCTCGCTGGTGGAGCGGTCGGCACGCTTGGCGTTGCCCTTCGCACCCTTGAGGCGCAGGATCTCGACGGCCTTCTCGAGGTCGCCGTCTGCCTCCTCGAGAGCCTTCTTGGTGTCGACCATGCCCGTGCCGAGCTGCTCGCGCAGCGCCTTGATGTCGGCGATCGTGAAGTTTGCCATGGGTGGCGGCTCCTTGATTGTGGTGAGTTCTCGTGGATGCCTCGGCGGGACCGTCCGGGCCGTTCGGCGCGGGCGATCCCGCCGAGGCGGAGTGTGAGTGAGACTTACTCGGCGGTCTTCGCCTCGGCGCCCTCGGTCGCCTCCGCGGCCTCGGTCGCGTCAGCGGCCTCGGTCGCCTCAGCGGCCTCGGCGCCCGCCTCGTCGGCGGCCGACTCGGTCGCCGCGGTCTCCACAGCGGCGACCTCGGTCTCGACCGGCGCACCCTGCTCGAGCAGCTCGCGCTCCCAGTCGGCGAGCGGCTCGGCGTCGGCGGCCTCGTCGGTGGGCTGGTGGCGCTGGATGAGGCCCTCGGCGGCGGCGTCGGCGATGATGCGGGTGAGCAGGCCCACCGAGCGGATCGCGTCGTCGTTGCCGGGGATCGGGTACTGGAACTCGTCCGGGTCGGCGTTGGTGTCGAGGATGCCGATCACCGGGATGCCGAGCTTCGACGCCTCGTCGATCGCGAGGTGCTCGCGCTTGGCGTCGACGACCCAGATGGCCGAAGGGGTCTTCTGGAGGTTGCGGATGCCGCCGAGCGACTTGTGCAGCTTGTCGAGCTCGCGCTTCTTGAGCAGGAGCTCCTTCTTGGTGAAGCCGCTGGCAGCCGGGTCCTCGAAGTCGAGCTCCTCGAGCTCCTTCATGCGCGCGAGACGCTTGGAGACGGTCGAGAAGTTGGTGAGCAGGCCACCGAGCCAGCGCTGGTTGACGTAGGGCTGGCCTACACGGGTCGCCTGCTCGGCGATGACTTCCTGCGCCTGCTTCTTGGTGCCGACGAAGAGGATGGTGCCGCCGTGCGCGACGGTCTCCTTGACGAACTCGTACGCCTTGTCGATGTACGTCAGCGACTGCTGCAGGTCGATGATGTGGATGCCGCTGCGCTCCGTGAGGATGAAGCGCTTGACCTTCGGGTTCCACCGGCGGGTCTGGTGTCCGAAGTGGACGCCGCTGTCGAGCAGCTGGCGAATGGTGACGACGGCCATGGCCGTTCTCCTGTTCCGGCGCGTGCGCGCCTGTTGCGGTTGTTCTCGCGCCGGCAGGAGCCGGCGAGCCTGGTGCCCGGCTCATTCCCACCCCGCACCGCTCATGAGCGTTCGCAGGGACCGTTGGGAATGGATGCCGCGCCGCACCCTTCGTCAGACTCGGGGCTTGCGGCGCTGTGGGCACGCGGAGTCACTCCGACATGCGGAGTGCGTATCCAGTGTATCAGCAGGAGGGGTTCCCGCCCCTCCTCCCCCGGGACCACCGGACACGCGTTCTCCACCGGGCGGAGGCATCGGTCCCCGCCGACGTCGAGGCGGGTCGAGGGTCGGAGCATGAGAACGGCAGGGACGGATCCACGACGGAGTGCGGGCAGGCTCATCGGGGCGGTGCTGGCGACGTTCGCCGTGGCCGCGCTGCCCGGCGCCGGGATCGCTTCGGCGGGCGCCGTGCCCGCTGATGTCGCCGGGGTCGCCGGCGGCCCGGTCGCGGTCGCGTCTGGATGGACGTGGCCCGTCCGCCCCTTCCGGCTCGAGCAGGTCTTCGTCGCACCGGCCCACGAGTACGGACCCGGTCACCGCGGCGTGGACCTTCGGCCGCTGAGCGAGACCGTGGTGCGCGCACCCGCCGGCGGTGTCGTCGCGTTCTCAGGAGAGGTCGCGGGTCGCGGCGTCCTGACGCTCGATCACGGTTCGGGCCTGGTCACGACGCTCGAGCCGGTGGACTCCGACCTCGCGACGGGCACGCCGGTCGCGGCTGGCGAGCCGGTCGGGTCGATCGCGCTCGGCGGACACACCGCCCCCGGCGCCCTGCACTTCGGCGTCCGCCTGGATGGCGAGTACATCAACCCTCTGGTGCTGCTGGGCGGCGTGCCACGCGCCGTGCTCCTTCCGTGCTGCTGAACGCCGGTTTGCAGTCGATGCGCCGTCCCCGTCCGGGCGGATCCCGCTCAGGCGCTGAGCAAGCTCGTCACGCGCGCGGATGCGCCAACCGGTACGACGCCGCGAGCCGCTCACTGGAGACGTGCGTGTAGATCTGGGTCGTGCCGAGGCTCGCGTGCCCGAGCAGCTCCTGCACCGCACGGAGGTCGGCCCCGCCGTCAAGCAGATGGGTGGCGGCAGAGTGCCGGAGCGCATGAGGGCCGACGTGTTCACCCAGCTCAGGACCGAGCTCGCGCGCGACGAGGTCGTACACCGCACGGGATCCGAGTCGGCCGCCGCGCGCACCGAGGAACATCGCGGCGGTCGGAGTGTCGTCAGGGCGGCGGGCCACGAGCGCCGGGCGACCTCGGACCAGGTATGCATCCATCGCCCGCAGCGCCGGAAGGCCGAACGGCACGACACGCTCCTTCGCCCCCTTGCCCAGCACGCGCGCCGTGCGCCGATCCCGGTCGATGTCGTCGACGTCGAGCCCGCACAGCTCAGACACACGCACCGCGGCGCCGTAGAGCAGCTCCAGCACGGCGTGGTCGCGCAGGGCGATGGGGTCGCCGGCGGCGGCGGCGTTCTCCATCCGCGCCAGCACGTCGGCGAGGGCCTCGGCGGTGGCCACCTTGGGCAGCGTCCGGCCGCGTTTGGGGGCGACGAGGCGAAGACTCGGGTCGCCTGCCAGGAGGCCGGCCTCCGTCGCCCACGCGAAGAATCCGCGGACGGCGGCGGTACGGCGCGCGATGGTCGCACGGCTGTCGCCCCGCTGCACCGCCTGCCAGAGCCAGTCGCGGAGATTCTCGAGGTCGACATCGTCCAATGCGATGTCACCGCACGCCGCCGAGAGGCCCGCGAGGTCGGCGCGGTAGGCGCGCACCGTCGCGGGCGAAAGCCGCCGCACGTCCGCCAGCTGCCGCAGGTACCTCTCGGCGGCCTCGAGGATCTCCACGTGTCTACCTTGCCCCGGCGGCACGCAGACGTCGGCGCGACGCACCGCAGGGTCATCCAGTGCCCCGGCACACCGCAGCGTCATCCGATGTGCCCGCGATGCACCGCAGCGTCATCCGATGTGCCTGCGACGCACGGCAGCATCCGGCGTGCGTCGGCGACGCGGGTCATCCGGCGGGCTCTCGAACCGCTCCGTCGACGAGTCGTGCTCATCCCGCCGTGGGGAGCAGTCTCCATCCATCCGGCCCCGACTGCACGCGGCCGTCGAGCTGGAGCACCCCGAGGAACCCCCGAACCCCCTCGGACGACATGCCGGCTCGCCGCGCAACCTCCTCGACGTCGCGCCACGCCCGCGTGCTCAGGGCGTCCTGCACCCGCGTCGCGTCGTCGGTGTAGTTCGACCCGGGGGTCGTGCCGGCAGCGTTCGCCGGCGGGAGCCCGAGGAGCTCGCGGACATCGTCGGCGCTCGTGATGCACTCCGCTCCGTACTCGCGGATCAGGCGATGTGCCCCCGCCGAGGCGGCCGAGGTGATGGGGCCCGGCACTGCGCCGAGGGGGCGTGACAGCGTCGCGGCGTGACCTGCGGTGTTGAGCGACCCGCTGCGCCAGCCGGCTTCGACGACCACGGTCGCCATCGACAGCGCGGCGATCAGGCGGTTGCGCTGGAGGAAGCGCCATTTGGTGGGTGCGGATCCGCAAGGCACCTCGCTCGCCACCACGCCATGTCGCGCCACGTCCTCGATGAGCTGGGTGTGTCCGGCGGGATAGGCGCGATCCGCGCCTCCCGCAAGCAGCGCCACTGTCAGGCCACCCGCCGTCAGGGCGGCACGGTGCGCAGCGCCGTCGATGCCGTAGGCACCGCCGGAGACGACGGCGATGCCGTGCCCGGCGAGGTCGGCGGCGAGCTCCATGGCGACGTGGTCCCCGTAGCGGGTGGCGGCGCGCGCCCCGACGATCGCCACCGACCCGTGCTCCATGCCGAGAGCGGCCGCGTCGCCGCGCACCCACAGGCACAGCGGCCCGTGACTGCCGAGGTCGTCGAGCTGCGACGGCCATTCCGGGTCGCTTCGGGTGAGGAGGCGCACCCCGCGCGCCGCCGCGACACGAAGGGAGTCGACGACCGCGCGCTCGGACAGTCGCGGCATCCAGCGCTGCCGGCCGTCGGCGAGCTCGCGGGGCGTCACCTCGTCGAGCGCGCCCTCGGAGAGCACCGCCTCGAGACCCGCCACGGCCCCGCGCGCCGCGACGATCCGCCCCGCGACGGAGTCGCCGGGCTCGGTGATCTGCGACCACACCGCGGTGGCGTACCGCTCCAATGACTCGTCGGCGCCCCATGCGAGACCCAAGGGTGCGAGGGCTCGTTCTGCGGTCGCGCTGGTCAGGTCGAATCCCCTCACAGTGCCAGGCCCTTCTTGAGATAGAGCGCGCGCCCGACGTGCTCCGCGCTGAGCTGCCCGCGCCCCTCGATGTCGGCAAGCGACCACGCGACCCTCAGCACGCGGTCATAGCCGCGCAGCGTCAGCGCCCCCCGGTGCAGGGCGGCGTCGAGCGGGCGGCGCACGACAGGCGACGGTGCTCCGGGTCCCTCGCGCAGCCAGCTGCCGGGAACGTCCGCGTTCACCCGCCACGGTGTGTCGTGCAGGCGGCGCGCGGCTCGGGCGCGCGCTTCGATCACACGCGCGCGAGCGGTGGCGGTCGACAGCGCGGGTCCGTGATCACGCTGCGCGACCGACACGCGAGTGAGCGTCAATTCGATGTCCATCCGGTCCAGCAGCGGCCCTGACAGCCGCCCGAGGTACCGGCGGATGGCCGCCGGCGGGCACGTGCAGGTGCCGCCACGGATGCCGTAGTCGCCGCACGGACACGGGTTGGTCGCGAGCACGAGCTGGAAGCGCGCCGGGTACTCCGCCATCGCGCCGGCTCGGTGGATCGTGATGGAACCCGACTCCAGCGGCTGGCGAAGCGCATCCAGCGCGCTCGCCGCGAACTCGCCGGCCTCGTCCAGGAACAGCACGCCCTCGCTCGCCCGGGCGATGGCACCGGGCCGCACGACGCGCGTCCCGCCGCCGACGAGGGCGGCGATGCTCGCACTGTGATGCGGGGCCTCGAACGGCGGCGTGCGCGACAGCTCGACAACGCGAGCACCCGCCAGGCTGCGGATCGACGCACTCGCGAGGGCCGCCCGATCGTCGAGCTCGGGGAGGATGCCCGGCAGCCGTCGGGCCAGCATCGTCTTGCCGGCGCCGGGCGGTCCGCACATCAGCAGGTGGTGTCCGCCGGCCGCCGCCACGATGAGCGCGTCGACGGCGTCGCGCTGGCCGATCACCTCGGCCAGGTCGAGGGCCGCCCGGGGCGGCTCGTCCTCGTCGGCGAGGAACACAGGCTGGTCGTCGGGCACCTCCACGTCGCCGCCGTGCCAGGCGACCACCTGCGCCAGGTTGAGGGCGGCCAGCACGTCGACCCCTTCGACGAGCTCGGCCTCGGGGCCGTTCGCGAACGGCACGACCACGCGGCGATGACCCGCCCGGCGCGCGGCGACCACGGCCGGCAGCACACCGGGCACCGGCCGCAGCCGACCGTCGAGTCCGAGTTCGCCGATGTGCACGGCGCTGGCGACCGAGGCGGCGTCCATGGTCGACTCGGTCGCGAGCGAGGCGATGGCGATCGCGACATCGAATCCGGATCCTTGTTTGGGCAGGCTCGCGGGAGACAGGTTCACCGTCAGCCGCCGCCGCGGCAACGGGGTGCCGCTGTTCGCGCACGCGTTGTGCACCCGCTGCACCGCTTCGCCGAGGGCCTTGTCGGGCAGGCCGATGATGCGGAACTCGGGCGTCTGCTGCGACAGGTCGGCTTCGACCTCCACGCACTCCCCCTCGGCTCCGACGAGTGCGACGGCCCACGTGCGCGCGACGCTCACGGCACCTCCACATCGACGAGGTGCTCGAGCCGGGCCGCTTCGACGGTGGCACCGGTGAGTCCGACGGCGTCGATGCGCAGCCGCCGACCCTGGACGAGGTCGCGATGCGCGCTCGCCCACGCGACGGCGAGTCGCCAGAGCCGCACGCGCTTGCGGGCGTCGATCGCCTCGAAGGGGTGCCCGAAGCCCTCTCCGCGGCGCGTCTTCACCTCGACGACCGCCACCGTCATCCGGTCGGCGACCACCAGGTCGATCTCACCGTCGCGGCACCGCCAGTTGCGTGCGAGGACGGTGAATCCGCGCTCCTCGAAGTAGCGCGCGGCCCGGTCTTCGCCGGCCCGTCCGAGGTCGTCTTTGTCTGCCATTCCGGCATCGTCGCGCCCGAGCGGGCGCGCGCGGGCGCCGGGGCGCGGCATCCGTTCAGAAGCAGCGAAGCGCGCCGCAGGCGCCGGGCTGGGGAGGAGCCGGCGGGGTCGTCAGTTGTCGAGCGACAGCTCTTCGGGGAGGTGGAAGTCGCGGCGCGAGAGCTCCTCGACGTTGACGTCCTTGAACGTCAGCACGCGCACCGCCTTGACGAAGCGGTCCGCGCGGTAGATGTCCCAGACCCACACATCGGACATCGAGATCTCGAAGTAGAAGTCGTGCTCGGTGTCGCGCCGCACGACGTTCACCTCGTTGGCGAGGTAGAAGCGCCGCTCGGTCTCGATCACGTATTGGAACTGCGAGACGACATCCCGGTACTCGCGGTACAGCGCGAGCTCGAGTTCGCGGTCGTAGTCTTCGAAGACCTCGTCATCCATGGTGCTTCCATCCTATGGGCGGGGACGGATGCCGCGACCCGCGAACCGCGACGCGCGGTCCGCGGCCGGCGAACTCAGAACAGCGTGGGCGCCTCGGCGATCGACCACGACGCGCGATGGTGCCGGCTGATGCCGTGCGCGCGGATGGCATCGCGGTGGTCGGGGCTCGCATAGCCCTTGTTGCGGGCCCAGTTGTACGCGGGGAGCTCGTCGTGGAGGTCGGTCATCAGCCGGTCGCGCGCCACCTTCGCGATCACCGACGCGGCGGCGGCGGACGCGCAGTCGCGGTCGGCCTTGATGACGGGACGCACCGTCAGTCCCCACGCCCCCGCCGGGGTGATGTAGTCGTAGTTGCCGTCGAGGATGACGATCGCCTCCTCGGCGATCACGCCGTGGGCGCGGAGATCGGCCAGCGCGCGGATCGATGCCAGTCCGAGCGCCCGCATGATGCCGACCTCGTCGATCTCCTGCGAGCTCGCCCATCCGACGGCACTCGCCGCGACCCACGTCGCCGCCCGGGCGGCGACGTCGGCCCGCTTCGGCTCGGGCACGAGCTTGGAGTCGCGCAGGCCCTGCGGGATCCTCTTGCGTGACCGGGGTGCGTCGACCACGGCTGCGCCGACGGCGACCGGACCGGCCAGGGCGCCCCTCCCCACCTCGTCGCACGCGATGATGAGCGCGTGCTCCCGGAGCAGCCTGCGCTCGAGGGTGAGACGGGGCTCGGCGACGGTCACTGCGCGCCGCCCTCCGGATCAGGCGCGGGCACGCCGGAGAACACGTCGTGATGGAAGTCGAGCAGCCCGAAGCGGTCGAGCGGCCAGGTCACGAGGAACGCGCGGCCGACGAGGTTGTCCATCGGCACGAATCCCTTGCCCGGCTGATCCGTGTTGTACCGCGAGTCCTTCGAGCGGTAGCGGTTGTCGCCCAGCACCCACAGGCTTCCCTCGGGCACGGTCACGTCGAACGCGTCGCCCGACGCAGCGCTCTCTCCCGCCGGGACCTTGATGTACGCGCTCTCGTCGATGGGCACGTCGTTGACCGTGATCTGGCCGATCGCGTTGCAGCACACGACGTGATCGCCGGGGAGCCCGATGATGCGCTTGACGAGGTGGTCGTCGCTGTCGGGGGCGGCGAGCCCCACGAGAGAGAGGACCCACTCGACGGCCTCGACCACGGGCGGGCGGGCGGGCTCGGTGCTGGGCGGCAGCCAGCCGCCAGGATCCTGGAAGACCACGATGTCGCCGCGCTCGTAGGCGCCGAAGCGAGGGGTGATCTCGTCGACGAGGATCCGGTCCTGCACGTGGAGCGTGTCCTCCATCGAGCCGGACGGAATGTAGAACGAGCGGACGATGAACGTCTTCACGACGAGCGAGACGAGCACCGCGATCACGATGATGATCACGACGTCGCGCAGGAACACCACCCAGCCCCGGCGGCGCGGCTGGATGGTGGCGGCGGCCTCGTGCCCGGGCGCCGGCTCGGCCGGAGCCGACTTCTCGGTCGTCATGCAGTTCCTTCGCGGGCGCCGGCGGTCGCGGCGGCCCGCCTTCAAGGGTCGCACACTCCGGGCGCCCGCGGAGAACGGAAGAAGCCCCGGACGAGGACGTCCGGGGCTTCTGGAGAGCGCTGCGGCAGCGGCCGTCAGTTGTCGCGCTTCTCCTTGATCTTGGCCTTCTTGCCGCGCAGGTTGCGGAGGTAGTAGAGCTTGGCGCGGCGCACGTCACCGCGCGTGACGACCTCGATGTGGTCGATCACCGGGGAGTGCACCGGGAACGTGCGCTCGACGCCGACCTGGAAGCTGATCTTGCGGACGGTGAACGTCTCGCGGATGCCGTCGCCCGAGCGGCCGATGACGACACCCTGGAAGACCTGGATGCGCGAGCGGTTGCCCTCGGTGATGTTGACGTGCACCTTGACGGTGTCGCCGGGGGCGAAGGCGGGGATGTCGGAGCGGAGCGAAGCCGCGTCGACGGCGTCGAGGATCTGCATGATCGTCTCTCTCTGCGGCCGCCACAGGTCGACCACGGGAAGGAAGGTGAAAGGATTCGTGTGCCGCAGGCCTCCGGCGTGACGCCGTACAGCTGGCTCCCCTGAGGCAGAACCGGTCAGGGCACAAACATCCATTCTGCCATGGATGCCGCACCCGTCCAAACCGCGTCACCCCGCGGGTGGTGCCTGCTTCTCGTTGATGATGATGACCTCGCGCTCGGCCGCCTGCGGTGCGTCGGCCTGCGCCGGGATGTACGCGACGCCCTCCGACGTGCGCAGGACGAAGCGGGAGGGCCGCGCCTCGCTCCACAGCTGCCACAGCGCGAGCCAGAAGAGCCCGACGCCGACGAGGATCGTCACCACCATCACCGGCGCCCACCACGATTCGGCGAAGAACCCGAGGGAGATCACGAGTCCGTGCCAGACCGTGAACCCGAGCACGTCCCACCACGAGACCGCGCGATGCGCACGGACCGTCCCGCGTGCGCGGACGAGAAGCGTGAGCAGCAGCTGCCACAGGAAGACGCCCGGGATGGCGAGGAACAGCACCCAGAGGAACGCCCATCCGCCGGCGTTGAAGACGGCCCAGCCGACCAGCAGCCACAGCGGCAGCAGGAAGGCGGCGGGAATGAGCCAGCCGAAGAACGCGCGACGCAGCCACATGCCTCCGATGCTACGCCCGCGAGGCTCAGCCGTGGTGCGGTCCCGCGCGGCGCGGAGCATCCTCCCAGCCCCACGTCTGCGGGTCCGACAGAATGGAGGGGGAACGAGAGGAATCCACATGATCGAGTTGCGCACGCCTGCCGAGATCGAGGCGATGAAGCCCGCCGGGCGATTCGTCGCCGAGACGCTCGCGACGCTGCGCGACGAGACGAAGGTGGGTACCAACCTGCTGGCCATCGATCGTCGTGCGCACGACCTCATCCGCCGCGCGGGCGCTGAGTCCTGCTACATCGACTACCACCCGTCGTTCGGTGCGAGCCCGTTCGGCAAGGTCATCTGCACGTCGGTCAACGACGCGGTCCTCCACGGGCTCCCGTTCGACTACACCCTCCGCGACGGCGACCTCGTGTCGCTGGACTTCGCGGTGTCGATCGACGGGTGGGTGGCCGACTCAGCCGTCTCGTTCGTCGTCGGCACGCCGCGCGACGAGGACCTCGCCTTGATCGACACGACCGAGCGCGCGCTCGACGCGGCGATCTCCGCGGCGACGGTCGGCAACCGCATCGGCGACATCTCCGCGGCCATCGCGGCCATCGCACACGACGACGGGTACTCGATCAACACCGACTTCGGCGGGCACGGCGTCGGCCGCGAGATGCACGGCGATCCCCACGTGGCCAACGACGGCAAGGCCGGCCGCGGCTACCCGCTGCGCGCGGGCCTGGTGCTGGCGCTGGAACCGTGGTTCCTGCTGACCACGGACCAGCTCGTGACCGACCCCGACGGATGGACGCTCCGCTCGGTCGACGGCTCGCGAGGCGCCCATTCCGAGCACACGGTGGCGATCACGGAGGACGGCCCGGTCGTCCTGACGGATCGTTCCTGGCTCGGCGTCCGCTGAGCTCAGCCCGCAGTCCGGGTGACGACGACCGCCGACCGGGGCGGCAGCGAGAGCTCGCCGCCCCGGATCGCCGCGTCGGCACGCGTCGCCAGGATCACCTCGTCGGCGCCGTCCGCGGGAAGGCGCGCGGCGTCGATCGCGAAGTTCACCACGATCTCGGACCGGCCGCGGCGCAGCCGGAACCACTTCCGCCCCTCGTCGGCCGAAGCCTGGAGCGCGCGGAAGTCGGGGTCGCCGAACTCCGGCCGTGCCCGCCGCAGCGCGATGAGCTCCCGGTAGAGACCGAGGATGCGGCCGTGGACGCCGTCGTCCTTCTCGTCCCAGCGCAGCTTTGACCGCCGGAAGGTCTCCGGATCCTGCGGATCGGGCACGAGCGTCTCGTCCCACCCCATGCGTGCGAACTCCGCCTTCCGGCCACGCGCGGTGGCCTCGCCGAGCTCGGGCTCGGGGTGCGAGGTGAAGAACTGCCACGGCGTGGACGCGGCCCACTCCTCACCCATGAACAGCATCGGAGTGAACGGCGACAGCACGGTGAGCACAGCGGCGATCGCCAGGCCGCCCTCGTCCAGCGACTGCGAGAGCCGGTCGCCGGCTGCGCGATTGCCGATCTGATCGTGGTCCTGTGAGAAGGTGACCAGTCTCCAGGCGGGGATGCGCGGATCGATGGGATGCCCGTGGTTCCGTCCGCGGAACGACGACCAGGTTCCGTCGTGGAAGAACCCGCGGGTGGATGCCTTGACCAGGGCGCCCAACGGCGCGAAGTCGGCGTAGTACCCAGTGGTCTCGCCGGTGAGGGCGACGTGGAGCGCGTGGTGATAGTCGTCGCTCCACTGCGCGGTGAGGCCGTATCCGTCGGCCTCCCTCGCGGTGATGAGCCGCGCGTCGTTCATGTCCGATTCGGCGATCAGGCTCAGCGGGCGGCCGAGGTGCGCGCTGAGGGCGTCCACCGCTTCGGCCAGCTCCTGCAGGATGTGAACCGGGCGATTGTCGGAGAGCGCGTGCACGGCGTCGAGCCGCAGACCATCGACGTGATGGTCACGCAGCCACATCAGGGCGTTCTCGGTGATGTAGCGACGCACCTCCGATTCGTCGAGGTCGATCGACGAGCCCCAGGTGTTCGCCTCCGCATCTCGCAGGTACGGCCCGAACTCGGGGAGATAGTTGCCGCTCGGCCCCAGGTGGTTGTAAACGACGTCCTGGATGACCCCGATGCCCGCCCGGTGGCACGCGTCGACGAAGCGCTGGTAGGCGGCTGGTCCCCCGTAGGCCTCGTGCACGGTGTACCAGAGCACGCCGTCGTAGCCCCAGTTGTGGACGCCGTTGAAGCCGTTGACCGGCAGCAGTTCCACGAAGTCGACGCCGAGGTCGACGAGGTGGCCGAGCCGCTCCGCGGCCGCATCCAGCGTCCCCTCCGGCGTGAAGGTGCCGAGGTGGAGCTCGTACACGAGTCCGCCGGCCAGCTGCCGTCCTGTCCACGCGTCATCCCGCCACGCGTGAGCGCCGGGATCGAAGACGGCGCTGAGGTCGTGGACTCCGCGAGGCTGTCGCCTCGAGCGGGGATCGGGCCGCGCGGTGCCGGCGTCGTCGAGCACGAAGCCGTACTCCTCCCCCGGTTCGAGCTCGACGTCGGCGCGCCACCAGCCCCCGTCGCGCGGCTCCATCGCAAGATCGTCGCCCCGGCTCGGGGCGCGCAGCGCCACCGCGGCGGCCCGCGGTGCCCAGACCTCGGGGATCACGAGGCGTCCTCCGCCACGAGCAGGGCGACCGGATAGAGATCCAGCAGTTCCGCGAGACGGATGCCGCCGGAGAACGTCCGTCCGGTGAGCACATCGGTCGTGGGTCCGCTGTGGCGCAGAAGCATGGTGTCCTCCCAGGGCGAGCCGTCGACCGCCCCGCGGGCGGCGAGGGCCACGGGCAGCCGCGTGGCCACGGCGACGGCGCCGCCGCGGTCCACGGCGATGGCGTGATCCGCCGCCGCGCCGACGACCGTCATCGGCGTGTACCGCGTGAACAGTTCCGGCCGGTCTCGGCGCAGCCGGAGCGTGCGCGAGGTCACGAGGAGCTTCGCCGCGCCGGTGCGGTCGACGACCGGCTGCTCCCCGGCGTCGATCCGCGCGAGCAGTCGCCACCGCTCGTCGAAGTCGACGGCGCGCCGGTTGTCGGGGTCGACGAGGCTCTGCTCCCACAGCTCGCTGCCCTGATACACGTCGGGCACTCCGGGCCCGGCGAGCTGGAGGAGCTTCGCCGAGAGCGAGTTCGACCAGCCGGCGCCCTCGATCTCCGACACGAAGGACTCGACGCGCGCGGCGACGTCGGGGTCGTCGAAGGCCGCGTCCACCACGGCGTGCATCCGTCGCTCGAAATCCGCGTCGGGTGCGAGCCACGTCGTCGCCTCGCCGGCTTCACGGGCGGCCTTCTCGGCATAGGCGTGCAGACGCTCGCGCGTCGCGGGCCAGGCGCCGATGATCGCCTGCCAGAGCAGGGCGTCGAAGGGACCGTGACCGGTGGTCGCGGCATCCGTCAGCTCGTCCAGCACCTCCGCCCACCGCTCGGGGATCTCGGAGAGCACCGACAGACGGGCTCGCACGTCCTCGCCGCGCTTGGTGTCGTGGGTCGAGAGCGTCGTCATCGAGTGGGGCCAGGACGCATGGCGAGCCGCCTGCGCGGCGTGGAATCCGCTGACCGGGAGAGCAAAGACCGACGGATCGGCGCCCACCTCGGTGAGCGTGCCCAGCCGGGTGGCGCGGTAGAAGGCGGTGTCTTCCACGCCCTTGGCCATCACCATGCCGCTCGTCTGCTGGAAACGGAGGGCGGCCGGATGCCCCGGATCGAAGAGCGACGGCAGCACGGCGTCGATCGCGGCCACGAGGTCGGGCCGGGCGGCGCGCGCCTGCGCGGCCGCCTGAGCGAGGTGATCGGCGCCGGCGGGAAGGTACGACCGGTAGACGGGGAATCGCGCCAGGAGCTCCACGAGCGCGTCTTCCACGGAGGCCTCGTCCGCCGAGCCGAGGTCGCGCGCGAGCCGGCGGACCTCCGAGCGCAGGATGCCCTCGCCGATCGCGCGCTTGGTGCCCGCGATGATCTCCGGCCAGGGCTGGGCGTCGGGAAGCCCGGATCGCGCGCGCAGCCGGGCGTCCAGCGCGTCCAGCGCCGCTTCGCCGCGTGGATCGACGAACACGCGATCGAGGTCGGCGAGGGCGTCGTACCCCGTGGTGCCGTCCGCGGCGAAGAACTGCGGCAGGGCCTCGCCGTGCTCCAGGATCTTCTCCACGAGCACATAGGCACCGCCCGTGAGCGCGTCGAGGCGCTCGAGGTATTCGACCGGGGCGCGCAGTCCGTCGGGATGATCGACGCGGAGACCGTCGACCAGCCCCTCCTCGAACCAGCGACGGATCTCGACGTGGGTCTCGTCGAACACCGTCTGGTCCTCGACGCGCGCGGCGGCGAGACTCGACACCCCGAAGAAGCGGCGATAGTTCAGGTCGTCCGCCTCACGACGCCACGCCATGAGCTCGTAGTGCTGCCGCCCGTGCACCGTGAGCACGTCGTCCCGGTCGGACACCGTTCCGGGGGCAAGCGGGAAGCTGTGGTCGTAGTACCTCAGCTCGCCCTCCTCGACGCGGAGCGCGCCCGAGGCGGCCGCCTCCTCGATCCCCTCTCCGAGCACCGGGAGCCGCACCTTGCCGCCGCCGAAATCCCAGTCGATGTCGAAGACGGTCGCATAGCGCGAGGAGCGGCCGTGGGCGAGGACGTCCCACCACCAGCGATTCTCAGCGGGACGGGCGACGCCGACGTGGTTCGGAACGATGTCGACGAGCACGCCGCGCCCGGCATCGTGGAACACGCGCGACGTGCGTTCCAGCGCCGCGGCGCCGCCGCGTGCCGGGTCGACACTCGTGGGATCGACCACGTCGTAGCCGTGGTCCGATCCCTCCGACGCGGTGAGGAGCGGCGAGAAGTACACCCAGTCGACCCCGAGGTCGCTCAGATACTCCTCGAGTGCGGCGGCGTCGTCGAGCGTGAACGACGACCGGATCTGCAGGCGGTACGTCGAGGTCGGGCGGCGCGTGCGCACGGCGGCTCCTCTCAGCGGCTGAGCTCGGGGCGCGGCGCGGCGCCGGGCACCTCGTCCGCTCCTGCCACCGAGGTGACGGCGAGCGACGCGGCGACGGAGTGGTCGACCTCCGGTTCGGGCAGATCGTGCTGGCGCAGCACCATCAGCGAACGCGCCTGCACCGACAGGGTCGATCCCGGGACCACCGGCTCGGTGTTGGCGTGCACTCCCGCGGTGTCGACGATCACGTCCCACTCGGGGCTGAACTCGACCTCGGGGATCAGGAAGTCGACGTGGTCGTCACCCGCGTTGAACAGCACGATGAAGTGGTCGTCGGTGATCGGCTCGCCCCGACGGTCTCGCTCGCGGATGCCGTCGCCGTTGAGGAACACCGCGACGGCACGCCCGAAGCCCGAATCCCAGTCCTCCGGCTGCATCTGCGTGCCGTCCGGCCGGGCCCACACGATGTCGGGAAGCGGCGCCCCCTCCTCTCGGCGCACCGGCCGTCCGTCGAAGAATCGACGGCGACGGAAGGTCGGGTGCTCGCGACGCAGGCGGGCGAGAGCTGCGGTGAACTCCACGAGCGGCTGGTCCGGCGCCGACCAGTCGACCCAGGTGAGCTCGTTGTCCTGTGCGTAGCCGTTGTTGTTGCCGCGCTGGGTTCGGCCGAGCTCGTCACCGTGCAGCAGCATCGGCACGCCCTGCGACAGCAGCAGCGTCGCGATGAAGTTGCGCTGCTGACGTGCGCGGAGGGCGAGGATCGAGGGATCGTCGGTCGGCCCTTCGGCGCCGCCGTTCCACGAGCGGTTGTCGTCGGCACCGTCGCGGCCGTCCTCGCCGTTGGCGTCGTTGTGCTTCTCGTTGTACGAGACGAGATCGCGCAGCGTGAAGCCGTCGTGGGCAGTGACGAAGTTGATGGATGCCACGGGCCGGCGTCCCGAGTGCTCGTACAGGTCGGCCGAACCGGTGAGGCGAGAGGCGAACTCGCCCAGGGTAGCGGGCTCGCCGCGCCAGAAGTCCCGCACCGTGTCGCGGTACTTGCCGTTCCACTCGGTCCACTGCGGCGGGAAGTTGCCGACCTGATACCCGCCGGGCCCGACGTCCCACGGCTCGGCGATCAGCTTGACCTGCGAGACCACCGGATCCTGCTGCACGAGCTCGAAGAACGCCGCCAGGCGGTCGACCTCGTAGAACTCTCGCGCGAGCGTCGAGGCCAGGTCGAAGCGGAAGCCGTCGACGTGCATCTCGAGCACCCAGTAGCGCAGCGAGTCCATGATCAGCTGCAGCGTGTGCGGGTTGCCGACGTTGAGGCTGTTGCCGGTGCCCGTGTAGTCGGTGTAGTAGCGCTTGTCGTCCTCTTCGAGCCGGTAGTACGCCTCGTTGTCGATGCCCCGCATCGACAGCGTCGGGCCGAGGTGATTGCCCTCCGCGGTGTGGTTGTAGACCACGTCGAGGATCACTTCGATCCCGGCCGCGTGCAGGGCCTTCACCATCGCCTTGAACTCCTGCACCTGCTGGCCGCGCTGGCCGCTGGAGGAGTAGGTGTTCTGCGGCGCAAGGAACGCGATGGTGTTATAGCCCCAGTAGTTCGAGAGGCCCTTCTCCTCGAGGACGGAGTCGTTGACGAACTGATGCACCGGCATCAGCTCGATCGCCGTCACCCCGAGCTTCTGCAGGTGCTCGATGATCGCGGGGTGCGCGATCGCGCTGTAGGTGCCGCGGATCTCCTCGGGCACCGCCGGGTGCAGCTGAGTGAGACCGCGCACGTGCGCCTCGTAGATGAGCGACTCCGAGTAGGGCGTCTTCGGCAGGCGGTCGCCGCTCCAGTCGAAGTACGGGTTCACGACGACGCCCATCATCTGCTGTGCGGCCGAGTCCTCGTCGTTGCGCGACTCGGGGTCGCCGAAGTCGTAGCCGAAGACCGCCTGGCCCCACTCCACCTGTCCTTCGACGGCTTTGGCATACGGGTCGAGCACGAGCTTGTTGGGGTTGAACCGCTTGCCGTCGGCCGGATCGTACTCGCCGTGGACGCGGTAGCCGTAACGCTGACCGGGCTGCACCGAGGGGAGGTACCCGTGGTGCACGAAGGCATCCACGTCCAGCAGCTCGACGCGCGTCTCCACGCCGTCGTCGTCGAACAGACACAGCTCGATGCGCTCGGCGCCTTCGCTGTAGAGCGCGAAGTTCGTGCCGCTTCCGTCGAAGGTGGCGCCCAACGGATACGGGGAACCGGGCCAGATCTGCATGCGACCTCCATTTCGGCAGGGCCTTCACCCTAGCGTTCCGGGGCGAACCGGAGTCTCGGCTGGCGCGAACGCCGCGGACACGGTAAGCGCCCGGCGTGAGGCATCCGTTCTCACATCACCGCGGCGAGGCGTGTGAGAGAAACGTTCGCTCGGGGTAACCCCCGCCGTCCGGGAGGTGAAACACCGCGCTCGTAGCGTCTGACATCACCGAGACCTTCGCCACGAGGAGGAGCCATGGCCCACCGCGACCGTGTCAACAGCCGGAAACATGACGCTGACGCCTCTGCAACATCACCCGCGTACGGTGACGACATGAGCACCAGTCCCGCCCTCGGCACCCATGTGGTCGTCGTGGGCGCGGGCATGGTCGCCCACCGGTTCGTCGAGAGCCTGCTGAGCCGCGCGGGTGAGGAATGGCGGGTCACCCTCATCGGCGAGGAGCAGCGGCACCCGTACGACCGCGTCGGCCTCACCGGCTTCTTCGCGGGAGCGTCGGCCGAAGACCTCGAGCTCGAGCGGGCCGTCCTCGAGGACGATCGTGTGCGCTTCCTCCGCGGCGACGCCGTCACGCGCGTCGACCGCTCAGCGCGGCGCGTCACCACGCGCAGCGGCACGAGCGTCGCCTACGACCGGCTGGTGCTGGCGACCGGCTCGTATGCCGCACGGCTCGCGGTCGACGGCTTCGGACTGGAGGGATGCTTCGTCTACCGCACGCTCGACGACGTCGAGAAGCTGGAGGCGTTCGTGCAGCGTCGCTCGGCCGAGCTCGGCCGACCGCTCATCGGCACCGTGATCGGCGGCGGCCTGCTCGGGCTGGAGGCCGCCGGAGCACTGCAGGGGCTCGATGTGGACTGCACGGTGGTGCAGTCGTCCGACCGGCTGATGTCGGCGCAGCTCGATCTCGCCGCCGGCAACGCACTGCGCCGTCTCATCGAGTCGCGCGGCATCAGCGTGAAGACCGAGGCGGTGACCACGCGCCTCGACCCCGACCGATCGGGTCAGGTGACGGGGCTCGAGTTCCGCGACGGCACGTACGCCCGCACCGACGTCGTGGTCTTCACCGTCGGCGTGCGGCCCCGGGACGAGCTCGCGCGCGGTGCCGGGCTGGACGTCCACGAGCGCGGCGGCGTGCTCGTCGACGCCGGGTGCCAGACCTCCGATCCGCGGGTGTTCGCGATCGGCGAGGTCGCCAACTACGACGGCATGTGCGTGGGGCTCGTCGCCCCCGGCTATGCCATGGCGGAAGTCGCTGCGACGCGGCTGCTCGGGGGCGAGGCATCCTTCCCCGGATACGACCTCTCCACCAAGCTCAAGCTCTCGGGCGTGGACGTCGCGAGCTTCGGCGACGCGTTCGCCGAGACGCCCGGGGCGCTCGACGTCACCTACGCGGACCCGGTGGCGGGCGTCTACAAGAAGCTCGTGCTGTCGGACGACGCCAAGACGCTCTTGGGCGGCATCCTGGTTGGCGACGCCTCAGCGTACGGGTCGCTCCGTCCCCTCGTTGGCGGCGCGTTGGGCGGCGACCCGGCCGCCTACCTCATGCCCGAAGGCGGCGTCGCGGCGCCGACCGGCGACCTCCCCGACGAGGCGCTCGTCTGCTCCTGCAACAGCGTCACCGCCGGCGCGATCCGCCACGCCGTGCACGAGGACGGCTGCACCGACGTCGCAGGCATCAAGGCCTGCACGAAGGCCGGCGCCGCCTGCGGCTCGTGCGTGATGATGGTCAAGAAGATCGTCGGCACCGAGCTGGCCAAGTCGGGTGCGGCGCTGAGCAACGCCATCTGCGAGCACTTCGACATGTCCCGCCGCCAGCTGTTCGACGCTGTGCGCGTCTCGGGGCTGACCACCTTCAGCGCGGTCATCGATCGCTTCGGGTCCGGACGCGGCTGCGACATCTGCAAGCCCGCTCTCGCCAGCATCCTGTCCACTCTCGTGCGCGGCCACGTGCTCGACGGCGAGAACGCGACCCTGCAGGACACCAACGACCACGTCATGGCGAACCTCCAGAAGGACGGCAGCTACTCGGTGGTGCCCCGCATCCCCGGCGGCGAGATCACGCCGGAGGGTCTCCTCATCATCGGCCAGGTCGCGAAGGACTTCGGGCTGTACACCAAGATCACCGGCGGCCAGCGCATCGACATGTTCGGCGCGCGGCTGGAGCAGCTCCCCGACATCTGGAAGCGCCTGGTCGACGCGGGCTTCGAGTCCGGGCACGCGTACGGCAAGTCGCTGCGCACGGTGAAGTCGTGCGTCGGCTCGACCTGGTGCCGTTACGGCGTGCAGGACTCGGTCGGCATGGCCGTCCAGCTGGAGTTGCGATACCGGGGACTGCGCTCGCCCCACAAGATCAAGCTCGGCGTCTCGGGCTGCGCCCGGGAGTGCGCCGAGGCGCGCGGCAAGGACGTCGGCGTGATCGCGACCGAGTCCGGCTGGAACATGTACGTCGGCGGCAACGGCGGTTTCACCCCCCGCCACGCGGTGCTGCTGGCCGAAGGCCTGAACGACGACGAGCTGCTGACGGCGATCGACCGCTTCCTGATGTACTACATCTTCACGGCCGACCGCCTGCAGCGCACCGCGCCGTGGTTCGAGGATCTCGACGGCGGCATCGAGGGTCTGCGCGAGGTGATCTTCGACGACAGCCTCGGCATCTGCACCGATCTGGACGCGGCCATGGCCGCGCACCTCGACTCCTACGAGGACGAGTGGAAGGCGACGCTCGAAGACCCCGAGAAGCTCCGCCGCTTCGCCTCGTTCGTGAACGCTCCGACCACGCCCGACCCGTCCCTCGCCTACACCGCCGAGCGCGGACAGCCCCGACCCGCCACCGATGACGAGCGCGCCGACTCGCGCGTGCTCATCGCCGGAACGACCCTGGAGGTGCGCCGATGACCCTCGTCGATCCGCAGACGGAGGAGTACACCGCTCCCGACGGCTGGGTGCGCGTGTGCGCCCTCGACGACCTGGAGGTCGAGCGCGGCAGGGCGGCGCTCCTCGGCGGCACCCAGATCGCCCTGTTCCTGCTGCACGGCCCCGACGGCACGGCCGGGCGCGTGCACGCGGTCTCGAATCTCGATCCGTACAGCCACGCGCACGTCATCTCGCGCGGCATCGTGGGCACTCGTCAGGACGTCCCGACGGTCGCCTCGCCGATGTACAAGCAGGTGTTCGACCTCCGCACCGGTGTCTGCCTCGACACGCAGGGCAAGGAGCCGATGAGCCTGCACGTGTGGCCGGTCGCGGTCGACGGCGGCCACGTGCTGGTCCGGTGGGACGGCGATCGATGAGCGGGCGTGCACGGGACGCGATCGGCCGCGTCGACCTCGTCGGCGGCGGCCCGGGCCCGATCGACCTGCTCACGCTGCGCGCGTGGCGCCTGCTGATGCGCGCCGAGGTGGTGGTGATGGACCGCCTGGGTCCCACCGACATCCGCGACCATCTCGGTCCCGATGTCGAGATCATCGACGTGGGCAAGCACCCCGGACACCACCCCGTGCCGCAGGAGGAGATCAACGAGCTGCTCGTCTCGCGCGCACGGCAGGGCAAGCGCGTCGTGCGCCTCAAGGGCGGCGACCCCTTCGTCTTCGGCCGGGGTGGCGAGGAGGTCGCCGCGTGCCTGGCGTCCGGCGTCCCGGTCGACGTCGTGCCGGGCATCTCGAGCGCCGTCGCCGTCCCGCAGGCGGCCGGCATCCCGATCACCCATCGCGGCGTCGCGGGGTCGGTGCACATCGTCAACGGACCGTCCGAGGTGACCGAGGCCACGCTCGCGGCGCTCCGCGACGACAGCGTGACGACAGTGATCCTGATGGGCGTCGGCGCGCTCCCCCGCATCGTCGCCGACGCGCTGCAGGCGGGAGTGCCGCTCGACCGCCCCGTGGCGATCGTCGAGCGCGGCCACCATCGCGATCAGCGCACGACGCACAGCACGCTGGGTACGGTGGTGTTGGATGCCGGTGTCGCCGGCGTGCGCAACCCCGCGGTCATCGTGGTCGGCGAGGTCGCCCGCGCGGGGCTGCTGCTTCCCGAACACCAGCTGGCAGGTGACATCGTCCGTTGAGCTCCACCACCCGTCCCACCCTCTCGGCCGCGCTCGAGGGCTGCACGATCGTCATCGCCGTCGACCGGCGCTCGTCGGAGCTGGCCGCTGCGCTGGAGCGGCACGGCGCCCAGGTGCGCCACGCCCCGGCGCTCACGATCGTGCCGCACATCGACGACGACGCCCTGATCGCCGCGACCCGCGAACTCATCACCGAGGCGCCGGATGTCGTCGTCGCGACGACGGGCGTCGGCTTCCGCGGGTGGATGGAGGCCGCCGACGAGGCGGGGCTGCTCGATGATCTCCACGCCGCGCTCAGCCGGGCGCAGATCGTCGCGAGAGGACCGAAGGCCCGAGGCGCGATCCAGCAGGCGGGACTCACCGCCGACTGGGTGGCAGAGTCCGAGACGTCGGCGGAGCTCGGCGAGTACCTGCTGGCCGAGGGCGTCGCCGGTCGTCGCGTGGCGGTGCAGCACCACGGCTCCGGTGCCGACGGACTGGATGAGCTGTTCGCGCAGGCCGGCGCCGAGGTGGTGAGCCTCACGGTGTACCGCTGGGGTCCTCCGCCCGACCCGGCCGCGGTGTCGCGCTCGGTCGTCGCCGCCGCCCAAGGGGAGGTGGACGCGGTGCTGTTCACGTCGGCTCCCGGAGCGGCCGAGTGGATCACCGCCGCCCGTCAGGAGGGCGCGCTCGAGGCGATCGTCGACCGCGAGTCCGAAGGGCGGCTGCTGATGGCCGCCGTCGGGCCCATCACCGCCGGGCCGCTGCAGGATGCCGGCCTCCAGCCCCTGATCGCCGAGCGCGGCCGACTCGGCTCGCTGGTGCGGGCTGTCGTGACCCACTTCGGCGGCGGCGGCGCCGCGTCGCTCCCCACTTCGGCGGGCCGCCTCGAGCTGCGCAGCACCGGGATCGTGCTGGACGGGCGGCACATCGCGCTCTCTCGCAGCGCCACCGACATCGTCGCTGCGCTGTTCGACGCACAGGGCGGCGTCGTCTCGCGCCCGCGCCTGCAGGCGGCGCTCCCCCGCTCCGGTGAGAACACGCACGCTGTCGAGATGGCGGTCGCCCGCCTGCGCGAGTCGCTCGGCGTTCCCGACCTCGTGAAGACCGTCGTCAAGCGCGGCTACCGGCTCAACGTCATCGAACCCGCCTGAGACGTCCGGGCCCGACACAGCAGGCGTCCGCGCCCGCCTTGGCCGGGCGCCCGCGGCCCGCCGCCGCCCGTGTCAGACCGCCGGGTCAGCGCCCGCCACGGCGTCGTCGGTCGGCAGCAGGTCGGGCCGGTGCGCACGCGTGCGCTCCAGGCTCTGCTCGCGCCGCCACGCGGCGATCGCACCGTGGTTGCCGCTGAGCAGCACCGGCGGCACCTCGTGCCCGCGCCACTCGGCGGGCTTGGTGTAGCTGGGGTACTCCAGCAATCCGAGCTCGTGCGACTCCTCGACGAGGCTCTCGGGGTTCCCGACGACGCCGGGGATCAGGCGCGACACCGCCTCGATCACCGCCATCGCAGCGACCTCGCCGCCGTTGAGCACGTAGTCCCCGAGGCTGACGAGGCGCACCCGGCCGCGCTCCGCGTAGTGGTCGACGACGCGCTGGTCGATGCCCTCGTAGCGCCCGCAGGCGAACACCAGGTGCTTCTCCTGCGCCAGCTCGCGTGCCATCGGCTGCGAGAACAGCTCCCCCGCCGGCGACGGCACGAGCAGCACCGCCTCGTCGGTCAGCACCTCGTCGAGCGCCTCGCCCCACGGCTCGGGCTTCATCACCATGCCGGCGCCGCCGCCGTACGGGGTGTCGTCGACGGTCCGGTGGCGGTCGTGGGTCCAGTCGCGCAGATCGTGGACGTGCATGTCGAGGATGCCGCGATCCCGGGCCTTGCCGATCAGCGAGACAGCGAGCACGTCGAAGAACGTCGGGAAGATCGTGACGATGTCGACGCGCATGCCTTCGAGATTACCGTCCTGGGTTCTGCCGCCCCGCCGAGCGTGTTTCCGACGTGTGACGGGGCACCCACCTCTCGGACGCGCGAGCGGTGAGGCAGAAGTGACGGAGAAGTAACCGCCCGGGCAGACGGGCCGAAACACCCGCTTCCTAGCGTGGGAGACACACTCACCCCCAGTGTCTGCATATCAGGGAGGCGCCATGACAACGACCGATACGCCGTCGATGACGGATACCGCTGCTCCGCCCCGCTCCATCTCGCCGGCCGACGCGCCGGTCACCCTCGTCCACCGTCCCGGCCGCTGGATCGACGGCTGGAACGCCGAGAACCCGATCTTCTGGCAGGCCCAGGGCCGCGCGATCGCCCGCCGCAACCTCGGCTGGTCGATCTTCGCGGAGTTCCTCGGCTTCATCATCTGGCAGCTGTGGAGCATCGTCGTCGTGATGCTGCCCGCAGCCGGCTTCACGTTGTCGAGCTCGGAGCTCTTCTGGCTGATCTCGGTACCGAGCCTGGTCGGCGCGACTCTGCGCTTCCCCTACACCTTCATGGTCGCGATCTTCGGCGGCCGCAATTGGACCATCGTGTCCGCCGCGCTCCTCCTCATTCCGGCGACCCTGCTCGGATTCGTCGTGGCGAACCCCGAAACACCGTTCGCCGTCCTGCTCCTGGTCGCGGCCCTCGGCGGCGTCGGCGGCGGCAACTTCGCGAGCTCGATGGCCAACATCACCTACTTCTTCCCGCAGAAGGAGAAGGGCTGGGCGCTCGGCCTCAATGCGGCCGGCGGCAACCTCGGCACGTCGGTCGCGCAGTTCGCCGTCCCGATCGTCGTCACGATCGGCGCCGGTGCGACGCTCAACATCTCCCTCGCGGGCTGGATGTGGATCCCGCTGATCCTGGTGGCGATGTGGGGCGCATGGCGGTACATGGACAATCTGTCGTCCGCGAAGGCGGACTTCGCAGGGGCCGCGGCGGCACTGCGCGAGCCGCACCTGTGGATCATGGCCCTCCTCTACATCGGCACCTTCGGGTCATTCATCGGCTTCGCCAGCGTCTTCCCGAAGCTCATCGCCGACCAGTTCCCGGACTTCTCGACGTTCCAGATCGGCTCGACGTCGCTCACGCTGGCCTTCCTCGGCGCCCTCGTCGGATCGCTCGCCCGTCCGTACGGCGGCCGCCTGGCCGACCGCTTCGGCGGCGCACGCGTGACCGTCGGTGCCTTCTCCGTCATGGCGCTCGGTGCGCTGGCGCTCGTCTGGACGCTCCCGCTGCGCAACTTCTTCGTGTTCCTGGCCTGCTTCCTGGTGCTGTTCGCGGCGACCGGCATGGGCAACGGATCGACATACCGGATGATCCCGAGCATCTTCGCCGCGCGGTCGCAGGCCAAGGGATACGAGCCCGGCTCGCCCGAGGCGACGAAGATGCTGCGCAAGTCGGCGGCCGCCCTTGGCCTCATCTCCGCGATCGGCGCGTACGGCGGATTCCTGGTGCCGCAGGTGCTCAACGCCTCGCAGCTCGCCACCGGCGGCTACCAGGCCGCGTTCTACGGCTTCGTCGCCGCATACGCCAGCCTGCTGCTCCTCACGGTGGTCGTCTACGTCATCCCGCGGACCTCGCTCGCGAAGCAGCGCATCTGACCCTGCCCACACCGCGGATGAGCGGATGCCTCGACCCGAGGCATCCGCTCATCCTTTGCGTCCGCGTGGGATGGGCCCACCCGGTCCCGTTTCGAATCGCTCACTTTGCAGCGAACCGGTGCCCGAAACGGCAAAGTGAGCGATGCGAAAGCGGTGCGCGGGCGGTCGAGCCCCGACGTCAGTAGACGTCGCGGGCGTAGCGCTCGTCGGCGGCCATGCCACGGATGTACTCGGCGGCGGCTTCTTCGGAGAGCTTGCCGTGCTGCTGCGCGATCGCGACCAGCGTCGCGTCGACGTCCTTGGCCATGCGCAGGGCGTCGCCGCACACGTACACGTGAGCCCCCTCCTCGAGCCACCGCCACAGCTGCGCGCCGTGCTCGACCATGCGGTCCTGCACGTAGATCTTCTGCCGCTGGTCGCGTGAGAAGGCGACGTCGAGGCGCGTCAGGAATCCGTCTTCGTGCATCTCGGCGAGCTCGTCGCGGTAGTAGAAGTCGCTCGCCGCGTGCTGCTCGCCGAAGAACAGCCAGTTGCGGCCGGTGTGGCCGTCGGCGCGACGGTCGTGCAGGAAGCTGCGGAACGGTGCCACGCCCGTGCCCGGACCGATCATGATCATCGGCCTGTCACCGATCGACGGCGGACGGAAGGCCGGCGACCGCTGCAGGTAGACAGGCGCCACGAGCGCGTCGCTGTCGGCGAGGAAGGTCGAGCAGACGCCACCGCGCGCACGGCCGGTCTCGGTCTCGAAGCGCACCACCGAGACCGTCAGCTCGACGGTGTCGGGGTCGGTCTTCGGGCTCGACGAGATCGAGTACTGGCGGGGCTGCAGGCGCTTGAGCACGCCGGCCCAGTCCGCTGCCGTCGCCCCCACCGGAAAGTCGCGGACCAGGTCGACGGCCTGCTGGCTCCACAGGAACTGCTCCAGCCGACCCTTGTTCTCGCGCCGCAGCAGTGCGGCGAGCATGCTGTCGCCGCTGCGCTCGGCGATGAAGCGCACCAGGTCGACCGGCGTCTTCGTGATGTCGAGCCGCGTGCGCAGCGCGTCGGCGAAGGTGCGCTCCTCGCCGTCGAGCTCGACGATCGCGTGCGGTGCGATGCCGGTGGCATCGAGCCACTCGGCGACGACGGCGGGCGAGTTCGCGCACACCACGCCGAGCGAGTCGCCCGCCTCGTAGGTGGCGCCCGACGCGGACAGGTCGAACGCGAAGCGCCGCACCTCCTTCTGCGAGCCGGGTCCGCTCAGCAGCTCGTTGCGCACGAGCGGGGCGTGCACCGGGTTGCCGCGTGTGAAGAGGCGTCGGGCGGGCGCTGCGGGTGCGGAGACGGATGCCGCGACCGCCGCACCCTCGGCCGTCAGCGTCTCGAGGATCTGGGTGAGCCACGCCTCGCGAGGTTCGTCGGCGTCGGGTTCGAGGTCTAGGCGCTCCAGCAGCGCCGTGGCGCCCAGTTCGCCCAGCCGCGCGTCCAGACGCCGTCCGTGGCCGCAGAAGTCGTCGTAGTTGGAGTCCCCGAGCGCCAGGACGGCGTAGCGGAGCCCCGACAGCTCGGGTGCGCCGTCGGCGTTCAGCTCGTGCCAGAGCGCGGCGGCATTGTCGGGTGGGCCTCCGTCGCCGAAGGTGGAGGTCACGACGAGCAGCCGCCGCACGTCGGTGAGATCCGTGGCCCGGAGTTCAGCCATGCTCCGCGCCCGCGCGGGGATGCCGCGTGCGGCGAGGGCCGCAGTCGCCGACGCGGCGAACTCTTCGGCGTTCCCGGTCTGCGATCCCCACAGCACCACGACCTCGTCCGCCGCGTCCGTGGGAGCCTGCGTGACGACGGCCCGCGAGAACGCGCCCGCGAGCACACCGTCGAACCAGGCGCGGGCCAGGGCCCCGAGCGGCGCCTCCGCCGGCAGCACGGGCACCTCGCCCGGCGCGAGCGACACCGACCGGACCGTCGAGAGGAACCCGGCGAGATAGGCGCCTTCGCGATCACTGAGCGCCGGCGGGGTGAGGTCGACGCCCGCACCCGCGAGCGCGGCGTCCGCGGACGCCGAGGGTGACTCCGCTGCTCCGGGGCCCGGGCCCACCCGCCGGAGCGAGACGGCGGCGAACTTGAACTCCGGCTGCGACGAGAGCGGGTCGACGGCGTCGCTCGTCACGGCGTTGACGGTGACGTACTCGCCGTGCTCGTCGTTCCAGTGGAAGGGCGCGAAGAGACCGCCGCGCTGCACCCGGTCGGTGACGACGGCCGGCACCACGAAGCGCCCGCGACGGGAGGCGACCTCGACCTGGTCGCCGTCGGCGATGCCGTGGCTCTGCGCGTCGTCCGGGTGCACCTCGACGAACGGGCCGGGGTGCAGCTTCGCGAGCTTGGCCACGCGGCCGGTCTTGGTCAAGGTGTGCCAGTGATGCGGCAGGCGGCCGGTGTTGAGCACCCACGGGTAGTCGTCGTCGGGCAGCTCGGCCGGCGCGAGGTGCGGCCGCGCCAGGAACTGCGCGCGCCGCGACGGCGTCGCGAACGCCAGCCGGGGAACCGTGCCGTCGTCCTCGACGTGGAGCGACTGGCTCACGCCGTCGTTGAGATAGCGGATCGGATGCCGCGTCTCGGCGTCGTCCGGCGGCGCGGGCCACTGCACGGGCGTCTCTCGCAGCCGCTCGTAGGTGACGCCGCGCAGGTCCCACCCGGTCTGGGGGTTCCAGAACCGGCGGATCTCGTCGAACACCTCGTCGCTCGAGGTGAAGTCGAACCCCTCGAAGCCCATCGCGCGGGCGATCTGGCAGATCGTGAGCCAGTCCGGCTGCGCCTCCCCCGGTGCCGGGACGACGTCGCGGACCAGCGTCAGCGTGCGATCGCTGTTGACCGTGACGCCGTCGGCTTCGATCCACAGTGTCGCGGGCAGCAGGATGTCGGCGTAGGCGGTCGTCGCGGTCTCGGTGTAGACGTCCTGCGCGATGACGAGCTCGGCGGTCTCGAGCGCCTCGATCACCGTCTTGCGGTTGGCGACCGATGCGACGGGATTGCTGCAGATGATCCAGACGGCCTTGATCTCACCCTCCGCGGCCCGGCGGAACATGTCGATCGTGCCCGAGCCCGATTCGGCCCGGATGGTGCCGGGCTCCAGCTCCCACACGTCTTCGACGAACGAGCGGTCGGCGGGACTGAAGACTGCGCGCTGGCCCGGCAGGCCCGGCCCCATGTACCCCATCTCGCGGCCGCCCATGGCGTTCGGCTGGCCGGTCAGCGAGAACGGCCCGCTGCCGGGCCGGCAGATCGCGCCGGTCGCGAGGTGCAGGTTGCAGATGGCGTTCGTCGACCAGGTGCCGTGCGTGGACTGGTTGAGTCCCATGGTCCACAGCGTCATCCACTCGCCGGCCTCGCCGATCCAGCGCGCGGCGGTGCGGATGTCGTCCTCGGCGAGCCCCGTCAGCTCGGCGACCCGCGTCGGCGGGTACTCGGCGAGAAGCTCTGCCATGTGCTCCCACCCCTCGGTGTGGGCGGCGATGAACTCCTCGTCGATGTCGCCGGCTTGCACGAGCAGGTGCAGCAGCCCGTTCAGCAGGGCGAGGTCGGTGCCCGGCTGGATCTGCAGGAAGAGGTCGGCGCGGTCGGCCGTCGTCGTCCGGCGCGGGTCGACGACGATGAGCTTCGCACCCTGCTTGAGGCGGTCCGCCATGCGCAGGAACAGGATCGGGTGGCAGTCCGCCGTGTTCGATCCGATGACGAAGAACAGGTCGGCCCTGTCGAAGTCCTCGTACGAGCCGGGAGGCCCATCGGCGCCGAGCGACTGCTTGTAGCCGGTTCCGGCCGAGGCCATGCAGAGCCGCGAGTTGGACTCGATGTGGATGCCGCGCAGGTATCCCTTCACGAGCTTGTTGGAGAGGTACTGCGCCTCCATGCTCATCTGTCCCGAGACGTAGAGCGCGATGGCATCGGGGCCGTGCTCGTCGAGGATCGCGCGCAGGCGGGCCGCGGCATCCGTCACCGCATCAGCGACCGCAACCGATGCCGCGGGCTCGCCGCGCCGCGGTCGCACGTGTGCCGAGGTCATGCGCCCGGGAGCCTGCATGAGCTCCGCGTGGGTCGCGCCCTTCGTGCAGAGGCGCCCGGCGTTGGTCGGGTGGGCGCGGTCGCCGGCGACCTTCGCGATGGCGAGCGGATGCCCCGCCCCGGCGTGCGAGGTCGTCACCGAGATACCGCAGCCGACGCCGCAGTAGGAGCACACGGTGCGCACTTCGCCCATGCCTCACATGGTCCCGGATGGAGGTTCCGGGGCGTTTCCCGCCGTGTTTCCCGCAGATCACATCTGCCGCACGCGCGGCCGCGCCGCGTCGTGAAGGCGCTCAGGCCGAGGGAGCGTCCTCGTCCTCGTCGGGCTCGGCGGGAGCCTCGTCGCCGTCGTCCGGAAGCTCCTCGAAGAGTCCGGCGGGCGGCGTGACGATCAGGCGCCCGGCGGCGATGTCGACCTCGGGCACGATCGCCTTGACGAACGGCACGAGCACCTCTTCGTCGCGGACCTTCACGATGAGCAGGTCCTGCGCCGGGAGATGATCGACGCGCGCGACCTTGCCGACGACCTGACCGTCGCGGAACACGTCGAGACCGACCAGCTGGTGGTCGAACCAGGCGTCGTCCTCGGCGGGTGAGGACTGCGCGTCCTCGTCGATCCACAGGATCGCGCGGAGCAGCTCCTCGGCCGCGGACCTGTCGTCCACGCCCTCGAAGAACGCCACCGGGTGGCTGTTCATGAACTTGAACTCGCGCACCGTGAGCGGCTTGCCGTGCCACGGCGACGACTCCGGCACCTGCAGGGTGAAGGTCGCGCCGGGTACGAAGCGACCCTCGGGGTCGTCGGTGTACAGCTCGAGCTTGATCGCGCCCTTCAGACCGTGCGCCTTCACGAGGCGGCCGACGCGCAGCTGGGTCTTGCCGGCGGGGGGAACGGCGTTCACGGGCTTGCGGGCGTCAGCGCCCGATCCCGCGGTGTTCTCGCCTGACACCTCAGTCATCCGCCACGTCGACGCGCACACGGCGCCCGTCGGCGAGGGCGGTGATGAGAGTGCGCAGGGCTTTGGCCGTGCGGCCGCCGCGCCCGATCACGCGACCCCGGTCCTCGGGGTGGACGTGCACCTCGAGCACGTCGCCTCGCGGCGACGTGGACGAGTCGATGCGGACGTCGTCTGGGTGATCGACGATCCCCTTGACGACGTGTTCGAGCGCGGCGGCGAGCAACGGATTACTCGGCGGACTCGGCGGCCTCGTCGGCCGCGTCGGTCGCCTCGTCGGCGGGAGCCTCGGCGGGCTCCTCGGCCTTCTTCTCAGCCTTGGGCTTGATGACCGACTTCTTCGAGGAGTCCACCTCGAAGGCGGCCTTGTCCTCGCGGGTCTTCACGGTCGAGACCGCGTCCTTGTCGCCCTTGAACTGGCCCCAGTCGCCGGTCAGCTTGAGGATGGCGAGCACCTGCTCGGTCGGCTGCGCGCCGACCGACAGCCAGTACTGCGCACGCTCGGAGTCGACCTCGATGAACGAGGGCTCCTCGGTGGGGTGGTACTTGCCGATCTCCTCGATGACACGGCCGTCGCGCTTGGTGCGCGAGTCGGCCACGACGATGCGGTAGTAGGGCGCACGGATCTTGCCGAGGCGCTTGAGACGGATCTTGACAGCCACGATTCTCCTGAATGTGTGGAAAGTGATTGAACCGATCGCCTGGAGCGTGGGGTGCACACCCGGCGGAAGCTCTGAAGGGAGGATCTCCGCGCTGGATAGAGGGTCGAGCGGGTGATCCAGCCCTCTATTCTGCCAGATGACGCAGCATGCCGTGAACCAAGCGGGTGCGATGTGTCCCCATGCGAGACTGTGCCCATGACGGTGCCCTTCGCGACATCCTCCCGCTCCTCCGTCGGTCTGGAATGGGAGCTCATGCTCGCCGACACCGCGTCCGGCGACCTCATCCCCGCAGCTCCCGACCTGCTCGCCGCCCTCGAAGAGGACTCCAGCCTCGAGCGCTACACCGTCACGGGCGAGCTGCTCACGAACACCGTCGAGGTGACCAGCGGCATCGGCGACACGGTCGCCGCCGCCGTCGACGACATCGCCGACGCGATCGCCGCAGTCCGCACGTACACCGACCGGCACGGCATCGATCTGCTGTGCGCGGGCAGCCATCCGTTCGCGCAGTGGTACGACCAGAGCGTCACCGACAAGACCCGCTATCACAAGCTCATCGAGCGCACCCAGTGGTGGGGACGCAACATGATGATCTGGGGCATCCATATCCATGTCGGCGTGAACGACGTCAACAAGGTGTTCCCCATCATCAACGCCCTCGCCGTCTACCTCCCGCACCTGCAGGCGCTGTCGGCCTCGAGCCCGTTCTGGGCGGGCGAACGCACCGGCTACGCTTCCAATCGCGCACTGGTGTTCCAGCAGCTGCCGACGGCGGGGCTGCCCTGGCCGCTCCAGGACTGGCGCCAGTTCGAGGGGTACCTCGAAGACATGGTGCGCACCGGAGTGATGGAGGACGCCACCGAGGTGCGCTGGGACATCAGGCCGGCTCCGCGCTGGGGCACGATCGAGGTGCGCGCGTGCGACGGCATGTCGACGCTGCCCGAGCTCGCCGCGATCGCCGCGCTGGTGCAGGCGCTGGTCGAGCTCTTCTCGCGGCGGATCGATGAGGGCCTGCCGCTCGAGACGATCCAGCCGTGGTTCATCCGCGAGAACAAGTGGCGGGCGGCCCGCTACGGCCTCGACGCCCGCGTGATCGTCGACCACGAAGGCACCCAGCGACTCGTCACCGATCACCTGCGCGAGACGCTGGCAGAGGTCGCCGACATCGCCGTCGAGCTCAAGTGCGCGCGCGAGCTGTCGGGCATCGAGGCGATCATGACGGGCGGCGCGAGCTACTCGCGGCAGCTTGCGATCGCCGACGCGGCGGACGGCGACCTCCGCGAGGTCGTGCGCCACCTCGTCGGCGAGTTCCGCTCCGGCCCGACGCTCCGCGAGCACCTCGCCGCGCTCGGCCACTGACCACGAGGCGTTTCAGGCGACGGATGCCGCGGGCGCGGCATCCATTCGATCCGGCGTCAGCCGCGACCGAGCATCTTCTGCAGTTCGGCGAGGTCGGCCTCGCTGGGCATGCCCTTCCCGCCGGCGCCGGCGGCCGCCGCGCCGAGGCCGAAGCCCGACCCGGTCGGCGCCTCAGCGGCCTGCGCGGCGATGCCGGCGTTCTCGGCGGCGCGCTTGGCCGGGTTGCCCGACCGCGAGCCCTTGGCCTTCTGCTGCTTGCCGCGCTTGGACGAGGCACCCGGGCGTCCGGCGCCGGGGACCGGCCCCATGCCCGGGATGTTCGGCACACCGCCGCGGGCGACGGTCTTCATCATCTTGGCCGCCTGGTCGAAGCGCTGCACGAGCTGGTTGACGTCCGTCACGGTCATCCCGGAGCCGCGCGCGATACGAAGCCGGCGGGAGCCGTTGAGGAGCTTGGTGTTGCGGCGCTCGGCCGGTGTCATCGAGCGGATGATCGCCTCGGTGCGGTCGATCTCGCGCTCGTCGAAGTCCTCGAGCTGCTGCTTCATCGAGCCCATGCCCGGGAGCATCCCGAGCATCTTCTTCATCGAGCCCATCTTGCGCATCTGCTGCATCTGCTCGAGGAAGTCCTCGAGAGTGAACTGCTCGGTGGCGAGCTTCTCGGCGACCTTGAGCGCTTCCTCCTCGTCGAAGGCCTGCTGCGCCTGCTCGATGAGCGTGAGGATGTCGCCGAGGTCGAGGATGCGCGACGCCATGCGGTCGGGGTGGAACGCCTCGAGGTCCTCGAGACCCTCACCGGTCGACGCGAAGATGATCGGGCGTCCCGTCACGGATGCCACCGACAGCGCCGCACCTCCACGGGCGTCACCGTCGAGCTTCGACAGCACGACGCCGGTGAAGTCCACGCCGTCCTGGAACGCCTTGGCGGTGTTGACGGCGTCCTGTCCGATCATCGCGTCGATGACGAACAGCACCTCGTCGGGGTCGGTCGCCTTGCGGATGTCGGCGGCCTGCTTCATCAGCTCGGCATCGACGCCGAGACGCCCGGCGGTGTCGATGATGACCACGTCGTGCTGCTGACGACGGGCGACCTCGACGCCGTCCCTGGCGACTTTCACCGGGTCGCCCACGCCGTTGCCGGGCTCGGGCGCGTAGATCGCGGCGCCCGCGCGCTGCGCGACCACCTGCAGCTGGTTGACGGCGTTGGGACGCTGGAGGTCGGCGGCGATGAGGAGCGGCGTGTGGCCGTCCTTCTCGAGCTGGCGGGCGAGCTTTCCGGCGAACGTCGTCTTGCCCGATCCCTGGAGGCCCGCAAGCATGATCACGGTCGGCGGGTTCTTGGCGAACTGCAGACGGCGCTGCTCGCCGCCGAGGATCGCGATGAGCTCCTCGTTGACGATCTGCACGACCTGCTGCGCCGGGTTGAGCGCCCGGTTGACCTCGTCGCCGAGCGCGCGCTCGCGCACCTTGGCGGTGAACTCCTTGACGACGGGCAGCGCCACGTCGGCGTCGAGCAGCGCGCGCCGGATCTCACGGACCGTGCCGTCGACGTCCGCGGGCGTGAGCTTGCCCTTGGTGCGGAGGTTGCGGAAGGTCTCGGTGAGCCGGTCGGAGAGAGTGCCGAAAGTCGCCATGATGCCCCGATTCTACGCGAGCGGATGCCGCAGCCCGCCGCCGTCGCCGCGTTCCGCCCGCCTGTCCCGATCTGCCGCCCGATGCAGCGCTTCGCGACGGGCGAGCGTTCACGGGGCGGAGCGCCGCGTCTTCACGCGTGGGCACCCTCGGGCGCGCGCTCGTAGCCGGACGGCGTGAGCATCAGCTCCGCCTGACCGCCGGTGAGCGCGCGCAGATCGAGCACGTACCGCGCAAGCTCGGCCTCAGGGACGGTCGCGATCACGCGGGTGCGTCCATCCGCGTCGGTCTCCGTCCCGACCACGCGACCGCGCCTTCCCGACAGGTCCGTCAGCACCAGCCCCTGCCCGGCAGCCGGCACGGTCACGACGACAGTGGAGACCGGTTCGAGCAGCACCGCGCCGGCCTGAGCGAGCGCCGCCCTGACCCCCATCGCCGCGGCCGTGCGGAAGGCCATCTCCGACGAGTCGACCGAATGCGACTTGCCGTCGTAGAGCTCGACGCGCACGTCGACGACGGGATGCCCGAGCGTTCCCCCGGAAGCGAGGGCGTCGCGCACGCCCTTCTCGACCGCCGGTATGTAGGAGCGCGGCACGGCGCCGCCGACCACCGAGTCGACGAATTCGAAACCGCCGCCCGGAGGCAGCGGAGCGACTCGCAGCATGACGACGGCGAACTGACCGTGCCCGCCGGACTGCTTCTTGAGCTTTCCCTCGGCCGCCGCGCCGTGCGCGATCGTCTCGCGGTAGGCGACCGGCGCTGGCGCCGTCGTGACATGCACGCCGAGCACCCTTGCGAGTCTCTCGACCGCGACCGCCACGTGCGTGTCGCCGAGTCCGCGCAGGATCGTGTCGGGCCCCGCGCGATCCACGACGAGCGTCGGGTCCTCGGCGAGGAGGCGACCGAGCGCCGTGGTGAGCTTCGTGTCGTCCGACTGCGACACCGGTCGCAGGCTCGTCGCGAAGACCGGCGGTCGAGCGGGAAGCCGCGCAGGCCGGGCGTTGGTCTGCGCTCGACTCCACAGGAGCGAGCCCGACGGCGTGCCGGCGAGCTTGGCGACGGCCCCGATGTCGCCGGCGCGCAGCGCGTCGACCGGCAGGTGGTCGGCCCCCCGCAGTCGGAATAGCCCCGGCATCCGCTCATCGACGCCTGTGGTCGCGTTGCGCAGGCGGTCACCGGGACGCAGCACGCCGGAGAGCACCTTCAGCATCGCGATCTGGCCCACGAACGGGTCGGCGACCGTGCGGAATACGTGGACGAGCGTGTCGCCCGCAGGGTCGGAGGCCACGTCGTGCTCGCTGCCTCCCTGGCCTTCTTCGTCCACACCCAGCAGGATGCTGCTGTCACGGTCGGCCACGGCGGGCGCGAACTCGCACAGGAGGTCGAGGACGCGGTCGATGCCGGTGCCCGTCGTCGCCGAGCACACCACGACCGGGATGCCGTCACCCGCGGCCACCATGCGGGCGAGGGTTCGTCCGAGCTCGGCCGGCGGCGGCTCGCGCCCCTCGAGGTATGCCTCGAGCTGCTCGTCGTCGCGCGACACGATCTCCTCGGTGACCTCCTGGTGCAGGCGGTGCTCCTCCTCCGCGAGCTCGGACGGGACCGGGGCATCGTGGTGACCGCCGTCGGCGTCGTAGAGCACAGCCTGCTCGGTCAAGACGTCTGCGACTCCGTGAAACGACTGCGCTTCCCCTACCGGCAGTTCCAGCGCCCAGACGCGGTCGCCGAACTCTCCGCGGAGCTGATCCAGCACGGCGCGGAACGAGGCACGCGCGCGGTCCTCCTGCGTCACGACGACGACCCTCGCGACACCGGCGGCCCCTGCCGCCGACCGCGCGGCGCGGGCGCCGGCCGTCACGCCGTCGATGGCGCTCACGACGAGGACGGCCACATCGGCGACCGCGAGCGCCGCGTCGACGGCCCCCACGAAGTCGGGGTGCCCGGGCGTGTCCATCAGCGTGATGCCGTGGTCCACGTCGGCGAAACGCCATGACAGCCAGGCCGGAGACAGCCCGAGCGTCGTGTGGCGCGCGATCTCCTCGGGTTCGTGGTCGCACACGGTCGTGCCCTGCTCGATCGACCCGAGGCGCGAGATCGCGCCGGCGCGGTGCAGCAGCGCCTCGGCCAGCATCGTCTTGCCCGAACTCGTCGCACCGACGAGGGCGACCGAGCAATGCCAGGCGGACGCGGATGCCGATTCCACGGTGACCTCCCACGACGATGTGCGATGGGGACCATCGTCCACCGTCTCGGACGTCGCCGGAAGAGCACCGCGCGGACGCGAGTCGCCGGATGCGCCGGCGACTCCGCGACCGCGGGTCAGCCTGCGGGGCCGAGCTCCTGGAAGAGCGTGAGCTGGAGACCGCCCGGACCCCGCAGGCGCGCGTTGCGCGAGTTCCAGGGCGTGACGCGGGCGGACGCCTCGATCTCGGCGCCGCCGTGATCCAGACGCGCGACCGCGGCATCGGTGTCTGCCACCTCGAGCGCCAGGCGGATGCGGTCGCTCGGGGCGTCGCCGTCGGTCTCGACGCGGTCGATGAACTCCACCTGGGCGGGATTGGCGATCTCGAGCGTCGCGCGCCCTGCCGCGAGGATCGCGACGCGCGCGCCCCCGTCTGCCTCATACGCCTCGGCCTGCGGCATCCCGACGACGTCGCGATAGAACGCCAGGGTCTGCTCGAAGGCCGCCGCCTGCACGACCACGCGCAGCTGGGCGACCTCACCGACCGGCACCGGCGATGACACCGGCGCCGCCGCGTCGGCGGCCAGGGAGAGGAAGCGGGAGAGCGAGGTGCGCCCGGCGCCGTCGTGCGCCCAGGCCTCGATGGCGGCGAGCACCGCACCGCCCCAGGCGGCGCCGGCGACTTCGGCGCGCACACGGTCGGCACCGGCGCGCACCAGGCGCGCCGACACCGCCCGCGCCACGCGCGCACGGCGCAGTGCGGCATCGCGCTCGTACTCCGCCTCGAGTCCCATGGCGGTGGCATTGACGATCCCGAGGGCGAGACTGTCGGGCACGAACGAGTCGGCGATGGCCAGCGTCGCGGCGCGGACGGCGGCTGCGGCATCCGTCCCGTCCTCGCCGGCGAGGGTCTCTTCGAAGGTCGTGAGCCGCTCGTCGAGCCCGGCCCAGAGCACATCCGACTTCGATGAGAAGTAGTTGAAGAAGCTCGAGCGGCTGACCCCGGCTCGCTGGGCGATGTCGACGATCGAGGTCTGCTCGTAGCCCTGCTCGAGGAACAGCTCGCAGGCGGCCTCGGCGATGGTCTCACGCGACGACGCCTTGGGCCTTCCCGCGCGCGACTCCGTGGACATGAAGCCACCCTAGGGCGCGACGCGCGGCGCGCGCCGATTCGCGGCGACGGACACGCCCCCGCGTCGACGCGGCGACCCGGATGTATTGTTGGACGCGATCCAGCAATCGCCACAAGCGAAGGAGCACGATGCTCGACATCCAGACTGTCGGCCTCTCCCCCGACTACGTCCCCTACCTCGACGGCTGGGCCCTCCAGCGCGAGGTGCACGCCGGCGTGGTCGCGGGCACGCGGCCCGACACGCTGCTGCTGCTGGAGCATGAACCGGTGTACACGGCGGGCGCGCGTACCGCGCGTCACGAACGCCCGACCGACGGCACGCCCGTCGTCGACGTCGACCGCGGCGGCAAGATCACGTGGCACGGCCCGGGCCAGCTCGTCGGCTATCCGATCGTCCGGCTGGCCGAACCGGTCGACGTCGTCGCACACGTGCGCCGGCTCGAGCAGCTGCTGATCGAGGTGCTCGCCGAGTACGACGTCGAGGGCTATCGGGTCGAAGGCCGCAGCGGCGTGTGGGTGCGCCGCCCCCTCGGTGAGGACAAGGTCGCCGCCATCGGTGTGCGCGTGCAGCGCGGCGTCACGATGCACGGCTTCGCCCTCAACTGCGACAACTCCCTCGCCGGCTTCCGCGGGATCATCCCGTGCGGGATCACGGATGCCGGGGTGACGACGCTCAGCGAGATCGCCGGCGCCGACATCGCCCCCGCCGACGTGCACGACACCGTGACCCGCGTGTTCGCCGCCGACTTCGCGGGGGTGCCGGCATGAGCGCGTGCGGCACGGCCTCGAGCGCGTCGGCGGGCGCCGCGGGCGCGGCATCCGTCCCCTCCTCCGGTCCTGACGGACGCAAGCTGCTGCGCCTCGAGGTGCGCAACGCCCAGACGCCCATCGAGCGGAAGCCGGACTGGATCAAGACCCGGGCGAAGATGGGACCGGAGTACCAGGCGCTGCACTCTCTCGTGAAGACCGAGGAGCTGCACACGGTCTGCCAGGAGGCCGGCTGTCCCAACATCTACGAGTGCTGGGAGGACCGCGAGGCGACGTTCCTCATCGGCGGCTCGCAGTGCACCCGCCGCTGCGACTTCTGCCAGATCGACACCGGCAAGCCGGCCGACTACGACATCGACGAGCCGCGCCGCGTGGCCGAGAGCGTCGTGCGCATGAACCTGCGGTACGCGACCGTCACGGGCGTCGCGCGCGACGACCTGGCCGACGGCGGCGCGTGGCTGCACGCCGAGACGGTGCGGCAGATCCACGCGATGAACCCGAACACCGGGGTCGAGATCCTGGCGACCGACTTCAACGGCGACCCGGCGCTGCTGGGAGAGGTCTTCGACAGCCGGCCCGAGGTGTTCGCGCACAACGTCGAGACGGTGCCGCGCATCTTCAAGCGCATCCGGCCCGCCTTCCGGTACGAGCGGTCGCTCGACGTGCTGACGCAGGCGCGCGACGCGGGCCTCATCACCAAGTCGAACCTCATCCTCGGCATGGGCGAGGAGCCTGAGGAGGTCGTGCAGGCGCTGGAAGACCTGCACGCCGCGGGCACCGACATCATCACGATCACCCAGTACCTGCGCCCGACGCCCCGGCACCTTCCGGTCGCCCGCTGGGTCAAGCCGCAGGAGTTCGTGGAGTTCAAGGAGGAGGCCGAGCGGATCGGCTTCCTCGGCGTGCTGGCCGGCCCGCTCGTGCGGTCGTCGTATCGGGCAGGGCGCCTATGGGCGCAGTCGATGCTCTCGAAGGGCCGCAGCATCCCCGATCACCTCGCGCACATCGCCGAGGACGTACACGTCGAGCGCGGGTTCGCGCAGGCCGTCTGAGGCGCGCCGGCCGGGCGAAGCCGGGCGAACCGCGCGGGTTCAGTCCGCGCTCGTCACGGACAGCACGCCGCCGTCCGAGTCGAGGTTCACCAGCAGCACGTCGTCGGTGGCGTCGGGGTCGAGCGCGTACTCGAGCACCGCGAACGGGTCGGCGCCGCCGTGCTCGTCGGCGAGGATCGTCATGCTCATGAGCTGCAGCGAGCGGATGACGTCGATGTGGACGTCGCCAGAGATGTCGACCAGAACGTCCTCGAGCGCCTCCCCCAGCGCCTCCTGCTGCTGCAGGATGTACTCGGTCACCTCGCTGGTGCGATCGCTCAGTTCGTTCACCATCGCGTTGCGCGCGCTCCGATCGATGTCCTCGATCGAGGAGATCAGCGCGGCCGCGACGTCGAGCGCCGCCTCGGAGACGTCGTCCTGGTCGGGGGCCGTCAGATCCACCGTGACGGACTGGTCGCCCAACTCGACGTTCTCCGACCAGAAGATCGATCCGTCAGGCCCCGATTCGAGGAGTCCGAAGTAGTCGTGCTCGATCGCCATGACCCCATGAAAGCGCAACGAGCGCGTCGGCGATAGCCCGAACGCGGCATGGCGCGGATTCGGTGCGATCGGCGCCTCGGATCAGTCCACGAGGGATGCCGCGAACACGTGCGGGGTGAAGCCGGTGAGGTCTCCGATGCCCTCGCCCTGGCCCAGCAGCTTCACCGGGATTCCGGTGCGCTCCTGCACCGCGAGGACGAATCCGCCCTTGGCGGAGCCGTCGAGCTTCGTGATCACGAGACCCGTCACCCCGGCGTGCTCGAGGAACGCCTGGGCCTGCATGACGCCGTTCTGGCCGGTGGTGGCATCGAGCACGAGCAGCACCTCACTGATGGGCGCCTGCTTCTCGATGACCCGGCGGATCTTGCTGAGCTCGTCCATGAGCCCGCCTTTGGTGTGAAGGCGTCCGGCGGTGTCGACGAGGACGATCTCGGTGCCGGTGTTCTTGGCGTACTCGATCGTCTGGAAGGCGACGGATGCCGGATCCTGGCCCTCCTGCTGCGGCCGCACGATGGTCGCCCCGCCTCGCTCGGCCCAGGTGGCGAGCTGGTCGACGGCGGCCGCGCGGAACGTGTCTGCCGCGCCGACGACGACGGATCGCCCGTAGCGCTGCAGGAACTTGGCGAACTTGCCGATCGTGGTGGTCTTGCCGACGCCGTTCACGCCGACGACGAGCACGACGGCCGGCCGCTCGGTGAGACGCAGGGTGGTGTCGAACTTCGCGAAGTGCTCTTCGAGGGTCTCCTTCAGCATGCGCTGGAGGTCGCGCGGGTCGGTGGTGCGGAAGCGCTCGACCTTGTCGCGGAGCTCGTCGACGATCCGCTCGGTGATGTCGGGACCGAAGTCCGCCGTCAGCAGCGCCGTCTCGAGGTCTTCCCACGTGTTCTCGTCGATCGTGGGCTTGACGAACATGCCGCGCAGCGCGCGACCGAGCGACCAGGAGCTCTCTGCCATGGGTTAAACCCTATTGGCTCGCCGGGGCGGGCGAGCGACGGACGGATGCCGTCACGCGACGCGCTCGCCGACCCGCTGGCCGACCACGGCCGAGACGCCGTCCTGGCGCATCGAGACCCCGTACAGCGCGTCGGCGATCTCCATCGTGCGCTTCTGGTGCGTGATGACGATGAGCTGGCTGGACGCCCGCAGCTGTTCGAAGACGCCGAGCAGCCGCCCGAGGTTGGCATCGTCGAGGGCCGCCTCGACCTCGTCGAGGATGTAGAAGGGACTCGGCCGCGCCTTGAAGATCGCGGTGAGGAGCGCCACGGCCGCCAGGGAGCGCTCGCCGCCCGACAGGAGCGACAGCCGCTCGATCTTCTTGCCCACCGGCCGCACCGCGACCTCGATGCCCGTGGTGAGCGGTGCATCCGGGTCGGTCAGCGAGATCGACCCCGTGCCCCCGGGGAAGAGGATGGGGAAGACCTCGCCGAACGCGACCTTCGTGTCTTCGAACGCGGCGAGGAAGATCGACTGCATCCGCTCGTCGAGCTCCTCGATGATCGTCAGCAGGTCCTTGCGCGTCTGCGTGAGGTCGGCCAGCTGCTCCGTCATGAACTTGTGCCGCTGCTCGAGGGCCTCGAACTCTTCGAGAGCGAGCGGATTGACGCGACCGAGCTGCGCGAGCTTCCGCTCCGCCTCCTGCAGCCTCCGGCGCTGCGCCGCGCGGTCGTAGGGGACGGATGCCGCTTCCTGCCCGTCGCCCTCAGTCGGAGTGGCACCGGACCCCGCGGCCGGCACAGGCTGGTCAGGACCATATTCCGAAATGAGAATGTCTTCGTCGAGACTCAATTCGGACTGGACGCGTTCGAGCAGGCCGGTGACGTGAAGCCGCTTCTCGTGGATCTGGAGCTCGAGGCTGTGGACGCTCTCCGTGAGGCTCGCCAGCCGCTCGCGCACCGAGGACTCCTGAGCCCGCAGCTGACCGAGCTCGGCGCTGACAGCGGTGCGCTCGGCTTCGGCTGCGACGAGTTCCGCGCGCGCCTGCGCGAGGGAGCGGTCCACCGAGTCGATGACCGCGGGCAGCTGGCCGGCCACTCCGGCGGCGATCTCGCGCTGGGCGCGCCGGATCACGGCACGGCGCGCGGCTTCGGCGGCCGCCCCGCGCTCCCGTTCGCGCTGACGTTCCAGGGCGACGACGCGCGCTTCACCGGCGCGGATGCGCTCGCGCAGTGTCTCGACGTCGAGACGGGCGCGCATCTCGGCGTCACGCGCCTCTTCGAGCGCGGCGAGCATGCCCTCGCGGGCCGAGGCATCGAGGATCGGCCGCGGCGCTTCGAGCGCTGCCGTGAGCTGATCGTCCGCCGACCGCGCGGAGGCCTCGGCGTCTTCGACCGCTGCGGCCGCTTGCGCCACGCCGGCGGCGAGCCGGTCGCACTCCGCCACCGCTGCCTCGTGGCGGACGGTGGCGCGGTTGACCTGCTCGGCATGTGCGGCCAGGGCGGCGTCGTATTCGCGCAGCGTCGCGAGCGCGGTCTTCGTCCGGTGCCGGGCGGCCTCGAGCTCGCGGGTCGCGTCGCCCAACGCCTCCCGCAGTGAGCCGGCCACCACGGCGATCTCGTCGCGGCGCTCGGCTGCGGCATCCCGTTCCGCCGCCAGCTCCAGCCGCGATCGCGACGCCCCCGAGCCCGCCCGCAGCGAGGATCGGGTGTAGACCTCGCCGCGGCGCGTGACGACGGTGATCGGGCCACCCGACGCGGCGTCGGCCAGCGCCGCCCCCGCCGCGCGCGCGGTATCGAGATCGTCTGCCACGACCACGTACGAGAGCAGGCTGAGCACGCCTTCGGGCGCGGTCACGACCTCGCGGGCCGCCGTCACGCCCGCGATCTCCGGGAAGGTCGGCCGCATCGTCCCCGCGTCGGCGATGACGATGTCGACGAGGCCGGCGTCGGCCTCCCGTGCGGCATCCGCCAGGGCGAACGCGCTCGCGCGGTCGTCGACGAGCACACCCTCGGCGATCGGTCCGAGGACCGCGGCGATCGCGGCCTCGAAGCCCGCTCTCACCTGGACCGCGTCGCCCACCAGGCCACGGACACCGGCATGCTCGTCGGCGATCAGCGCCGAGGCGCCGTTCTTCACATCGAGCGCGCGGCTGAGGGCCGTCGTCTGCGCGGTCAGCGCCTCGCGCTCCCTCTCGGCGGCGTGGAGCCGCTCACGCAGCGACGCCGTCTCGGCCTCCGCCTCGGCGGCATCGCGCTGCGCCCGCTCGTAGGCCGCGGCCTGATCGGCCGACGATCCCTCGGGCACGAGGTCGGGGTCGACGCCGGCGAGGATCTCCTCGGCGTCGGCACGGCGTACGAGTGCGGCATCGAGCGCCCGCTGCTGCCGCTCGACCGCGCCACGCACCGCGGCCAGAGCGGAGGCCGCGGCCTCCGCGGTGCCGCGCAGCGCGGTGATGCGCATGTCGTGCTCCGACACCAGCGCACTCTGCGCCGCGATGTCGGTGTCGAGCGCATCGAGCTCGGCCCGCGCGCGCGTCACCTCGCGTGCGGCCTCGGCAGCGGCGTCCTGCGCGGCGCCGAGTCCGTCCGAGACCTCGTCGATCTCGCCGCGCGCCTCATCGATCATCGCCTGCGAGACCGTCGTCAGCTCGATGCGCCCCTCATCCTCGGCGTCGCCGAGCAGCGCCAGCCGCTGACCGGCCAGCGCGTACAGGCTGCGGAGTCGCTCCTGCACCCGCTCGAGCCCGTGCGCCACGCGACGCGCGCGGTCGACTGCCTCGGAACGCTGATCGCTCTCGAGCTGCTCGATCCGCACGCGGGCGTTGTCGAGCCGCTCCTGCAGCACCAGCCGCTCCGCGTGGCGCTCCTGCTCGCTCTGCGCGTGCGAGGCGAGCTCGGCGCGAAGCCCGACGAGCTCGTCCGCGAAGAGCCGCGCCTTGGCGTCGCGGACGACCGCGGCGATCGTGGCCGCCTCACGGGCGATCTCGGCCTGCCGTCCCAGCGGCTTGAGCTGCCGTCGGAGCTCGCCCGCCAGGTCGCTGAGGCGCGTGAGGTTCGTCTCCATCGCGTCGAGCTTGCGCAGCGTCTTCTCTTTGCGGCGACGGTGCTTGAGGATGCCGGCCGCCTCCTCGATGAACCCCCGACGGTCTTCCGGCGTCGCCTGCAGCACGCTGTCGAGGCGGCCCTGGCCGACGATGACGTGCATCTCGCGACCGAGACCGGAATCGCTCAGGAGCTCCTGCACATCCAGCAGGCGACACGGCTCGCCGTTGATGGCGTACTCGCTCGTGCCGTTGCGGAAAAGCGTGCGCGAGATCGTCACCTCGGAGTACTCGATCGGAAGCGCGCCGTCGCTGTTGTCGATCGTGAGCTGCACCTCCGCGCGACCGAGCGGGCCGCGGGTGGCGGTGCCGGCGAAGATGACGTCCTCCATCTTGCCGCCGCGGAGAGTCTTGGCGCCCTGCTCCCCCATGACCCAGGCGAGCGCGTCGACGACATTGGACTTGCCCGAGCCGTTCGGACCGACGATGCAGGTGACACCCGGCTCGAGGGCGAAGGTCGTCGGCTGGGCGAACGACTTGAACCCTTTGAGCGTCAGGCTCTTCAGGTGCATGGCACGCCCCCACCCCGGCTCGTTTACCCGCCTACGCTACCGGAGCGGGACGCCGATACCGGGCCGACGGGCCGGGCCGACGCGATCGCGACACGCCATGAGATCACCGAATCTGCGAGAAAGCTTGACGCGGGTATCCCGGGCACGCTAGCGTCACTCTCTGCGTCTGAAGTCGAGAAAGGAGGTCCCCCGATGATGCTGATGAATCCCACTGGAATCGCCGCCCGTGATGGCGGAGCGATTCGTGCCGTCGCGTCGGGGACCGTCTCCTTCGGCGCTGTGCTGAGCGGCCGCTTCCCCGCCGCCATCTGATCCCCGCAGGGGCCGAGTCTGCCCGCTTCCGGGCGCGACCTGTCTGCTGCGCCGCACCCGCATCGCGGTGCTGAGCGCGCTCCCCCTGCATCTCCGACCCGTCGTGCTGCGGCACGGCATCTCCGCCTCCGGCGCTCGCCCGAGGCATCCTTCCCACACGAAAGAGCAATCATGAACACTCTGCACGCGCCGCAGCGCCCCTCGGGCCTTCCCGATACGCTGCGGCTCCCGAGCCGCGACGACCGCATCTCGCTCCTCGACCGCCTGGCCCTGCATGTCGGCCTCCGGCTGCTTCTGTGGAGCGCACAGCGCACGCGGTTCGCCGACGATCGCCACCGGCACGCTTCGGCCTACCGGCAGCAGCAGGAGGAGGAGGCCCGCAGGCTGGCCTACCTCCGCGGGGTCCTCCTCGCGCACCCGCTGTGACAGTCCTCGGGTCCGCCGCCCCTCAGTGGGCGGCGGACCCACCCCTTGACACGACCCACATCCACTCGCAACGCAAGGACGCACCGAAAATGACCACCATCACCGGAATCGAGTTCCGGCCGCTCGCCGTACCGGCCACCATCGACGACCCCGACGCCGCCGACTTCGTCGAGATGACGCGCGTGCGCAACGAGATCTACCGCGAGATCTCCGGACACGACGACAACACCATGACCGCGGACGAACTGCTCCCCCACTACCAGCCCAGCGACTACGAGACACGACTGGCCTGGGTGGTCTTCGACGACGACAGGATGATCGGCCGCGTCGGCGTAGACCTCCCGCACGAGTCCGACTCGAAGGGCGCGTTCTGGCTCGTCGAGCTGCTGCGCGAGACCTGGGGACGCGGCATCGGCTCCGCCGCCTACGAGCTCGTCGAGCGCACGGCGCGTGAGCACGGGCGCACGGTGCTGCAGTCGATGGCCGAGCACCCGGCGGCGCCCGGTCCGCACCTCGCTCCGCCGACCGGCTTCGGCGAGATCCCTGAGGATCACATCGCCCGCTTCTACCTCCGCCACGGCTACATGCTCGAGCAGGTGGAGCGCAACAGCGCGTTCGACCTCAAGGGCTCGTTCGACCTCGTCGAACGCCTTCTCGCCGACGCGAAAGCCGCCTCGCCGCAGTACCGCGTCGTGCAGTGGGTCGCTCCGACGCCCGAGCAGTTCGTCGACGGGTACGCCTGGATGAAGTCGCGCATGTCGACGGACACGCCGTCGGCGGCTCTCGAGTTCGACGAGGAGACCTGGGACGCCGCCCGCATCGCCGAGCACGACGCCCGCTACACGTCGTCGGGCCGCACGCTCCAGGTCACCGCGGCGCAGCACATCGAGAGCGGCGAGCTGTGCGCCTTCAATGAGCTCGTGATCGGCAAGGACCGCTCCGCGACCAGCCACCAGGAGGACACCCTGGTCCTCAAAGAGCACCGCGGGCACCGGCTGGGCACGCTGGTCAAGTGCGCGGGGCTCCTGTCCTGGCGCGACGTGGCCCCCGACTCGGATCGAGTCGTCACCTACAACGCAGAGGAGAACAGGCCCATGCTGGACATCAACGAGGCGATCGGCTTCGCTCCGATCGCGTACGTCGGCGCATGGAAGAAGGTGCTCGATGACTGACGTGGCCGAAACCACCGCGCAGGCCCCGCCGCTGACGATCGAGAGGATCCCGGTTCCGGAGTCGACGGACGCCGGCGACGCGCGCCTGTTCCTCGAGATGGTGCGGATCGCCAATGCGGTATGCCTGCACGACGCGGGACACGACTACCTCCACGAAGAGCCGGACGAGATGCTCGGCTCCTGGCAGGACCAGACCGACTGGACCCAGCTCGGCTTCGCCGCCCTCCGTGGCGACGAGATGCTCGGGGCCGTCAAGCTCATGATCTCGACCGAGGCCGACGCGAGCACGGTGGAATTCGACTTGATGGTCGATCCGCCGCACCGCGCAGAAGGCGTCGAGGAGCTTCTCCTCGCGGAGGTCGAGCGAGAGGCGCGTGAGCGCCGACTGGCCACGATCCAGACGTGGACGCTGCACCGGCCGGACGCCGGCGGCGAGCGTCTCGCGCCGTCGACGGCGTGGGGCTCGATCCCTGCATCGGACCCGCAGACGCGGTTCCAGCTCGCGAACGGATTCACCCTGGAGCAGGTCGAGCGCAACAGCGTGTTCGACCTGACGGGAGACTTCTCGCTGGTGGAGCGCATGCACGCCGACGCCCTGGCAGCAGCAGGCGACGAGTACCGGTCGGTCACCTGGACCTCGCCCACACCGCCCGAATACGTCGACGGATTCGCCTATGCGCTGTCGCGCATGTCGACCGATGTGCCTGCGGGTGGCTTGGTGATCGACGAGCAGCACTGGGATGCCGCCCGTGTCACACGTCGCGACGCGCGACTGCAGGCGCAGGGGCTGACCGTCTCGGTGGCGGTGGTGGTGCATGTGCCGACCGGCCGGGTCGCCGCCTACAACGAGCTGGCCATCGCCGAGGATCACAGCGGCGCGACACAGCAGTTCGGGACGCTGGTGGTCAAGGAGCACCGGGGGCACCGCCTGGGCACGATCGTCAAGTGCGCGAACCTGCTCCGCTGGCGCGAACTCGTGCCCGAATCGCCTCGGGTTTCGACGTTCAACGCGGAGGAGAACCGCCACATGCTCGACATCAACGAGACGATCGGCTTCGTCCCCGCCTCGTACGCGGGCGCGTGGAAGAAGGTGCTCGACCTCTGATCGTCGCGCGATCAGGTCGTTCGATGCCGCGGCGCTCGCTGACAGTGGGCGCAGAAGTGGCTCGAGCGGTTCGTGAACGACACGCGCACGATGGGACGGCCGCATCGGGGACACGGCTCCCCGGTGCGGCCGTACGCGTTGAGCGAGTGCGCGAAGTAGCCGGCCTGCCCGTTGACGTTGACGTACTGCGCGTCGAAGCTGGTGCCGCCCTCGGCGAGAGCCTTGTCGAGCACGTGACGCACCTCGGCGAGCAGACGGTTCACCGCACGCGTCGAAAGCGCCCGCGCGGACGTCTCGGGATGGATGCGCGCGGCCCAGAGCGACTCGTCGGCGTAGATGTTGCCGACGCCGCTCACGACCGTCTGGTCGAGGAGCACCCGCTTGATCGCCGACTCCTTGCGCGCGAGGGCGCGCCGGAATCCTACGTCGGAGAAGGCCGGATCCAGCGGGTCGCGCGCGATGTGCGCCACCTGGGAGGGGACGGATGCCTCGCCCCACCCGTATCCGCCGGGCGCGCCGTCGGGCGTGGTCACGAGCGAGTCGATGGCGAGAGAGCCGAAGGTGCGCTGGTCGGCGAAGACCACCGAGAGCTCGCCGTGGACCGGGTGCGCCAGGTCGAACCGCACGCGCTCATGCCGCTCCGGGGCGGCGCCCGGCGGACGCAGGAGCATCTGCCCGCTCATGCCGAGGTGCCCGACGACGGCTTCTTCGGCCGGTCCGTCGCCGACGCGGGGCTGCAGCGGGAGCCACAGGAACTTCCCCCGCCGGGCCGCGGCGCTCACCACGCGTCCCGTCAGCCTGGTTTCGAAGTCGGCGCCGTCGCCGAGGTGTCGCGTCAGCGCGCGCTCGTCGGTCGCGGTGACGCCGAGGACCAGGGCGCCGGTGACGGCAGGGGCGAGGCCGGCGCGGACGACCTCGACCTCGGGAAGCTCAGGCACGTCCGCTGAGTTCGCGCCACGCGGTGAGCGCGGCGGCCATCTCGGCGTGCTTCTTGCTGGTGCCGGCGCCTTCGGCGGTGAGGTCGCCGACCGTCACTGTCGCGGTGAAGCGCCGGTCGTGGTCGGGTCCGGTGGAGGTGACGGAGTAGGCCGGCGGCAGCAGCGCTCCGCGCGCGGCGAGCTCCTGCAGCGCCGTCTTCGGATCCATCGCCGCGCCGTAGCGCTCGGGGTCGGCGAGGAGGGGCTCGACGAGCCGCAGCACCAGGCCGGTGGCGGCATCCGCTCCTGACGCGAGGTAGGTCGCCCCGAAGATCGCCTCCATCGTGTCGGCGAGGATCGAGTCCTTGTCGCGCCCACCCGTGAGGATCTCGCCGCGGCCGAGCAGCAGGTGCTCCCCGAGGCCGATTCCCCGCGCGATCTCGGCCAGCGCGACCGTCGAGACGACGCTGGCACGCCGCTTCGCGAGCGCGCCCTCTTCGAGCTCGGGGTGACCGGTGAACAGGCGCACCGTGACGGCGAGCCCGAGGACGGAGTCGCCGAGGAACTCGAGACGCTCGTTGTGCGGCACCTGGCCGTTCTCGTACGCCCAGGAACGGTGGGTGAGCGCCAGCGACAGAAGCTCGGGGTCGATATCGACTCCGAGCTTCTGTGTGAGGTCTGCGAGCGGAATGCGCTCGGCAGCGACGTCGGTCACGTCAGGTGCGCGACGATCAGACGTCGGCGACCTTGCGGCCCTTGTACTCGAGGAACAGCTCAGTGCCCTGCGAGTCGGTGACGACCTTCGCCTGGTGCGGACGGCTGTAGACGACCTTGCCGTTCTCGACGGTCTTGACGAGGGCGGGCGCCTCGGCCTTCCACTGCGCGCGACGCGAGCGCGTATTGGAACGGGAGACCTTCCGCTTCGGGGGGTTGCCTGCCATGGCTTGCTCTTCTCTGTGTTCTCGACGCGGTCAGCCGCGGGAGCGCGGTGATTCGTCGTCGTTGGTCGTGGTGAAGTCCTGGAGCGCAGCCCATCGTGGATCGAGAGGCTCGCTCTGCTGCGATCCGGCGTTCTCGGTCAGCCGCTCGCCCGTGGCCGGATCGAGGCCGGGGCAATCCGGCTGACACACCGGCTGAAATGGAAGCGACAGGACGACCGCTTCCCTGACCAGAGTTTCAAGATCCACGTGGTCGTCTTGAACCTCGAAGTCAGCTTCGTCCTCCCCAGGATACGCGAAAAGCTCCTGAAACTCGACTTCGACCCGCTCGGCGATGTCGGTGAGGCAGCGGCTGCAGATGCCGGTGTACTCGGTGTCGACCTCGCCGGAGGCCAGAATCCCCTCGTGCACCGATTCGAGTCGCACGTCGATCGCGACCGGCTCGCCCTCCGGGACGGCTACGAGACCCTCGCCCCACTTGTCGGGAGCGGGCATGTCGATGGTGTGCTCGCGCATCTCGCCGGGACGGTGGACGATGTCGCGGACCGGGAGGACGAAGGGACCCGTCACATTCTTTCTGACCACGACTCCAGCCTAGCCGCGGCCGGCGGGGCCGGGCTTCGAGGGCGGCTCAGATGCCGCGCGCGCCGGTGTCGAGGAAGCGGGCGACGGCCGGCGGGACGAACGGCGAGACGTCGCCGCCCAGTGAGGCCACCTGGCGCACCAGCGAGCTCGACACGAGCGCGTGCGCCGGGTCGGGAAGCAGGAACACCGTCTCCACATGCGCGAGGTGACGGTTGACGATCGCCATGGGCGTCTCGTAGGCGACGTCGACCTGCGAGCGGATGCCCTTCACGAGCACGGAGGCCCCGACGTCCGTCGCGTAGTCCACCAGCAGACCCACGCTCCACGAGGCGACGATGACCTCGCCGTCGATGTCGGTCTCGGCGATCGACTGCTCGAGGAGCGCCTGACGCTGCGCGATCGGCAGCATCGCCTCCTTGCCGGGGTTGTGGACCACGAGCACGTGGAGCTGGTCGTACAGCGACGCCGCGCGCCGGATCACGTCGAGATGACCGAGGGTCGGCGGATCGAACGATCCCGGGACGACGGCGATCCGGCTGCTCATGCCGACCAGCCTAGTGGCCGCCGCAGCACCGTCCCGCCGCCTCAGTTCTTCGCGAGCGCCGCGCGCTCGGCCATGCTGACGTTCCGCTCGAGGGCCGCGGCCAGGCCGGGGTGCCGCAGCAGAGCGGGATCGTCGGCGAGCAGCTGCTCGGCGGCGACGCGCGCCTCGGAGATGATGTCGGCGTCCTTCACGACCCGCAGCAGCCGCAGCGACGACCGGGCGCCGGACTGCGCGTCGCCGAGCACGTCGCCCTCGCCGCGCAGCTCGAGGTCGACCTCCGCCAGCGCGAAGCCGTCGAGGGTCGAGGCGACGGCATCCACCCGCTCCCGCGCGGGCGTCCCGAGCGGCGCCTCCGTCACGAGCAGGCACAGGCCGGGCACCCCGCCGCGGCCGACGCGTCCCCGCAGCTGATGCAGCTGCGACACGCCGAAGCGGTCGGCCTCGAGGATCGCCATGGTGGACGCGTTCGGCACATCGACGCCCACCTCGACGACGGTGGTCGCCACGAGCACGTCGACGTCGCCGCGGGCGAAGGCCTGCATCACGGCATCCTTCTCGTCCGACGGCATCTTCCCGTGCAGGATCTCGACCCGGATGCCGGAGAACGACGGATGCCGCGACAGCAGCTCCGCGACCTGCACGACGCCCCAGCGGGTACGGCTGGCCTCGCCGCCGGTGTCGCCGGCCGGTTCGTCCGCGGTGTCGTCCTTCGTGAGCTTCTCCGCGTCGATCGCGGCGCAGACGACGAACGCCTGACGGCCCTGAGCCACCTCTTCGGCGATGCGCTCCCACACGCGCCCGAACCAGCTCGAGCGCTCCGCCAGCGGCGCGACGTAGGTCTCGATGCCGGCGCGCCCAGCCGGCATCGTGCGGATCGTGGAGACGTCCAGATCGCCGAACACGGTCATCGCCACCGTGCGCGGGATCGGCGTCGCCGTCAGCACCAGCGCGTGCGGCGAGGAACCCTTGGCGCGGAGCGACTCCCGCTGCTCGACGCCGAAGCGGTGCTGTTCGTCGACCACGACCAATCCGAGATCGGCGAAGGTCGTGCTCTCGCTCAGGAGGGCGTGCGTGCCGACGACGATGAGCGCCTGCCCCGACGCTGCCCGCAGCGCCGCCTTTCGGCGCTCGGCCGCGGGAAGCTGCCCGGTGAGGAGCGTCGGCATGAGCTCCGGCGCCAGCTGCGGCCCGAGCATGCGGGCGATCGAGCGCACGTGCTGCGCGGCGAGCACCTCGGTGGGCGCGATGAGCGCCGACTGGCCACCGGACTGCGCGACCTGAAGCATCGCACGGAGCGCGACCAGCGTCTTTCCCGAGCCGACCTCGCCCTGGACGAGGCGGTTCATGGGCCAGTCCCCCTCGAGGTCGCGCGCGACGTCGTCGCCGACTGAGATCTGGTCGGGCGTGCGCGGGAACGGAAGCGCCGCGTCGAACCGCTCGAGCAGCGAGCCCGGTGGGCGCTTCGTCGCCGACAGGGCCCGGACGAACTGCCGCTGCTGCAGGAGCGCCACCTGGAGGACGAATGCCTCCTGCATGCGCAGCGTCGCCCGTGCCGGCTCGATCTGGCTGAAGTCGGTCGGGCGGTGGATGTGCTCGACCGCCGTGCGGGCGTCGATGAGGCCGTAGCGTGCGCGCAGCTCTTCCGTGAGCGGCTCGGGGATCTCGCCGAGGCCGTCCAGGACCAGCTCCACCGTCTTCTGCAGCTGCCAGCTGGCGACCGTGCTCGTCGCCGGATAGATCGGGATGGGCAGGTTGGCGTTGGCCTGCACCTTCATCCGCGCGGTGTCCGCGTCTTCGAAGAGCTCGTAGTCGGGGTGGGCGAGCTGCTGCACGCCCTTGTAGATCCCCACCTTGCCCGCGAAGATTCCCTGTCTGCCGGGCTGCAGGTCGCGAACGCGCCACGACTGGTTGAAGAACGTCAGCGACATCTCGCCGTTGCCGTCGCTGATCACGACCTCGAGCAGCGACCCGTTGCGGTTCTTCATGCGTCGTTCGCTGACGCGGCGGACCTCGGCGACGATCGTCACCGGCTCGCCGAGCGGCAGCGTCGAGATCGGTGTCAGCTCGCCGTGGCGGGCGTAGCGACGGGGATAGTGGACGAGCAGGTCGCCGACCGTGGTCATCCCGAAGGCGCGCTCGAGTGCGGACGCCGTCTTGCCGCCGATCGCGCCGCCGAGGCTCGAGTCGAGGGTGAAGGAGGCCACGCCATGAGTCTAGGTTCGCCCGGCGACGTCTCGCGCGCCGCCCACGAGGTGCATGGCGATCGGCCGGCGGCGTCCCGGCCGGCGCGCCCGGCACGACCGATATCGTGAAGGAGTGACGCGCATCATCGCCGGCCGTGCGGGCTCCCTCTCGCTCGATGTCCCCGACGCCGGCACCCGCCCCACCAGCGATCGCGTCCGGGAGTCGCTGTTCGGCGCGCTCGAGTCCTCCGACGCTCTCCGCGGCGCGGCGGTGCTGGATCTCTACGCCGGCTCCGGTGCCCTCGCCCTCGAGGCGGTCAGCCGCGGTGCGGCCTCCGCCGACCTCGTCGAGAAGTCCCCCAAGGCGGCGACCGTCGCACAGCGCAACGCCGCCCGCGTCACCAAAGCCGTGGGGACCGACGCGGTGATCCGCGTGCATCGCTCGTCGGCCGACGCGTTCCTGCGGGCCGCGAGAGGGCCGTTCGACCTGGTGTTCCTCGATCCGCCCTACGACGTCGGCGAGACCGAGCTCGCCTCGACGCTCGCGCTGCTGGTGCCTCTCCTCGGCCCAGGCGCGGACGTCGTCATCGAACGCGCCTCGCGCTCCCCCGAGCCCTCGCTGCCCGACGGCCTCACGGCCACGCGCGGGAAGCGCTACGGCGACACCGCGCTGTGGTGGGCGACCACGTCGGACTGAGCCGGATCCCCCTCCCACACCTCGGTGCCGTCGAAGCCCACATCGCGCGTGACGCGAAGGTGCCCGCTGCCGTCGAGCACCAGCCGGAAGGTCGACGCGTCCTGCAGCAGTCGCACGTCCGCCGTGAACGTCTCGCCTTTCCAGCCGCCCGAGATCGCCACCTGATCGCCGTACCAGAACCGATCGACCGACGGGTCCTCGGGGAACTCCCCGATCGACCACGAGTCCGGGACGCAGCGGAGCTGCCGGCCGTCGATCTCGACCACCCCTTCCGCCACGCGCAGCGACCGGATCACGCCGTCGTACTCGTACGCGACCGACTGTGGGCGGAGCTCTCCGCCCACTGCCGGGACGGGCGTGGGCAGGTCCACCGCCGCCGCCGGCGCCGGCGCCGGCGCCGGCAAGTCGAACGCGGGCAGCAGGAACTCCCAGATCGCGTCCAGGGGCTGCTGCATGTCGGGCAGCCCTCCGGTGATCGCGACCACCGCGTCGTGTTCCGGGAGGACGACGACGTATTGGCCGAACGCGCCGTCGCCGCGGTAGGCGCCGTGGCGGCACCTCCAGAACTGGAAGCCGTAGCCCTGGTTCCAGTCCCGGTCGCCCGGCTCGTTGGCGACCTGCTTGCTGGTCGCCTGGTCGATCCACTCGGCGGGCACGAGTCTGCGCCCCCGCCAGACACCCCCGTCGAGGAGCAGCTGGCCGAAAGCTGCCAGCTCCTCCGGCCGGATGAACAGGCCGAACCCGCCCGCGTCGACGCCGGCCGGGCTCTGCTGCCAGAGCGGGTCTCGGAAGCCCAGCGGGTCGAACAGACGCGGGCGGAGATAGTCGAGCAGTCGCTGTCCGGTCCGCACCTGCACGATCTGCGACAGCACGTGCGTCGCGGGGGTGTTGTAGAGCCAGTGCGTCCCCGGCTCGTACGGCAGATCGGCCGCGAGGGCGGCACGCACCCAGTCCCCCTCCCACAGCGGCGGCTCCTCGCTGTGGCCGGTGGTCATCGTGAGCAGGTGGCGCACGCGCAGCGCGCGCAGGTGCTCGGAAGGATGCTCGGGAGCGAATTCGGGGATCAGATCGACGACGCGGTCGTCCACCGCGAGCAGGCCTTCCGAGACGGCGAGCCCGACGGCGATGGACGTGAAGCTCTTGCTCACCGAGTACATCGCTGTCGGCAGCTCCCGCTGATAGGGCGCCCAGGTCGCCTCGGCGATGACGTGGCCGTGTCGCACCACGGTCAGCGTGTGGAGCTGGTCGATCCCGTCCAGGGCGGAGATCAGCCGCGAGATCGCCGCAGCCGGCACGGACTGGAGCTCGGGCGTCGAGCGGGGAAGCAGGTGGGTCACCGTGTCACCGTAGCGTTCTCCCGCGACATCGCGGGAGGTCGCCGCCGATCCGGCGCCTCAGCCCGTGCCCGCGTCCCAGTCCCGGTATGGATCCCAGCCGCCTCGTCCCTCGAACGGCCGACCGTCGACCAGCACGGGCTCGTCACCCTGGGGCCGCACCAGGCCGACGCGTTCGAACCCGTGCGGCAGCACGCGATCGGGCGGGAAGGTCGCCAGCAGCGCATGGTCCTCGCCGCCGGCGAGGGCGGAAGCGGGGTCGCGGCCGAGGAGCGGCGACTCGAGGGCGACGGTGACGCCCGACGCCGCCGCCAACCGGGAGGCGTCGAGCACGAGCCCGTCCGACACGTCCATCATCGCGGTCGCTCCGGCGTCCGCCGCCTCGGGGCCGAGCCACACCGGCGGGGACGGCCGCAGCTGCGCCGCCAGGTCGGCGAGCTCCTCCGCCCCCAGCACGCTCTCGTCGACCGGGATCGGCCGGCCCTCGGCATCCGTGAACCGCTCGAACAGGGTCCGCAGACCGCGCGCGGCGCGTCCGAGTTCCCCTGCGACCGCGACGATGTCACCGGCCGCAGCACCTGACCGCAGCACGGGCGGACGGCCCGCGAGAGCGCCCAGCGCCGTCACGGCGACGGTGAGCGTATCGGAGACGGTGAGGTCGCCGCCCTCGACGCGACAGCCGGGGGCCAGATCGCGGCACGCCGCGCGCAGGCCGTCGGCGAGGCCGGTGACGAATGACAGCCGCGTCGCGTCCGGCATGGCGAGAGCGACGAGGAGCGCGGTGGGCGTGGCGCCCATCGCGGCGACGTCGGCGAGGTTCACCGCGGCGGATTTGTAGCCGAGGTCGAATGCGCTCGACCACGCCACGCGGAAATCCGGACCGTGCACGAGCGTGTCGACGGTCGCGACCACCCGGCCGTCGGCGGCCGCGATGACGGCGGCATCGTCGCCCGGCCCCACCAGCGCGTTCGACTCGCCGAGCCGCTCGAGGATCCGCCGCAGGATGCGTCCCTCGCTGAGCTCGCCCACCGTCGGATCCCTGCGCTCGTCGACCACACGACCACGCTACCGTCGCCGACGGGAGCGACCGCGCCGCCGGGTTAGCCTGGAACGGTGCGTGTTCCTTCCCTCCTGGTCGCCCTCGGGCTCGTCGCGGTCGCGGCGGCCGGCCTGACGGGCTGCAGCCAGACGGTCGATCTCGACCCGGCACCCGAGGCGAATGCGGCGCTGTGCGCGGAGGTGACGTCGAACCTTCCCGGCAGCGTCAGCGGGCAGCCGCGGCGGTGGACCGACGCGCAGGCGACCGGCGCGTGGGGCGAGCCGTCGAAGGTGCTGCTCACGTGCGGCGTCGAGCCGCCCGGGCCGACGACGCTCCGCTGTGAAGAGGTGGCAGGCGTGGACTGGATCATCGACGACAGCGACGCCCCACGGTTCCGCGTCACGACCTTCGGACGCACTCCCGCCGTCGAGATCTACCTCGACACCACGGCCGACGACGAGGGGAACGGCGTGTCGAGCCGCGACGTGCTCGACGCGCTGTCGCCCATCGTGAGCGTGCTCCCCGTCGACGGCCGGTGCCTGCCTCGCGAAGAGGCGACGCCCGCTCCGTGACGGCGGCGCCGACGACCGTCAGCGCGCGGACGCCGCGGCGGTCATCGCACCCGCGCGCTCGAGGGCGGTGTCGACGAGCTCGCTGATGAGTTCGCCGTACGACATGCCCGAGGCGATCCAGCACTTCGGGAACATCGAGATCGGCGTGAAGCCCGGCATCGTGTTGAGCTCGTTCACGTAGAGGCCGTCGGCCGTCAGGAAGAAGTCCACACGCGCGAGCCCCTTGCCGTCGACGGCGAGGAACGAGCGGATGCCGAGATCCTGGATCGCCGCGATCTCGGCGTCGGTCAGATCGGCGGGGCACACCACGTCCGCGCCGTCGCCGCCGAGGTACTTGCCCTCGAAGTCGTAGAACTCGCGCGTGGTGAGCACGATCTCGCCCGGGAGCGATGCGCGCGGCCCGGCGCCGCCGCGTCCCTCGAGGATCGCGACCTCGACCTCGCGGCCGACGATCGCGGATTCGATGAGCACCTTGTCGTCCTCGGCGAACGCCAGCGCCAGCGCTGCGTCGAGCTCCGACCCATCGTGCACCTTCGAGACTCCGACGCTCGACCCCGCGCGGGCGGGCTTGACGAAGGACGGCTCGCCGAGGGCTGCGGCATCCGCTCGCACCCCTTCGGGGTCGCTCTCCCACCGCGCACGCGTGACGGTGACCCACGGCGAGACGGGCACGCCGGCGGCGGCGAGCACGATCTTCATGAAGTGCTTGTCCATGCACAGTGCCGAGTCGAGCACGCCCCCGCCCGCGTATGGGATGCCGAGCGTGTCGAAGAAGCCCTGGACCGTGCCGTCCTCGCCGTGGAGGCCGTGCAGGATGGGCAGGACGACGTCCACGCCGCCCAGCTCGTCGAGGGCGCCGTCGGGACGGCGGACCCGGAGCGTGCGGTCGGCACCGCCTTCGGGCCACACGACGCGGGTGCCGTTGTCGACCACTTCGGGCAGGCGTTCGGCGTCGAGCGCGAACTTGTCGGGTTCGTCGTCCTCGAGGACGAAGACGCCCTCCCGGGTGATGCCGATGGGGATCACCCGGTAGCGGTCACGGTCGATCGCCCGCAGCACCCCTCCCGCCGTTGCGGAACTGATCGAGTGCTCGCTGGATCGACCGCCAAAGAGCACCGCCACCGCCGGCTTGTCCATTCGTCGTCCTCTCGCCCTGGGGGGTGTCGTCATCGGTCGTCAGATGCGGCGCGATGTCGCGCGGGTTCATGGTTCCGTCGAGCACCATCTTCACCTGCTCGACGATGGGCATCTGCACGCCCACCTCACGAGCCAGCTGCAGGATCGGCGCGACCGACGCGAGACCCTCCGCCGTCTGGTTCATCTGCTTGACGACGTCGTCGAAGCGGTAGCCCTGGCCGAGCAGGCGCCCGGCGGTGTTGTTGCGGCTGAGCGGCGACTGGCACGTGGCGATGAGGTCGCCGAGTCCGGCGAGGCCCTGCAGGGTCTCGGGATGGGCGCCGAAGGCGACCGCGAAGTCGGTCATCTCGACCAGACCCCGCGTGATGATCGACGCCTTGGTGTTCTCGCCGTAGCCGACGCCGTCGACGATGCCGATCGCCACGGCGATGAGGTTCTTGAGCACGCCGCCGAACTCGGTGCCGATGACGTCGGTGTTGACGAACGTGCGGAAGTAGCGGTTGCGGGCCAGCCGTGCGACCGCCTCGGCGGTCTCCTGACTGGTCGACGAGATGACCGCCGCGGTGGGCTGTTCCCGCGCGATCTCGAGAGCGAGGTTCGGCCCGGACGCGACCGCGACCCGCGCCGGGTCGCAGTGCAGCTCCTGCTCGATCACCTGGCTCATCCGCAGGCCCGTCCGGCGCTCGACCCCTTTCATGAGCGAGACGATCGGCGTCTCGGTCTTCGAGATGAGCGGACGGACGGCCTTGAGGTTCTGCCGGACGGCCTGACTGGGGATCGACAGATAGACCTGGTCGGCTCCGTCGAGGGCCTCGGAGAGGTGGTGCGTCGCGTGCATGTCGCGGGGCAGGTTGATGCCCGGGAGATACTCGCTGTTGCGCTTGCCCTCCTGGATCTCGGTCGCCAGCTCCGGGCGCCGGGCCCACATGGTCACGTGCGCGCCGCCGTCGGCCAGGATCTTCCCGAATGTCGTGCCCCAGCTGCCCGCGCCGATCACGGCGACGCGCGGGCGCGCGGCGTCCCTACGGCTCAAGGCGGCCCGTCTCCTTCTGGCCGTGATCGGCCGGATTCCACCGCTCCACCGGGGCGGGCTCGGCACGCAGCTGCGACAGCAGGCCGGCGATGTCGGCCATCACAACGTCGGTCGCCTCGACGAGCGCGGTCTGGGAGGTCCCGGCATCGGCGTACTCCGACAGGTCGACCGGCGGGCCGACCAGAACCCGCACGCGGCGGCGGAGCGGCCACAGCTTGAGCTTGCCGTAGCGCGGGAGCACCTGCTGGGCGCCCCAGTGCGCCATGGGGATGACCGGGATGCCGCCGGCAAGCGCCAGCCGGACCGCACCGGTCTTGCCGCGCATGGGCCACAGCCCGGGCTCGCGGGTGAGCGATCCCTCGGGGTACACGATCACACCGCGGCCATGCCGCGCAAGGGTCTCGGACGCCTCCAGCGTCGCGCGCGCCGCCGAGGCCGACGTGGCACGCGCCACAGGGATCATGCCGGTGGCGCGCAGCGCCCAGCCGAGGCCGGGGACCCGGAAGAGACTCTCCTTGGCCATGAAGCGCGGGGCGCGGCCGACCCGCCAGACCGCCACCGCGACGACGAGTGGATCGATCTCGCTGAGGTGGTTCGGGGCGAGGACGTACGCGCCCTCGCGCGGGAGGTTCTCGCCGCCCTCGACCTCGATCTTGAAGATCAGGCCGACGAGGGGCACGACGATGGCCGCAAGCGGCCAGAAGACGCTCGGTCGGGTCTTCTCCGTCGAGGCCCGCAGTCGATCGGTCGCCACCGGACTATCCGATGACGTCGAAGTCGGCGCCGAGCATGTCGAGCTTGGCGAAGAACTTCTCGTAGCCCCGACGGATGATTCCCACGTTGCGCACGATCGACTCGCCTTCGGCCGCCAGCGCGGCGATGACGTAGCTGTAGCCGCCGCGGAGGTCGGGCACGACCACGTCGGCGCCGTGCAGCGGCGTGGGACCGTTGATGACCGCGGCCTGCTCGAGTGCGCGACGCGGGACACGCCGACCGGGGGCGTCGAGGCCGCGCGGATGCACGACGATGTCGGCGCCCATGAGGTTCAGCGCCTCGGTGAAGCCCAGCCGGTTCTCGTACACCGTCTCGTGGACGGTGGACTGCCCCTCGGCCTGGGTGAGCGCGACGATGAGCGGCTGCTGCCAGTCCGTCATGAAGCCGGGGTGCACGTCGGTCTCGACGACGACGGACTTCAGCCGTCCGTCGCGGCGGAACTGGATGCCGTCCTCGTGGACGTCGAACCAGCCGCCCGCCTTGCGGAAGACGTTGAGGAAGGTCAGCATCTCCTGCTGGCGGGCGCCGCCCACGAAGATGTCGCCGTCAGTGGCGAGTGCGGCGCACGCCCATGAGGCGGCTTCGTTGCGGTCGAAGATGGCCCGATGGTCGTAGCCGCGCAGCGAGTCCACGCCCTCGATGAAGATGACGCGGTTCGGCTCGTACGAGATGATCGCGCCCATCTTCTGGAGCACCGCGATGAGATCCATGATCTCGGGCTCGATCGCCGCGTTGCGCAGCTCGGTGACGCCCTTGGCTCGCACCGCCGTCAGCAGCACCTGCTCGGTGGCGCCGACGCTGGGGTACGGCAGCTCGATGTTCGCGCCGTGCAGGCCGTTGGGGGCCGTGATGCGGATGCCCTCGTAGCTCTTGTCGACGACCGCGCCGAACGCGCGGAGCGCGTCCATGTGGAAGTTGATCGGGCGGTCCCCGATGCGGCAGCCGCCGAGGTCGGGGATGAGCGCCTCGCCGAGCAGGTGCAGGAGCGGCCCGCAGAACAGGATCGGGATGCGCGATGCGCCCGCGTGCGCGTCGATCGCCTCGAAGTGCGCCGCCACCGCGCCGCTCGGGTCGAAGTGGATGGTGCCTTCTTCTTCACCGTCCCACACCCGCACGCCGTGCACTTCGAGCAGCGAGCGCACGACCTGGACGTCGCTGATGTCGGGCACATCCCGCAGCGTGCTGGACGTCTCTCCGAGAAGGGCCGCGACCATGGCCTTGGTGACGAGGTTCTTCGCCCCCTTGACCTCGACGCGTCCCGTCAGCGGCCGACCGCCGCGGATCGCCAGAACCTCACCGGTCACTTCCTGCTCCCCCGCCTTCGCAGCTGTGCTCTCGCCTGCGGCGACATTCAGAAGTGGCTTCATCCGGTGGATCCTCACTTGGTGTGCAAGAGGTGCTTTGCGGCGGTCGGGTACCCGGGTTCGGGCGCCCGGCCCGGCTTACGGAACGGGAAGCGTCCGCGGCCGCCACGCCTCTCGGCGAGCCTCGAACTGCGCGATCTTGTCTTCGTCGCGCAGGGTGAGCCCGATGTCGTCGAGCCCTTCGAGAAGCCGCCACCTAGTGTAATCGTCGATCTCGAAACCGAGCCTCAGTTCGCCGATCGTGGCCGTCCGGCCCTCGAGATCGACCGTCATGGTCGCCCCGGGGGCAGCCTCGAGAGCAGCCCACGCGGCCTCGAGGTCGTCTTCCGAGATCACGCCCGCGACCAGGCCCTGCTTGCCGGCGTTGCCCCGGAAGATGTCGGCGAACCGCGGGCTCAGGACGACCTTGAAGCCATAGTCGCGCAGCGCCCAGACGGCGTGCTCACGGCTCGAGCCTGTGCCGAAGTCGGGGCCTGCGACGAGGATGCTCGCCCCGGCGTACACGGGCTGGTTGAGGACGAAGTCGGGATCCTGCCGCCAGTTCGCGAAGAGCGCGTCCTCGAAGCCCGTCTTGGTGACGCGCTTGAGGTAGACGGCGGGGATGATCTGGTCGGTGTCGACCGCCGAGCGCTTCAGCGGCGCGGCGACTCCGGTGTGCGTCGTGAACTTGTCCATCTCAGACCTCCGTGCCCTCGGCTGCGGCCGCGACGGGCGCGGGAAGATCGCTCGGGCTCGCGAGGCGCCCCAGCACGGCGGTCGCGGCGGCGACGAGCGGCGAGACCAGGTGCGTGCGTCCGCCCTTGCCCTGCCGGCCCTCGAAGTTGCGGTTGCTCGTCGAGGCGCAGCGCTCCCCCGGCGCGAGCTGGTCGGGGTTCATGCCGAGGCACATCGAACAGCCCGCGAAGCGCCATTCGGCGCCGAACTCGGTGAAGACCTTGTCGAGGCCTTCCGCCTCGGCTTCCAGCCGCACGCGCGCCGAGCCCGGCACGACCATCACACGCACGCCGTCGGCCTTCTTGCGACCCTCGACGACCGACGCGAACGCGCGCAGGTCCTCGATGCGGCTGTTGGTGCACGACCCCATGAACACCGCGTCGACGGGCACCTGCTTGAGCGGAGTGCCGGGAACGAGATCCATGTACTCCAGGGCGCGCTCGGCGGCGGCACGCTCGTTGGGGTCTGCGAAGTCGTCCGGCGAGGGCACCGAGTCGCTCAGCGAGACGCCCTGGCCGGGGTTGGTCCCCCAGGTGACGAAGGGCTCGAGTGCACTCGCGTCGAGGAAGACCTCCGCGTCGTACACCGCACCCTCGTCGCTGGGCAGCGTGCGCCAGTAGGCCACGGCGTCGTCCCAGTCCTGCCCCTTCGGCGCATGCGGGCGCCCCTCGAGATAGGCGAACGTCGTCTCGTCGGGCGCCACCATGCCGGCGCGGGCGCCCGCCTCGATCGACATGTTGCACATCGTCATGCGGCCTTCCATCGACAGCGACCGGATGGCGCTGCCGCGGTACTCGAGCACGTAGCCCTGGCCGCCGTTGGTGCCGATCTTCGCGATGACGGCGAGGATGATGTCCTTCGCGGTGACGCCGGGCCTCAACTCGCCCTCGACGGTGATGGCCATCGTCTTGAAGGGCTTGAGCGGCAGCGTCTGGGTCGCCAGCACATGCTCGACCTCGCTCGTGCCGATCCCGAACGCCATCGCGCCGAAGGCGCCGTGCGTCGACGTGTGCGAGTCGCCGCAGACGACGGTGATCCCAGGCATGGTGAGGCCCAGCTGCGGGCCCACGACGTGCACGATGCCCTGCTCGGCGTCGCCCAGCGAGTGCAGACGGACGCCGAACTCGGCGGCGTTGCGACGCAGCGTCTCGATCTGCGTGCGGCTGGTCAGGTCGGCGATCGGCTTGTCGATGTCGAGCGTCGGGGTGTTGTGGTCCTCGGTGGCGATGGTGAGGTCGAGGCGGCGCACCGGACGACCCTCCGCGCGCAGGCCGTCGAAAGCCTGCGGGCTGGTGACCTCGTGGACGAGGTGGAGGTCGATGTAGATCAGATCGGGCTGGCCGTCCTCGCCCTTGACGACGAGGTGGTCGTCCCACACCTTCTCGGCGAGGGTGCGCGGGCGGTCGGGAATGCCGGCTGCGTGGGGAATGCTCATTGCTCAGTTCTCCTCAGAAGGGACTCTGCCCTGGGGTGGGGCCCGCGACGAAACTCCGCGACGAGTGAGGCCTGGGAACTAGGACTCGTCGCGGCCGCTAAGGAGGAGGCGAGCGATCCGCACGTCGCCCAGGTTACCACCGCCGCCGCTGACGGCCGGTCGGGGGCGTCATAAGGCTGCCCGTGGCTGCGTGCACGCACGACTTCGCGCCGGGCGTCGAGGACGGCCCGGCGCGAAGCGAGAGGTCAGCGACCTTCGTCGGAGTGCGGCTGCTCCACCGTGGGCGGGGTGCCCTTCTCGTCGGCGACGACCGCGGCCGCGGCATCCGGCGTCGCCGCTCGCCGCTCGCGAGCCGAGGCGACGAGGCTCGCGATCGTCGCGACGGCCATCGACAGCACGATCACGCCCAGCGACATCCAGGTGGAGATCTCGGGCGCCCACTCGATGTGCTCGCCGTTGTTGATGAACGGGAGCTCGTTCACGTGCATGGCGTGGAAGACGAGCTTCAGGCCGATGAACGCGAGGATGAACGCGATGCCGTAGTGGAGGTAGCGCAGGCGGTCGAGCAGGTCGCCCAGGAGGAAGTAGAGCTGGCGCAGACCCATCAGGGCGAAGATGTTCGCCGTGAACACGATGAACGCGCTCTGGGTGATGCCGAAGATCGCGGGGATCGAGTCGATCGCGAACAGCAGGTCGGTCACGCCGATCGCCGCGAAGACGATGATCATCGGCGTCCACATCTTCTTGCCGTCGACGACGGTGCGGATCTTCGCACCGTCGTAGTGGTCGCTGATGTCGATCGTGCGACGCAGCAGGCGCACGACGAACGCCTCCTGCTTCACCTCATCGTCGTGCGCGCCGCCCGGGAAGGCCTGCCGCCAGGCCGTCCACACGAGGAAGGCGCCGAAGATGTAGAACACCCAGCTGAACTGCTCGATGACCGCGGCGCCCACGAGGATGAAGATGCCGCGGAGCACGAGGGCGATGATGATGCCGACCATCAGGACTTCCTGCTGGTAGCGGCGCGGCACCGCGAACTGGCTCATGATGAGCACGAAAACGAACAGGTTGTCGATCGAGAGGCTGTACTCGGTGAGCCAGCCGGCCACGAACTGGCCGGCGTACTCGGGCCCGGCGACGATCCACATGATCCCCGCGAAGATGAGGGCGAGCGTCACGTAGAACACGACCCACAGCGTCGACTCCCGGGTCGAGGGGATGTGCGGCCGCTTCAGGATCAGCAGCAGATCCGCGAGGAGGATCAGGGAGAGGATCACGAGGGATCCGATTTCGAACCACAGCGGGAGTTCGAGGTCCATTCAGGGCCTTTCGAAAGGGGGAACGTGTGAGGGGTCGGTCGATGCCGAAAGTCTCTCCCCCGCCGGCGGATCGCCTGCGGCGCACACCCGGGGTCGCGGTATCGGGACCCGTGATGACGGATGCGCGGTGACGGGATACTCCCTCTCGCTCGGAACAGGATACAGCCGGGAAGCGGGACCCGTGCGCCGTGAGACGATGCGGACCTCGCGGACACTGACGGGGTGAGAGATGATTCGGAGGATGGGGATGGCCGACGACCGCCCGCCGGGTGCCACCGGCGACGCCGAACTCGTGGTGCTGGCCGCGGGTGGGAGCGAGCGCGCCTTCCGCACGCTCTACCGGGCGTACGTGCGGCCGGTGTACTGGCTGGCGCACGGGCTGGTCGGCAATCCGGCCGACGCCGAGGAGGTCACCCAGGAGACGTTCCTCGTCGCCTGGCGCAAGCTGCCGGGTCTCGACCTCGCCGGAGACTCGCTGCTGCCCTGGCTCGCAACGATCTGCCGTTTCCAGAGCGCCAACCGCGTGCGACGGCAGCGCCGCGATCGCGAGCACACCGCGGCAGCCGTCGACGAGACCCTCCCGGCGACCGTCGACGTCCAGCAGCAGGTGATCGACGCGGAACTGGCCGAGGCGATCCTTCGCGAGGTCGCTGGCCTCGGCGAGCTCGATCGGGCGATCTTCCGGCTCTGCGCCACGGAGGGCTACGCCTATCAGGCCGCCGCCGACGAACTCGGCGTGGCCCATGGCGTCGTCCGCAATCGTCTCTCCCGCATCCGCACGCGTCTGCGGACCGTCGTGAAGGAGAGCACATGAACACCCGGCCCGCGGGGACCCCTTCCTCCCTGCCTGAACTGACCCCCGAGCGCATCGACGAGATCGAGGACGCGCTGTTCGCCGACATCGCCCGCGGGCGCTCGCGCAAGACCACCCGGCGCGGGCAGCTGTGGCTCGCGGGCGGAGCGGCGGCCGCGATCATCGCAGTGGCGGCCGTCATCGCGCCGTCCGTCGGCAGTCTCATCGACGGACCCGACATCACGTCTCTCGAACAGCCCGCTGTAGCGCCGGAGGCGCCCGCCGACGGCGGCAGCGCCGAGAGCGGATCCGACGCGGCCGTGACCGACTCGCGCGACGCCGGCCCGCTGACGCTCGGCCAGGAGTCGTCCGGCCAGGGCGACGCCGCCGGCGGAGCTGTCGGAGCTGCCGGAGCGGCGCAGACCGACCGTGACATCATCACGACGGCCTCGGCGACCGTGAGGGTCGACGAGGTCGACGCGGCGGTGCGTGCGATCGGGAACTCCGCGGTCGCCCACGGCGGCTATGTGGAGTCGATGAGCGTCGGCAGCGACGGCAGGGTCTACCCGATGACGCCCGAGGGCGGAATGGTCTACGACACCTACCCCTCCCCGTCTCCCACCGACGGCGCATGGATCACCGTCCGCGTGCCCTCCGACGAGCTTCCCGACATGGTGGACGAGCTCGACGACGTCGGCGAGGTCACCGCGACCAACGTCTCGCGACAGGATGTGACAGCCCAGACCCTCGATCTGCAGGCCCGGATCGACGCGGCACAGGCGTCGGTGGACCGCCTCGCCGAGCTGATGGCGCAGGCGCAGAGCGTCACCGATCTCATCGCGGCGGAGTCGGCCCTGGCCGAGCGCCAGGCGCTCCTCGAGTCGTACCAGCAGCAGCTCGAGATGCTCGACGAGCAGGTCGCCATGTCGACGCTCTCGGTCACCGTGGTCCCGGACGTCGAGCCCGTCACCGCCGACCCCGCGGGTTTCGGCGACGGTCTGGCCGCGGGCTGGAACGGACTCGTCGCCACCCTGAACGGCATCGTCGTCGCCCTCGGCTTCCTGATCCCCTGGCTGGCGGTCGCCGGCGTCGTCGGCCTGATCGTGTGGGGCGTCATCCGCCTCGGCCGCCGGCGCAGGGCGGAGCGCCTGCGGCGGGCGGAGACGGATGCCGCCACCGCCGCCGAGCGGCGGGACTGAGACCTCTGCTGACCGTGTCGGCGCATCCGGGCGGCGCGCCGATACGGTGAGACGGTGACCCGCCGGAGATTCCCCCAGTCGGTGTATGGAACGGGCCAAGAGCCCGATGCGCGATTCAGCCTCGCCAACGAGCGCACATTCCTCGCCTGGAACCGGACGGCGCTGGCGCTGATCGCCGGCGGCGTGGCGCTGGAGGCGCTCGGCCTGGATCTGCAGTCGGGGCTCCGACTGGCCGCCTCTCTCGTCCTCATCGTCGCGGGTCTGCTGCTCCCGGTCCTGGCGTGGCAGGAGTGGGGTCGCACGGAGCGTGCGCTGCGCGCCGGTTCGCCTTTGCCCGGCTCGACCACGAGCATCGCGCTGGCAGTCGTCATCGTGGGGGTGGGCGCGCTCGTGCTCCTCGGCGTGATCCTCCGATGACCGACCGGCGCGTGTTCGATCCGGGTCTGCAGCCCGAGCGCACCGAGCTCGCGTGGCGGCGCACCGCGCTCGCGATCGGCGTCGGCTCGCTCGTCGCGCTGCGGGTGCTGCCCGCCGCCGCGTCCGACTCCGCCCAGGCCCAGCTGCTGCTCGCGCCGGGCATCGCCGGCCTCGCCTTCGCCGTGGTGCTGTGGACGCTCGCGCGCGCACGCCACCTCCGCGTCAACCGCGCGCTCGTCGACGACGACCCGCGAGGGCTTCCCGGCTCGGCCCTGCTCTTCGCGCTGACGCTCTTCGTCGTCGGCTGCGGTGGTCTGTCGGCCGTCGTCGTCCTGACCATGGCCGCGCTCTGACGACGGCCTCCCGACCTCTCGCCCCGGCTGCCGGACAAGCCGAAAGCCCGGTCCTGGTGGACCGGGCTTTCGATTTCTGTGTGACCCCAGCGGGATTCGAACCCGCGTTACCGCCGTGAGAGGGCGGCGTACTAGGCCGCTATACGATGGGGCCGTACAGCGTGCCGCAACGGCTGTTGCGACGTGTTGCTTGACTGGTGACCCCAGCGGGATTCGAACCCGCGTTACCGCCGTGAGAGGGCGGCGTACTAGGCCGCTATACGATGGGGCCGTTCAGGCAACCGTTCGATTATGCCACGGCGCGCAGGCCCTCTCCAAATCGGCACGGGGATCCCGGTTCTCCTTGCCCGGGCGGCGGCGGAACGCTTGACTCGACGCATGCGAGTCACGAAGTTCGAGCACGCCACCCTCACCCTGGTCGACACCGGCAAGACGCTGGTGATCGACCCCGGATCCTTCACCGCTCCCCTCGGCGAGCTCGAGGGGGTCGTCGGGATCGTGATCACGCACGAGCATCCCGACCACTGGACCGCGGACCACCTGGACCGCATCCTCGGCACCTTCCCGAACACGCCGATCTTCGCACCCGAGGGCGTTGCCAAGGTCGCCGGCGACTACGACATCACCCTGGTCCACCCCGGCGACGTCATCGACCTCGAGCCGTTCCGCCTCGAGTTCTTCGGCGGCACGCACGCCGTGATCCACAAGTCGATCCCGGTCGTCGACAACGTCGGAGTGCTCGTCAACGACGACTTCTACTATCCGGGCGACTCGTACGCCGTCCCCGAGGGACGGTCGGTGAAGCTGCTCGCCTCGCCCGTCGGCGCGCCGTGGCTCAAGATCGGCGAGGCGATGGACTTCGTCCTCGCGGTCGCGCCGCGGCGCGTGTTCGGAACCCACGACATGACGCTCTCCGTCGCCGGCCGCGACATGGGGCGCGCACGGCTCGCGTGGGCCGCCGAGCAGGGCGGCGGCGAACTCGTCGCGCTGAACCCGGGCGAGGGCACCGACATCTGACCCACACTCCGCAGACGCGGACGACGGATGCCGCAGCAGCTTCGATCTGCGGCATCCGTCGTCTCGTTCTCCCCGTGCGGCGACGCGGCCGGACGGGCGGTCAGTTTTCTACTGGGCGTCGAGATCGGTCTCCAGAAGGGCGACCAGGGCGTCGAGCGCCTCGTCCGCGCCGTCACCGTCGGCCTTCAGGGTCACGACCGTGCCCTGCGAGGCGCCCAGACCCATCAGCGACAGGATGCTGCCGGCGTTGAGGTCGGGGCCGCCTTCGACGGCGATCGTGACCGGGACGGGCTGCGCCTGCACGGCCTGCACGAAGAGCTTCGCGGGGCGGGCGTGGAGTCCGGAGCTGCTGGCGATGGTGGCCTGACGTTCTGCCATGGTTCTCTCCTGTCTGCGTCGGACCTCGGCCGGTCGACGCTTCCGATTCTGTCGGACGACGACCTCAGGCCGCCACGGGTACGGCCATCTCGACGGCCTCGGCCTGCTCGAGCTCCTTGCGGCCCACCCACTTCTTGAGGGCGATCACCGCGAAGGCCGAGACCACGGTTCCGGCGGCGATCGCGACGAGGAAGCCCCAGAACGGGTCGATGGCGAAGAACACGAAGAGTCCGCCGTGCGGCGCGAGCGACTGCACGCTGAAGACCATCGTGAGCGCACCGGTCACCGCGCCGCCGACCATCGAGGCGGGGATCACGCGCAGCGGGTCCGCCGCCGCGAAGGGGATGGCACCCTCGCTGATGAACGCCGCGCCGAGCAGCCACGCCGCCTTTCCGTTCTCACGCTCCACCGGCGGGAAGAGATTGCGCGCGAGCACCGTGGACGCGAGCGCCATCGCGAGCGGCGGCACCATGCCCGCGGCCATCACGGCCGCCATGATCAGGTACGGCGTGGTGTTCTCCGGCGTGGCGGCGGCGAGCCCCGCGACCGCGAAGGCGTAGGCGACCTTGTTGACGGGGCCACCCAGGTCGAAGCACATCATGAGGCCGAGGACGACCCCGACCGCGACGATGCCCGCACTGCCGGCGAGCTGGTTCAGCCAGTCGGTGAGCAACACCATCAGCGTCGCGATGGGCCGTCCGAGGAACAGCACCATGAGACCCGACGCCACGATCGACGCCAGCAGCGGGATGATGGCCACGGGCATCAGTCCGCGCAGCCAGCGCGGCACGCGCCACGTGCCGATCCACCATGCGGTGACACCGGCGAGCAGACCGCCGACGATGCCGCCGATGAAGCCGGCATTCATCGTCACGGCGATCGCGCCGGCCACGAAGCCGGGCGCGATGCCCGGGCGGTCGGCTATCGCGAAGGAGATGTACCCGGCGAGGGCAGATACGAGGAAGCCCATCGACGCAGCGCCGATGGCGAACGCCACCGACCCGAGGTAGATGCCCAGTCCGCCTTCGGGCAGATCCCACAGCGAGTTCTCGACGATCACGGTCGTCGCATTGTTCGGGGCGGCGTAGTCGTCGCCGAAGAACAGGAAGCCGAGGGCGATCAGCAGACCGCCGCCCGCGACGAACGGGATCATGTAGCTCACGCCGGTGAGGAGGATCCGCTGGATGCGGGCGCCCCACGACAGCGTCTCGGCGGGCGCGGCCGACGCCGTCGCGGCCTCGCCGCCGACGCGCGTCGCCGTCGGGTCGTTGGCGGCGGCCACGGCCTCGGCCACGAGCAGCTCGGGCTGCTCGATGCCCCGCTTGACCCCGGAGCGCACGACGGGCTTGCCGGCGAACCGCTGCTGTTCGCGCACGTCGACGTCGGTGGCGAAGATGACGGCGTCGGCTCCGCGGATGACGTCGGCGGGGAGCGCCTGGTAGCCGCTCGAGCCCTGGGGTTCGACGACGAGGTCGACACCGGCCTTCTTGCCGGCGGCGGTGAGCGCATCGGCGGCCATGAAGGTGTGCGCGATGCCGGTCGCGCACGCGGTGACGGCGACGATCCGGGCGGGACGTCCATCGATCGTGAGGGCATCAGGCGCGACGGCGGCTGCCGCGGGGGCGGCTGCTGCGGCGGGGGCGGCGGCTGTTGCTGCGGGCGCCGCGGCGGCTGCGGCGTCCCTCTCCCCGATGGCGGTCTGCACGATCGCGACCACGTCGTCGTCGGTCGTCGCGGCGCGCAGACCTGACGTGAAGTCCTCCTGCATGAGGCTGCGGGCGAGCTTGGACAGCACCGCCAGGTGCGCTTCGGCTGCGTCCGCGGGCGCGGCGATGAGGAAGACGAGGTCGGCCGCGCCGTCAGGCGCTCCGAAGTCGACGCCCGGATTCAGCCGCGCGAATGCGAGGGAGGGCGTCGTGACGGCCGCACTCTTGGCGTGGGGAATGGCGATTCCGCCGGGAAGCCCGGTCTCGTCCTTCTGCTCGCGCGCCCACGCGTCGTCGAAGAGCGCGTCGGCGTCGATCGCGCGGCCCTGCGCGACGACGCGGGCGGCGAGCGACCGGATGACGGCGGCCTTGTCGGCGCCCAGTGGCGCGTCGAGGCTCACCAGGCCTGGGGTGATGGTGTCGGTCACGATGACCTCCTGGGTCGTGGGGTGGATGAATGCTCGGCGAGTCTGGTGACGGGCACGTCGCCCGAGGGCAGGTCCGCGGGGGCCGGCGCCTGCGTGCCGGGAAGGGATGCCGCGGCCGCCCCGTAGCGGACGGCCAGGCGAAGCCGCTCTTCGGGGCCGGCACCGCGCGTGGCGGCGAGCACGTAGCCCGCGAGTGAGCTGTCGCCGGCGCCGACGGTGCTGACGACCTGGATGGGCGGCGGTGTCGCCGCCCACGCGCCGTCCGCGTCGACCAGCAGGGCGCCGCGGGCCCCGAGCGTGATGAGGGCGGAGCGTGCGCGCGTCGGCACGATCGTGCGCGCGATGTCGGCGATCGCGCCCGCGTCGGCCTGGCCGAGCGTCGCGCCGGCGAGCTCGGAGAGCTCCTCGTCGTTCGGCTTGATGAGATCGGGCGCGCCGTCGGCGACCACGGCGGCCAGAGCCGCGCCCGACGTGTCGACGGCGACGAGCGGGGAGGCCGCCCCGTGCGCCGCACGGACCGCGGCGATCACGCGGACGTATAAGTCCTCGCCTGCGCCGGGAGGCAGCGAGCCCGCGAGGACGAGCCAGCGTGCGCCGACGGATGCCGCGACCACCGCGTCGATGACCCCGCCGACTTCGTCGGGCGACAGCCCGGCGCCCGGCAGATTCAGCTTCGTCGTGACCCCGGCCGGATCGGTGATCGCGAGGTTGGCCCGGACGGCGCCGGCCACGGCGACCCGGTGCGTGTGCACGTTCGCCTCGCGCAGCGCGGCGGCGAACGGGTCGCCGATGGCGAGCGGGAGGACCGCGGTGCACTCTTCACCGGCCGCGGTGACGGCGCGGGCGACGTTGATGCCCTTTCCCCCGGCATCCTCGCGTGCCGACGCGGCGGATTGCACGTCACCGACCCGCAGCGCCGCCGGCAGCGTGATCGTGCGGTCCAGGGAGGGGTTGGCGGTGAGTGTGACGATCATGCGAGCCAGACCTCCACATCGGCCTCCGTGAGCGCGGACGCGAGTTCGGCGTCGGGCGCGGCATCCGTCACCAGCACGTCGATGTCTGACAGCGACGCGAAGCCGACGAGCAGCTCGGCACCGAGCTTCTCCGCGTCGGCCACGACGACCACTCGGCGCGCGGACTGGACGATCGCGCGCTTGACCGCGGCCTCGTCGGGATCCGGCGTGCTGAGTCCGAAGCCCGCGGACACGCCGTTGGTGCCCACGAAGGCCACATCGGGGCGGAGTGCACCGATCGTGCGGACGGTGTCGGCGCCCACCGCCGCGGCGGTGAGCCCGCGGACCCGCCCGCCCACCAGCGACAGCGACGCGCCGGGAACGCCGGCGAGCGTGTGGCCCAGGGTGAGCGAGTGGGTGACCACCTCGATGCGGGACTCGGCGAGCCGCGGGGTCAGCGCGGCGGCCACGGCGCTCGTGGTCGTGCCGGCGTCGAGGAACAGGGAGCCGCTGAAGTCGGCGCCGAGCGCGTCGAGCGCGCGGCGGCCGATGGCCGCCTTGGCGCTGCCGTGGCGCTCGAGCCGCTCGGCGAGCGAGGGCTCGCGGGTGCTGGCACGCTCGCGGGCCACTGCTCCCCCGTGCACACGGCGCAGCGCACCGCGCGATTCGAGGAGATCGAGGTCGCGCCGCACCGTCTCGGTCGTGACGTCGAAGCGATCTGAGAGCTCGACGACGCCGACACGGCCCTGAGAGGCCAGCAGGAGCTCGATCTGCTCGTGGCGCTCCGTCGCGTACATGTGGACACCCTTCATCGGATTCCCACACAATACAACACGTTCCCACATAAACGCAACCAAGTATCTTCGAACAGTGCCCGACAAACCTGCTGCCGAAGTCCAGATCACCGAGGCGCTCATCCGCAGACTGCTGAGCAGCCAGGCGAAGACCGCGATCCCCGACGTCGACCGGCTGAGCCTCACGAAGGTTGCGGAGGGCTGGGACAGCGAGGTGTGGCGACTCGGCGAGGACTACGCCGTCCGTCTTCCCCGGCGAGCGGTCGCGGCCCCCCTGGTTCGGCACGAGCAGGCAGTGCTCCCGGGGATCGCCGACCGACTCGCGCCTCTCGGCGTCCGGGTTCCCGCACCGCTCGTGCACGGCGTGGCCGGCGAGGGCTATCCGTGGGTCTGGTCGGTGGTGCCGTGGATCGAAGGCGAGCGGGCGCTGGACGTCACCGCGTCCCGGCGGACGCCGTGGACCGGAACTCTCGCACACGCCCTCGCGGCACTGCATGTCGACGCCCCCGCCGACCACCCCGTCAACCGGTTCCGGGGCCATCCGCTCGCCGCCCGCGCCGACGCGGTGGAGGCGCGGGTGCGCGACCTGCAGGGCCGCGGCACGGTGGACGCGGCATCCGCAACCGCTCTCCTGGGAATCTGGCGCGGCGGCGTCGCGGCGGCGCCGTGGGATCGCCCGCCGGTCTGGATCCACGGGGATCTGCACCCGGGCAACCTCGTCGCCCACGGCGAGACGCTCGCGGGGATCATCGACTTCGGCGACGTGACCGCCGGCGATCCGGCCTACGACCTCGCGGTCGCGTGGCTGGCCTTCGACGCCGAGGGGCGATCACGATTCGTCGACACCGCGGGAGACCGCTACGACGACGCGGTCTGGATCCGGTCGCACGCTTGGGCGGTGGCCGTCGCGCTCATGCTGCTCGCCCACAGCGACGACAATCCCGACTACTTCGCCCTCGGACGGGAGGCCGTGGCCCAGGTGCTCTCCCCGGAGGAAGTGGACGGCACCGGAGCCGCACGCCTCAGAGTCCGCGACTGCTGAGCACCTCGGTCGCCGCGATCTTCAGCACGCCGCCTTCGTCGACGAAGCGATACCTCGTCACCTCCTCCACGACGCGACCGTCGTGGAACCGATAGGTCAGGGTCGCCTGCCCCTGATCCGGACCGGTGGCGCTCACCTGTGACGCCGAGACCTCGGCCACCTGAGACCAGAACGCGTCGTACCCCCCGCGCCCGCCGGCGTGGTTCTCCTGATAGTCGGCAGTCATGAGGGGCCAGGCGGCGTCGCGGTCACCCGGCATCATGGCGTAGTAGCCGGAGATGGTGTCGGTCACCCGCTGCTCGGGTGCCACCGGCGCGGGCTCCTCCTCCCTCGGCACCTCGGTCGGAGGCGCCGAAGGGGTGGCGGGGGGCGCGACGGGCTGGGGTGTTCCGCTCGTCGGTTCGGGAGCCGTCGTGCTCGCCGCCGGCGCCGGCGTGGGATCCGCCTCCGGCACGCCGCCCGGACGCAGGAGATTGAGAACCAGCGCAGCGCCGACCCCCAGCGCGACGAGCAGGATGACCGCACCCGCGATGATTCCGGCACGACGGCGCCGGGTGGTGGTCCGCGGCGCCTTTTCCTGCGGAGTCTGCGTCGTCCACGCCGGGGCCTCGCCGACCGCGGGGGCCGCGGGCGCCGCGCGGCCCAGCGGCTCGGTCTCCGCCGTCGGCGGCTGGTAGCTCGTGGGCTGGTCCATCGGCCGTGTCCGCCCGATGGGCGCAGGGAGCGACGGCGCGCCGAGCGGGTCGGAGATCGGGACTTCGGGCGGAGGCGGCGCGGTGTCATCGTGCGCCCCCGTTGCGGCGTCGTCTTCGAGCGGGACCGTCGGCGCGTCCTCGCGGAGCGGGACCGCCGCGGCGTGATCCCCGAGCGGGACCGTCGCGGCCGCCCCCGGCCCGTCTGGGTGCTCCTCAGCCGACGCCGCCGCCGCGGCCTGCGTGAACGGCATCGTCTCGGGCGTCGCGGGATGTTCGTCGGCGCTGCCACGGTTCGGCGCACCCGCCGGCGCGACACCGGCAGCCGCGGTGACAGCGTGGGCGCCGAATCCCAGCGTGCGCAGGTCGTCGGAGAGATCCGCGGCCGCGTGCTCGTGCTGCAGCGACATGAGGATCTCCGCCACCGACTGCATGCTGGGCCGGCGCTTCGGCTGCGAGGCGAGCATGCGGCGAAGCGGCGCTGCCAGCGGCCCGGCGTGCTTCGGAACCGGGTAGCCGCCGCGAGCCACCTTGTGCAGCAGCGCGATCGGATTGCGGTCGGTGCCGAACGGCGGTTCCCCCTCGACCACCGCATACAACGTCGAGCCGAGCGAGAACACGTCGGAGGCGAAGCTCGTCGGAAGGCCGCGCGCCACCTCGGGAGCCAGGTACGCCGGGGTGCCGTGGATCATCCCCGTGGCGGTGATGGTCGTATCGCCCAGTGCGTGCGAGATGCCGAAGTCGCTGATCATCGCCGAGCCGTCTCCCGCGATCAGGATGTTGCCCGGCTTCACGTCGCGATGGACGATCTTCAAGTCGTGTGCGGCCGCGAGCGCCGACGCGACCTGCGCTCCGATCCGCGCGGTCTCGAGCGGCGTCAGCGCGCCGTGCTCGCGCAGGAGTTCCGACAGCGGGGTGGATTCGATCAGCTGCATGACGATGCAGGGCTGCCCCTCGTGCTCGACGACGTCGAACACCGTGACGGCGTGCGGGTGGTGAAGGCCGGCGGTGTTCCGGGCCTCGCGCATCGCCCGGTCGGTGGCGACCTGTCGCTCGCTGTCGGTGAGCTCGGGCTGCGTGCGCAGCATCTTGAGCGCCACCGGTCGCCGCAGGCGTGTGTCCCACGCCTGCCACACGACGCCCATCCCGCCCGCTCCCAGCATCCTCACGAGCCGGTAGCGATCGGCGACCAGGGCGGACGGTGTACTCATCGGTGCCCCACCCCTCGCAACCTGGCGTGAACGCTACGCCGGCTGGGGCGAGAACCGAGGGGGTTGCATCCGCGGCGACGGTGTGGAAGCGGCGGACATCGCCCGGACGCACGGCGTGGTCGATCGCGACCCGACCATCACCTGCTCGAGGCGGCGAACAGATCTCCCCCGGTCTGATCCAGCAGCGTGCGGGCTGCGGCGCGTCCCGACTCGACGAGCCGATCGAACTGGTGGAACTCGAGGAAGCCGACGCCCATCGAGTGCGGCGTGATCACCCAGGCGCCGAGACGCTGCGCCCCCGCGGCGTCGCCGCCGTTGATCATGAAGGTCCGCATCATCGTCTCGCCGAGCGGCGGGATGCGCACCGGGGGCGGCGGCTGTCCCGGCGCGGCCGGCGGCCTGCGGCTGCCGGCCGAGATGTTGACAGCGATGATCGGCCCCTCCGCGCGTTCGGTGACGGTGTCGACCGGAAGGTTGTCGAGGACGCTCCCGTCGATGAGCAGACGCCCCTCGCTGACGATCGGGGTGAACACCACGGGGATCCGTGAGGTGGCTCTCATCGCGTCCACCAGGGGTCCGGAGCGGTGCACGACGGCGGAGCGCGTGATGAGGTCCGTGCTGACGCATCGGAACCCGCGCGGCAGCTCCTCGATCCGCCAGTCGCCGTAACTGCGCGCGAGCGACCGCTGCACGCGCCTGCCGCGGATGAGCGACGTGCGCGGCAGCCCGTAGTCGCCGAACACGTCGTGGCGCACGAACTCGCGGTACGCGGCGTCGCCGACCTCGGCCGCGCTCACGCCCGTGGCGTACAGGCCGCCGATGACAGCGCCCATGCTGGTGCCGGCGACCCGATCGACATGGATGCCGGCGGCCTCGAGTTCGAGCAGCACCCCGATGTGGGTCAGCGCACGCGCTCCTCCCCCGCCGCAGACGAGCGCGAGCGACCGACCGGCGAGCCGGTCGACGAGCCCGCGCATCCCCGGCGGAAGTCCTGTGGCGGCCAGGTCACCCCGGCCGACCTCGCTGAAGCGCCAGGGATCGACGGCGTCGAGCCAGACCTGTCGCGTCTCACGTGCGACGCCCCGCTCCGACGAGGCCACGAGCACCAGTTCGGGACGGGTCGGCGAGAGCGGCACGCCGTCCGGCGGCTCCTCGCCGGCGGCGACCAGCACGACCGCGTCGGCCTCGCGCGCACAGCGGGCCGCCCATTCCGCGTCGCCGCCCGGCGCGACCAGCAGCACCAGCTGATGCGTCCGCTCCGCACGATCGATCTCGTCGGGCGTGTGCGGCTCGTGCATGGCGGCGACCCGCAGATGCACGGAGAGTGCCCGTTCCAGCGCGGCCGCGACGTCTCGGACCGGGGCGCCCGCGCTCGCGCCGACCACAGCCACGAGACTCGGGCGAGACGCCCGGGGCGCGGTGGGTGGACTGGCATTCGCGAGCTGGTGGGCCAGCGCGGTCACGAGCGCGGAGAGCGCGGCCGGATCCTGCCCGATCGCCTCGTCGAGCACCGCGCGCGGGACCTCGATCAGCCGGCAGTCGCGACGCGCCCGGATGGACGCGGAACGCACCCCGCCCGTGAGCAGGGCGAGTTCGCCGATCACCGCGCCCGGCCCGAGTTCGCGCACGACCCGCCCGCCGATCACCACCTCCGCACGGCCGGCGAGAAGCACGAACATGGACGACGCCGGATCGCCCTGCCGCAGCAGCCACTCCCCCGCCGCCACGGTCCGGTGCGGCGCCGTCTGCTCGATGCGCTCGCGGACGGCCGCCGGGAGCCGCGCGAACAGCGACTCCTCGACGGGTGGAAGCTCGCGCCGCAGCAGCACCGATCGCTCGGCATCCGGTTCGTGAAGCCGTGACGGGTCGATCGGCTCCGGGCCCCCGTCATCCGTCGGCGGACGCACCCGTCCCATGAAGAGCGTGATCACGGCTCCCGCGACGAAGGATGCGATGCACAGCTTCCACCCGTCGCGCAGATCGTCGACGATCGTCATCGCGGACGGGGTGCCGAGGATGACCACCAGCAGCGCGACGCCGATGGTCCCTCCGATCTGGCGTGCGCTGGAGATCACCGCTGAGGCGGTCGCATACCGCCCGCCCGGCTGCGTGACCAGGGTGGACGCCGCCAGCAGCGGCAGGGTCGCGCCGACGCCGACCCCGCTGATGATCTGGCCAGGGAGCCATTGCAGCCAGAAGTCGGGCGTGACCTCCACGACGGTCAGATACCACACGTACCCCAGAGCCCACACGACGAAGCCCGTGGCGATGATCCACCGGTAGCCGTACCTCGCCGCCACCGGCTCGAGCAGCCCCGCGGTGATCGCCGCGACGATCGCACCGGGCACGAGCGCGAGACCGGCATCCAAGACGGAGTACTGCCACACGTACTGCAGCCACAGCACGTTGGTGAGCATGTAGGCGAAGAAACCGACGCCGGCGACCAGCGTCACGATGTTGGCCACGAGGAACGGCCGGTTGCGCATCATGGCGAGGTCGAGAACGGGCACGGGGTGCCGCATCGAGCTGGCGACGAACGCCGCGAACAGCACGACCGCACCGCCGACGACGAGCCACAGCGTCACGCTCGACGCGCCCCACTCGGATCCCTTGATGATCGACAGCGTGGTCAGTCCGAGAGCGCCCGCGAGCAGGACGGCGCCGCGCAGATCCGGCATGCGCCGACGACCCGGTGCCCGGCTGTTGACGAGCAGGCCGCGGCCGAGCCACCAGGCGAGGATTCCCAGCGGCAGATTGATCCAGAACGCCCACCGCCAGCCGCCCGCTTCCACCAGGATGCCGCCGATGGGTGGTCCCAGCCCGGCCGCGACGGCCGCGGCGGCGGCCCAGAGCCCCACCGCCCGCGCACGCCTACCCGCCGGCGCCCCATCGATCACGACCGCCAGCGAGGCCGGCACGAGCATCGCCGCACCGAGCGCCTGCACCACCCGGGCCACCACCAGCACCGCGACCGACGGTGCCGCCGCGCACACCAGGGATGCCAGCGTGAACACCCCCACCCCGATGAGATACAGCCGGCGGCGGCCCATCACGTCGCTGAGCCGTCCGAACACGATCATGAACGACGCGAACACGATGTTGTAGGCGTTGAGCACCCACGAGATCGTGCCGATGGACTCGTCGGGGAAGTCCTCCCGCATGCTCGGGAACGCGATGTTCACGATCGTCGCGTCGAGGAAGGCGAGCAGCGCACCGAAGGACGCCACGAGCAGGACCGTGCGTCCGGGGACGCGGCTGCGACCGGCCGCCGGGCGCGATGCGCCGTCGTGCGGTGGGGAGCCGGTGCCCGCACGAGACTCGATCGCCATGTCGCCAAGGATGCGGGAGCGCGCACGCCGAAACCTCAGTGATCTCACGGATCTTTTCCGCGCGCCCGCCCGCGAGGCTGGGATGACCTGAACCGACGAGGAGCCGTGCCATGTCATCTCAGCCGTTACACGCCGCTCGCCGGCGCGTCGTCGCCGTAGCGGTGGGAGTGCTGGCGCTGGTTGCGCCGCTCGCCATGGCGGTCCCCGCCGCGGCGGCGCCCGCCGCGAAGCCCACGTCGATCAGCGCGGTCGCCCGCACCGACCCGGGGATCGCCTCGCAGCTGTCGAGCGTCCCCGCGGCATCGATGCCCGGGGTGCTCGCCGCGATCGACACGCCGTTCGAGATCGAGGTGTCGCTGTGGAGCGGTACCATCCCCGCCGGCTACCCGACCGCCACTGATGTGATCCTCACCGCCCCGGGCCCCGGCGGGCTGGCGGTCACGCGGGCGACGATCCCCGCGGGCGCCTCGAGCGCCACGATCAGCACGTCCTACTCGGCGGTCTCCGCCGCGCTGCGAGTCAGCGTGCAGACGGTGAACAAGAAGTCCGTCCTCACAGCGGTCACGGCATCCTTCCCCGTCGATCTCGCTCTGAACCTCCTCGACGGCCAATCGGCCGCGCTCAAGCAGGGCGTCGCAGGCGCCGACGGCACCGGCTGCGCCACGGTCGATGCCGCGCACCCCATGTGCGGCGTGCTGGCTCTGCCGCGCGGAGCGACGGGCACGGTCGCGCTCTCACTCGGCGCCTGCCCCGCCGGCGACACGTGCCGGCCCGGGGCTCTCGTCACGCAGTTCCTCGCCGACATGACGGATCTGTACACCCGCACCGCCCCGGCGCGGATGACGATCGTGTGCGACAAGTCGGTGTGCGGCCAGGGTGGCGTGTCGCAGTTCCGCGCGCTGTGGTCGCAGACGGCGACCGGCGCGCTGGCGACCACGCCGGCCTGTCCGGCGAAGGGCGTCATCGGCCCGGATCAGGAGTTCTGCACCGACACGACCGCGAGCACCCGCGACAACGCCGGAGACCTCCATCTGGTCGTGCTCTTCCTCAACGATGTCCGGGGCACGATCAAGTAGCCGCCGACCTCAGCCGACCACACCGAGCGACTCCAGGAATCGCCGAGACGCCGCCTGCAGCTCGGCGTCCCGCGTCGCCTCGGCGAGAACCAGCCGCAGCAGCGCGGGTTCGTAGCCGCCGTAGTTTCCGGTGGTCTGGGCGAGCCCGGCCCGTGCCGCGGCCTCGGCCGCGTCGGCGTCGCCCACGGCGATCAGGGTCTGAGCCCGGATCCGGTGCAGGCGGGTCAGCGTCTCCGACGCCTTCGTCTGCGCCGAGGCGATCGTCCGCTCCAGCAGCTCCAGTGCCTCACCGAACCGGCCGGCGTCGGCGAGCGACTCCGCCTGCGCGGCGTCCAGCAGTGCCACTTCCGTCGCCAGGTCGAGCCCGGCGAGGACGGCGCGCGCGTCCCCGAAGGTGGTCGACGCGCGAGCGTGGTCGCCGGTGCCCGACTGCGCCCGGGCCTGCTCGCGCAGCGCCAGTCCGACGAGCTCCTCGTCATCCACGCGCCGCGCGAGCTGCAATGCCGCCCCCAGCTCCGGAAGCGCGTCGCCGTGCCTGCCCTGCGCGACGAGCACGTCCGACCTGTTGTATCGCGCGGTCGCCTCATCGGCCTCGTCGCCGAGCCGGTGGAAGCTCTCGGCGGCGCGCGCGAAGGCCTCGATCGCCTCGTTCCAGCGGCCTTCGTTGTAGGCGTCGATCGCGAGGTTGTTGAGCGTGAGCGCCTGACCGCTGAGGTCGCCCAGCTGCTCGTACAGCCGCAGCGCGATCTGCCCATAGGGTCGATCCTCGCTGAGCGTCGACGCGCCGTACGACAGGTGGAGCGCGTTGCACGCGTTGGCGAGGATCTCGTCGTCACCCGAGGCCTCAGCGAACGCGACGCCTCGCCGCCCCCATCGCACCGCGGTGTCGTCACGACGCTGCAGATGAAGGCAGAACCCGTACCAGGTGGCGATCCGCGCCCGCACGCCGTCCGCCGCCGCGCTGTCGACGCCGTCGAGCACCCGTGTCGCCCGGCTCAGCTGCGCGAGCGCCGAGCGATAGCGTCCGAGCCGGAGGGTGATCCGGGCTTCCCTGTGCATCACTTCGGCGGTGGCGACGGCGTCGCCGCGCAGGTCGCGGCGAGCCCGGCGCAGGGCGGCGAGGGCGCCGCCGGAGTCGCCGGCCATATCGAGGCACTCGCCGAGGGCGGTGGCGGCATCCGATCGGCCGTCGGGAACGCGCGGCAGCTGCGATGCGCTGTCGAGCGCCCGCGCGAAGAATGCGGCGGCCTGCGCGTATGCGTACTTCGCCCGGGCGTCCTCGGCGGCCTGCACGGAGGACGACCATGCCTGCTCGTGGAGACCGGCCGCGTGGAAGTGGAGGCTCAGCAGGTCAGGGCGCGCGGATCGGTCCCCTGCGGCCTGAAGCGCGATCGCGACGCGCTCGTGCATGCGCCGACGCAGCCGGAACGGCAGTCCGGCGTAGGCGACATCGCGCACCATGGCGTGCCGGAACTCGAGTTCGCCTCCCTCACCGGCGCGCACGAATTCGTGCAGGCGCGCCGAGATGTCGTCCGGCGTGATCGCCTCTCCGCCCACCGCCGCGAGCGTCTCTGCATCGAACCGCGCACCGAGTACGGCCGCGAGGCGCAGGAGGGTGCGATCGGCGGGGGCGAGCCGGTCGATGTCGACCAGCAGGAGCGCCTCGACCGAATCCGGGAGATCGCCGCGCACCGCTCCGCCTCTCGTGCTCGCAGCGAGCGACGCGAGGAAGAGCGGGTTGCCCTGGGCCCGATCGGCCATCGCGGCGAGCGTGTGGCGGCTGGGACGCGACGTGCCGCTCGCGGCCTCGAGCAGTTCCCGGGCGGCATCCTGCCCGATCCCGCCGAGCGCGATCCGACGATCGCCCTCGCCTGCGCCGGTCGGCACATACCCCACGGCGATGTCGCGGCGCGTGACGACGACGCACCACGGGTGCCGCGCCACGACGCTCTCGAGGCGCTCCATCAGCGCAGCCGACGCCTCGTCCATCAGATGGGCGTCTTCGATCACCAGCAGCGCCGGCTCGGACAGCCGTGCCACGAGGAGGTCGATCGTCACCGCTTCGATGCGACCACGGCGGAACCGCGGATCCAGCTCATCGACCTCGCGCGTCGACGGCACGTCGAGGTCCAATACCACGGCAAGCAGCGGCAGCCACGGACGCAGCCGGGGCGCGTCCTCCCACACGGTCGCCGTCAGCCGCGCGGCGGCGGAGGCAGGCTCATCGTGTGCCCCGATGCCGACGACCTGTCGCACGAGCATCCCCACAGCCGCGTAGGGGGTCGCCGTCTGGTAGTCGCTGACGGCGACCTTCAGCACCCGCATCTGCGCCGGGGTCGAGATCTCGGCGACGAGGCGCGACTTGCCGATGCCGGCCTCGCCGGCGACATCCACGACGGATCCGCGTCCCGCCGATGCCGACGACACCGCGGCCGCGAGCACCGCCGATTCCGCCTCCCTGCCGACGAACGGCGGGGCGTCGTCGTCGCGGCCGCTCCGCGCGCCCGTCACGAGGACGGCGTGGACCGGCTCCCGCTTGCCCTTCACCGCGAACGGCGCCAGCGGCGCCGTCTCGAACGCGTGGCGCAGTCCTCCCATCGCGCCTGCGGTCGCCACCACCTGCCCGGGCTCCGCGCGGCCCAGCAGTCGCGCGGCGAGGTTCACCGGGTCGCCCTTGATCGAATACGTGCGCCGCACCGCGGGACCGATCTCGCCGGCGAAGACGTGACCGGTGTTCACACCCACCCGGACGCCGAGCGCACCGCGGACGTCTGCGATGTCGCGGGCGGTGCGCAGCATCCGCTCCGCGTCACGGCCGACGCTGCGCGGCGCCCCCGCCGTGAGCATGATCTTCGCGCCGTCCACGGAGATGTCGGACTCGAAGAACGTCGCTCCGTGCCGCAGGCAGGCCCGCTGCACGGCGCTGACGGCCGCCTCGACGGCCGCCACGGCGTCGTGGGGGTCCGCATCGCCATCGCGGTCGGCCAGCAGCGCGTCCAGACCGGTGAACTGGACGAATCCGATTGCGACCGGCCGATGCTCGGGGTCCGTCGCGCCGGCCCGCAGCTGATCACGGATGCCGGGCGGCAAGGTGTCGGCGAGCTCCACAGGCACGGACGGCACCGGGACGGACGGCACCGACACGGGCGGCAGAGGCCTGGGCGCAGGTGCGGGCGTCGGCGCAGGTGCCGGCACGGACGCAGGTGCCGGTCCCGGTGCCGGCACGGACGCAGGTGCCGGCGCGGTTGCGGCATCCGCTCGCGGAGACGACCGCAGCGCGCGGGCGACTTCTCCGTCCACCTCCACGGCGGCGCCGCAGAGCCCGCGGGGCAGCCGGGCGGCGGCGGCGCCGCTCAACAGGATCTGTCCCGCCGCGCACGCCTGCTCGACGCGTGCGAGGCGGCTGATCTCCGGCCCGGCGACGATCAGCTCACGGTGGCTGGCAGCGTCGCCCACGAGGAAGAAGTCGAATCCGTGGGCCACGGTTCCGCCGTCGGCGGTGTGGACGCCGATCGACATCCGCAGCGGCGCCGACGTTGGCATGCCCGTGCCACGGGTGCGCACGAGGTCGCGGAGAGCCCCCCGCATCCGGTGCGCCGCGCGGGCCGCGCGGGCGGTGTGATCGTCGCCGCGGAAGAACAGGAGAACCGCGTCGCCGCCCCACTTGAGCAGATCGGCACCCTCGGCGAATGCCGGCTCCAGCAGTGCGGCGAAAGTCTGGTCCAGGGTGTCGCTGAGAAGCTCCGCGCCGATCCGGCCCTGTCGCGTGAGGCGCTCGGTGAGCCGCGTGAAGCCCGAGATGTCGGCGAAGGCCATCGTGCCCGGCAGCCGCTGGTGCTGCCGGCCGGGGGCGGCGACCAGCCAGTCCGCGACGAGACGCGACGCGTACGGCGCCGCCGGATCACGAGACACCGAGCCTCCCCCGCTCTAGACTCTGCGCAAGAGTCTTGGGGAGTCGCTGTGGGGGCGACAGGGGGACGATGGCATGCACACGACGACGCGCCACGCTGCCGTGACGCCCGCGCTGCGCGGCGTGTTCCTCGGCCGCGACGCCGAGCTCGCGCGGTTGAGCGAAGCCCGTGCGACCGACTCCGGCCGCTTCCTGCTGGTGCTCGGAGAGGGCGGCATCGGCAAGACCACGCTGCTGTCCGCAGCGGTCGCGCAGCTGTCGGAGGGCCGCACCGTGCTCCGCGCGTCGGCCGACGCGATGAACCGGCGTCGGTCGCACGGGCTGCTGCTCGAGGCCTTCGCCCCCTTGCTCGGTGATGAGGACCGGAGCCTCGCCTCTCAGCAGAACGAGCACGCGATCGGCGAGAGGCTCCTGTCGGTGATCGATGTGGTCGCGGCCGGACCGACCGTCATCGTGCTCGAAGACCTGCAGTGGGCGGATGCCGCGTCCCTCGGCCTCCTGACGCGACTGAGCCGCACGCTCGACCAGCTGCCGCTCGTGATCCTCGGCTCCATGCGCACGCAGGCGTCGCACGACACACCCGCGGAGCTCGATCATCTGCTGAGCGTACTCAGCGAGCGCGGCCAGCTGGTGGCTGTCGAACTGGGTCCCCTCACCCCGCCGACCTGCGTGGCGATCACGGAGCGGATGACGGGCGGGCGGGTGGGAGGGGTGCTGGAGCGTTACGTCGGAGCGGCCGGCGGCAACCCGCTCTTCCTCACGGAGATGATCCGCGCCCTGGTGCGTGACGGGGCCATCCGGATCACCGCCGACGGTGAGGCGCTCCTGGACGCTCCGGTCGGCCCCTCTCCGTCGCTGGGGATGGTCATGATGCGACACCTCAGTCATCTGAGCGCCCAGACCCGGGAGTTGCTGACCACGGCCGCGCTGCTGGGCACGCGGTTCTCCGTGGCGCAGCTGCGGGTCGTCGCCGATCAGCCGATGAGTGCGCTGGTGCCGCTGCTCCGGGAGTCCTTCGCTGCGGGATTCCTCGAGGAGGCCGAGCCCGACGTCCTCGGATTCCGTCACGAGCTCATCCAGGCAGTGCTGGTGCACGACCTCCCCGCGGCGGTGCGTGGCCAGCTGCAGCGCGAGATCGCGGTGCGGCTGGACGCGGCGCACATGGCGCCCGCGACGGTCGCCGCGCACCTGCTGCAGGCCCCGACATCGCCGGAGGACCACGAGTGGATGCTCCGTTTGGCGCAGAGCACGGCGGCGGTCGCACCCACCACGGCAGCAGAGCTGTGGGAGAGGGTCGTGGCGACGAGCACCCCGGGTGATCCGGCGAACGTGCGCGCCCTCGCCGGCCTCTCGCGTGCCGCTCTCAGCGCCGGCCAGGCGGCGCACTCGAGCGCGCTCGCCGAACGGGCGCTGCAGCACGAGGTTCCCCCGGATGTGCTCCCCGGCCTCTCCGCCGCCTACACCCACGCGCTGATGCAAGAGCACCGCAACGACGCGGCGCGCGACGAGGCGGAGCGCTACGCCGCGTCTCAGGTGCTGGAGCCCGCCGATCGCGCCGCCCATCTCGCCTTCGCGGGGTGGCCGCGCTTCATGCTCGGTGACCTGTCCGGCGCGGAACGGCTCGCGCGGGAGGGCGCCGCCCTGGCCGCCCAGGCCGGCAACCACGGCGCCGAGGTGCTCGCCCTCACGCTGCACGGGCAGATCGCCGACCTGCGGGGCGACCTCGATGACGCGATCGCCCTCCTCACGCGGGCCACCGAACTCGCCGACAAGCACGCGTCGTTCGCCTCGATCGAGTCGTTCCCCCACGCGCTTCTCGCACTCGCCCTGGCGGACGCTGGTCGCACCTCCGACCTCCTCGGGCTCCTGCAGCGCGGACTCCAGGTCTCGGAGATGCTCGGGTACCGGACGGGCGTGCTCGCCGCCCACGCGTTCGGCGCGCAGGTGCGCAGCCACGTCGGCAACCTTTCCGACATCTCTGCGGAGCTCGACGCCCACCGCGACCTGGTCGGCTCGATGGACGTGCGCATGAGCGGCCCCGTGACGGGCCTGCGGGCGTGCGTGGTCGCGCGTCAGCACGGGCCCGACGCGTCGCGCGAATGGGCGGCGCTGCTCGACCCGCTTCCCGACCGCGCGCGGTGGGCCGGGCGCGGACGCAGCTGGATCTGGCTGGGCCTGAGCCAGCCCCACCGCGCCCGTCCGGACGACGACGCCGTCTTCACCGTGCTGTCGCAGGGCTGGGAGGAGCTGCGCGACGCCGACATGCTGATGGACTGCGCGGAAGTCGCCCTCGGTCTCGTCGACGCCGCGATGATGGCGGATGCCGCGCCCCACGCGGTCGCGGGCACCCGCGACCGTGCTCACGAAGTGGTCGACGTGCTGACCGCGCTGGCCGCCCGCAACCCTGGTGTCTCGCATCTGCGCGCCACCGCGCTGGCCGTCCGCGGACGCGCGACCGGCAGTGCAGAGCTTCTCGTCGAGGCGACGCGCATGCTCGCGGACGGACCGCGTCGCCTCGATCATGCCCGGACGGCGGAGCTCGCGGCGCAGGCGTCGACCACCCCCGAGGACGAACGCCGGGTGCTGGCCGAGGCATCCCTCCGCTCGTATTCCGACGTGGGCGCCGACCATGACGTCATCCGCGCCCGCGCCGTGTTCCGTCGTGCGGGGATCCCGATCCGCAACCAGCCCCGCACGCGGCCCATGTTCGGCTGGGAGGCCCTCACCCGCACCGAGGAGCGCATAGCGGGCCATGTGGCCACCGGCGCGACCAACCCGGAGATCGCTCAGTCGCTGAGCGTGTCGCGCCGCACGGTGGAGACGCACGTGTCAAACGTCCTCAGCAAGCTGGGCCTGCGTTCCCGCACCGAACTCGCCCTCTACATCGCCCGACGATCCGACGACGCGGGACAGCACGGCTAAGAGATCGATCCATCCGCAGAACGGCAGCGCCTCGCCATCGTCCCCGACGCGGCCCGCCGGCGGATCACTGCTGTCGACCCAGATCTCGATGCGCACCTGCCCAGCGTCACACCCTGCGCCGCCCGGCAGATCCGTGAGTTCACGGAACTTGGGCGCGGCGAGCGCCGGACTGCCGGCACGGGGACGAAAGCCACCCGCAGCGGAGGTCTTCTCGTGTGGCCGGCGTGCGTGGACTGAGCCGAGAACAACTGAGGGTGCGGGCGGTCGCCGCGATCTCCGAGGCCGGCCTCACTGCTCCGCTCGACTGAAGCGGGCGAACCTCTGCCGGTCCGATTGGCTCCCTCGCGCTGTCTCTCTTCGTTCGCCGGCGTCCGTCATGTGCGCCGCCTCCGCGCTGACGAACCCGTGAAGTGCGCTCCGCGTGGGCAGATCGACCCAGAGCCGGATGCTTCCGGTCTTCACCCCGGCACCGTTGACGATGGCAGCGCCTCCGATCCGGTCCAGGAAGGGCCGAATCTCCGCCGCCACATCGGCCGGCAGATAGCCCACACCCCGCCCGTTCGACACCACGGCGATGTTGACCGACCCTCGGGAGCTGTCAGGCTCGCATCGAAGGACGTAGGGGCGACGCTCACGCCCCTGACGCTCGCGATCGTTGACGAGGTAGTGAGTGCGTTCCAAGGCGACAGAGCGCGACTCCAACCGACGCAGGTCTGGCAGGTCATCATGACGACGGACGCGCCCGGTGACCGCATGGACAAGCTCTTCCCACCATCCGGACATGAACGCCCTCTCTTCAGCCCGGTGATGCCGTAAACGAGCGGGAACGCTCGGTGACCCCACCAGCACCGATCCCGGGCCCAGCGTCGCGGCGATTGCACCGCTCGTTCGTGTCTGCGTCTCCACGACCTGACGGTACGCCCCCAACATGTGCGCCTCACAGGTTCCGCGAACTCCGCGCGCGGCGCCGGCCACGACCGATGCCGTCGCGCCGATCGAGCGTCTCTCGGCTGCTGCCCCGCCGGCGTCCGGGGTCTTGCCGCTTGCCGCCTTCCTGTGGGTTCACCGTGACGCCGCGGGAGGCGGCGTCTCACGGGTTTACCCTGAGAGCAGATGGCCCGGACTTCGTCATTGATGCGACACGATCTGTGCGCGCTTCACATGACAGGAGCACAAGATGGCCGTCTCTCCTTCCGCATCGATCACAGCATCCGTGCGGTCCGCGACGCCGAATCACTACACGGAACTGTCGCAGATGGTGATCCGAAGCGGCCTCATGCGTCGTCGTTACGGCTATTACTGGACGAAGCTCGTCGCGGCCCCGATCGCCATCGCGGGTGTGCTCACCGGCCTAGTCCTGATCGGCGACACCTGGTGGCAGCTGGTGACGGCAGCCGTGCTGGCCGTCGTTCTCACGCAGGTTGCCATGCTCGGGCACGATGCTGCACACCGGCAGGTCTTCCGGTCCGGTCGGTGGAACGACTGGACCACTCTGGTGATCGGAAATCTCCTTGTGGGCATGAGCTACGGCTGGTGGCAGCACAAGCACACACGCCATCACGCCAACCCGAACAAGATCGGCAGCGATCCCGATATCGAACTCCCTGTCATCGCGTTCACGCCGGAGCAGGCGGACCGTCGGCGCGCCAGCCGCAGCGGACCACTGCGCTGGTTGATCGCTCACCAGGGGGTGCTCTTCTTCCCGATCCTGCTGCTGGAAGGTCTCTCGCTGCACGCATCGAGCGTGCGTCGTGTGTTCTCGCGAGAGCCGCTGCGTCGCCGTCCGATCGAGATCGCCTTCCTCGCCGTCCGGATCATCGGGTTCGTCGCACTCGTGTTCCTGGTGCTGTCGCCGGGGATCGCGTTCGCCTTCATCGGCGTTCAGCTCGGGGTGTTCGGTGTCTACATGGGTATGGCGTTCGCTCCGAACCACAAGGGGATGCCTCTCGTCCCGGCCGACGTGAAGGTGGACTTCCTCCGTCGTCAGGTGCTCATGAGCCGGAACATCCGAGGCAGCCGACTGCTGGACACGGCCATGGGAGGGCTCAACTATCAGATCGAGCATCACCTGTTCCCGTCGATGCCCCGACCGCATCTCCGCCAGGCGTCCACGATGATCCGGGCTTACTGCCGGGAGAACGGCGTGGCGTATACCGAGACGGGTCTCTGGCAGTCGTACGGACTCGTAGTCCGCTACATCAACAGGGTGGGGCTCGGCGAACGCGACCCCTTCGAGTGTCCGCTGCTCCAGCATCGGCAAACCGTCTAGCCGGATCCGGCAAGCGGCGGCACGCCGGCGCGGTCAGAAGACCAGTCGCCCGGCGATGATGTCGGCTGCGACGACGCCGATCCGAGCCTGCGTGGAGCGGGCGTGACTCCGGATTCGCGCGAACGCCTGATCCATGTCGATGTTGTGCCGTTGAGCGAGATATCCCTTGGCTTGCTCGATCACCACCCGGCTGTCCAGCGCACGCTGGAGCTGTGCCTGCGCGAGTTCGGACTCCTCGACCAGCACCTCGAGACGATCCAATGCCCGGCGCAGGAGCGTGACCGAGACGATCGCGGCCAGCCCACTCATACCTGCAAGGTCGGAGTCGGACAGATCGCGCGCGCCGGCCGAGTAGATCCCGATCGACCCGATGCTCACCGTCCCGACGAAGGGGGGAAAAGCGTAGAGCGACCCCACCTCCAGTTCTAGGAGCGCCGCGCAGGCTCCCGGCCAGCGTGCTCCGCCTTGCGCTCGCAGATCGGCTGCGGCGACCGGGCGCCGCGTACGAAGCGCCTCCCACGACGGACCCTCACCGAGGTCGATCTGGATCTCGTCGATCCGGGCGGTCGTACCGACTCCTTCAGCTGCAGATCGAAGACGCATGCCTCTGGTCCGCCCGCGTGTGTTGCTACCCGCGATCGCGGCGCGCGTCAATGGCGTACGCGATCGACGCGACGGTGTGGTGAGGTTGCCGGTCTCACCTTTCAATGTCGAAACGTTCGGTCAAGGACGGTCCAAGCGCGAGAGAACATCCAATCCGGGTTTCCGCTGGGGGTCCGGGACAAGGGGCATGACATGTCGGAGATGGTTGCCGCCGAGGGCGTAGCCGAGCTGCGCCGTCCCGACGTCTGGGCGCTGCTGGAGAGCGTGCGACGCGCTGATGCGCGGATCGGGAGGCGCCGGTCCCGGGCTTCTGAGCTGAGCGAGACGGAACGAGCCGCAATGCGGTTCCTTGCGGAGAGCGGACAGACTTCCGAGGTGACCGCGACGATGATCGTGGCTGCGTTGCGTCTCGCGGCTCCGTCGGGCACCGCGCTGGTCGACCGGCTGCGGTCCCGCGGCCTCGTGAGGGTCGCCCGCAGCCCTGATGACCGTCGCAAGAAGATCGTCCGTCTGGTCGACGACACCGTGAACCCGGACGATGTCGACCCGCTCACCACCGCCCTGCGCGCAATCGCCTCCGGTCTGACGCTCGGCGATGCGCATATCGTCGCCGGCTTCCTGCAACAAGTCCTGGTCGCCATTGCTCATGCCGATGAGACCGCGTCAGCGCCGGCGCTCACGTGAAAAGTCGATGCCGGCAGCCGTCGCCCGGCGAACGCCGGTGCGATCCCCTAGAGGCGTCTCACGTAGATTGCAACGCCCGCCTCATCCTCGATGTCGAGGCGGTATTCCTCGCCGCGGAACCACGCTGCGGTGGGGACCGACCCGTCGGACTCCCGGTCGAGGATTTCGATGCCGACAGTGACGCGGCGGCGGCCGCCGGCAACCACCTCGTCGAATCTGGCCTTGCACGCGTTCGGCGGTTCCATCCACCGAGCGTACGCCGCCGTCGCAGGGCACGGCTCGAGCGCGAAACATCCGCGGTGATCGCCGGCGTTCGTGTGGCGACGCGCTCGGTTCCTGAGAGCGTGCACATGTGAGGGCCCTACCGTCACAAGATGAGCAGCGGATCCGATCAGCCGAATGACCAGGCGCCGGACCAACGGGGGGCCGCTCGCGACAAGCGAGGGGCGGAGGCCAGAGCGGAGGACCGGCACGCGGACAGGTCGAAACCTCCAACCCCGCTTCAATCCCGTGCGAAGGAACGCCTCCGCTCGCTGAAACCAACCGACATCCCGTCGCGCGCGCCAGGCGATGATGCACAGGATCCACCCGAGTCCGCATAGGCATCCGTCCCACGAAGACGGCGATGCCCCCAGAGCGTGGAGATCGGGACACGAACCCCGCGCACGGGCATGGGTGCCAGGACTTGGTCCCGTTTCTGGTCCCGAGCCCGATCAGACGGGTGCAGACACCTCGAAACGAGGGTAGATTCTGCTGCGGAATCCTGCGAAATTTACTGCTGGGGTACCTGGACTCGAACCAAGAACAACTGAACCAGAATCAGCCGTGTTGCCAATTACACCATACCCCAAGGCTGTCAGCCGAAGCCGTGCCGAGGAATGAGTCTACGCGACGCCGGCACGTGCTCCAAACCGAGCCGTCACCCGCGCGCGTCGACCAGCGCCGCCAGGCGACGGATCGACGCGGACTTGCCGAGCAGCTCCATCGACTCGAAGAGCGGCGGCGACACGCGGCGTCCGCTCAGCGCGACGCGCAGCGGACCGTAGGCGACGCGGGGCTTGAGGCCCAGGCCGCCGTCCTCGACGGGCGACACGAGCGCGCCGGCCAGTGCGTCCTGCACCGCGGCGGCGGTGAACTCCGTCTCGGGCACGACCTCGAGGGCGCCGACCGAGGCGATCAGCACCTCGTTCGCGTTCGCGGGCAGCGACGCCAGTGCGTCCTCCTGGTAGGCGATGGAGTCCGAGAAGAGGAAGCCGAGAAGGCCCGGCGCATCGCCGAGCAGCTGCATCCGCTCCTGCACGAGCGGGGCCGCCGCGGCGAGCATCGCCTGCTGCGCGGGCGTCGGCGACTCGTCCACCACGCCCGCGGCCGCGAGATAGGGCACGAGGCGCGCGGCGAAGTCGGAGGGCTCGAGCATCCGGATGTGGTCGCCGTTGATCGACTCGGCCTTCTTCTGGTCGAAGCGGGCCGGGTTCGGGTTGACGTCGACGATGTCGAAGGCGGCGACGAGCTCCTCCAGCGAGAAGACGTCGCGGTCGGGGCCGATCGACCAGCCGAGCAGCGCCAGGTAGTTCAGCAGCCCCTCGTGGATGAAGCCCTTCTCGCGCTGCAGGAAGAGGTCGGCCTTCGGGTCGCGCTTGGAGAGCTTCTTGTTGCCCTCCTCGCCCAGCACGAGCGGCATGTGCGCGAAGCGCGGGATGAACGTCGTGACCCCGGCATCCACCAGCGCACCGTAGAGCGCGAGCTGGCGGGCCGTCGACGGCATGAGGTCTTCGCCGCGGATGACGTGCGTGATGCCCATCAGCGCGTCGTCGACGGGGTTCACGAAGGGGTACAGCGGCACTCCCCCGGCGCGCACCAGCACGAAGTCGGGGAAGGATCCGGCGGGGAAGGTCACCTCGCCGCGGATCAGGTCGACGTAGGTGAGGTCCTCGTCGGGCACGCGCAGCCGCCAGGCCGGCTCGCGGCCCTCGGCGCGGAACGCGGCCTTCTGATCGTCGGTGAGGTCCCGGTCGAAGTTGTCGTAGCCGAGCTGCTTGGCACGGCCGTTGGCCTCGTTGCGGGCGTCGATCTCCTCCGCGGTCGAGTAGCTCTCGTACACCGCACCCGACGCGATGAGCTTGTCGAGCACCTCGCGGTAGATGCCGTGGCGCTCGGACTGGCGGTAGGGCGCGTGCGGGCCACCGACCTCGACCCCCTCGTCCCAGTCGATCTTCAGCCAGGTGAGCGCGTCGAGCAGCTGACGATAGCTCTCTTCGCTGTCGCGCGCCGCGTCGGTGTCTTCGATGCGGAACACCAGCTTGCCGCCGTTGTGACGCGCGTACGCCCAGTTGAACAGCACGGTGCGGACGAGACCGACGTGCGGCAGGCCCGTGGGCGACGGGCAGAAGCGGACGCGGACATCGGCACCGGCGGCGGTCGTGGTGCGGGGATCAGGCGAAGAAGACATCGCCTCCGAGTTTAGTCAGCCGCCGCCGTGGGCATCGGCGGCGGCTGCGCGACCGGATGCCGCCGTCACAGTCGGAGTGCCGGCTCGGCGATGAGGCGAGCGAGGGCGTTCAGCGTGGCGCGCACGGCGGGCACGCGTTCGGCGCCACGAGCGGTCACCGTGTGGATCGTGCGCTGCTCACCGGCGGGCAGCGGCACGACCGCCACTCCCGGGAGTTGAGGGAACGACTCGACGGCCATGCGCGGCAGCGTCGCCACCCCGATGCCCTGCGCGACGAGCCCTTCGACGGCGACGAAGTTGTCGGTCTCGAACGCGATGCGGGGCGCGAAGCCCGCGCGTCCGCACAGTTCGAGCAGGTGGCCGCGGCACCGCGGACAGCCGGCGATCCAGTCGTCGTCCGCGAGGGCGCCGACCTCGACCACCGTGCTCCCCGCCGCCGGGTGCCCGACAGGCACGACCGCGAGCAGCTCGTCGGTGCCGACCACGGTGACCGCCAGCCCCCGAGCGCTGCTGCCGTGCGGGTCCTCGCGGTCGCCCGGATAGCTGAAGGTGAGGGCGATGTCGGTGCGGTCCTCGCGCACCGCGTCGACGGCTTCGGGCGGCTCGGCTTCGACATAGGTGAGGGAGATGCCCGGATGCCGCTGCGCGAGGTCTGCGAGCAGCCGCGGCACGATCGTGGGCGAGGCCGAGGGGAAGCCCATGAGGCGGACGCGCGCCGCGCGCAGGCCACGGAGCTCGGCGAGTTCGCCGGCAGCGGCATCCAGGGCGGTCGTCACCGCCGGCGCGTGGCGCGCGAGGATCCGGCCGGCGTCGGTGAGGCGCACGCTCCGGCCGACCCGCTCGACGATGGGCACGCCGAGGCGCTGCTCGAGTCGCTTGAGCTGCTGGCTCACTGCGGGCTGGCTGTAGCCCAGCGCCGCCGCGGCCCCGGTGATCGACCCCGCGTCGGAGACCGCCTTGACGACGCGCAGCTCGCGGGCGTCGAACCCCGGGTCGTCGTCGAACGCATCGGTCACACCGGAATCATAACCAGACGTGATGTCTCTCATGGAACACCTGCCGTAGACGTGACGTGTGAACACCGCGACCCTGGAGACATGTCCGTCATCGCCTCCTCGCCTGCCATCGACGCCGCGCGCCGCGAGTTCGACGGCGGTCGCGACTACCTCGCCGCGTGCACCGTGGGCCTGCCCACCCGCGCCACGCGCGCCGCCGTGCGGGCCGACCTCGACGCCTCGGCGTCCGGACGACCGGATCTCGCGGCCTACGGCGCAGCGGTCGAGCGGTCGCGCGCGCTGTTCGGCTCACTCGTGGGCGTCGGCGCCGAGCGGGTCGCGATCAGCTCCCAGACGTCGGTCGCCGCGGCCACCGTCGCCTCGGCCCTGCCGGACGGCGCCGAAGTCCTCGTGCCGGAGGGCGAGTTCTCGTCGGTCGTGCTCCCCTTCGTCCACGCCGGGCGCGGCATCCGTGTCCGCACCGCTCCCCTGCGGGAGCTCGCGCACCACGTGCGACCCGAGACGGCGCTGGTGGCGTTCTCCGCGGTGCAGTCGGCGACCGGCGAGGTGGCCGACGCCGGCGCCGTGGCCGCGGCTGCTGCCGCCCACGACGCCCTCACGCTGTGCGATGCGACGCAGGCGGTCGGATGGCTGCCGGTCGAGGCATCCGCCTTCGATGCCGTCGTGTGCCACGCCTACAAGTGGCTCTGCGCGCCCCGCGGCGTGACGTTCCTCACCGTCTCGGAGCGCCTCGCCGCACGGATGTCGCCGATCCACGCCGGGTGGTATGCCGGCGACGACCCGTGGGCGTCGTGCTACGGGCCCGACGTCGAGCTCGCGCGCGACGCGCGGCGGTTCGACGTCTCGCCCGCGTGGCAGGCGTTCGTCGGTGCGGCGCCCGCGCTGGAGCTGTTCGCGGCCCTCGCGCCGTCGGAGCTGCACGCGCACGCGACCGGGCTCGCGGCGGCGTTCCGGCGGGGCCTGGGCGTCGCCGAGCCGGAACGGGCGTCGGCGATCGTGACGTGGACCGACAGCGACGGCGCGGCGCTCGCCCGGCTGACCGCGGCCGGCATCACGGCATCGGGCCGCTCGGGCCGGGCGCGTGTGGCGTTCCACCTCTTCAACGACGAGGACGACGTCGATCTGGCCCTGGCGGCGCTCGGTCGCTGACGCCCACGAGGCGCCCGCGGGCGCCTCCGCCGACTGCGTAGACTGCTGACGCGGATCACCGGGCCGCGCACCGACGGAGGCCGCATGACCCCCCACCCCGACCGCACGGTGCTCCGTGGCGGCACGGTGATCGACGGGACCGGCGCCGTCGGGCGGAGGGCGGACCTCGAGATCGTCGACGACCGGATCGGGCGCATCGGCGAGGTCGACGCGCGCGACGGCGATGCCGTCGTCGACTGTGCCAGGCGATTGGTGATGCCCGGATTCATCGACGCCCATTCGCACGCCGACGGGGCGGTGTTCGACGCCGATGTGCAGCTCGCACTGCTGCGTCAGGGAATCACGACCGTGATCGGCGGTCAGGACGGCGTCTCGTACGCGCCGGGCGACGGCGTGTGGGCGAGCCGGTACTTCGCGGCGATCAACGGCCCGCACCCCACCTACACCGGCGGCGGTGTGGCGGAGCTGCTGCGCACCTACGACGAGACGACGCCCGTCAATGTCGGATACCTCGTGCCCGCCGGCACCGTGCGGCACGAGGTGATGGGGATGCAGCTCGGACGAGCGGATGCCGCGCAGCTGGCGCGCATGCAGCGGCTCGTGGCCGAGGGTCTCGAGGCCGGTGCGCTCGGGCTGTCGACGGGCCTCGACTATGTCCCGGGCATCTTCGCCGACACCGAGGAGCTCGCGCACCTCTGCGCTCCGGTCGCGGCGGCCGGCGCGCTCTATGCGACCCACATGCGCGGCGGCTACGAGACGAACACCGCGGCGGGGCTTCGCGAGGTCGTCGCGATCTGTGCTCCGGGAAAGCCGCACGGTGGCGTCCGCGGCCACATTTCGCACCTGCACGTCGACGCGGCCGACGCCGAGCGCCTGCTGACGGAGGCCGCGGCATCCGGCGCCGACCTCTCGTTCGACATGTACCCGTACACGCGGGGCTGCACGCTCGTGTCGATGGCCGTGCTGCCGCCGGAGTACAGCGCTCTCGACGTCGACACGGCCCTCGCGCGCCTCGCCGATCCCGCCGAGCGCGCGCGCCTGCGCGCCGAGTGGTTTCCGACCGTGGCGGACAAGCCGAGCCTCGGGCCCGGATGGCCGTCGATGATCCGCGTCGGCCACACACCGGCAGCCGACTGGGCGTGGGCACCCGGACTCACTCTCCACGAGATCGCCGGCCGACGCGGCACCTCTGTGGAGGACGCGACGCTCGACCTGCTGATCGCCGGACGCCTGGAGGTGAACGCCGTCATGGCCGTCAGCGACGAGCGGCCGATCGACAACCTCGCCCGCCTCTTCGCCCACCCGGCGCACACCGGCGGCTCCGACGGCATCTTCGTCGGCGCGGTTCCGCACCCGCGCGCGTGGGGCGCGTTCGCACGGTTCCTCGGCACCTACGTCGGCCGGTCGTTCTCGTGGGAGCAGGCCGCCGTGCACCTGTCGTCGCGAACGGCCGACCGCTTCGGGCTCGCCGATCGCAGCATCCTGCGCACGGGCGCCGTGGCCGACGTCGCCGTCATCGACCCGGCGACCGTGACGGATGCCGCCGGCTACGAATCCCCGCGCCGGCCGGCCGACGGCATCGACGACGTGTTCGTCAACGGCGGGCACGTGCTCCGCGGCGGAGCCCTCACCGGTGTCGTCACCGGGCGTGGACTGCGCCGATCCCCCTCCCCCTCGAAAGGAAACCCATGACCAAGCACGCTGTCCTCCTCGAGAACGCACCGAAGCCCGCCGGGCCCTACAGTCACGGCGTCGCCGCCGCCGGGCTGCTGTTCACCGCCGGCTTCGGGCCGCAGGATCCGGCGACCGGCGAAGTCGTCGCCGGCGGCGTCTACGAGCAGACGCAGCAGGTGCTCCGCAACGTCGGGAGCGTGCTGGCCGCGCAGGGGGCGTCGTTCGACGACGTCGTCAAGGTGACGGCGCACCTCCAGCACCTCAAGCGGGACTTCGCCGAGTACAACCGCGCGTACGCGGAGTTCTTCGCCGAGCCGTACCCGGTGCGCACCACCGTGGGCTCCGAGCTGTTCGACATCCTCGTCGAGATCGACGTCGTCGCGGTGCTGCCGGGCCACTGATGGCGCCCCTTCCGCGCCCCTCCACCCGCATCCTCGACGCGGGCGAGAAGGGCCTGCCCGTCGGCGCGGCCGGACGGACCGTCGCCGACTTCCTGGCCGCGGGACCGCGGCTCGCGGATCTCTGGACACCGCTCCTGGTCGTCGACGACGGCGCACTCGACGCCAACATCGCGTTCCTCGCCGAGTGGGTCGCCGCACGCGGTCTCGAGCTGATGCCCCACGGTAAGACGACGATGGCGCCGCAGTTGTGGCAGCGTCAGCTCGACGCCGGGGCGACGGGCATCACCGTCGCAAACCCGGCGCAGCTTCGCGTGGCGGCGGATGCCGGCATCCCGGCGATCATGCTCGCCAACCAGCTGTCGCAGCCCGAGGTCGTCCGCTGGACCGCCGATCTCGTCGGCGCAGGCACACGGGTGTGGAGCTGGGTGGACGATACGCGGGCGATCGATCTCATCGAGCGGGCCCTCGGCGACGCGCCCGCCGCGCCGCTGGAGGTCCTCGTCGACGTCGGCCGACCGGGGGGACGGACCGGCGCCCGGTCGTTCGCGGACGCCGTCGCGGTGGCCGAGCGCGCGGCCGCGTCGCCGGCGGTGCGACTCGCCGGCGTCACCGGATACGAGGGATCGGTCGCGCACGGCCGGGGCGATGACGCATTGGCCTCGGCGCGTGCATACATCGGGGAGCTGCTCGCGGTCCACGACGCGATCGCCCACCTGTACGACGACCGGGACGTGGTGGTCTCGGCCGGCGGCAGCGCGTACCCCGACGTCGTCGGCAAGGCCTTCGCCGCGGCATCCGTCGCCGGCGATCGCGCGCGATTCGTCCTGCGCTCCGGGGCGTACGTGGTCCACGACCACGGCTACTACCGCCGCAACTCACCCTTCGAGGGCGCGGGGCTGCGTGCCGCTGCCCGCGGACTCGCCCGCGTGGTGTCGCGCCGAGACGCCGAGACGGCGATCGTCGACGCGGGCAAGCGCGACTTCCCCTTCGACGAGGGACTGCCGGTGCCGTTGTACGCGATCAGCGCCGAAGGCGCGCGGATGCCGCTGCCCGGTGCCGAGATGACCAAGCTGAGCGATCAGCACGGCTTCGTGCGGGTCTCGCCCGACTCACGGCTCCGCATCGGCGACCTGGTGGTGTTCGGGCTTTCGCACCCCTGCACGATGTTCGACAAGTGGTGCCTGATCCCGGTGGTGGAGTCGCTCGACGACGCGACCTTCGATCCGGAGACAGCCGTCGTCACCGACCTCATCGAGACGCGGTTCTGAGTCGCCGGTCTCGGGCGGGTGGCGTCAGCCGTTCGCCGGCTCCGGCGTCGGCCGCGCGGACGCCCGCCAGCCCAGCGGAGCGAGGAGCACCGACGCGGCGACCAGCACCATGACGACGAGAGCGAGCCCGCCGTAGCCGATCGAGCCGAGCACCGCCCCGGCGGCGATCGCGCCGATGCCGCCCACGATGCTCATCGTGAAGTCGCTGATGCCCTGTCGGCGGGTGCGCAGGACTTCTGAAGACGACTCGGTGAGCAGCGTGGAGCCGGCGACCGTCGAGGCGCTCCAGCCCAGGCCGAGCAGGATCAGCGCCACCGTCACGGCGGTGGTCGATGCCTCGCCGAACGACGCCGTCAGCAGCGCCGCGGCGAGCAGCGCCTGCCCGACGAGGATCGTCGGGACGCGACCCATGCGGTCGGCGAGGATGCCGAAGACCGGCGAGAGCACGTACATGCCGGCGATGTGGAGGCTGATCGTCAGTCCGATGATCGAGAGGGTGGCCGCCTCGCTGGCACCGTGCGTCAGATGGGTCAGGTGCACGGGCGTCATCGCCATGACCGACACCATCGTGCCGTGCGCGGCCGCGACGGCGAAGATCGCGTACCGCGCCGCCACGGGACGGTCGGCGCGGGCGATCGGGCGGCTCCCTGCGGGCGCGGTCGCGACCACGCGCTGAGCGAGCAGGAGCGGGTCGGGGCGCATCGCGACGAGGTAGAGCACGATCGCGAGGCCCTGGGCGACCAGCGTGAACAGGTACGCGCCGGTCAGCGGCGGCATGCCCACGGCCGCGCCGACCACCTCGCCGGGACCCGTGAGGTTGGGACCGAGGACCGCGCCGACGGTGGTCGCCCACACCACGATCGACAGGTCGCGCCCGCGCGAGGCATCCGTCGCCAGATCCGTCGCCGCGAACCTCGACTGGAGATTGGCCGCCTGACCCGACCCGATGATCAGGAAGCCGACCAGCAGCAGAGGGAAGGCGCGCACGCCGACCGCGACGATGACCAGCGCGACGCCGATGAGAGCCACCGCCATACCGGTCGTCAGCGACAGCCGCCGACCGCGACGCCGGGCGATCGCCGCCAGCGGCACCGCCGTCAGTGCGGTGCCGAACGTGACCGCCGCCGCCGCCAGTCCTGAGAACGACTCATCGCCCGAGAGCTCGGCGGCCAGCACGGCGCCCAGCGACAGGGTGGCACCGAACGCCAGTCCGCCCAGCACCTGCCCGAGCGACAGCACCCAGACGGTGCGTCGCTGAACGCCCGCGACCTCCGCAGGCGTCGGCGCGACGTCGGCGGTCGGGGCAGCGCCGGTGTCAGGCATCGCGGGCTGGGTTACGGAGCGTCCCGAGCCCGGTGATCTCGACCTCGACCGTGTCGCCCGCGCTGATCTGCCCCACGCCGGCGGGGGTTCCGGTGAGGATCACATCGCCGGGGAGGAGGGTGAACGCCGCCGATGCGAAGGCGATGACGTCTGCGAGGGAGAAGATCATGTCGCTGATCGGCCCCTCCTGACGCACCTCGCCGTTGAGCCGGGTGGTGATGACCGCCGGTCCGTCGACGTCGAAGTCGGTCTCGATCGCGGGGCCGAGCGGGCACGAGGTGTCGAAGCCCTTGGCGCGCGCCCACTGACCGTCGGACTTCTGCCAGTCACGGGCGGTGAGGTCGTTCGCGATCGTGTAGCCGAAGACGTACTCGAGCGCCTTCTCGGCGGGGACGTTCTTCGCGATCCGGCCGATGACCGCCGCGAGCTCGCCCTCGAAGCTGATGAAGTCGGAACCCTGGGGCAGCACCACGGCGTCGCCGGGCCCGATCACCGAGGTGTTCGGCTTGAAGAACAGCATCGGCGCCGTCGGGACGTCGTTGCCGAGCTCGGCCGCGTGGTCGCGGTAGTTGCGACCGACGCACACCAGCTTCGAGCGCGGGATCACCGGTGCCAGCAGCGCGACGTCGGAAAGCGGCACGCGCTCCCCCGTCGTCTCGAACCCGGCGAACATCGGGTCTCCAGCGAGGACGACCAGGTCTCCCTCGTCGACGATTCCGAACCGGATGGCATCGTTGTGGCTGAAGCGCGCGATCCTCACCAGTTCAGCCTAGCCATGCCCTCCGACGCCGAAAGCCCCGACCGTGCGGGGCACGGTCGGGGCTCTGCGACGGTGGCCGTCAGGCGTCGAGGCGCACGAGCCAGCCGTGCTTGTCTTCGCGTCGGCCGTACTGGATGTCGGTGAGCTCCTCGCGCAGCGACAGAGCCAGCTCTCCGGTCGGCTGCTCGTCGATGAAGTCCTTGCCCTTGAGAACGCCGATGGGAGTGACGACCGCTGCGGTGCCGCACGCGAACACCTCGACGATGTCGCCCGACGCCACGCCCTCGCGCCACTCGTCGAAGGCCACCGCCCGGCCCTCGACCTTGTGGCCGCGGTCCTGGGCGAGCTGCAGGATCGAGTCGCGCGTGATGCCCTCGAGGATCGAATCGGACTGCGGGGTGACGATCGTGCCGTCCTTGTAGACGAAGACGACGTTCATGCCGCCGAGCTCTTCGACGTTGCGGTCCTGGTCGAGGAACACGACCTGGTCGCACTCGTTCTCGTACGCCTCCGACTGCGGCAGCAGGCTCGCGGCGTAGTTGCCACCGGTCTTCGCCGCGCCCGTGCCGCCCTTGCCGGCGCGCGCGTAGTCCTCGCTCAGCCAGATCGAGACCGGCCGCACGCCGCCCTTGAAGTAGGCGCCGGCGGGCGAGGCGATGACGTAGTAGCCGACCTTGTGCGCCGGGCGCACGCCCAGGAACGCCTCTTTGGCGAACATGAACGGCCGGAGGTACAGGCTCTGGTCCTCACCCGACGGCACCCAGTCACCGTCGACCGCGATGAGCTCGCGCAGCGACTGGATGAAGTAGCTCACCGGCAGCTCGGGAAGCGCCAGGCGCCGCGCCGAGCGCTGCAGCCGACGACCGTTCTGATCGGGGCGGAAGGTGTGGATCGAGCCGTCGGCGTGGCGGTAGGCCTTGATGCCCTCGAAGATCTCCTGGCCGTAGTGCAGCACGGCGGCAGCGGGATCGAGCGACAGCGGACCGTACGGCTGCACGCGGGGACGGTGCCATCCGCCGCCGACCGACCAGCAGATGTCGACCATGTGGTCGGTGAAGCTGGTGCCGAAGCCGGGGTTGGCGAGGATCTGGTCCCGCGCCTCGGCGCTCTTCGCCTGGAGGTTGCGGTTGACGGTGAACTCGAGGGGTGCGAGTCCGGTGTCGGGATCGGAGTCGATGAGAGTCATGACGGGCCTGTGCTTTCGTGCGGGCGTGTACCGCGGGGCGGAGAGGCGCTTGCCGGTTCCAGGTTACGCCGGGAGCCGTGCGGCGATGGCGTCGCCGACCTGCGCGGTGGTACGGGGAGTGGAGCCGCGTGCGGCCAGATCCTCCTCGACCGCGGTGGTGACGCGCTGGGCCTCGTCGTGCAGCCCGAGGTGATCGAGCAGCAATGAGACGGAGAGGATCGCGGCCGTGGGATCGGCCTTCTGCTGTCCTGCGATGTCGGGCGCCGAACCGTGCACGGGCTCGAACATCGAGGGGAACGCGCCGTCGGGGTTGATGTTGCCCGAGGCGGCGAGGCCGATGCCACCGGTGACGGCGCCGGCCAGGTCGGTCAGGATGTCGCCGAAGAGGTTGTCGGTGACGATGACGTCGAATCGGCCCGGGTTCGTGACCAGATAGATGGTGGCCGCGTCGACGTGCACATAGTCTACGGTCACGTCGGGGTGCTCGAGCGCCACCTCGTCCACCAGGCGCTTCCATATCCCGCCGGCGTGGACGAGCACGTTGGTCTTGTGCACCAGCGTCAGCTTCTTGCCTCGGCGCTCCGCGAGGTCGAAGGCGTAGCGCACGACGCGCTCCACACCGAAGGCGGTGTTGACCGAGGTCTCGTTGGCCACCTCGTGCGGCGTGCCCGTGCGGATGGATCCGCCGTTGCCCACGTACGGGCCCTCGGTGCCTTCACGCACGACCACGAAGTCGATCTCGCCCGGCTCGGCGAGCGGCCCCGGGACGCCGGGGTAGAGCTTCGACGGGCGCAGGTTCACGTAGTGGTCGAGCTCGAACCGCAGTTTCAGCAGCAGGCCGCGCTCGATGTTGGCGTTCTTGAGCCGCGGGTCGCCGGGCACTCCCCCGACCGCGCCGAGCAGGATCGCGTCGTGCCCCTTGATCGCCTCGAGGTCGTCCGTCGTCAGGGTGTCGCCGGTCTCGAGGAAGCGTCCCGCTCCCAGCGAGAATCGGGTCTTCTCGAAACGGATGCCGCTGCCCGCTGCTGCGGCATCCAGCACCTTCTCCGCCTCGGCGATGACCTCGGGACCGATGCCGTCACCCGGGATGACGGCCAGCTTCACGACACGCGACATGGTGCTCCTACGACTTCTGGCGGGATCCTCCCAGGGTAGTGGCCGCGATCACACCCGCGATGACCACGAGACCCGCGCCGATGAGAGCGGTGACCGTGACGCCGGCGTCGAACGCGGTGGCGGCTGCGTCGAACAGCGCCTGGCCCGCACTGCCGCCGATGGCCTCGGCTTCGTGGACGGCCCCGGCGAGCGTCTCGGACGCGGCGGCGGCCGCGGCATCCGGAACCCCCTCCGGCACGACGAGATTCGCGCGGTACAGAGCGGTGAGGATGCCGCCCAATACCGTGGTCCCGAGCACCGCGCCGAGCTCGTACGCGGTCTCGGACACGGCGCTCGCAGCGCCGGCCTTCGCGGGCGGGGCGCTGGCGAGCACGAGTTCGTTCGACACGGTCTCGGCCGCGCCGATGCCGATCCCGAGCGACACGAAGGCGGCGACGAGCGCCGCGATGCTCTCGGGCCCGGTCGCGAACGCCACCGTGACGTAGCCCCCGACGGAGAACACCAGCGCGACCGGCACCACGAGTCGAGCAGGCCACTTCTTCGAGATCGGCACGACCGCGAGCCCCGCGGCGATCATCATCGCGAGCCCCGGCACGAGCGCGAGGCCGGCCTCCATCGGCGACAGGCCGACGATCAGCTGCAGGTGCTGGGCGACGAAGAACAGGAAGCCCACGAGCGCGATCACGCTGAGGAGGTTGACCAGCAGCGCGCCGCTGAAGGTCCCGAGGCGGAAGAGCCGCATGTCGAGCATCGGCGATGCGGCATGCAGCTGCCGCCGCACGAAGACCACGCCGAAGCCGAGTCCGACCAGCATCGGCAGCCACGCGGCCACGACGAAGCCGTGGACGGCCAGCTCCTTGATGCCGTACACGATCGGGATCATCGTCGCCATCGACAGCGCGATGCTGAGCGGGTCGATCCGGCCCGGCTTCGGGTCGCGACTCTCCGGAACGAGGAGGGGGGCGAGCACCAGCAGCGGGATGAGCACGGGCACCGACAGCAGGAACACCGAGCCCCAGGAGAAGTGCTCGAGCAGGAGGCCGCCCACGATCGGGCCGAGCGCGGCGCCGGCGGAGAACATCGCGGCCCACACGGCGATCGCCAGACGGCGCTGGTCACGGTCGGTGAAGATGCTGCGCAGCAGCGACAGCGTCGACGGCATCAGCATCGCCCCGAACACGCCCATCGCGGCGCGCGCGGCGATCAGCCATGCGGCGCTCGGCGCGAAGGCGGCGAGCACCGACACCGCAGCGAAGCCGGTGGCGCCGATGAGCAGCATCCGTCGCCGTCCGAACCGGTCGCCGAGGGTGCCCATCGTCACGAGAAGACCCGCCAGCACGAGCGGGTACGCGTCGATGATCCACAGCTGCTGCGCGCTCGTGGGGCCGAGCTCGAGGGCGATCGAGGGCAGCGCGAAACTCAGCACGGTGTTGTCGACCGAGACGAGCAGCACCGGCAGCATGAGCACGACGAGCGCCGCCCAGCCGCGCCAGCCGACCTTTCGCGCCTGGGCGTCCGCGAGCGAGAGTTCTTGAGTGAGCGTCATCATTTCTACACCGTCCAGCCGGTATAGTAACAGGATGCCGCAGCCGCTGTCGATACGATCGACCGCATGAGCCGCCCTCCCCTCGCCCGCGAGAAGGTGCTCGACGCGTTCGAGCACATCCTCATCGAGGAAGGTGAACGCTCGGCCACGATGGACGCGACCGCGCGGGCCGCCGGGGTGTCGAAGGGCGGTCTGCTGTACCACTTCGGCACGAAGGAAGCCCTGGAAGCCGGCCTCGTCGCGCGGCTGTCGGAGCTCGTCGACGCCGACGTCGCGGCGATGACCGCGGCGACCGAGGGGCCGATCGCCTACTTCCTGCGCTCCTCGGCCATGGAGAACGACCCGCTCGACCGCACAGTGCTGGCGACCTCGCGGCTGGCCCAGGGTGGCAGCGCAGCCGCCGCCGAAGCGCTCCGGGGCATCCGCGAGCGATGGGCGGACGCGCTGCGCGATCACACCAGGGACGCTGTTTCGCTGGATCTCGTGATGCTCGTCAGTGACGGCCTTTACTTCAACAACGCCCTGTCGGGCGGCGCGATCCCGGGACCGGTCCCCCGCGGCCCCGCCATGGACGACCTCGTCGCCCTCGTCGAGCGCGCCGCGCGCGACTGAGCAGTCCGGGGCCGCACCCGGGGCCGGGCCGGACGCAGCGGCACGTCGCCGTCAGTCCTCGGTGACCTCGATGAGGCGGAAGAGGTCGGCCCCGACCGCCTGGCGCATCTCGTCGAGCACGGTGTCGGGCACCGGCGAGTCGACCGTGAGCACGGAGAGGGCGCGGCCACTGGCGTCCGCCTGGGCGACCTGCAGCCCGGCGATGTTGATGCCGGCGTCACCGAGCTTCTGGCCGTAGATGGCGACGATGCCTGGGCGGTCCGCGTAGCGCATGACGAGGTGGTGGCGCTCGATCGGCACCTCGATCTCGTAGCCGTTGATGCCGACGACCTTGGGCACCATGCGCGTGCCGGCGAGGGTGCCGGCCACCGTGAGCACCGAGCCGTCGGCGAGCGTGCCGCGGAGGATCGTGATGTTGCGGTACAGCGGGCTCTCGGCCTCGACGATCAGGCGCGTCTCGATCCCGCGCTGCTCGGCGAACAGCGGGGCGTTGACGTACGAGACGTTCTCGCTGACGACGTTGGCGAGGATGCCCTTGAGCGCGGCGAGGCGGTAGACGCTGACGTCGTAGGCGGCGAGCTCGCCCCGCACCTCGATGTCGAGGCTGGTGAGGGCACTGTGCGCGAGCCCGGTGAAGAACTGGCCCAGCTGCTCGACGAGCGAGATGCCCGGACGCACGAACGGGTCGATGATGCCGCCGGCGACGTTGACCGCGTCGGGCACCAGGTCGCCCTCGAGGGCGAGCCTGACCGACTTCGCCACGGAGACGCCCGCCTTCTCCTGCGCCTCGTCGGTGGACGCGCCGAGGTGCGGCGTCACGACGACGTTCGGGAGGCTGAGGAGCGGGAACGCGGTGCCGTCCTGGGCCGGCGGCTCGCTGGTGAAGACGTCGAGGCCGGCGCCGGCGATCTCACCGTCGGTGAGGGCCGTGAACAGGGCCTCCTCGTCGATGAGGCCGCCGCGTGCGACGTTCACGACGTACGCCGTGGGCTTCATCAGGCGGAACTGCTCGGTGCCGATCATGCCGGTCGTCTCGGGGGTCTTCGGCATGTGGATCGTGACGAAGTCGCTCTGGGCGAGCAGCTCGTCGAGCTCGACCAGCTGCACGCCGAGCTGCTGGGCGCGGGTGGGCGTGACGTAGGGGTCGTACGCGATGACCGACACGCCGAACGCCTGCAGACGCGCGGTGATGAGCGCGCCGATGCGCCCGAGGCCGATGATGCCGACCGTCTTCTCGAAGAGCTCGGTGCCCGTGTACGAGCTGCGCTTCCACGCACCGGCCGCGAGCGACGCGTGCGCCGCCGGGATGCGGCGGGCGAGGCTCAGGATGTGGCCGACGGTGAGCTCGGCGGCCGAGATGATGTTGGAGGTCGGCGCGTTCACGACCATGACGCCCGCGGTGGTCGCCGTCTTGATGTCGACGTTGTCGAGTCCGACGCCCGCGCGGGCGACGACCTTGAGCACCGGCGCGGCGGCGATCGCCTCGGCGTCGATCTTCGTCGCCGAGCGGATCAGCACCGCGTTCGCGTCGGCCAGCGCCGACAGGAGCGCCGGCCGGTCGGTGCCGTCCACGGTGCGGACGTCGAAGTCCGGACCCAGGGCGTCGATCGTGGCGGGAGACAGCTCTTCGGCGATGAGGACGACAGGCTTCGGCACGGGTGTTCCTTCGTGGGGCATGCGCGAACGCGCGGAGCAGGGCAGACCGGATGCCGCGCCGCACGCCGTCGGGGGCGAGGCCTGTGCCAGCCTACCTCCCGTGCGCCCGCACGCCCGACCGTGTGACGACGCTCAGGCGAGGAACGACGCCGAGTTGAGCGTCGTGTAGGCGACGACGTTCAGCCAGAAGACGGCGACGAGCGCCAGCCCGGTCAGCATCACCAGCAGGAGTTCGTGGGGTGCGCGCCGGTACCCGATGGCGAAGGCGCCGCCCCACACGACGAGGGGGAAGACCGCGGCGAAGATCCAGATGAACCAGCCGAGGGCGTTCAGGGCGACCCCGGCGTCGGAGAAGACCTGCACCGTGGCGACGAGGTTGCCGATGGCGTTCCAGACCGCGTAGGCGTAGAAGAGGCCGACGATGCCGGCGATCGCCGCGACGAGCCAGGTGGGCGTCTTGCCGCGCTTCGACGCCGGGGTCGCGGCATCCGTCACGTTCTCGCTCATTGTCCGATCGCCCCGATCATCACGAACGGCCACGGCAGCAGCAGCACGACACCCGCCGCGAGCCAGACGAACCGCACCCACGCGCGCGAGCCGCGGGTGAGCAGGAACGTCGTCCCGAACCACAGCAGCGGCGCCAGGACGGCGAGCCACAGGCTTCCCTGGTACATGACGTCGAAGACGAGATACTGTGCGCGGCCTTGCAGGCGGAGTCCGCCGATGAGCCAGCCGATCGCGTACAGCAGGTACACGCCGCCGAGCACGCCGAGGCCGACGAGTGCGCCGTTCCCGAGGGACGGTCGCTGGTCTGCGGCTTCGACTCCTTCTTCCGCGGCGACTTCGGCGGCGACGGATGCCTCGGCCCGCGCATTCGCGGACGCCACCGCCTCGCTGCCCTTGCCCACGGCCGTGTAGCCCTCCGGCAACGCAGCGCCGGGAGAGGTCGCGCCGGACGACGCGCCGTGAGAGGTCGCGCCGGACGACGCGCCGGGAGAGGTCGCGCCGGACGCCTCCGCCGACGTGCGCGGCGCATCGGGGCGGTCGGTCTCGTCGGCCCCCACGGACGCGCCGAGGTCGAGCGTGGGGTCGTCGTCGCCGTCCCAGGTGAGGGCGTCGTCGTCGCGTCCGGTCGTCACGCCACCAGCGTAGTGCGGGCGACCCGGCGGGGCCGCGAGCACACCGGCGAGGCGGCGGCTCGACGGCCCCGATCGGTCAGCCGAAGGGGCGCAGTCCGGTCAGCCGAAGGGCGCAGTCCGGTCAGTCGAAGAGGCGCATCACCAGGGCGTGCCAGGTGTTCGGGCCGACGATGCCGTCCGCCGGCGGCGCGAACATGCCCTGGAACTCGCGCACGGCGGTATCGGTCGCCGGGCCGAAGTCGCCGTCGACCACGAGATCTGCCAGAAGGGTCTGCAGCGCGCGCACCGCGTCGCCCTTCGGGCTCTCGGGCCCATCGTTCTGCCTCACGGTCATGATGAGGCTCGGCCAGTCGAGCTGGCCCAGGGTGGTCGAGATCTCGACCGCGCGCAGCGTCTGCTGGAAGGCACGCGTCGCCTGCCCGCTCTGCGGGCCGAACACGCCGTCGGCCGCGATGGTCGCGCCGCGGGCGCGCAGGAGGTGCTGTGCCGCGAGCACGCGCCAGTTCGTGGCCTGGGACGACCCCTGCTTCACGAGCGGCCACGGACGCGGACCGGGCACGAAGGTGCTGAGGAACGACCACGTCTCGCGGCCCGCGATGCCGTCGAGCGTGAGACCCCACGACTCCTGGAAGAACTCGACGCGCTCCTTGGTGATCGGGCCGAAGTTCCCGTCGACGGCGAGGACGGGCTCGCCGGGCGACCGCTGCAGGCCGAGCCGCTGGAGTGCGCGCACGGCATCGCCCGTCGATCCCTGCTTCACGGGGATGACCAGCTGCTGCCAGGTGAGGGGGCCGACGATGCCGTCGGCGGCGAGACCCTTCGAGGTCTGGAAGGCGGCGACCGCCGCGGCGGTCGCGGGCCCGTACACCCCGTCGAGGGCGACGGCGTGCCCGTGGGCCTTGAGCAGGTGCTGGATGCTCCAGGCCAGCTGGGTGGGCGTTCCCGGTGCGACGGTGCTCCACGGTTCGACGTTCATGACGACTCCTAGCGATGCGGATGGCGGGCGATCGCCCCCTTCGCTACGGAGGGGATCACGGGCGCCGTGATACCTCACGGTGCCGAGGTGACGGCATCCGTCTCCACCGCCTTCGCGTGCTGGAGCGAGAGCGGCACCGAGAAGGCGTCGTCGCCCGCGGTGTACCGCCCCTGCAGGCCCTGGGCGAGGATGCGCCAGGGGCGCTCGTTCGACGGCGTGGCGGCATTGCCGTCGTCGGGCAGGAACTGAACGTAGTCGTACGGGTGGCTCGCGGTGGCCGACAGCGGGACCGAGAAGGTGTCGACGGCGAGCACGCCGGCGGCGAGGTCGATCTGCAGCAGCCGCTGGAAGCCCGTGGCGCGCTCCCCCGTCGGCGTGCGGAACTCCTGATAGTCGCCGAGCGCCTCCACCACCGTGTGACCGGGGATGCCGCCGGCGTTCTCGGTCACGATCGCGCCCACCCCGTGGAAGTGTCCCGAGAGGACGAGCACGACGTTCCGGTTCGGCGCGACCACCCGCTCCCACAGCAGGTCGCCGTGCGAGACCCAGCGCGACGTGGTGGAGCGCTCGGCGCCGACGCCGCCGGTCGCCGGGGTGAGGTGCTCGTGCGTGGAGATCGCGATGTTCGCCCGCGGGTGCGCCGCGACGACCGCCTCCGCCCACGAGATCTCGCGCTCGCCGTAGGCGTACGGCAGCGAGATCATGACGAAGCGGGCTCCCCCGGCCTCGAAGGCCGACCAGTTCGCACTGTTGTCGTCGGGCGTGAGGGACCCGCCGTACCAGGGCTGGTCGCGGTACCGCGCGGGGCCGAAGTAGTCGTTGAACAATGCGTTGCTGACACCGCGCTTGTTGTCGTGGTTGCCGGGCAGCACGCTGTTGGCGATGCCCTTCGCGTCGAGCACCGCCTGCATGCGAGAGGCGAGCGCGTACTCGCGACGCGCACGGTCCTCGGGCTGCGCGGGATCGACCCAGTTCTGGATGAGGTCGCCGGTGTGCGTCACGAAGGCGAGCTTGCGGGCATCCGCGTTCTCGGCGAGCCAGGCCACCTGAGCCGCGTAGACCTCCGGATACGCCTCCGAGTAGTACTGCGTGTCGGTGACGTGCCCGATGGCGAGGTCGTAGTCTGCGGCGTCGGCTATCCCGTCGGGCTCCGAGACCGCGGTGTCGCCGGGCACGACCTGCACCAGCAGCTCGGCGACGCCCGAGACGACCTCGACGGGTCGCACGGATCCCTCGAGCGTCACGCGCGCGTCGGCCGCGGCATCCGCCGCCGTCGCGCCGCCCGCGGCCTCGTCGAGCGTCCGCCAAGCGCCTGCGGCCGCGACGGACGACGGCGTCCACACCGAGAGCCTCAGCAGCGCGCGACCCACCGTGCGTCCCTGCCAGGTCAGGGCGCTGCCGTCGGGCGGAACCGCCACGCGCAGGCGCACGTACGGCAGGCCGTAGGCGTCGTCGCGGGCGGCCGGCTCGGCGGTGGAGACAGCCCGCTCCTCAGGCGCGTCGAGTGCCTCGAGCGGCGCCGGCGACGACCCGGCGAAGGCTTCCACGACTTCCACGGGAGTGCCCTGCTTCACAGGGGCGGTCTGCACTCCCGACGCGGCGGGTGTGCCGACGGCGTCGTCGGCGGCGCTCGCGCGGGCGAGGTCGAGCGCTCTCGTCACCAGGTCATCGGTCGAGGGCGACCGCGGCCAGGCGCGCACCCCCGGGGTCGCGGCGGCGGGCACGAAGTCGGTCGCATCATCTCCCGTGAAGCCGGTGCGCTGGAGCGTCTCGCCGCGCAGCCGGTCCACCGCGAACGTCGACAGCGGCATGCCCTTCGTGCACGGACTGTCGCGGTCGATGCTGGCGTCCATCTCATTGCGGTGGTAGACGCCCACGCTGTCGACGCGGCGTCCCTCCGCGTCTTCGAGCCAGACCCCCGCACCCTCGAGCGCGAGCGCGACTTCGAAGCGCGCGTCCGCCGCGCCGGCGAGCGGAGTGCCGGCCAGCGCTGCCGTCCACGTCTCGTCGGGGGCGAGCACGGTGCGCGGCGCGATCACCGCGAGGTCTTCGACGCGGCGGAACCCGTCCACTCCGCACGCGACGAGCGTCCAGCCCGACAGGTCGACCTCGACGTCGCCGACATTCGCCAGCTCGACGAAGTTGCGGCGCGGCATCCCTTCGATCACCGGATCGTTGGCGAGTTCGCTGACGACGACACCCGGTCCGTCGCGGTACGAGAAGGCGGAGACGGATGCCGCGCCCGCGGCCGGCGCCGCGTTCTCGTCGCCGGGAGTGCGGGTCGCGATCGAGAAGCCGCCGTCGGGCTGCCGCTGCCAGCTCTCGCCGGTGCGGTAGTCCAGCGCGGAGGGCAGCTTGTCGCGACCGGTCTGGCAGGCCGTGTCTTCGTGGGACGACACGCCCACGCCGTCGACCCGCCGCCCGTCTGATGTCACGAGGAGCGCACCCGAGACGCTGTCCGCCAGAGAGGTGGCGGTACGCACGGAGGCGGCGCCCTCGAAGTCCGGGCCGCCGATGACGAGGCGCTCCCCCGGTGCGAGTGCGGCACCGGCACCGAACACGTGCTGCAGTGCCTCGGTCGGTGCGGCGCCGCTCGCCGTGCAGCGGTAGAGCCGCCAGCCGGTGAGCGCCACGGCGGTGGTAGCGGTGTTCCTCAGCTCGACGAAGTCGTCGCCGTGGCCGCCGGGACCCGCCGCGGCGATCTCGTCGATCCTCACGCCGGACGTCGCCGGACGAGGCAGCCCGTTCGACGCTCCCGGCGTCGCGGTGGCCCGCAGCCACCGGTCATCGGCGCCGCTCCCGAGTTCGAGTCGCTGCCAGCTCTCATCGAGCGCCGCGGCGGTGGTCACCGGCAGCTCGGCGCGCCCGCCGCACTCCGACATCATCGGGGCGGGATCGTCGGGGAACACGGCGACCGCGTCGACGACCGAACCCTCGGGGTCGACGACGACCAGGCCGTACCCGCGCTCCGACAGCCGTGCCGTGGCGAAGGCCCGCCGCTCTCCCGGCGCCAGGGCGACGCCGCGCAGATCGGCCTCGGGGTCGGTCGGGCGCGCCCGCAGTCCCTCGTCATCGCAGCGGTACACCGCGTAGCCGCTGAGCTCGACCGGATGCTCGCCGGGGTTCATGAGCTCGAAGAAGCCCTCAGAGCGCCCCGACGCTCGGGCGGGGGCGACCTCCGTCAGCCGGACGGCGCCTGACCTCGCCGGCATGCGCTCTGCGGCCACCGGTGCGGCGGGCGACGCGCCGGCGTGCGGTGCGGCGGGCGACGCGCCCGCGGGCGCTCCGGCGGCGGACGCGACCGCGGGCGATCCGGCGCGCGACGCGACCGGCGCGGCAGCGGCGCCGCCTGAGCCGCCGAGCGCCGCCGCCACCCCCACGAGGATCACGGATGCGGCGAGGAATGTGGTCACACGGTACGTGGCGTGCACGCCTCGACCGTGGCCCGCCGAGGTGAACCCGCGCGGGCGGCCGGGCGATCAGTCGGTGTACGTCGTCGAGACGGTCGGTTCAGCGCGCCGCCGCAGCGACGGCCTCGGCGACGATGGTCGCGTCGGTCACATCGTGTCCGGCGGAACCGCCACCGGGCCCGGCCGGTGCGTCGAACCCGTCGCGACCTCGGGCCGACAGGTGGACCGCATTCACGCCCGCGGCGAAGAGCGCCGGGATGTCGGCCGGCTGCACACCCCCACCCGCCATCACCTCCACCGCGCCGGAGCGGGCGGCGAAGCGCGCGAGGGCGTCGAGCCCGTCGATGGATCGAGCGGCACCGCCCGACGTGAGGACGCGGTCGACGCCCTCCGCCACGAGCGCGTCGAACACCGCGGACGGGTCGGCCGCGGCGTCGACGGCACGGTGGAACACGAGCGTCGCCGAGCCCGCGGCATCCCGCCATCTCCGCAATGCCTCGACATCGAGGTCGCCCGACGCGGTCAGCGCGCCCACCACCACGCCGCCCGCGCCGCGATCGACACAGGCGCGGATGTCGGCGGCGACGACCGCGACCTCCTCCTCGCTGTACACGAATCCCCCGCCGCGCGGGCGCACCAGCACATTCACCGCGGCAGGGGGGACCGCCGCGAGGACGGCCTCGAGCAGACCGAGAGAGGGCGTGATCCCGCCGAGCTCGAGAGCTTGGCAGAGTTCGAGTCGGGCGGCGCCCGCCTGCATGGCCGCCCGTGCGCCGGCGGGGTCTTGGACGGCGATCTCGACGGGACGCGCAGCTGACATGCCGCGAGCCTAGCCGGGCCGGAGCAGGCCCGCAGACATGGTGAGACCCGCCGCGCTCCGGGCGGCGGGTCTCTACGGATTCAGGCGAATCGCACGGGACGCGGTCCCGCGAAAAGGTCGCGGATCCAGACGCCCACCCGCGCGCCGACGTGGGCCGTCGGGCTCTCAGGGCCGATGGTGACGCCGCGATCGGCGATGCTGCGAAGAATCTCGTTCTCGCGATTCAGGGCGGCCGCCCGCTCGCGATCGAGCCGGTCGGCCGTGAAGGTCAGGCTGTACCCGTCCATGGCCGTTTCCTTTCGTGGTGCTCGCCGGTTGGCGAGGTATGAGTGCTGTGAGTCGCGGCCGGACCCTGGTGATACGCCCCGGCCGCGATCACAGCCGCTCATCGCCCACGATGCGCGCGCTGCCCGGGTCAGAACACGGGCACGCCGGCGCGGACCAGCCTCCAGTTCACGACATGGAAGTCCGCCGGATCGATGACGCCGGTGGCCGACGCGTACGCGACGATCGCCTCGCGGATCGCCACCTGGGCGTTGTAGACGACCGGGGCTGCGGCGACGTGCGGGAATCCACCGCCGCCGGACTGCCGGTAGTTGTTCACGGCGACGACGAACCGCTGGTCGGCCGCGACCGGCGTGCCGTCGAAGGCGAGATTCGCGATCCGCGAGCCCGTGACCTGCGAGATGTCGATGTCGTACGTCACGCCCGAGAACTGATCGAAGTTGTAGTCGGGCGTGCCGGCGGCGTTCGTCCAGGTGGCGGGGGCCACCGGCGCGCCCGGCGCCACGGTGAGGAAGTACTTGGCCGAGTACTCCAGGTAGTCCTTGATCTGCGCGCCCGTGAGCACCGACCCGAGGAGGGTGTTGTCGTAGATGTAGAGCCCCGCCACGTCCTTGATCGTGACCTCGCCGGCAGGGAAGGTCGCCGCACGGTTGAACGGGGCTGCGAGCGAGATGATCGGGAGGGATGCCTCGGGCGTGCCCGCGATCGCCTTCGAGACCGTGTCGATCTGGACGTGGTGGATGTAATCCAGGATCGCGGTGTCCTTCCAGCACGACTCGGCCGCGGACAGCTCCTCGGTCGAGGTCGCCACCGGCGTGTTCACATAGGCGACCACGGCATCGTGCTGCGCCTGCACGACCTGCACGAGCGCAGGATCCTCTGCGACCGTCTTGGTGTTCACCGTGTACGACTCGGCGGCCTCGACATGCCACTGCCCGCGCTCCATCATGAGCGTGAGGTCGAAGACGCTGACCCGCTGCCCCCAGCGCCCGGGCTCGCTCATGATGACCTGCTTGCCGGTGTCGGGGTTCGTCACGAGGCGCTTCGGCACGTCGTTGTGCGCATGGCCGAACAGGATGGCGTCGATGCCCGGCACCTGCTCGGCCAGCATCGCCGACGCGTTCTCGACGGGGATGTCACTGCCGTACGACGACAGTCCGCTGTCACCGGCGTGCACGCTGACGACGACCACGTCGACCCCCTCGCCGCGCATCACCGGCACCCACCGCGCGGCGGTCTCGACCACGTCGAGCACGTCCACGCGCCCGCTCACGTTCGCCTTGTCCCAGATCACCACGCCGGGGTTCGTGAGACCGAGCACGCCGACACGGATCGGCTTGTAGCCCGGCACCTTCATCTTCTTGACGATGTACGGCCGGTACGCCGGCTCGGTCGTACCCGCGTGCACGGCGTTCGCCGCCAGGGCTGGGGCATCCAGCTGCCCGATCCAGTAGTCGAGGAAGTCGAGACCGTAGTTGAACTCGTGGTTGCCGAGGGCGACGGCGTCGTAGCCGATCGCATTGAACTGCGCCGCGATGGGATGCACCGCTCCCGACTCGTCGACGGGATCGACCGTCGCGTAGTAGAAGCCGAGCGGAGAACCCTGGATGGTGTCGCCCGCGTCGAACAGCAGGGTGCGATCGCGGCCGCGGTCAGCGCGGATCTGGTTCACGACACTCGACACCCGCGCGAGGCCGATCGTGTTGCCGGCGCTGTCGCTGTAGGCGGCGTCCTTGTAGTAATCCCAGTTGAGCGCGTTGGCGTGGATGTCGGACGTCCCCATGACGGTGATCGTGACCGAGCGCCCGCCGGGCGCGGCCACCGCCTTCGGGGTCTGCGACCATCCGGCCGCGGCGAGCACGCTCGCCGCGGAGACGCCCACGAGGAAATTGCGTCGGCTGAGACCGGATCGGGCCGGGTTGTCGCCCAGGGGTTCGAGGTCGGATTCCGGCGCGCGTTCAGGCATGTGTTCTCCCATGGCGAGGATCACATCACGCGCGCGGCGGCGCCGACAAGAGCCACTCGATGAGGAATCTCTCAGCTACGCGAAAGGCCCGGCACCACGAGGTGGGTGCCGGGCCTCCGAGCCACGAGATGGGATCAGCGCGCAGCCGAGCCCTCGACGTAGTCCGCGTCCTGCTGCTTCCACGCGAAGAGCGAGCGCAGGTCCTTGCCCACCGACTCGATCGGGTGGGCGGCCGCCTTCTCGCGGAGCTCGAGGAACTCGACGGCGCCGTTGTCCTGGTCGTCGATGAAGCGCTTGGCGAACGCGCCCGACTGGATGTCGGCCAGGACCGCCTGCATGTTCTCCTTGACGCGCGGGTCGATGACGCGCGGGCCCGAGACGTAGTCGCCGTACTCGGCGGTGTCGGAGACCGACCAGCGCTGCTTGGCGATGCCGCCCTCCCACATGAGGTCGACGATGAGCTTGAGCTCGTGCAGCACCTCGAAGTAGGCGATCTGCGGCTGGTAGCCCGCCTCGGTCAGGGTCTCGAAGCCGTACTGCACGAGCTGCGAGACGCCGCCGCACAGGACGGCCTGCTCGCCGAACAGGTCGGTCTCGGTCTCCTCGGTGAACGTCGTCTTGATGACGCCGGCACGGGTGCCGCCGATGGCCTTCGCGTACGAGAGCGCGGTCGCCCACGCGTTGCCCGAGGCATCCCGCTCCACGGCGATGATGTCGGGGATGCCGCGACCCGCGACGTACTCGCGACGCACGGTGTGGCCGGGCGCCTTCGGGGCGACGAGGATGACGTCGACGCCCTCGGGCGCCTCGATGTAGCCGAAGCGGATGTTGAAGCCGTGCGCGAAGGCGAGCGTCTTGCCCGGGGTCAGCTTGTCCTTGATGCTCTCGTTGTAGATCGAGCGCTGGTGCTGGTCGGGCGCGAGGATCATGATGAGGTCGGCCCACTCGGCCGCGTCGGCGACCGACTTGACCTCGAAGCCCTCGTCCTGCGCCTTCTCGGTCGACTTCGAGCCGTCCTTGAGCGCGATGACGACCTCGACACCCGAGTCGCGGAGGTTCTGGGCGTGGGCGTGGCCCTGCGAGCCGTAGCCCACGATCGCCACCTTCTTGCCTTGGATGATGCTCAGGTCGGCATCGGCGTCGTAGAAGATCTCAGCCATCTTCGTGTTTCTCCTTGATGTAGTGGTCTTGCGGTCCCTGAGCCTGTCGAAGGGCCGTCTGTGGGTGGCGGACGCTTCGACAGGCTCAGCGACCGTGGTCTGGATTCAGCCGCGCAGCACGCGCTCGGTGATGCTCTTGCCGCCGCGGCCGATGGCGACGAGGCCGGACTGCGCCAGCTCCTTGATGCCGAACGGCTCCAGCGCGCGCAGGAAGGCCTCGACCTTGCCCTTGTCGCCGGTGACCTCCACCACGAGCGCATCCGGCGCGTAGTCGACGATCTGCGCGCGGAAGAGGCTGACGACCTCGAGCACGTTGGAGCGGTTCTGATTGTCGGCGCGCACCTTGATCAGCATGTGCTCGCGCTGCACGGATGCCGCGGGGTCGAGCTCGACGATCTTGATGACGTTGATGAGCTTGTTCAGCTGCTTGGTGACCTGCTCGAGGGGCAGCTCGTCGACGTCGACCACGACGGTGATGCGCGACAGACCGGGAACCTCGGTCACGCCCACGGCGAGCGACTCGATGTTGAACCCGCGGCGCGCGAACAGGCCGGCGACGCGGGTCAGCAGACCGGGCTTGTCCTCCACCAGGAGGCTCAGCACGTGACTCGGCATGGGGTCAGTCCTCCTGCTCGGCGAAGGCGGGCGAGTGGTCCCGCGCGTACTGGACGTAGCTGTTGCTGACGCCCTGGGGCACCATCGGCCACACCATCGCGTCGGCGCTCACGACGAAGTCGATGACCACCGGGCGGTCGTTGGTCGCGAGCGCCGTCTTGATCGCGGCATCCACGTCCTCCTCCTTCTCGACGCGGATCGCGAGGCAGCCGTATGCCTCCGACAGCTTCACGAAGTCGGGGATGCGGACGGTGCCGTGCCCGGTGTTGAGGTCGGTGTTCGAGTGGCGGCCGTCGTAGAAGAGGGTCTGCCACTGGCGCACCATGCCCAGCGACGAGTTGTTGATGATCGCGACCTTGATCGGGATGTTGTTGATCGCGCAGGTCGCGAGCTCCTGATTGGTCATCTGGAAGCAGCCGTCGCCGTCGATCGCCCACACGACACGGTCGGGCTCGGCCACCTTGGCACCCATGGCCGCGGGCACCGAGTAGCCCATGGTCCCCGCGCCGCCCGAGTTCAGCCAGGCGTTCGGACGCTCGTACTTGATGAACTGGGCCGCCCACATCTGGTGCTGGCCGACCCCGGCGGCGTACACGCCTTCGGGCCCGGTGAGCTCACCGATGCGCTGGATCACGTACTGGGGCGACATGAGCCCGTCGGTCGGCTGCGTGTAGCCGAGCGGGAACTCGTCGCGCAGACCGTCGAGGAACGACCACCACTCGGCGATGTCGAGCGTGCCGGCCGGGTTCGTCGCACGGTAGGCCGTGTCGAGGTCGACCAGCACGTCCTTGAGGTCGCCCACGATCGGCACGTCGGCGGTGCGGATCTTCGAGATCTCGGCGGGGTCGATGTCGACGTGCACCACCTTGGCGTTCGGCGCGAAGAGGGCCGCCTTGCCGGTGACGCGGTCGTCGAACCGCGCGCCCAGCGCGACGATCAGGTCGGACTCCTGCAGCGCGAGCACCGCGGGCACCGTGCCGTGCATGCCCGGCATGCCCAGGTGCTGCTGGTGCGAGTCGGGGAACGCGCCGCGCGCCATCAGCGTCGTGACGACCGGTGCGCCGGTGGATTCCGCGAGGGCGCGCAGCTCGTCCGACGCACGCGCACGCACGACGCCGCCGCCGACATAGAGCACCGGCTTCTTGGCCTCGGCGATGAGCTGCGCCGCGGCCTGGATCTGCTTGCCATGCGCCTTGGTCACCGGACGGTAGCCCGGGAGGTCGATCTTCGGCGGCCACACGAACGGCGCCTCCGCCTGCTGCGCGTCCTTCGTGATGTCGACGAGCACCGGTCCGGGGCGGCCGGTCGAGGCGATCTCGAAGGCGGCCGCGATCGCACCCGGGATGTCCTCGGCGCGCTTGACCAGGAAGGAGTGCTTGGTGATCGGCATCGTGATGCCCACGATGTCGGCCTCTTGGAAGGCATCCGTGCCCATCAGCGTTGAGAAGACCTGACCGGTGATGCACACGATCGGCACCGAGTCCATGTAGGCGTCGGCGATCGCGGTGACGAGGTTCGTCGCACCCGGGCCCGAGGTGGCCAGGGCCACGCCGACGCGGCCCGATGCCGCGGCGTAGCCTTCGGCGGCGTGCCCGGCACCCTGCTCGTGACGCACGAGGATGTGGCGGACGGACTCGTCGTCCATGAGCGGGTCGTAGACGGGCATGATCGCGCCGCCGGGAAGCCCGAAGACGTCGGTCACCCCCAGCAGATCGAGCGAGCGGACGACCGCTTCCGCGCCCGTGAGCACGGGCGTCGAGGCGGTGCGGGCTGGCGGCCGGGGAACGGCCGCGGCGGTATCGGCTGACATGGTGATTTCCTCAGCAGTGGGTCGGAGGGATGTCGGAAGCCAGGCTCAACCGGTCGTCGCGCCCTCTGCAGCGGAGCGCACGAGTCGGGAGTACTTGGCAAGGACGCCACGGGTATAGCGCGGGGGAAGCGGCTCCCAGCCAGAGCGGCGGGAGTCAAGCTCAGCCTCGTCGACGAGTAGGTCGAGAGTGCGAGCCGCGATATCGACCCGTATCAGATCACCATCGCGCACGAATGCGATGGGACCTGCGTCCACCGCCTCGGGTGCTATGTGGCCGATGCACAGGCCGGTTGTGCCGCCTGAGAATCGTCCGTCCGTCAAGAGTAGTACATCTTTTCCGAGCCCCGCGCCCTTGATGGCGGCGGTGATGGCCAGCATCTCGCGCATGCCGGGGCCACCCTTGGGGCCCTCGTAGCGGATCACGACGACGTCGCCCGCGGCGATCTCGCCGGCCTCGAGCGCGTCCATCGCGGAGCGCTCGCGCTCGAACACGCGGGCCGGGCCCTCGAAGACGGCCGCGTCGAAACCGGCGGTCTTCACGACGGCGCCCTCCGGCGCCATCGAACCGTGCAGGATCGTGATGCCGCCGGTCGCGTGGATCGGGTTGTCGAAGGTGTGGATGACCGTGCCGTCGATCGGGTCGGGGTCGAGCTCGGCCAGGTTCTCGGCGAGCGTCTTGCCGGTCACGGTGAGCGCGTCGCCGTGGAGCAGGCCCTCGTCGAGCATCGCCTTCATGATGACGGGGATGCCGCCGTGACGGTCGACGTCGTTCATGACGTACTTGCCGAACGGCTTCATGTCGGCCACGTGCGGCACCTTGTCGCCGATGCGGTTGAAGTCGTGCAGGCTGAGGTCGACATCCGCTTCTCGCGCGATCGCGAGGAGGTGCAGCACGACGTTGGTGGAACCGCCGAGGGCCATCGCCAGCGCGATCGCGTTCTCGAACGCCTCCTTGGTGAGGATGTCGCGCGTGGTGATGCCCTGGCGCAGCAGGTTGACGACGGCCTCGCCCGAGCGGTGCGCGAAGTAGTCGCGGCGACGGTCGGCCGAGGGAGGTGCGGCCGAGCCGGGGAGGCTCAGGCCGAGGGCCTCGGCGACGGAGGCCATCGTGTTGGCGGTGTACATGCCGCCGCAAGCGCCCTCACCGGGGGCGATCGCGCACTCGATGCGCTTGAGGTCGGCCTCGCTCATCTTGCCCGCGAGACACGCGCCCACGGCCTCGAACGAGTCGATGATCGTGACGTCCTTCTCGGTGCCGTCCGAGAGCTTGACCCAGCCGGGCGCGATCGAGCCGGCGTAGAGGAAGACGCTGGAGAGGTCGAGGCGGGCCGAGGCCATCAGCATGCCGGGGATGGACTTGTCGCAGCCCGCGAGCAGCACCGAGCCGTCCAGGCGCTCTGCCATGATCACCGTCTCGACCGAGTCGGCGATGACCTCGCGCGAGACGAGCGAGAAGTGCATGCCCTCGTGGCCCATCGAGATGCCGTCCGACACCGAGATCGTGCCGAACTGCAGCGGATAGCCGCCACCCGCGTGCACGCCCTCCTTCGCGCCCTGGGCGAGCCTGTCCAGGCTCAGGTTGCAGGGCGTGATCTCGTTCCAGCTCGACGCGATGCCGATCTGCGGCTTGTCCCAGTCCGCGTCGCCCATGCCGACGGCGCGGAGCATGCCGCGGGAGGTCGTGGCCTCGATGCCGTCGGTGACGACGCGACTGCGGGGCTTGATGTCGATGGAGTTGTCAGCGGGCGAATCGGGCTGGGCCATTGACTCAGTGTATTCCCGTGGGAACGGCGCCCCGGCCCGAGTGACGAGCCCGCGACGCCGCGTCAGCCGCGTCGTCGGGTGCGCTCCGCCGCGAGCTGCTGGAGCAGCTCCGCGAGCGCCGCGATGTCGGGCACGCGCACGCTCGCGGCCGTCTCGCCCGCGCCGACGCGCACACCGACGTCGTCCGGGCCGAGGCTGGCCAAGGCGTCCTCATCGGTGACGTCGTCGCCGGCGAAGAGCACCGCATCGGCGCCGAGGCGCTCCCGCAGCTCGGCGATGGCGGAGTCCTTGCCTTCGTGGCGGAACGCGAACTCGACGATGTTGTGCCCCGTGCGCCGCCGCCACTGTGGTGCCTCGGCCGCGACGAGGTCGTCGACGAGCCGGTTCGCCTCGGCCGCCACCTCGGGCGTCGCACGACGGGTGTGGACCCCGAAGCCGAACGTCTTCGGCTCGATCCACACGCCGTCGAGGCCGGCGGTCTGCTGCTCGGCGTGGGTGCGCAGCGCGTCGCGCAGCGCGACGTCGGCATCGTCTTCGCCGTGGCTGACGATCCCCTCCCCCGGCGACCAGAACTCTGCGCCGTGGGATCCGGCGAGCAGCACCCGCGAGGCGTCGTCGTGCTCGGCGATCACGCGCAGATCGACGAGGCTGCGACCCGACACGAAGGCCACGACGGTGTCGGGCGCGGCGACCAGCGCATCGACCGCCTCGCGTGCCGCGGGGAGCATCCTCGCGCTCATCGGCTCGTCGGCGAGGGGCGACAGCGTTCCGTCGAAGTCCAGGGCGACGAGAAGGAGATCGGATGCCGCGAGCCGGGCGATCGCGTCGCGCGCCGCGTCGGTGAGGGTCGAGCTCACGCGTCCACCTTCTCCTCGCTGCGGCGCAGCCGGCGCGCCTCTTCCAGCGCGTCGAGGAACGAGCGCGACCATCGGGCGACGTCGCTCTCGATCACCTTCTTGCGGAGCGCCCTCATGCGGCGCCCCTGCTCTGCGGTGGGCATCTCGATCGCGCGCATGATCGAGTCCTTCATGCCGTCGATGTCGTGCGGGTTGATGCGGATCGCGCTCGGCAGCTCGTCGGCCGCGCCGGCGAACTCGCTGAGCACCAGGACTCCCCTGTTGTCTATCCGGGATGCCACGTACTCCTTGGCGACGAGGTTCATGCCGTCGCGGAGCGCGGTCACGAGCATCACGTCGGCGGCGAGGAAGAGCGCCACCATCTCCTCGCGCGGATAGGCCTGGTGCAGGTACCGGATGGCGGTGTGGTCCATGGTGTCGAAATCGCCGTTGATGCGGCCGACCGTGAGCTCGATCTCGTCGCGCAGCTGCATGTACGCCTCGACGCGCTCGCGGCTGGGACTGGCGACCTGCACGAGGGTCACGTCCTCGACCGAGATGCGGCCGTCCTGGAGAAGCTCGCCGAACGCCTTCATGCGGTGGCGGATGCCTTTGGTGTAATCGAGACGGTCGACGCCGAGCAGGATCTTCTTGGGGTTGCCCAGGCTCTCGCGGATCTCGCGGGCGCGCGCCCGGACGTCGTCCCGGCGAGCCAGCTCGATGTACGACGTCGCGTCGATCGAGATCGGGAACGCCTTGGCCAGGGCCCGTCGCGTCGTTCCGTCGGGGTTCGGCACCGTGATGCCGGTGGCCTTCGTCTGGTAGCGGAACTGGCGCCGGACCGCGCGGGCGAAGTTGCCGGCATCCGCCACCCGCTGGAATCCGATCACGTCGGCGCCGAGCAGCCCCTCGAGCACCTGCCGCCGCCAGGGCAGCTGGGAGTAGAGACCGTATGCCGGGAAGGGAATGTGGTGGAAGTACCCGATGGTGAGGTCGGGCCGCGCGTCGCGGAGCATCTGCGGCACGAGTTGCAGCTGGTAGTCCTGCACCCAGACGGTGCCGCCCTCGGCGGCGACGGCCGCGGCCGCCTCGGCGAACCGTCGGTTGACCCGTACGTAGGTGTCCCACCAGACGCGGCGGTACCGCGGCTCGGCGATCACGTCGTGGTACAGCGGCCAGAACGTGTCGTTCGACATGCCCTCGTAGTACTTCTCCACCTCGTCGGCGCTCAGCGAGACAGGCACCAGGTGCGTCCCCTCGAATTCGAAGGGATCGACATCGATGTCGGGCTGACCGGGCCAGCCGACCCACGCGCCGTCGGCGCGTCGCATCACCGGCTCGAGCGCGGTGACCAGTCCACCCGGCGAGCGACGCCACCCCGGTTCGCCGTCGTCGTCGAGGACCCGGTCGACGGGCAGCCGGTTGGCGACGACGACGAGATCTGCGGTGGGGGCGGGCTCTGTCACGCGGTCTCCAGACGGTTCGTGGACTCGGCACGCTCAGGCTAACAGCGAGCCCGCGCCGGCCGTCCGGCCTTGACGAGCACGAGCACCCATGTCAAGGGGCGCATGCGTCGCACCTGCCGCGCTAACGTGGGCCCATGCGCAAGTACCTCTTCGGCACCGGCCTCTTCACCGCCTTCACGGGGGGATTGACGCTGCTGAGGGGTCTCCGTGAGAAGGAGCCGTTCACGTGGCGCCAAGTGCTGGCGTGGATCAGCTGGGGCATCTCGGTGGCCCTGGTGGTCGGCGCCATCGTCGATCTGCGCCGCGCAGGCAGCGGCAAGGAGATCGCGAAGGACTCCCCCGTCCACGGGAACGAGCGCGCCCTCCGCAAGGAGCGCGTCAAGCGGCAGATCGAGGACTGATCGCCTCACCCGCACGCTCCAGGTGCCACAACGCGCCGCGTCCTCTGCGAGGAAGCGGCCCGTCGCGACACCTCGGGTGACCGCCTGTCAGCGGGTCAGGATGAGCGCGTCTCCCTGCCCGCCGCCCCCGCAGAGCGCGACCGCGGCCGTACCGCCGCCGCGGCGCACGAGCTCGTGCACCGCGTGCACGACGAGCCGGTTGCCGGACGCGCCGATGGGGTGGCCGATCGCGATGCCCCCGCCGTGCGGGTTGACCACGTCGTCCGACAGCCCGAGCTCGGACTGGGAGCGGGCCACGACCGCGCCGAACGCCTCGTTGATCTCCACGATGTCGAGGTCATCGGCGGCGATCCCCTGCTTCGCGAGCGCCGTCTCGATCGCGCGCGCGGGCTGCGAGTGCAGAGAGTTGTCGGGACCTGCCACCTGACCGGACGCTCCCACGACCGCGAGCACGGACCAGCGGTTCTCATCCGCGTGCGAGCGGCTCGTGAGCACGACGGCCGACGCTCCGTCCGAGATCTGCGACGAGTTGCCGGCGGTGATCGACCCGCCCTCGGCGAAGGCGGGGCGCAGACCGGCGAGCGTGTCGACGGTGGTGTCGGGACGCACCCCCTCGTCCTTGGTCACGACGACGGCGTCGCCCTTCCGCTGGGGGATCTCGACCGGCACGATCTCGGCGTCGAACACGCCGGCCGCCTGCGCGGCTGCGGCCCGCTGGTGCGAGCGCGCGGCGACGGCGTCCTGCGCCTCGCGCGTGATCTCGAGCCGGCCGTTGTGCCGCTCGGTCGATGCGCCCATGCTCTCGCGGTCGTAGGCGTCGGTGAGACCGTCGTACGCCATGTGGTCGAGCACCTCGATCGAGCCGTACGCCCAGCCGTCGCGCGACCCCATCATGAGGTGCGGAGACCGCGTCATCGACTCCATGCCGGCGGCGACCACGACGGTCGCGTCGCCCACCTTGATCATGCGTGCCCCGTCGATGATCGCCGTCAGCCCCGACAGGCACACCTTGTTGACCGAGCTGGAGTGGACGTCCCACGGGATGCCGGCGCCGACGGCGGCCTGGCGCGCGGGGTTCTGACCGCTGCCGGCGGGCAGCACCTGACCCACGAGCACCGCGTCCACCGACTCGGCGGGGATGCCGCCCTGCGCGAGCGCGCCCTTGATCGCGGCGCTGCCCAGCTGCACCGCCGTCAGCGGAGCCAGCTGGCCCTTCAGCCGCCCCTGCGGGGTCCGCGCGGCGGCGACGATGACGATGTCGTCGTTGTTGTTCATGCTTCCACCTTGAGTTCGTCCGGGACCGTCAGCTCCGGCTCGGTGGCCGCGACCACCTCGTCCACGGTGACACCGGGGGCCACCTCTACCAGCACGAGTCCGGCATCCGTCACGTCGATGACCGCGAGGTCGGTGATGATGCGGTCCACGACACCACGGCCGGTGAGCGGCAGCGAGCACTCGCTCACGATCTTCGCCGAGCCGTCCTTCGCGACGTGCTCCATCAGCACGATCACCTTCGCGGCTCCGTGCACGAGATCCATCGCGCCACCCGGGCCCTTGACCATCTTGCCGGGGATCATCCAGTTCGCCAGATCGCCGCTCGCCGACACCTGCATCGCCCCGAGGATGGCGGCGTCGATCTTGCCGCCCCGGATCATCCCGAAGCTCGTCGCCGAGTCGAAGAAGGCGGCGCCGGGCAGCGTCGTCACGGTCTCCTTGCCGGCGTTGATGAGGTCGGGGTCGACGTGCTCCTCGGTCGGATACGGCCCGACGCCGAGGATGCCGTTCTCGGACTGCAGCACCACGGTGACGCCTTCGGGCACGAAATTCGGCACGAGGGTGGGCAGGCCGATGCCGAGGTTGACGTAGGCGCCGTCGGGGAGCTCCTGGGCGGCGCGCGCCGCCATCTCGTTGCGGGTGAGCGGCATGTCAGGCTCCTTCCGGCATCTCGCGCGCGGCGGCCTGGGCGACCGAGACCGTACGGCGTTCGATGCGCTTCTCGATGTCGGACCCGACCGCCACGACGCGGTGCACGTAGATGCCGGGCAGATGGATGGTGTCGGGGTCGAGCTCGCCCGGCTCGACGAGCTCCTCCACCTGTGCGATGCAGACGCGACCCGCCATCGCGGCCAGCGGGTTGAAGTTGCGCGCGGCCTTGTTGAAGACGAGGTTGCCGTGGCGGTCGCCCCGGAGAGCGTGCACGAGCGCGAAGTCGGTGACGATCGCCTCCTCGAGCACGTAGTCGCTCGCCGTGCCCGAGACGTCGAAGCTGCGGACGTCCTTGACCGGCGACGCGACCGCGATGCTGCCGTCCGCGGCGTAGCGACGCGGGAGCCCGCCCTCCGCCACCTGGGTGCCCACACCCGTCTGCGTGTAGAACGCGGCGATACCGGACCCGCCGGCGCGGAGCTTCTCGGCGAGAGTGCCCTGCGGCGTGAGCTCGAGCTCGAGCTCACCCGACAGGAACTGGCGCTCGAACTCCTTGTTCTCTCCCACGTACGACGACGTCATCTTGCGGATGCGCTTGGCGTTCAACAGGATGCCGAGCCCCCAGTCGTCCACACCGCAGTTGTTGCTCACGATGCTGAGGTCTCGCGTGCCCTGTGCGAGCAGCGCGTCGATCAGCGCGATCGGATTGCCCGACAGGCCGAATCCTCCCACCGCGAGCGAGGCGCCGTCGGGGATGTCGGCGACGGCCTCGGCCGCCGAGCCCCACGTCTTGTCGATCATTCTGCTCCTTTGCATCGACGTCCGACCTCATCCTGCGCCGGACGGCTGGAAGGTGCCACCCGTCCGCTTGCCATGTGGCCACGATGCGCCGTAGCGTCCATATCGTGGACAGCCCCGCCAAACGCAGCGTTCCGGGCGCCCAGTCGATCGCGCGGGCGGCCCACCTTCTGCGTCTGGTCACGTCGGGCGGAGCCGATGGGATGCCGGTGGCCGACCTCGCCCGGCGCGCCGATCTCACGCGGCCGACGACGCACCGGCTTCTCACCGCCCTGCGCCAGGAGGGCCTGGTCGACCAGGACGAGCACACGGGACGCTGGATGCCCGGACCGGAGCTGTTCCTCATGGGCACGGTCGCGGCATCCCGCTACGACATCACCTCGGTGGCACGCGACATCGTGCGGTCCCTCGCCGTGCGCACCGAAGAGAGCGCGTTCCTTTCGGTGCGCCGAGGGGACGAGACGGTCTGCCTGCTGCGCGAGGAGGGCAGCTTCCCGATCCGCTCCTTCGTGCTGTCGGAGGGCGTGCGCTTCCCGCTGGGCGTCGCGTCGGCCGGTCTGGCCATCCTCGCGTTCCTGCCGCCTCACGATGTGGACGCGTACTTCGAGCGCCACCCCGAGCTGCCCCGCGAGTGGGGAGCCGCGCACGGCGAACAGCGGCTGCGCTCCCGCCTCCGTGACACCCAGGAGCGGGGATACGCGGTGAACCCGGGCCTCATCGTCGAGGGCTCGTACGGCATCGGCGCCGCCGTCTTCACCCGCGAGGGTCACCCGCAGTGGGCGCTGAGCCTCACCGGCGTCGAGTTCCGCTTCGGCCCCGACCGGCTTCCCGAACTCGGCCGCACGCTCCTCGCGCATGCCCACCAGCTGACGACGCGCATCGCCGCCTCGCGCTGACACCGGTCGCAGCGTTTCGTCTGCGGGCGCCAGAGCGCCCTCCGCTCAACGACCGCGCTCTGGGATCCGGTCGTTGAGCGAGCGAGGAACGAGCGAGACGAAACGCCTCGGACGTCCGCTCAGACCTCTGCGAGAGCGAGCTCTGCGCGCACCGCGGCCGCGACGACGTCGGCGCCGGCGGGCGACATCACGATCGTGTAGTGGTTGAAGCCGTCGATGCGTTCGTGCTCGACGCCCGGATACGCCGCGAGCAGGCGATCGAGATGCTCCGGCGCGTACAGGCCGGGCCGCTCGTCCTGCAGTCCGCGAGGCACGGTGAGGAGGCGGGACGGATGCCGCAGCCCGGCCAGCGCCGCCGGCAGCGCGTCGCCGGTGTTCATGTCGACGGTGTCGTCGGCGGTCGTGGCGTAGCTCGTCGCCGGCCGGAACGCCCCCTCGCCGTCGTCCACGAGGTCGTAGGCGAGGTAGCGCTCGAGCTCGGGAGTCCAATCGGACGCGAAAGCGGGATGCTTGCGCCAGAAGTCGAGGTACTCCCCCGTGTCCGCGAACCTCATCGACAGCCGCGCCGCCGTCGGTCCGAGGATGCCGGCCACGAGTTCGTCGGCGTCGAGTCCTGCCGGCACATCGAGCGGCAGTCCGCCGTCGACGAGCACGAGGCGCGAGACGCGCTCCGGGTGCAGGTGGGCGAAGACGACGGACACGAATCCGCCCATCGAGTGTCCGACGACAACGGTCTGCGCGATGTCCAGGGAGTCCAGCAGCGCAGCGAGGTCCGCGGCATGCGCCGCCATGCCGGCCACGCCGGCGATGCCGTTGCTGCGCCCTCGGCCGCGGAGGTCGGGCGCCACCACCCGCACACCCGGCAGCCGGTCGACGACGAACGGCCACGCCAGGTGCGACGCCGTGACTCCGTGCACCAGCAGCACGGTCGGCGAATCGGAGTGCGCACCCGTCGGCTCCCAGACGCCCGCGTGCAGCGATCCGCCGTCCACCGGCACGTCGATCGCACGGTAATCGTGGCCGGCCGTGGCCGGAACCGCCTGGTCGCCGCTCATCGGGCCGTCCACCCGCCGTCCATCGTGTAGGACGCGCCGGTGACCATGCCGGCCTTGTCCGACACGAGCCAGCCGGCGAGCGAGGCGACCTCGTCGGCCTCGACGAGGCGCTTGACCGCGCTCTCGGTGAGCATGATCTTCTCGACGACCTCGCTCTCGGGGATGCCGTGCACCTTCGCCTGGTCGGCGATCTGCTTCTCGACAAGAGGGGTCCGCACATAAGCCGGATTGATGCAGTTGCTCGTGACGCCGTGTGCGGCCCCCTCGAGCGCGGTGACCTTCGAAAGCCCCTCGAGTCCGTGCTTGGCGGCGACATACGCGGACTTGAAGGCGCTCGCGCGCAGGCCGTGGGCGCTGGAGATGTTCACCACGCGTCCCCAGCCTCGCTCGTACATCCCCGGGAGAGCGGCGCGGATCAGCAGGAAGGGCGACTCCAGCATGAGGCGGAGGATGAGCCGGAACGCCTCCGGGTCGAACTCCGGAATGGGCGAGACGCGCTGGATGCCCGCGTTGTTCACCAGGATGTCGACGTCGAGCGTCAGGTCGTCGAGCGCGGCGGTGTCGCTGAGGTCGACGGCCCAGGCCTCGCCGCCCACGGCGGTGGCGGCATCCGTCGCCGCCTGCGCATTCAGATCGGCGATGATCACGTGCGCACCGCGCGCCGCGAACTCGTGCGCGCACGCCAGGCCGATGCCGCTCGCGCCGCCGGTGATGAGCGCGCGCCTGCCTCCGAGATCCTGCTCTGCCATCAGGCGTCCTTTCCGCTCGCTCGCGGCGCGAGAGCGTTGTCGATGAACCGGGTCATTCCGGCGAACACCTCGGGGTCGAGCTGCGCAGGCGGCTTGCCGTCGGCGTCGCGCTCCCACAGCAGAAACCGCATGCCGATGAGCTCGCCCATGCCCATGAGCGCCCAGGCGGCGACGGCCGGGTCGAGCTGAGGGTCGACGTCGCCGGTCGTCTGCGCAGCGCGCAGCCCGGCCTCGTAGCCTTCGACGATGCGCGTGTAGTGGGTGCGCAGCACCTCGGGTGAGACGAACTCCGCCTCCCGCACCACCCGGTACAGCGCGGGGTGCTCGGCCGTGAAGCGGAAGAAGCCCGCGAACCCGGCGCGCTCCGCCTCGAGGCGCCCGGATGCCCCCTCCATCGCTTCCGACATCGAGTGGCGCACGCGGCGGTTGAGGTCGAGCACGAGCGCCTCGAAGATCGACTGCTTGCTGTCGAAGTAGAGGTAGAACGTGCCGAGGCCGATGCCGGCGCGCTCGGTGATCTTGACGATGGAGGCCTCGTGGTAGCCCTGGTCGGCGAACACCTGCTCCGCCGCCTCGAGCAGTCGGCGTCGCGTCGCCTCGCCGCGCTTGGTGAGGGGCCGCCCGGTCGCGGAAGACACGAGCTCCTCCTCATGATCGACCAGTTCGTCGGAGATGCTCATCGGGACTCCCCCCTCGTGCGCACGCCGCCGGCGTGCGCGCCGTCCATGTTCGCGCTCTCCCCCGAGCGCTCCATCAGCGCCCGCGCGCGCTCGCGCAGTCGCGACCGGGCCAGCTTCTCGATCGTCGAGCGCGGCAGGGCGTCGACGAACTCCACGTGCACCGGGATCTTGAAGGCCGCGAGATTCCGCCGCGCGTGCGCCAGCACTTCGTCGATCGAAAGGGCCGCACCGGCGACGGGGACCACGAACGCCACGCCGCGCTCGCCCCACACCGGCTCGGGCACGCCGACGACGGCGGCCGCCTCGACGAGCGGGTGCAGGCACAGCGCGTATTCGACCTCCGCCGGCGCGACGTTCTCGCCGCCCGAGATGAAGATGTCTTTCAGGCGGTCGACGACCCGGTAGACGCCCTCGGCATCGCGCGACACCAGGTCGCCGGTGCGCAGCCACTCGCCGCGCATCGCGCGCGCGGTGGCGTCGTCGTCGCCGAGGTAACCGGCGAAGACGCTGGGCCCGCGCACCCACAGCTCGCCCGTGGCCTCGCCGTCGAGCGGCAGCTCCGACACCGGATCGACCACGCGCACCGAGACGTGCGGATACGGACGCCCGACCGCGCCGGGCGCCGCGGACGCCTCCGACGCGGGCAGGTGCAGCACGTTCGGAGCCGCCTCGGTGAGGCCGTACCCCTGGGTCAGCGCGATGCCCCGCGCCGCCCACGCCTCCTGCAGCGAGACCGGCATCGTGGCACCGCCGACGAGCGCGAGACGAAGGGATGAGGCATCCGTCGCCGGCCAATCACGGTCGACGGCGAGCAGCGCGTACTGCGTCGGCACGCCCATCATCGCCGTCACACCGCGCTCGGCGATGAGCTGCAGCACACGCGCCGGCTGGAACGAGCGCTCCAGCACCACGGTCGCCCCCACCCACCACGCAAGCAGCGGCTGGCAGTTCCAGGCTGCGACGTGGAACTGCGGCAGCATCGCGAGCACCACGTCGTCCTGCGTGAGCGGCAGCGCCTGCGCGAGCGCGAGGTTGTTCCAGAAGCAGTTCGCGTGGGTCAGCACGACGCCCTTCGGCGCCGCCTCACTGCCCGACGTGTAGATGATCAGCAGCGGATCGTCGTCGCGCACCGGACGGCGCGTGCGGGGAGGCCGTCGATGCGCAGCGGTCCCCACTGCTTCTCCCTGCGCCGCCGGCGCGTCGCGCGGAGCCTCTCGCGGCGGCGGGCCGGCCTCGACCCCGGTCGTGCCGAGCACCGCGACCGGAGGGGTCCCGTCGGCGATGCGCAGCGCCTCACCGGCCAGCGACGCGTGCTCGTCCTCGATCAGCACCAGCGCCGGCGCCGAGCGGCCGAGCACATCGGCCAGCTCGCGCGGCGTCAGACGCCACGACAGCGGCACGAACGCCAGACCGGCCACCGCGCACGCGAAGAACGCGACCACGTGGTCGGTCGAGTTGCCCGACACCGTCGCGACGCGGTCCCCGGGACCGTAGCCGGCGGCGCGCAGCGCATCGGCGAGTGCCGTCGCGCGTGCCGCCAGCGTCGCGTAGTCGGTGGTCACGCCGCGGTCGTCGATCGCGATGCGCTCCGGCGCCTGCGCGGCGCGGTCGACGATCCAGCGCCCGATGGTGTGGGGGCCGTCGTCGAGGGCGGGGTCGTCGGTCCAGGTCACGCGCGCACCTCGACCGGCGCGTCGGCGGTCTCGGCGGCGTGCTCGGCGTCGTCCAGGCCCCGCAGCGACCCGCGCACCTTCTCGCCGCGACGTCGGCGGACGGCCGCGTCGATGGTGCCGGCGATCCCGCCGGGCAGGAACATCACCACGACGATGAACAGCACGCCCAGGAGGAAGAGCGGCTCCGACAACGGGATGCGCAGCACGTCGGGAAGGCCGGCGATGACCTCGGATCCCGCGAGCACCGTCAGTCGCTGATCCAGCAGCGTGTACAGCACACCGCCCACGATGGCACCCCAGCGGAAGCCGACGCCACCGAGCACGACCATGACGAGCACGGTGATCGTGAGGTCGGCCGAGACGGCGCGCGGCACGGTGCCCGACTGCAGGAGCATGTACGCGACACCCGCGAGGCTCGCGAGCGCGGCGGCGATCACGAACACGATGAGCCGCACGCGGTAGGGCGAGAGCCCCAGCACGCGCACGCGCTGCTCGTTCTCGCGCGTCGCGCGGGCCAGGTGGCCGAGCCGCGAGGTGTCGACCCAGAGCGTGACGAGGTAGACGATCACGAGCACGGCGAGGGTGAACCAGTAGAGGTTGCGCGTGTTGACGACGCCGATCAGGAAGTCCGGCACCTGCTCGGTGTTGAGGCTCAGACCCTCCTCACCGCCGGTCACCTGCGAGTTCCGCCGTACGAGCACCGAGCCCGCCTGCGCGAACGCGAGCGTCACCATCGCGAACGGAATGCCCGAGACCCGCATCGACACGGCACCGGTCACCAGGGCGATGATCATGCCGCCGATCAGGGCGACGAAGATGCCGGGCCACAGCGGCACGCCGAAGTGCTCGAGCGCGATGCCGAGCCCGTAGGCCCCCGCTCCGAAGTACAGGGCGTGCCCGAACGACAGCATGCCGCCCGATCCGAGCAGCAGGTTGTACGACAGCGCGAGCGCGGCGAACACCATGCACAGTGACAGGAGAGCGAGGGTGCCCGCCATGTACGTGGGCGTCGGAAGGATCCCGGGCAGCGAGAGGTTGAGCAGCGGCAGCATCGCCATCAGGACGACCAGTGCCGCACCGATCACGACCGGGACGAGTCGACGGATGCCGGAGTCCGAACGCTCTACCGGTCCCCGAGCCTGTCGAAGGGTCATGCCTTCCTCCCGAGGAGTCCGGTCGGACGCACCAGCAGCACGAGTGCCAGCAGGATGACCACGATGAAGTCGCCGGTGCCGCCGAGGTAGAAGTTCGCGAACTGCTGGAGCACCGCGACGAGGACCGAGGCGACGGCAGCTCCCGTGAGCGAGCCGAGGCCGCCGACGACGGTGACGATGAACGCGAAGATGAGCAGCGTCTGCCCGAGGTGGGCCGAGACGAAGGTCGAGTAGTGCATGGCGAGCACGCCGCCGATGCCTGCCGCCGCGCCGCCGATCGCGAAGACCAGGGTGAACGAGCGTCGCACGTCGATCCCGAGCGCCGTCACCATCGACCGGTTCTCGACGCCGGCCCGGATGATCATGCCGTACCGCGTCTTCTGCAGGAACAGCACGAGCGCCGCGAGCACCAGGACGGCGGCGATCATCAGCACCCAGTACGTGTTCGGGATGCGTGCGCCGAGCACCTCGGTGGTCTGCTTCAGCCACGCCGGCCCCGAGATGTGGATGGGGTCGGTGCCCCAGATGCCCTCGAAGAGCGCCACCGCGGCGAACGAGAGTCCGACGGTGACGAGCACCTGCTCGATGTGACGCTCGTACAGCGGGCGGATGAGCACGAGCTCGGTGAGCGTCGCGAACACCGCGCCGACGGCGGCTCCGACGAGAACCGACAGCAGGAAGGAGCCCCACGAGTCGGTGCCCACCGCCTGCGCGACCATGAAGCCCATGAACGCGCTGAGGGTCAGGAATGCGCCGTGCGCGAAGTTCAGCACGTGCATGAGGCCGTAGATCAGGCTCAGCCCGCTCGCGACGAGGAAGTAGAGGGCGCCGAGGCCGACGCCGGTGATGAGGGTGAGGACGAGGGTGCTCATGCAGCGTGCTCCACGTGGACGCCGAGGAGGCGGCGGGTGAGGTCTTCGTCGTCGAGGAGCTCGCGGGCCTTGCCGACATGCGCGACGCGGCCGCCGGCGATGACGACGGCGTCGTCGGCGAGTCGGCGGACGACCTCGAGGTTCTGCTCGACGAGGAGGATCGGAACGGTCTTCGAGGCCTCCTGCAGCGCGTCGGCCACCTCGCCCACGATCTTCGGGGCGAGACCCTTGGTCGGCTCGTCGACCAGGAGGAGCCGGTTGTCGTTCAGCAGCGCCCGCGCGACCGACACCATCTGCTGCTGACCGCCCGAGAGCGTGCCGGCCTGCTGATCGCGTCGCGCGACGAGGTCGGGGAAGAGCTCGGCGACGAACTCCCGCCGCGGGTTCTTCTGCCGCTCGGCGAGGGCGAGGTTCTCGGCGACGGTGAGCTTCGAGAAGACCTCGCGGTCCTCGGGGACGTAGCCGACGCCGCGCCGCACGATGCGGTGCGTCGCGAGTCCGTCGATCCGCTCACCCGCCAGGCGCACCTCGCCGCGACGCGAGATGAGCCCGAGGATGCCGCGAAGCGTCGAGGTCTTCCCGACGCCGTTGCGCCCGAGGACGGCGGTGATGCCGGTCGCGGGGACGTCGAACGAGACGTCCTCGACGACCTGCTGCCCGGCGATGGTGCAGCGCATGTTCCTCACCGTGAGGATGGCGGATGCCGCGGCCGCGGCCTCTGCGGCGCTCATGCGGCCTCCGTCCCGGCGGATCCGGTGCCGAGGTAGGCGCTCTGCACCAGGGGGTTCTCCATGATCCGCTGCGGGGTGTCGTAGGCGATGATCGTGCCGAAGTACATGACGGCGACCTTCTCGACGAGGCCCATCAGCACATCGATGTGGTGCTCGACCATCAGGAGCGTGCAGCCCTTCTCGCGCTGCATCTCGCGGATGTTCTCGACGAGCCCGGGCACGTCGCCCGAGGCGACGCCCGCCATCGGCTCGTCCAGCAGCACGATGCTCGCCTCCGTAGCCAGCAGCACCGCGATCTCGAGCTTGCGCTTGTCGCCGTGCGAGATGTCGCCGGCCAGCGCCTCGCGCATGTGGCCGAGTCCGACCACCTCGAGCTTCTCGAGAGCCACTTCCGTTGCGGCATCCGTCCGCCGCGGGAACCGCAGCAGCGAGCCCGAGCCGCCGAGCGAGACCTGCGCGGCCAGTCGCACGTTCTCGAGCACCGACAGCTTCGGGAAGAGGCTCGACGTCTGGAAGGTGCGGCCCAGTCCCGCCCGCGCCCGCGCCGGCACCGACGCCGTCGTGATATCTCGGTCGTCCAGCACGACGCGGCCGGCGGTGGGCTTCATGAGCCCGGAGATCACGTTGAAGAGCGTGGTCTTGCCGGCGCCGTTGGGACCGATGACGCCCACGAGGGAGCCGGCGGCGACGTCGAGCTCGACGTCCTCGAGGATCGTCGCGCCGCCGATCTGCAGGCCGAGGCCTTCGATCCTCAGCGGTGAGCCGCGGCGCGCGGCCTCCGCCGAGAACGCAGGCGGCACCGGCGCGGACGGGACTGGATTGTTCATGTGCTCGCGGGGTTCCCGGTCACTCGGCCTCGGCCGGCGCGACCTCGTCGGCAGCGACGGTGTCGACGAGTTCGGGCACGAACGAGCCGTCCTTGGCGACGAGCTTCGCCTGGTACATCTCCTGGATCAGGGCGTGGTCGCTCTCGCGCACCGTCATGGTGCCCTTCGGACCCTCGAACTCGAAGCCTTCGAGAGCGGAGACCATGGCGTCGACGTCGCCCTTGCCCTCCTGGATCGCGTGGACGATCATGATCGCCGCGTTGAACCCGTCGGGGCTGAAGAGATCGGGGGTGCCACCGGCTTCTTCGATCGCCTCGACCATCGCGGTGTTGACGTCGTTGCCGGGCGCGCCCGGGAAGTAGTGGTTGAGGAAGTTGATCTTCTCGGAGGCCTCGCCGTAGGCGCCGAACGTCGCGGCGTCGCCCAGGCCGGTGACGACGGGGATCTCGTCGAGCACGCCCTGCTGGCTCATCGCCTGCCACATCGCACCCGACGTTGCGCCTGCCCACGCGACGAACACGAGGTCGGGCGCGCCGGCGAGGACCTGCTGCGCGAAGGGCGTGAACTCGGTCGCGTCCTCGGCGACGAGCACCGACTCGACGGTCGCGCCCTTGCCGCCCAGGATCGCCTGGACGGCCGCGACATTGCCCTGGCCGAATGCGTTGTCCTGCGCGAACACGGTGACCTTCTTGCCCTCGATGTCATCGAGGAAGGTGCCCGCGGTGGCGACGTCCTGGGCGCTCTGGCGGCCCGAGCGGAACGTGTACTCGTTGATGCCGGTGACAGCGTCGGCAGCGGCGGGGCCCGAGATGTAGAGCACCTTGTTCTGGGCGGCCTGTTCCGCGACCGCCAGCGCGACGCCCGACGACGCGGTGCCGGCGATGATGTTCACGCCCTCGCCGATGAGCTCCTTGACCGCGGTGACGGCCTTGTCGGGGTCGCCGGCGTCGTCACGGTTCTCGACCGTGATGGTCGTGCCGTCGATCTCGCCGGTGCCGTCGGTGGCGTAGTCGAGTCCGGCCTCGAACGCGTCGAGGTACTGCTTGCCGTAGCCGGCGAGCGGACCGGACTCGCTCGTGACGATGCCGACGGTGACCTCGGCGGGGCCGCCGCCGTCGGTCGCCTCGCCGGACGGCGTCTCGGCGGTCGGCGCGCAGGACGCCAGGGCGAGCGCTGCCGTGACGACCACGGAGCCCAGGAGCAACTTCTTCGTAACCCGCATGTGCGTGCCTTTCCCCATTGGAAGGATCTGGTGCGCTGAACCGGTGCTTCGATCCCAAACATGAGATCCGATTCAGGTTCTTGCAATCTAGGAAACAGATGCGGTCGCGGTCAAGTCGGCGCGACCGCCGCGCCGGGCCCGTTACCGAATCGGAACGTCGGCCCGATTTGGATACCTCCGATATATATCTCAGGTATGCTTCTCTGGTGACCCGCGATCAAGACATCGAGACCCTGATCGTCGCCGCGCACGCACTCACCCGCGTCGCGGCGCTCGAGACAGCCAATGAGACCCCGGCCGCCCAATGGCGGACGCTCACGATCCTGCGCGACCACGGCGCGCTGCGCATCGGCGAACTCGCCCGCCTCAGCCGCGTGACGCAGCCGGGCATGACGCGCCTGGTCGGCCAGATGGCCGACCAGGGACTCGTGGAGAAGACGACGGATGCCGCGGACTCGCGCGCGACCGTCGTCGAGGTCACCGGGCCGGGACTCGAGGCGCTCCAGACGTGGATGCGGCAGCTCACGGCCGCTCTCGCACCCCACTTCGACGACCTCGAACCCGAGGAGTGGGACGCGCTGCGGACCACGGCATCCGTCCTCATGCGCAAGCTCGACCGCTCGCGCACCGCGGCGTCGGCCACCGCCGAGGAGGTCGCCCGGTGAGCGCGCACGGACACAGCACCGGGTCGGTATGGCGCCAGCCCGCGCAGGTCTGGGCCGTCGCGTTCGCCTGCGTCGTCGCGTTCATGGGCATCGGCCTGGTCGACCCGATCCTCCCCGCGATCGCCGAGTCGCTCGCAGCGAGCCCGGTGCAGACGGAGTTGCTTTTCACGAGCTACCTGCTGGTCACGGGCCTCGCGATGCTCGTCACCAGCTGGATCTCGAGTCGCATCGGCGCGAAGGCCACGCTGCTGATCGGACTCGGCCTGATCGTCGTGTTCGCACTGCTGTGCGCGCTGAGCGGCAGCGTCGACGCGATCATCGGCTTCCGCGCCGGCTGGGGCCTCGGCAACGCGCTGTTCATCTCGACGGCTCTCGCGACAATCGTCGGCGCGGCGTCGGGGGGAAGCGGCGCCGCCATCGTGCTGTACGAGGCGGCCCTGGGCCTCGGCATCGCCGTGGGTCCGCTCCTCGGCGGCCTGCTCGGCGAGGTGAGCTGGCGGGGGCCGTTCTTCGGTGTCGTGGCCCTGATGGCGATCGCCTTCGTGGCCGTGCTGGTGCTGCTGCGCGGAACCGGTGAGAAGCCGGCGCCGGTGAAGCTGTCGGCGCCGTTCCAGGCGCTGCGCATCCCTTCGCTTGCGGTGCTCGCCGTGACGGCGCTGTTCTACAACATCGGCTTCTTCGTGCTGCTCGCCTTCTCGCCGTTCCCGCTCGGATTCGGGGCCATGGGCATCGGCCTGACCTTCTTCGGCTGGGGCGTCGCCCTCGCGATCACGAGCGTCTGGGTCGCACCCCTCCTGATGCGCTTCCTGGCGCGCACGACCGTCATGCTGCTGACGCTGCCGCTGCTCGCGATCGACCTGGTCATCGCGGGAATCCTGGTAGATGACGCCAGGGCGCTCGTGTTCTGCATCATCGTCGGCGGCCTGCTCCTCGGCGTCATGAACACGGTCCTCACGGAGTCGGTCATGGAGGCCACAGACCTCCCCCGCTCCGTCGCCTCGTCGTCGTACTCCGCCGTGCGGTTCTTGGGTGGGGCGGCCGCTCCGCCGCTCGCCGCGTGGCTGTGGCACGCCTACGGCCCGACGGTGCCGTACGTCTTCGCCGCGGCATCTGTCCTCATCGCGACAGCGACGATCCTCTTCGGACGACGCGCGCTCGCCCGCATCGACGAGCGGGAAGCGGATGCCGCCGACGAGGCCGCCGCGGTGCTCGTGGGCGACGCCGCCTGACGCCGGTGGTCAGTCGGACTCTTCGGCGAGGCGCTGGGCGTCACCCGATTCGAAGACGATGCCGGCGAACTCGGTGAGTCCCAGTTCCTGCTCGAAGACGCCGCCGCTCTGCGGCACATACGCGACATCGAAGCTGGTGGCCCCGTTTTCGCCGTAGTCGGCCGGCTCGCCTTCGTAGAAGTTGATGGTCGTCTTGAACCGGGAGGTCGCCCGGTCGGCTGCCAGGACCGGGGCGATCTCGCGCACGGTGTGCAGGAGCGATTCCTCGCCGGTCTGCTCGACGTACAGGTCGATGTTCACCTGCGTCTCCCACGGGAAGTTGGAGTGCTGGGGCGACGCGGTGGCCGCCGTCACGTTTTCGACGGCGGCGAGCTCGCTCTCGACCGCGCTGAGGTCGGGATCCGGTGCGCAGGCGACCAGGGCGACCGAGGCCGTCGCGACCAGGAACGCCGTCACGGTCGCGCGCACCGTCGTGCGGCTCGTGCTGACCGGTGTGCCGCGGAATCGGATTGTAGAAGCTGACATCGTGGCCCACCCTATCGAGCGGCCAGCCGGCGCTTGTCGTTCTCGGGTGGGCGGCGCCTACCCTCCCGGTAGAGCACCCAGCTCATGCGATTCTCGCCTTCCTGCGCGACGACGACAGCCGAAAAGAGCCGCCTCGCGCACGCATGTGCAGGAGGCGGCTCTTCGTGATGGTGCACCCCCAGGGACTTGAACCCTGAACCCACTGATTAAGAGTCAGTTGCTCTGCCGATTGAGCTAGAGGTGCGTTGTTCACTACGAGGCGAACGAGGATCAACATTAGCATCACGATCGCGTCTCATGAAATCGAGGCGGGAACCTCCCCGGCTATCCTTGATCCCGTGACCTCCCCTCGCTCCGCGTCGACGTTCGACACGCCGTTCGAGGGGGACCTCGAGGCCGACCTCGAACTGGCTCTGCGCCTGGCGGATGCCGCGGATGCGGCATCCATGTCCCGCTTCGATGCCGCCGATCTCGACGTGCGCCTGAAGGCCGACGCGAGCCACGTCACGGAGGCGGATCTGGCCACCGAGCGCGCGATCCGCGCGCTGCTCGAGACCGAGCGTCCGGGCGACGGGATCTTCGGCGAGGAGTTCGGGATCACCGGCGATTCGGCTCGGCAGTGGATCATCGACCCGATCGACGGCACCGCGAACTACCTCAAAGGCATCCCGATGTGGTCGACCCTCATCGCGCTCGCGATCGACGGCGTTCCGCGCGTCGGGGTCGTGAGCCAGCCCGCGATCGGCCGCCGCTGGTGGGCCGCCACCGGGCACGGGGCGTGGACGAACACGCCCGCCGGCGCACCCCGGCCCCTCGCCGTGTCGGCCGTCGACGCGATCGGCGACTCGAGCGTGAGCTTCCAGAGCATCGGCCAATGGCGCGACGCCGGCAAGCTCGATGCGCTCGAGCGCCTGACGTCGTCGGTGTGGCGCGACCGCGGCTACGGCGACGCCTGGCCCTACATGCTCCTCGCCGAAGGGCGCCTGGAGTTCGTCGCCGAGTTCGGCGTCAAGGAGTACGACCTCGCCGCGCACGTCCCGATCGTCATCGAGGCCGGCGGCCGCTTCACGTCGTTCGACGGCGTCGACTCCCTGTCGGAGCGCTCATCGCTCGCGACCAATCGCGTGCTCCACGACGCCTACCTCGACCTGCTCCATTCCGCCTGACACCCCGACCGCCTCCCATCCCCCACGGAGACCCTCGATGCCCGCCCCTCGCATCCTCGGCGCTGCTGCCGTCCTCGTCCTGTCCGCGGTGATCCTGTCGGCCTGCGCCGGCTCGCCCGAAGCCGCGCCCGAGCCGACGGGAAACGCCCAGACCCCGACCGCCGCCGCCCCGGGGCCCACCGCGACGCCCGAGCCCGAGCCCGCGTCGACAGAGAAGCCGACCTGCGAGACGATCATCAGCGCGTCCGTCGTCGCCGAGTTCGAGCGCCTCGGCTGGACGGCGCAGGAGTCCCCCCTCTACATCGGCAGCACCGAGATGGCCGACGGCCTGCAGTGCATGTGGGCCGACTTCCAGGGCCCTGCGGGCGACCACGGGCAGATGTACGGCTGGGCGCCGATCTCGGAGTCCGAGGCGACCGAGACCCAGGAGGAGCTCGTGGCGCAGGGATGGCTGCGAGAAGACGACGACCCGACGGGCGTGTACATCACCGAGAGCGCCGAGACCGCGATCGCGACGGATGCCGAGGGCTACGGCATGACCTATCTCTTCGGTGAAGGCCACGTGAAGGTCGCCGACACGAAGCAGAATCTGCTGCTGATCGAGTGGCCGAGGGGCTGAACTCGGCGCACGGCGGCAGGGAGTCCTGGCCTCGTCGCGTGACCGCGTAGGCTCGATCCTCATGGCGATCGGCGCGACGATGCACACCTTCGATATCCAGCTGGCCGACGTCGATCGCGGCGTCTATGAGGATCTGTCGGTGCGCCTGGCACGGCATCCGTCCGAGACCGACGCCTTCATGCTCACGCGCGTGCTCGCGTACTGCCTCGAGTACGAGGAGGGCATCGCGTTCAGCGAGGGCATCTCGGCGACCGACGAGCCCGCGGTTCTGGTGCGTGACCTGACCGGCGCGCTCGTCGCGTGGATCGAAGTGGGAGCTCCGGATGCCGCGCGCCTGCACACCGGAAGCCTCCAGGCCTCTCGCGTCGCGGTGTACACCCAGCGCGACCCCGCGAAGGTCGCGCCGCTGTGGGCGGGCAAGCGCATCCATCGTGCGGAGCAGATCCCGCTGTACAGCTTCGACCCGGGCTTCTTCGACGCGGCGACCAGCCCGCTCGAGCGACGCAACACGATGACCGCCTCGATCACCGAGCGTCGCCTGTATCTCGACCTCAACGGCTCGTCGTTCGAATCCGACATCCACGAGGTGCCTGCGGGGTAGCCGAGGGCGCGGTCAGGCGCAGCGTGGCCACGCGCAGCGCAGTCGGGCGGAGCGCGGTCAGGCGCAGCGCTGTCCCGTGCACCGTAGGCACGCGCAGTGCAGTAGGACGGAGCGCGGTCAGCCGGGCAGGAAGTTATCCCGCGCCAGCGGCGCGATCTCGAGTTCGCCCGCGTCGGCGCGCGCCACCCAGCGCAGCTCCTCGATCTCGGCGGAGATGACGGGGACCTGATCGCCGATCGCCACCTCGAACACGTCCGCCACGACGAGGAAGCCCGGCTCGTTGGCCGCCGCGGCCGTGAACAGCCCCAAGGGCTGCAGCTCAGCCGCGTCGACCGCGAGCCCCAGCTCTTCGAGCAGCTCCCGGCTCAGCGTCTCGCGCGGGCTCTCCCCCGGCTCGGGCTTGCCGCCGGGCTGCATGAACGCCGTCGTGCCAGCCTTGCGCACGAGAAGCAGCTCGTCCTGGTCGTTCACGATGACGGCGGCGGACACACGGATGCTGCCCGTCGTCGCCCCGGCCGGGTTGGAGGTGCTCACGAAGGCACGCTAACAGGAAGCGCGGATGCGTCCCGGCGTAGAATCACGTGTGCTTCCCGATTCCCCCGCTCCCTCCGACCTGCCGCCGAGCGGCATCGACCCGGACGACCTGGCGACCACCCTCCGTGTGCTCGGCAACATGGCGGGCGTCGACGAGACGCACCCCGACTACATCGCCGTCCGCCGAGCGACCGCCGCGATGTTCAAGGCCGTGAAGAAGGAGCGTCGTCGCGAGATCCGGGAGGCGATCGCCGCCGCCGACCGCGCCGTCGTCGCCGCCACGGCCACCGGCGCGCCCGACCGGATCGACGACGAGACGCGCGGCATCCCGATCTCGAGCTCCACCACCGCTCCCACGGCCGGCACCCTGCTCAAACCGCGCGCCTGCTACATCTGCAAGCAGCCATACACGCTCGTCGACGCGTTCTACCACCAGCTCTGCCCGACGTGCGCGGCGATGAGCCACGCCAAGCGCGAGGCGCGCACCGACCTCACCGGCAAGCGCGCGCTGCTCACCGGCGGCCGCGCGAAGATCGGCATGTACATCGCGCTGCGTCTGCTGCGCGACGGTGCCCACACGACGATCACGACCCGCTTCCCGCGCGATGCGGTGCGCCGCTTCAGCAGTCTGCCCGACGCGCCGGAGTGGATCGATCGCCTCAAGATCATCGGCATCGACTTGCGTGATCCGGCTCAGGTGATCGGCCTGGCGGAGGATGTCGCGGCAGCGGGCTCACTCGACATCCTCATCAACAACGCGACGCAGACCGTGCGCCGCTCACCGGGGGCGTACCAGCCGCTCGTCGACGCCGAGCTCGCGCCGCTGCCGGATGGCCCGCTGCCCGAACTGGTCACCTTCGGCCACACGAACGACCGCCACCCGCAGGCGCTCGAGCGCTCCGTGACCGCCCACCCGATCCTCGCGGCCGCCGCGGCACGCGCGGAGGAGCTGACCGAGCAGGCGATGGCGGCAGGTTCGAGTTCGCTGGAGCGCCTCGCCGCGGGCACCGCGATCGACGCCGGCGGACTCATCCCCGACCTCGACCACACCAACTCGTGGGTGCAGAGCGTCGACGAGGTCGATCCGCTCGAGATGCTCGAGGTGCAGCTGGCGAACACGACCGCGCCCTTCCTTCTCGTGTCGAAGCTGCGCGCCTCGATGGCCGCGAGTCCCGCGAGGCGCACGTACGTCGTGAACGTGAGTGCGATGGAGGGCGTGTTCAACCGCGGCTACAAAGGGCCGGGGCATCCGCACACCAACATGGCCAAGGCCGCCGTCAACATGCTCACGCGCACGAGCGCACGGGAGCTCTTCGAGACCGACCGGATCCTGATGACGAGCGTCGACACCGGCTGGATCACCGACGAGCGCCCGCACCCGACCAAGGTGCGACTCGCTGAAGAGGGCTTTCACGCTCCCCTCGACCTCGTCGACGGCGCCGCGCGCGTCTACGATCCGATCGTTCGCGGCGAGGCCGGCGAGGACCTCTTCGGCGTCTTCCTCAAGGACTACTCCCCCGGCGCATGGTGAACCTCCCCGAGCCGGGTCGTCGCGTCGTGGTCCGCTACCTGCTGCCGACGGGCCAGGCGACCGACGCTCTCGGCGAGCTGCTGAGCGCCGATGCCGAGACCGTGGTCGTGGACGGCAAGCGCGGGGTCGAGCGCATCCCGCGCGGCGCGATCATCGCCGCGAAGGAAGTGCCCCCGCCTCCGGCCCCGCGAGCCCCGCGCCGGTAGCCGGCGTCCTGGCCGAGCCGCCCGTGCGGGGGGCGATCAGAACCGCAGCAGCACCTTGCCGGCCCGACCCGGCACGTCGCTTGCCGCCGCAGCCTCGCGCGCCCGCTCGAACGGGAAGACCGCGTCGACCGGCAAGGCGACCTCGCCCGACCCGATGCGCCCGATCAGCTCCGCGAACAGCGCACCTCGCTTCGCAGCATCCATCATCCGGCTCACGATGCTGCCCCAGAAGCCCTTCACCGTCGCCTGCTTGAAGATGAGGTCGCCCGACGAGAGCTCCAGCGTGTCGGAGCCCATCGCTCCGAACGAGACGAGCGTGCCGCCCTCGCCGAGGAGCGACAGCAGATCACCGGCCGCGGAGCCGCCGACCGAGTCCACAGCCGCCCGCGGCGCATTCTCGCCGAGGATCTCGGCGGCGCGCTCCCGCCAGTCGTCCGACGCGGTCGAGACGACATCACGGATGCCGAGCCCGGCGAGCTCGTCCACGCCGGCGTCGCGGCGGACGAGGCCGAGCACGCGTACGCCGCGCGCGGCGGCGAACTGCGCGACGAGCTTGCCGACGGCGCCGTTGGCGGTGTTCTGGACGATCCAGTCGCCCGGCTGCACGTCGAGGAAGTCGAGCAGGCTCAGGGCGCTGAACGGCATGGCGACGAGCTGTGCAGCCGTCTCATCGCTCATCCCGTCGGGCACCGGGATGAGACCGGCCGCCTTCGCGACGAAGTACTCGCTCCACACGCCGAACGTTCCGCCGGTGACGACGCGCTGGCCGACCTGCAGCGCGTCCACGCCCTCGCCGAGCGCATCCACGACACCGACCGCCTCGGTGCCGGCCTGCGCCGGGAGTTCGGGCTTGAACCCGTACGTGCCGCGGATCGTCCAGAGGTCGTGATTGTGGATCGGCGACAGCACCGTCCGCACCCGCACCTGGCCGGCGCCGGGCTCGGGCAGCGGTCGCTCCGCGACCTCGAGGACCTCGGATGCCTCGCCGAAGGTGGGGTGGATGAGTGCGCGCACGGTGGTGCTCCCTGTGGTGTGTCCAGCGGGCCGCGGGTGCGCGACCACTCGAACGTATAGCGGTGCGCGGGGCGGAGGCATTCCCTGCTGCCGGGAGCGGCCCGTTACAGGCAGTCTTCTCAGGAAGCTCCGGCATTCTGCATGGTGCGGAGGTGATGGGCGTCGACGGCGGCGGGACTGGGACCCGTCCTGCGGTACAGCTCAGCCGGTCGTCCACGACCGGCGTCCGCGCGGGTCGCGAGCCGCCACCACCTCACGCGCTCGCGGCCATACGCATCGTCGCCGACCGCTGAGTCGCCAACTCGGCCGCGGTGCGCGCGATGGTCTGCTGCATCGCATCGACGGCAGCGGTCGGGGCCATGTCCACCGCGCGCGCCATGCTGATCGTGCGGGTGAGCGTCGGTGAGGAGAGTCGCACCGCGCGGAGTCCTGGGCGGTCGACGAGCACCATCGCCGGGACGATCGCGACGCCGATGCCGCGCTCCACGAAGCGGATGACGGCATCCATCTCGGCACCTGCGAGAACGACACGCGGTGTGACGCCGGAGGCATGGAATGCGGCATCCGTCGTCGCCCGCAGGTCGTACGACGACGCGAAGACCACCTGCGGCAGCTCGGCGACCTCGGAGAGGGCGATGCTGTCGCGTTCGGTCACGGGCGGCGCCGCACTCGATGAGATCACGACGAGCTCTTCAACCAGGAGCGGCGTCGTGGCGAACCGATCGCCGGATGCCGCCTCCGAGGTCGTGATCAGTGCGAGGTCGAGCTCCCCTGCCGCGAGCTCACCGAGCAGATGCCGCGAGCCGTGCTCCGACAGGTGCAGCTCCACCCCGGGATGCACGGCGTGGAAGGAGCTGAGCGCCTCGGCCACGAGGCTGACGCATAGGGTGGGCGTCGCGCCCAGGCGCACCCGGCCGCGCCGCAGCCCGGCCAGCTCGTCCATCTCGCGCCGGATGGAGGACGCGTCCGCCAGCATCCTCCGCGCCAGCGGAAGGAGCGACTCCCCCGCCGTCGTCAGCGTGCTGCCCGTGCGGGCGCGATGGAACAGCGCCGCACCGAACTCGTGCTCGAGCAGCGCGATCTGCCGGCTCAAAGAGGGTTGCGCGAGACGCAGGTGGTCGGCGGCCCGCGTGAAGTTGCCGACGTCCGCCACGGCGACGAAGCTCCGGAGCTGCTCAAGATTCACATCGATAGCCTACCGCTATCGATGGAACGCAGAATCGGCATTGGAGTTATCGATCCGACGTGCCTAGCGTGGACGCATGATCACCCCTGAGCGCCGGCTCTCCACCACCGTCCTCGTCATCGGCACGGGAGGCTCCGGCCTGCGCGCCGCCATCGAACTCGCCGAGGCGGGAGTCGACGTCCTCGCGCTCGGCAAGCGACCGAAGTCCGACGCGCACACGTCCCTCGCCGCGGGCGGCATCAACGCGGCGCTGGCCACGATGGACGCCGAAGACAGCTGGCAGCAGCATGCGGCCGACACGCTGAAGGAGAGCTACCTCCTCGCCAACCCCGAGACCGTCGAGGTCGTGACCCAGGGCGCCGCCCGCGGCATCGAAGACCTCGAGCGATACGGCATGCCGTTCGCGCGGGAGGACGACGGGCGGATCTCGCAGCGCTTCTTCGGTGCGCACACCTACCGGCGCACCGCGTTCGCAGGTGACTACACGGGCCTCGAGATCCAGCGCACGCTCGTCAATCGCGCCGCGCAGCTCGGGGTGCCCATCCTCGACACCGTCTACGTGACCCGCATCCTGGTGAATGACGACGGCGCCGTCTTCGGCGCCTACGGCTTCGATCTCGAAGACGGGACGCGCTACCTGATCCACGCCGATGCCGTCATCCTCGCCGCCGGCGGCCACAACCGCATCTGGCGCCGCACCTCCTCGCGGCGCGATGAGAACACGGGCGACTCGTTCCGGCTCGCCGTCGAGGCCGGCGGACGGCTGCGCGACCCCGAACTCGTGCAGTTCCACCCGAGTGGGATCATCGAGCCCGAGAGCGCGGCCGGCACGCTCATCTCGGAGGCGGCGCGCGGCGAAGGCGGCATCCTGCGCAACGGCCTCGGCGAGCGGTTCATGCACAAGTACGACCCGGAACGTCTCGAGCTGTCGACCCGCGACCGAGTCGCGCTCGCCTGCTACACCGAGATCAAGGAGGGTCGCGGCACTCCCAACGGCGGCGTATGGCTCGACGTCTCGCATCTCCCCCGCGAGACGATCATGACGCGGCTGCCCCGCGTCTACCAGACGATGCTCGAACTCCAGATGCTCGACATCACGAAGGACCCCATCGAGATCGCGCCGACCGCGCACTATTCGATGGGCGGTGTCTGGGTGCGCTCGTCGGACCACGGCACCGACGTGCCCGGCCTGTACGCGATCGGTGAGGCCTCGTCGGGACTGCACGGCGCGAACCGCCTCGGGGGGAATTCGCTCATCGAGCTGCTGGTCTTCGGTCGCATCGTCGGCCGGGCCGCTGCGGCGTACTCCGCGTCCCTGACGGCGCAGGTGCGGTCCGCGGCCGCCGTCGACGCGGCGCGCAGCGAGATCGCCGACCTCTTGGCGTCGAAGGGCCCCGAGAACGTCCGCGCGCTGCAGCGCGCGATCCGCGACACCATGACCGAGCATGCCGGCGTCGTGCGCTCCGAGGCCGGTCTTCTCGCGGGGCTGGCGGCTCTCGACGCGATCGAGGCCCGCATGGGCGACATCGGCGTGCACCCCGACATCGCCGGCTATCACGACCTCGCCCACGCATTCGACCTGAAGTCCGCCGCGCTGGCGGCCAGGGCGACGCTCGAGGCCGCGCTGGAGCGACGCGAGACCCGCGGCTGCCACAATCGCAGCGACTTTCCGGCGACGGACCCCGACCTGCAGGTGAATCTCGTGTGGTCGCCCGGAGAGGGGATCGTGCGAGAGTCGATCCCGCCCATCCCCGACGAGATCGCTGCGCTCATGCGGGACGAGGTGTCGGTCGTCGGCAAACTCGTCGAGTAGTCCGCGCACCTGCTTCTGCGCTCGAGGCATGCGCTGCGTCGCCTTCATGCGGAACGTGAACCAGGGTCAGCGTGGTCCTCGAGGGTGTCACGCCGACGCGTTCAGTCCGACCCGGTTGCCTTCGGAGTCCTCGATGTACGCGTAGAGCCCCCGGCCCCCGGCGATCTCCGTCTTGGGCACGAGGATGCGACCGCCGGCCGGCTCCACGCGTGCCAGCCACTCGTCGATCGACGGATTCGCGTCGAAGTACACGCGGGATCCGAAGTGCGAGGGTTCGTCCTCGGGCGCCGCGAAGAGGCATCCCCCCGCGCCTCCGTCCTCGGCGGCGAAGATCGCCGTCTCCTTCTCCGGACCGACGGGGAGGCGGACGAGCCTCTCTCCCGTGAGGGCCTCGTAGAACGCGATCGCGCGCGACATGTCGGCGACGGGGATGTCGAACCATACGGCCTTGGTCATCGTTGAGCCCTCACGGAGATCGGCTTCGGGGTCTTCCGACACTCCCGGACCGCGACCGCGACGTCAAGACGCCATCGCTCACCGGGGGCGCGCAGACAGACGCCTCTGTCCACCCGCGCATGTTCCTGGCAGGGTGGGATGTCCGACGTGCCCCTCGCCGATCGTCCACCGCCCGCGCGGCCACTCGATCGCCACCATCGCCGTTGAAAGGAAATCGTCCCTGCGATGACTGCGCACTCCGCACCGCTGACCGCCAAGCTGAACGACCTCGAATCGCCGGAGTGGTGGCGCCAGGCGGTGGTCTACCAGGTGTATCCGCGGAGCTTCGCGGATGCCGACGGCGACGGCATCGGCGACATCCGGGGCATCACCTCCCGCGTGCCGTACCTGAAAGAGCTCGGCATCGACGCGGTCTGGCTCAGCCCCTTCTACCCGTCGGCTCTGGCCGACGGCGGCTACGACGTCGCCGACTACCGCGATGTCGACCCGCGGCTGGGAACGCTCGACGACTTCGATGAGATGCTGGCGGCGCTGCACGACGTGGGCATCCGAGTCGTCGTCGACATCGTGCCGAATCACACCTCCGACCAGCACGCGTGGTTCCAGGAGGCGCTCGCGGCCGGGCGTGGTTCCGCCGCTCGGCGGCGCTACATCTTCCGCGAAGGCACCGGTCCCGACGGTGCAGAGCCGCCGGCGGACTGGGTATCGCTGTTCGGCGGGTCGGCGTGGGAACGCGTGGCGGACGGGCAATGGTACCTCCACAACTTCGCCGTCGAACAGCCCGACCTCGACTGGTCGAACCCCGAGGTGCGCGCCGACTTCGTCAAGACGCTGCGCTTCTGGTCGGACCGGGGCGTCGACGGCTTCCGTATCGACGTCGCGCACATGCTCACGAAGGACTTCGTCGACCCCCTCCCCTCGCAGGCCGAGCTCGACGAGATGCCGCGCGACGGCAACCATCCGATGATCGACCGCGACGACGTGCACGAGGTCTACGCCGAGTGGCGCGAGGTCTTCGACTCGTACGACCCGCCTCGCACGGCGGTGGCCGAGGCATGGGTCGAGCCATCGCGCATCCCGCTCTATGCGCGCGCCGAGAGCCTCGGCCAGGCGTTCAACTTCGACCTGCTCGAGGCCGACTTCGATGCCGCCCAGTTCCGTCGCATCGTCAGCGACAACCTCGCGCTCGCCGACACGTCGGGATCTTCGACCACGTGGGTGCTGTCGAACCACGACGTCGTCCGGCACGCCACGAGGTACGGCCTGCCCGATGCCCAGCGCGACGAGAAGGGGCGCCCGACACGGAAGCACGGCAATGAATGGCTGCTGTCGGGCGGGGAGAGCCCCGCGCTCGACGCGCGACGGGGGCTGCGCCGCGCGCAGGCGGCTACCCTCTTCGTGCTGGGCCTGCCGGGCTCGGCCTACCTCTATCAGGGCGAGGAGCTCGGCCTGCACGAGGTGGCCTCGATCCCCGACTCGCAACGCCAGGATCCGGTGTTCTTCCGCAGTCCCGGCGAGGACGTCGGGCGAGACGGATGCCGAGTGCCTCTGCCGTGGTCGGCATCGGGACCCTCGTTCGGCTTCGGCGAGGGCGATGCCCACCTCCCGCAGCCGTCCTGGTTCGCCGAGTGCGCCGTGTCGGCGGAGGACGACGACCCGCGATCGACCCTCTCGCTCTATCGGCAGGCGCTGGCGCTTCGCCGGCTGCTGCAGACGCAGGAGTCGATCGCCTGGATCAACACGGGTCGTGACGACGTGCTCGGCTACCGGCGCCCGAACGGGTGGACGGTCGTCACCAACTTCGGCGAGGCTCCGTATGAGCTGCCCGTCGGCGGCGCGACGTCGCTCTCGAGCCACCACTTCGAGGGGCGGGAGCTGCCCGGCGAGACCACCGTCTGGATCTCCGGCGCCTGACGGGCGCCGCACGCCGCCCCTCGACGCGGCCGAACCCGGCGGCGTCAACTCGTGGTCCGCGGGTGAGGAGCCGATGCTCGCTCACGCCGGCCCGCTCGGCAGGCGCGGCCGGCGGCGTTGCACCGTTCACGCCGGCGCGAACCTGCTCTCGCAGTCGGGCGAGAACACCCGCCTCGTGCCGGCAGGAGTGCGCTCGAGTGCCGCCGGAGGACGCACCGGGCGGCGCTCGAGATTTCCACCGCAGTTCGGGCACGCCCGTCTGGGGAAGCGCGCGGCGCACGCGGGGCACCAGGTGCACTCGAACGTGCAGATGTAAGCCTCGGCATCCGCCGCAAGGTCGCGGTCGCAGCACTCGCAGCTGGGTCGGATCTCGAGCATCCCCCGAGCGTAGGCCCGCGTCCGGCGCGGCGCGCATCACCACCGGTCGATCTTCGTCCGAATCCCGCCACCCGCAGCATCCCACGGCGTTCCCGCACGATCGGCGGGCATCCGCGATCCGTGCCCGAACACGGGGTCGTCGGCCACCTAGGTAGTGCGCACCCATGGGATGGCTGTTCCCTAAGGGCTATCGCCAATCGACGCGGTTTCCGCCCGGTGGGACAGTGAGAGCACCCGGGGCATCGTCTCTGATCACGGCTTGTGAGGTTGTCATGAACATTCGTCGATCCCTCAGCATCGTGGCAGTCGCCGTCATCGCATCGGTGACCATGGCCGGCGCCGGCGCCTCGGCGGCACCGCCGACAGAGGCGGGTGCGACGGCAGTCACAAACTGGAACAGAGTCGCACTCTCGACACTGGGCGCCATCCCCGGACCCGACGGCGGCGCGCCGCCGGCATTCCAGATCAACATGGGCATGACCCAGGGCGCCGTATACGACGCGGTCAACGCCATCGGCCCCAAGCGCCATCAGCCGTACGTGCTCAACGTGCGCTTCGGGGCCAAGGCATCCGTCGATGCCGCTGTGGCCACCGCGGCGTACGAGATGCTCACCGAGCTCGTCTCCACCGCACCCGAGCTCGCCCCGTTCCCCGGCAGGGCGGGGCTGCTCGCGGGGCTGGCTGCGGAGTACAAGGCGTCGATGGATGCCGTCGCCGACGGCAGCTTCGAGCAGCAGGGCGTCGCCGCGGGCCGCGCGGCAGCCGACGCGATGCTGAAGGCACGCGAAGACGATGGACGGTTCGGCCCGTCGCAGTGGGTGCGCAACCCCGCGCCGGGGCACTGGTCGCCGCTCCTCAACGCGTCGGGGCAGGAGGTGCTCGACCCCACACCATGGGCGGGTGGCGTGGATCCGTTCTTCCTCGACAGCCCGTCGCAGTTCCGCACCGCTGCACCGCCCGCGCTCGACAGCGCGGCATACGCGGCCGAGGTCAACGAAGTGCAGCTGATCGGCAGAGCGGTCGGGTCGACGAGGACGACTCATCAGACCTATGTCGCTCAGTGGTGGCAATGGGCGCCGATCATCGCGTGGAACGACGTCGCCCGGTCGCTGATCGAGCGGAACAGCCTTTCCGCCGCAGACGCGGCCCGACTGCTCGCGCTCGAGAACCTGAGCGGGGCCGACGCCGCCATCAACTGCTGGAACGACAAGTACCACTACGACTTCTGGCGGCCGTGGAACGCGATCCATCGCGCCGGCGAGGACGGCAACGCGGCGACGATCGCCGACCCCGGCTGGAGTGCACTGATCACCGCCCCGTACCCCGACCAGCCCTCTGGGCACAACTGCCTCGACGGTGCGCATGTCGCCGTTCTGCGCATGTTCTTCGGCGATGTGATCGACGATGGCTTCACGATGACGAGCTCCTCGACGTTCCTCCCGACCGGCGCTGTGAGGGACCGCACGTTCGGGTCGTTCTCGCAGCCGCTGGCCGAGCTCATCGAGGCCCGCATCTGGGCGGGACTGCACTTCCGCCACGCGGACGTCCAGGGTCAGCTGCTCGGCATGAACGTCGCGCAGTACGCGGCCGCACATCACCTGCAGCCGGTCGGTCGCTGACAGGCGCGCCGCTCGGCCGACAGGACGAGAAAGGCCTCGGCCCCGCGACGAATCGCGGGGCCGAGGCCTTCAACTCTGTGACAGCGGCTGTGGAGATGGGGGGAATCGAATTCTGCCGACGCCTCCACGCCGGTTCGCGAGATCGGCCCCAAACTCCCGGAATTACGCGGCTTTTCGGGCCTTCTCGAACCGTCCCGAGCTGTCTGGATCGGTGCCGATTCTCCTCGAATGTGGGCAAATTGTGGGCAAATCGGATGCCGCACTCCCCCGCACGCTCAGATTGCGGCGCCCCGACAGTCGGCCGGGTGAGTGGTCGGGGTCGGCGTAGTGCCCAGAGCGAGCGGTTGGTAAGCGGAGCGCGGAGCGCGGAGTCTGCAAAGAGCGAGCGGCGGGACCGGAGCCGGGCCCGAGCACTATCCTCTCGCTGTCGGAGCACTCATCGAGGTGTCATCTCGATCGCGTCGCTAGCTGTAGTTCCCCGACACGTTGTGAACGTGTGAGTTAGGCGAAGACCTCCGGGACGATGTGGGTACCACCCTCACATCAGATCCACGGAGGTCTTCGTGACTCACGCTAATGCGCCTTTGACGCCGGAGGGGCGTCGTCGTCTTGCTGTTCTGATCGTCGATCGGCGCTGGCCATTGCGGCGGGCGGCGGAACGGTTCCAGTGCTCGCCGGCTACGGCGAAGAAGTGGGCGGACCGGTATCGGGCCGGTCTGCCGTTGAGCGACCGCAACTCGAGGCCGCTGACGTCACCAAACCGGCTGCCGCAGCGGACGGAGCGGCGGATCGTGTCGTTGCGGTTCACGCGGCGGTGGGGACCGCATCGGATCGCGTACCACCTGGGGTTGCACCGCTCGACAGTCGGGCGGGTGCTCGCCCGCTTCCGGATGCCGAAGCTCGCGCACATCGACCAGGCCACCGGGCTGCCGGTGCGCACTTCGAAGCCGCAGCGCTACGAGGTCAACAAGCCCGGTCAGCTGGTGCACGTCGACATCAAGAAGCAGGGCCGAATCCCGGACGGCGGGGGCTGGCGTGTTCACGGGAAAGGTTCCGTGCAGGACCTCGTTGCCGGAGCTGCTCGGGGACGCGCGACGCGCGCCGGCGCGGTAGGCTCGCGCGGCTACCGGTTCCTGCATCATGCCGTCGACGACTACTCGAGGGTGGCGTATTCGGAGATCCTCGATGACGAACGAAAGGAGACCGCCGCAGGGTTCTGGACCCGCGCCAACGCATTCTTCGCGCAGATCGGCGTGAACGTCACCGCCGTGATGATGACAGACAACGGCGCCTGCTATCGCTCACACGCGTTCGCAGACGCGCTAGGCGAGATCCGACACAAGTGGACGAGGCCGTACCGCCCGCAGACCAACGGGAAAGTCGAGCGGTTCAACCGCACCCTCGGCACCGAATGGGCCTACGCGAAGTCCTACGCCAGCGAAGCCGAGCGCGCCAACGCTTACACGGCCTGGCTCCATCACTACAATCACCACCGACCCCACACCGGCATCGGCGGCCAAACGCCCTCAGCCCGCGTTCACAACCTCACGGGGAACTACAGCTAGCGTCCCGAACACGACACGTAGCGTGTCGTTCCCTGGATCTCTCGTAACCTGCGAGCGATCGCCTCCCCCGGGTAGAAGGAGCCGACGATGGCGCAGCAGATTTCGACGAACAGCCTCACAGGCGAGCGGTCCACGCTCGACGCCACGCACGCGACGCCGGTCGGCCTGCTGTCCGCGGACTTCCGCGCGGCGTTCGCCGCGTTCGCCGCCTACCTCGACCATCGCCGGCCGATCACCAGAGCCGATGCCGTTGCGGGCGCGCTCGAAGATCTGGCCGCGCTGTTCGCGCAGGCCGCCGCAGACGGCATCCCGGTGCGGAATGTCGTCGGTCACGATCCGGCCCAGGTCGCGGAAGCGCTGCTCGAGAACTACACGCACGCGCCGCGCGACGCCGGCGCCCGGGCCGACCTCGCCCGCACGATCGACGCGATCGTCGCCGGCCGCACGTCGGCAGGCTGGCCGAAGGCTGCTCACAGCACGATGGAGGACCGGTACCCGGGTGCGGCCGACTTCTCGTAAGCGTCGCCCGGGTCTGAGACTCTGATCCAACGAGCGCCGATCGTGTTGAGTGGGTGGAGGTGCGGGCCGGGGAAATCCGGATCGGGAGGACATCTCTGATACGACGCGTCGCGGGGTTCGCTGATAGCGACGTTCACGAACCTGTGAGCTACACATCTAGGAGGCGTACCGTTCGATCATGGAGACACAGACACGAACGAGCGGCATCGATGTCGCTGCGCTGGGCCTGGGATCAGTGCTGGTGGGGTCGTTGCCTGCTGCGCTGCTGACAGACCACGCCCCGGAGCGTTACACGGTGGAGGCGGTATTCACCCGTCGCCCTGAACGCGACGAGGTCACGGAGATCCTGGGGATCGAGACTCGGGACCGGCTCGCGCGGGCCGGGTACCCCACCGTCGAGGTGACGGTCTCGGACCGTCGGCTGGAGATTTCGAACACGAATCTGGAAGAACTCAGGGACGGGCTCGCGGCGGTCCTGGCGGATCGACTGGCTGAGATCAGTGCGGGTGTTCGCGCTCGCCAGGATGCCGCTGCAATGAAGGTCCACGATGCAGCGGAGACCGAGCAGGCTCGCGCGGCCGCGGTGGCGGCGCTCGCTGAGTCCATCACCTTCCAGGCATCCGCGTCGGCGAAGGCGCCCGGATCTGCGGGCGATCAGACGGCAGGGGCCGCGACCGATCAAGAGCAGATCGATAGTTGGGGAACCGAGGGCGGGCACAGCCGCTGAGCACGATGCAGGTGCCCGGTACGATCCGGACCGGCAGATGAGCAGATCGGAGCAGAGGAACGGAGGGCATCCGCACGCGGCGGTCGTATACAACCCGACGAAGGCGCCGGTCGAACGCATCCGCACGGCGGTTGCCGAGCATGAGCGTCGTATGGAGTGGGAGCCGACCCGGTGGTACGAAACCGCGAGCGAGGATGCCGGCCGAGCTGCCGCGGCGCAGGCTGCCGCGGGCGACCCGGCGGTCGTGATCGTCGCCGGCGGAGACGGCACCGTCCGCGCCGCGGCCGCGGAGTTACGCGACACGGGCATCCCGATTGCGCTGGTCCCCTCCGGCACGGGGAACCTGCTCGCCCGCGACCTCGGCACACCCCTCAACGACATTCCCGCCAGCGTCTCGGTGGCCTTCACCGGGGTCGATCGCACGGTCGATGTCGGTGTCGCGGAGGTCGAGGACGAGGATGGCGTCCGGCAGGTGCACGTGTTCATGGTGATGGCGGGGATCGGACTGGACGCCCAGATGGCGCAGGAGACCAGCGCGGTCGCGAAGAAGCGCCTCGGGTGGTTCGCGTACGTCACACCGATCGCACGATCGATCGTCGCGAATCGGCTCTTCCACCTGACGTACCGCATCGACGGCGGACGCAGCAGATCCACCCGCGCGCACACCGTCATCGTGGGCAACTGCGGAACCCTCACGGGCAATATGCTGCTGATCCCGGCCGCCGTCATCGACGACGGACTCCTGGATGTCGTCATCATGCGGCCGGCGGGTCCGTTCGGCTGGGCGCGGATCGGAACGAGGCTGACGCTCCAGAACGCTGCTCGCCGCTCCCCGTTCACCCGACGATGGCTCTCGCGGTCGCCGGACCTTCACGCGCTCGGCTACGTCCAGGGCAGGCAGTTCGAGGTGCGCTTCGAAACCCCTCACGCGGTGGAGCTGGACGGTGACCCCTTCGGGCACGTCGTCCGTGCGCGCATCAGCGTCGCACCGGGTGCGCTGCACGTCCGCGTCGTCGCCCCGCCGTCGACGGCGTCGTGATCCTGCTCGCTCAGGGCTTGGGGCGCCGGGCGCGCTGGCGGAGGATCCCGAAGATGAGGGTGCCGACGAAGAGCACGATCCCGATGATGCCCAGCCACATCAGGCCGTCGAAGACGAAACCGACGATCGACAGCACGACCCACGCAACCAGCAGGATGAGAAGGACTGTCCACATGTTCCTCACAGTACGCTCCTCGCCCGACCGAAGACAGAGCTCCGCCCGTGCGCGTACGCTCATGAGCAGGGCACCGAGACCCCGCGCCTGGTCATTCTGAGATGAACGGTGGCGCAAGCGATGTCCACGAGTCCCGACCACCAGCCGGGTGATGCCCTCGAGATCGCCGTGGCCGCGCTCGTGGGCGGCGGCGACGACCTGTGCTCGCCGTTGCGAGCGGCTGTCGCGATGCCCGGCGCGGTGGTGTCGACACTCGGCTCGCCGATGGGCTCAGCGACGGTGTGCGCCAGCACGAAGCTCGGCGCACGGATCGACGAGATCCAGATCGACCTCGGCGAGGGGCCGTCCTGGGAAGCTCTCCGCACGAGGCTTCCTGTCACGGCGTCCGACCTGCAGGTCGATGGCGGGGCGTTGTGGCCCGGCACATGGGCCGCCCTGCGAGAGCTCGATGTGGGAGCGCTCTTCGCGTTCCCGCTGTATGTCAGCACGCTCGGCATCGGCTCGATCGCCCTCTACTCGATGACCGCCCGCGAGTTGTCCGATGCTGACATCGAACGGATGAGCCGCCTGGCGGCCATCGTCTCGAGCACTCTCCTGAGGAGGGCGCTGAACCGTCTCGATGCGCCGGACGACGGTGCGCGGGACGAACCGTACTCTCGTCGTGAGGTTCACCAGGCGACCGGAATGGTCGCAGCACGGAACAGCATCGGCGTGGACGACGCCCTCCTGCTCCTCCGCGGCCACGCGTTCGCGGCGGGGCGTCCGGTGCGCGACGTCGCGGCGGACGTCATCGCACGCCGGCTCGACCTGAGACTGTGATCCCAAGGCTTAGGATGACGGCATGACGGCGCTCACCCGCGAGCATCAGCTGCTGGGAACCTTCGTCACTCTGGCGGACTCCCTCGTCGACGACTTCGACATCGTCGACGTACTCCAGCGGCTCGTCGACGACTGCATCTCGCTGTTCGACGCGTCGGCTGCCGGCATCCTGCTGCTCAGCCCGTCCAACCGCCTGGAAGTGATCGCCTCCACGAGCGAGCGGAGCGAACTCGTCGAGCTGATGCAGTTGCGCGTCGGCGCCGGGCCCTGCGTCGAGGCGGCGACAGGAGGAGAGGTCGTCTCGGTCGACGACATCGATCAGATCGCCCATCGTTGGCCCGCGTTCGCCGCCGATGCGCGCGCTTCCGGGTTCTCGTCGATCCATGCGATCCCGCTGCGGCTCCGCGACTCGACGCTGGGATCGCTGAATCTGTTCCGCGATGAGGCCGGCGCGCTGAACGCGGCCGATGCCGCGGCCGCGCAGGCATTGGCCGATATCGCCACCATCAGCATTCTGCAGCAGCGTTTGGTCGAGGAATCCGAGCTCGCACAGGCTCAGCTGCAGCGCGCGCTCGACAGCAGGGTCGTGATCGAACAGGCCAAGGGATACCTCGCCCAGATGCGGGACATCGACATGGATGAGGCGTTCGCACGGATCCGGAGCCACGCCCGCTCCACACAGACGCCCATCGGCGTCGTCGCGCGCGACGTCATCGACGGGCGACTGTCGCTCTGACTCCTCGACGGCCGGGCGAGCAGCTAGACGGCTTGTCGTTGCTGGAGCAACGGGCACTCGAACGGATCGCGCTCGCCGAGTCCGACCCTGTTGATGTACCGGAGGACGATTCCGTAGGACTGCCAGAGACCCGTCTCGGTGTAGGGGACGTGGTGTTCCACACAGAAGGCGCGGATCATCCCGGACGCTTGACGGAGGTGAGGTCGAGGCATCGAGGGGAACAGGTGATGCTCGATCTGGTAGTTGAGTCCTCCCATGACCGTGTCGAGCATCCGACTGCCACGGATGTTGCGGCTCATGAGCACCTGCCGGTGGAGGAAGTCGACTTTCACGTCGGCCGGGACGAGCGGCATCCCCTTGTGGTTGGGCGCGAACGCCATTCCCATGTAGACCCCGAACAGCCCGAGCTGGACGCCGAGGAAGGCGAAGGCGATCCCTGGGGACAGCACGAGGAAGACGAGCACGACGAACCCGACGATCCGCACTGCGAGGAAGGCGATCTCGATCGGACGGTGTCGCAGCTGCTCACGTGCGAACACACGCCGCACGCTCGACGCGTGCAGCGAGAGCCCTTCGAGCAGCAGGATCGGGAAGAACAGCACCCCCTGATGGGCGATCAGCCAGCGCAGCGGTCCGCTTCGACTCGCACGCCGCTTGTCGGCCTGCTCGGGGGTGAACGCGATGACCGGGAGTTCGATGTCGGGGTCGCTGCCGATCTTGTTGGGGTTGGCATGATGTCGCGTGTGCTTATGCTGCCACCAGCCATAGCTCATGCCCACGAGAAGGTTCCCGAGGACGAGGCTGGTCCAGTCGTTCCACCGGCCGGACCGGAAGATCTGCCGATGCGCGGCGTCATGTCCGAGCATCGCGACCTGGGTGAGCAGGACGGCGAGGACGGCACCGGTGACCAGCTGCCACCAGGTGTCGCCGAGGAGCACGAAGACGACGAGCACAGTCGCGATGACGATCGGCGCCGCGATGAGCTTGGTCCAGTAGTACCCGTAGCGGCGCCGCATGAGGCCGCTCCCGGTAACCATCTTCGACAGCTCGGTGTAGAGATTCGGCGCCTTCGGCGTTGTGGATCGCACGCTGGAGGCGATCGACCCGGGAGTGTTGACGGCCATCTTGTGCTCCTGTCGGACGAATCGCATGACGTGCGCCAATGACAGGGTCCGGGCCATCTGACCTCAGGTTACGCCCGTTATCGGGTGTGCGTGTCTGCATGCAGGAAACACGGAGGTAGACTCCTCAACCCGCCGTCAGGTCACGGAACCAGGTGCGCGAGAAGCTCGTCGACTCCTATCGAGCACACGCCGATGCGGGCGTCCCCGATGCCGATCGGGACCCAGAGCACGTCGTCCACGATGAGCCCGCCGCACGAATACACGACGTTCGGCACGTAGCCGTCGCGACGGTCGCCGACCGGCTGCAGGATCGGGGTCGCCGTCCGACCTAGGACGATCGTCGGGTCGTCGAGGTCGAGAAGCATCGCTCCCAGCGAGTATCTGCGCATCGGGCCCACGCCGTGAACGAGCACGATCCAGCCGTGCGGTGTCTCCAGCGGTGGGCCGCAGTTGCCGGTCTGCACGATCTCCCAAGGTTCCGACGGGGGGTGGACGGTACCGGCCTGGTTCCAGATCACGCCGTCGTGCGACTCCGCCAGCGAGATGTTCTCGCCCCCGCTGCGGCTCAACGCGAGGTACCTGCCGCCTACGGGGCGAGGGAACAGAGCCATCCCCTTGTCCTGGGCAGCATCGCCGGTCAGGCGATGGATGTCGAACTCGCGCAGATCCGAGGTGACGATCAGCCGTGGGGCGATGGCGCGCCCGTCGTACGCGGTGTAGGTTCCGCGGTAGTGGGTGGTCCCGGCGAGGTCGGTGAATCGCACGAATCGTGCGTCCTCCATCCCGTGCCGTTCCTCTGCCGCCACCGGGGTCAGCACGCGCTGGCTGAGGGAGGTCTCGCGGGAGAACACGGCGCGATAGACGGAGATCGCCAGCTCGCGAATCGCCTCGATGTGCCGAGCGCTGTCCGCGCGCCGAGAGAGCGCCTTCGGCAGGCGTGTCACGGAGGCCTCGACGTCCGACACGGTGAACCGGTCGTCAAGCCCCTGCAGCACATTGTGCGAGATCTCATTGACGAGCCCCGCCTCTTCGACTGCGGCGCGGAAATGGGCGATGCTCCAGTCTCCTTCGTCGATCCGCGCCCGCCAGAGCGGCAGCATCCGATCCACGAAGGTCCAGCGGCGGCCGGGACCGATGATGGCTTCGGCGAACTCGATGGAGGAACGGTGACCCTCCCCGATGGCGCGGAGAGCTACCGCGACACGCAACTGCCCGGGAGCCAACCCTGTCTGGTCGGGATGCTCGATCGCGCTGGGGTTGCACAGCGCTGCACCTTCGACCGCGTACTCCGCCGTGAAACTCGCGCCGAGCACCAGACGACGCTCGACGCTGATGTCGACCGGGTCGCCCAGGCGGGAGCTCACGACGGCGGCGTTCTCCAGGAACAGCGCGCGGATGTCGGGATGCCGCGAACCGAAGTCATGTGTTAGCTCGGCCGCGAGCGCATCGATGCGATCGTCCGGTATCGCGATGACGCGCGCGATGATCTCTCCAGCGCGAGAGTGCTCGGCGGACCACTCCTCGCCCGGGAGGAACAGCTGGGCGATCACCCGGTCCGGCTGCGGTGTCAGCCCTGTCGCGTGGATGCGGGTCGTCATGGCGCTGTCAACAGACAGTGTCGGAGAGCTTGCTGGTAGGTGCTCAACGCGGCCAATGTCGATTCGGCGCCGCGGTTCTCGTTCCTGCCGTCGGGTTCGAGCCCGTCGAAGCCGGCGCCGGTCTCGGCGTCGAACATGATGGTCCCGCCGTCGTTGAGACCGGTGAACCACTGCCACGCGAGCGCGATCGGAGGGAGCCACACCGGGTCGCCGGTGATGGCGTGCGCCGTGGCGCACGCGTCCGCGAGCGCGGCGAGCTCCAGCGGCTGCTGATCGAATGACGGGCCCTTCTCGCGGGGTCCGCGCCCCGCCGTCCCCGTCACGGAGAATCGGCCGTTCGATGTCTCGACCGAGAGCAGAAAGTCGAGCATCCGCAGACCCTGGGTCGTGGCCGCCTCGTCTCCGAGGGCATCGCCTGCGGCGATCAGCGCTTCCGCGATCGATGCGTTGCCGTAAGCCAGGCGACGTTCAGGCCACCGCCAGGGGGGAGCCGGCAGATCGGGCATCGCCCGGATGTACTCCCGGAGAAGCGTCCGGGCGATGTGGTCGTCGGCGCGCACGCGCACGATCTCCGCCGCACCGAGGGCCGCGTAGGCAAGGGTCCGCAGGCTCGTCGACCGCTCGCGCGCGGCGATCCGGAACGTCCGCAGTGCGCGCGCACGGGTCCACGGGTCGCCTCGCTGCGCGGTGATCGTGCCGAGAGCCCACAGCAGCCGTCCCCACCAGTCGCCCATGCCCGGGTCGTCGGACCACTCCCCATCGGAGCCCATCCGATTGTGCGCGAGACCGTCTGCGCGCACCGCCGACTCAAGGAAACGCAGATAGGTCGCAGCCAATCGCCTGAGCTCGACGGTCTGCTTCTGTTCGCGCGCGACCACGATCAGCGCGCGCGCCACATCGTCGACGCAGTATCCGTGTTCGCGGCGAGGCTCGGCGAGGAGCGCGTGCTCGAAGACGCCGTTGTGATCCGTCAGCGCGCGGAGGTGGTCGTATGGCGGAGACGGGACCATCATGCGGCCCTGCCGGCGGCGAGCCGCGCCGTGACTGCGCGGTAGCGGTCCGCGACTGCGGACCACGTCGTCTTGTTCGTCTCGCGGAGCGCGGTCTCGCGCATGCGATCGGCGACGGCCGCGCTGGTGATGATCTCGCGCAGCGCTCGCGCCGTGGCGTCGGGGTCCTGGTGGGGGACCACGATCCCGGCTCCGTTCGACAGCAGCTCCACAGCGTGGGGGAATGCCGTGGCGACGACGGGAACGCCGGCTGCAACGGCTTCGGCGAGGACGCCGGAGGTCGCCTGGTCGAGCGAATCGTACGGCAGGAGCACGACGTCCGCCGACGCGATGAGTGCGGCGAGCTGTGACGCCTCGAGGTAGCGCCCATCGATGCGGACCGACGACCCGATGCCGAGGTCGCCCGCGAGACCCGCGAGCATGGTGCGGTAGCCTTCCCCCGCGTGCGCCAGCACCTTGGGGTGCGTCTGACCGGCCACGATGTACTCGACGTCCGGCGTGATGTCCGTGAGCTGCGCCACGGCGCGGATGCCCCACTCGATTCCCTTGCCGGGCGAGAGGAGACCCCAGGTGACGACGCGGCGGCCGCTGTGCGGCTTCGTATCGCGGAGAGCCACATGCTGCACGCCATGCGGGATGACGCGAACGCGGGTGAGATCGACCGCATAGGTCGCGGCGAGGTTGTCACGGGCGTGGATCGTCATCACGACCACCACGGACGCGAGTCGGCACACTTCCTCGAGGACCTCCCGCTGATGCGGCGTGGGCGCCACGAGCACGGTGTGGAGCACGACGACGGCGGGGATCCGCAGCGCAGCGAGCACGCCGATGACCTCATCACCGTCGCGACCACCGTAGATCCCGTACTCGTGCTGCACGATCGCGACATCGCACGCGTTCAGCGCCAGGGTCGCGCGCAACGCGCTGAGACTGTCGCCGGCGATCAGGTCGGTCCGCACGCGTGACCGTGCACGAGGATCTTGGTGACCCCGCTCCTCGGGCTGATCGAGCGCACGGACGATGGTGCCCTCGTCGTCGTGCCGGACGAGCGCAGCGGAGAGCGACTCGGTGAAGGTGGCCAGCCCGCAGCGGGTCGGCGGAAAGGTGCTGAGGAATCCGTAGTGAGTCACGGCGACGCTCCCTGATGATGCCCGGGGCGGTCGCCCCAAGCGATGGCGAGACGTCTGCCGGCGGCATCCCTCGTGGAACCACGCCTTCATCGCCGCGGTCCGGTCCACCTCCGGGTTCGCACCCGGACGCTGTGGTTGCACGGTACACGTCCGACCTGGACGTCGTCACAGGGTCAGCGAGCCAGCACGGTCTCGTAGACGCTCAGGTACTCGTCGACCATCCGCTCCACGCCGAATCGCGCGATGGCGCGTTCGTGGACGCGACGACGGTCCAGCGACGCGACGGCCGGGAGAGCCGAGATCGCCTCGTCGATCGAGGCCACGGTGCTGCCCGTCACACCCTCGTCGATGACCTCCGCCATCGATCCCCGGCGGTAAGCGAGAGCCGGCGTTCCGCACATCATCGATTCGGCCACCGAGAGCCCGAACGGCTCGTCGAAGTCGATCGGGTGCAGCAGTGCGGCGGCGTGACCGAGGACGCGCGCGCGTTCCTCGGGTGCCACGGCGCCGAGGAAGACGACGCGGTCCCCGTCGATGTGGGGCTCCACCTCGTTGCGGAAGTAATCGACGTGCTGGACGAGGCCGCAGATCACCAGCCGGAGGCCGGCCCGTCGCGCGATCTCGATCGCCGTAGCGGTGCCCTTGTCGGGGTGGATGCGTCCGAACGACACGAGGTAGTCGTCCGGCTCGGGTACGTACGGGAGTTCCTCGGGATCGATCCCGTGGTGGATCGTCGCGAGGTACTCCAGGCCGGGGGAGCGGTCGGCGTCGGAGATGGAGACGAACGTCGAAGCCGAGCCGAGATACGCGGGCAGGATCGCGGGACCGGAGAAGCCGTGGATCGTCGTGACCATCGGGGCGGCCCAATGGGCGGTGAAGGCGAGCGGCAGCCAGTCGAGCTGGTTGTGCACGAGATCGTATTCGCTGGACCGTTCCAGCGCGTGTGCGACGTGAAGCGCCTCCCACACCCGGCCGTCCATCGTCGGATCCTCCGCGTAGCCGTGCGGCGCGACGGCATCGAGGTCGCCGCCGGTGATCGAGTCGGCGGTGGCGAACAGCGTCACGTCTACCCCGCGACGCACCAGCTCCTCGGTCAGCAGGCTCGTCACGCGCTCCCACGGTCCATAACTGATCGGCGGCGTCCGCCAGGCGATGGGACCGAGCATCGCGACCTTCACTCGAGCACTCGTCGGTTCGTCGCGGTGGCCGGCGCGTCGCTACCGTTCGTCTGTGCCTGTGCGCTCATGGTCGGACGTTACGCCCCCATCCTGGATGGCTCACAGCTCGAGTCGGCTCGTGCACCCGACGCACGACTCCGCGAGCACTCCGGGCTGCTCGCGCTCGGCCCCCACTCGCGCCTGCCGCATGGGACGATGAGGCATGGAACAGTCATCACGCGCCCGCTCGTGCGCCGTGGGAGATCTCGACGACTTCGACATCAACCACCGTATTTCGTTCGCGCGCCCTCCGAACCACAGCAGTTCACGACCTCGCGTGAGCGGTCGCCTCAAGCGCATCAGGGGTGTGGACTACCTGATGGGCAACATGCGTCGCCCAGGCATTGAACTCGTCGTCGCCTTTCCGCAACAGCTCGGCGGTGAGGTCGCGGACGTCTTCGGTCCGCTGCCCTTGACATATCTGGTCGAGGTGGGCCAGCCGATGCAGGAGCTTCGGAAGCCGTTCGCGTACTGAACGGCATCATGCGGAGCTTGCTCGCACTCACGTCGCGATCCTGATCGGGCCTGCGCCCGGATGGGGATCGTCATGAGCGACAAAGCCACGCCCCGTGTGTCCGCACCCTGAACTAGCCTGACAGCGAGGTCAGAATGGGAAGCATCGCGAGCTATCAGGCAGCGGCCGGACGACGCTATCGAGTTCGTTGGCGCGACGACAGCACTCATCGTCAGGTCGAAAAGCGCGGGTTCCGCACGAAGCGCGACGCCGAGATCTTCCTCGCCCGTACGGAAGTTGCCCGCACCGACGGTTCCTACACCGATCCGGCCGCGGCACGAGCGACGGTCGGCGATCTCGGCACCGAGTGGATGCGCAACAAGCGGCACTCGCTCAAGGCGTCGTCGTACAGCTCGCTTGAGACGTCCTGGCGCGTGTACGTGCGACCGCGGTGGGAAGACACGCGCATCGGCGACATCCGCGCATCCCAGGTCGAGCAGTGGATCCGCGAGCTCTCCGAAGGTACGGCGGCGACCAATCGGACGAAGAGCAACGGAGTCACAGGAAAGCCTCGCTCGGCGACTGTCGTCTACCGCGCGCTCGGCGTGCTCGCCGGCATCCTCGACACCGCGGTCCGCGACGGACGCATCGCGCGCAACGTCGCCCGCGGCGCGCAAAACCTGCCAGCGAAGCGATCCGAGAAGCCGCGCCGGTATCTGACGCACGCCGAGGTGGTCCAGCTCGCCGAGGCTGCGAGCACGTCGACCTACCGAACGCTCATCCTCGTTCTCTCGTATTGCGGGCTCCGCTGGAGCGAGGCGATCGGCATGCACGTGCGCGACATCAACTTCGACCGCGATCGTATCCAGGTCAATCGTGCCGCCGTCGAGGTCGAAGGCCGCATTGTCGTCGGAGCGCCGAAGAACTGGGAGCGACGGATCGTCCCGTTCCCCGAGTTCCTCGAGGCACCGCTCCGGGAGATGTGCGCCGGCAAGGGCCCGGACGACCTCGTGTTGACCGATGCCGACGGCAACCACCTGCGGCGGGCGAAGACGAGTGTCGGCACGACCTCCTGGTTCGCCGCGGCGCTCGAGCGGTCCGGCGTCGAGCGACTCACACCTCACGACCTACGACACACGGCGGCGAGCCTCGCGATCTCGTCGGGCGCGAACGTCAAGGCGGTGCAGCGGATGCTCGGCCACAAGTCCGCCGCGATGACGCTCGACACCTATGCCGACCTGTTCGAGACGACCTCGCCGACGTCGCCGCACGCCTCAACCAAGGGCGCGCTCGCCGCCGACGTCAGCCGGATCGTTCAGGTATGACTTGTGGGCAAATCCGAGGGCGAGGGCAAATTGTGGGCAAATCGCGAATCGGCGCCGGAGCCAACGAAACGAAAAGGGTCAGAAATCCGCGTGATTCCGCGGGTTTCTGACCCTCTTCTGTGACAACGGTTCGTGGAGATGGGGGGAATCGAACCCCCGTCCATCGCTGGGTAACTGCGGTTTCTCCGGGCGCAGTCTGTGCGAGCGTTCTACTCGGCTCCGACCTTTGTCACAGACACCTAAGTCGACGAGCCCAGCCTGATAAGAGTCCCACGTGACGCTCAGGCGTCGTCACGCAGCAAGATCCCTAGATGACGCCAATACCCGTGACGGGATCAGTCACGGATTGACGGCGTCGGGCTCGCTGCTCAGGCAGCGAGGGCGAACGCGGACTGCTTCTTTTCGGCAGTTATTGGTTTGCAGGGAGCGTTCACGAGATAACCCTGCATCCTCGGCCCGCTTCACGCAGATTCACAGGCGATGTCGAAACCGATCATCCCCGTGCCCTCGGTAGAGGGTCATCCTTCTTGCGAAGGGCCGCTGTCACACTGTGGAGTTGCCAACACTCGGGCGCTGACGCATCCGAGCACATCAGTCTATAACGGATGCCGCTCCCCCGCCATTCCCGGCGGGAACCGTCGGTCCGCGGCCAGACTCGCGGGATGGAAGCGCGCCATCGCATCGCGATCGTCACCGGATCGGACTCGGGCATCGGACGTGCGGTCGCCGTCGCGCTGGCACGGGACGGCATGGACGTGGGCATCACGTGGCACGCCGACGAACGGGGCGGATTCGAGACGGCCGACGAGGTGCGCTCTCACGGCCGGCGTGCGGAGATCGCCTACCTCGACACCGGCGATCCGTCCGCAGCCGACGTCGTGGACGACCTCGCGCAGCGGCTCGGGGGCGTCGACGTGCTGGTCAGCAACGCGGGCATGGTGCAGAGCGAGCCTTTCCTGGAGCTGGGCGCCGACATCTGGGACCGGACGCTCGCCGTCGACCTGACCGGCGCCTTCCGGATCGTGCAGCGCGCGGCCCGGCTGATGGTGGAAGCCGGGCGCGGCGGGCGCCTGATCGCGGTCACCAGTGTCAACGAGCATCAGCCCCGTGTGGGCTTCACCGCGTACAACGCCGCTAAGCATGCGCTCGGAGCGGTGATGAAGAGCGCCGCGCTCGAGCTCGGGGTCCACGGCATCACGGCCAACAGCGTCGCTCCCGGAGAGATCGCCACCCCCATGACCGGCCAGGAGGACGCCGACGTCGCCCAGACCGAGCGCCCGGGCATCCCGCTCGGCAGATCGGGCGACGCCCGGGAGGTGGCCCAAGTCGTCGCGTTCCTCGCCTCGCCCGCCTCGTCGTACGTCACCGGGGCGTCGTGGGTCGTCGACGGCGGGATGCTGCTGATGGGACCGGTCGGCGGCTCGGAGCTGGGCGACACCGGGTGGCGGGAGGCCTAGGCGGAGGCATCCGTTCGTCCGCCTTGTCAAGGCCCGTGCAGGGCACCGCCGGCGGTGGTCGGCTGAGGCCACCCCACGCAAGGAGTGAGACATGTCGCAGAACACCCCGCAGCAGCGGGCCAAGCAGCCGCGTACGGCTCTCGCCGGACCCTACGGCCATCCCTTCCACCCCATCCTCGTGACGATCCCGATCGGCACGTGGGTGGCGAGCCTGATCTTCGACATCATCGGGCTCGCGTCCGACAACCCCGAGCCGTACGTCCGCGGCGCGTGGATCCTCATCGTCATCGGCCTCATCGGCGCGGTGCTCGCGGCGATCTGGGGCTTTCTCGACTACCTCCAGCTCGGGCGCAGCACGGCGGCGCGCCGCACCGCGACGATCCACATGGCGCTCAACCTCGGAGTGACCGCGCTGTACGTCATCAATCTGCTCGTGAGACTGTCGGCCGATGACGACGATGAGGTCAGCATCTGGGGCTTCATCCTCAGCCTCGTCGGGCTCGCCGCGCTCGGGCTGTCGGGTTGGCTGGGCGGCAAGCTCGCGTACCGCTACGGCGTGCGCGTTGCGGACGAGCGCACCCAGATGGAGGGGTTCCGCTGAACCGTCGTGGACGGACGGCTCAGCAACCGGTGATGGCCGAGCGGCGCCCGATGAGCAGCGCCGAGAGCGCCGCGGCGGCGACCGCGCCGAGGAGCAGACGGATGCCGCGCGAGCGCCAGCCGCCGGTCACCGGGCCTGCCACGCCGGGCGCCTCGTGCACCGTGCCCGGTGTGACCTCGGCGCCCTCGCCGCGGAGCTCGACGCGCTCGACCATCACCGAGGACGCCGCGTCGAACACGGCCGGTGCGACGTCGTGCACCAGGACTGTGGTCTTCTGGACGCGCCCCACATAGGTCGAGAACCGCCGTCGGCGCGGCGCGCGCACGATGGCCCGCGCCACCCGCTCGGGTGAGGACGCCGGAGGCAGCGGCCGCACATGGCGGGTGGTGACGTTCGCGGCGTGCTGGTAGATGGGAGTGTCGATCGTTCCGGGAAGGACGACGCGCACGCGGATGCCGCTCCCCCTGAGCTCCTGACGGAGGCACTCGGCAAAGCCCAGCAGGCCCCACTTGCTGGTCACGTACGGCGAGATGACCGGCGACCCGACGCGGGAGTAGATCGACGCGACGATCACGAGCGTTCCCGCGCCCTGGCGCCGGAAGTACGGCAGCACCGCGCGGGCTCCGTGCACCTGTCCCATGAGGTTCGTCTCGAGCACCTGACGGAAGAGCTTCGGCGGCAGGTGTTCGAACGAGCCGTAGGCGAAGACCCCGGCGTTGCCGACCCAGACGTCGATGCGGCCGTACTCGTTCACCGCCGAGGCGGCCAGTGCCCGGACCTGACCCTCGTGCGACACATCGGTCGGCACGGCGACCGCGTGAGCCCCGAGCTCACGGCATTCCGCCGCCACGGTCTCGAGCGCCGGCTCGCTGCGCGAGGCGAGCACGAGTCGGGCACCCCGTCGCGCGTACCGCCGGGCGGTCGCCCGTCCGATGCCGCTCGAGGCGCCCGTGATGACGACGACGGGCGGCTCTGCGAGGCTCATCGCTCGGCCGGGGACGAGCGGCGCGGCAGGTCGAGGTCGTCGGGGTCGACGTCGACGTCGCCTACGTCGTCCGGCCCGCCGGTGCCCGGCACGACTCTGACGGCGTGCGCATCGATGTCGGGGTCCACCGTGTCGGGCAGCGCGTCCTTCTGCTTGTGCTGCGTCTCGGTCTCGCTCGCCGGGCTGTAGCTCATGTCTTTGCGCAGCGACTCCTGCTCGGAGAGCGGCCGCGACGCGTCGCGCTTCGACGCCGCCGCGTCGGGGTTCTGACGGTGAGAGTCCATGCCGGCGACGGTAGGTCGCGACCGTACCTGCGGTCGTCCCCCTTGACAGCCGGCGTCGACGGGATGATTGGCGTTCACGCGATGGGCGCCGACCTCCCCGCCCGGGCGAGACGGCGCCCCGCTTCGCGGTACCACTGCGCGCAGAAGATGAGGACGACGGATGCCTCGACCCACCCTCCGACGTAGTACATCAGCTGCGCACCGGCCTGCGCCTCGGCGAGCGGCAGTGAGCCCGGCGGGTATGCGTACAGATGCTTGGCGAGGACCGCGTGGGATGCCGCGGTCAGCACCAGCACCACGGCGCCGACGAGACGACGGGGCCGATGCGGCGCGGGGTCGAGCCCGATCACGGCAGCGGTGAACAGACAGCCGACGACGACGAGATGCAGGTGCACGAGCGCGTGCATGAGGGGATATCCGTGCACAGCCTCGAAGACCGGCGAGCGATAGAGGAGCCACAGCCCGCCCGCGTTGAGCAGCCCCGCCGTGGCGGGATGGCCGACCACGGCCGCCGGCCGGCTGCCGAGCAGGCGCGAGAGCCGCCGAGCCGGCGTGACGTGCATCGTGCGCAGAGCGAGGGTCACCGGCGCCGCGAGCACCAGCAGCACGGGGGCCGCCATGCCGCCGAGGAGGTGCGCCCACATGTGCGCGACGAAACTGTCATATGCCGCCACGGCGAGCGGTCCCACAGTCGGCATGACCGCGAGTGCGACACCCGCCACCCACAGCGCGAGTCGGTGGACCGGCCACGGCCGGCCGCGCCCGCGCGAGGCGGCGACGGCCGCCGCGTACGCCCAGACGGCGGCGCCGGCGAATACCAGGGGGATGGCGGCGAGCGACCCCGCCCCGGGATGCATGCCGTCATGACCGACGGCGGTCACGAAGCCGCTGCTCATCGGGAGCGCCTCCGTATGCGGGAGGCCCGCCCCGCCGCGAGCAGGACGACGCCCAGGCCGATCATCGCGAGAGCCGTCACGTTCCAGATCACGTCGTACACGATGATGTCGTCGACGTAGCGGATCTGGTGGATGCCCCACAGCTTGTGCTGCACGATGCCGTCATACAGCTGGAACGCGCCGGCACCCAGCAGCACCCCGCCGATCCAGCGCGACCACACCAGGGCATCCCGCCGTCGCAGGTCGGCCAGCAGGAAGAGCCCCGCGATCGTCGCGAACCAGCTGAGAGCGTGGAACAGGCCGTCCGAGGCGAGTCCGACGTCGGTCGAGGCGAGATCGTAGAAGTGGTGCCAGTGCAGGATCTGGTGGAACACCGTCTCATCGACGAAGGCGATCAGCCCGATGCCGAACAGCACGCCGGACCACACGTTGTGCGCGGGCCGATCAGCGTACGCTCGCCATAGTCCGGCAGACGAGCGTCTCTCGGCGCGCGAGTCGCGGCGGGTGGACACACGCGAAAGATCCTGCTTCGCGCACCCGCGATGAAGGGGCTCGACGCGTGACCGAGGACGTGCTAGCTACCCGGAGCGTCTCGTGCGCCGCGCCTCCCGCGGCGACAGGTCGGGACGCGTCCGCGTGCCGAAGTCGTGGCGGAGGGCGCTCAGGGCCGCGAACCAGCCCGGGAGCCCGGTCACGCCGGGTCCGGGCGCGACGGACGCGCCCGCGAGGTAGACGCCGGGAATGGGCGTGCGCCACGGATCCGGGCTCAGCACGGGCCGGCTGACGAGCTGCCACAGGTTCGGCGCGCCTGCGGCGATGTCGCCGCCCGGATAGTTCGGGTTGTGCCGTTCGACCTCTCGCGCCGTGCGCGAGCTGGTGGCGAGGATCGTGTCGCGGAAGCCCGGGGCGAACCGTTCGATCTGGCGGGTCACGGCCTCGCGTCGGTCCACCGCGCTCCCGGCGGGGACGTGCGTGTAGGTCCAGAGCGTGTGCTTGCCGGCGGGCGCTCTGGTCGGGTCGAACAGCGAGGGCTGCGACACCAGCACATAGGGGCGCTCGGGCAGACGGCCGCGATTGACCTGATTCTCGGCATCCGCCACCTCCGCCCGTGTGCCGCCGACGTGCACCGTGCCCGCCCGGCCGAGTTCGGGGTGCGTCCACGGCACGGGCTCGCTCAGGGCGAAGTCGACTTTCGCGACGCCGTCGCCGTAGCGGAAGCGCTGCAGCCGGCGTCGATAGCGAGGCGGCATGGCATCCCCCGCGATGCGGATCAGGGCCTTCGGGGTGACGTCGAGCAGAGTCACGGCCGCGTCGGGAAGAGCATCGAGCGACGTGACCTCGTGATCGACCACCACGTCGCCGCCGTGCTCGCGGAGATCGTCGACCATCGCGTCGATGATTGCCTGGCTCCCCCCGATCGGAATGGGCCACCCGCGCGCGTGGGCGTAGGCGGCGAGCGCCAGTCCCGCGCCGGCTGCGGCGACGCTGGGCTGAGACAGGATGGTGTGCGCAGCGACGCCGGTGAGCATCGCCGGGGCGGCGTCCTCCCGGAAGCGCGCGTTCCAGGCCGGGCCTCCCTGCTCGAGCGCTCGGAGCCCGAACGCCAACGCGGTCGGGATGTCGTCGGGCACGCGCACGAGGGGCGAGCCGGTGAAGTCGGCGACGGCGGTGGAGCGCCGCACCAGCGGTCCGAGCAGCTGTGCGTAGGCGAGCGCGTCGGGACCGAGCCCTTCGATCGTGCGATCGAAGTCGCGGAACGCGACACCGGCGTGGCGTTCGTCGAGCGGGTGCGCGAACGAGACCTCGGGCGTGACGAACTCGACGCGCTCACGAAGGCCGAATTCGCGGAAGAACCGCGACTCGAAGGCCATCGGGTGCACCGCTGAGCAGACGTCGTGCTGGAAGCCGGGGAGCGTCAGCTCTCTCGTGGCCGCCCCGCCGCCCGGACGGTCGGCGCGTTCGAACACCCACACGCGGAGTCCCGCACGGGCGAGGGTGACGGCGGCGGCGAGCCCGTTGGGCCCGGATCCCACGATCACGGCATCCAGCTCGGTGCCGCCGCGCCGGGGCCGAGCGCTCACGGTGACGGCGCCTCCTCGGTGCCGGGCGTCGGGCGCTTCGGCTTCGACGTCGGCTTCGACGCGGGCTTCTTCGCCGGCCGCGCGGGTTCTCCGGCGCCAGGCGCGATCGGCTCGGACTCACCGGCCCCTGACATCGGATTCCACGAGTCCTCGGGAGCGCCCGCCGAGGCGCCGGCTTCGTCGCCGCGCGCGACGCGCTCATCGAGCCCCGCGGATCGCGCGTCGGCTGCGGCGGAGCCTTCCGCGGCGGAATCCGCACTGCCCGAGCTCGCCCCCGCGGCGCTCGCCGGGCTCGAGGTCAACGGAGGCAGCGATTCGCTCTCGCCGGGCTCATCCGCTGGTCCCGCTTCGACCGCGTCGATCGACGTCGCGGCGTCCACCCACTCGCTCTCCCCGGTCGGCGCCGCCGACTCGGGCTCCTTCTCGTGCGTCATCCGTCCGTCCTCTCCCTCATCCGACCCGACACCGCGGGACGCGGCATCCGTCCCCTCGCTCGCGTAAGGCGCAGCCGACGGCTCCTCGCCGGACGCAGCCGACGGCTCCTCGCCGGATGCGGCCATCTCCTTCTCCGCCGTGGTCGCCGCCGTGCGGCGCGCGGCCCGCCCCTCGGCAAGGTAGGCCAGCCGATGCAGCGTCTCGTCGTTCCGCCAGTGGAGGGCGATGTCCATGAGCGGCGCAGGCACCAGGCGCCCGGGCCCGGCGATCGCCTCCTCCTGGATGCGCACGACGCACTCGTCGCCCCGGGACTTGACGTCGATGGTGACCCGGGCCTCGCCGATCGGCCACCCGCGCGCCCGCATGACCATCATGCGCCCCGGCACGAACTCCTCGACGACCGTCTTGTCGTTGATCAGTGCCGGCCACACACCGAACGAATGGTGCAGTTCGGCGCCCGCCATCGGCCAGGTCTCGTCCACCTCGCGCATGCGGGAGGCCCCGACCACCCACGACGGATAGAGCCACCCGTCGCTCAGCACCTCGAACACGTCGTCGGGCACACAGTGCAGCAGCCTCACGTTGCGGGACATGGCGTCGCTCCCCTCGGGTCACCTGCTGTCGACGCTAGACCGGCGTCGCCAGGGCGAGGAGCGGGTTGCGCGGCAGGCGACGCCTGTGGCAGACCACCCACCGCCCGGGGGGGCGCCAGCCCGCCGAGATCACGCGAACCCGAGCTCCCCGCGCACGATGGAGTCGCCCGAATGGGTCGGGTCCCCGTCGTCCGGTTCCTGCGACACGTCGACGAGCGCGAACTCACGCAGATCGAGGCCGTCGGGAACCGCGAAGGTTCCCGTCGTCCCCTCCAGCACGCCCAGACTGACCAGATCCGAGGCATCGGCCTTGATGAGCCACACCTCGCGGAAGCCGTCGTCCGCCGCGGCGTCGTCGAGATCGATCTCGATCAGCCGCGCGCCGTCGGCTTTCTCCACCACGACCGCGGAGCCTGAGGCATCCGGATGCGCAGGGAAGGCGTCGAGCGTGGCCGCAGCGATCTCGACCGGCTGACTCTGCCTCACGAGCGCAACCGTCCCGACGACACCGAGCACCAAGGCGATGCTCGCCGCGAGCGCGAACAGCAGCCGGAATCGCGGTGTGCGGCGCGCGGGCGCGCTCGCCACCCTGTCTTCGACGGGGACGGATGCCGCGGCCCCAGCCGCCGCTTCCGCGTCGGTGCCCGCCGGCACGGCGCGGGCGGCGTCGAGCCCGAGTTCGTCGGCGATCCGCCCCCACACCCGCTCGGGCGGCGCTTCGAGGTCGCCGAGGGCGACCGTGGAGCGACCGACGACGACCGTGTACTCGAGCTCGGCGAGCTCGAGCGCGCACGCGTCGCACACGTCGAGGTGCGCGCGCTCCCCATCGGTGGCGGGTTCTCCGAGCGCGATCAGCGACAGGCGGTCGGGGTCAAGGTGCGGCATGACCCACCTCCAATCGACTCCGCAGGCGGATGAGACTTCGCCGGATATGGCTCTTCACGGTACCGAGCGGCATGCCCAACCTCTCGGAGATCTGCTCGTGGGTCAGGTCGTCGTAGAACGCCAGGCGCACCACACGGCGGGCGTCCGGCTCGAGCCGATCGATCTCGTCGGCGAGCAGCAGCCGGTCGCCGAGGTCGATCTCGGCGCCCACGACGGCGTCCGGCGTCGTGAACCGCTGCAGCTCCTCCTGCAGCGCACGCACGCGCGTGCGCGCCTCGAGCGTGTCGGCGATGCGGCGTCGCGTGATCGCGATCAGCCACGTCGAGAGCTTCGCCTTCGAGGCGTCGTACGACTCGCGCGACGTCCATGCCGAGACGAAGGTCTTCTGCGTCACGTCCTCGGCGTCGCCACGATCGCCGACGAACCGCAGCGCCATCGTGAACACCACCGGCGACCAGCGGCGGTAGATCTCTTCGAGCGCGCGCTCGTCGCCGACGCGGAAGCGATCGCTCAGCTCCCGTTCGTGCGCGTCGTCCACGCTGTGTCCTCTCTTCGGGCCGGCGGCGTCGCCGGCTCACGGGATCGGGGTCGCGATGGCGACCACGTTATCGGCGTAGCGGCCCGTGCTGGAGTCGAACGCTCCGCCGCACGTGATCAGCACGAGTTTCCTCGCGCCGGCGCGGGCGAACAGCTCGTCCACCGGCAGCACCGCCTTCGGGTAGTAGGTGACGGACTCCACCGAGTAGCGGTGCGCGGCGGCCGCGGCATCCGTCACATCCACGGTGTCTCCCTGCGCGAGGTCGCGCAGGCGGCTGAAGGGTCCGATGGGGTGGGCCGGCGCGTCCACGTGCGCCGAGATCACCGTGTTTCCGTCCGCGCTCGTCGGATCGGCGCCGAACCGGTACCAACCCGCGATCGCCGGGTCGACCGGAAGCTCCATGAAGCCGCCCTCCTCGACGCCGACGGGGACCACCGGCATGTCCACGCCGACAGAAGCGGCGACCACCCGCACGGGCGGCACGGGGGTGCGCGCAGGTGTCGGGGTGGCCGCCGCGACCGGCACCTCGACGACCGGTGTGGGGAGCGGCGTGGGGGTCGCCGCGGCCGTCGGTGCCGTCGACGGCGAGGTGGACTCGGCCTGCCCCGAGCCGCACCCCGCCAGCACGAGGACGACCGCGAGAGCGGTCAGCGCCCTCGCGGTCATCCGTGCCATGTCGTACCCGCTCAGCGGTCGGTCCGTGCGCGGGCGACCACGAGCGCGGATGCCGCGACCAGCGCCGCAGCCGCGAGCCCCCCGAGCACGAAGAGCGCCCGCACCGTCGCGTCCTGTGCGGCGAGCTGGCCGCCGCTGCCCGACGGCACCCCGTCAGGAGCCGAGTGCAGACCCGAGATCGTCTGGACGGCGACGGCCAGGTTGTCGTCCTCCAGGCTGCCCCACGCGTACACGATGGTCAGCGCGCCCTCCTGGACGTCGACGTCGGTGGGACCGAGGACGGGGTCGGTGGTCCCGGCCGCAGCGACCGAGGCCGAGACGGTTCCCGCCGGCAGATCGAGGGTGGCTTCGTTCGGGTTCGACAGGTCCTCGATGACCGGTGATCCACCCGCGAGCACATCGACGGCGGGCGCCGCAGCGACATGCCGGACGGTGAGCCGGCCTTCGCCCGCGGCGGTGGCCGACGTGTCGTTGGTGAACGCCGTCACGGTCGGCGTGCCCCCTGCGGCAGGGAGGTGGGCGACGGCGGTGTAGTCGGTGTCCGCCGCGAGGGTGAGGGTCACCGGGCCGACGATCGGAGAGCTGTCGTCCGCGGCGTCGGTGGCGGTCAGCGCGACCTCGTAGTCGCCGGCCGGCAGCGCGAGCGGCCCGGCCAGAGTGCCCGGCTGGAAGTCGTCGAGGGTACGCTCGCCGTTGACGTACACGTCGACGGCTGTGCCGGGAACGCCGTGAAGCACCGACAGCTGGGCGTCGCCGGCACTGGCGGCGTGGGCGGGGGCGACCATCAGGCCGAGGGCGGTGACGGCCCCGGCGGCGATGCCCGCGAGAATCTTGTTTCGCACGGTGGTCCTCCTTCGTCGGGGCGGTCGTTGCGCCGCCCATCGACAAGTGATTCCCGCGGCCGCCGCCATTTGGATGCAGCTGAATGAAGATTTCTCTGAGGAGGGGTTCGCGCAGTCGTACCTGCTCACCGCCGACGCGCCCGCCGCGTAGAGTCGGCGTCATGAGCGACGTCGTCATCACGGTCCGCGGGGAGCACGAAGCCCGCATCGCCCCGGAGCGCGCGGTTGCGCACCTCACCATCCGCGCGGAGGGACCCGAGCGCGGCGCGGTCGTCGAGCGCATGGCAGGGCTCACCGAGCCGGTGCGCGACGACCTGGTCTCGCGGAAGACGGCCGGCACGGTGGCCGAGTGGACCAGCCAGCGAGTGTCGGTGTGGTCGGAGCGTCCCTGGAACAACGAGGGCAAGCGTCTCGCGCCCGTGCATCACGCCACCGTGGACTTCTCCGTCACGTTCACCGATTTCGCCGTGCTCTCATGGTGGGCCGGCGAGGTGGCGGAGCGCGAAGGCGTGCAACTCGGCTGGATCGAGTGGAAGCTCACACCCGAGACTCGCGCTGCGACAGAGCGAGAGGTCGCGACCGCAGCGGTCCGCGTCGCCGTGGACCGTGCGACGGCTTACGCGAGCGCGCTCGGACTCGACAAGGTCACCGCACTGGAGCTCGCCGATGTCGGGCTGCTCACGGAGCAGGGTCGCCCCGAGTCGGGACCGGCACCCCGCATGTTGATGGCGAAGGCGTCGTTCGCCGCCGATGCGGGGGGCGCGCCGGCCGTGCAGCTGCAGCCGGAGGACATCGTCGTCTCGGCCGCCGTCGAGGCCCGGTTCGCCGCGCGATGAGCGCCGCGGATGTCCGGTAGGTCCGACCCTCACTCGCCCAGGCGGTTGCGGCTGCGCATCGCGCGCTCGGCCTCGCGCTTGTCCTCACGCTCGCGGATCGTCTGACGCTTCTCGTACTCGCGCTTGCCCTTGGCGACGGCGATCTCGACCTTGGCGCGCCCGTCCGAGAAGTAGAGCTTCAGCGGGATCAGCGTGTAGCCGCCGGCCGAGATCGCGTGCGACAGCTTGACGATCTCTTCCTTGTGCAGCAGCAGCTTGCGTGTGCGCTTGGACGAGTGGTTGGTCCAGTGCCCCTGCGAGTACTCCGGGATGTGCACCGCGTCGAGGAACGCCTCGCCGTTGTCGATGTACGCGTAGCCGTCCGACAGGTTCGCCCGCCCTTCGCGCAGCGACTTCACCTCGGTGCCGGTGAGCACGAGGCCGGCCTCGTACGTCTTCTCGATCGCGTACTCGTGGCGCGCGCGACGATTGGTCGCCACGACCTTCTCCCCGCGTTCCCTGGGCATGATATCTCCTCGCTGATGCCTCCGGGCGATCCCTCGGATCAAGGCGCCCACGGCAGCCTGTCAGTCTACCCCGCGCTTCGACAAGCTCAGCGACCGGTGAAGGTCGCGCGCCCTCAGCGACTGGTGCGCGTCACGCGCGAAGCCAGCGGCGGATCGCGAAGCCCGCCGACAGCGCCGCGAGCACCACGCCCACGAGGATCAGCACCGGCACCACCAGCCACGCGTCGCCCAGGTCGACCCAGGTCGTCACGAAGTCGACGCGACCTCGCAAGTAGTTGTCGACGCCGAAGTGCACGCCCGCGATCACGGCCGCGCTGGCGAGCAGCGATCCGAGCAGCGCGGCGAACACGCCCTCCAGGATGAACGGGGTCTGGATGAAGCGGTTGGACGCCCCGACCAGGCGCATGATGCCGAGCTCTCGCCGGCGCGCATAGGCCGAGAGCCGGATCGTCGTGGCGATCAGCAGCACCGCCGCGATGAGCATGAGCACCGCGATGCCGACGGCGATGTAGGTCGCGATCGTCAGCGCGGAGAACAGCGGGTCGAGGTACTGCATCTGATCCTGGACCTGCTCGATGCCCTGGATGCCGCTGAACGCCTCGATGATCACGTCGGACTGCGACGGGTCGACCAGCGTGATGCGGAAGGTCTCGTTCACCTGGTCGGGGGTGATGACGCTGGCGTTCTCCTCCCCCGCGATCTGGAGCAGCTCGTCGTACGCCTGCTGGTGGTCGAGGAACTGCAGGTCGCGGATGAGCGGCGCGAGCGCGCTGCCTTCGAGCTTCGCGCGCACCTCCTCGACCTGCTCCGGGGTCGCCTCGCCGTTCGCGCACGTCGCGGGCGTCGAGATGTTCGTGCACATGTAGACGGCGACCTGCGCGCGCTCGACCCAGAAGTCGCGCATCGTGCCGATCTGCATCTGGATGAGGATCGCGGCTCCGACGAACGTCAGCGAGACGAACGTCACGAGCACCACCGACACGACCATCGACAGGTTGCGCCGCAGGCCCGTGAACGCCTCCGACATGATGAGTCCGAACCTCATGAGGTGGGCCCCACTTCGTCGTCGGGATCGACTTCGCCGAGACCCAGCCGGTCGGCGAGGCCCAGCTCCTCCACCGCGAGCTCGCGCGCGTCGACGATCGGGATCGACTGGGTATGCGGGGGTGCCGGCTTCGGGGGGACGGATGCCTCGTCCTCCGGCTCGCTGTCGGTCGCCGGTTCATCGATCGCCTGAGCCAGCGCTGCGGCCTGACGCGCCTCTTCCGCCGTGACCGCGACCGCGGCGGCCGCGGCGGCGGCCGCGGCTGCCGCCGCAGCGGCCGGCGACGCGGCATCCGTCTCCGTCGCGTCGAGCTCATCGTCGTCGACGGCTGTCGGATCCAGTCCCGCGGCGGCGGCGATAGCCGCCTCTCGCTGCACTTCGAGAACGGCGGTGAGCGCGGCCACGGCCGCCGCGCCGCGCTCCGGCTCGGGCGCGAGGCTCGGCAGGCCGGAGCGGTCGCCGTACCCGCCGTGGCGCTCGTCGCGCACGATCTCGCCGTGGACCAGCTCGATCACGCGACGCTGCATCTGGTCGACGAAGCCCGCCTCGTGCGTGGCCATCACGACCGTCGTGCCGCCGGCGTTGATGCGCGCCAGGAGCTGCATGATGTCGACGGAGGTCGCGGGGTCGAGGTTTCCGGTCGGCTCATCGGCCAGCAGGATCTGGGGCCGGTTCACCAGGGCGCGCGCGATCGCGACGCGCTGCTGCTCGCCGCCGGACAGTTCGTGCGGGAACCGCTTCTCCTTGCCCGCGAGGCCCACGAGCGCGAGCGCCTCGGGGACCGCCTGCTGGATGAAACCGCGCGACGACCCGATGACCTGCAGCGTGAAGGCCACGTTCTGGAAGACGGTCTTGGTCGGCAGCAGCCGGAAGTCCTGGAAGACAGCGCCCACGTGGCGCCGGAAATACGGCACCTTGCGGTTCGACAGGTTCCGCAGGTCGCGGCCGAGAACGACCACGCGCCCCTCGGACGGCGTCTCCTCCCGGAGGATCAGCCTCAGACAGGACGACTTGCCTGAGCCGGAGGCGCCGACGAGGAAGACGAACTCCCCGCGCTGCACCTCGAAGTCGACATCGCTCAGCGCGGGATGGGAAGTGCCGCGAAAGCGCTTCGTGACGTTCTCGAACCGGATCATGGCCTAACGAGCCTATGCGGATGCCCCGGACGGGCGTCCAGCGACACTCGACGTTTGCGCATCGGTTCCGGCGGCTCGCTGCCGACACCGCCTTTCGCATCGCGCACTTTGCAGCTTTTCACGCCGGATGAGTGCCAAGTGCGCGATTCGAAACCGCGGAAGGGGGTGACGACGAGTCAGTCGTCGTCCTTGCGCTTGCGCCAGCGGATGCCGGCCGAGATGAAGCCGTCGAGGTCGCCGTCGAAGACGACCGCGGGGTTGCCGACCTCATGGCCGGTGCGGAGGTCCTTCACGAGCTGCTGGCCGTACAGGAAGTACGACCGCATCTGGTCGCCCCAGCTCGCGGTGATGACGCCGGCGAGCTCCTTCTTCTTCGCGGCCTCCTCTTCGCGCTGCAGCAGCATGAGCCGGGTCTGCAGGACGCGCATCGCGGCGGCGCGGTTCTGGATCTGCGACTTCTCGTTCTGCATCGACACGACGATGCCCGTCGGGATGTGGGTGAGGCGCACGGCCGAATCGGTCGTGTTCACCGACTGGCCGCCGGGGCCCGACGAGCGGAAGACGTCGACGCGGATGTCGCCCTCGGGGATGTCGACCTCCTGGGCCTCCTCCATCACCGGGATGACCTCCACGGCGGCGAAAGACGTCTGCCGCTTGTCGGCCGAGCCGAAGGGGCTGATGCGCGCGAGGCGGTGCGTACCCGCCTCGACGGACAGGGTGCCGTAGGCGTAGGGGGCGTCGATCTCGAACGTCGCCGACTTGATGCCGGCGCCCTCCGCGTAGGAGGTGTCCATGACCTTCACCGGGTACTTGTGGCGCTCCGCCCAGCGCAGGTACATGCGCAGCAGCATCTCGGCGAAGTCGGTGGCGTCGTCGCCGCCCGCACCGGATCGGATCGTCACGACAGCGGAGCGTTCGTCGTACTCGCCGTCGAGAAGCGTCTGCACCTCGAGCTGGCTGATGATGTCTTCCAGCTCGGCGATCTCGTGGCGGGCCTCCTCGGCGGAGTCCTCGTCGTCCATCTCGTTGGCGAGCTCGACGAGGACGTCGAGGTCGTCGAGGCGCTGCTCGACGTCGGCGACGCGCTTGAGTTCGGCCTGGCGGTGGCTGAGGGCGCTGGTGACCTTCTGCGCCTTCTCCACGTCGTCCCAGAGGTCGGGGGCGCCGGCCTCCTCGCTGAGACGGGCGATGTCGGCGTTGAGTGCCTCGACGTCGACCACGGCCTTGATGTCGGCGAACGTGGAACGCAGGGCCTGAATGTCGGCGGAGGGATCGAAGTCGAGCATGACACTCCAGACTAACGTGGAAGCGATGTCCGATCACGCCGACTCCCCCACCGCTCGCGACGTGCTGTGGCGGTTCGGCCCGATGGTCTACGGCCCGACGGTGCTGTTCGCCCTCGGCGAGGGAGCCGTCATCCCGCTGATCCCGGTCATCGCCGCGCAGCTCGGAGCGGATGTCGCGACCGCCGCGCTTGTCGCCTCGGCGCTCGTCGTCGGGCAGCTGTGCGGAAACATCCCTGCCGGCTGGGCGGTGGCGCGCATCGGCGAGCGACTCACGATGGCCATCGCCGGGCTCGTCTCGCTCGCCGGAGTCATCGGGATGGCGCTCGCCCCGTCACTGGGGATCTTCGCGATCGCCGTGTTCCTCATCGGAATCTGCGCCGCGGCCTTCGGCCTGGCCCGCCACTCGTTCATGACGACGCGCGTTCCCCTCTCGTTCCGTGCCCGCGCCCTCTCGCTGCTCGGCGGCACCTTCCGCCTCGGCATGTTCATCGGGCCGTTCGTCGCGGCCGCGCTGCTCGCGATCTTCGGCGACGAGCACGCCACGATCTGGTTCTTCGGCGGATGCCTCGTGGCGACGGTCGTGCTCGTGCTGCTGGGTCCCGACCCCGAGAAGCAGTTCGTCCGTCCGCCGTCGGGCACTCGACGCGGGGATGCGATGGATGCCGAAGACACCGGCGAGCCCGTCACCGGCTCGATCCGTCTCCCGCGCGCCCAGCGCCCGAGAGACGGGGCGGGCGAGGCATCGGGACCGGGCACCGGCGTCCTCCGCACGATGTGGCGCCACCGCCGCGTGCTCTCGACGCTCGGCCTGGCCGCGGCATCCCTCTCCGCCGTCCGCTCGGCGCGGCAGGTCGTGCTGCCGCTGTGGGGCGTGTCGATCGGCCTCGACGCGCAGACGATCGCGCTCGTCGTGGGGATCTCGGGCGCGATCGACTTCGCGCTCTTCTATGCCAGCGGTCAGGTGATGGACCGGTTCGGACGGCTGTGGGCCGCCCTGCCCGCCATGCTGCTGATGGGGGCCGGATTCGTCGCCCTGGCGTTCACCCACGACCTGCCGCAGGCGGCGATGTGGTTCGCGATGTTCGCCGCCGTCCTCGGCGTAGGCAACGGGCTGTCGAGCGGCATCCTCCTGACTCTGGGCGCCGATGTCGCGCCGGCGGCCGACCCGGCGCCGTTCCTCGGGTCGTGGCGCACCCTCACCGACGCGGGCGGCGCAGTGGCGCCGCTGCTGGTGTCGGGCATCGCCGCCGCGGCGTCGCTCGCCGTGGCCGCCGGCGCCATGGGGGCGGTCGGGCTCCTCGGCGCGCTCGCCTTCGTGCGCTGGGTTCCGCGCTACGTCCCGCGGGTGACGCCGTGAGCGAGGTCGTCCTGTTCTGCCGCAGCCGCAAAGACGGACGCCGCTGCACGCGTCCGCTCGATCACGCGGGGCTTCACCGCCACCGGACGATCATGTGGGCCGATGCCGGAGCCGACGCCGCCCACTGCCCCGGCTCCGGCGCGCCCGGGTCGCCCGCGGAGCCGCTGGCCGACGGCTTTCCCGACGGGCGAGCCCTGTGCCCGGTGTGCCAGCGGTTCGTCGAGCTCGACGACTTTTCGCGACTCGTCGATCACGACACGTTCGACGGGTCCGAGACGGCCGCGGACGCGGGGCGCCGCCGCGACTGGCTCAACACCCACGGCTGGTAGGCGCGCTCAGACCCAGCTGCGGCGGACGGCCTCCGCGCCGAGCTGCATGCGCGTGGTGACCCCGGCGGCCTCCATGAGCTCGGCCACCCGACGCTGGACCGTACGCAGTGAGATGCCCAGCTGGGCGGCGGCTGCGGCATCCGTCATCCCCAGCAGCAGGAGCCGCAGCAGATCGCGGTCGACGTCCTCCGTCACCGGGCCCGCGGCGATCGGGAGGAACTCGGTCGCGGCCCGCCAGTACTCCTCGAAGATCGATGAGACCAGGTCGAGCAGGCCGCTCGGGTGGATCAGCAGGGCGCCGAAGCCGCGGTCCTCGTCCTGCGAGTGCATCGGCACGAGCGCCATCTGATCGTCGGCGATGAACATGCGGGTCGGGAGAGTCGGCAGAACGCGGATCTCCTCGCCGATCTGGGCCATCTCCCTGGCCGCTGCGAGGAACCCGGGTCGCTCGAGCACCGCGCTCTCGACGATCACGCGGTAGCGCACGCCGCGCGCGAGGGCTCGGTCCTCCTCGACGTTGTCCTCGCCGCTCAAGAGCGCGATCTCGTTGAGCACGAGTACCCGCACCTGCTCGATCGAGGCCGCCTGGAGCTGTGCCACGCGCTGCCGCACGGCATCGTCGCCGATGACGACGTCCACCACGTCGGCGACGCTGCGCTGCTCGGCCGACCGCCGGTAGAGGTCGCTCAGCTCCACGAGCGTCTCGTGCGCCCGGGTGAGTCCCCTTTCGCGCTCCAGCAGCAGCGGACGCAGCGAGATCGACGGCGGCGACGCCACGAACCGGTCGCTGTTCGCCGCCTGACGGGCGAGCAGGCCCAGGCGCTCCAGCTCGGCGACGATCGGGCGCGTGCGCGGCAGCGACATGCTGAGCCCCGACGCGATCTCGGCCGTCGACGCCGACGGCTGCTGCAGCACGAAGCGGTAGACCCCCGTGTGCGCCTCATCGAGGCCCAGCGCATCGAGCACCGCGGTCTTCTCCACTCATCCATCGTCGCCCGCCGGTGCTGGCGGATGACGGTCATGGCATTTCTCCGCCAACCACTTTAGGCATCGGGCGCACGAAGGTGGGGGTACGGAATCCCCACACCGAGAGGTTCGCGAATGTCACGACCCCAGCCCATCGGCCGCCGCCTGCGACCGATCGTCGCCGCCACGAGCGGTCTGGCGATCGGCATCGCCGGCATCGGCCTGACCAGCCTGCCGGCGACCGCCACGTCCGCCCGCGACGATGCCCCCACCTCGCCCGCGGTCGCCGGCAGCACCCATACCGTCACGCTGATCACCGGCGATCGCGTCACGGTCACCGACCTGTCGGACGGCACGCACGCGGTATCGATCGACCCGGCCGTGGAGGGCGCAGGCGCCCGCACCTACGAGGCCGCCGGCGACCTGCACGTGGTGCCCGACGCCGCCATGCCGTATCTCGCCTCGCGTGCGCTCGACGCCGACCTGTTCAACGTCTCGCTCCTCATCGAGTACGGCTACGACGACGCGTCCGTCGACGCGACGCCGGTCATCGTCGAGCAGGACGCCGCCGCAACCCGGAGCTACGCGGCCCCCGTCCCCGGCCTCGAACTGCAGACGCAGCTCGAGAGCATCGGCGCAGCGGGTGCCACGCTCGGCCACAGCGACGCGTCGGCGGCGTGGCAGGCGCTCACCGCGCCCAGCGCGCGGACGTTCTCGTCAGCCCCGGCCCTCGCCGGCGGCATCGAGGCGATCCACCTCGACGGCAAGGTGCAGGCGACGCTCGACGGGAGTGTCGGCTACATCGACGCGCCCGAGGCCTGGGCCGCGGGCTACACCGGCGAAGGCGTGACCGTGGCCGTGCTCGACACCGGCTACGACGACACCCACCCCGACCTCGACGGCCGCGTGCTGCCCGAATCGAAGAGCTTCGTGCCGGGCGAGGAGGTGGCCTGGGACCCCAACGGCCACGGCACCCATGTCGCCTCGACGATCGCCGGCACCGGCGCCGCGAGCGGCGGCACCCACCGCGGCGTGGCCGACGGCGCCGACCTGCTGGTCGGCAAGGTGCTGGATGCCAGCGGGTGGGGCCAGGACTCCTGGATCATCGAGGCGATGGAGTGGGCGGGTCAGAACGCCCCCATCGTGTCGATGAGCCTGGGGTCGCCTTCGCCGTCCGACGGCAAGGATCTGATGGCGGAGTCACTCAACCGGATCGCCGCAGAGACGGGCGCGCTGTTCGTGGTCGCCGCCGGCAACTCCGGGGCCCCCGAGACGATCGGCGCCCCCGGATCAGCGGCCGAGGCGTTCACCGTCGGCTCGGTCGACGACCCCTCCGGCGCGCTGTCGTGGTTCACAAGCCAGGGCCCGCTGTCGCGCTCGGGCGCACTCAAGCCCGACGTGACCGGCCCCGGCAACGACGTCACCGCGGCACGATCGGCCGACAGCGGCGGTGAGGGCCCCTACATCGGGATGAGCGGCACGTCGATGGCGACGCCGCACGTCGCGGGCGCGGCCGCGATCCTGCTCGGCGCGAACCCCGGCTACACCACCGCGCAGCTCAAGGCCGCGCTCGCGAGCACCGCGACCGACGTCGGCTACACGGCGTATCAGGGAGGCACGGGCGTGATCGACGTCGACGGGGCTCTCGAGGCGCCGGTCGTGGCATCGGGTTCCGGAGACTTCGGCATGCTGATGTGGGGCGAAGAGCCGACCCCGGTCGAGCGCGTGGTCGAGTACACGAACCGGACGGATGCCGAGATCACGGTCGCGCTGACCCCCACGCTGTCCGATACCACCCCCGGCGCCGGCGGCCCCGCCCCGCTGTCGGCGGGGATCGCGTTCGACGCGCTGACGCTCGACGTCGACACGCTGACGATCCCGGCGGGCGAGACCCGCTCGGCGACCATGACGGTCGATCCCGCGAAGGTGCCGGCCGGCACGCAGCTGTCGGGCGTGCTCGTCGGCTCGGTCGACGACGCGCCCGTCACCCGCACGGCGCTGGGCACGATCGCCGAGGCCGAGCGCTACGACCTCACGATCGCGGCGACCGACTTCGAGGGCAACCCCACTGCCGCCTACGCGATGCTGTGGGATCCGTCCACCGAGTGGGCCGAGCCCGTGCTCGTCGACGGTGAGACCACCCTGCGCCTCATGAAGGGCGACTACACGGTGATGTCGTTCATGGAGCTGAACCGCACCCCCGACACCATCGCCAGCGTGCTGGTCGGCGAACCGACGCTGACCCTCGATCAGAACCGCACCGTCTCACTCGACGCCCGCACCGCCGAACAGGTCACGGTCGACGTGGGTCAGGACGGCCTCGAGCCGGTCTTCCGCCGCATGGACGTGACGGTCGACGCCTTCGCGGCGAGCGCCCTGATGCCGGTGTGGACCGACGAGCTGTGGGCCCAGCCGATGACGGTCGACGACGCGGACTTCGGCTTCACGACCCGCTGGAGGCTCCAGACCCCGCTGCTGACGGTCTCGGCGGGCAAGAAGCCGCTCGACCTCATCGTGCAGATCGGCTCGACGCTCCTCGACGGCTCGTTCAAGGCGGCCGCCGTGGATGCCGGCACGGGCAGCGCCGAGGAGTTCGCCGCCGTCGACGTCGCGGGCAAGATCGCCGTGGTGACGCGGTCGGCCGAGGTGTCGGCATCCGCCCGCGCCGCGCATGCGGCAGCCGCCGGCGCGAAGCTGCTGGTGGTCGTGAACGACGCCGACGGCGAGTTCAACGAGTGGGTCGGATCCGAGGACTACACGACGGATGCCGCCCTCCCGGTCGCGGGCATCAGCGGCATCGAGGGGCGCGCGCTGCTCCAGCAGCTGGCGGCGAAGAAGGTCACGCTGACGGCGGCGGGAGTGCCCACGGCCGAGGTGGTGTACGACATCGCCGAGTTCGGAGACGGCGAGATCCCCGCCGACCTCGCTTACCGCCACACGGCCAAGGACCTCGCGCGCATCGACACCCGCTACATCGGCCAGGCCGAGGAGATCGGCGAGTTCCGCTACGACTTCGTGCCCGGCGCGGAGTACGGCAGCGGATTCCCGATGCGCACCCAGCGCGGCACCGCGCGCGCCGAATGGGTCAACACCGATCAGCTCCGCTGGTACCAGGGCGCGACGATCACGTCGGTCGGCTGGGAGATGCGCGACATCCAGCGCACCTACCAGCCGGGCGAGCGCACCGAAGCCGAGTACTACGGCGGCATCGTGCGTCCGTACGTTGCGACGGGCTACTGGGTGCCGTACCGCCAGTCCGACAACACCCAGATCAACATCCCGAGCTGGGCGGACGGCGGCAGCGGCGATCACACCGGCGCCTTCGACACGTGGATGGAGCCGTCGACCGTCCACCAGTCGATGGACCTCTACATCGACGGCGAGCTGTTCGCGCAGAAGGAGCACCAGGGCGCCAACGTGTTCGACCTGCCGGACGGCGAGCAGGACTGGCGCGTCGTCAGCACCGCGACCCACGACGGCGCTCACCTGGCGGGCTCCACGAAGACCGTCACCGAGTGGGCCTTCCGCTCGGCCGGTCAGCAGGGCGACTGGGACTACCGGCGACTGCCAATGATCCAGGCGTACTACGACGTCGACGTCAACGAGAAGAACCTCGTGGGCGAAGGCCGTCGCAAGGGCTCGCCGGTCGCCCTCGGGCTCGAACTGGGTCACGTCGCGGGCACGGCGCCCGCCGGCGCGATCACGGGCGCGACGCTCGAGGCTCGCACCGCGGGCGGCGAGTGGGTGCCGGTCGGCCTGAAGACGGCGGCGACGGATGCCCCCACCGGCGCGGTCAAGGGCGACGGGTACATCTTCGCCGAGTCGCGCGCGTGGGTGAGCGGGTACGCCGCGCAGATCTCCGTTCCCGACAAGGGCGGCTGGGTCGACCTGCGGGTGACGGCGACGGATGCCGAGGGCAACACCTTCACGCAGGAGATCGAGAACGCGTTCCAGGCGACCCCGGCCAAGGGCGTTCGCTAGGGACCGAGCCGAAGTGCCCCGGTGCGCGAGCGCCGGGGCACTTCGGCGTCGGGCACCCGCCACCCGCGTCACCACAGCTGCGCGACGAGGTGGGCGAAGAGGTCCTCCGGGTCGTTCTCCAGACCTCGCCTGGCGAACCAGGTCGACACGTTGACCACGTCGCGGTAGAGGAAGTCGAGGCCCTGCGGATTCGCGGCGACATCCACGATCTGCGGCAGATCGATCACCACCACGCGGCCGTCGTGGTCGAGCAGGTTGTACGGCGACAGGTCACCGTGCGCGAAACCCGCGCGCGCGAAGGCCTCGAGGATGCCGACGACCTGCCTGTAGGCATCCGTCAACTGCTCCCCGTGCCGCCGGCTCTGCGCCAGGCGCGGCGCAGCCGTCCGGCCGTCGCCGATGAACTCCATCAGCACCTCGGTCTCGCTCACCTGCACGGGGTAAGGCACCGGAACCCCGGCACGCCAGGCACGGCACAGGGCGTCGAACTCGCTCACGGCCCAGTGCCCGGCGGCGACCGAACGTCCGTAGGCGGACTTGCGGCCGACCGCGCGGGCGTCGCGGGTGTTGCGCATGGTGCGCCCCTCTTCGTAGCTGCCCGAGCGATGGAAATCGCTGTGGTGGGTGCTGCGGTAGCGCTTGGCGGCGAGCCGAATGCCGGAGGCGCCCGGTATGGCGCGCTCGATGAGATGGACGTCGGCCTCTTTGCCGGTCTTGACGACGCCGAGCTCGGTGTCCCACGCGCCGGAGGATGTCACGAGCCAATCGGGATGCGGCAGCGGCCCGCGTTGCGTGGGTGGAGACGCCGGCCAGGTCGACCAGCGTTGGCCGGGGCCCGGCTCGAGCTCGAGCGGAAGAAGGGATGCGGACGCGTCGAAGCGTGCGGATGACATCGGATGGGCACTCCAGGGTGGGAGGCCGCCGATCTCAGTGGGTGCGGGCGACCTCGAGGGAAGGGGAATGGACACGGGCCATGACGAAGACAGCCATCGTTCTCCTCCTTCCGGTCACGTGCCGGAGCACTGAATCGGGCACCACTGTAGCGGAGGCGCGCCGCCTCATCCATCCCTCACGCGAAGACGGCCGCGGGCTGATGCCCACGGCCGTCGTGGTTCCGCGCGAGGCGCGGAACGTCGCCTCAGTCGCTCGTCGCGGCACCTCCGTTCAGGATGGTGATCGACGAGGTCTCCTCACAGCTCGCTCCGATGCTGCGCTGGGCCGGGTTCGTGCTCGTGTAGCTGATCTCCCACGAATACTCGCCGGACTCGAGGACTGCGGTCTCGTTGTCCGTTTCCACGGTCTGTCCGCCGGGGCCAGGCACCGGAAGATCGTCCGCGTAGATCGGGTCGTCGGTGTGGTCGCAGTCACCGTTCGGATACAGCGCGATGTGGACCGTTCCCGTCATGGGTCCGCCCGCCGGCGCGGTCAGCGTGACCGAGTCGTTGGGCACCCAGGTCTGGTCGCTGGTCAGCGAAGAGGCGACGGTGGTCACCGTCACGTCCTCAGCGTCGTCCAGGCAGTCCGCGTTGTGCGTGAGACCGTTGGTGTTCGGCGACGAGCCGCTGTAGACGGCCACCCAGTGGTAGTCGCCCGGAAGCGTCGGCACGAAGGCGGGCGAGTTCTCGTAGGTGCCGTCTCCACTGACCGTCACCGCGTTCGAGGTGTAGGTCGCGGCGCCGTTGCAGTCGTCGTCCAGCGGGCCGTAGGCCTTGAAGACGATGGTGCCACCTGCCGGCGTCAGGCCGGTCGGCTCGACGGTCTCGATGATCGCCGCCGTCGGCTGGGTGGCTGTGCCGTCCAGCTCCGCGTCGTCACTGATCTCGTTGCCGAGTGTCACGTCGGCGCTCGCCGTCGTCGAGAGCGTCGGCGTCACCGGAGTGACGGTGAAGCACTCTCGCGTCGCGTCGAAGTCCGCGGAACCCGGGATCTGGTTCGCAGGGTCACCCGTGAACACCGCGCGCCAGCAGTAGCGACCCACAGACGTCACCCACGCCGTCGGCGAGAGGATCGTCTGCGGATACTGAGCCGCCGTATTCAGGTTCGTCGAGCCGATGGGCGTTCCGACCCGGCCGGTCGTCCCGTCGCACGCGCCCGTGTCCACCTTGCAGAGCCAGAACGCGACACTCCCCGCGGCATTGGTATTGCCGCCCGTGACGCTGACCTCCGCCGAGTCCTTCACCGCGACGACACCGCCGCCGATCGAGACCGTCCCACCGAGCGACAGCCCGTTGACGTCGGACGGAGTCGTCCGGGTCTGCGACGCGCAGTTGCTGATGGAGATGCGCTGCAGGACGGTGTCCTTGTAGTCGGCGGTGTCGGAGTTGCCGGTGACGGTGCTGGGGATCACGTTCGCAAACGCGAGGCACGACCCGCCGGAGCCCATTCCGTTGAGTGTCAGGTTGATGGCGGCTTCCCCCCGGAATCCGTCGGGGCTGTACTCGGCGTGGTACGTGTTCGCCGGCAGCTCGCTGATCGGACTCAAGGTCATGTTCGCCTGCCAGATGCGGACGTACAGCTTCGTGCTGCCGCCCTGCTGGTCCCACAGGATCAGGAAGTCGCCCGGAGCGCGGTTCTTCCACGGATTGCAGGCAGCCATCAGCTGCGCGTCCGTCGCAGAGCCGTACGCGCACTCCGCAGGAGCCGGGTTCTTCATGAACTCGAACGCGATGAAGCCGCTGCCGGTCTCCTTGTCGCGCTGCCACGCGAAGTACAGGAAGTCCTCGTTGGAGACGCGCTTGGCCTCGAGCCACACGCGATTGAGGTCGACCTGCGAGTTGGGGTTGGTCAGGTCGAGCGTCGGCAACGCGTCATTGTGGATGACGCCGATCTTGGTCGTGCTCGAGTTGACCGGCCCCAATTCCTTGGTGTTGCCCGCCGGATCGCTGTACGTCGGGATGCCCGCGTTGTCCGGAATCGGGTTCCCTTCGATCTCGTACGGGCCGACGGTGACGGCGAACGCTGCCGGCGCCGAGCCGATGATCAAGGCTGCCACCAGACAGCCGACTATTCCCGCGGCGAGCGAGCGTCGCCGCACCTTCTCCGACATGATCTCCCCTTCCCCAGGTCGCCACGCCACTGGTAGCGGCGCGGCCCAGCGCTTACCCTAGGAACCGCGTGGGAATGCGACCATTGGGTGAACCGGACATCTGGGGCTGGGTAATCTCCCTAGGTGGCGTTCCAGGCGAGAGGCGCGCGATTCGGGGAGGAATCGTGAGCATGGAAGATGCGTACGGGTTGGTCGTCGCGGGCGACCATGTCAGGTCCGACTATGTGGCACTGTTGGGGCGACTCGGCCTGCGCTCCGCGGAGTTCGGACGAGCAACGGATGCCGCCACGTGGCTGAACGGCACCGCGCCGGCGGTGGCGATCCTCGAGGTCGAAGACGGCGGCTGCGGTTTCCTCCGCGAGCTTCGCGATCGCTATGGGCCCGACATGCCCGCTGTGCTCGTCTCGGCCGACCGCATCACGCCCGCCGATGTCGTGGCGGGCCTGCTCGTCGGCGCCGACGACTACGCCGCAGAGTCGATGGACGCCGAGGAGTTCCTCGCGCGCGTGCGCCGCCTCGTCGAGCGGACGAAGCCCGCGCGCAGCGCGACCGCCGACCTGAGACGCCTGACCACCCTCACGCAGCGCGAGCGCCAGGTGCTCACGCTGACGACGGAGGGCATGACGCAGAAGCAGGTGGCGACGGCCATGGGCATCAGCATCAAGACGGTCGGGGCGCACATGCAGAATCTGCTCGGCAAGCTCGGCGTGCACTCCCGCATGGAGGCGGTGGCGCTCGCCGCTCGTGCGGGCTCAGCCGATATGTGAACCCCCTGGCGAGACTCTCGTCGTCAGCGGAGTGCTGTGCGGCTGGTTGCGGTCGCCTCGAGCGCGACGCCGTCGGGCACGAACATGGTGACGACGGGCGGATGCCACGACCCGGCCACCGTGACGCGCGCGGACACGCCATCCGGAGTCGTCGCCGAGATGAGGCGCGCGTCGGTGGCGACGGCGCCCACCATCGCCTCTGCCTCACGGCGCACACCGTCGGACGTGAGCGTGGCGACAGGCTCACCGTCCACCACCGAGAGCTCGAAGCCATCGGCTGCGGCGAGCGCCGCGGCATCCGCCACCGCGTCCAGCTGCTTCTGCGCGAGGTACAGGCTGGTCGCGGCCGTGCACACGAGGATCACCGCGATGGCGAGCACGCCGTAGCCGAGGGTGAGGAGCAGCACGCTGCCCTCGTCGTCGGCGCCGTGACGTCGACCGAGAAGCGCCTTGAGCCGACGGTTCATCGCTCGCTCCAGAAGCGCGAGACCTTGTGCGCGGCCGAGGCCTCGACCGGTATCGCGGCGATCCGGTCGAGCTCGAGCACCGGCGGCACGAGCGGAAGGGCGACGACAGTCCGGACGCTCACGTGCAGCGTGGCGCCCGCGCTCGGACATGCGGCGCCGGCCGGCGTGCAGCCGATCGAGAGGTCGACGTCGTCGAGTCCGTACTCCTCGGATACCGCAGCGAGGACCGCGTCAGCGCGAGCGCGCGCGTCGTCGGCGTCGGCGGCCGTCGAGACGGCGCGAGCGATGTGACGCGACGCGGCCTCTGCGCCGAGGCTCTGCCCCTGGATGAGTCCCAGTGCCACGACGATGTAGACCAGCGGCACGAGCAGGATCAGCCCGACCACGATGAACTCCAGTGCCGCCGATCCGCGGTCCGTGGCGTCGTCCGCCGATTCGGCTGCCGCGCGAACGGCGTCAATCGAAGGATTCGACCGGAGCATGGGCCGTCACCTCCATTGAGCGCGACGCACCCAGCAGGCCGATGAGCGGGAGTGTGGCGGCGACGCGAACCTGAACCGTCTCCTGCCCGAGCGAGGTGCTCTCGCGCACCGCCACGTCAGTCGCATACTCCACGCCGATCGTGCGGCTGACGATGTCGCGCGTGCGCTGCGCGCCCTCGTCGAGGGTCGTGTCGGCGAGGGCGGCGTGAAAGGCGCCCTCGACCGCCGCGTCGTGCACCACGTTGCGCACGTACACGGCCAGACCGAACTGCAGGACTCCGAGCGTCAGCACCGTGAGCAGGGCGCCCACCAGCACGAACTCGACCGGGCTCGAGCCCGCGTCGTCGCGCGCTGCCGCCGCGAGGCGCGCGCGGACGCGCCTCATCGCACGGACCACGACGACCATCCCCGATTCAGAGTCCCGAGACGCGGCTGATCGCCTGCTCGAACAGGTCGGCGAGGGCCGGCCCGGCCATGGCCCAGATCAGCACCACGAGCCCGGCGGTCATGAGAGTGATGAGGACCCAGCCCGGGACATCTCCCCGGTCGTCCTCAACGAGCTCGCGACCCGCAGTGCGAATCCGCGCCACCAGCTGCCGCATCCGTGCGTTCATCATTTCTCCTTCCGGCTGTCAGCCGAGTCCGAGTCGAAGCATGAAGATCCCGGGGAACACCGCGAACAGCACGCTCAACGGCAGGATCAGGAACACCAGTGGAAAGAGCATGAAGATCTCCTTCCGTCCGGCGCGCTCGATGAGCGTGCGCTTGGCGTCTTCGCGCGCGTCGAGCGCCTGAGCCTGGAGCACGTGCGCGAGCGGCGCGCCGCGCTCGATCGCCGCCACGAGCTGATCGACCGTGCGCGTGAGGGCCGGGATCTCGAGGCTGGCGGCGAGCCGGGCGAGCGAGTCCGACAGCGGCGAACCGGTGCCGACGGCGACGACCACTCCCCGCAGCTCGCCGGTCAGCTCGCCGGCACCGACCTCACTCACCCGTCGCAGCGAATCCAGGATGCCCTCGCCGGCCGACAGGCAGAGGGCGAGGAACTCGAGCACCGTCGGCAGCTCCTCCTCGATGCGTCCGGTACGGGCGCGTCCCGCGTGCGTCAGCCACGCGTCGTACGCGAGGGCCGCGGACACCGCGGCGACAGGCGGAAGCAGCCCGAGCACCGGCGACCCTCTGCCCGCGAGCACCAGAGCCACCACGCCCACTCCCCCGGCGGCGAGTCCCGCGATCGCCCAGCCGAGCTGGCGACCGCGGAACCGCGCGGGGTCGATGCTCCACGCCGCGCGATGCAGCCGTCGGGCCAGAGCCGCGTCGCCACCTGCCAGGCGGGAGGGGCGGCGCTCGGCGTAGTCCCTCCACGCGAGCGAGGCCCCCATGCCGCCGGCCGTCACGTCGAGTCCGCGCGCGTCGGTGACGTCGCGGATGTAAGGCGCGATACGGCGCGCGAGGCTGGGCGCGCCCCAGCGCGGAGCGAGTGAGATCAGCAGGCACGCGCCGATGCCGAGCGCCGTGCCGAGCACCACCGCGTAGGCCAGGTCGCCCACCGCGAAGCCGGTCATCCGAACCACCGTCGCGGCTCGGGAAGGCGGCCGAGCCGCAGCATGAGCCGGTACGCGACGAATGACACCGCAGCGCCCACGAGGATGAGGACGATGCCACCAGGGCTTCCGTAGGCCCGCGCGCCCTCCGGGCGCATCGCGAGCATCGCGAGGATCACCCACGGAGCGACGACGCCGAGGATCGCGGCGCCGCGGATCCAGGACTGCCGCGACTCGACCTCCGCGCGCAGTGTGGCGTCCGCGCGAACCGAGGCGGCGAGTGCCCGGAGCACCGGTGTGAGCTCCGTGCCACCGACCTGGCGTGCCATGCGCAGGGTCTCGACGATCCGGTCGGCGACGGGGTCGGCGAGACTCTTCTTGAGCCGGAGCACGCTGGAGTCGAAGTGTCCTGACGCCGCTACGTCGCGCGCGAACACCGCGAACGGCGGTCGCAGCTCGGCCGGTGCCGACTCCGCGAGACTGGCGACCGCGTCGGGAAGCGACATCCCCGCCCTCACCGAGGCGATGAGCAGGTCGCAGACATCCGGCCACAGTCCGCGCCTGGTGCGCAGGAGCTTGGAGCGCCGCGCGCGCAACCACGCGAACGGGGCGATCGCCCCCGCCGCGGCCGCGACGAGCGCCAATGCGGCAACCGGAGCGATCAGCCACGCGATCGCCGCGGCGACGAGGGCGCAGACCCCGGCGACGATGACGAGGGAGACGACGGAGAGCCGGGACATGCCGGCATCCTCGAGAAGTCGCGCGATGCGCCCCTGACGAGAGGACGCCGGCCGCGTCTGCGATCCGGCAGGCCAGAGCCACGGCGACACCGTCAGCAGCAGCCCGGCCGCCAGCGCGGCGCCCCACACGAAGGTCACACCGACTCCGCTCGGTACAGGGTCTCGGCCGTGACGACACCGCCGGCGACGCCGGTCGGCACGACGATCTCGACGACGCGGCGCATGCCGGCGGCGTCCTTTTCGCAGTGGGCGACGAGATCGACCGATGCCGCGACAGCCGGCTGCACGAACGCCGCGTCGATGTTCCGCCCGGCCAGGAGAGGCAGCGCGGCGAGTTTGCCCAGCGCTTCCCGCGCCGAGTTGGCGTGGATGGTCGCGGCGCCCGGGACACCCGTGTTGAGCGCCAGCAGCAGGTCGAGGGCCTCGGCATCGCGCACCTCGCCGACGACGAGGCGGTCGGGGCGCATGCGCAGCGCCTCCTTGACGAGGCGCCGAAGGGTGACCTCGCCGGTGCCCTCGAGGCTGGGCTGCCGACCCTGCAGCGCCACGAGGTCGGGGGCGGCGACGGCCAGCTCGAACGTCTCCTCCACCGTGACGATGCGCTGGTCGGGCGGGCAGGCGGCGATCAGCGCGCCGAGCAGTGTCGTCTTGCCGGCGTGGGTGGCGCCCGAGACGAGGACCGAGCGGCCCGCGATCATCGCGTCGCGGAGGAGGGTGGCAGCCGCCGGAGCGATCGAGCCGGCCGCGACGAGCCGGCCGAGGTCGCGATACGCGGGCAGGAATTTGCGGATGTTCACCGCCCAGTGGCGCCGGGTGATGTCGGGGATCACCACGTGGAGCCGGCTCCCGTCCGGCAGAGAGGCGTCGACGAAGGGCTGGCTGAGGTCGACACGACGACCGCTGGACTGCAGCATCCGCTCCACCAGATCGCGGACCGCCGTATCGGTGAGCATCAGCGGCGTCCGCTCGGCGACGCCGCCGCGCGCGACGAAGATGCGGTCCGGGGCGTTGATCCAGAGCTCCTCGACCGTCGGATCGTCGAGGTACGCCTGCAGCGGACCGAAGCCGGCGACGGCCGCGAGCACCTCGCGCACGCACGCACTCTCGTCGTCGACCGGCGCGAGCCCCCGCGCGAGAGCGAAGTCGTTGTGACGCCGAACCTCCGCGCGGGCGATCTGTGCGGCGAAGTCCGGGTCGCGCGTCGGATCGGACCGCTCCGCGCGCAGCCGCTCCCGCACCCGCTCCGCCACGACGGTCGCGACGGGGGCGGCGGAGGAGGTCACGTCAGCATCTTGGCAATTCGGCGCCGAGCCAGCCGAAAGTTATCCACAGCGCCGCAGCCGCACGCGCACGTCAACGGCGCTGCACACTCGCGAACGCCACCGCCGCTCTCCGTCGGCGCGGGGCGTCTCGTGCGGAGGCAGTCTCAGCAGCGTCGGCGGAACGTGCTCCGCGGTGAGGCGTCATCCGGCCGCCGGAAGCAGGGCTGTCGAAGCTGCGGGGTCCACGCCGGATCGGGAGAATGCGCCAGGATGGCGGGATGCCCTCGCTGTCTCCGCCCGTGGTCGAGCTGTGGTCGGCGCAGGCAGACGCTGCGGTGTGGAACGCCGTGACGCGGCTGTTCGTCGAAGCGTTCTCGGCGCCTCCGTACGATGAGGATCCTGGTCGTCTGGGAGAGATCGCGGTGTGGGGTCCAGAGCTCCTCGCCACCCCCGGCGGCACCCTGGCGGTCGCCACCCAGGACTCGGCGATCCTCGGATTCGGGCTCGGACGCACCCTCTCGTCGGACGCGGGGTGGCAGCGCCTTCTCCGACGCTGCGACACCGCCGAGACCACCTCCCTCGCAGACGCCGCCGACGACGTCTTCGTGATCCAGGAGCTCGCGACCGCGGCTGCTGCGCGGCGCCGGGGCGTCGCGGAGCTGTGCCTCACGCGGCTCCTCGAATCGCGGTGTGAGGCGCACGTCGTGCTCGGCGTGTATGCACAGGCTGAGCCGGCTCAGCGCTTCTATGCACGGCTGGGTTACCGGGTTCTCGGAAACGTGACGATCGACGGTGGTCAGCGCCTCGACGTACTCACGCGGTGAAGCGGCGCCGAGGGGTGCGGCATCCGTCTTCGCGCGGCAGGATGGAAGCACCGACGAAAGGACGACGATGACGAAGACCGAGATCTCCCCCAGCGCGAAGGCCGGCCTCGGGATCCTGGGCATCGTGCAGGTCGCGTTCGCCTTCCTCGCGTTCTGGGACCTCGCCCACCGCGAGGCCGACGAGGTACGCGGGCCCAAGGCCGCGTGGATTCCGGCCATCCTCGTCAACTGGATCGGGCCGGCGAGCTACTTCCTGTTCGGCATCAGGCGCTGACGAGCACGTCGACCGGCGTCTGATCCGGGCGGTTCACCGACCATCCGACCGGCGGGTCGCCGCGAGCCAGATACGGAACCACCGAGGCTGTAGGAACGACGGCAGCCACCAGAACCCGACGATCGCGACGAGCAGCAGCAGTACGGCGACGCCCATCACGACAGTGCCGAACGGAGTCCGCACCACGCCGAGCTCCACCGCGAGACCGCCGACCCCGAGCGCGAGGCCGATGTACAGCATGGAGAACCCCATGTACGTGCCGTACCCACGCGGGACGCGCATCCACTGCTTCCAGAGCCCCAGGTAGGCGAGGACGCCGAGCACGATGAACGTAACGATGATCGGCCAGACGAGCGGGTTCACGATCGGCTCCTTCGGGGACTCGTACACGATACCCGAGCGTCCACAGCAAACCGTCGGGTTGTCCCCCGGGCTCGCGTCCCTGCGCGTCAGTAGACTGAACGCGTCGCGGGAGTGGTGGAATTGGCAGACACGCAGGATTTAGGTTCCTGTGCCTCCGGGCGTGTGGGTTCAAGTCCCACCTTCCGCACGCGAATCCGCGCATCCTCCGCCGACTGACGACGGGAAACCCACATCGTGCACGCAGTCCCCTCCGCCCTGATCCCGTGGCTCGATCCGGCGTCCATCATCGGATGGGCAGGACCGTGGGCGCTCGTCGTCGTCTGCTTCATCGTCTTCGCCGAGACGGGCCTGCTCGTCGGCTTCCTGCTGCCGGGCGACACCCTCCTGGTGATCTCAGGACTGCTCTCCCACCCCCAGCCCTACGCGTCGAACGGCGTCTTCGGCCTGAGCGTGTGGTGGGTCGCTCTCCTGATCGGCCTCGCCGCCTTCATCGGCGGTGAAGTCGGGTACTACATCGGCCACAAGGGCGGGCCGGCGGTGTTCGAGAAGAAGGAGTCGGGCCTCTTCAGCGTCAAGAACGTCGAACGCACCAACGCCTTCTTCGAGCGCTTCGGCGGACTCACGATCATCCTGGCTCGCTTCGTCCCCATCATCCGCACGTTCGCTCCGGTCGCCGCCGGCATCGGCCACATGAACAAGTGGAAGTACACGCTCTACAACTTCATCGGCGCGGTGATCTGGGGCTTCGGGCTCACGATGTTCGGCTATCTCATCGGCTTCATCCCGCCGGTCGCCGAGTTCGTGGAGAACTACATCGACCTCATCCTGCTCGCGGCCGTCGGCGGCACGGCCGTCGTGACCCTCTGGCACTACCTGCGTGAGCGCAGCAAGGCCAAGAAGGCCGCCGCGGCGGGTGAAGACGTGGTCACCGATCACGACGAGGCCCAGGCGCTCGTGCTCGACCCCGAGGTCTTCGACCGCGGTCCCGAGCACCACGAGGGCGACGCCCACAAGGGCTGAACTCACTCCGCGAGGGTCAAGACGCCTTCTTCTTGGCCGCGGGCTTTTTGGCGGCGGTCTTCGCAGCGGGTTTCTTGGCGGGCGCCTTGGCCGTCGACTTCGCCGGGGCCTCGGCATCCTTCTCGGTCGCCGACGAGGCGGACCCGCCCTCGCGCGCCGCACGCGACTTCTCAACGCTGGCGCGGAGCGCGGCCATGAGGTCGATCACCTCGCCGCCTGCCTCTTCCTCTTCCTGCTCGCCGAACGTCTCGGCCGTGTCGACGGCGTCGCCCTTCTCGAGCTTGGCCTCGATGAGGGTGCGCAGCTCCTCCTGGTACTCGTCCTTGAACTCCTCCGGATCGAAGTCGCTCGAGAAGCTCTCGACGAGGGATGCCGACAGCTCGAGTTCCTTCGCCGAGATCCGCACCGTCTCGTCCAACGAGGGGAAGGCGGCCTCGCGCACCTCGTCGGACCACAGGAGCGTCTGGAGCACCAGCACGTCGTCGCGCACGCGGAGCGCCGCGAGGCGGGTCTTCTGGCGCAGCGAGAAGCGGACGATCGCCGTGCGGTCGGTCTGCTCGAGCGTCTTGCGCAGCAGCACGTACGCCTTGGGTGACGACGAATCCGGCTCCAGGTAGTACGAGCGATCCAGTGTCAGCAGATCGATCTGATCGCTCGGCACGAACTCGACCACGTCGATCTCCCGGCTGCGCTCGGCGGGCAGCGAGTCGAGGTCTTCCTTGGTGAGCACCACCGTGCGCTCACCGTCGTCGTAGGCCTTGTCGATGTCTTGGAACGCGACGATCTCGCCGCAGACCTCGCATTTGCGCTGGTAGCGGATGCGCCCGCCGTCCTTGTTGTGCACCTGATGCAGCGACACGTCGTGGTCCTCGGTCGCCGAGTACACCTTCACCGGCACGTTGACGAGGCCGAACGTCAGTGCACCCTTCCAGATCGCTCTCACCCCACCAGTGAACACCAGGGCGCCGACACGCGGCCACCCCTTGCGCATCGCGGCGCCGATACTCTGAGCCCATGGCGGGCGACGAGCAGCTGGTGCGCATCGGCGGGCGCCGCCTGCGCATCACGAACCTCGACAAGGTGCTCTACCCTGAGACCGGCACCACCAAGGGCGAGGTGATCGACTACTACTCGCGCGTCGCGGAGGTGCTGATCCCCCACGTGATCGGCCGGCCCGTCACCCGCAAGCGCTGGCCCGACGGCGTGGGCACCGAGGACGACCCGGGGATGGTCTTCTTCGCCAAAGACCTCGAGCGCGGCGCGCCGTCGTGGGTGAGACGGATGCCGATCCCCCACTCCACGGGAACCAAGGAGTATCCGCTGGTGGGCGACGTGCCGACCCTCGTGTACCTCGCGCAGGTCGCGAGCCTCGAGCTGCACGTGCCGCAGTGGCGCTTCGCTCCGGACGGCGAGCGCGGACCCGCGGACCGGCTGGTGCTCGACCTCGATCCGGGTCCGGGCGTGGGGCTGACCGAATGCGCCGTCGTCGCCGGTTGGGCGCGCACGCTTCTCGTCGGCATGGGCCTCGAGCCGTACCCCGTGACCAGTGGCAGCAAGGGCATCCATCTCTACACCGCCCTGCCGCCGGGACAGTCGACCGAGCAGGCGTCGGCGCTCGCCAACGAGCTGGCTCGCGCGATCGAGGCCGACCACCGCGACCTGGTCGTCAGCAGCATGAAGAAGTCGGAGCGCCACGGCAAGGTGCTCATCGACTGGAGCCAGAACAACGGCTCCAAGACGACGATCGCGCCGTACTCGCTGCGCGGCCGGGCGCACCCGACCGTCGCCGCGCCCCGCACGTGGGAAGAGCTCGACGAGCCGGGCTTGCGGCACCTGTCGTTCACCGAGGTGCTCGACCGGATCGAGACGGCCGGCGACCCGATGGCCGCCCTCGGGTTCCACGCCGGCGGTCGTGAGGCCGAGTCCGGGCCGCTGTCGGCGTACATCGCCAAACGCAGCGCCGACCGCACGCCCGAGCCCGTGCCGGCGAAACCCCTGGGCACCAGTCCGACCGGCGAGCGCCCGCGCTTCGTGATCCAGGAGCACCACGCCACCGCACTGCACTGGGATTTCCGCCTCGAGCACGACGGCGTGCTGGTGAGCTGGGCCGTGCCGCGTGGGGTGCCACACTCGTACAAGCGGAACAACCTCGCGATCATGACCGAGGACCACCCGATGGACTACGCGACGTTCGAGGGCACGATCCCCGCGGGCGAGTACGGCGGCGGAACGGTCACCATCTGGGACGACGGCCGCTACGACCTCGAGAAGTGGCGCGACGACGAGGTGATCGCCACGCTCGAAGGGCGGCCCGGCGGACCCCTCGGCCGCGTGCGGCTGGCCCTCATCCGCACCGAGGGCGAGGGTGAGAAGTCGAGCTGGCTGCTGCATCGGATGAAGACGGATGCCGAGGGCCGGCCTCAGCCGGACGGCATCGTCGTCGAGCCGACGCCGCAGGCCGACGAGCCGCGCGCAGCGGCCGCCCGGACGGGTCGCGGCCGACGTGCGGTGGCCGGGGACGCGCAGCCGCGGACGGGTGCGAGGTCAGGAGATCTCACGGGCGCAGGAGATTCCACGACCGATCGTCCTGCGTCCGCGAAATCACCTGATGCCGTTGACACGGCCGAGCGCCGGACGGATGCCCCCGTCCGCCTGGAGTCGCTGCGCCCCATGCTCGCCACCTCGGCGACGCCCGATCGGGCACGGCAGGACGCGGAGCAGTGGGACGAGCACGCGTGGGTCGAGATGAAGTGGGACGGCATCCGCGCGCTCGGCGTGTGGGACGGAGAGCGCCTGCGCCTCTTCGCGCGCAGCGGCAATGAGGTCACGCACCGTTACCCCGAGCTCACCGCGGTCGACGCGGGCTTCGGCCCCGCACCCTGCGTGGTCGACGGCGAGCTGGTCGCCCTCGAGCCCGACGGTCGGCCGAGCTTCCCGCTCCTGCAGACCCGCATGAACCTCGAGCGCGCGGGCGACATCGCGCGCGAAGCGCGCCGGACGCCCGTGCGCTACTACCTGTTCGACGTGCTCTCGCACGACGGCGACGACCTCGCCGACCTCCCGCTGCGCGAACGCCGCGATGTGCTCGAGGCGGTGGCCGCGGCATCCGTCGATCCGATCGTCGTCCCGCCGGTCTTCGACGACGTCGACGCCGCACTGGACACCAGCGAACAGCTGCGGCTCGAGGGGATCGTCGTGAAGGACCCCACCTCGCGCTACCTCCGCGGCGGGCGCTCGGATTCGTGGCTCAAGGTCAAGCTGACGCGCACGCAGGAGGTGGTGATCGCGGGCATCCGCCCCGGCAAGGGCGGGCGCAGCAGCACCTTCGGATCGCTGCTGCTGGGCATCCCCGGCGACGAGGGCCTGCACTACGCCGGCCGCGTCGGTTCCGGCTTCAGCGACTCGACGCTCCGCACCCTCATGACGAAGCTCACGCCGCTGCGGACCGCAGAGAATCCGCTGTCGGGCGTGCCGCCGCTCGACGCGCGTGACGCGTTGTGGGTGCGCCCCGAGCTCGTCGGCGAGGTGGAGTACGGCGAGTTCACGCCCGGCGGCATCCTGCGGCACCCGCGCTGGCGCGGCCTGCGGCCCGACAAGTCCCCCGCAGAGGTCCGCCGTGAGGACGCACCGCCGAGCGAGTAGCGCGGCGCGAGCCGCGCGGAGCGAGCGTACCGGGGATCAGGCGTGCGCTTCGTGCTCCACGTGTCCCGCGGGCTCGAGCTGGAAGGTCGAGTGCTCGACGTCGAAGTGCTGCGACAGGCAGTCCTGCAGGCCGCTCAGGATGCCGGCGGCGCGGCCGTCGGCGAACGCGGCCGCGTCGACCACCACGTGGGCGGTGAACACCGGCGCGCCGCGCGTGAGCTGCCAGACGTGCACGTCGTGGACGTCGACCACGCCGGGCGTCGCGAGGATGTGATCGCGGATCTCGCGCACATGCGTGCCCTTCGGCGCCGACTCGGCGAGCACCGAGACCACCTCGCCGAGCAGCCGGATCGCGCGGGGCACGATCATCGCCGCGATGAGCAGCGACGCGACGGCGTCGGCCTGGTCCCAGCCCGTCGTGACCACGACGATCGCCGCCACGATGACGGCTGCCGACCCGACGAGGTCGCCGAGCACCTCGAGATACGCACCGCGCACGTTGATGCTGTGCCGCTGGGCCGAGCTCAGCAGCCACATCGCGACCGCGTTGGCGAGAAGCCCGACGATCGCCACGATGAGCATCAGACCGCCGGCGACCTCTCCCTGGGCGGGGTTCAGCAGGCGCGACACACCCTCGACGGCGACCCACGCCGCCAGCACGATGAGGATGACGCCGTTCACCAGGGCGCCGAAGACCTCGGCGCGCTGGTAGCCGAAGGTGCGACGGTCGTTCGCGGGACGAGCCGCGACGGCGCTCGCGATCAGCGCGATGCCGAGGGCCGCGGCATCCGTGAGCATATGCGCGGCGTCGGCCAGCAGCGCGAGCGATCCCGACAGCACGGCACCGACGACCTGCACGACCATCACCGTGACGGTGATCGCCAGCGAGATCCCGAGCAGGCGGCGGTTGCCGGCCCCTCGGATCCCCGACGGCGCGTGGTCGTGCATGGCTTCAGGCTAAGCCCGCGCCTCGCCGGAGAAGGCGCATCCGGCCTAGTCGGGAATGATCGTGATTCTCACTCCCGCCGCGCCGTCAGAGCTCGGCGAGCAGCGGCGCCAGCGACTCGAAGGCGCGTGCCCGGTGCGATTCCGCGTTCTTCCGCAGCGACGTGAACTCGCCGACGGTCCGCTCCTCGTCGTCGGGCTGGCCGTCGGGCACGAAGATCGGGTCGTACCCGAAGCCGCCCTCGCCCGCCGGTGCGGTAGCCAGGCGTCCCGGCCACACTCCCTCCACGACGCTCTCGCGCGAGGCGTCGCCGGGGACGACCAGCGCGATCGTGGAGACGAACTGAGCGGTCCGGTGCGGGTCGCGGATGTCGGAGAGCTGATCGAGCAGCAGGTTCAGGTTCGCCGAGGCGTCCTTCGCGTGGCCCGCCCAGTACGCCGAGAACACGCCGGGGGCACCTCCGAGCACGTCGACGCAGATGCCGGAGTCGTCGGCGAGCGCGGGAAGCCCCGTGTGCTCGGCCGCGGCCCGCGCCTTGATGAGGGCGTTCTCGGCGAACGTGATGCCATCCTCGACCGGCTCCGGACCGTCGTAGGCCACGACGATCAGGTCGGGACGGGTCGCGGCGACGATCGCCTGGAACTCCTCGACCTTGTGCCGGTTGTGCGTGGCCAGCACGATCTGCGGCAGGTCGCCGCCGGTCGCAGCCGACTCCGCCTGGATCTCCGCGACGACGTCCGACATCTCGTCGGGGCGGGCGGTCATGCGCCGCCCTCCGCGGCGAGCGCGGCGAGCTGGATGTCGCGCAGGTCGGCGCATCCGTTGACGCCCAGGTCGAGGAGTGCGTCGAGCTCGCGCTTGTCGAACGGCGCACCCTCGGCCGTGCCCTGCACCTCGACGAACAGGCCGCGTCCGGTGACGACGACGTTCATGTCGGTCTCGGCGCGGACGTCCTCGACGTAGGCGAGGTCGAGCATCGGCTCGCCGTCGATGATCCCGACCGACACCGCCGACACCGAGTCGAAGAGAACCTGGGCCTTCTGGCCGATGAACTTCTTGCCGCGGCCCCACTCGATCGCGTCGGCGAGGGCGACGTACGCGCCGGTGATCGCCGCGGTGCGGGTGCCCCCGTCCGCCTGCAGCACATCGCAGTCGATGACGATGGTGTTCTCGCCGAGCGCCTTCGTGTCGACCACCGCTCGGAGCGCGCGACCGATGAGGCGCGAGATCTCGTGGGTGCGACCGCCGATCTTTCCCTTGACGCTCTCGCGGTCGTTGCGGTCGTTGGTCGCGCGGGGCAGCATCGCGTACTCGGCGGTCACCCAGCCCTTGCCCTTGCCGGTGAGCCAGCGCGGCACGCCGTTGGTGAACGAGGCGGTGCACAGCACCTTCGTGTTCCCGAACGAGATGAGCGCGGAACCCTCCGCCTGCTTCGACCAGCCGCGCTCGATGGTGATGGGGCGCAGCTGGTCGACGGTGCGGCCGTCGGCACGGGTGATGTCGGTCATTTCTCTCCTCCGGGAGGGGACGGATGCCTCAGCCGAGGCGGGTCGGAAGGTCGATGGCGCCCGTCTGCACGAGGCGGACGGCGGTCACCTCGCGGCCCATGAGCCGGTGGGCGAGGTTCAGGAACTCGTCGGCGGATGCGCCAGTGGCCTCGTAGACGTGGCGGGGCTCGGCATCCGGTCCCGCCAGCAGGTCGCGGGAGACCAGCTGACGGTAGACGTCCTTCGCGGTCTCTGTGTCGCTGGAGACCAGGCTCACGTCCGACCCCATGACGTAGCTGATCGCGCCCTCCAGGAACGGGTAGTGCGTGCAGCCCAGCACGAGGGTGTCGACCCCGGCGTGCCGGAGCGGAGCCAGGTACTCCTCGGCCACCGCCAGTACCTCCGGCGAGCCGGTGACGCCGGCCTCGACGAACTCGACGAAGCGCGGGCAGGCCTGAGCGAAGACCGTCAGGCGCTCGTTGACGCCGAGCATGTCCTGGTAGGCGCCCGAGCTGATGGTGCCGGCCGTGCCGATCACTCCGACGCGGCCGTTGCGCGTGGTCGACATCGCGGTGCGCACCGCGGGATTGATGACCTCGACCACGGGCACGTCGTAGCGCTCGCGGGCGTCGCGCAGCATCGCCGCCGAGGCGGTGTTGCACGCGATCACGAGCATCTTCACGCCCTGCGCGACGAGATCGTCGAGCACCTCCAGCGCGTAGCGACGCACGTCGGCGATCGGCTTCGGCCCGTAGGGCGAGCGCGCGGTGTCGCCGATGTACAGGATCGATTCCTGCGGCAGCAGCGACGAGACCGCTCGTGCGACGGTGAGCCCGCCGACTCCGGAGTCGAAGATTCCGATCGGCGCGTCGTTCACGATGCCCCAGCCTACGCCAGCCGCTCACTAGGCTGGCCCGCATGGGTGGATCGACCGCGCTGCTGACGGATCGCTACGAGCTCACGATGGTCGACGCCGCGCTGCGCGACGGCACCGCCCACCGCCGATGCGTCTTCGAGCTGTTCGGGCGGCGCCTGCCCGGCGCGCGGCGCTTCGGTGTGGTGGGCGGCACCGGCCGCCTGCTGTCGCTGATCCGCGACTTCCGCTTCGGCGACGACGAGCTGCGCTACCTGCGTGACGAGATGGTGGTGGATGCCGCGACCCTCGACTTCCTCGAGGGCTACCGGTTCACCGGCTCGGTCACCGGGTACCGCGAGGGCGAGCTGTACTTCCCCGGATCCCCCATCCTCACGATCGAGGGGACGTTCGCGGAGGCCGTCGTCCTCGAGACGCTCGCGCTCAGCGTGCTGAATCACGACTCCGCCGTCGCGACCGCCGCGGCGCGCATGAGCATCGCGGCCGGCGACCGCCCCCTGGCCGAGATGGGCTCGCGGCGGGCTGCCGAGGCGTCCGCCGTGGCGGCGGCCCGCGCCGCCTACATCGCCGGGTTCGGGGCGACCTCGAACCTCGAGGCCGGTCGGTGCTGGGGCATCCCCACCATGGGCACGGCCGCGCACGCGTGGACCCTCCTGCACGACACCGAAGAGGACGCCTTCCGCGCGCAGATCGAGGCGCTGGGCGTCGACACCACCCTCCTCGTGGACACCTACGACATCCGCACGGGAGTCGAGACGGCGATCCGCGTGGCGGGCACCGGCCTGGGCGGCGTGCGGCTCGACTCGGGCGACCTGCCGACCGTCGCCGCCGAGGTGCGCATCCAGCTCGACGAGCTCGGTGCGACCGGCACCCGGATCACGGTCACGAGCGACCTCGACGAATACGCCATCGCAGCTCTGGCGGCATCGCCGGTCGACGCCTACGGCGTCGGCACGTCCGTCGTGACGGGATCGGGCACCCCCACCGCCGGCATGGTCTACAAGCTCGTCGCACGTCAGGATTCCGACGGCGGCTGGGTCGCGGTCGCGAAGGCGTCGACCGACAAGGGGTCGAAGGGCGGACGCAAGGCGGCCTTCCGCACCCTCGACGCGGGAACGGCGACGAGCGAGCTCATCGTGGTGTCGGACGGCTTCGAAGAGCTGGAGACCGGCGCCGCGCATCCGGATGCGCGGCCGCTGCAGGTTCCGCTCGTGGTCGACGGAGAACCGGATGCCGCGTACGAGGGCGCGTCGGGGGTCCAGGCCGCGCGGGCCCATCATTCCCGCGTGCGCGAGGAGCTGCCGGTGCGCGGTCTCGCCCTCAGCCGGTCGGACCCGGCGATCCCGACGGTGTACACCGACGTCGCGCCGAATCGCTGAGCCGCCTCCGGGCGGTCAGCCCGTCGAGGCGGGTCAGGCCTGAAGCGACTCGTAGATCTCTTTGCAGGTCGGGCAGACCGGGAACTTCTCGGGATCGCGGCCGGGCGTCCACTTCTTGCCGCACAGTGCGCGCACCGGCTTGCCGGTCAAGGCGGACTCGAGGATCTTGTCCTTCTTGACGTAATGCGAGAAGCGCTCGTGGTCACCCGGCTCGATGTTCTCTTCTTTGAGGAGCTCTTCGAGCTCGCGATCGAGGGTCGCGATGCCGCCCTGGTCGGGGCTGTCCAGCGGGGTGCTCATGGTCTGCCAGTGTAGCGGGGGCGGACCGCCGCCGGGCCGGTCGCCGTCGCTCAGGTGGATTCGGCGAACTCCATGAGGCGACCGCCGCGCCGCTCGAAGACGATCGATCCGATCGCGATGCCGACGACGAGCACGCCGAGTCCGATGGCCAGGCCGCCCCAGAGCGCGGTGGTGGCGGCAGCCGTGTCTCCGCGCAGCGCCAGCAGGCCGCACCACAGCACCGGAGCAGACACCACGAGCGCGCCGAGCATGACCAGCCCCTGTGCGACAGCACCCGTCGAGCTGGTGCGCTGAGGCTGCTGGAACGGGCTCTCGCCGGGGCGCGAGACGGCGTACGGCGCCACCACCGACGAGATGCTCGAGAGGCCGAGGCCGGAGAGGAACAGGGCGGCGCACACGCCCGTGAGAGCGGGCAGCATCGCCCAGCGTCCGTGGAGCACGGTCGCCACCGGGATGGCGACGGCGAGGAGCGGCACGCCGACCAGGAGCACGGGAACAAGGCGCCCGACGCGGTCGGAGACGCCGCGCACGCCGCTGGCGATGTGCATCCAGACGGCAGTGGAGTCGTAGGCGAGGTCGTCGTGGGGCAGCCAGCCGAGGAACAGCGCCGCGAACGGCACCGGCACGAGCGCCACGAGCTCGGGTGGCACGCCGGCGATCAGCAGCGGGACCGCGGTGATCACCGCCGCGACGGGGATGACGAGCCCGTTGACGACATACCGCCGATCGCCGAACCAGTAGACGAGGCTGCGGGCCGCGATCGCGCCGCCCGGCGTGCCCGGTGCGACGCCGAACCAGCCCAGGCCGCCGCGCTCGCGCCCGGTGCCGGGACGTTCGGTGGTCGTGAGCAGGCGCGTGACCGCCCACGCCCACAGCAGGCTCAGCACGACGATCGTCGCCACCGCCACGCCGACCGAGAGCCAGACGTCGCCGCCCGACGCGACCAGGCCCGGAATCGCCCAGGCCGCGCCGAGCGGGGTGACGGCGAGCCAGTCGACCGCCTCGAGAAGCTGCGGGGGGACGCTTCCCTCCCATTCCAGCGAGGCGAGGAACACGCCCACCGGGACCACGACGACCAGCACCACGAGGACGAACACGCCGGAGAGCTCCCGAGAGCGCCGCTCGCGCAGGAACAGCGACGCGAGCGCCATGCAGACGCGCGCGAGCAGCGCGCACGTGAGGACCCCCAGCACCACGCTCACTGTGCCCACAGCGACCGGAACGCCGTGCTCGGCCCACACGATGGATGAGCAGACCGCGATCGCGAGGAGCACGAAGATCGGCACGCTGAGGAGCCCCGCGATCGCCAGCACGACCGCCAGGCGCCCCCGTGAGAGGCCGAACAGCGCGAACCGCCGCGGGTCGAGCGGATCCTCCACCGCGCCGAACAGGGGTGCGAGTGCGAAGCCGAGCGTGACGGCCGAGCCGCCCAGCACGGTGACCGCGAGCACCTCGTCGGCCCGCGCGTCGCGCAGCGTCAGGAGCGCCCAGCAAGCGGCGGCCGTTCCCGCCGCGACGAGCAGGAGCACGGCCACCACGCGCGCGACGTGCCGGGCGTCACCGCGAAAGGTGCCCAGCAGGAGGGCGATCCTCAGTCGGAGAACGTGTGCAGCCACTCGAGGCCCTCCACGTCGCTGAGGCCCCCGGCCAGCTCGACGAAGCGCTGCTCGAGCGTCAGCTCGCCGCGCACCTCGTCCACCGTGCCCTCGGCGAGCACCTGGCCGGCGACGATGACCGCGACGCGCGTGCAGACGCGCTCGACGAGCTCCATGCCGTGGCTCGAGAGGATCACCGTGCCGCCGTGCGCGACATACGTGGACAGGATGTCGAGGATGATCGAGCTCGAGACCGGGTCGACGGCCTCGAACGGCTCGTCGAGCACCAGCAGGCGCGGCGAGTGGATGAGCGCGCCCGCCAGCATGACCTTCTTCAGCATGCCGGCGGAGTAGTCCGAGACGCTCCGGCCCAACGCATCCTCGAGGTCGAAGGCCCGTGCGAGGTCGACGGTGCGGCTCTCGACGACGGCCGGCGGCAGTCCGCGCAGCACGCCGTAGTAGTAGAGCAGCTGGCGGCCGCTGAGCCGATCGAAGGTGCGCAACCGGTCGGGCAGGACGCCCATCAGCTTCTTGGCCGCGAGCGGCTGGGCCGCGGCATCCACTCCCCCCACGTGGATCGTGCCGCGGTCCGGCTCGAGCAGTCCCGCGATCATCGAGAGGGTCGTCGTCTTGCCGGCGCCGTTGGGACCCACGAGGCCGTAGAAGGTGCCCGCGGGGATGGTGAGGTCGATGCCGTCGACGGCGTGCGTGCTGCCGAACCGCTTGGTCACGCCCCGCAGCACGAGCGCGTCGCCGGCGGCCGCCGGTACGGGCGCGGGAGCGAGGGCGACGGATGCCTCGTCTTCCACCTCGTCGACGGCGGCGGCGTCCTCGGACCCGGTGGCGGGCGCGGCGACGGTCGCGGGCTCGGCGTCGGTCGACGCTGCCGCGGGCTCGTCCACGGGCGCGGGTTCTACCACGGGCGCGGGCTCGACCACGGGCTCAGCATCGACCACGGGGGCGTTTTCGGCAAGGGTCTTGTGTCCGGGCGCTTCCGCGGCCTGGGGCGACGCCGGCGGGGTGACCGGCGGCAGCGGCGGACGGGGCGGCACCACGATGTCGGCGGCGGCGCTGGCCGCCCGCTGCAGGTCGCTCGGAGGCGCGGGCGCCGCCGGGGTCGCGGAGGGCTCCTGCGTCGCCGCGCTCGCAGAGCCCGAAGGCTCGGCCGGCGGCGGCCCGGCGGCACCGTCGGCCTGCGACGGTGGACGGTCCGCGCGCACCTCGGTCGTCGCCGGAGCGTCGATCACCGCGTCGGCGGCGCTCGCACCCGCTTCGGCGCGTTTCTGACCGGCCGTCGCGGCGGGGCGCTTCTTGCGCGGAGGGTTCTTGCCGCTCTCCGACCGTTTGCGGGGCGGGCGGCGAGGCTTGTCGGGAGCCGGCGAAACCGTGTCTGCGAGTCGCACGACACGCGCACTGGAGTGACGGTCCGGCTCTTCCGGATCGATGTCATTCGGCACCGGGAGGGAGGCTGTCACCGATCCAACGTATCAACTGGGCCTGATGGCGGGGCAGTTCGTGTCGCCGCGTCGCGGCATTCGCGTAATGTCACGAATCGGCAACGGGGGCCCATCATTCTGCACCTTCTCAGCCCTCATCGCTACCATGGTCGAGGCACGAAGGGGTGTCGCGCCGGTGAACCGGCAGTGAATCACGCACTTCAGGAGAAGACTTTGACCCTTCAGACCGTCATCCTCGCCGCCGGGATGGGCTCGCGTCTCGGACGCAGCCTTCCCAAGCCGCTCACCGAACTGAGCGACGGCCGCAGCATCATGCAGCAGCAGCACGACAACATCCGTGCCGCCTTCGGCCGCGACGCCAAGATCACCACGGTCGTGGGCTACCGCGCCGAGACCATCGTCGAGGCGTTCCCCGCCGTCGACTACGTCTACAACGACCGCTACGACCAGACCAACACCTCCAAGAGCCTCCTTCGCGCCCTCGCCACGACGGGCAAGGGCGGCGTGCTGTGGATGAACGGCGACGTCGTGTTCGACCCCCGTGTGCTCGGCCGCGCGATCGCGCTCATCGAGCGCGACCAGTCGTTCGTCACCGTCAACACCTCCAAGGTGAGCGACGAAGAGGTCAAGTACACCGTGACGACCGAGGGCTACATCAAGGAGCTGTCGAAGACCGTCAAGGGCGGCATCGGCGAGGCCGTCGGCATCAACTACATCTCGAGCCGCGACAAGAAGGCGTTCATGCGCCACCTGGCGCGCGTCGACGACCAGGACTACTTCGAGCGCGGACTCGAGCTCGCGATCGCCGAGGACGCGGTGCTGCTCGAGCCCCTCGACATCTCGGACCTGTACGCCGTCGAGGTCGACTTCGCCGAAGACCTCGAGCGCGCGAACCTCTTCGTCTGATCTCTTCGCGAACAGCGGCCGGGTGTCAACCCCGGCCGCTGTCGCGTTCGCGGCACATAGGATCGGCCCGATGGCCGACAAGGTGCACCGCATCCATTCGCTCCCCGGCGACGCCCCGTGGCAGAGCGGGCTTCCGCCCGCCGGCTCCGAGGAGCACCCGTTCACGATCCGGGCGCTCGATCGCGTGCTCGCGATCCAGCGGCCCGTCGTGCTCGCGCATCTGCGCAGCATCAGGCTGCGGCATCCGGGTGCCTCCCCCGCCGACATCGTCCGCATCCTGGAGCGGCGGTATCTCGCGGCCGTGACCACGGGCGGTGCTGCGGTGGGCGCGACTGCCGTGGTGCCGGGGATCGGCACCGGTGTCACGCTCGCGCTGAGCGGCGTGGAGACCGTCGCCTTCCTCGAAGCGACGACGCTCTTCGCCCAGTCGGTGACCGAGGTGCACGGCATCCCGGTCTCGGATCCCGACCGCGCCCGTGCGCTGGTGCTGACCCTCATGCTGGGCAAGGAGGGCGTCGACCTCGTGGCGCAGCTCGCGGGGCAGGCGGCGGGCCGGGGACCGTCGCGATCGTCGTACTGGGGCGAACTCGTCACGAAATCGCTGCCGCGCGCTGCTGTCGGCCCGCTGGTGGATCGGCTGAAGTCGACCTTCATCCGCCAGTTCGCCGCCCGCGGCGGGGCGTCGTGGATCGGAAAGGCGCTGCCCTTCGGCATCGGCGCGGCGATCGGCGGGGCCGGCAACAACATCCTGGGCCGGCGGGTGCTCGTGGGCTCGCGGCGCGCCTTCGGTGTGCCGCCGGTCGTCCTCCCGGAGGAGCTCGAGCCGCGCCCCGGATCGGACCGCATCGAACGCGTCGCGGGGCGGGGCATCCGCCGCGCCGGAGAGCTCGTCGTCGGCGGCGTCGCCCGCGGCACGAGCGCGGTCGGCAAGGCAGTGCGCAGGAAGAAGCCCGACCCGCAGCTCGAGGCGCCGACCTCCGACTGAGCCTCCTCCCCCCGCCGCCCCTCTCGGCGACAATTCGGCTGTTGTGCACAGAGGTCGCCGAGTGCCGCCTCGGAAGGACGACGCGCGTCGGACGCCGATCCTACGGTGGCCGGCATGCTGCGCGCACTCGATCCCGACGACCCCCGTCCGCCGCTCGCCTATCGCGTGCCATGGCGGGTCGACTGCCTCTACGACCGGCATCCGCTCGTCACCAACGCGGGAGCCGTCGCGCTGGACTTCGTGCGCGTGTTCGTCGAGCACGGGTCGATGTCGACGACGGAGCACTGGGGCCAGATGCCGCCGGGAGACACCGCCGAGCTGTGCCTGTGCGAGGCGGAGCCCGACGACACCGTCGTGACCCTCGCGTGGTTCCGCCCGGACGACGGCGCCGAGTACCTCTGGCGGTTCGTGATGTGACGCGGGCAGCCGTCCACGGGGTGACAATGGCGGTATGGGCATGTTCAGCAAGCTTCCGGAGGAGCCGATCGAGTGGGCGGGTCTGCCGTCGGAACCCGCGCGCGCCGAGACGGCGGCGGAGCGATTGACGGATGCCGGCGGCGTCGGTCTCGACGGGATGGGGATCGGGTTCGCCGACGCGCGGCTGGGCGGCGGAGCGGTCGAGAGCATCGTGATCCCGGTCTCTCCCGCGGTGGAGATCGCGGAGTCGCAGGAGTCCGGCGAGGGCGAGTAGCGCGGGAGCACGGCCCCGCCGACGCGGCGCGGACGGGGTCCGAGGTGCGGCTGCGCGCGAGGATTGCGGTCTCGGGCATCGGACGATCGGTGGGTGGAGCGTGATGGCCGCTGCAAGCGCTTGCACACGATCTCGACATCCGCGCGACGCCGGGCATACCCTCGACGGTATGGACAGCACGTTGGCGTGCCTGGCGGCATGGATGCCCCGGCAGCGGTGGTACGCCGCCAAAGGGCGTCCGCCGAGCCTGCGCCTGCTCGCGTGGTGGGACTTCGAAGTCGCCGTCGACGGCACTGGAGACCACGTGCGGGTGCGCACCTTCCTCGTGGCGGACGAAGGTGCGCTTCCGGCAGTGCTGTACCAGATCCCCGTCGTCGAGCGTGCGACCGAGACGGTGACGGCAGACCCCGACCACGTCATCGGCAGCCCGGTGCCGGGGACCACGTTCATCGACGGGCCCTTCGACCCCGCGTATGCGACCGGCCTCCTCGAGCTGATCACCCGCGGCGGCACGGCCCACGGACCGCAGGCCACCGCTGTCGGGCGACCCGCCGCCGGCGTCCCCACTTCCGCTCCGAGCGGCGCGGACCATGCGGTCGCGCGCGTGGTGAGCGGCGAACAGTCCAACACCTCCCTGATCTTCGAGGGCATCGGCACACCCGTCATCTGCAAGGTGTACCGCCAGCTGCACGCAGGATTGAACCCCGACATCGAGCTGCAGGGGGCGCTGGCCGCGGCCGGCTCGCCGCACGTGCCGCGGCCGATCGGCGCGATCGAGGGCACGTGGCCCGACATCACGACCGCGCACGGCACCGTCACGGGTTCGCTCGCCTCCGCGCAGGAGTTCCTGCCGGACGTGGAGGACGCCTGGCGTGTCGCGCTCCGCGCCGCGGCCGCGGGCGAGGACTTCCGCGAGCCCGCGCGGGCGCTCGGCGCCGCCACCGCGGACGTGCATCTGTCGCTCGCCCAGTGCTTCCCGACGCGCAGCGCCACCGCGGCCGACCGCGACGCGACCGCCGCGACGTGGGAGCGGCGCTTCGCCATCGCCAGCGCCGAGGTCCCCGCGATCGCCGGGCAGCACGACGCGGCCGCCGCGGTCTACCGCAGAGCGCTCGAGGTGCCGTGGCCGCCCCTGCAGCGGATCCACGGTGACTACCACCTCGGCCAGGTGCTGCGCTCGCCCGACCGGGGCTGGATCGTGGTGGATTTCGAGGGCGAGCCGCTGCGCCCGATGGCCGAGCGGACCCAGCCCGACTTCGCCCTGCGCGACGTCGCCGGCATGCTCCGGTCGTTCGACTACGTGGCCGGCTCCCTGCGCCTGGGCGACCCGGATCGCGCCGACGCCGTCCGTGCGTGGGCGCGCGACGCACGTGGCGCGTTCGTCGAGGGATACGCGGCCGTCTCCGGCACCGGCCTGGACCCCCGGCATCCGCTCCTCGCAGCCCTCGAGCTCGACAAGGCGGTGTACGAGGCGATCTACGAGGCACGCAACCGTCCGACATGGGTGGCGATCCCGCTGCGCGCCATCGCCCGGCTCGTCGAGCGGCCCGCACCCGTCGCCTGATCCGCACGGCCCGGCCGACCGGCGGGTCAGCCCTCTTCGTCGAGCTCGGCCTCGTCGTCGGGTTCGTCCTCTTCGCCCTCATCGACGGAGTGCGCGTACCAGCGGTCCCAGTCGTCCATGAGGCGCTGCACGGCCGCGTGGAAGCGCGCGGTCGCAGCGCCGGGAGCCGTGTCGCCGAAGTAGTGCGTCACCCACCGCTCGAGGCGCGCCACGGCATCGGGATCGCTCAGCAGCCGCTCGGTCTGCGCGACGATGTCGGGCGCGGCCGCGGCATCCAACCACTCGCACGCCGACAGATAGCCGTGCGTGTCGATCGCAGCGGCCGGATCCACCGGACGCGTGATGAAGAGGGGCTTGTCGGCCGCCAGGCGGTCGTAGACCATCGCCGAGATGTCGACGACGGCCACGTCGGCGGCGGCCAGCTGCCACCCGAGGTCCGGCCCGTCGTCGTAGACGTGCTGCGCGGATCGATCGGCGGCGTTCGCCGCCGCCAGCGCCGCGATGATGCGCTTGTTCGCCGCACCGTACGCGGGGTTCACCACACCGGAGCGCGGATGCGGGCGATAGACCACCCGGTGCCGCCCGCTCGCGAGGAGCGCCGACACGAGCGCTTCGCCGTGGCTGAGGATCGAGCCGTAGTGGGCGGACGGTCGGTCGCCTTCCCACGTCGGGGCGTACAGCACCACGGTGCGATCGTCGGGCGTGTAGGGCAGCGTGCCGGAGTAGTGATCGGCCTGCGGGCGGCCGATCCCGATCGTGCGCCGGTCGATGTCGTAGTCCCACAGCACGCGCGACAGGCGTTCGCGGGCCGCGTCGCCCGCGACCATCGCGTAGTCGTACGCCTTGTACTGGTTGGTGGTCATGTACATCTTGTCGGACTCGCCGTGATTGATGAACACGTGCCACCGGCGGCCGTAGCGGAACATCTGGAAGTTGCGCGTGTTCTGGTTCACGTAGAGCACGACGCGGATGTCCTGCTTGGCGATGAATCGCTCGAGGTCGCGCACGGTGGGGACGAACGCGACGGGCAGCGCACCGTCTTCCAGGAGTGCCTCGGCGCCGGTGGCGGAGCGGCTCAGCACGACCACGGGCCAGGTCTTGGCGAGGCCGGCGAGCGGCTTGTACCACTGCCGCATCTGGTACATGTTGACCGCGCCGTCCGCGAAATACACGGCCACGCGGTAGTGGAACGGCGGGTGCTTCGGCCGGGCTGCGAGGGTGCGCCGGACATCGATGACGGCGGAGCGGTTCCGCACCGCCTTTCTGACGAGATTGATCGCCTTCTTGCCATCCGAGACCAGACCCACTCGTCCAGCCTACCCAGCGTGCCCGTGACATGATCGACGCGTGCATGTCGAGCAACACGGGCGCAGGGACGCTCCGATCCCTCCCCCCGGTGCCGGCGTGAGCTTCGTGATGCCCGTGCTCAACGAGCGCGACTACCTGCGCCGCGCGGTCGAAACGGTGCTGGGTCAGGATATCGCCGGCCCGACCGAGATCATCCTCGCGCTCGGTCCGTCGACCGACGGCACCACCGAGCTCGCCCGGCAGCTCGCCGGCGATGACGACCGCATCGTGCTGATCGACAACCCCGCCGCCGACATTCCGATCGGTCTCAACCTGGCGATCCGGGCCGGCCGGTACCCCACCGTGGTGCGCGTCGACGCGCACTCCGAGCTCGATCCCAGCTACGCGCGCCGCGCCCTCGCGACGCTCGACCGGGTCCGCGCCGCCAACGTCGGCGGGGTCATGCGCGCCGACGGCCGCACGCCGTTCCAGCGCGCCGTGGCGCGCGCCTACAACTCCCCGATCGGCCTCGGCGGAGGCGCGTACCACGGCGGCACGCAGGAGGGCGCGGCGGAGTCCGCCTACCTGGGTGTGATGCGACGCGAGGTCCTCGACGAGGTCGGCGGCTTCGACGAGAGCATCCGCCGCGGCGAGGACTGGGAGCTGAACCTCCGCATCCGCCGCGCCGGCTACCGGGTCTGGTTCGATCCGACGCTCGCCGTCACCTACTGGCCCCGTGAGAGCTGGACCCGGCTCGCGCGTCAGTTCGCCGCGACCGGGCGCTGGCGGGGCGAGCTCGTCCGCCGATTCGGCCGCGGCAACTCGCTGCGCTTCTTCGCTCCCCCGGCTCTCGTGGTGACGTTCCTGCTCGCCGCCGTCGTCGGCGTGCTCCAGCTCACCGGCGTGCTGCACGGCTGGTGGGCGGTGGCGGCATCCGTCGTCTATCTTCCGCTGCTCGCGTACGTCGTCGTCATCGGCGGGTACGCCCTCGGCCCCGGCGGCGGGCGCGGGTGGCGCGACAAGCTGTGGACCGCGGCCGTGCTCCCCACGATGCACCTGTCGTGGGGCTGGGGGTTCCTGCTCGGGGTGATCGGCGGCGCCCACGACACGGTCGACACGTCGCGACTGGGGAGCCGCAACACGCCGCTGCCCTGACGCTTCGACCTGCTCAGCGACCGGGCAGGGGCTCAGCGACCGGTCAGGCCTCGATGAAGCCCTGGTCGAGGATCCGCGCCACGACCCGCTCCGCCGCGTGGCCGTCGTCGCGGGCGTTGAACTTCTGCCGCCACTGCGCATATCTGGCGGCGTACCGCGACGGGTCTGCCCCGGCGAGCGCGGTCACGAGCTCCTCCTGCGAGCGCACCATGGGCCCCGGCGCGTGCGCGGCGAGATCGAAGTAGAAGCCGCGCAGCTCGCCCCGGTAGTGCTCCATGTCGGGCACGAGGAAGTACATGGGCTTCCCCGTGACCGAGTAGTCGAACATCACCGACGAATAGTCCGTGACCAGAGCGTCGGCGACGAGGAGCAGCTGCGACGTGTCGGGGAAGCCGGTCACGTCGATGACCCGCGGCCCCTCGGCGTCGCGCCCGGGTAACAGCGTGCGGGAGTGGCCGCGCACCAGCACCACCGCGTCCGTCGCCGAGGCGAGGGCGGCAGGGTCGACGAAGTCCACGATCTGGTCGCGGTCGTCGCGCCACGTCGGCGCGTAGAGGATCACGCGCTCGCCGGGCCGGATGCCGAGCGCCTCGCGCGTGGCGGCGTCGTCGCCGGTCGTCAGCACGTCGTTGCGGGGGTATCCCTCCACCCACACCGGGCGGGTGAGGAACGCGTAGGCCTTGCCGAGGATACGGGCCGCATAGGGGTTCTGCGCGAGCAGGACGTTCCACCGCCGCGACTCGCGGAACACCGCCGCCATGCGTCGCGGATCGAAGCCGGGGCGGTGCAGCGCGAGGCGCTTGAGCGGTGTGCCGTGCCACGTCTGCAGCACCACCTGGCCGGTGCGCCGCGCGAACCGCCGGCGCAGCCAGTCGTTGACCACCAGCAGGCGGGCAGAGCCGCGCGCGCGCCACCAGTCGGGACTCCCCTCGACCACCGGGATCGCCCCCTCGGGCACCGCCACCGACAGATCGACCACGCTCCAGTACCGTGTGACGCCCGGGGCGCGACGCGCGATCTCGCGATCGATCGCGAGCGGGTTGCAGCTGGCGTTGCGTCCGTAGAAGCTCTCGAAGAACACCGCGTTCTCGAATCCCGCCGCGGCCGGCCGCGTCGCGTACCTGCGCTCGAGGGCGTCCTGGCCCTCGCCCGAGTCGTAGGCCGGGTCGATCGGCGGACCCACCTGCAGCGTCCAGCCTTCCAGGGTGGCCCGCAGCGTTCCGAGCTGAGTGAGCGCGATGTCTTGCGGGGGACGGATGCCGCGGCCCTCGGCATCCGCGATCCGCACCTGGTACGAGCCCGACGGCAGCGGCAGCTCGGCACCGCCCCAGCGCGCCGCCCGCAGCGGCAGCGTCGCCTTCCACGTCTTGCCGCGCCCGCTCACGCGGGCGGCCACCCGCGCGCGGGAGCCCACGATCTCGACGGACGCGGGCCGCTCCCCCTCGCCCGACACGACGAGTGCCGGGCCCCCTTCCGTCGTGAAGCGCGCCTCGGTCATCCGGTTCCTTCCCTCGGGCGGGCGTCCTCGGCCGCGCCGGCCAGAATCGCACGGTACACCCTCTCGGCGTTGCGTCCGTCGCGGAACGCATGCACCCGCGCGCTGAGAGCGTTCGCCCGCTCCACCCGGCGGGCCCGCTCGTCGTCGTCGCCGAACAGGGCGTCCAGCTGCGCGGCCGCCGCCGTCCAGTCCTGCGCCCACGCGTCACCGGCCACCTCGGCATACGTGCCGTAGAAGCCGCGTCGGCGCGCGTAGTCGTCGACGTCGGGCGCCAGGAACAGGGTCGGCAGAGGCACGAGCGACGCATCGAAGGCGAGTGACGAGTAGTCCGTCACCAGCGCGTCCAGGCCAGGGAGCAGAGGGGTGACGTCGGCGACGAGATCGCTGCCCAGGGACTGCACGCGATCCGTCGCGAACGGCGGCGCGTAGTCGCCGGCGCCCAGCGGGTGCGAGCGCACCAGCAGGGTCGCGTCGTGACGGCTCAGCACGTCGACGATGCGCCGCCACTCGGCATCCGTCGGCACGGCCGGGTCGGCGGCGCCGTCGCGCCAGGTGGGCGCGTAGAGCACGAAGCGCGTCGACGGCTCGGCCCGGGGCACGGCTCGGCCGATGCCGGCGCGCGCGGCGACGCGCCGGTCGTCGGGCTCGCCGCGCGAGAGCACGTCGACCCGCGGCTCGCCGGTCACCGGCACACTCGCGTCGGGCAGCGCGAACGCCGACTCCAGCCGGCCGCGCACGAGGTGCGACGCGGCGGGGAGCACCCGGATGCGTCGTGCGGCACCGCGATACATCGCACCCAGGAGCGCCCGGAGCGGCGCGGCCACGGCGGTGCGCGCCACGACGCCCGGCACGCGCAGGGTCTCGGGCGAGTCGAGCCCGATGCGCTTCAGCGGGATGCCGTGCCACAGCTGCACGACGAACGCCCCCGAGACGGCGTAGCGGTTCACGTCGCCGAAGCCGTGCGTCACGACGATCACCCGTGCGCGCGCGGTGCGCCACAGTCCCCGGAGCGAGTGCTTCGGCACGGTGCGGATGCCGCGGGCCGCGGCATCCGTCTCCTCCCGCTTCGACGCGACCAGCCACACCGCCGGGCGACCGTCCGCCGCTGCGGCGTCCCAGAGCGCGAGGGCGCCGTCGCCGATCCCCACGGCGCAGCCGAACACCCATTCGTCGCGGGTGCGCGGAACGAGGAGCGTGAAGATGCGTCCTGCGGCATACAGCGGGATCGTCGCGAGCTTCTTCGCGTTCCCCGCGCCGAACGAGAAGGACGCCATCCCGCGAGCCTACCGGCTCGCGGGACGGCGTCCCTGTGGGGTGTGGACTACGGCGCGAGCGTGCCGAGCGTGACCTCCACCGTCTGCGTCTTGCCGTCGCGGACGTACGTGACCTCGGCCTCGCTGCCCGCAGCCGCGGCGCGCACCTGCGCGGTGAGATCGGTCGCGTCGGTGATCGGCACGCCGTTGAACGCCGTCACGACGTCGCCCTCCTGCAGACCGGCCGCGGCCGCGGCACCGCCCTCGACCGCCGTCGCGATGTAGGCGCCCGTGATGGTGGATCCCTCGACGGATGCCGCCGGCTGCACGTTCGCGCCGAGCAGACCGTGGGTCGCCTCGCCGTTCTCGATCAGCTCGTCGGTGATGCGCTGCACGATCGTGGAGGGGATGGAGAAGCCCACGCCGATCGAGCCGGAGCCGTCGGACGACGAGCCGCCGGCGGTCGCGATCGCGACGTTGATGCCGATGAGCTTGCCCTCCGAGTCGACCAGGGCCCCGCCGGAGTTGCCGGGGTTGATGGCCGCGTCGGTCTGGATGACGGCGATCGAGATGCTGTCGGTCGCGGTGGTCTGCTGGTCGCCCTGGCCGAAGTCGAATCGGAAGGGACCCTGCTGGCCGTTCTCGTCCTCCGGCTCCTGATCCTCGTCGCCGCCCTCGGGCGCCGCCGAGGAGGCGATCTGGATGGACCGGTTGAGCGCGCTCACGATGCCCTCGGTGACCGAGTTGGCGAGGCCCAGGGGCGCGCCGACCGCGACGGTCGTGTCGCCGACGTTGAGCTCACTCGAGTCCGCGAAGTCGATCGGGCTGAGGCCCTCCGCGTCCTGGAGTTTGATGACGGCCAGGTCGTACGTCGGGTCGGTTCCGACGATCTCGGCGTCGTACACACGGCCGTCGGAGGTCGTGACACGAACGGTGGCGTCGCCCGTCGCGCCGTCGAGGGTGACGACGTGCGTGTTGGTGACGACGTAGCCGTCCTCGGTCAGGATCACGCCCGAGCCCGTGCCGGCGCCGCCCGTGCCCGCGGCCTCGATGGTGACCACGCTGGGCACGACCTTGGCCGCGATCGCGGTGGTCTGGTTCACCTCGTCGGTGTCGTTCACCGTCACCGTGGCAGGACCCGCGGCGGGCGACGACGCGACCGGCGTGAACCAGCTCACACCGGCGTAGGCGCCGCCGAGACCGGCCGCACCGCCGACGATGGCGGCGGCGACGATCAGGCCGACCACCTTGCCGGCGCCCGTCGGCTTCTTCGGAGTCGCGGTGCTCGTCGAGGCCGTCGCGGTGCCGCCCCCGAGAGGGAGCGTGGGATGCGTGTCGGCGGGGTTCACACCGAAGGCCGACCCTGGGCCGGTGGCGCCCGGAGCCTGACCGGCGTACGAGTGGGGGTAGGGGGCCGGCTGGCCGGCGTAGCCCTGGGGTCGCGCGTACTGGGCGCCGGCCGCGTAGCCGGCGGGCGGAACGGGGGGTGCGGGCTGCGAGGGCGCCTGGTGGGCCGCGGGCTGCTGGTGGGCCGCGGGCTGCGCCGCCGGGGCGGGAGCCGAGGTCTGCGCGGGCGGGGCGGGCTGCGTCGGGGCGGGCTGCGCGGGCGCGGCGGCCTCAGGCGCGGCCGCGGCGGGGGCCGGGGTCTCGGGCTGAGCGGGCGTCTGCGCGGCGGCATCGGCGGCCGACTCCGAGGGGACGGCGGGGGTCTGGTCTTCCGGGCGGTCGCCCTGGATGTCGCTCATGGTTGCTCCTTCTGCCAAGCACTCACCACTGTGCCCACCGATGCTGTGCGTTTCTTATGTCGGGAATGGGACTCGCCTATGCAACGAGGATGAGCCTCCCGATACGGTGAAGCGATGCGACAGATCCCCGGAGCTTGGCACCGCACGGCCGCGGGTGCCGGACTCGTCGGTTCCGACGGGTCGATCCACCCCACCATCTTCGCGGAGATGTCCGCCCTCGCGGCGCGAACCGGCGCGATAAACCTCGGCCAAGGCTTTCCCGATGAGGACGGCCCCGCCGCGGTGCTCGACGCCGCGCGCTCGGCCATCACGAACGGCGTGAACCAGTATCCGCCGGGGCGCGGCATCCCCGATCTCCTCGCGGCGATCGCCGAGCACCAGGAGCGGTTCTACGGCATCACGCTCGACCCCGCTCGCGAGGTGCTCGTGACGGCCGGGGCCACCGAGGCGCTCGCCGCCGCACTGCTCGCACTGCTCGACGACCCCGATGACGAGGTCGTGGTCTTCGAGCCCTACTACGACTCGTACGCCGCCATCGCGGCACTGGCCGGCGCCCGGCTTGTGACGGTCCCGTTGCGGTGGCCGAGCTTCCAGCCCGATCTCGACGAACTCCGGGCCGCCGTGAGCGACCGCACCCGCGTGATCCTCGTCAACGACCCGCACAATCCGACCGGCGCCGTCTTCACCGGCGCGGTGCGGGACGAGATCGTGCGCCTGGCGCAGCGACACGACGCGATCATCGTGACCGACGAGGTCTACGAGCATCTGGCGTTCGACGAGCCCCACGTGCCGATCGCCACGCTTCCCGGCGCCGCGGAGCGGACGCTGACGATCTCGTCGGGCGGCAAGACGTTCTCGACCACCGGGTGGAAGATCGGCTGGATCACCGGTCCCGCTGCTCTCGTCGACGCCGTGCTCGCCGTGAAGCAGTTCCTCACCTACGTCAACGGCAGCGCGTTCCAGCCGGCGATCGCCGTGGGGCTCCGCCTCGGCGACGACTTCTTCCGCGGCATCGCCGACACCCTGCGCGCCAAGCGCGACCTCCTGGGCACGGGACTGCGCACCGCCGGGTTCGCGGTGTCCACGCCGGCAGGCTCATACTTCACGGTCGCCGACGCCGGTCCGCTGGGAGCGACGGATGCCGCGACCTTCTGCCGCGCACTGCCCGAGCGCGCGGGGATCGTGGCCATCCCCCTCACGGCCTTCGCGACCGCCGAACGACGAGCCGATTACGCCACGCTCGTGCGGTTCGCCGCGTGCAAGCGCGTCGACGTGCTCGAAGACGCCGCGTCGCGCCTGGCCCGGCTGCGGTGAGCTCGGCCCCGGCCCCGGTGCGCAGCCCGGTGGTCAGCGCGGTTCGACGCGGAAGCGACGGAGCGCGAGCGACGGGTTGACGCGCCGCACCCGCTCGATGGCGCCGACGTCCAGGTGCGCGACGGCGACGTCGGTCGAGGTGCCGACGGCCGCGAGTTCGACGCCCTGCGCATCCACGATCAGCGAGTTGCCGACGCCGAGCGGCGGCGGGTGATCGGCCGCCGCGACGAACACGGTGTTCTCGATCGCCCGCGCGTGCAGCAGCGTCCGCCAGTGGTGCTCCTTGAGGGGGCCGCGCACCCATTCGGCCGGCACGACGAACACGTCCGCGCCCGCGTCGACGAGCAGGCGGCCGACCTCGGGGAAGCGCAGGTCGTAGCACGTCATGAGTCCGAACCGGAGCCCGCCGACGGGGAAGATCTGCGGCTCGGTCGGGTCGCCGGGCTGCACCCAGTCGGACTCGCGCTGACCGAAGGCGTCGTAGAGGTGCAGCTTGCGGTAGTGGGCGATCAGTCCGGTCGCGTCGACCGCAACCGCAGTGTTGCGCACCCGTTGCTCGTCTGTCGCGCGCTCGAGGAGGCCCGCGACGATGACCACGCCGTGCTCCCCGGCGATTCGCGTGAGCGCCTCGACGAACGGCCCGTCCAGGTTCTGCGCGAACTCGGCCAGCGAGTCGTCGAACGGGTCGACGAAGTAGCTGGAGTACTCCGGGAAGACGATCACCTCGGCGCCGCGCGAGGCCGCCGTCGCCGTCAGCTGGGCGATGGAATCCAGATTCGCGACGGTGTCGGCGGTCGGCGCGAACTGCGCGACCCCGACCGCGAGCGTGTCACTCATCAGCGGTCCCCGTTCGTGCGAAGGCGGATCCGGATGATCGCGGGCACGACCAGCCAGAGCACGAGGATCAGCAGCGCCAGCAGGATCAGCGCCCACCAGAAGGCCGACCCGCCGAGCACGACGTCGAACACGAACGCGACCACTCCCACGAGCAGTACGGAGACCGTCAGGAGCGCCGTGATGAGGGCGACGTGGCCGTAGCGGACGACGGCGGGCTTGGCCCGCTGCTGGAACAGCACGCGGTGCAGTGCGACCGGCGCCAGCGCGATGATCGAGCTGAGGGCCGAGAGCACGACCAGCCCGAGGTAGACGGATCGCTGCGAATCAGACAGGTCGGCGAACGCCGGCTGGAACGCCAGCGCGAGCAGGAAGCCGGTGAGGATCTGGGTGCCGGTCTGCAGCACGCGCAGCTCTTGCAGCACCTCGTTCCAATTGCGATCGGCGCGCTCTTCGGGAGTCTCGTCGCGGCCGTCCGCACGGGCATCGTCGGGGTCGGTGTCACGCTCGGCGGGCATGCCTCATCCTGTCGCGCACGGTGCGGGCACGGCAAGCGACCCGGGCCGCGTGTCACGACCACTCGAAACCCGTGCTAGGCTTACTTCTTGTGCCGCGGGGTGGAGCAGCTCGGTAGCTCGCTGGGCTCATAACCCAGAGGTCGCAGGTTCAAATCCTGTCCCCGCAACAGAAAACACAGAAGAGGGCGTCCCGGATGGGGCGCCCTCTTCTACATCTCGCCGTCGAAACGGGCGCGATCCCGCGCCGCCGTGGCGCGCGGCATCCGTGTGGTTCTCGCCCTACGCGGGCGGGTCCATCGCCCCGCTGAGGTCGTCGAGGAACCGCGCGATCACGTCCAGCTCCGCCTCGTCGTATCGGCTCGCCACCTCGCGCATCGCGCGCAGGTGGCTGCCGAACACTCGGAAGAACGTCTGCCGGGCCGAGTCGGTGAGCACGACGACCAGACCCCGGCGATCGCTGGGATGAGGTCGCCGCTCGACATGGCCGGAGTCCGACAGGCGGTCGAGCAGTTTGGTGGTCGACGCCGTCGAGATCCGCAGGTGCCGCGCGATGTCGCGGGGGCTGACCGACCGCTCCTGCCGCTCGCGGATGATGAGCATGCGCAGTGCCGCCACGTCGGTGGCGTTCATCTCCATGTCGCCCTTCATGCCGCTGTGCATGCGCTCCATGGCGTCGCTGACGGCACGGATGGACGTGAGCACACGCATCACCGCGTGCTCATGATCCGTCTGCGGCACCCAACGTTCGGTCATCATGGAAGTTACCTCCGACCCGTTGTAGCATCGCACAACGGATATCGCTAGTTTAACTAGCTATCGAAAGGAGCGATCGGATGACCGACACCGACCACGTGGTATTGCTCGACGAAGACGGGCGCGCCATCGGCACGGCGCCGAAGTCGAGCGTGCACGGCCCCGACACCGCCCTCCACCTGGCCTTCTCGTGCCACGTCCTCAACAGCGAAGGGCAGGTGCTCATCACCCGCCGCGCGCTCTCCAAGCGCACGTGGCCCGGCGTGTGGACGAACTCGTTCTGCGGCCACCCGCGCCCCGCCGAGCCGGTCATGACGGCCGTGCGCCGCCACGCCGACTTCGAGCTCGGTCTGACGCTGCAGGACGTCCGCGTGGCCCTCCCCCTGTTCCGCTACCGTGCGACGGACGCGAACGGCATCGTCGAGCACGAGGTCTGCCCGGTCTATCTGGCGTACACCGACGACGAGCCGGTGATGAATCCGCTCGAGGTCGTCGACGCCCGCTGGGTCGAGCCCGAGGCGCTCGCGACCTCGCTCGAGGCCACCCCCTGGGCGTTCAGCCCGTGGCTGGTCCTGCAGGCGCAGCAGCTGCACCTGTTCGAGACCGCGTCGCGCCGCCGAATGGCATCATGATCCCGGCTGCCGATCATCCCGACCTCGCCATCGCCATCGACGGTGCGCTGGCGAGGATCCGCGAGCGCTCGTCCGAGCTCGGCCCCGGTTTCGGCGCGCTCGGCGACGCGATCACCCGCGCGGCGCACGGCGGCAAGCGGTTCCGCCCCGCGCTGGTGACGGCATCGTTCGACGCGTTCCGCCGCGACGACACGAACGCGTCGGCCGTCCTCTCGGTGGCGGCCGCGTTCGAGTTGCTCCACACCGCCTTCGTCGTCCATGACGACGTCATCGACCACGACACGATGCGTCGCGGCGTGCCGAACATCGGCGGAGAGTTCCGGATGCGCGCCCGCGACGGCGGCGCCGACGCGGACGGCGCCGCCCTGGTGGGCGACGCCGCTGCGATCCTCGCCGGCGACATCCTGCTCCACGAGGCGTTCCGCCTGGTCGCCTTGGCCCACACGGACGACGTCACGCGCGACCGCCTGCTGACCCTGTTCGACGACGCCGTCCTGGTGTCGGCCGCCGGCGAGCTCGCGGACGTCGAGAACAGCGTGGCCTCGCGGTTCCCGACGCGCGGCGCGACCCTCGACACCGCGTTCAACAAGACGGCGGTGTACTCGTTCCGCGCACCGCTGCAGGCGGGTGCCCTGCTGGGCGGCGCCGACACCGACGCCCTCCGGGTGCTGGGCGACGCGGGCGGCCGCCTGGGGCTCGCGTTCCAGCTCGTCGACGACCTCATCGGCGCCTTCGGCACCACCGAGCAGACCGGCCGCGACAGCGGGCCCGATCTCCGAGAGAACAAGCGCACGCCCCTCGTGGCGCTCGCGCGCGAGTCCGAGCGCGCCCCGCGCGTCGACGAGGCGCTCGCACTGGCCCGCACCGGCCCGGTCGCCGTTCGCGAGGCGCAGCAGCTGCTCGAGTCCAGCGGCGCGAAGGATCGCCTGGTCGCACTGATCGCCGAGACGCTCGCCGACGTGCGGGCCGCCTCCCACGATCCCGCCCTCCCTGACCGCGCGGCTGCGCTGCTGCGCACCCTGGCCGACCGCATCGAAGGACGCATTCCGTGAAGACGACACGCCGGGGCGAGGCCACCGGCCTGAGCCTGTACGACGAGGCGGCAGCGGATGCCGCAGCCACCGTGATCGCGCACTACTCGACGTCGTTCGGGCTCGCCTGCCGCCTGCTCGGCCCGCGCCCGCGTCCCCACGTGCGCAACGTGTACGCCCTCGTCCGGGTGGCCGACGAGGTCGTGGACGGTCCCGCCGAAGAGGCGGGGCTCTCGCCCGCGGCGACGAGCGACGTGCTCGACCAACTCGAGCACGAGGTGCTGAGCGCGATCTCTCGCGGCTTCAGCGCGAACCTGGTGGTGCACGCCTTCGCCCGCACCGCCCGTGAGTGCGGGATCGGCGACGACCTCGTGCGGCCCTTTTTCGCCTCGATGCGCACGGATCTGTCCACCAGCCGCCACGATGCGGCCTCGCACGATGCCTACGTGTACGGCTCCGCCGAGGTCGTGGGCCTGATGTGCCTGCAGGTGTTCGTGAACGCGGGCGCGCCGCGGCCGGTCGCTCCGGCGGCGGACTTGGTCGAGGGCGCCCGGCGGCTGGGAGCGGCCTTCCAGGACGTGAACTTCCTGCGCGACCTGAGTCACGACGGGCAGGTGCTCGGCCGCGACTATCTCGGCCTGTCGCAGCACGGCGACCAGCGCGCGGCCGTGCTCGACCGCATCGACGCGGACCTCGCCGCCGCGGCGCGGGCGATCCCGGCGCTGCCTCCCGACTGCCGCCGCGCCGTCACCGCGGCGCACGACCTCTTCGCGGAGCTCGCGGCGCGGCTGCGGGCCGACCGAGGCGAGGCGCGGGTGCGCGGCCAGCACGGAAGAGGGCGCGGGGGGGAAATGGTGGTAAGAGTAGGTAACGAGCGGAGGGCTC
>NZ_JADIJC010000010.1 GCF_015278255.1 Microbacterium hibisci
GAATATCAAACTGACATCCATGAATTGATCCAAAAAAGACCCCCACCAACCACAAACGTGGTCGACAGAGAAAAAAATTGGCATTTGACAAGTGCACGCTGTTGAGTTCTCAAAGATCGGACGCACCAGCCAGCATCGGATCTCGCGATCCGCGCCCCGGCTGGGCAACTTCACTATCTTATCTCGCCGAAGCGATCCCGTCAAATCGACCGGAGCTCTTCGAGCAAGTCCCCCACGTGTCCGACGAGCGGACGATCCGAAGAACGGATCCAGTGTGTTGGAGGTGGTTCGCTGCTTGAGGGGAGCCAGACCTTCCGGTCTTCCGCTCTACCCTTTGGGGCGAACAACAAGAACATTACGCCGAAACCACCCCACCGTCGAATCCACCCCACATCCCGGGCGTGTCGCACCCCACCACCCCCGGAATCACGCGGAAGTGGAGTGGCCCGCCGCTTCCGCGGCGACGGGCACCCCCCTGGCATCGAGAAGCACCCCTGCGGTGCGCGCCGATTTCACCCGTCGAGGGTGCGCGCTACGGCCGCGAGCTCCACGCGGTCGGCGACCGCGCACTTCGCCAGCAGCACCGAGACGACGTTCGCCACAGTCTTGCCCGCCACGCCGAGCCGCTCCGCCACCTGGCGGTTCGTCAGGCCTCGCGCCACCAGGCTGAGGACCTCTCGTTCGCGAACCGTGAGTCCCAGTGCTTCGGAGGCAGGACTCTCGCGGATCGCGGCATCCGACGCTCGCGCGACCCCCGACCCGATCACCGTCGCCCCCTCGAGCGCGGCGGCGAGCGCAGCGAGGATCTCGGACGGCGCCGCGTCCTTCACGACGTAGCCGGCTGCCCCGGCGGCGAGTGCTCGGCGGACCGACCCGTCGTCGTCGAACATCGTCACGACGATGATCCTCGTGGCGGGGCGCTCGCCCACGATGCGCGCGGTCGCGTCGATGCCCGAGCCGTCGGGCAGACCGAGGTCCATCAGCACCGCGTCCGGGCACGTCCGGCGTGCCCAGGCGATCGCCTCGGCCGCACTGCCGACCTCGCCGACGACGTCGTAGCCCGAGGCTTCGAGGAGGGTGCCCAGACCCCGTCGATACACCGGATGATCGTCGACGACGAGTACGCGGATCATGGGACCGCCACCGATCCTTCGCCCGGGGTCGGCGCACCGACGCTGGGGACGCTGCGCCGCGGCAGCCTCACCGCGACGATCGTCCCGCCCTCATCCGCATCGAGGATCTGCAGCGAACCACCCAGCTCCTCGGTCCGTTCCCTCATGGACCGCATGCCGAGCCCTTCGCGGAGGTGTGCCGGAAAGCCGCGGCCATCGTCCGCCACTGATACGGCGAGGTGCGTCGCGTCGAGCTCGATCCGGACGACGCACCGAGTGGCCGCCGCGTGCCGTCGGACGTTCATGACGGCCTCCTGCACGATGCGGAGAGCGGCGAGCTCCACCGCGGCGGGCAGCTCCACACGCGACGGCGGCGCCTCCAGCCGGACGCTCGGACTTCCCTCCTCCGTCGCGACCCGTTCTTCGATCGCCGCGATGAGTCCGCGGTCATCGAGCACCGGCGGACGCAGGTCGTACGCGACGTCGCGCAGCTGGCGCGTCGCGGAGCGGAGCCCCTCGACGAGGGTGGCCGCGGCATCCGTCGCCCGTTCATCGCCCGCGCGCGTGAGCGTCTGCACCGCCGCTGCCGAGAGCCCCAGACCGGCGAACGTCGGCGCCAGCTCGTCGTGCAGGTCGCGCCGCAGTCGCTTGCGCTCCTCCTCGCGGGCGTGCACGACGCGCGTCCGGGCATCGATCAGTTCCCCCATGACGCGTGCCCCATGCAGGGCCGGGGCGGCCTGTCGGCAGATCTGCTCGATCACTGCGCGATCCTGGGCCGTGAGCTGCCGGTCGCCTCGACGAGGCGCCACCTCGAGGGTCGCGAGAAGGTCACCCTGATAGCGGATGGGGAAGGCGGCGATCTCGTCCGCCACCGTGCCGAGCTCCCCCGCGGTAGCCGCGAGGAGCGGATCACCGCGGAGCGCAGCGCCCGCGAGCCCCCAGGCGTCTGTGACGGTGGCCACGATTTCGGCGGGCACCTCGCGCGGATCAGCCGATGCTTCCAGCCGCCCGCCGAGCTCGTCCAAGGTCCGCAGCGCATCGGCGCGCCGGCCGTAGACCACGAGGTCTGCCAGCCGTCGAGCGCCGTAGGCCGCCGGGACGGCGGCGATGGCCGTCACCACCGCCGTCGTCCACGCGCGCGGAACAGGCGGCATGGCGACCGTCGCCACGGCGGCGGCCCAGGCGACGATCGCGACGGAGACCGCCCAGAGTCCGCCGTGCAGCACGAGGCGCAGCAGCTGGTCCACCCGCGCCATCCGCGGTGCGAGGAGTCCGACGGCGAACGCGGGCGCCGGGATCGCCAGCAGGAGGTTCGCGAACCACGTCGCGTCGAACGCCGCGACGCCCGCGACCGCGGCGATCGACCACAGGACGAATGAGATGACCATCACGAGGAGCCCGAGCAGCGGCCACTGCACCCGCTCGCGGCCGTCGACCGAAGAGCGCGAGAGGAAGCGGTACAGCTGTCCGCCGAACAGGAGCAATCCCCAGGTCACGAGGTAATGCGCAGGCCACCATGCCTGCTCCTCCCACCGGAGGCCGGCGATGAGATTGCCGAGCTGGATCGCGATCTCGGCGGTCGCCGGAATCAGGATCCAGCGCGGCACCGGTCGTCCGTCCGGGTACAGCGCGAGCAGCACGACCACGCTCATCTGCACGAACGCCACCGCCACGCGGGAGAACGGCCCCGCGGCCAGCGGATCCCAGGCGGCGATCGCCGCGGCGGCGAGCAGGACCACCACCGCTGCGCCCACCACAGCGGGGACTCGGCGGAATGCCGCCCGCCACGCGACCAGCGCGGCGAGCGGCCAGTTCACCACCTGAACCAGGATGGCGACGGCGAGGTCCATGGCGTCATCATGCCCCAACGGCTGCCGCCCCGACAGGCGGCGCAGTCCCCCCTGCGTCGACCGTCCGGCGTGCCCGGCGGAGCAGAATCACCCCGACGAAGACGAAGACGGCCATCACGATCAGGAACCCGTACTGGGCGCCGAGGACCACGAAACCCGCGAAAGACGCGAGCGCGGCGATCCACAGCAGCACCGAGACCGTCTTCGAGATGCGGCGCGCGGCCCCCACCGCAGCGACCGCCAGCCACGGCACGGCCGCTGTGGCGAACAGCACGCCACCGGTGTGGACGCCGATGAAGAGTCCGGCGACCACTGCCCGCTCCACCGCTGGTGCCGCGGCCTCGGCGGCGATCCCGTCGTTGAGCAGGGCCGACCGCTGCGCCAGGCCCGCCGCCCCGCTCATCAGCCACCCCGCTGTCGCGATCGTGCCGAAGACGGCGGAGATGCGGGCGGGCGCGCCGCCGGGACGGAGCGCTGCCGAAGCGAGTCCGACGGTCGCCACGCCGAGGGCGGCGCCACAACTGCTCCAGGTGACCAGGAAGAGCACGCCGCCCCAGTGATCGGCGGCCATCTCCGATGCCAGCGGGTGCTCGGGATAGTCCACGAGCACGGCGTTGACCAGCGCGTTGATCAGGAAGGTGGCGAAGAAGGCGATCCCGAAACCCAGGGTTCCCCAACCCGCCACCCGCAGCGATGTGCGCATGAGCGTTCCTTTCGACGGGGCACCCGGATGGTGCCGCTACCGTCAGGAAACCGGCATCCGTTCCCGGGACGCCAGGGTCACCGGTTCCCGGACCGGCGCGCGCGCCGCAGCTGCACCACGATGCACAGCGCCACGGTCACCGCGCCCCAGATCGCGCACGCCGGCGGGAGGACGCGGTAGCCGAGGTGCGCGGCGGTGAACTCGTCATCGAGCCCGCCGGAGACTGCGAGGCCCCACCCCCATGCGGCGACCAGCACCAGGGGCAGTGAGAGCCACCACACCCAGCGGACCGCGTCGGGCAGAACGCGGATGACGGATGCCGCTCCCCGGCGCCTCGCCAGCCACGCCACCATCCAGATCCCGATGATGGCGAGTCCGAGCACGCTCGATCCGTGCTGCAGCCACTTGTACCCGGGCACCGGACCCCACTGGGCGTCCAACGCGGGCAGGGCTGTCGTGCCCCAGCGCCCCTCGTGCGTGAACAGGTCCCACACGATGTGGCTCACGACGCCGAGCGCGAGCGACAGCACGAGCAGCAGCATCCGTCTCCACGACAACCGCCCCGGCGGAGCCGGGTCGATCCCCAACGTCTCGCGGAGCGCCGGGCCCGCACCGGCATCCCAGTCGGACGGCAGTCGCTCAGCGAGGCGGCGCGGCGCCAGCTCGCGCGCCGCAGGCCGCAGCACGCAGCGCCACACGAGCAGCAGCGCCAGCGCGAGCACGATCGTCGCCGGCAGCCATGCGAAGGTGTGGGTGATGCCGTAGTGGAGCGGGAGTCCGCGCACGAAGAGCGGCAGGTCGGGCGTCATCGCCCCGATCGCGATGGCAGCGGGGACGAGCGGCGTGCGGATGAAGGGCAGCGCGACGACGGCGTGGCTGGGAGTGAACGGCATCCGTCACTCCCCCGCCCGCGTCGCCGCGCCGCCCATCCGGTCAGCCGACGAAGACGCCGGCCAGGGTCTTCTTGCCGCGGCGGAGCACCGAGACGCCGCCGGGCAGCGAGCCCGACACTGTCGCCGTGTCGTCTTCGACCTTCACGCCGTCGAGAGACACACCGCCCTGCGCGATCGCGCGGCGGGCCTCCGACAGGCTCGAGACGAGTCCGGTGTCGACGAGCGCCTGCACGACGTTCGTCCCGGAGGCGACCGAGGCGTTCGGAAGCTCCTCGAGCGCGTGACGCAGTGTCGTCGCGTCGAGCGCAGCGAGATCGCCTTGACCGAACAATGCCTCAGATGCCGCGATCACGGCGGCCGTCGCATCCGCCCCGTGCACGATCGTGTTCACCTCGAGGGCGAGACGCTTCTGGGCGGCGCGGCGGAAGGGCTCCTCGGCCACGAGGCGCTCGTACTCGACGATCTCGTCGCGCGTGAGGAAGGTGAAGACCTTCAGCCGCTCGATGACGTCGGCATCGTCCGTGTTGAGCCAGAACTGGTAGAAGGCGTACGGACTGGTCATGTCCGCGTCGATCCAGATCGCGTTGCCCTCGCTCTTGCCGAACTTGGTGCCGTCGCTGTTCGTGATGAGCGGCGTGCCGATCGCATGCACCGAGACGCCCTCGACGCGGTGGATGAGGTCCGTTCCGCTGGTGAGGTTGCCCCACTGGTCGCTGCCGCCGGTCTGGAGCACGCAGCCGTACTGGCGGTACAGCTCGAGGAAGTCCAGGCCCTGGAGGATCTGGTAGCTGAACTCGGTGTAGCTGATGCCCGCTTCGGAGTTGAGGCGCGCACTGACGGCGTCCTTCTTGATCATCGTGCCGACCCGGTAGTGCTTGCCGATCTCGCGCAGGAAGTCGATCGCGCTCAGCGGGGCCGTCCAGTCGAGGTTGTTCACCAGGCGCGCCGCGTTGTCGCCTTCGAAGCTCAGGTACTGCTGCACCTGCCCACGCAGCCGGCCGACCCATTCCGCCACCGTCTCGGGCGTGTTGAGGGTGCGCTCCGCCGTCGGACGCGGGTCGCCGATGAGGCCGGTCGAGCCGCCGACCAGGCCGAGCGGCCTGTGGCCGGCCAGCTGCAGTCGGCGCATCGTCAGCAGCTGCACGAGGTGACCGAGGTGCAGGCTCGGCGCCGTCGGATCGAAACCGCAGTAATACGTGATCGGGTCCCCGGCGAGAAGGGCGCGCAGCGCCTCCTGATCGGTGGACACATGCACGAGCCCACGCCACACGATCTCGTCCCACACGTTCTCGAACGAGGGGTCGATCGCGGGCACGGTCGCGCTCACGACGATTTCTGACACGCTCGCCAGGTTATCAGCGACGGATGCCTCGACCCGCCGCGGGGCGGGTCGAGGCCCCAGTGGTCACGCACGGCGGTGGGGCGCCGCCGCGTCGGCGTCATCGCGGACGCCGACGCCGTCACGCGGGCGCGTCCAGGCGCTCGATCTGATCGGCCGTGAGCGGAAGGCGGACGGCGTCCATCGCCGCGTCGAGCTGCGCCACCTTGCTGCCGCCGAGCATGGGCCGGACGCCGTGCGCGACGTGCCAGGCGAGCACCGTCTGACCGCGGGTCGCGCCGAGCTCCGCAGCGACCTCGTCGAGCACGGCGAGGCGTCGATCGGTGCCGGGGTGGTCGTACACCTCGGGGATCGTCTTGTCGGGGTTGTCGTACGCGCCCCCGAGCAGCGGTGTGTACGCCCACACCTCCAGACCGTGGGTCTCGGCGTAGTCGCGCTGCTCCTCGGACAGAACGCCGAAGCGGTGCTCGACGCCGGGCGGGCGCGTCCCCGGCCGCACACGCAGATACGTCGCGTTGAGCTGCAGCGCGTCTATGGGCGTCGATCCGATGGCCCGGGCGTGCGCTCGCGCGCGCTCGATGCGCCACGCCGGATGGTTGGATGCCCCGACCCGGCCCGTGAGACCGGCTCCGGTCAGCTCGGCGAGCGCTTCCGCCGTCTCTTCGATCGGGACGGCGCGGTCTTCCTGATGCAGCCACAGCAGGTCCACGGAGTCGAGGCCGAGCCGCTCGAGGCTCCCGGCGAACGCGTCGCGGACCGCGCGCCGCGAAAGACCGGCACGCCGCTCCGGCCAGGAGCCCGCCCAGAGCGGCTCGGCGCCCAGCTTGGTGGCGATCTTGACGCGATCGCGCATGCCCGGTCGCGCTGCGAGCCAGCGGCCGAGCAGGCGCTCACTGTCGCCGCCCAGGCCGGAGTCGCTCGCCCAGAAGCTGTAGCAGTCGGCGGTGTCGATCCAGACGCCGCCCCGCTCCACGAACCGGTCGAGCAGCGCGAAGGACGTCGTCTGGTCGACGGTCGTGCCGAACATCATGGCGCCGAGGACGAGCGGGGATGCGGGAGGGGTGGAAGTGGTCATGTCACCACTGTGCAATCTGGAGCCCGCTCCAGGTCAAGCACTATCGTCGGCGCATGACGTCGTACACCCCTGCCGAGGCGGCCGCGCTCTCGGGCTTCTCGCTCGACACACTTCGCTACTACGAACGCGAGGGCATCCTTCCACCGGTCGCGCGATCGGCAGGCGGACACCGGCAGTACTCGGAGGCCGACCTCGGCACGCTGGGCTTCCTGAAATGCCTGCGCGAGACGGGCATGCCCATCGAGCGGCTGCGCCGGTACGGCGAGCTCTGCCGCGACGCCACGACCGTCCCCGATCGCATCGCGCTGCTCGAGGAGCACGCGGCCGCCGTGCAGCGCGACCTGGACGAGCTGCTCGCGCAGCAGTCCCGCCTCGACGAGAAGCTCGCCTGGTACCGCGACCAGCTCGCGCAGCCCGAGCCGGCATCCCTGGTCGCTCCGCCGCTCGCAGATTGAGTATGCAGGCTAATCTGATGGTCGTTTAAGCCCGAGGACTTATGTCAATGAAGCCTCTGCGCTAAACTAGCGATGGTTCAGCCCTCTGCATAAAGGATCCACCACGTGTTCGTCATCACCGCCGACCAACGAGACAGCCGGGTGAGCGCCGACCTCGTCCCCACCGCGCTCGAGGTCGTCGAAGAACGGGGCGCGCGCCGGCTCGCCCTCGCTCCCGAACGCACAGCCGGCGACGAGATGCAGGTGGCCCTGGCCGATCCCGCCGCGGTCCTCGCGATCGTGCTCGATCTCACGCGATCCCGCCAGTGGAGCGTGGGGGTCGGCATCGGCACGGTGGAGACACCGCTCCCCGACAGTGTGCGCGCTGCACGCGGCGAGGCCTTCCTCAACGCCCGCGACGCTGTCGACCGCGCCAAACGGGCGTCGACGCGCTTGGCGATCACCGCGCCGGGAGACGACCCCGACGCCGAAGCGCTGGTGCGGCTTCTGGTCGACCTGCGCGATCGCCGCAGCGCCGAGGGCTGGGAGGTGTACGACCTGCTCGCCGACGGCCGGAGCCAGCGGGAGGTCGCCGACCTGCTCGGCATCTCGGAGGGTGCCGTCAGCCTGCGCGCCAAGGCCGCGGGCCTGCGCGTGGAGGAGGCCGCAGCGCCGGCGCTCGTTCGCCTGCTCACGCGTCTCGACGCCGCCGCGGACACGCGCCCCGCAGACGACTGACAGCAGCAGCGCCCGCGGGTCCATCACGCAGATCGTCGGCGCGCGGCGGTGCGAAGACGGGATGGACGACGGGCGGATGCCGCGACCCGGTCACGTCGCGGGTCCGTGCCAGACTGACGCCATGGTCTCCCCCGACGTGCTGCTCGTCGCCGCGCTCTCGATCTTCCTGTTCCTCGCGCTGTGCGGAGCGCTCGTGCTCGTGGTGATCAGTTTTCGCAAGCCGGCGGACGTCCCGCTGATCGTCGCCGGCGTGCTGGTCGTGCTCTGCCTGATCGTCGTGACGGTGTCGCCCTTCAACGTGCCGCTGCTAGTGGGCCTGGCCATCGCACTCCTCGGCACCGCACTCGCCGTGCTGGGCGGGAACCCCGTCACCCGCCGCGTGCTCGACGTCGCCAGTCACGGGCGCGTGGAGGAGGGCGACAACGGCGGCATCCTGCTGCGCGCACCGTCATCCCCCGGGGTCGCCGCCGGCGACGAGCCGGTGCGCGAGATCATGCGCGGCGGCACCACCATCGGCTATCTCGAGCGCGTCGCGGTGGCCCTCGGGGTCATCGCGGGCTTCCCCGAGGCGATCGCCGTCATCGTCGCTCTCAAGGGCATCGGCCGCTTCTCCGAGCTGGCCGCCGCGGAGGCGCGCGAGCGCTTCATCATCGGCACCCTCGCGAGCCTGCTGTGGGCGTGCATCGTCGCGGGGCTCGTGCGTCTCGCGATCTGGTGACCGCAGCTGCGGTCTGAACGACGGAGGGGCCGCTACAGGCCCAGCGCGTGCGCGGCCGCCTGCACGCGCTCGATGAGCTCCGTGCGCTGCTCGGCGACGCGCACCGGCGCCGTGCCGCCGACACCCGCGCGGCTCGCGACCGAGCCCTCGACGCTCAGCACCTCGCGGACCTCGGGGGTGAGGTGCGCCGAGACGGACACCAGCTGCTCATCCGACACGTCGTGCAGCTCGATGCCGCTCTCCTCGCACACACGGACGAGGAGTCCGGAGATCTCGTGCGCGTCGCGGAACGGCACGCCGCGCTTGACGAGCCACTCGGCGACGTCGGTCGCGAGGGAGAACCCTTGCGGGGCGAGCGCCGCCATGCGCTCGGTGTGGAACCGCATCGTGGCGACCATGCCGGCGAACGCCGGGAGCACCGTCTCGAGCGTGCGCACCGAGTCGAAGACCGGCTCCTTGTCCTCCTGCAGATCGCGGTTGTACGCCAGGGGCAGTGCCTTGAGCGTCGCGAGCAGTCCCGTCAGGTTGCCGATGAGCCGCCCCGACTTGCCGCGAGCCAGCTCGGCGATATCGGGGTTCTTCTTCTGAGGCATGATGCTCGAACCGGTCGAATAGCCGTCGTCGAGCGTCACGAACCCGAACTCGCGGGTGTTCCAGAGGATGATCTCTTCGGCGAACCGCGAGACGTCGATGCCGATCATCGCGGTGATGAAGGCGAACTCGGCGACGACGTCGCGCGCCGCGGTCCCGTCGAGCGAGTTCTCGGCGGGGCGATCGAGCCCGAGCTCACGCGCGACCAGCTGGGGGTCGAGGCCGAGCGTCGAGCCGGCAAGGGCGCCTCCGCCGTACGGCGAGACGGCCGCGCGGGCCGACCAGTCGCGGAGCCTCTCGAGGTCGCGCACCAGCGGCCAGGCGTGCGCCTGCAGATGGTGCGCGAGCAGGACGGGCTGCGCGTGCTGCAGGTGCGTGCGGCCCGGCATGATGGCGTCGGGGTGGGCTTCGGCCTGCGCGACGAGCGCATCGACGAGACGCAGGATCTCGCGTGAGATGGTGCGCGAGTGGTCGAGCAGGTACATGCGCACGAGCGTCGCGATCTGGTCGTTGCGGCTGCGCCCGGCGCGCAGCTTGCCGCCGAGCTCCGCGCCGACGACGCCGATCAGCGCCTGCTCGAGTGCGCCATGGACGTCCTCGTCGGAGGCCGAGGGCAGGAGCGTGCCATCGGTCACCCCCCGCGCCAGCTCGTCCAGGCCGTCATGCATCGCACGTTCTTCGTCGTCGCTCAGATACCCTGCCGCGGCGAGCGCCTTCGCGTGCGCGTGCGACCCGGCGATGTCGTACAGCGCGAGATCCCAGTCGAAGTGCGTCGATCGGCTCAGTTCGGCCAGCTCCGGGGACGGCCCCGTCGCGAAACGGGCTCCCCACAGTGCGCCTTCGTTGGTGCCGTCGCCCTTCGATTCACTCACCCGACAAGCCTACCGACGCCCCGCCGCGCACACGGACGCTGTGACCGCGCCGCGGCGGTCGCGGCATCCGTCACCTCACGGGTGGGGCGGGCAAGCCGGCGTCGTCGGGCACCGCCAAGCGCGACGCCGTGTCGATCGCGGTCTCGAGCGGGCCACGACCCACGAGGAGCGCCCAGGCGGAGCAGAACAGGATCGTCCCCACCGTGAAGCCCCAGAAGGGCTCCAGCGCGCGGAATCCGCTGAGGTCGCGCACCCGGTCGAGTGAGACGAGCGCGACGAGCGCCCACACCACCAGCTGCAGCGTGTATGCCGTGAGCGGCATCGCGCCGACGGCCCGCAGCGGCAGGACGACCCAGACCAGCGCCGTGCGGCACAGCAGCAGCGACGCTCCCAGCACGAGCAGCGCGAAGCCGCCCGAGCCGACCACTTCGAGCAAGCCCGTGGAGTGCGGCCGCGCGGTCCACACCGCCCCGAGGTACGACGTGGCCTGCTCCGCGGGCGAGGCGCCGGTCGCGGCATCCGCTCCGTATCCGAGCGCCGCGAGCATCATGCCTACCGCGACCAGGTACCACTGCACGGGCCACCGCGTGATGTCGGCGCGCGCCACGCCGAGCCCCGCGACGACGAAGGCGATCCAGGTGGTGAAGGGGTAGTGCCAGCCGATGGCCGTCGACAGGTGGGCACCCCAGGGCGAGGTCCAGAGGGGCAGGACGTCGAGCCACACCTGGACGAACGGCATCGTCACCGCCAGCACCGCCGCGAGCGTCAGGAGCGCGCGCGCTCCCAGCGCCGTCAGCGGCAAGGCGATGAGGAAGAGCAGCGCGTAGGCCGGGAGGATCACGAAGACCGGCACCTTCGTCGCGATCAGCAGTCCGCCGATCCCCCACAGCAGGAGCGCCCGGACGGCGAGACGGCCCCGCGCCGTCGCCATGTCGGCCGGCGGCAGCGGCGTCCGGCCTCCCGTCATCAGTCCGATCGAGACGCCCGCGAGCGTGGCGAACAGGATCGACGACCGGCCGTCGACGACGGCGACCCACGTGCCGGGGTCGCTGATGTCGAGATCATCGGAGATGACCAGCAGATGCGCGGCGAACATGCCGATCACCGCGAGCCCGCGGGCGAGGTCCACGCCGGTGATGCGCGGCGCCCGGTTCAGGCGGTGCCAGCGCGACGCGAACCAGCCGTCGCGTCGCATCGCCGGGCTCGTCGTCGCGCCGCGTTCGCTCACCGCCGAGGCCGTCCGGCGCTCAGTCCTGACGGAGCAGCCAGACCAGCAGCGCCTTCTGGGCGTGGAGCCGGTTCTCGGCCTCGTCCCAGACGACGCTCTGCGGGCCGTCGATCACCTCGGCGTCGACCTCGTAGCCGCGGTCCGCGGGAAGGCAGTGGATGAAGATCGCGTCGCCCTGTGCCAGCGCCATGAGCTCTTGCGTGACCTTGTACTGGCCCAGGTCGCGGAGGCGCTCGAGCTTCTCCTCCTCCTTGCCCATCGACACCCAGGTGTCCGTCACGATGACGTCGGCGCCGGCCGCCGCCTCGTTGGGGTCGGTGTACAGGGTGACGGAGCCGCCGGTCTCTGCGGCGCGGCGGTCGGCGTCGGCGATCACGTCGTCGCGCGGCGCGTACGCCTCCGGCGACGCCACCCGCACGTGCATGCCGGCGGTGACGCCCGCCAGCACGTACGAGTGCGCCATGTTCGACTTGCCGTCGCCAAAGAACGCCAGCGTGAGGCCGGCGAGCTCGCCCTTGTGCTCCTTGATCGTGAGCAGATCGGCGAGCAGCTGGCAGGGGTGGAAGTCGTCGCTCAGCGCGTTGACGACCGGCACCCGGGTGCCCTCGGCCATCTGCTCCAGTCCCGCCTGCGTGTACGTGCGCCACACGATTGCAGCGACCTGACGCTCGAGCACCCGTGCGGTGTCGGCGGGTGTCTCCTTGCCGCCCAGCTGGCTGTTGGCGGTCGAGATGATCAGCGGCGAGCCGCCGAGGTCGGCGATGCCGACCGCGAACGAGACGCGCGTGCGGGTCGACGACTTGTCGAAGATCACCGCGACGGTCTGCGGACCCTCGAGGGGCTTGAGCTTCCAGCGGTCCTTCTTGAGCGCGACCGCGAGGTCGAGGATCTCGTCCTGCTCGGCCTGCGTCAGATCGTCGTCGCGCAGCAGGTGGCGGGTCATGCGGGAACCTCCGTGCTCGTGCTGAGCCCCGTCGAAGCATCGAGGACGAGGGCGTCCTCGACCGTGCGCAGCGAAGCAGTGAACAGCTCGATGAACTCGTCGATCTCGACGTCTCCGATCGTGAGGGCGGGCACCAGGCGGATCGTCTCGTCGTTCGGCGCGTTGATCACGATACCGTGCTCCTGCGCGGCCGCGACGAGCGCCTTGGCGACTGGATGTCGCAGCCCCACGCCGATCAGGAGCCCCGCGCCGCGGCACCCGGTGATGAGATCCGAGTCGATCGCCTCGATCGCCTGGCGCAGCTGCGCACCACGCTCGGCCGCGTTGCGGACGAGGTCCGCCCGCTCGATCTCGCCGAGGACGGCGCCCGCGACGGCCGTGCCGAGGGCGTTGCCGCCGAAGGTCGAGCCGTGCGTGCCCGGGTAGAAGAGCTCGCTGGCGGCACCGAACGTGATGAGGGCGCCGATCGGGAACCCGCCGCCGATGCCCTTGGCCACCGTGATCGCGTCGGGGGTGATTCCCTCGTGCTGGAAGGCGAACCACTCCCCCGTGCGCCCGGCGCCGGTCTGGATCTCGTCGATGATGAGCAGCGCGCCGTGGCGCTCGGTGATCTCGCGCGCGGCGGCGAGGTAGCCCTCGGGCAGCGGCAGCACCCCCGCCTCGCCCTTGACGGGCTCGACGAACAGGGCGGCCACGCGGTCGTCGATCGCGGCCTCGAGCGCTTCGACCGTCGAGTCGATGAACTCGACGCCCGGCGTCATCGGGAGGAACGGCTCCTGCATGTACGGCTTGCCCGTGAGCGCGAGCGTGCCCATGGTGCGGCCGTGGAAGGCGTCGGTGAGCGCGAGGATGCGCGGCCGCTCGGCTCCGCCGTGCAGGCGGGCGAGCTTGAACGCCGCCTCGTTGGCCTCGGCCCCGGAGTTGCCGAAGTAGACCCGCCCGCTGTCGCCGGTGCCGGCGATGCGCTTGAGCGTGGCAGCCAGCGCGAGCTGCGGCGGCGTGGCGAAGTAGTTCGACACGTGCGACAGGGTCGCCGCCTGGGTCGCGATCGCGTCGACGAACACCGGGTGGGCGTGACCGAGCGAGTCGACCGCGATGCCCGCGAGGAAGTCGAGGTAGCGCTTGCCGTCGGCGTCCCACAGGTAGGAGCCTTCGCCCCGCACGAACATCTGCATGCGAGCGCCGAAGCTCTTGACGAGGTCGCGCCCCGCATCGTCCTGCCACGTCATCCGAGCACCACCTCTGTTCCGATTCCCTTGCTGGTGAAGATCTCCACGAGCACCGAGTGCGGCACCCGCCCGTCGATGATCGCGGCCGTCTCGACGCCGCCCTCGACGGCCTCGAGGCACGCCGCCATCTTCGGGATCATGCCCGACTCGAGCGTGGGCAGCATCGCCTTCAGCTCGGTCGACGTCAGGTGCGACACGAGCGAGTCGCGGTTGGGCCAGTCTGCGTAGAGGCCGGCGACGTCCGTCAGGACCACGAGCTTCGCGGCACCCAGCGCGACGGCGAGAGCGGATGCCGCGGCATCCGCGTTCACGTTCAGCGAGTGCCCCGGGTGGTCGAGGTCGGGCGCGATGCTCGAGACGACGGGGATGCGCCCGGCCTCGATCTGATCGAGCACGGGCTGCGGATCGACCTGGACGACGTCGCCCACACGGCCGAGGTCGTGCTCGACGCCCTCGATGACCACCCCGCGGCGGCGGCCGCCGAAGAGGCCCGCGTCCTCGCCGCTCAGTCCCGTGGCCACGGGTCCGTGGGCATTGATCTTCGACACCAGCTGCGGGTTGATCTGCCCCGTGAGCACCATGCGCACCACCGAGATCGCCTCGGTCGAGGTGACGCGATAGCCGCCCTTGAACTCGCTGGGGATGGCGAGGCGGTCGAGCATCGACGAGATCTGGGGACCGCCGCCGTGCACCACGACGGGCTTCACGCCCACGTAGCGGAGGTAGGCGATGTCGGCGGCGAACGCATCCTGAAGCTCTTCGCTCACCATCGCGTTGCCGCCGTACTTGACGACGACGATCTGGTCGCGGAAGCGCTTGAGCCACGGCAGCGACTCGATCAGCGTCACCGCGCGGGCGCTGGCTGCGTCGGGATCGGTCTCTTGCAGGTCGGTCATGAGGAGTAGGCGCTGTTCTCGTGGACGTAGTCGTGGGTCAGGTCGTTGGTGAGGATCGTCGCCGTCGCCGCGCCGACCTTGAGGTCGATGACGAGGTCGGTCGCGCGCGGCGTGAGGTCGACCTCCTCCCGCGGCGCGTCGGGGCCGCCGTGCGAACAGACCCGCACACCGTTCATCCACACGTCGACGTCGTACGGGTCGAAGGCGGCACCGGTCGTGCCGATCGCGGCGAGCACGCGGCCCCAGTTCGGGTCGTTGCCGAAGATCGCGGCCTTGAAGAGGTTGTTGCGGGCGACCGAGCGGCCGACCTCGACCGCCTCGGCCTCGGAGGCCGCGTTCACCACCCGGATCGAGATGTCGTGGCTCGCGCCCTCGGCGTCACCCTGCAGCTGCTTCGCGAGATCCTGGCTGACCTCGGCGAGCGCGGCGGCGAACTCCTCTGCGTCGGGCGTCACGCCCGAGGCGCCGCTGACGAGCAGCGTCACCTGGTCGTTGGTCGACATGCAGCCGTCCGAGTCGAGCCGGTCGAACGTGCGTCCGGTCGCCTGGCGCAGCGCGGCGTCGGCCTGTGCCGCATCGAGCACGGCGTCGGTCGTGATCACCACGAGCATGGTCGCGAGACCTGGCGCCAGCATCCCGGCGCCCTTCGCCATGCCGCCGATCGACCAGCCGTCGCGACGCACGACCGAGCGCTTCGGCCGCGAATCGGTGGTCATGATGGCGAGGGATGCCGCCTCGCCGCCGTCCGCCGAGAGCTCGGCGATGCCCTGCTCGGTGCCGGCGAGCACCTTGGCGCGGAAGACCTCGTCTCCGGTGCCGATCAGGCCGGTCGAGCACACGAGGATGTCTCCGGCACTCACGCCGAGCAGCTCGGCGGCCTTCTCGGCGGTCTGGTGCGTGGTCTGGAAGCCGAACGAACCCGTGAAGCAGTTGGCACCGCCGGAGTTCAGCACGACCGCCTCGACGGTGCCGTCCTGGATGACCTGCTGCGACCAGATGATGGGGTTGGCCTTGGCACGGTTGCTCGTGAAGACCGCGGCGCCCACCTTGAGGGGCCCGCGGTTGACCACGACGGCGACATCGGGCTTGCCGGTCGACTTCAGTCCCACGGCGACGCCCGCCGCCTCGAATCCCTGGGGCGCGGTGACGCTCACGGCGCGACTCCGTTCACGGTGAGCGCGGTGCCCTCGGGCAGGCCCAGCGCGATGTTCATGGACTGCACGGCCGCTCCGGCCGTGCCCTTGACGAGGTTGTCGACGGCGGTGACGACGGTCACGCGGTTCGCGTCACGGTCGATCGCGAGGCCCATCAGCGCGGTGTTCGCACCGATCACGTCGGCCGTGCGCGGGAACTGACCCGCCGGCAGCAGCTGCACGAACGTCTCGTCGCCGTACGCGGACTCCCACGCGGCCCGGATCTGCTCGTCGGTCGCGCCGGGCGCGATGGGCGCCGTCGAGGTCGCGAGGATGCCCCGGGCCATCGGCACCAGCACGGGCGTGAAGGAGATGCCGATCCGCCCGCCGGCCCCCGCGCCCCGGAGCGCCTGCGCGATCTCGGGGATGTGGCGGTGCGTGCCGCCGACGGCGTACGGGTTGGCGGTGCCGAGGATCTCACTGGCGAGAAGGTTCGTCTTGAGGCTCTTGCCAGCTCCCGACGGCCCGACCGCGAGCATCGTCACGATGTCGGACGGGTCGATGACCCCTGCGGCGACGCCCGGGGCGAGGCTCAGGCTCACCGTGGAGGCGTTGCATCCGGGGGCGGCGATCCGGTTCGCGCCGACGAGGCGGTCGCGCTGCTTGCCGCCGTCGACCGCGAGCTCCGGGACGCCGTACGCCCACGGCTCGTGGAAGTCGCCGCCGTAGAAGCGGTCCCACTCCGCCTGCGTCGTGAGGCGGTGGTCGGCGCCCGCGTCGATGACGAGGGGCGTGTCGCCGAGGGCGTCGGTGTACTGCCCGGACTGACCGTGCGGGAGCGCCAGGAAGACGATGTCGTGACCTGCGAGCACCTCGGGAGAGGTCTCGGAAAGGGTCAGGTGCGCGAGCGAGCGCAGGTGGGGCTGGTGCTGGATGAGCGGCTGTCCCGCGTTGGAGTGCGCGGTCACGGTGCGGATCTCGACGTCGGGATGCGCGGCGAGGATCCGCAGGATCTCGCCGCCCGCATAGCCGGATGCGCCGGAGACGGCGACCGAATATGTCATGGATTCCACCTTAGAGTCTGGGTGCGGGGGCTACAGACGGCGACGCCCGCTCGCAGACGTCCATGACAGGACGGCGTACGGGGTCGCCTAGAGTCGGCGCAGGCCCAGACGGCGTCGGCGCGCGGGAGCGACGCTCGGAAGGAGCGTCGGGAGTCCCTGGGTCGCCGAAGGCATGCGCCGACGATAGCGGCCGGTCCGCGGCATCCGCAAATCGAGGGTCATGTCGGCGTCACTCGGTCGGGCCGGAGTCACGCCTGGAGCTCGTGCAGCAGGGCGAGCTCGTCGGGCCGGGAGAGTCCGGCGCGACGCTCGCGCTCGAGGCCGCGCTCGCGCTCGTCGGCCAGCGTGCGCTCGAGGGTGTCGCGGAGCGGACGGAGCCGGCCGCCGAGCAGCCGGTACGCCGCGTTCGACCGGGTCCAGAAGCCGGGCATGCCCGCGGGAAGCCACAGCGGAAGGGATCGCGGACCCATCCAGTAGGCCACCTCGTGCTCTTCGAGCCACGCATCGGCCGCGGGGACGAGTGCGCCGGTGTGTGCGGCGGCCTCTCGCGCGTCGGCGAACACGCGGTCGAGGTCTACCGGGTCGCCCACCGCGTTGACCACGCCCGTCCAGCGCTCGCGACCGATCGCCTGGACGAAGTCCGCGAGGTCGTCGACGTCGATGACCTGGGCCCCGCGACCGGTCGTGGCGGGGACGAGCACCTCCTCGCCGCCGGCGAGCGCGAAGCGGCCGACCCAGTAGCCGAACCGGTCGGTGGGATCGCCCGGGCCGACGATGAGTCCCGGACGCACGACGGCCGCGCGATGGCCGAGTGCGGCGCGGACGGATGCCTCGGCCCTGACCTTCGCCCGGCCGTAGTCGTCTTCCTCGTCGGCGCCGGCGGGTGCGAGCAGGTCGGCCGACTCGTCCGCCCCGGGCTCGTCGTTCGACGCGTAGACCGAGACCGTGGAGATGTACGTCCAGTGCTTCGCGCGCCTCGCGAGTGCGTCCACCGCCGCCGCGACGTGGACGGGGTTCGACGAGATGTCGACGACCTCGTCCCAATCACGCCGCGCGACCTCGTCATAGGCGCCGGGATCGTTCCGGTCGCCGACGACGAGCGTGGTCCCGTACGGAGCCTCCCTGCCGCCCCGCGCGAGGCAGGAGACGGATGCCGCGGCATCCGCCCACCGCTCCGCGATGCGCCCGCTCAGCCAGCCCGTCCCGCCCAGCACCAGTACGTCCGTCATGGGTACACCCAACCAGACGCGCCGGGTCGCGGCATCCGTCGCCCCGCCTTCTCCGCCCTCAGCGGAGCCGGATCACTCGCGCAGCGTCGCGCCGAACCGCTCGGCCGCGACGGCCACGCCCGCGAGCTTCGCCTCGGTCGCCTCGGCGGCCGTGAGCGTGCGGTCGGGAGCGCGGAAGCGCAGCGCGAACGTGAGGCTCTTCTGCCCCTCGGGCACGCCCTGGCCGCGGTAGTCGTCGACCAGGCGCAGCGACTCGAGCAGCGACCCGGCGCCCTCGACGAGCGCGGCACGCACGTCCGAAGCGGGTACGTCGGCGGCGAGGACGAGCGACACGTCCTGCGTGGCGGTCGGAAAGCCCGACAGCGACGCGGCGACGACCTTCTCGCCCGCGAGCGACAGCACGAGGTCGAGGTCGAGCTCGGCGACGATGACGCGACCCGGGAGATCGGATGCCTCGGCCACGGCCGGCAGCAGTTCGCCGACGTACCCGACCTCGGTCCCGCCGACCGAGAGCACGCCGGTGCGACCGGGGTGCAGCGCGGCGCGCGCGCCCTGCGCGACGTCGATGACGACACCCGCGGCAGCGGCGACCGTGCGGATCGCGTCCAGCGCGTCCGCGAGCTCGGCGGTCACCGGCGCGACTCCGGGCTGCTTCGCGACGAGGCTGCCGGTCAGCAGCACCGCGAGGTGACGGCGCTGCGGCGGGATCGACGCGTCGAGCTCGGTGAGGGTCGCGGCATCCGGTCGCACCGCCAGCGGCGGCACGTGCGACGTGCCGTACTGCACGCCGGGCTCGGGCAGGAACACGACACCGCTCTCGAAGAGCGAGAGGTCGGTGAAGCCGCGCGCCACGTTGCGGTGCGCGACCTGCAGGAGACCCGGCACGAGCGACCGGCGCAGGAACGGGGACTGCCCGTCCAGCGCGTTCGCCAGCTTCACGCTCGGCAGGTGCTCGCCCGAGGCCGAGCCGTGGAGGTCGTTCTGCTCCTCGGTCGTGAAGCCGAACGACGGCGTCTCGACGTAGCCCGCAGCGGCGAGGGCGTTCGCCACGCGGCGGCGGCCCTGCTGCAGCGGCGTGAGACCGCGACCCGACGGCGGGAGCGGCAGCACCGACGGGATGCGGTCGTAGCCCTCGATGCGGGCGACCTCCTCGGCGAGCGTCCACTTGTCGGTGAGGTCGGGGCGCCACGACGGCGGGATCACCTGCCAGCCGGCGGCGTCGTCCTCGGCCTCGACGACCTCGCAGCCGATGAGGCGCAGCGCGGCCTCGATCTGTCCCGGCGTGTAGTCGACGCCGATGAGGTGCTGCACGAAGGTCGGGGGCAGCTCGATGCCGGGGATGAACACCTCGGCGAACAGGGCCGCACCGTAGGCGTCGTCGCTCGTGCCGCCGGCGTACTCGACCATGAGGTCGGCGACGCGGCGCGCAGCGACGAAGGGCACGAGCGGGTCGACTCCCCGTTCGAAGCGGCGGGATGCCTCGCTCGGCAGCTTGTGGCGCCGGGCCGTGCGCGCGATCGACACTGTGTCGAACGTCGCCGCCTCGATGAGGACGTTGCGGGTGGTGTCGCCCATCTCGGTCGCGCCGCCGCCCATGACGCCCGCCAGGCCGATCGGGCCGGACTCGTCGGCGATGAGGAGGTCTTCGGGGTCGAGCATGCGGACCTTGCCGTCGAGCGTCTCGAGCTTCTCCCCCGCCGTCGCACGGCGGACGGTGATGCCGCCCTGGAGCTTGTCGAGGTCGTAGCCGTGGATCGGCTGACCCAGCTCGAGCATGACGTAGTTGGTGATGTCGATCAGGATGCCGAGCGAGCGGATGCCGGCCAGCGACAGCCGCGCGATCATCCAGGCCGGCGTGGGCTTGGTCGGATCGACGTCGCGGACGACGCGCGCCACGAACTCCGTCACTCCGGCGCGGCCGCGGATCGGCGCGATGTCGTCGGCGCTGACCGCGAAGCCGGAGCCCGGTGCGAGCTCCTCCCAGGGCCGATCCGCCGGGTCGCGGAAGGTCGCGCCCGTCGAGTGCGAGTACTCGCGCGCCACACCGCGGATCGAGAGCGCGTAGCCGCGGTCGGGGGTGACGTTGATCTCGACGGCGACGTCGTCCAGGCCGAGCAGCTCGATCGCGTCGGTGCCGACGGGTGCGTCGATGCCGAGCTCCACGAGCCGCAGGATGCCGTTGTGCTCCTCGCCCAGACCGAGCTCCTTGGCCGACGCGATCATGCCGTCCGACACATGGCCGTACGTCTTGCGCGCCGCGATCGGGAACGGGCCGGGAAGCACGGCGCCCGGAAGCGTCACCACGACCTTGTCGCCGGCGAAGAAGTTGCGGGCGCCGCACACGATGCCGTGGACGGCGTCGCCGCCGTCGGCCGCGGTCTCGCCGTCGGGCGCGACGCGCACCTGGCACCAGCGGATCGTCTTGCCGTTCGACTGCGGCTCTTCGACGAACTCGAGAACCTCGCCGACGACGATCGGACCCTGGAGCTCGAAGCGGTGCACGTCCTCCTCTTCGAAGCCGACGCGCACGAGCGCCGCGAGGACGTCCTCGGGCGAGGCGTCCGCGGGGACGTCGACGTACTCACGAAGCCATGAGAGCGGGACGCGCATCAGACCACCATTCCGAACTGCTCGCTGAAGCGGACATCGCCCTCGGCCATGTCGCGCATGTCCTGGACGTCGCTGCGGAACATCAGCGTCCGCTCGATGCCCATGCCGAACGCGAAGCCCGAGTACTCCTCCGGGTCGATCCCCGCCGCGCGCAGCACGTTGGGGTTGATCATCCCGCAGCCGCCCCACTCGATCCACCGCGCCCCGCCCTTGAACGTCGGGTGCCACAGGTCCAGCTCGGCGGACGGCTCGGTGAACGGGAAGAAGTTCGCGCGGAACCGCGTCTTCGCCTCGGCGCCAAACAGCACCTTGGCGGCGTGGTCGAGCGTGCCCTTGAGGTGCGCCATCGTGATGCCCTTGTCGACGACGATGCCCTCGAACTGCGTGAAGACCGGCAGGTGGGTCGCGTCGTACTCGTCGGTGCGGTACACGCGGCCGGGGCACAGCACGTACAGCGGCAGGTCTCGCTCGAGCATGGATCGCACCTGGACCGGGCTCGTGTGCGTGCGCATCACCAGGTGCCGCTCCACCGGGTCGACGAAGAACGTGTCCTGCATCTGACGCGCGGGGTGGTCGACGTCGAAGTTGAGCGCGTCGAAGTTGAACCACTCGTGCTCGAGCTCGGGTCCCTCGGCGATCTCCCACCCCATGCCGACGAAGATGTCGGCGACCTGCTCCTGCAGGAGGGAGATCGGATGCCGCGCCCCCACGCGCGCGCGGGCCGCCAGGGCCGTGATGTCCACGCGCTCGGCCTCGAGCTTGGCGGCGGTCTCGGCCTCGGCCAGCTCCTCCTCGCGCGCCGCGAAGGCCTGGTTCACGCGTCCGCGCGCTTGCCCGACGAGCTTGCCGAACTCGGCCTTCTTGTCGTTCGGCACGTCGCGCAGGCGGGCGTTGAGCTTCGCCAGCGGCGAGCCCTCGGCGGAGTGCGCGGAGCGCGCGGCCTTGAGCGCCGCGGTGTCGCCCGCGCCGGCGACGGCCTCGAGGGCGGCGTCGACGGCGGCGTTCACCGCCTCGGGCGTGATCTCGGCCGAATTCGATGGGCGCAGGTCGGGAGCGTCGGACACGAGAGACGAGTCTACCGACGGGCGACGGGCTCGCCCGCCGTCTCAGTGGGCGGTGCCGTCGTACTGGCCGAGCCCGCGGTTGGCCGCAGAGCGCTCGGCTTCGTCTGCGCGGGCCTCCGCCTCGAGCAGCGCCGCGGGGTTCAGCGGATCCGTCGTCCTGCCGCGGCGACGCCCGCCGCTGGCGGTACGACGCGCGAGCCAGCGCGCGAACCACGACAGCGCCAGGTTGATCGCGAGGTAGATGACGAGGGTCACGACGAACAGCGAGAACAGGTATCGGTTGCCGTAGAAGCTCGCGAGGATGTTCATGTTCGTGCGGATGAGCTCGTTGTAGCCGACGATGTAGCCCAGCGACGTGTCCTTCAGCAGGACGACGAGCTGCGCCACGATGATCGGCAGCATCTGCCGGAACGCCTGCGGGAACTCCACCAGCATCTTCGACTGGAACTCGCGCATCCCCAGGCTCAGTGCGGCCTCGCGCTGTCCTCGCGGCAGCGCCGCGAGACCGGCGCGGAGGATCTCGCCGATCAGCGTGCCGTTGTAGATCACGAGGGCGATCACGACCGCCCAGAACGCACCGGTCGATGCCACCAGCAGGATGAACAGCATCATGAGCAGCACCGGCATGCCGCGGAAGAACTCGATGAGCCACGCCGTCGGCACGCGGATCCAGCCGATCGAGGAGCTGCGCAGCAGCGAGAGGGCGATGCCGACGACGATCGCGCCGACGGCGGCCACGGCCGCGGCCTGCAGAGTCGCGACGACGCCCTGCCCGATGAAGGCCCAGACCTGCGGGTCGGCGAAGATGTCCCATCGCGAGGCGTCGAACATGCCCGGGAGGGTGATCCCGCCGGATTCGCGGGGCGCGGCGAGCGTCATGATGATCCACGCGACTCCCGCGAGGATCACGACCAGCGAGACGAGGGACGCGATCAGCGAGAGTCGTCGGGCGCGGGGTCCCGGCGCGTCGAAGAGAACGCTCGAACCGGTCATCGCTTCACCACCCAGCGCTTCTCGAGGCGCCCGGCGACGAAGCCGAGCGGCACGGTGATGACGAGGTAGAGCACCGCCGCGGTGATCAGGATCGGAATCACGATGTTCCCGTTGTCGTTGGCGAGCTGTCGCGTCGTCGCGAAGAGCTCGACCACGAAGAAGCCGCCGGCGACGGAGGTGTTCTTCGTAAGGGCGATGAAGACGTTGATGAGCGGAGGAATCGTCATGCGGAACGCCTGCGGCAGCACCACGAGCGAGACGGTCTGGCCGAAGCCGAGGCCGATGCTCCGCGCCGCCTCGGCCTGTCCGACCGGCACGCCGTTGATCCCCGAGCGCAGCGCCTCGGCGACGAACGGCGCCGTGTAGTAAGTGAGGGCGACGAACGCGAGCAGCACGTACGGCGCGCGGACGCCGAGCATCGGCATGACGAAGGCCGTGAAGAAGAAGACGAGCGTGAGGGGCGTGTTGCGCGCCACCTCGGTCCAGAACGCCGCGAAGCCGCGGAGGACTCCGACCGGCGAGATCCGCATCGCCGCGATGAGCGTGCCGAGGATCAGTGAGAGGACGCCCGACACCGCGAGGAGCAGCAGGGTGACACGGAACCCTTCCAGGAAGGTCGGCATCAGCGACCACAGTTGCTCCATGGGCTCTCCTTTCGCGGTCGAGGCGGGGGCGGAGGATGCTGCGACCCGGCGATGAGGCCGGGCCGCAGCATCCGTCGATCAGTAGCGGTCGGGAGTCGGCGGCTCGACGAACGGCAGGACCGTGCCCGCCGTCGAGTTCCAGGCCTCTTCGTACCGGCCGTCCTCGTACGCCTTCTCCAGCACGTCGTTGATCCACATGCGGAAGTCGGTGTCTTCGAGTGCGAGGCCGATGCCGTAGGGCTCCTCGGTGAACGGCTCGCCGACGACCTTGAACTCGCCCTCGTTCTGAGCCGCGAGGCCGGCGAGGATCACGTTGTCGGTGGACACCGCGACGACCTGGCCGTTGCGCAGGGGCTCGAGGCAGTTCGAGTACGTGTCGGTCAGCACCGGCTCGGCGCCGATCTCTGCGAGCTTGGCCGCCGGGGTCGAGCCCGTCACCGAGCAGACCGGCTGGCCGACGAGGTCGTCTTCGCTCTCGATGTCGTCGTTGTCGGCGAGCACCAGGATCGACTGACCGGCCATGTAGTACGGCCCGGCGAAGGAGACGACCTCCTTGCGCTTGTCGTTGATCGTGTAGGTGGCGATGACGATGTCGACCTCGCCGTTCTGGATGAACGGCTCACGGTTGGCCGACACGGCCTCCTTCCACTCGATGTCCTCCTCGGCGATGCCGAGCTCGGACGCGATGATCTTGCCGATCTCCACGTCGAAGCCCTCGGGCGTGCCCGACGGGCCCATCAGGCCGAACAGCGGCTGGTCGAACTTGGTGCCGATCGTGATCGAGCCGGCCTCGTTCAGCTCGGCCATGGTCGTGCCCTCTTCGAAGGTGACCTCTTCGGGCTCGGGCGCGGCGGTGTCGTCGCCGCCCGGCGTGCCGCCGGAGGCACAGGCCGACAGTGCGAGCGCGCCGGCCGCGGCCAGCGCGATCAGCGGAAGTCGCATTCGCTTCATGTCTTCGTCCTTTGCTGTGTGGGGACCGCTCGTGACGGTCCTCTCGGATCCCGGCCGCTGGGAACGGCTGGGGGCTTTCAGTGCTCGAGGATCTTGGAGAGGAAGTCCTTCGCCCGGTCGCTCTGCGGGTTGGTGAAGAACTGGTCGGGCGTGGCCTCCTCGACGATGGCGCCGTCCGCCATGAAGAGCACGCGGTCGGCCGCCTTGCGAGCGAAGCCCATCTCGTGGGTCACGACGATCATCGTCATGCCCTCCTGCGCGAGGCCGACCATGACGTCGAGCACCTCGTTGATCATCTCCGGGTCGAGCGCACTCGTCGGCTCGTCCATGAGGATGAGCTTCGGGTTCATCGCCAGCGACCGTGCGATCGCTACGCGCTGCTGCTGACCGCCCGACAGCTGATTGGGCATCTTCTTCGCCTGGTTGGCCACACCGACGCGGTCGAGCAGCTGCATCGCCTTCGCCTCGGCGTCCTTCTTCTTCACGCCCCGCACCCGGATCGGGCCGAGCGTGACGTTCTCGAGCACGGTCTTGTGGGCGAACAGGTTGAACGACTGGAAGACCATTCCGACGTCGGCGCGCAGCTTCGCGAGCGCCTTGCCCTCTTCGGGCAGGGGCACGCCGTCGATCGTGATCCTGCCCAAGTCGATCGTCTCGAGGCGGTTGATCGCGCGGCACAGCGTGGATTTGCCCGACCCGGAGGGGCCGATCACCACCACGACCTCGCCGCGGTTGACCACGGTGTTGATGTCCTTGAGGACGTGGAGGTCGCCGAAGTGCTTGTCGACGTGGTCGACGACCACGAGCGGCTCGCCCCGACGGACGTTGATGTTCGAAGTGCGCGGCGCCGCTGCCGGTGCATCAGGTGTCGCCATGACCATCACACTAGGGGTGCGCAGCGACACTCAGCCACACCTGGGCCGCGTCTTTACCGTGTTGTAACAGCGCCGGAACAGCGCCCGCTCAGCCCTTCGCGCGCTGGGCGAACGCGGTCTCGTACAGGCAGACGCTCGCCGCCGTCGCGAGGTTCAGCGACTCGGCCGCACCGTAGATCGGCAGCCGCAGCGACAGATCGGCGAGCGCGAGCGCCTCGTCCTCGAGGCCGCGCGCCTCGTTGCCGAACAGCCACGCCGTCGGCTCGGCCAGCATGTCGCGCGATGAGAGGAAGTCCCCTCCCCCGACATCGGCCGCGATGACGCGCACGCCCGCCGCGTGGGCCTTCTCGACGGCGGTGACGAGATCGACGCCTACCGCTACGGGCACGTGGAAGAGCGAGCCGGTCGTGGCACGGACCACCTTCGGGTTGTACGGGTCGACCGTGCGACCGGTGAGGATCACCGCGTCGGCGCCGGCCGCGTCGGCGGCGCGGATGATGGTGCCGAGATTGCCCGGGTCGCGGACCTCCTCGCAGATCGCCACCAGCCGCGGCGCGCCCGCGAAGATCTCGCGGACCGACGTCGGCGACTGACGTGCGACGGCGACGATGCCCTGCGGCGTGACGGTGTCGGCCATCGCGTCGAGCACGGCCTCGGTCGTGTAGACGACCTCGAGCCCCGCGTCCTTGGCGGCATCCCGCACGTCCGTGTGCTTCTCGAGCGCGGACGGCGTGGCGAAGATCTCGACGAGGGTCTCGGGCCGGTAGGCCAGCGCCTCGCGCGCGGCCTGCGGCCCCTCCAGCAGGAACAGCCCCGTCTCCTGACGGGCGCTCCGCTTGGTCAGCTTCGCGACGGCGCGGACACGCGGAGAGCGAGGGTTCTCGAGCACGGCATCAGTCTAGGGTCGCGGCATCCGCGTTACCTCTCGCTCTCACCACACTCGCTCGACGACCGCTCGCCGCCTCGGCAAGGAAAGGCGAAAGGGCGCCCTTCCGTGAGGAGGACGCCCTTTCGGGAGAACGGATGCCGTGGGTCAGGCGCTCTTCGGAGCGTTGACGTTCTCGGGCAGCGCCTTCTTGGCGGTCTGGACGAGCGACGCGAACGTCTTGGGCTCGTTCACCGCGAGCTCGGCGAGCATGCGGCGGTCGACCTGCACACCCGCGAGGCCGAGGCCCTGGATGAAGCGGTTGTACGTGATGCCGTTCTGACGGGCAGCGGCGTTGATGCGCTGGATCCACAGGCGGCGGAAGTCGCCCTTGCGCTTGCGGCGGTCGCGGTACGCGTAGACGAGCGAGTGGGTGACCTGCTCCTTCGCCTTGCGGTACAGGCGCGAACGCTGACCCCGGTAACCGGAGGCGCGCTCGAGGATGACGCGACGCTTCTTGTGGGCGTTGACGGCCCGCTTGACTCTAGCCATTTCTTGATGTTCCTATTCGTGCGTCGGCGCGCTCAGCGGCCGAGAAGCTTCTTCGCGACCTTGGCGTCGCCCGGGGCGAGAACCTGCTCCTGCGACAGGCGGCGGGTACGGCGGCTGGGCTTGCCCTCGAAGTTGTGGCGGAGGTTCGCCTGCTGCTTCATGAGCTTCCCGCTGCCGGTGACCTTGAAGCGCTTCTTGGCGCCCGAGTGGGTCTTCTGCTTCGGCATCTCTTCTTCCTTCGTTTCACTTCCCGCCCAGGCGGGAGTCGGTATCCCGCGGTGCGGGAGTCTGTGGGGGCCTTATTCGGCCGTGGCTTCCTCTGAGGCGGCCGGGGCGTCGGCCGCCGGGGCGTCGGCCGCCGGGGCGTCAGCGTCGGCCTGCGGCGCTCCGCCGTTGCGGGCCGAGCGTGCGGCTTCCTTGTTCGCGGCGCGCTGAGCGTTCTGCTCGGTCTTCACCTCGGACTTGTTCTTGTGCGGAGCCACGACCATCACCATGTTGCGGCCGTCGATCGTGGGGTTCGACTCGACGGTTCCGAACTCGGCGACATCCTCGGCGAACTTGCGGAGGAGACGCACGCCCTGCTCGGGACGCGACTGCTCGCGACCGCGGAACAGGATCATCGCCTTGACCTTGTCGCCGGACTGGAGGAAGCCCTCGGCGCGCTTGAGCTTGGTGATGTAGTCGTGGGCCTCGATCTTCAGGCGGAACCGGACCTCCTTGAGGACGGTGTTCGCCTGATTGCGACGCGCTTCCTTGGCCTTCTGCGCAGCCTCGTACTTGAACTTGCCGTAGTCCATGATCTTGACCACGGGCGGCTTCGAGTTCGGGGCCACCTCGACGAGATCGAGGTCGGCCTCCTGGGCCAGGCGCAGCGCCACCTCGATGCGGACGACGCCGACCTGCTCTCCGTTCGGGCCGACGAGGCGGACCTCGGGCACGCGGATGCGGTCGTTGGTGCGGGGATCGCTGATGCGGAACTCCTTGGGTATATGGGCTGGACCACCGCGACACACGTTCGTGTCGCGGGCGGAGGAAGATCCACTCCACCCGTCAGGCGCTTCGGCGCCGACTTCCTGCACCCTCTCCGGTGATGGAGTTCCCGCCGGGTCGCCCAGACGGCTACCCCGGCCGCAGAGCGGTCGGGGCGGAGTGCATGACCCGGTAGCCTGGAACGGCAAGCGCGGGTGGGATGTGATCCACTTTCCGATCCGGTACAGAGCGCACCGGAGACCGCAGCAGTCTATCAGAGAGAACGGCGTGGACACGATTCGAGACCAGGACGACCCCTCGACGAGCGCGACGGCGGTCGACGCCGAGCGTCAGGCACGCTGGGAGGAGCAGGAGCAGGCAGCCGCCTCCGCGTCACGCGACATCGCCGACGTGCCGGCCGTCGAGGTCATCACGACGACCGCCGTGCACCTGCTGAGCGCCGCCGCCGTCAAGGTGGGCCTGGCCGACGACCCCGCCACGCAGACCGACCTCGACGAGGCCCGCAAGCTCATCAACGCCCTCGCCGGGCTCATCACCGCCGGTGCCCCCGAGATCAGCGACATGCACGCCCGCTCGCTGCGCGACGGGCTGCGGTCGGTCCAGCTCGCCTTCCGCGAGGCATCCGTGATCCCCGACCCGATCGGCAAGGGCCCCGGCGAGAAGTGGACAGGCCCCGTCACCTGACCGGCCCCATCACCTGATCGAAAGGTCAGGGTCGACCGGACGGCGAACGGGTCGCGCCGAGGCCGGGTCGCACGCGATCGAGAGCGGATGCCGCGGCCTCGAGCGTGCGCGCCACCTGCGCGGCATCCGTCGCCCAGTTGCTGACCGAGAAGCGGAGCACCGAGCGGTCGTGCCACCGCGACGACGAGGCGAACGCGATCCCCTCGGCGCGCAGCGCGTCGGCCCACGCGTCGGTCGCCGCGTCGTCCGACAGCGCGACGCACACCTGCGTGAACACGACGTCGTTCAGGACCTCGACCCCTGGAAGACCCGCGAGACCCGCGGCGAGGGCGGTCGCGGCATCCGTCAGCCGATCCACGAGCGCAGCCACGCCGTCGCGCCCCATCGCGCGCAGGGCGGCGTACGTCGGCACGCCGCGCGCGCGGCGAGAGAGCTCGGGCACGCGATCGTGCGGGTCGGCGTGGTCCTCGCTCGCGGTGCGGCTGAGGTAGGTCGCCGACATGCCCATCGCCGCACGCAGCGCGGTGCCGTCGGCGACGATCGCGATGCCGCAGTCGTACGGCACGCTGAGCGTCTTGTGCGCATCGGTCGCCCATGACTCGGCGCGCTCGACGTGCGCCACGAGAGCGCGCGAGCGGGCGGATGCCGCAGCCCACAGCCCGAACGCGCCGTCCACGTGCACCCACGCGCCGTGGACGTGCGCAGCGTCGATCGCGCGGCCGAAGTCGTCGAACGCGCCGGAGTGGATGTTGCCGGCCTGCAGCACCACGATCGTCGGGCCGTGGTCGAACGTGAGCTCCATCTCGAGGGCGGCGACGTCGATGCGTCCCTGGTCGTCGGCCGGGACGACGACCGGCGCGCCGAGGCCCAGCATCCGCACGGCGTGGTCGACGGTGTCATGACGCTCGGCGCCGACGATCACCCGCACGCGGGGACCGCCGGCGAGACCCTGCAGCGACGTGTCCCAGCCCACCTCGCGCAGCACCGCGTCGCGCGCGGCGGCGAGGCACGTGAAGTTGGCCACCGTCGCGCCCGTGACGAAGCCGACGTCCGACTCCGGAGGCAGGCCGAGCAGGTCGAGCACCCATTCGCCGGCGAGCTCCTCGGCGGCGATCACGCCCGGCGTGACGGCCCGCAGAGCGGTGTTCTGATCCCACGCCGACACGAGCCAGTCCGCCGCGAGCGCCGCCGGCTGCGTCCCGCCGATCACCCAGCCGAAGAACCGCGCGCTGGGCATCCCCATGAGTCCGGGCTCGACGGCTGCCGCGAGGTCGCGGACGACGGTCTCGGCATCCGTCGCCTGCGTCTCGAGGTCGCGGCCCAGCGCGCTCTTGACCTCCTCGACGCTCGTCCGCGGCGGGATGGGCCGGCGGTCGAGCGCGGCCAGCCACTCGTGCGCGGCGTCGGACGCCGCGCCCAGGGCACGCGTGTAAGCGGTGGACTCGAGATGCTCCATTGCGACCTCCTGCGACGGGCGGCTGCCGTCGCGAACCAGGAGGACTCTACGCCCGGGACGATACGTCTGTCTCGGGTCAGGCGCGCACGAGCTTGACGGTGAGCGAGTCGACGAGCACCGCGATGCGATCGTCGGCCGCCCAGCGCTTCGCCAGCCGCGCGAGCACCGCGTCGAGCTCGGCCTTCTCGAGACCGTCCATGAGATGCAGACGCACCACGAGCTCGGGGCCGCGCAGGCGCGCGTCGGGGTCGCCGGGCTCGACCGCGAGGTCGATGACCGACAGCTCGCCGCCGATGCTCTGCTGCAGGCCCGCGAACACCTCCGGCGAGAGGTGGCTGGGCTCCCACGGCTGCCCCTGCCCGATCGCCCACACGGCGGGCCGGCGGAGGACGAACTCCGTCTCGGAGCCGGGGTCGACCACGATGAGGTCGGTGTCGTCGGCGGCTGCCGAGAGCGCGGTGCGGACGCCGTCGGCGGGAACGGGCCGGGCCGTGGAATCCCACCGCGCCATCGCCTCGACCGACGTGAACACCGGCAGCACCCGCCGGCCGTCGGGGGCCGCGACCGTCACGATCGAGAGCTCCTGCGTCTTGTCGACCTCGAGGCCGTGCGCGCCGATGCCGTGGTCGCCCTTCTCGGCGACGAGGGGGATCAGCAGGCGCGCGCGGCGATAGGCGTCGACGACCTCGCGCTGACCGACCGACCCCGCGCGGAACGCCTGCAGCGCCGCGAGCAGCGCCGGGTCGGCGGAGCCGTCGTCGGACGCGTGCGGGTTCGCCTGGAAGCTCCGGCCCTCCCACGGCACGCCGGCGGAGTCGGCGCTGTGGCCGTGCGGGCCGCCATGGCCCGGGGCGCCGTGACCGTGCGGGTCGTGGCCCGGGGCGTGGGGGTCAGTGTCCGGCGACATCCAGCGCCTCGGCGAGCGTGAACGCGCCGGCGTAGAGCGCCTTGCCGACGATCGCGCCCTCGACGCCCAGCGGGACGAGATCGCGCAACGCGGCGATGTCGTCGAGGCTCGACACGCCGCCCGATGCGACGACCGGCTTGGGCGTGCGGGTCGTCAGCTCGCGCAGGAGGTCGAGGTTCGGCCCCTTGAGGGTGCCGTCCTTCGTGACGTCGGTGACGACGTAGCGGCTGCAGCCGGCGGCCTCGAGCCGGTCGAGGACCGTCCACAGGTCGCCGCCCTCGCGCGTCCAGCCGCGGGCGGCGAGCGTCGTGCCGCGGACGTCGAGGCCGACCGCGATGGCGTCGCCGTAGCGGCCGATGACGTCGGCCGCCCATTCGGGGTTCTCCAGCGCGGCAGTGCCGAGGTTGATGCGCGAGGCGCCGCTCTCGAGCGCGGCCTCGAGGGTGCGATCGTCGCGGATGCCGCCCGAGAGCTCGACCTGCACGCCCTTGACCTGCTTGATCACCTTGCGCAGGACCCCGGCGTTGCTGCCGCGGCCGAACGCCGCGTCGAGGTCGACCAGGTGGATCCACTCGGCACCCTGTCGCGCGAAGTCGAGCGCCGCGTCGACCGGGTCGCCGTAGCTCGTCTCGGTGCCGGCCTCGCCCTGGGTCAGGCGGACGGCCTTGCCGTCGGCGACGTCGACGGCGGGCAGAAGGACGAGCTTGGGTGTGGACGCGAAATCGTTCATGGCTCCTGGCTCAGGCATCGAAAGTCGTGGGGAGGGATGTCGAGAGCAGGTCATCCCGCAGACGGCACGGTCTCAGAGGGTAGCCCCGCGAAGCCCGTCGATCCAATTCGCGAGGAGACGGATGCCGGCATCGCCCGACTTCTCCGGGTGGAACTGGGTTGCCGACAGAGGTCCGTTCTCCACGGCGGCGAGGAAGGGCGTGCCGTACTCGCACCACGTGAGCACGGGCTCGGGGAAGGGCGGCTGCACGTCGAGCAGCCACTTCTGGGCACCGAACGAGTGGACGAAGTAGAAGCGCTCGTCCTCGATGCCCCGGAAGAGGCGCGAGCCCTCGCCCGCCTGCACCGTGTTCCAGCCCATGTGGGGCAGCACCGGGGCGTCCAGCTCGGTCACCACCCCGGGCCACTCCCCCATGCCCTCGGTGTCGACGCCGCGTTCCACGCCGCGCTCGAAGAAGATCTGCATGCCGACGCAGACGCCCAGCACGGGGCGACCGCCCGCGAGCCGGCGCTCGATGAGCTCGTCGCCGCGGCTGGCGCGCAGCGCCTCGGCGACGGCGCGGAATGCGCCGACGCCCGGCACGAACAGCCCGTCGGCGTCCATCACGAGACCCCGATCGGAGGTCAGCCGCGCATCGGCACCCGCGGCCACGAGCGCCTTCACGGCCGAGTGCACATTCCCCGAGCCGTAGTCGAGAACGGCGACGACCGGCCGGTCCTGATCGGTGGACGGCTCGGACGTCACAACGCCCCCTTGGTGCTCGGGATGCCCTCGACCAGCGGGTCGAGCGCCTTGGCCTGGCGGAACGCCCGCGCGAACGCCTTGTACTCGGCTTCGGCGATGTGATGCGGGTCTCGGCCCGAGAGCACGCGCACGTGCACCGTCAATGCGCCGTTGAAGGCGATCGCCTCGAACGTGTGCCGCACCAGCGATCCGGTGAAGTGGCCGCCGATGAGGTGGTGCTCGTAGCCCTCGGGCTCACCGGTGTGCACGAGGTAGGGACGGCCGCTGATGTCGACGACGGCCTGCGCGAGCGCCTCATCGAGGGGCACGAGCGCGTCGCCGTACCGCGAGATGCCCGCCTTGTCGCCGAGCGCCTGGCGGATCGCCTGCCCGAGCACGATCGAGATGTCTTCCACGGTGTGGTGCGCGTCGATGTCGGTGTCGCCGGATGCCCGCACGGTGAGATCGGTCAGCGAGTGCTTCGCGAACGCCGTGAGCAGGTGGTCGAAGAAGGGCACGGTGGTGTCGATGCGGCTCCGGCCGGTGCCGTCCAGATCGAGGTCGAGCTCGACGGTCGACTCGCTCGTCGCTCGACGCAGCGAGGCGGTCCTGGATGCGGCGCTCATGCGGCCGATCCTACCGAGGCGAGCGCGTCGAGGAACGCGGTGGTCTCGTCCGCGGTCCCCGCCGTGACCCGGAGGTGGGAGGGGATGCCGACGTCGCGGATGAGCACTCCCCGGTCGTACAGCGCGTGCCAGGTGGCGACGGGATCGGCGACGCCGCCGAACAAGATGAAGTTCGTCCAGGACTCGTGCGGGGTGTAGCCGAGCGCCTCGACGGTGGCCGAGATGCGGTCGCGCTGCGCGACGATCTCGTCCACCATGCCGAGCATCGTGGGCGCGTGGCGCAGCGCGGCCGACGCCGCCGCCTGGGTCAGCGCACTCAGGTGGTACGGCAGGCGCACCAGTCGCAGCGCGTCGATCAGCGCGGGGTCGGCGGCCAGATAGCCGACGCGGGCACCGGCGAACGCGAAGGCCTTGCTCATGGTGCGCGACACGACGAGCCGCTCGCGGCCGGGCAGGAGGGTCAGCGCGGAACGCGCGTCATGCGGGGCGAACTCGAAGTACGCCTCGTCCACGATCACGACGCCGTCGGTCGCCTCGTAGACGGCCTCGACGACGTCGAGCCCGAGCGGCGTGCCCGTCGGATTGTTCGGTGCGCAGAGGAAGACGACGTCGGGAGTGGCATCGGCCACCTGCGCCGCCGCCTCGTCGGCGCCGACGGTGTAGTCGGCGGCGCGCGTGCCCGAGATCCACTCGGCGCCGGTGCCGCGCGTCAGGAGCGGGTACATCGAGTAGGTCGGCGTGAAGCCGAACGCCGTGCGCCCGGGACCGCCGAACGCCTGCAGGATGTGCTGGAGGACCTCGTTCGACCCGTTGGCCGCCCAGATCTGATCGCGGGAGAGGCCGTGGCCCAGGTAGTCGGCGAACCCCTCTCTGAGCGCCGTGAACTCGCGGTCGGGGTAGCGGTTCACGTCACGCAGTGCCCGCGCGATCGAGTCGAGGATGTCGTCCGCGACCTCCTGGGGGACGGGATGCGTGTTCTCGTTGACGTTCAGTGCGACCGGGAGGGGCGCCTGCGGCGCGCCGTAGGGCTTCTGCCCTCGCAGATCGGCGCGGAGGGGGAGGTCTTCGAGACGTGCACTCACCCCAACCATGGTAGAGCCGTGGTGAGAAGCCGGACCCCCACGTGACGGCTCTGCGCGCTCCCTCGGGGGTCAGCGGGTCGCGTCGTAGGCGTCCGGGATGGCGAGGCTCTGCCCCGACTGCAGGACGACGCTGTCGAGCGCGTTGAGGCGCACGATGTCGTCGACCACGTCGCGAGGGTCATGGCCGGGTGCCACCTCTTCGGCGATGCTCCAGAGCGTGTCGCCGGGGGCGACCGTCACTGTGCTGAAAGAGCCTGCCGCCGCGCCCGCATCGCGCGAGGCGAGCGCAGCGCCGCCGCCGAGCACCGCCGCGCTCAGCGCGATGATCGCCGGCAGGGCCGCGAGCGCCGCGAGCACCCGGCGGCCACGAACGGTCAGCCGCAGCCGCGTCGCGCGGCGGGCCACAGCACTGGTCGCGCGCGCCGGCGAAGGGACGGACGTCGTGTAGCCGATCGCGGTCATGCTCTTCTCCTCCTGCTGGGGAGAGATTCGCATTCACCGCCCGGCCGGGGGTGGCGAATGCGAACCTCTCTTCCGAAGCTATCTTCGAGTCTGTACGATGTCAACACCGGATTCCGAGGACGATCTCTCGAACGCGACACGCGGTCGAGATGTTCCCCTCGCGCGTGCGATCCGGATACGGTTTCGATACGAGAACCCCACCACGGGCCTCCGACATTCGAAGAAACAGCGCTCGCGGCGGGCGCAGGACGGAGCCGGACATGAGCGACGCGGCCGGGCGCGAGAAGCCCCAGACTCGTCGGCGCAAGAGCCTGAGCGACAAGCAGCTGGCGATCCTCGAGGTGATCCAGCGGTCGATCGCACGCCACGGGTACCCGCCGAGCATGCGCGAGATCGGCGACGCCGTGGGCCTGAAGTCGCTCTCCAGCGTCACGCACCAGCTCAACCAGCTCGAGCTCAGCGGCTACCTGCGACGCGATGCCGGCAAGACGCGGGCGATGGAGGTGCTCATCGACCTTCCCGGCACGGCGACCGAGAGCCCCGCCGACGCCGCGCCCTCTGTCGGCGACGCCGCCCTGGTCCCCCTGGTCGGGCGGATCGCCGCCGGCGTGCCGATCACGGCCGAGCAGCAGGTCGAGGAGATCTTCCCCCTCCCCCGCCAGCTCGTCGGCAAGGGCGACCTGTTCATGCTGAAGGTCTCGGGCGACTCGATGATCGATGCCGCGATCTGCGACGGCGACTGGGTCGTCGTGCGTTCGCAGGCGACCGCCGACAACGGCGAGATCGTCGCCGCGATGCTCGACGGAGAGGCGACGGTCAAGACGTTCCGGCAGCGCGACGGCCACACGTGGCTGCTTCCCCGCAACTCGGCGTTCGAGCCGATCCTCGGCGACGACGCCACCGTGCTGGGCAAGGTCGTGGCGGTGCTCCGGGCGGTCTGAGTCGCCCCATTGCGGAACGCGCGGCCGAAAGGGTGGTGAGCACCGCTCGCGACGCGCTATAAGGGGGGAATGACCGACACGATCGCCGCAGGCGACGCCGCAGACCTCCAGGCGCGGCTCGACGCCCTCGAAGCCGAGAACGCCCGACTGCGGGCCGGAACCGACGCCGCCGCCGCTCGTGCGTCGACGGCGCCGGCGGGCAGCCGGTGGAGAGCGTTCTTCTCCGCGCTGTGCATCGTCATCGCCGGCATCCTCGTGCCGATCTCGATCGTGGCGGCGTGGGCGCGCCTCGAGCTCGTGGACGAGTCCGCGTTCGTCGAGACGCTCGCACCGCTCGCCGAGGATCCCGCCGTCCAGCAGATGATCATCGACGAGACGGTCGAGGCCGTCGAGGCGCAGGTCGACTTCGAGGAGATCACGGCGAACGTCTTCGACGGCATCGACCAGCTCGGCCTGCCCCCGCGCGCCTCGCAGGCGCTGCAGCTGCTCCAGGCGCCCGCCGCGTCGGGCCTCGAGAACCTCCTCACGCAGACGGTGACGCGCGTGGTGGAGTCGGATGCCTTCGCCGACACCTGGACGGCCACCACGCGGGCCGCGCACCGTGCGCTCACGACCGCGGCCACCTCGGACGGCGGCGGCATCGTCGTGATGACCGACGACGGCCTCGGGATCCAGCTGGGCGCCATCGTCGAGCGCGTCAAGCAGAACCTCATGGACCGCGGCGTGGGGATCGCCCAGCTGATCCCCGCCATCGACAGGGTCGTCATCATCGGCACCGGCGAGACCCTCGTCACGATCCGCACGACCTACGCGATCGCGACCACGCTCGGGTGGTGGCTGCCGATCATCACGATCGGCCTGTTCGTGCTCGGCATCCTGATCGCGCGCCGCCGCAGCACCGCGGTCATGGGCTCGGGCATCGCCTTCGCCGTGGGTGGGGGCGTGCTGGCGCTCGCCTTCGCCATCGGCTACCCCGTCGTCGGCCAGACAGCGGCTCAGCTCGGGGTGTCGGCACCGGCTGTCGACGTGGTGTACCAGAGCCTCATCGGATCGATGCAGCAGACCGCCTCGATCGCGGTGCTCCTCGGCGTCGTGATCGCGGTGATCGGATGGTTCGCCGGCCGCTGGTCGCCGGCAGTGCGCTCTCGCCAGGCGATCTCGAACGTCAACTCCTCGCTGCGCCGGCAACTCGGCGGCCACGGTCTGCGCACCGGACGCGTCGGCGCCTGGCTCTTCCGCTACCGCGGACTCGTCCGCACGCTGGTCGTGGTCCTCGCGGTCATCTGGCTCTTCGCCCTGCGTCCGCTGTCGGCGGGCGACATCTTCCTCGTCCTCATCGTCGCGCTGCTCGTGGCGTGGATCCTCGAGCTCCTTCAGGTTCGCCCGGACGAGCAGGCGGACGGGGAGCTGGACGCGGTCGGCGCGGTTGACGCCGAGGCCCCGGGCATCGCCGAAGACGCCGACACCCTCGTCATCGCCGACACCGTGGTCGTCGGCTCCCCCGACACCGTCGACACCGAGGTGATCGACGGGACTCCGGGTGCCGCGGCCGGCCCGGCCGCGGCACCCGGAGCGAAGAAGCGTCCCTAGGCCGGCACGCCCGCACGCACCGTCCGCGTCGCCTCGACGAGGTTGCGGAGCGACGCGACGGTCTCGTCGTAGCCGCGGGTCTTCAGCCCGCAGTCGGGGTTCACCCACACGCGTCGCAGCGGAAGCTCGGCCACCGTGCGGTCGAGCAGCTCGGTGATCTCGCCGACCGACGGGACCCGCGGCGAGTGGATGTCGTACACGCCCGGCCCGATGCCGGCGGCGAAGCCCGACGACGCGATGTCGCCGATCACCTCTCCCCGGCTGCGGGCGGCCTCGATGGAGGTGACGTCGGCGTCGAGCGCCGCGATCGCGTCGATGACGACGTCGAACTCCGAGTAGCACAGGTGGGTGTGCACCTGCGTGGCCGGCACGGCGCCCGCGGTCGCCAGCCGGAACGACTCGACGGACCACTTCAGGTAAGCGGGCTGGTCGGCGCTCTTGAGCGGCAGCAGTTCGCGCAGGGCGGGCTCGTCGACCTGGATGACGCGGATGCCCGCGTCTTCGAGGTCTGCGATCTCGTCGCGCAGGGCCAGTGCGACCTGGTTCGCCGTCTCGCCGAGCGGCTGGTCGTCGCGTACGAACGACCAGGCGAGGATCGTCACCGGTCCCGTCAGCATGCCCTTCATGGGCTTGTCGGTCAGCGACTGCGCGAACGCCGACCACGCCACGGTGATCGGTGCGGGGCGCGCGACGTCGCCCCACAGGATCGAGGGGCGGGTCGCTCGCGATCCGTACGACTGCACCCAGCCGTTCTCGGTCACCGCGAAGCCGCCGAGGTGCTCGGCGAAGTACTGCACCATGTCGTTGCGCTCGGCCTCGCCGTGCACCAGGACGTCGAGGCCGATCTCCTCCTGCAGCGTGACGACGCGCGCGATCTCGTCGCGCAGGAACCGCTCGTAGTCGGCGCCGTCGAGCTCGCCGCGTCCGTGACTCGCCCGTGCGCGCCGGATGTCGCCGGTCTGCGGGAACGATCCGATCGTGGTGGTCGGCAGCACGGGCAGCGCCAGTTCCGCCTCCTGCGCGGCGACACGGGCGTCGTAGTCGCCGCGTTCGAAGTCGGCGGCCGCGAGCGCGGCCGCCCGCGCTCGGACCGCACCGTCTCGCACCCCGGGCGCGTTCCGGCGGTCGGCGAGGGCGACGGATGCCGCGGCCAGCGCCTCGGCGATCGCGGGGCGCCCCTGGTCCAGGCCGGTGGCGAGGCTGACCACCTGGCCGACCTTCTGGTCGGCGAACGCGAGCCACGACACCAGTCGCGGGTCCAACGCCGTCTCGTCCTCGACGTCGTGCGGAACGTGCTGGAGCGAGGTGGAGGTGCCGACGGTCACGTCGGCGGCCCCGAGGGAGCGGAGCTGCGTCAGCGTCTCCCATGCGCCCTCGAGGTCGCCCCGCCAGATGTTGCGTCCGTCGACCACACCGCCGACGAGCGTCTTGCCCGAGAGCCCCTCGACCGCGGCCGGGACTCCCCCGCGCGTGAGGTCGACGGCGATGCCCTCGATCGGGGCGGCGGCGAGCGCCTCCCACGCGTTGCCGGAGAGCTGCGCGTAGCCGGCGGCGACCAGGATCGCCGGCCGCTGCGCGGCGGCGCCGAGCACTGCGTATGCGCGGGCTGCGGCATCCGCCAGCCGTTCCGGCGTCGCCGGCAGGCTCTCGCTCACGAGCGCGGGCTCGTCGAGCTGCACCCACTCGGCACCGGCGGCGCGCAGGCTCGCGAGGAGCTCCGCGTACACCGGCAGCAGGTCGTCGAGACGGTCGAGCGGGTCGAAGACCCCCTCCCGGCCGTCGCCGCCGTGCGCGGCATCCGTCGCCTTCGACAGCGCGAGGAGCGTGACCGGCCCGACAACGACGGGACGAACGGTGAACCCGTCGGCCTTCGCCTCGGCGACCTGTCGCGCGAATCGGTCGCCCGAGAGCGAGAAGACCGTCTCGGGCCCGATCTCGGGGACGAGGTAGTGGTAGTTCGTGTCGAACCACTTCGTCATCTCGAGCGGGGCGTCCTCCCCTGCGCCGCGCGCGGCGGCGAAGTAGGCGTCGAGGCCGATCCGGCCGTCGGCGTCGCGCAGCGCGGCGAAGCGCTCGGGCAGCGCGCCGACCGCGACGGCGGCGTCGTGCACCTGGTCGTAGAACGAGAACGACTCGGGGATCGACGAGTCGTCGCGGCCGAGACCGAGCGCCGCGAGGCGCTCTCGCGTCGCGCGACGCAGCTCGGCCGCGGTCTGCTCGAGCGCGTCGGCGTCGATCGCGCCCGACCAGTGCGCCTCGACGGCGCGCTTGAGCTCACGTCGGCGGCCGATGCGGGGGTAGCCGAGGATCGTGCCGGTCGGGAACGGAGGGCGAGGGTCGGTCATGTGCGTCTCTCTTTCGGTTGTCGGTGGCTGGGATTCGGGGGCTGCGGGGTCGCCGAAGAGACCGTCGGGACTCCCGACGGACGTTGGCGCCTGCGTCAGTGGACGGGGTGGGACACTCGGGGCTCGGGGCTCAGCGCTCCGGCTTCGCGGAGCACCTCGAGGACGGTGTCGTGGTTGTTGAAGGCGTAGAGATGGATGCCGGGGGCACCGCCGTCGACGACCTCCCGCGCGAGGCGGGCCGCGTGCGCGATGCCGACGTCGCGCTGTCCCTCCGCCGTCGGCTCTCGATCGAGGGCGGAGGCGAGATCGGCCGGACGCTGCTCGCCGGTGAGTTCGAGGACCCGCCGCAGCCGTCCCGGCGAGGTGAGGGGCATGATCCCGGGCAGGATCGGGAGGGTGACGCCCGCCTCGCGGGAGCGCTGCACGAACGCGAGGTAGTCGTCGGAGTGGAAGAACAGCTGGGTGATGGCGAGAGTCGCGCCGGCGGCCTGCTTGGCGAGCAGCGCGTCGATGTCTTCGAAGGGACGACGGGAGCGGGGGTGTCCGTTGGGGAACGCCGCGACCGCGATGTCGACGGTGGGGCGCTTCTCGACCCGCACCGCGCCCGGGACGCCGGGGATCGGCGTCTCGGCGTAGGGCGCGCGCTCGGCCTGCACGCGGTCGATGAGCTGCACGAGCTGCGCCGCGCTCTCGAGCTCGCCGAGGAACAGGTCGTCCTCCGAGGCCCCGGCCGGCGGATCGCCGCGCAGCGCGAGGAAGCTCGTGATGCCGGCATCCAGGAACTCGCGGATCAGGGCGTTCGCCCCGGCATAGGTGCTCCCGACGCACGTGAGGTGCGCGAGCGGCTCGATGTGCGTCTCGCGGAGGATGTGCGTGAGCAGCTCGAGCGACCGGCCGCCCGTCGACCCGCCCGCACCGTAGGTGACGGAGATGAAGCGCGGGTCGACCGAAGCCAGGTGACGGATCGTCTCATGCAGCGCAGGAAACCCCGCGTCGGAGCGCGGCGGATACACCTCGAAGGAGATCGGCACGGGAGGAGTGCTCAGGTCGATCGACATGGGCCTGCTTCTCAGGATCGGCGGACAGGGCTGAGCCGAACGGGAAGGCCCGGGCGGCCGCGGCACCTCTCTCCGCCGGGAGCTCTGTCGAGCCCCTGGCGGCGGGGGTGTCATCGCGGGCGGGTGCCGGGCTCGGCTGTCGCTCCTGCCCGGTGCCCCGAGGTTCGGGGCGTCCGTGAGGACGACCGGGCGACGATGGGTCCACGGTAGCGGAGGGAGTCATCGCCGTGCGACCTGTGACGTTCTGTTTCGTCCGCGCCGGCTCCGCACTTCGTCGTAGCGTGGTGTGCGTGACGACACCCGACGTGCTCCCCTACGGCAGCTGGCGCTCCCCGATCTCGGCCGCGGAGGTCTCCGCTGCGTCGCCCCGCCTCGAAGGCGCGCGCTTCGTCGGACCGGCTTCCGAGGTCTGGTGGGGCGAGTCCGTCGCCGAGGAGGCCGGGCGTTCGGCGGTGCGCCGGCGTGCGGCATCCGGAACGGTCGTCGACGTGCTCCGCGCACCCTGGAGCGCGCGCTCGCGCGTGCACGAGTACGGCGGCGGATCGTGGACGGCCGACGAGGAGGGCACCCTGTACTTCGTCGAGAAGTCCGACCAGCGGGTCTGGCGGCAGGACCGCGACGGCGAGCCCCGCCCGCTCACCCGCGACGCCGGCGACGTCCGCTACGGCGGCTTGACCCTCCAGCACGGACGGCTGCTGGCGGTGCGCGAGGACCACACGCGCGGCCGCACGCCGGTGCGCGACATCGTCGAGATCCCCCTCGACGGCTCGGGCGCCGACAGAGCGACGCGACTGCCGTCGCTCGCCGGCGGCAGCGACTTCGTCGCCCATCCGGCGCTGTCGCCGAGCGGTCACCGTCTCGCGTGGGTCGCATGGGATCACCCGCACATGGCGTGGGACCGCGCCGAGCTGCGGGTCGCGCGGCTCGACGGCGAGGACGGTCCCGAGTGGACGACCGTGGCCGGCGGCGGCTCGTCTCCGCTGCAGCCGGTCTGGACGGACGACGACGAACTGATCTACGCCGACGATCCGACCGGGCGGTGGAACCTGTGGCGGCTGCGGCTCACTGCCGACCTGCGCCATGAGCCGCTCGCCGAGGCGGACGCCGACACCGGCGGGCCGCTCTGGGTGCTGGGCACGCGCTGGTTCGCGCTCCTGGACGACGGCCGGGTCGCGGCCGTGCGCACCGACGGCTCCGAGAAGCTCGTCGTGCTCGACGGCGGCGACGAGCGCCAGGTCGCCGTCGACGCCGTCACCCGCCTGTCGATCGAAGACGTCCGTGGATCCCGCCTGCTGCTGTCGGGCGCCGGCTCCGGCGGTGCCGGCCTCTGGGAGGTCGACGTCGACGACGAGTCCGCGACCGGGTTGATCGTGGGCGGCACCTCGCCGTGGGGAGACGAATGGATGCCGCGGTCACGAGCGGTGACCTTCGCCGGGCTGCACGGACCCGTGCACGCATTCGACTATCCGCCGGCCAATCCCCGCGCCGTGGGACCCGAGACGGAGCGTCCACCCTACGTCGTGTTCGTGCACGGTGGTCCGACCGATCACGTCGGGGGCGCGGCATCCGGCAAGATCGCGTATCTCACCAGCCGCGGCATCGGCGTGCTCGACGTGAACTACGGCGGGTCGAGCGGGTACGGACGCGCCTACCGCGAACGCCTGCGCGGGCAGTGGGGCGTGGTGGACGTCGACGACGTCGTGGCAGCGGCGCGCGGCCACGCCGATTCCGGCGCGGCCGACCCCGAGCGGCTCGCGATCGCGGGCGGCTCGGCCGGTGGCTGGACGGTGCTCTGCGCCCTCACGAACTCCGACGCCTTCGGCGCCGGCATCAGCCGGTACGGCGTGGCCGACCTGCGGCGCCTCGCCGAAGACACGCACGACTTCGAAGCGCGCTACCTCGACGGCATGGTCGGACCGCTCCCCGAGGCGGAGGCGCTGTACATCGAGCGGTCGCCGCTGTCGCACCTCGACCGCCTGCGCACGCCGCTGCTCATCGAGCAGGGGCTCGACGACACCGTCGTGCCTCCGTCGCAGTCAGAGGCCGTGCGCGACGCACTGGCGCAGAACGGCGTTCCGCACGCGTATCTCGCGTTCGAGGGCGAGGGCCACGGCTTCCGGGGCGCCGACACGCTCGTTCGGACGATGGAGGCCGAGCTGGCGTTCCTCGGCCAGGTCTTCGGGTTCGAGACGCCCGGCGTGCCGCCCCTCGAGCTCGACTGACTCGAGGGACGGCGCAGCGGGTCTCAGACCGCGAACGGCGCGAGCCGGGCGGCGAGGTGCTCGCCGACGCGGGCGTGCACCGCGGTGCCGCCCTCCTCGTGCTTCTGCGAGAGGATCATGCCCTGCTCGTGGATGGCCGACACCAGGTCGCCGCGGTCGTACGGCACCAGAGCGTGCACTTCGACCGCCGGAAGCGGCAGCGCCGCCTCGATCGCGGCGCGCAGCTCTTCGACGCCCTCGCCGGTGCGCGAGGACGCGAAGATCGCCTTCGGCTCGAGGCCGCGCAGCACCAGCCGCGTGTCGTCGTCCACGAGGTCGGCCTTGTTGAAGACCACCAGCTCAGGGATGTCGCGCGCCCCCACGTCGCCGATCACGTCGCGCACCGTCGCCAGCTGGGCGGCCGGGTCGGGGTGCGAGCCGTCCACGACATGCAGGATGACGTCGGCCTCGCCGACCTCCTCGAGCGTCGAGCGGAACGCCTCGACGAGCTGGTGCGGCAGGTTGCGCACGAAGCCGACCGTGTCGGTCAGCGTGAAAACGCGGCCGTCGGTCGTCTCGGTGCGGCGGACGGTCGCGTCCAGGGTCGCGAACAGCGCGTTCTCGACGAGCACGCCAGCGCTCGTGAGGCGGTTGAGGAGGGACGACTTGCCGGCGTTGGTGTAGCCCGCGATCGCGACCGACGGGATCGTGTTGCGCTTGCGCTCGGCGCGCTTGGCGTCACGTGCGGGTGCGAAGTCGCGGATCTGCCGGCGCAGCTGCGCCATCCGGGTGCGGATGCGCCGTCGGTCGAGCTCGATCTTCGTCTCACCGGGACCGCGGGAGCCCATGCCGGCACCGCCGGCGCCGACCTGACCACCGGCCTGACGGCTCATGGAATCACCCCAGCCGCGCAGGCGCGGGAGGAGGTACTCGAGCTGCGCGAGCTCGACCTGGGCCTTGCCCTCGCGGCTCTTGGCGTGCTGGCTGAAGATGTCGAGGATCACGGTGGTGCGATCGATGACCTTGACCTTGACCACGTCCTCGAGGGCACGACGCTGGCTCGGCGCGAGCTCGGTGTCGGCGATCACGGTGTCGGCGCCGACCGCGGCGACGATGTCGCGCAGCTCCTCGGCCTTGCCGCGACCCACGTAGGTCGCAGGGTCCGGGTGCGGACGCCGCTGCAGCACGCCGTCGAGCACCACGGCACCGGCGGTCTCGGCCAGCGCCGAGAGCTCGCGCAGCGAGTTCTCGGCGTCCTCCGTCTCGCCCTGCGTATGCACGCCGACCAGCACCACGTTCTCGAGACGCAGCTGCCGGTACTCGACCTCGGTGACGTCCTCGAGCTCGGTGGAGAGCCCGGGCACACGCCGCAGCGCGGCGCGCTCCTCACGGTCCCACTGCTCGCCGTCGGTGTCTGCGAGCCCGATGGTGGCCTCGTCCTGGAGCGCCTGAGCGGCTCCGAAGACGTGCACCCCCGAGCGCGCTTCGGCGCGCGCCAGCACGCGATCCACCGGGTCGACCGGCGTCTCGTCGGTGCTCTGGGGGGTTGTCGTATCCGTCATGTGTTCCTTCGTTTGATGGGTGGATGCCGTTTTCCGGTGTTCATCGGCCGGTTCGAGGCATCCGTGAATTCTAGTCTCGCTCACCGCGGCCGCGCCCTGAACCCCTTGACCGTCGCGGCGCTCCCGCTCTGGCGGGCTCCTCCGCTAGGCTCGTCAGCCATGGGGAGCGATCACTACTTCAGTGCTGCGCCCGCCAGTCCGGAGAACCTGCGCCGCATCCGCGTCAGGCTGGCCGGACGCGACCTGGAGGTCACCACGGCCGGAGGGGTCTTCAGCCCCGACCACGTGGACTCCGGCACCGCGGTGCTGCTGGCGAACACGCCGCCTCCGCCGGCCGGAGGACACTTCCTCGACCTCGGCTGCGGGTGGGGTCCGATCGCACTGAGCCTCGCGCTCGACTCGCCCCACGCGACGGTATGGGCCGTCGACGTGAACGAGCGGGCGCTCGACCTCGTTCGCCGCAACGCGGCAGACCTGGGGCTCGACAATGTCAACGCCGTCGCCCCCGACGATGTTCCCGGGGACGTGATGTTCCGCACGATCCGGTCGAACCCGCCGATCCGTGTCGGCAAGAACGAGCTGCACGGGCTGCTGGACCGCTGGATCCCGCGACTGGACGAGCGGGCGGATGCCTGGCTCGTGGTGCAGCGGAACCTCGGGTCGGACTCGCTGCAGCGGTGGCTCGCCGCGACGCTCGACCGCCGCTTCAGCGTCCACCGGGCGGCGACGGCCCGCGGCTTCCGCGTTCTGAAGGTGCGCCGGCACGGCTCGCCGCCGAGCGAGCCCATCGACCTGCCTGAGCTCTGACGCCGGCGCCGGACCCGGCGGCGGGACGCGGCGGCGACGACGGTGCGTCAGGCGAGCGTGACCTCGCCGGTGTAGACCAGGGTCGCAGGCCCCGAGAGCAGCACGTGCCGCTCCCCGTCGACCTCCGGCATCCGCACGCCGAGCGTGCCGCCGGGAACGTCCACGACCCAGTGGTCCGGGGCCGCAGGCCCGGCCCAATGGCGCACCGCGAGCGCGGCCGCGGCCACGCCGGTGCCGCAGCTCAGCGTCTCGCCGACGCCGCGCTCGAAGACCCGCATGCGGATGGAGCCGACGCCCTCGCGGACGAGCGGATCGCTGGGGACCACGAACTCGATGTTCGCGCCGTTCGGCGGCTCGGGCTGCAGCAGCGGCTGGGCCGCGAGGTCGAGGCCTTCGAGCTCGGTCTCGTCGGGCAGCGCGACGACGACGTGCGGGTTGCCGACGTCGATGCCGACGCCGGGACGGGGCGCTCCCCCGCCGCGGGTGCGCACGAGCACCTCGGACTCGTCGACGGAGAACGGGCCGAGGTCGACCTCGTAGCCCTTCTCACCGAGGGTGCCGTCGCTGCGGGTGACGGTCTTGACGCCGGCGCGGGTGCCGATCGCGAGCGGGGCGCCGTCGACGTCCGCCCAGCCGACGTCGACGAGGTACCGGACGAACACCCGGACGCCGTTGCCGCACATCTCGGCCTTCGAGCCGTCGGCGTTGCGGTAGTCCATGAACCACTCGGCGCCCGACGCCGCGGCCTGCGCGCCCTCGGCGGTCGCCGTCGCACGCACCACCCGGAGGATCCCGTCGCCGCCGATGCCGAAGCGCCGGTCGCACAGCACGGCGACCTGGTCGTCGGTGAGATCGAGCGCGCCGTCGGGGTCGGGGACGATCACGAAGTCGTTGCCGGTGCCGTGGCCCTTGGTGAACGCGATCGTCTGCGGCATCGTCCCAGTCTAGAGTCGCGGCGCGGGGCGTCCGGCCGCGGTCAGTCGGCGATCAGCCGCTTGCCGGTGTTCCAGGTCTCGAACGGCTCGTACCCCAGCGAGTCGTAGAACCCGCGGGCGACCCCGTTCTCGGGCCGCACCATCAGCTGCACCTTCGGGCATCCCATCGCGAGCAGGCGATCCTCCGCCTCAGCCACCAGCTTGCGGCCGATCCCCTCGCCGCGCCGATCGGGTGCGCTCGCCAGGTAGTACAGCCAGCCGCGGTGACCGTCGTAGCCGGCCATGACGGAGCCGACGATCGTGCGCCCGTCGGCCGCCACGAGGAACAGCTCCGGCTGCACCGAGAGCTTGCGGCGGATGTCCTGGTACGGGTTGTTCCAGGGACGGGTGAGCCCCGCGGTCTGCCAGAGCGACACCACGGACTCGGTGTCGGCGAGGTCGAAGGGCCGGACGACGATAGTCATGCGCTCGAGTCTGCCAGGGTGGCGGCATCCGTTCCCGACTCGACCCATCGCACGCCGTCATACCGCTTGAACCACGACACCTGGCGGCGCGCGTACCGTCGCGTCAGCGCCTGGGTCTCGGCGATCGCCTCGGCCTCGGTCATCTCGCCCGTCAGCTGCGCGAGCGCCTGCGCGTACCCGATGGCCCGGCGGGCCGTGACGCCGCGCTCCAGGCCGCGCTCGCGAAGCGCCCGCACCTCGTCGACGATCCCCTCGCGCCACATCGCCTCGACCCGCGCGTCGAGGCGGGCCACCAGCTCGTCGCGCGGCACCGTCACGCCGATGAGCCGCGTGCTCCCGTGCCAGAGGACCGGTTCGTCGGGAAGGGCGGCACCGTGCGTGCGCTCACCGAGCTCGAGCACCTCGAGCGCGCGCACCACACGACGGCCGTTGCGCGGATCGATCTTCGCCGCCGTCTTCGGGTCGCGCTCGCGAAGCCGGGCGTAGAGCGCGCCCGGTCCGTGCTGCTCGAGCTCGGCCTCGAGCCTCGCGCGGAGCTGCTCGTCCCGCGGAGGGAAGCGGAAGTCGAACAGCACGCTCGAGACGTACAGCCCCGATCCGCCCACGAGGACAGCGTCGGCGCCGCGCGCGTGGATGTCTGCGATCGCCTGGCGTGCGGCGCCCTGATACCAGGCCACGGCCGCGTCGTCGGTGACGTCGAGCACGTCGAAGAGATGATGACGGATGCCGCGTCGCTCGGCCTCCGGAACCTTCGCCGTGCCGATGTCCATGCCTCGATACAGCTGCATGGCGTCGGCGTTGACGATCTCGGCGGGGCGTCCGGACGCGGCCAGCGCTTCGGCGAGGTCGAGCGACAGCGCCGTCTTGCCGGTGCCGGTCGCCCCCACGACCGCCCAGAGGCGGGGCGGCCAAACCGCGGAGCCGGCTGCGGGCGCGAGGGGGTCCACCGCTCGGTCAGTCACCGATGCGCAGCGTCGGCAGTCCCAGCGACACCGCGCGCGGGGCGCCGGCGGCCGCACCGTCTGGCGCGGCCGGGATGCCGCAGGACTCCGCCTGCGACCGATCCCACGCGTCGCCGGAGCGGGTGCGCCGGATGCGCAGCGGAGCGCCGTCGGTCGAGTCCGCGAGGAGGTGGAACGGCGCGGCGTGGGTCACCACGACCGACACGACGTCACCGGGGCGCGGGGTGGCGGAGCCCGCCGGCACCTCGAAGTGCACGAGCCGGTTGTCTTCTGCCCGGCCCGTGAGGCGGTGGGTCTCGGCGTCCTTCTTGCCCTCGCCGGTCGAGACGAGCACCTGCAGCTCGCGGCCGAGCTGCTTCTGGTTCTCCTCCAGCGAGATCCGCTCCTGGAGGGCGACCAGGCGTTCGTAGCGCTCCTGCACGATCTCCTTCGGGACCTGGTCGGGCATGGTCGCCGCCGGGGTGCCCTCGCGGATCGAGTACTGGAACGTGAACGCGCTCGCGAATCGCGCCTGCTCGACGACGCGCATCGTGTCTTCGAAGTCCTCGTCGGTCTCGCCCGGAAAGCCGACGATGATGTCGGTCGAGATCGCCGCGTTCGGGATCTTGGCGCGGACGCGGTCGAGGATGCCGAGGAACCGCTCGCTGCGGTACGACCGACGCATCGCCTTGAGGATGCGGTCGCTGCCGGACTGCAGCGGCATGTGGAGCTGCGGCATGACGGCGGGCGTCTCGGCCATCGCGTCGATGACGTCGTCAGTGAACGCGGCCGGGTGCGGGCTCGTGAAGCGGATGCGCTCGAGCCCGTCGATCTCGCCCGCGGCGCGCAGCAGCTTGCCGAACGCCTGGCGGTCGCCGAACTCGACGCCGTACGAGTTGACGTTCTGGCCGAGGAGGGTGACCTCCATTGCGCCGTCGTCGACGAGCAGACGGATCTCGTTGAGGATGTCGCCGGGACGGCGGTCCTTCTCCTTGCCGCGGAGGCTCGGCACGATGCAGAACGTGCACGTGTTGTTGCAGCCGACCGAGATGGACACCCAGCCGCTGTACACGCTGTCGCGCTTGGTGGGGAGCGTCGACGGGAAGATCTCGAGCGACTCGAGGATCTCGAGCTCGGCCTCACCGTTGTGACGCGCGCGCTCGAGGAGGCTCGGCAGCGAGCCCATGTTGTGCGTGCCGAACACCACATCGACCCAGGGCGCCTTCTGCTGCACCGCGTCCTTGTCCATCTGGGCGAGGCAGCCGCCGACGGCGATCTGCATGCCCTCGTGCTTGTCCTTGCGCGACTTCAGATGACCGAGCGTGCCGTAGAGCTTGCCGGCGGCGTTGTCGCGTACGGCGCAGGTGTTGATGACCACGACGTCGGCCTCTTCGCCCGCGTCGGCGCGGACGTAGCCGGCGCTCTCGAGCGAGCCGGAGAGCCGCTCGGAGTCGTGCACGTTCATCTGACAGCCGAATGTGCGCACCTCGTAGGTGCGGACGCGGCCGTCGACATCATGCGCCGCCGGTGACGGCGCGATGAGAGTCGGGGATGCGGAAGGCGAAGACATGATCCCGCCATTCTACGAGCCGCGCGCGTGCGCGGATCCTGAGGGCCGCGGCGGGCGTCGCCGGGACGGCGGCTCAGCGATCCGCGCCGAATCGGCCCGTGTCCCGGGATCGCCCCGCAGCCGGGCCGGCTCGTCACACCGGACCCGGCCGACCGGCGCCCCGGGATCGCCCGCTGCCGGGCAGGCTACTCGAACCGGACCCGGCTGGAGGGACGCGTGGCCTCATCAAGCGCCTGCCGTGCAGCGCTGAGCGCGGCCGAGCCTCCGTAGCCGCGCCGCGCGAGCTGCCCCGCGAGCCGGCGGAGCGCGACATCGCGTTCGAGCCCGCGCATCGACCCGGCCTTGGACCGGGCGAACTCGAGCGCCCGCTCCGCGTCGTCATCGGGCAGTTCGGCGAGGGCGGCGTCGGCGACGTCGCGCGGCACTCCGCGCTTGGCGAGACTCTGCGAGATGGCCTGTCGTCCTTGACCCTTGCGGTCGATGCCGGCGTGCACGATCTGTTCGGCCAGCCGGGCGTCGTCGAGATAGCCGCGCGCCAGGAAGGCGTCGAGGATCGCGTCGACGGCCTCGCCCTGGAGCTCGTGCTGGGCGAGATACGAGGTGGCTTCGGCGACCGACACCTGTCGGGCGCGCAGCTTCTTCAGCAGGCCTCGCTCCGCCGCGTCGCGGGAGCCCACGTCGTCCGCGGCACTTCCTCCGCTTCCGCGCGAGCCGGCGCCCTCTGGCCTGCGTCCTCGGCTCCCGCGAGAGCGCGCCCTGGCGCCGCGCTCGGCATCGAGGTCGATCGGGCGGGAGGCCTCGTCGGGCTCGCGCTTCCCCGCGGAGCGTTCGTCTGTGCCGCTTCGTGCGCGCGCGTCGCCGCCCGCGCCGGCCTCGCCGGCCTGTGGGTCGTCGTCGGCGCCGGGGTCGTCATCCCACGCGCTTCGCCACTGCGCCGCTGCCGGAGCGGGCGGTCGCGCGGTGCCCGCGGGATGCCTCGACCGGTCAGCGTTTCGAGCGGGCGCGCGATCCTCGAGCTCCCGGCGGACGTCGGCCGCGGTCTTCGGGAATGCCCTGGCGCCGCGCTCCCCGAAGATCGAGGTCACGGGGGCGAGTCCGTCGCTGTCTGCGTCGTCGGACTCGTCCCCGTTGCCCCCGCTGTCGACGAAGCGGACCATCAGGCCGGGCGGCGCGCCGCCAGCTCGTCTTCGACAGAGCCCTCGGCCGCACCGCGCGGAACGCCGATGCCCAGCTTCGTCTTGATCTTCGTCTCGATCTCGGCTGCGACATCCGCGTTCTTGATGAGGAAGTTGCGGGCGTTCTCCTTGCCCTGCCCGAGCTGCTCGCCCTCGTACGTGTACCACGCGCCGGACTTCTTGACGATGGCGTGCTCGACGCCGAAGTCGATGAGGCTGCCCTCGCGCGAGATGCCCACGCCGTACAGGATGTCGAACTCGGCCTGCTTGAACGGCGGCGCCATCTTGTTCTTGACGACCTTGACGCGCGTGCGGTTTCCGACCGCCTCCGCGCCGTCCTTGAGCGTCTCGATACGACGGATGTCGAGACGCACCGACGCGTAGAACTTGAGCGCCTTGCCGCCGGCGGTGGTCTCGGGCGAGCCGAAGAACACGCCGATCTTCTCGCGCAGCTGGTTGATGAAGATCATCGTGGTGTTGGTCTGGTTGAGACCACCGGTGAGCTTGCGCAGCGCCTGCGACATGAGGCGCGCCTGCAGACCGACGTGGGAGTCGCCCATCTCGCCTTCGATCTCCGCCTTGGGCACGAGGGCCGCGACGGAGTCGATCACGATGAGGTCGATCGCACCCGAACGGACGAGCATGTCGGCGATCTCGAGCGCCTGCTCACCGGTGTCGGGCTGCGAGACGAGCAGCGCGTCGATGTCGACGCCCAGCTTCTGCGCATAGTCGGGGTCGAGCGCGTGCTCCGCGTCGATGAACGCGGCGATGCCGCCGGCGCGCTGCGCATTGGCGATCGCGTGAAGGGTCAGCGTCGTCTTACCCGACGACTCCGGACCGTAGATCTCGATGATGCGGCCACGCGGGAGTCCCCCGATGCCGAGTGCGACGTCGAGGGCGATCGAGCCGGTGGGCACGACCTCGACGGGAGCGCGCTCGTCGCTGCCGAGGCGCATCACCGAGCCCTTTCCGAACTGCCGGTCGATCTGGGCGAGGGCCGATTCCAGGGCCTTCTCGCGGTCAACGGGTGAGGGCATGGCGTGCTCCTTCGTGCTCGCGTTCCGTCGCCTGTAGGCTGTCGCGCTCCGGCCCGGTGGGACGGATGCTGCGACAAGGCGTGAGGTGTCGTTCGACGCTGTTCACGTTAGGGAGGGGCTCCGACATCGGCCTTCGCTCCTCCCTCGAACGTGGAAAACACGTCCTCGACACCTGCTGTGCAGGAGCCTACGCCTGTCTCGAACGAAGATTCGATACGACACGCCGCGCAGCGGCGCCGACCGGTCCGCGACCAACCGAGGAACGAGCGCAACGAGGCGCGATGAGACACACCGCGCAGCCGGCGGTCAAGAGACGTCAGCGGCGCCGCGGTTCGAGCCGGCCCACGCCGTAACGACGTTCGGGCGGGACGTCGAGCTCCTCGCACAGCGCGAGCCAGACCTCGCGCGGATCCACCCCCGCCGAGATCGCGTCGGCCGCGGTGCGACCGCCCACCTTCGAGAGGAACAGGTCGGTCACGACGGCGTTCGCGCGTGCGCCGAACTCGTCCGCGACGGCGCGGTTGAACTCACTGCGACGCATAGGACAGCGGATTCCAGAGCTGAGTGAAGCGGCTCAGGGGCTCAGCGCAGCGACAGCTCGGCGTCGACCGAGGCGACCAGGTCGTCGGGGACGACATCGGGGAACGTCTGCAGGCCCTCGAGCACGGAGATGCGATCGCCGACCTCTCGCATGATGGTCGAGATGGGGACGTCGAGCGCCTCGGCCACCGAGGCGAGGATCTCGCTGGAGGCCTCCTTCTGGCCGCGCTCCACCTCGCTCAGATAGCCCAGCGCGACGCTGGCGCGGCTGGCGACCTGCCGGAGGGTCCGCCCCTTCTGCTGGCGGAAATCACGAAGCACTTCGCCGATCTCTTGACGTACCAGGATCATCGGGGCCCCTCCTCACTTCTGATTCCACCGTCTTCCGGGTGCCCAACAGTACAGCACCGGATGATGCCAATCTAATCCCGCGAACTGGGCAATGGGTGGGAATCACCGAATGTAACCGAGACGAAACACCGTCTGTTCCCGTCGGCGCGTCGGCTGACGGATGCCTCACATCAGCGTGAGCGCGAGCTCCAGCACGCGGTCCACGGTGGCCGTCCGGATCTCGTCGCGTGTGCCGGAGAGCGCCAGGGCGGAGACGACGGCGGTCTCGGGCGTGGCGACCGCGATGTACACGGTGCCCACCGGATTGCCATCCTGCGGGTCCGGACCGGCGACGCCGGTGGTCGCCAGGCCGACGTCGGCTCGGAGGACGCGCCGCACCCCCTGGGCCATCTGCTCGGCGACCGTGGGATCGACGGCGCCGCGGGCGGCCAGCAGGTCGGCCTCGACCCCCAGCGCGATCGTCTTGAGCTCGGTCGCGTACGCCACGATCCCGCCCCGCACGCGCGCGGAAGCCCCGGGGACGTCGACGAGCGCCGCCGTGACGCGCCCGCCCGTGAGCGACTCGGCGGCCGCGACCGACCAGCCGCGGACGTCCAGCGCGCGCAGCAGCGCGGCGGCGCCGGTCACGCGTCCCGCCTCTTGGCGCGAGCAGCGCGCAGCTCGGTGACGATGTAGTCGATGCCGCTCAGGATGGTCAGGATGACCGCGATCGTCATCAGCACGCCGTTGACCCAGAAGATCCAGTCGCCGACGAGCGTCCACAGCGGCAGCAGCGCGATGGAGAGCGCCACGCCCTGCGCGAGCGTCTTCAGCTTGCCCATCCAGGCGGCGGCGAGCACATGGTCGCTCACGACCATGAAGCGGTACACGGTGATCCCGATCTCGCGGATGAGCACCACGATGGTGACCCACCACGGCAGCTCGCCGAGGATCGACAGGCCGATGAAGGCGAAGCCGGTGAGCACCTTGTCGGCGATCGGGTCGAGGAGCTTGCCGAGATCCGTGACGATGTGGTGCTTGCGCGCGAGGTACCCGTCGATCCCGTCGGTGCCGATCGCCACGATGAAGAGTACGGCCGCCCACCACCGCAGCGGGCCGTCCGCTCCCCCGTCGGCCAGGAGCATCCACAGGAAGATCGGGGCGCACAGGATGCGCACGATCGTGATCGTGTTGGGCAGCTGCCGCGGGATCGCCATGGCCCCGAGCCTATCGGCGCGCACTCGGCCACCGGTGCCGCTCGATCACCGCGCCGGAGCTCAATCCCGGCCGGTGAGCCCCCAGGCGTCTTCCGAGCCCTCGTCGCCGTCGACGACGGGATAGCCGTCGTACTGCGACGCCACGGCATCCGTCCCGTACCGGTCGTCACCGGCCGCGGCGGCGGGTGCGGGCGCAGGCGCAGGTGCCGCGTCGGGCACCTCGTCGCCGCGCAGACGCGCCAGCACGCCCGGTAGCTGCTCGACCGTCACCAGCACGTCGCGCGCCTTCGAGCCCTCGGACGGACCGACGATCTCGCGCGACTCGAGCAGGTCCATGAGGCGGCCCGCCTTCGCGAAGCCGACGCGCAGCTTGCGCTGGAGCATCGACGTCGATCCGAACTGGCTCGAGACGACGAGCTCGGCAGCCGCCAGCAGCAGCTCGAGGTCGTCTCCGATGTCGGCGTCGATCTCCTTCTTCTCGGCGACCGCCGCGACGTCGGCGCGGTACTCGGGCCGTGCCTGGTGCGTGACGTGCTTGACGACCGCCTCGATCTCGCTCTCGCTGACCCACGCGCCCTGCACGCGCAGCGCCTTGGACGCGCCCATCGGCAGGAAGAGCCCGTCTCCCTGGCCGATCAGGCGGTCGGCGCCCGGCTGGTCGAGGATGACGCGCGAGTCGGTCACGCTCGTCACCGCGAACGCGAGACGCGACGGCACGTTGGCCTTGATCAGACCCGTGACGACGTCGACCGACGGACGCTGGGTCGCGAGCACCAGGTGGATGCCGCTCGCTCGCGCAAGCTGCGTGATGCGCACGATCGAATCCTCGACGTCGCGAGGGGCGACCATCATGAGGTCGGCGAGCTCGTCGACCACGACCAGCAGGTACGGGTACGGCTTGAGCACGCGCTCGCTTCCCGGCGGCAGCGTGATCTCGCCCGCGACGACGGCCTTGTTGAAGTCGTCGATGTGGCGGAAGCCGAAGGACGCGAGGTCGTCGTACCTCATGTCCATCTCCTTCACGACCCACTGCAGCGCCTCGGCGGCCTTCTTCGGGTTCGTGATGATGGGCGTGATGAGGTGGGGCACGCCCGCGTACGACGTCAGCTCCACGCGCTTCGGATCGATGAGCACCATCCGCACGTCGGCGGGCTTGGCGCGCATCAGCAGGCTCGTGATCATGGAGTTCACGAAGCTCGACTTGCCCGAGCCGGTCGAGCCGGCGACCAGCAGGTGGGGCATCTTGGCGAGGTTCGCGACGACGTACCCGCCGCCGACGTCCTTGCCGACGCCGATCGTCATCGGGTGCGTCTGGTTCGTCGCGGTGGTCGAGCGCAGCACATCGCCGAGCGTCACGATCTCGCGGTCGGTGTTGGGGATCTCGACGCCGATGGCGCTCTTGCCGGGGATCGGGGCGAGGATCCGCACCTCGTTCGAGGCCACCGCGTAGGCGATGTTGTTCGTGAGCGCGGTGATGCGCTCCACCTTGACGCCGGGGCCGAGCTCGATCTCGTACTGCGTCACTGTCGGGCCGCGCGAGAAGCCGGTGACGCGCGCATCCACGTTGAACTGCTCGAGCACGCTCGTGATGGCGCGGACGGTGTCGTCGTTCGCCTGCGAACGCGCGACATGGGGCGTCCCCGCGGCCAGCGCGTTGACCGAGGGCAGGCGGTACGGCGCCGACGGCGAGTCGACCGCCGCCATCGAGCCGATGCCGTCGAGACCGGGGAGGGTGCCGTCGTCCTCGACGACCTCGGCGTCGTCGCGCAGCGACGTGCGCGACGAGGTCGCGGCCTTCGCCGCCGACAGAACGGACGGGTCGATGACCTCGGTGAGGGCGTCCGTCTGCACGGGCGGCGGGGTGACCGGCTGCGCGATCGCCTGCTCGAAGCCTCCCTGCGACGAGCCCGCCGGCAGCAGCTCGGTGAGGTCCTGCGAGCCGAGACCGCCCTCGGGGTCCTTCTCGCGACCCGTCTTGTTGCGGCGCCAGAACGGCAGCGACGAATCGCCCTCGTCTTCGTCGGAGTCGGCGGCCGCGGCATCCGTCGCCGGCTTGTCCTCCCGCGGCTCGGCGCCGAACATCCAGGCGTACAGCTCGCCCAGCCGGCGCCCGATGCGGTTCGGGGGCGTCTTCGTGATGATCAGGATGCTGAGCACCGCCAGCAGCGACAGCACGATGTAGGCGCCCACGTCGGTGAGGAGCATCGCGAGCGGCTCGCCGAGCATCCAGCCGAAGAGACCGCCGGCAGCGCTGAGCGCGGGCAGCAGTTCACTCGGCTGGGGGCGCCCGCCGGCGACGTGGCAGAAGCCCGCGATCGTCAGGACGAGCAGGCCGAAACCGATGCCGACGCGGCCGTTGTCGTGGACGGAGGACGGATGCCGGAACATCCAGCCCGCAAGCAGCAGCAGGAGCACCGGCATGACGAACGCCTCGCGGCCGATGAGCGCGCCGACCGTGTAGGCGCTGATGGTCTTCGCAACCTCGTTGCCGATGAAGAACCACTCGTTGACGGCGCCGGCGATCGCCAGCAGCACGAGCAGGAACGGGAAGCCGTCGCGGCGCTGCTCTTTCTCGAGGGACTCGGGCCCGAAGGCGCGGAAGAGCCCTCCGGTGGCATGCGCGAGGCCCATCCACGCTCGCACGATGACGGGCGGGCGATCGGGCTGGTCGACATAGCGCTTCGGCGCCGGCGCGGGCTTCGTGGCCGCAGGCTTGCGCGCCGTCGACGACGACGCGTTTCCGCGCGCATTCGTCGACGCGCTCGAAGACGCGCGCGACCCCTTGGTCGGGCTTGAGCTCCTGGCCATCCCTCCACGGTACGGGCGGCGCCCGACATTTCGCGGAACCACGCCGCCCGGACGACACCCCGGCGGAGTCGGGGACCGCCGGACGACGGATGACTCAGCGCAGGCGCTTGACCATCGTGTCGCGGCCCGATCCGCTCTGGGTGACCGCGAAGCCCTCGCTGCGGTACAGCGTGGTCGCGAAGTTGCCCCGCTCCACGCTCAGGCTGATGCGTGCGAACCCCTGGGCGGCTGCGTGCTCGCACAGCCGCTGCAGGAGCGCGCGCCCCACGCCGTGGGCGCGCCAGATCGGCCGGACCCCGATGATGAGCTCGGGGACGCCGGTGCCGACGTAGCCGAAGCCGGGCTCGCTGCGGGGCAGCATGCGATACCACGCGGCGCCGACCGGCTCGCCGTTGAGGTCCTCCGCCACGAAGCCCGCGTCGCCGGGGCGCAGCCACCCGGCGACATAGCGGCGATGGTCGTCGCCGGCGATCACCTCATGGCGCGGCCGCGCCCCGCCCTGCCGCCAGTTGGCGGCCTCGACGACCATGTCGCCGAGGAACGCGCCGTCGGCCGACGTCGCGGGGCGGATGCGGTAGGAGGAGGCCACGAAGCCGATGGTACGGCGCCGCGTGTTACGCGCGGGCTACGCTTCGATTCCGCCGGATGGTGATCTCGCTACGCTTCGATACTCCGCCGGATGGTGATCTCGCTACGCTTCGATGCTCCGCCGGATGGTGATCTCGCTACGCTTCGATGCTCCGCCGGATGGTGATCTCGCTACGCTTCGATCACGAGTGGGACGATCATGGGCCGGCGGCGCAGCGACTGGTTGACCCAGCGGCCGATCGTGCGGCGCACGACCTGCGACAGCGCGTGCTGGTCGCGGACGCCCGACTTCGCCGCCTCAGCGAGGGCCGCGGCGATCTTCGGCTTGACGTCCTCGAACACGGCGTCGTCCTCCGCGAAGCCGCGCGCGTGCACCTCGGGGCCCGAGATGACCTTGCCCGTCGAGGCGTCGACGACGACGATCACCGAGATGAAGCCCTCCTCGCCGAGGATCCGGCGGTCCTTGAGGTCGGCATCCGTGATCTCACCCACCGTCGAGCCGTCCACGTAGACGAACCCGAGATCCAGCTGTCCGACCACGCTCGCGTCGCCGTCCTTGAGGTCGATCACCGTGCCGTTCTCGGCGAGGATGGTGCGCTCGGGGTCGATGCCGGTGTCCTGCGCGAGCCGCGCATTCGCCATGAGGTGGCGGTACTCGCCGTGAACCGGGAGGACGTTCTTCGGCTTGAGGATGTTGTAGCAGTAGAGCAGCTCCCCCGCTGCCGCGTGCCCCGAGACGTGCACCTTGGCGTTGCCCTTGTGCACGACGTTGGCGCCGAGCTTGGTGAGCCCGTCGATCACGCGGTACACGGCGTTCTCGTTGCCGGGGATGAGGCTCGATGCGAGGATCACGGTGTCGCCCGGGCCGGGCTCGATCGCGTGGTCGAGGTTCGCCATGCGGCTGAGGACCGCCATCGGCTCGCCCTGCGAGCCGGTCGACATGTAGACGATCTGGTCCTCGGGCAGGTCGCGGGCCTTCTTGTAGTCGATGAGGACGCCCTCGGGCACGTGGAGGTAGCCGAGCTCTTCCGCGATCGTCATGTTGCGCAGCATGCTGCGTCCGAGGAGCGCGACTCGGCGGCCGTGGGCGGCGGCGGCATCCAGCACCTGCTGCACACGGTGGACGTGGCTCGAGAAGCTCGCGACGATCACTCGGCGAGGAGCCTTGCCGATCACCTGATCGAGCACCGGGCCGATCGAGCGCTCGAGCGGCGTGAAGCCCGGCACGTCGGCGTTCGTCGAGTCGACGAGGAAGAGGTCGACACCCTCCTCCCCCAGCCGCGAGAACGCCCGCAGATCGGTCAGCCGGCCGTCCAGCGGGAGCTGGTCCATCTTGAAGTCGCCGGTCGCGAGCACCATGCCCGCCGGCGTGCGGATGGCCACGGCGAGCGCGTCGGGGATGGAGTGGTTGACCGCGACGAACTCGAGCTCGAAGGGTCCCAGGTTCTCGCGCTGCCCCTCGGCCACCGTCAGGCTGTAGGGCCTGATGCGGTGCTCCTTGAGCTTCGCCTCGGTGAGTGCGAGCGTCAGCCCCGACCCGATGATCGGGATGTCGCTCTTGAGCTTCAGCAGGTACGGCACCGCGCCGATGTGGTCCTCGTGGCCGTGCGTGAGCACGACGCCGACGATGTCGTCGAGCCGCGTCTTGAGAGGCTCGAAGTCGGGGAGGATCAGGTCGACCCCTGGCTGGTGCTCCTCGGGGAAGAGCACGCCGCAGTCGACGACGAGGAGCTTTCCGCCGTATTCGAAGACCGTCATGTTGCGGCCGACCTCGCCGAGGCCGCCGAGCGGGACGATCCGGAGGGTTCCCGCGCTGAGCTCGGGCGGGTCGTAAGGGGTGGTGGGCATTGCGAAGCCTCCTCCGGGCGCCGCAGCGCCCGTCATCTGCGTGCCGCCGCCCCGCGGGACGACGGCACGATCGTCATCTCGTGGTGCCCGAGACCTTCGGCAGTGCGCCGCCCGCGGCGGCGTTGCGGTCGGGGCGGAAGTTCGAGAAGTCGACGCCGGGGACGTCCTTGACGAGCGCGAGCTCGTCCTCGATCTTCGCGGCCTCCCACTCCTCCGGTCCGACGAGCGGCAGGCGCACGCGCGGGCTGCCGATGCGGCCGAGTCCGTGGAGGATGTACTTCGCCGACACGGTGCCCGGCACGTGGGTCATGACGGCACGCACGAGCGGCTCGAGCTGCATGTGCGCGGCCGTCGCCGCCTTCAGGTCGCCGCGGTTGACGGCGTCGACGATCACCCGGTAGGGCTGCGCGGCGATGTTCGCGGTCACGCCGATGAGCCCGGTGGCCCCGATGGCGAGGTGCGGCAGCACGTTCGCGTCGTCGCCCGAGAAGTACATCAGGTCGGTCTGGTTGAGCACGCGGCTGACCTCGCTGAAGTCGCCCTTGGCGTCCTTGATCGCGAGGATGTTCGGGTGCTTGGCGAGCCGCAGGATCGTCTCGTAGCGGATGGGCACGCCGGTGCGGCCGGGGATGTCGTACAGGATCACCGGCAGATCGGTGGCGTCGGCGACGAGCCGGAAGTGCGTGAGGATGCCGGCCTGGGTGGGCTTGTTGTAATACGGCGTGACGATCATGATCGCGTCGGCGCCGACCTTCTCGCTGGCCTTGTAGAGCTCGATCGCGTGCGCGGTCTCGTTCGAGCCGCCGCCCGTGATGATGCTCGCCCGGCCGGCCGCGACATCCTTTCCGACCTCGACGAGGCGGATCTTCTCCGCGTCGGTGAGGGTCGACGTCTCACCCGTGGTGCCGGTCACGACGATGCCGTCGGCTCCCCCGGTGATGACGTCGTCGATGTGCTTCTCGACAGCGGGCCAGTCGACCTCGCCGTCGGCCGTCATCGGGGTGACGAGCGCGACGAGCACCTGTCCGAATGGATTGCCCGTATGCGTCATGAGTTCAGGTTATCGGCTCAGGCGCCCGCCACCCTCCCGGGTGCGATCGCGCACGACGAGGAGGGGACGGATGCCGCGGCCGTCGCGTGCCGCCGGCGGCTCAGCGGCGGGTGGCTATCGCCCGCGCTCACCGATCCGGGCGGCCAGCGCGGGCGGCGCGAAGCGCGCGAGCGTGACGAGCGCCTTGTACGTGAACGACGGGATCGAGACGGCGGCACCGCGCGCGACGTCGTGGAGCGACTCGGCGACGACGTCGCGGGCGTTCAGCCACATGCCGTCGGGCACGCCCTCCTGGCCCGGCGCGAGACCCAGCCGTTCGTGGAAGTTCGTGTGCGTGTAGCCCGGGCACACCGCCGTCACCGTGACACCGCGGGGCGCGTAGCGGCCGTTCGCCCACCGGCTGAAGCTGACGAGCCAGCCCTTGCACGCCCCGTACGTCGAGCGTGGGATGAACGCCGCAACGGAGGCCACGTTGACGATCCGCCCGTGCCCCCGCGCCAGCATCGCTCCGAGTGCCGCGTGCGTCAGCCGCATGGGCACCTCGACGTGCAGCTCCAGGTGGCGCACCTCGTCCTCGATGTCGTTGCGCTCGAACGCCAGCGGCAGGCCGAAGCCGGCGTTGTTGACGAGGATCTCGATCGGGTTCGCCTCATCGGCCACCCGCGCCTCGACCCGCTCCCGCTGCCGACGCTTGAGGAGGTCAGCTGCCAGCACCTCGACGTCGACCCCGTAGGTCGCCCGCAGGCGGGCGGCGAGCTCCTCGAGCGCCTGGCGGTCACGGGCCACCAGCACCAGGTGCGCGCCCTTGGCCGCGAGCTGCCGGGCGTACTCCGCCCCGAGTCCGGAGCTCGCCCCGGTGATGAGTGCCGTCTTCGCCATGCGCGCCAGCCTATTGCCGCGCCGGGTGGGGCCGCGTCACGGCGTGCGCGGCGGCCGCAGCCGGAGGAACCGGTAGCGGATGCCGGTGCGCGACGTGTGCCAGCCCTCCGCCGGGTCGACCTCGGCCGGGCTCCACTCCGAACGGTCGGGTGCCAGCGTGTCGCCGCCGACCGCGAGGTCGAGCTCGGTGACCTCGAGCAGATCCGCCCGCGCGATGGACTCCTCGAAGAGCTGCCCGCCGCCGATCACCCAGATGCGCTCGGGGTCGCCTTCACCGGCCAGGGCAAGACCCTCGTCGAGGGAGCCGACACGCTCGGCGCCGGCATCCGCCCAGTGCTCCTGCCGGGTGACGACGATGTTGCGCCGGCCGGGCAGCGGGCGGAAGCGAGCGGGGAACGACTCCCACGTGCGACGGCCCATGACGACCGGCGTGCCGAGGGTGACCGCCTTGAAATGGGCGAGGTCTTCGGGGACGTACCAGGGCATGCCCCCGTCGGCGCCGATCACGCGATCACGCGCTTCGGCCCAGACGAGTCCGATGGGAGCGGTCATACGGCGACCGCGCCGCGGATCGCGGGATGGTGCTGGTAATCCTCGAGCACGAAGTCCTCGTAGCGGTAGTCGAAGATCGACTCCGGCGTGTGCGCGATCCGCAGCGTCGGGTACGGATACGGGTCGCGCGTGAGCTGCTCGCGCACCTGCTCGAGGTGGTTGTCGTAGATGTGACAGTCGCCGCCGGTCCACACGAAGTCGCCCGGCTCGAGTCCCGCCTGCTGCGCCACCATCAGGGTCAGCAGCGCGTACGACGCGATGTTGAACGGGACGCCCAGGAAGAGGTCGGCGCTGCGCTGGTACAGCTGGCACGACAGCCGGCCGTCGGCGACGTAGAACTGGAACATCGCATGGCAGGGCGCGAGGGCCATGTCGGGGATGTCGGCGGGGTTCCAGGCCGACACGATCAGCCGACGGGAATCGGGGTTCGCGCGGATCTGGTCGAGAACGAGCGCGATCTGATCGATGTGCTCGCCCGACGGGGTCGGCCACGAGCGCCACTGGACGCCGTAGACGGGCCCCAGCTCGCCGGCAGCATCCGCCCACTCGTCCCAGATGGTGACGCCGTTCTCCTGCAGCCAGGCGACGTTCGACTCGCCGCGCAGGAACCACAGCAGCTCGTACGCGATCGACTTGAAGTGCACGCGCTTGGTCGTGATGAGCGGAAATCCCTGCGAGAGGTCGAACCTGATCTGGCGTCCGAAAGCGCTCGTCGTGCCGGTTCCGGTGCGGTCGTCCTTATGCGTGCCGTGCTCGAGCACGTCGCGCAGCAGGTCCTCGTAGGGGGTCGGGATCGACGTCGTCACGGCTGCCACGATACCCGCGCGGCAGTGCCCGGCGGCCGTGCCCGCGCCGAGCGATGCGACACGCGCTGTATGACGCCGTGCGTCTGATATCGGCGAATCCGGCCTCTATTCAGCTGAAAGGGGTTACCCTGATCTGCTGTGACTCTCGTCGGCGCACTGATCGCCCTCGCCGCCCTCCTCGCGGCGACGGTGGCACTCGGTGTCTTCCTCAACTGGAGACAGTCCCAGGCACGCCGCGACGTCACCCACGAGGTGATCGAGCCCCACCGCCTGGGCGCCGACGGACTGGGCGAGGTGGCGACGCTGCTCCAGTTCAGCACGGAGCTCTGCGCCCGCTGCCCCGGTGTGCACCGCACGCTCTCCGCGATCGCCGACGACCACCCGGGCGTGCGCCACCTCGACGTCGACCTCACGCACCGGCCCGACATCGCCAAGCACTTCCACGTGCTGCAGACGCCCACGACCCTCGTTCTCGACCGGCACGGCGTGGTGCAGACCCGCTTCGGCGGCGCGCCCGGCCGCGACGTGCTCGAACTCGAGCTCAACCGGCTGACGTCGGAAGACGCGAGTGTCTGACGCCACGGATGCCGCGACCCCGCGCGGCATCGATCCGCGCGGCCCGCGCTTCGCGGCGGGGATCACGGCGGCGCTGCTGCTGATCGTCGTGTTCTTGGGGCTCACGGGGCTGTCGACCGCGCAGTGGCCCGCCGGCTCCGGACTCATCGGCGTGGTCGACCCCGATACCGGCGAGGGCTACATCAGCGGCGTCCCCGGCGCGTTCCTCATCCCGCACACGACGGTGCTCCAGCGCTTTCTCGACCCCGCGTTCCTGCTGCTGCTGATCACCGCGCTTCTGTTCCTGTGGGGCGTGGTCTCGCCACGCACGGCGCCGTGGGGCGTGCTGTACCGCAAGGTCGTCGCGCCGCGTCTCGCGCCGCCGAAAGATCTCGAAGACCCGCGCCCGCCGCGCTTCGCGCAGGGCGTCGGGCTGTTCGTCGTGACGATCGGGCTGGTGCTGCACCTGGCCGGCGTGCCGTGGGCGCTCACCATCGCCGCCGCCGCGGCGTTCGTCGCCGCGTTCCTCAACGCCGTCTTCGGCCTGTGCCTCGGCTGCCAGCTCTATCTGCTGCTGCAGCGCATGGGCGTCATCGGACGCGTCCGCCCGACCGCGGCCTGACACGGCTCGCGTCGCGGCGCAACCGTCGCGGCGCGGCATCCGTCCCGATTAGGCTGACCGCGAGACGCCCCGAGACCGGGCGCGCCCTGAGCGAGGAGGCCTCCATGACCGTCACGAGCGAAGCGACCACCGTCTGGAAGGGCGGGCTGTTCGACGGGTCCGGCGAGACGACGTTCGTGTCGTCGGGGCTCGGCACCTTCCCGGTCAACTGGAAGGCGCGCAGCGAGGGCTCCACGTCGGTGACGACGCCCGAAGAGCTCATCGCCGCCGCCCACGCGTCGTGCTTCAGCATGGCGTTCTCGCTCGCGCTGGCCGAGAACGGCACTCCCCCGGAGTCGATCGACACCACCGCGTCGGTGACGTTCAAGCCCGGCACCGGCATCACCGGCAGCCACCTCAACGTCAACGCGGTCGTGCCCGGACTCGAGCCGGAGGACTTCGAGCGCCTCGCGCAGGAGGCGAAGGCCGGGTGCCCCGTGTCACAGGCGCTCGCGGGCGTCGAGATCACGCTCGAGGCGACGCTTGCCTGACAGACTCTCCCCCGGTGCCGACGGTCGCAGGATCGTCGTCGCCGGGGCGTCCGGCCTCATCGGCGGCGCGCTCGTCGACAGCCTCCGCGCCGACGGCGTCGAGGTGACGACGCTCGTCCGCCGCCCGGCCGAGGCGCCGCACGAGGTCGAATGGCTCACCCGCGACGAGCCGCTCGACCCCACCGTGCTCGAGGGCGCGCACGCCGTCGTGGGGCTCAACGGGGCGAGCATCGGCCGGTTCCCGTGGACGACGTCGTACAAGAGCACGCTGCTGTGGTCGCGGGTCACGCCGACCCGCGCCCTGGCCCGCGCCGTCCGGGCGCTCGGCACGGATGCCCCGCACTTCGTGTCGGCCTCCGCCGTGGGCTACTACGGCTCGGCGCCGCAAGCCCGGCTCTCGGAAGACGCCGCGCGCGGTGAGTCGTTCCTCGCCGACCTCTGCGGCGAGTGGGAGGCAGCCGCCTACGGGGCGGGGACGGATGCCGCGGTGAGCGTGCTGCGCACCGCGCCGGTGGTCCACGCCGACGGGGTGCTGAAGCCGCTCATGCTCCTCACGCGTCTGGGCCTCTCGGGGCCGATCGGCCGCGGAACCCAGGTGTGGCCCTGGATCTCGCTCGACGACGAGGTGCGCGCGATCCGCCACGTCATCGACGAACGCCTGACCGGCCCCGTGAACCTCGCCGGGCCGACGCGCGCCACCGCCAACGACCTCGGGTTCGCGCTCGCCGTGCGGATGAACCGGCCGTTCCTGCTGCGCGCGCCGGTATGGGGCATCCGGCTCGCGCTCGGGGCCGACGCGACCGAGGCGATCCTCACCTCCGACGCGCACGTGGTGCCCGACGCCCTGACCGTGTCGGGCTTCGGGTTCCGCCATCCGACCGTCGAGGATGCGGTCGCCGCAGCTGTCCCCGCGACCCGCTGAGTCAGGCGGGCCGGTCGGTCCTCTCGAGACGGATGGCCGTGCGCACCGCCTCGCGGGCGCGGCGCCGGTCTCCGGCCGCGTTGTAGGCGAGAGCGAGGCGGTACCAGACCCGCCAGTCGTCGGGATGGGCCTCCGCGTCGGCGCGGTACACCGGGAAGACCGCATCCCCGTCCGCGCGCATGACGCGTCCGCTGGGGCGCACCGCCACGTCGTCCTGGGGCACGCCGCCCTCGGCCTCCAGGCGTCGGCCGACCTGCTGCGCGCGGACGCCGAACCACAGTTCGCGGCCGAGCGCCCACGCGGCGATCAGGGGAAGCACGATCAGCGCCACGCCCATCGCGATGCCGACGCCGTCGCCGCTCAGGATCAGCAGCCACGCGCGCTGACCGACGAGCACGATGTACAGCGCGAGCAGCGCCGCCATGACGGCGACGCCGATGCGGGCGCTCATGCGCCCGTGGTGCGGGCGACCTGGCCGGGCACGCCGCCCTCTTCCACGGGTCGCGCGTCGGCGGCGGGGTGACGGCGGCCGATGCCGATGTCGATGAGGCTGTCGAGTCCGATCGTGACGCCTCGTGCGTCGCGCGCGGCGGCGAGAGCGAGACGGATGCCGGGGGCATAGGCCGCGGCGGGCTCGACGGTGTCGTGGACGATCGTGAGGGACTCCCCCGCGCCCGAGAGGATGGTCTCCTGGCGGGCGATGACGCCGGGACGGCGGAGCGAGTGGACGGGCACGCTCGCGACCTGCTGCCCTCGAGCCCGCTGGTCGACATGCGGGGATTCGACCGGGCCGACGGCGGCGCGCGCGGCGGCGATGAGCTCGGCGGTGCGCACGGCCGTGCCGCTCGGCGAGTCGATCTTCGTCTCGCGGTGGGCCTCGACGATCTCGACCGAGGGGAAGAACGGGGCCGCCGCGGCGGCGAGGGCCGAGCCCAGCACCGACCCGATCGAGAAGTTGGGGATGAACACGGCCCCCGTGCCCGCCGCCTCGACGAGCGGCCGCACCAGCGCGATCCGCTCGGCCGACCACCCGGAGGTGCCGACGAGCACGTTGATGCCGCGCTCGATCGCCGCGCGGACGACGTCGATCGACACGGCCGGGGTCGACGCGTCGACCACCAGGTCGGCGCCCTGGAGCTCCGACAGCTCCGACCGCGACGACAGCACGCCGGCGAGTTCGAATCCGGGCTCCGCCTCGACCACGTCGCGGATGATCCCGCCGAGCTTTCCGGTACCGCCGACGATGGCCACGCGTGTCGTCATGGCTTCCATCCTAGGCGGGGCGGCAGAGGCCGGGCCGGGCTGGACGGGTTGGGCCGGACGGCCGAGCAAAGGGGCGGCATCCGCGCCGTACGCTGGAACAGTGGTGACCCTGCGCTCCTCCGCCGTCGACGCTCACGATGCCCACGAGCTGCTCGCGGAGTACTTCCGCTCGCGCACCGAGGGCTTCGCGCTGCTGGACGTGTCGTACCGGACGACGTTCCCCGACCCCGCGGCATTCGTACCGCCCGCCGGCGTGTTCGTCGTGCTCGACGACGACGAGGGCGTCGCGCAGGGCTGCGGCGGCATCCGGCTCATCCCACCCGGTCCGCTGGGCGTGCGGTACGAGCTGAAGCACCTGTACCTCCGACCGGTCACGCGGGGGCGCGGCTGGGGACGCCTGCTCGTCGAGGACCTCGAGCGGCGGGCCCGCGAGTTCGGTGCGGGCGAACTCGTCTTGGACACGCACCACTCGCTCGAGGCGGCCGGCGCGCTGTACGCACGCACCGGATTCACCGCCATCGATCCCTACAACGACAACCCCAACGCGTCGCGCTGGTACGGGAAGGCGCTCTGAGGCGTCGGCGGCTGGGCGGGCGCAGCGCCGGGCACGCCGCTGCGTCCGGCGCGCCGAGCCCGCGCTCGAGCCCCGTCGGCCGGGGTGGACCGCGGGGTCAGACGGGGTAGACCTCGGGCAGGCCGGTGCGAAGCTCGACCGGCAGGTGCGCCATGTCGTTGTGCGACAGGAGCGTCCACGGCCGCCCCTGCTTCTGTGCGATCACCGTCAGTCCGCAGTGCGCCTGGTTGAGCGTCATCCAGCGCCAGTCGGGAGCCTGCAGGACCTCTCGCACGAACCACGCGATCACGAAGTTGTGGGTGATCAGCAGCTCGTGCACCTCACCGCGCTTGCGCACGAGGAACTCGCTGACCGCGTCCGACATCTGAGCGCGCCCCGCCTCGACCTCGGCCTCGGTCACCGCGCCGAAGAACGGCTCGAACGCCGCCGGGGTCTCCTCCGTCATGCCGGTGGGCACGCAGTCGAACAGCAGCGCCGACGGCTCCGGCGAGAGCGACGGCATCCGCTCGGCGACGGCGCGCGCGGTCTGACTGGCCCGCTCGAGGGGCGAGTGCCAGACGGCGTCGAACGGCACGCCGGAGAGCCGGTCGGCCAGCAGGGCGGCCTGCCGCCGTCCGCGCGGCGAGAGGGGGCCGTCGACGAGACCGTGCTCGGCATCCTGATGCTCGCCGTGCCGCACGAGGTAGATGTAGTGCGTCACGCAGCTCACTCCGTCGGGGGTCGCGTGCCCGGGGGAAGGCACGTCCTCCACCCTACGACACGTCCCGCAGGGTCTTCGGACGGGCCGGATCGGGCGCGCCGCACGGCCGACGCGCTACTCGGAGGCGCGGCCGATGTCGGCCAGCTGCGCGCGGCTGAGGCGGACGCCGACCCCCTGCACGAGCTCTTCGACGTGCTGCGGGGCGTAGGCGTTCACGATCGGCGCGGTGACGAGCTTCTGCGCCAGCAGCCAGGCGACGGCCACCGCCGCGTCGGGAACGCCGAGGTCCGCGCCGACGGCGTCCAGCGCCCGCAGCGTGCGGCTTCCGCGACGGTTGAGGTTCGCCGCGAGCTGCGCGCCGCGCACCGACAGCGCGCCGCGGATCTTGGAACGCTGGCGACCCGCCAGGAAGCCGTGCTCGAGGGCGTGCGACGGGGTCACCGCCATGCCCTGCGCACCCGCGACGAGCCGCAGATCGTCGTCGAACTCGTGACGACGCAGCACGTTGAAGGGCACGTCGAGCACGGTGATCCGCGGGTAGCCGGCCGAGGCGAAGATGCGTGCCTCGACGAGCTGCGCCGCGCTGTACCCGATCACGCCGACCGCCCGGATCTTGCCGGACTCGACGAGCCACTCGGCGGTCGCGAGGGTGTCTTCCAGCGACGAGCCGGGATCGGTGGTGGCGTCGAGGTACAGCACGTCGATGCGATCGGTGCGCAGGCGCGAGAGCGAGGCCTCGACGGCGCGCACCAGGTTGACCGGTCCGAGGCCCGGGTTGTCGGCGTGTCCGCCGACGCGCACGGCGAGCACGACGTCGTCGCGCAGCCCGCGCGACCGCAGCCACTGGCCCACGATGTGCTCGCTGCGGCCGCTGGAGTAGCTGTCGGCGGTGTGGACGGTGTTGCCGCCCAGCTCGGCGTACGTGTCGAGGATCGCGTGGCTGGACTCGAGATCGACGTTCCAGCCGAACTCGGCTGCGCCGAGGATCAGCGGGAAGACTTCCGAGCCGCTCTCGCCGAGCGCGACGCGGACGCTGCTGCCGATCGGAGGGCCCTGCACCGGGATGGGCGCCGACGGGTGAGGACCCCGCACATCGGTGGTCTGCGGCGCGGCAGCGGAGGCCGCGGCATCCGGACTCGACGACGGAAGCGTCGAGTCAACGCCGAAGTAAGCCATGTGCCACCCCCTCACGAAAATCCCTGCGGAGCCTCGTGATCACTGTCCGCGCGCCCCCCGGCGCGTACTTAGAGGGTAGGCCAGTCCGGACAGCACGCTGTCCACTGAGGCGAACTGTCGATAAACATTGCATAACGCTTTGATCACGAAGCGCAGATCTGCGCGGGTTCGTCCCCTTTTCGGTGGACAGAGGACCCCGCTCCACGACCGGACGACGGATGCCCGCCCCCGCGATGGGGACGGGCATCCGGTCAGCCTTGCTCGCGGCCGTCGAGGCGGCCTCGGCGCGCCGATCAGCCTTCGGCGGGAGCCTCCGGGCCCGGGTTGGCCGCAGCGCGGCCTTCCTGGTCGGCGGCCTCCTCGAGCACCGGCTCGAGCGAGAGCTTGCCGCGGTCGTCGATCTTCGTGATCTTCACGAGGAGCTTCTGACCGACCGAGAGGACGTCGTCGACGTTCTCCACGCGCTTGCCGCCGGCGAGCTTGCGGACCTCGCTGACGTGCAGCAGTCCGTCCTTGCCGGGCAGGAGCGAGATGAACGCGCCGAACGTCGCGATCTTGACGACCGTGCCGAGGAACTGCTCGCCGACCTCCGGGTTGGTGGGGTTGGCGATCGCGTTCACCTGGGCGCGGGCGGCCTCGGCCGAGGGGCCGTCGGTCGCGCCGATGTAGACGGTGCCGTCCTCCTCGATCGAGATGTCGGCGCCGGTCTCGTCCTGGATGGCGTTGATCGTCTTGCCCTTCGGGCCGATCAGCTCGCCGATCTTGTCGACCGGGATCTGCACGCTGATCACGCGCGGCGCCGTCGGGGCCATCTCGTCGGGGCCGTCGATCGCGGCGTTCAGCACGCCGAGGATCGTCAGACGCGCGTCCTTCGCCTGGGTCAGCGCGGCGGCGAGCACCGACGACGGGATGCCGTCGAGCTTCGTGTCGAGCTGGATCGCGGTGACGAACTCGCTCGTGCCGGCGACCTTGAAGTCCATGTCGCCGAGCGCGTCCTCGGCGCCGAGGATGTCGGTCAGCGCGGCGTAGCGCGTCTGGCCGTCGACCTCGTCCGAGACGAGACCCATCGCGATGCCGGCGACCGGGGCGCGCAGCGGCACACCGGCGTTCAGCAGCGAGAGGGTCGAGGCGCACACCGAGCCCATCGACGTCGAGCCGTTCGAGCCGAGCGCCTCGGACACCTGGCGGATCGCGTACGGGAACTCCTCGCGGGCCGGGAGCACCGGCACGAGCGCGCGCTCCGCGAGGAAGCCGTGGCCGATCTCGCGACGCTTCGGGCTGCCCACGCGACCCGTCTCACCCGTCGAGTAGGGCGGGAAGTTGTAGTGGTGCATGTAGCGCTTGTGCGTGACGGGCGACAGCGAGTCGATCTGCTGCTCCATCTTGAGCATGTTCAGCGTGGTGACGCCCAGGATCTGGGTCTCGCCGCGCTGGAAGATCGCCGAGCCGTGGACGCGCGGGATGACCTGCACCTCCGCGTCGAGCGGGCGGATGTCGGCGAGGCCGCGGCCGTCGATGCGCACGCCCTCGGTGAGGATGCGACCGCGCACGATCTTCTTCGTCACCGACTTGTACGCGGCCGAGAACTCCAGCGTCGACACGGCGGGCAGCTGCTCCGCCTCGACGGCGGCGATGAGCTCGGCCTTGACACGGTCCTTGACGGCGTCGTCGGCGTTCTGGCGCTCCTGCTTGTCGGCGATCTGGTAGATGCCCACCAGCTCGTCGTACGCGCGGCCCGCGACGAAGTCGTAGGTCTCCTGGCTGTACGCGGGGAAGACCGGGTACGACTGGATCTCCTTCGCGGCGGTGTTCGCCACGACGTTCTGCGCGGCGACGAGCTCCTTGAGGAAGGGCTTGGCGGCCTCGAGGCCGGCGGCCACGACCTCTTCGCTGGGCTTCGTCGCGCCGCCCTTGATGAGGTTCCACGAACCCTCGGTCGCCTCGGCCTCGACCATCATGATCGCGACGTCGCCGTCGTCGAGGACGCGACCGGCGACGATGAGGTCGAACACGGCCTCCTCGAGCTGCTTCACGTTCGGGAACGCGACCCACTGGTCGGCGTGCTCGCCGTGGCCGGGGATGAGCGCGAGGCGCACACCCGCGATGGGGCCCGAGAACGGCAGACCCGAGATCTGGGTCGACAGCGACGCGGCGTTGATCGCGAGGGCGTCGTAGAACTCGCCGGGAGCGATCGAGAGCACCGTGACGACGATCTGCACCTCGTTGCGGAGGCCGTCGACGAACGACGGACGCAGCGGGCGGTCGATCAGGCGGCACACCAGGATCGCCTCGGTGGAGGGACGGCCCTCGCGGCGGAAGAACGAGCCGGGGATCTTGCCGGCGGCGTACGACCGCTCCTCGACGTCGACGGTCAGCGGGAAGAAGTCGAAGCCCTCACGAGGGTGCTTGCCGGCGCTGGTGGCCGACAGGAGCATGGTCTCCTCGTCGAGGTAGGCGGCGACGGCACCCTGTGCCTGCTGCGCCAGACGCCCGGTCTCGAACCGGACGGTGCGGGTGCCGAAGCGTCCGTTGTCGAGGACGGCTTCGGCGGCGGTGATTTCAGGACCTTCCAAGAGGTCTCTCCTTCTTTGTTTAGGCTCGCACGCGCGTCTCGCGCACGAGCTTGTGCGAAGGAGCAGGAACAGGCAGATCTCGGCGCGCGGCGATCGCCGCGGGACTCGCCAGCGCTGGTCACCAGTAGAAGACCACCCGCCGCGATCGCGTCGGGGAACCCACCACAGGGGACCAGCTTCCTGCCGGCCTGCTCCGCATGCCCGTGTGGGCACTGTGCTCGTATGGAATTGAGCGGAAGCCAGACGGCAACCCGTAAGAGCCTATCAGCGGGCGACCGGAAAGCACCCACCCTGGCGGGCATCCGGCGCCGCGCCTATGGTGGGGACCATGAGCACCGACGAGAAGCCGGCGTCTGCGGCATCCGATGAGATGAAGCGCAAGTTCAAAGAGGCTTTGGAGAAGAAGAACGCGAACCATCGTCAGGGCGAGGCGCACATGGACGCCGACTCGGCGATCCACGGCACCCACGGTGCGGTGACCAAGCGCGAGTTCCGTCGCAAGAGCGGGTAGCTCCTGACGATCACGAGGGTGAGATGAGCGACTTCCGGGAGCGGGTCCCCGACGACGAGCGCGAGGTGCCCGTCGACGACGATGTCGAGTTCGACCTGCCCCCGGCCACGCTCGATCCTCTCGAGTCCGTCGAAGACGACGTCGACGACCTCGAGCTCGAAGAGCGCGAGGCCGCGATCGAGGCGGGCGAGATCCAGCCCGGCGAGTGACCGTCGTCCGACCAGCGATCACCCTCGCGACGGAGGGACGCGTGCACCGCGCCACCCGGTACGGCACGCGCGCCGGCCGAGTCCGAATGCGTGTGGGCGCAGTAACCGCCCGCTCCGTAGGCGAGGACGCCGAACATCGTCCTCTCACGCGATCTGAGGGATGACGGCGCGCCCCTCAGCGGTATAGCTTCGGCACCGAAGGGGCCGAAGCGGGGTGCGGCGGACTGGGCGCCGCAGACTGCGAGCGCATCCGCGCGACAGGTCCGCAAGCGACGGAGGATCCATGTATCAGGACGAGGCGCTGCAGCCGACCTTCACCCGAGCCGGCGAGGCGACGACCGCGAGGTACAACGTCATCCCCGACGGGGAGATGCTGCCCGAGACGGCATTTCGCATCATCCGCGACCAGACGATGCTCGACGGCAACGCGCGGCTGAACCTCGCGACCTTCGTCGGCACGTGGATGGACGACCACGCCAACCGGCTCGCCGTCGAGTCGGCCGACAAGAACATGATCGACAAGGACGAATATCCGGCCACTGCCGCGATCGAGGAGTGCTGCTGGCGGATCCTGGGCGACCTGTGGAATGTGCCCGACAACGACGATGTGATCGGCACCTCGACCATCGGCTCGTCGGAGGCGTGCATGCTCGGCGGCCTCGCGCTGAAGCGCCGCTGGCAGCACACTCGCCGCGCCGCGGGGAAGTCCACCGATAAGCCGAATCTCATCATGAGCTCGGCGGTCCAAGTGTGCTGGGAGAAGTTCTGCAACTACTTCGACGTCGAGATGCGGCTGGTCCCCGTCACGGCGGAGCACCCCCTCATGGACGGCACGGGGCTCGAGGACTACGTCGACGAGAACACGATCGGCGTCGTCGCCATCGTGGGCGTGACGTACACCGGCGCATACGAGCCGGTGAAGGCCATCGCCGCGAAGCTCGACGAGATCGAGGCGAAGACCGGGGTCGACATCCCGATGCACGTCGACGGCGCCTCGGGGGCGATGGTCGCTCCGTTCCTGCAGCCGGACCTGGAGTGGGACTTCCGGGTGGAACGCGTGCAGTCCATCAACACTTCGGGCCACAAGTACGGACTCGTCTACCCGGGCGTGGGCTGGGTGGTGTGGCGCAACGCCGCGGCGCTGCCCGACGACCTCGTCTTCAAGGTGAGCTACCTGGGCGGGTCCATGCCCACGTTCGCCCTCAACTTCTCCCGGCCCGGCACACAGGTTCTGCTGCAGTACTACCGGTTCCTGCGCCTCGGCCGCGCCGGCTACACCGCGATCCAGCAGGCTTCCCAGGACGTCGCCGTGTACCTGTCGTCAGCGATCGCCCAGCTCGATGCTTACGAGCTCCTGAGCGACGGCACCGACATCCCCGTGTTCGCCTGGCGGCTCACCCCGGACCACACCGACAAGTGGACGCTCTATCACCTCTCGGAACGGCTGCGGATCAAGGGATGGCTCGTCCCCGCGTATCCCCTCTCGGGCGAGCTGTCGGATCAGACCGTGATGCGCATCGTGTGCCGCAACGGGCTCAGCCGCGACCTCGCCGAAGACCTCATGAAGGACATCAAGAGCGAGACCGAGTTCCTCGACTCGCTCGACAGCCCCATGCCCCACCCCGGCATCGGTCCCAGCTTCCACCATTGAGCGTGCGACGACCGGTCGATCCGGCCGCGGGGCGGATCCGGCGACTCCGACGGGAGTCCTGGGGCTTCGCGGTCGGATCGGCGTTGTTCTTCATCGGCGTGGTTCCTGCGTACGCCGCGTGGGCCGGGCCGGTCGGCGCGAACGCGACGTTCTTCGCCGGGTCGATCTTCTTCACCACGGCGGGGCTCATCCAGCTGCTGCTGAGCGGGCGCGGCACGCCTGACGCGCGCATGAACCGGGCGGACCGCTTCGACTGGTGGGCAGCCGCGATCCAGTTCGCCGGTACGCTCCTGTTCAACGCGTCGACCGCCGAGGCCCTCATCGCCGCGATCGCGGATCCGGACCATGTCGGGGCCGGGTGGCGCCCCGATGCGTGGGGCTCCGCGGCCTTCCTCGTCTCCAGCGTGCTGGCGGTGGTCGCGACGAAGGACCGGGGAACGCTGTGGGACCGCGACGCCCGCACGTGGCACGGCACCGGCCTCAACCTCCTGGGGTCCATCGCCTTCGGCTTCTCGGCGGTCGCGGCGTTCGTCGTGCCCTCCACCGGAGAGCTCCTGAGCCCGCTGTGGGCGAACCTCGGCACCGGGATCGGCGCACTGTGCTTCTTCGCTGCGGCCCTGCTGGCACGCCGCACGATCGGGTAGGGGGCAGTGAACGGATGCCTCAGCCGGCGTGCACGCGGGCAGGCACATCGCCGCGCCCGCCGATGAGCACGTAATCCGCGTGCTTGGCGACCAGGCCATCGCCGGCCGTCCGCCCCCGCAGGCGCCGCCATACCCACGGCAGCGCGTCGCGGCGCAGCCACGTTCCGGCCGCGACCGGATCGTCGTCGGCGTGCAGGACCGCGTCGAGATCGCCCAGCGCCTCGGCATCGGGCACGCCCAGCGTCTCGGCCGCCCGGTACGCGAGGTAGCGATGGCCTCGGGGGCGCAGGTGCACCTTGTCGTCGGCCCACAGCTCGAGATCGCCGATGGCGGGGAGCCCTCGGGCGTCGAGGACCGCGTCGGTGTCGAGCAGCACCGCGCCGGTCTGCGCGGCGATGCGGCGCAGCTCGGACGAGAACACCGCGAATCGCCGCGCGAACAGCAGCGCCGCCCGGCGCCGGGGCAGGAACGGCGTCACGAGGAGCACGTCGATCCCCGAGGCGCGCAGTCGCCGCACGGCGTTCTCGAGTCCGGCCGCGACCGCGACGGGATCGACCCGCCGCGCGACGAGGTCGTTGGCGCCGATGAGGATCGACACGAGGTCGGGCCGCAGGGCGAGCGCCACCGGCAGCTGCTCGGTCAGGACGTCCTGCACGCGGCGGCTGCGCACGGCGAGGTTCGCGTAGCGGAACGGCTCGTCGGCGCCCTGCGCGTGGGCCAGCAGCTGCGCCAGCCGGTCGGCCCAGCCCCGGTACTCCCCCGACGGCATGCGCGAGGCATCGCAGAGACCTTCGGTGATCGAGTCGCCGAGCGCCACGAACCGCGACCACGGGCGTGCCGGCGCCGACCGGCGGGGCGGGGCTGCCGGGCGCGTCGACGCGCGCAGCAGCTGAGCGTCGTCGATGGGCCGGAGGGCGCGCGCCTCGTCGTAGTGCTCCATCAGTCGCCGGCACACGGCGTCCCATGAGCGGTCGCGCACCGACTCGCTCGCTGCCGCCGCGAACGCGCGGCGCTTGCCCTCATCCCCGGCGAGGTCCGCGACGCGGGCCCGCAGATCGCCGAGATCGCCGGGACGGTACAGCCAGCCGTCCACGCTCGAGCGCACGAGGTCGACCGGCCCGCCGGTGCCCGTCGCGACGACGGGCACGCCGCTGGCGAGCGCCTCCTGGATGGTCTGACCGAACGTCTCGCTCTCGCCGGGATGCACGAACACGTCGAAGCTCGCGAGGGCCTCGGCGAGCGCGTCGCCGTCGAGATGCCCGGTGAAGACGGCATCGGGAAGCGCCCGCTCGAGCGCGGGACGCGCGGGCCCGTCCCCCACGATCACGAGGCGCGTGCCGGCGACGTCGGCGAGCGCCGCGAGGTCCTCCACCTGCTTCTCGGGGGCGAGGCGGCCGACGTACCCGACGACCGTCAGTCCGGGGGCGATGCGCGCGCGCCAGGCGTCGCTGCGACGGTCGGCGCGGAAGCGACCCGTGTCGACGCCGCGACCCCAGCGACGCAGCCGGTCCACGCCGAGGGCCTCGAGCTGCTCCAGCGACGCGGTCGAGGGGGCGAGGGTGAGCGTGGCACGCCGGTGCAGGCGCGCGATGTGGCGTCCGGCGAGAGCCGCGGCCTGCGGCATCCCGTATCGCTCCGCGTACGCCACGACGTCGGTCTGATACACGGCGACGGACGGGATGCGGAGCACGTCGGCCGCCGCGAGACCCTGCCACCCCAGCACGAAGGGGGAGGCGAGGTGCACCACGTCGGGTCGGAACTCGTGCAGGATCGCCGTCAGCCTCGCCGCGCGGGCGAAGACGACCCGCACCTCGGGATACGACGGCAGCGGCACCGACCGGAGCAGCTCCGTGCGAGCGCCGTGCAGGTCGGCGGTGATCTCGCCGGCGCGCGGCGCGATGACCAGGGTCTCGTGCCCCTCGGCGGCCAGATGGCGGAGGACGTGGAGCACCGACCCCGTCACTCCGTTCATGTGGGGCAGGAACGATTCGGCGAGCAGTGCGACTCTCACGCCTCCAGGGTGGGGGCGGGAGGGGAGACGTATGCCGCGAACCGGCGCCCACGCGCAAGTGTTCACCCGATGCACCACGGCGGGTCACCGGACGTGCGCCGTTCGGTCGCCGTTCACCGCGGACGACTACCAAGAGGCACATGGTCGAAGACCTGCTGACCGAGGTGGCGCGCAGCCCATGGGCGCTGCCGCTGCTGTTCGCCCTCGTGCTCGGCGACGCCTTTCTCGTGGTGATCCCCGGTGAAGCCGCCGTGACCGCGTTCGGGGCGCTCGCGGTCTCGCAGGGCGAGCCCGCGCTGGTCGGGATCGTGGTCGTCGCGGCGGCCGCCGCAGTCTGCGGAGACGCGGCCTGCTACCTCGTCGGCCGCACGATCGGCCTGGAACGGTGGCGGTGGATGCGCACATCGAAGGCGCGGGCGGCCTTCGGGTGGGCGCGGCTACGGCTGGAGCGGCGCGGCGCGCTGGTGCTCTTCACCGCCCGGTTCATCCCGTTCGCGCGCCTCGCCGTGAACCTCACCGCCGGCGCGACGAAGCTCGGCGCGCCGCGCTACCTGGCCGTGGCGGGCCTCGCGGCGCTCGCGTGGGCGCTCTACCAGGCGCTCATCGGCGCCGTGGTCGCGACGTTCGTGCCCGGCGGGCCGGTGGTCGCGGTCGTCGTGTCGGTCGTCTTCGCGGTCGGGCTGGGACTCACCGTCGACGCGGTGCTCGCGCGCCGCCTGAGTGCCCGGAGGTCGTCCGATGGCGAGTGAGAGCCCGGATCCGGCGTCCGGGGCCGCCGCCGACGCCCGGCACCGACGGCGAGCGCCCGAGCGGCGTACCGAGCCTGTCGCGGGCTCCCGCGATGATGGAGCGGTGGCAGACCTCGATGCGTACGACGACGGCTTCCTCGGCATCCCGCTCCCGCTCCCCCGGCCCGCGGACGGGCGCGAGGTGCGCGAGCTGACCTACCCCAGGTTCACGGTGCTTCTCGAGCCGGAGCGGCGGCTGGCCGTCATGACCGGCGTGAACATCGACGGCTCGTCGCTGCACGACCTGCCGCGGACCGGGGACTGGGAGCTCGACCCCCGTGTGCCCGCGGCGGAACAGGCCGGACCCGCGGTGTACGCCTCCAACGATCTCGATCGCGGCCACCTCGTGCGTCGGCGGGATCCGGGCTGGGGCACGAAGGCGGAGGCCCGCCTGGCCACCGAGGCCACGTTCGCCTACCCGAACGCCGCCCCGCAGGCGAGCGGCTTCAACCAGTCGAAGGAGCTGTGGCTCGGCCTCGAAGATCACGTCCTGGCGTTCGCCGATGCCACGGACGAGCGCGTCAGCGTGTTCACCTCGCCGGTGCTCGCCGACGACGATCCGCCGTATCGCGGCATCCGTGTTCCGCGCCGCTTCTTCAAGGTCGCCGCGTGGGCGACCGGTGACGGCGCTCTGGCGGCGGCCGGTTTCGTGCTCGATCAGTCGGAGCTGATCGACCTCAGCCAGGGAGTGCTCGTCGTGCCTCGCCTCGGGGCGTTCCGCACGTTCCAGGTGCCGATCGCCGACATCGAGGAGCTCGCACGCGTCGACCTCGGACCGCTCGTCGCCGCCGACGTGCTGCCGCCGGGCGACGGCTCCGACGGTGCGGCGGGAACGACCGTGCGCGGAGAGGACGCGTGGCGCCCCCTCCGCGCACCGGAGGATGTCGTGCTCGCCTGACGAGCCGGGCCGGCGGGCCGAGCCGCGCCGGCCAGTTGGCTGGACAGGCCCGCCTGCGTCCTACTCCCCCGCGAGTCCGCCGAGCAGGTGGCCGAACGAGCGGCCCTCGCCGAGGTAGTTCGCCGGATCGAAGGGATCGGAGTCGGTCGCCGGCTGGCGGCGGGCGATCGCCTCGGCGAGCTCGCGCGCTCCGCGGTCGATGCGCTCCCCGAGCGGCGCGACGTTGTCGGCCGACGCTCCCCAGTCGCTCGATGCCGCGAACACACCCGTCGAGACGGGCTCGGCGTGAAGGTACGTGAAGAGCGGCCGGATCGCGTAGTCGATCGCGAGCGAGTGGCGGGCGGTGCCCGCGTTCGCGCCGATCAGCACGGGCTTGCCGGTGAGGGCGTCGGGGTCGAGCACGTCGATGAACGACTTGAACAGGCCCGAGTAGCTCGTGGAGAAGATCGGCGTGACGGCGATGACGGCGTCAGCCGAGACGACCGCGTTGATCGCCGAGTCGAGCGCCGGCGGCGCGAACCCGGTGAGGAGGTTGTTCGTGATGTCGTGCGCGTAATCGCGCAGCTCGAACACGTCCACCTCGACCTCGATGCCGCGGTCCGAGAGCTGCTTCACCGTCGCGGCGGCGAGCCGGTCGGCGAGCATGCGCGTGGACGACGGGTTCGAGAGGCCGGCCGAGATGACCGCGATGCGACGTGGCATGGTCATGTCACGCCTCCTTCCGGCCGAGGCCGAACGCCGCACCGGCGGGCGCCGGGCTGTCCTGGTAAGGGCTCGCGCCCACGAGGTTGTCGCCGCGGTTGGCACCCGGGACGGCCTGGCGCGGGGCCTCGTCGCCGTACTTCGCGGCAACGAGGTTCGCGTGGGTCGGGGCATCCGGAACCTCCGCCGGCCGGTTCCGCTGCAGTTCCTTGCGCAGCACCGGCACCACCTCGCCGCCCAGGATGTCGAGCTGCTCGAGCACCGTCTTCAGCGGCAGGCCGGCGTGGTCCATGAGGAACAGCTGGCGCTGATAGTCGCCGTACGTGTCGCGCATCGCGGCGTAGCGGTCGATCACCTGCTGCGGCGAGCCGACGGTGAGCGGGGTCATCTCGCTGAAGTCTTCGAGCGACGGGCCGTGACCGTAGACCGGCGCGTTGTCGAAGTACGGGCGGAACTGCGTCACGGCGTCCTGCGACTTCGCGGCCATGAACACCTGACCGCCGAGGCCGACGATCGCCTGCTCGGGCGTGCCGTGCCCGTAGTGCGCGTACCGCTGGCGGTAGAGCGCGATCAGGCGCTGGTAGTGCTCCTTGGGCCAGAAGATGTTGTTCGCGAAGAAGCCGTCGCCGTAGTAGGCGGCCTGCTCGGCGATCTCGGGCGTGCGGATCGAGCCGTGCCACACGAACGGCGCCACGCCGTCCAGCGGGCGCGGGGTCGACGTGAAGCCCTGCAGCGGCGTGCGGAACTGGCCCTCCCAGTCCACGACGTCCTCGCGCCACAGGCGGTGCAGCAGGTTGTAGTTCTCGATCGCCAGCGGCAGGCCCTGGCGGATGTCCTTGCCGAACCACGGGTAGACCGGGCCGGTGTTGCCGCGCCCGATCATCAGGTCGGCACGGCCGCCCGACACGTGCTGCAGCATCGCGTAGTCCTCGGCGATCTTCACCGGGTCGTTGGTGGTGATGAGGGTCGTGGCGGTCGAGAGGACGAGCCGCTCGGTCTGCGCCGCGATGTAGGCGAGGGTGGTCGTGGGCGACGACGACCAGAACGGCGGGTTGTGGTGCTCGCCGAGGGCGAAGACGTCGAGGCCCACCTCCTCGGCGTGCTTGGCGATCCGCAGGGTCGCCTGGATCCGCTCCGCCTCACTGGGCGTGGTGCCGTCGGTCGGGTCCTGGGTGATGTCGCTCACCGTGAAGATGCCGAACTGCATTCCCGACCACGTGGTGCTGTCGCTCACGATCGCTTCTCCGCTCCTTCGCCGTGCGGGATCTCCGTCGCGGACGAATCTATGCAAATGAATGTATCTGGTGCAACGCGTCCGCACCAAGGTTATTCCCGAGTGCGTGATCTCTGGTGCCACGCACTTCTCCCGCGAGCGGAAGCGGTGACGGATGCCGGGGCCCGCGGCATCCGTCACCCTCCCAGGAGGAGCCAGCCCGCGGCGGCGCGTCAATCGAGCCGCAGGCGGTCGACGGCGGACTGGATCGCCACCGCCGCGGCGCCGCGCGCCCACGCGGCGAAGCCGGAGTCGTCGACGTAGAGCCGCACCGGCTCTGCGCGCGGATCGCGACCCGCCGAGATCGCCGTGCGGACCCGCTCCTCCGACACCGTGAAGAGCGCGATGCCCTCACCGGCCAGCACCGCGGCGTCCTGGAACGTGAGGTTGGCGGCGAGCGCGATGAAACGGCCGAGCGCGTCGGCCGCGGCGTCGACCACGGCGACAGCGGCGGGCTCACCTGCCGCGGCGAGCGCGAGCGCCTCGTCGTACGTGACCGGACGCTGCAGCGCCGCCGCCACCTGCGCGGCGATCGAGCCCGAGGTGAGCATCGCCTGCGAGCAGCCGCGGTGACCCGCCTGGCAGAGAGGGCCGCTGTCGCTCAGCGGAATGTGCCCCCCGAGGCCGAGCCCGGCCTCGGATGAGCGGACCACCTCGCCACCCACGACGAGGCCGTAGCCCACACCGGCGCCGATGGTGAGGACGACGAAGCCGGGCATGCCCCGCCCGAGCCCGAACCACCGCTCGGCCTCGGCCAGCGCGACGAGGTCGTTCTCGAGGGTGACCGGAACATCGAGCTCGCGTTCGAGCAGCTGGGCGAACCCCACGTCCTCCCACTCCAGGAACGGCGCGAACCGCACGACGCCGCCGTCGACCGCCCCGCCGAGGGCGACCCCCACGCCGACGAGCGTCTCGGACTCGAGTGCGCGGAGCGCCGCGGCGATGAGGGCGGCGACAGCGCGGGGTTCGTGCGTGTCGAGCGGCGCCGTGCGCTGGGCGATCGGCTCGGCGCGCACGTCGGTCACGACGACCTCGAGGGCATCGCCGGTGATCTTGACGCCGCCGAACCGGCCCAGCCCGGGTGCGACGTCGAGCGGACGGACGGGCCGCCCGACCGAGCCGTCGGCGAGGTCGTCGAGCTCGACGAGGTAGCCCCTGTCGAGGAACGGCTTGGCGAGCCGCGTGAGGCTGGCCGGCGACAGTCCCAGTCGATTCGTCAGTGCGCTCCGCGCGATCGGCCCGTGAATGAGCACGGCCCGCGCGAGCGCGCGTTCACTCTCGGTCAGCATCGTCGGGACCTCCCTGGGCACGCGAATGTTTCATTCTGACACGAAAGGACCAGCAAACACCCGTGCGGTGCGATGGGATAACCCTCTTGTCCGCTTTATTAATTCCATGGTAGAACTAACTCCATGCACAGCACTGACCGGCTGCTCGACGCCGAGCACAGCGCCTCCGTGTCCGGTCCGCGGGTTCTCCACCTGAGCCGCGGCGGCACGAGCGTCGTCGTCGATCTCGACGCCTCCCCTGCACCGGCGATCGTGCACTGGGGTGCAGCCCTCGAAGGCTCCGCCCCTGAGACCCTCCGCGGGCTCGCGACCGCCGCCCGTGCCCAGCGGGTCTCGGGCGGGCTGGACACCACCCCGGCGCTCACGCTCATCCCCGCCGCGGCGGACGGCTGGTTCGGCAGTCCGGGCATCGAAGGTCACCGAGAGGCCGCGGGTGTCAGCATCCGTCTCTCCGTCGCCGACGTCCAGGCGACGGACCACCGCGCGAGCGTCGCCCTCATCGACGCCGAGGCCGGGCTCGCCGTGCGGGCGGAGCTGCGGATCGGACCGAGCGGGCTCTTCCACCAGCGCGTGACCGTGCGCAACAGCGGCGCGACGCCGTACACCCTCCAGTCACTGCAGGCGACCTTCCCGCTCCCCTGGGATGCGACGGAGGTGCTCGACACCACCGGGCATCACCTGCGCGAGCGCTCCCCGCAGCGCCGCGACCTCACCTTCGGCTCGCATATCCGAGAGAGCCGACGCGGCCGCACGGGCGCCGACTCCGCCATCCTGCTCGCGGCGGGTCGCCCCGGCTTCGGCTTCGAGCGCGGCCGCGTGCACGGCATCCACGTGGCCTGGAGCGGCAATCAGCGCGCGCTCGCCGAGCGGACCGTGACCGGCGACGCGTTCCTCGCCGCCGGGGAACTGCTGCTGCCCGGCGAGGTCGTGCTCGCCGCCGGCGCAGCCTACAGCTCGCCCTGGATCATCGGTTCGTGGGGAGACGGCCTCACCGAGCTGTCGCAGCGATTCCACGACGAGTGGCGTGCGCGCCCGCACCACCCCCGGCGACCGCGCCCGGTGACCCTCAACACGTGGGAGGCGGTCTACTTCGACCACACCCTCGACCGGCTCACCGCCCTCGCGGACGCGGCGGCATCGGTCGGCGTCGAGCGGTTCGTGCTCGACGACGGCTGGTTCCACGGGCGCCGCGACGACACCGCCGGCCTCGGCGACTGGGCTGTCGATGCCGACGTGTGGCCGCAGGGCCTCCACCCGCTCGCGGACCATGTGCGCGCGCTCGGCATGGAGTTCGGACTGTGGGTCGAGCCCGAGATGGTGAATCCCGAGAGCGACCTCGCGCGCCGGCATCCGGAATGGATCCTGCGCGGACGGATGCCGCTGCCGCCGTCCGCCCGGCAGCAGCAGGTGCTCGACCTCTCGCAGCCCGAGGCGTACGCGCACATCGCCGGCAGGCTGCACGCGCTCCTGGACGAGTACCCGATCGCCTATCTGAAGTGGGACCACAATCGCGACCTCGTCGACGCGGCAGGCGGCCCCGCCGGCGGTGCTCGCGTGCACGCTCACACGAAGGCGGTCTACCGCCTGCTCGACGAGCTCAAGGCCGCGCACCCCGGGCTCGAGATCGAGAGCTGCGCGTCGGGCGGCGCGCGCGTCGACCTCGGCATCCTCGATCGCACCGACCGCATCTGGACCAGCGACAGCCTCGACCCGCTCGAGCGCCTCGAGAACCAGCGCTACACGGGCCTGGTGGTCCCGCCCGAGATGATGGGCATGCACCTGACCAGTCCCGTCGTGCACTCGTCGGGTCGCACGGTCTCACTCGGGCTGAGCGGCGCGGTCGCGCTGCTCGGGCACTTCGGGATCGAGTGGGATCTCACCGCCGTCGACGACGGGCTGCGGGCCGAGATCTCCGAATGGGTCGCCCTGGCCAAGCGCCTGCGACGCCTCATCGCGTCCGGCCGCATCGTGCACGTCGACGGCACCGAGCCGGGCATCGACGTGCGGGGCGTCGTGGCGGCGGACGCGGCATCCGCCGTCTTCACCATCGTCCAGACCGCCACCAGCGCGGCCTATCCGCCCGGCAGGATCCGGATGCCGGGCCTCGAGCCGACGCGGGCGTACCGGCTGCGCGTGCTGATGCGCGACGCCGACGAGGCCGGCCAGTCGGCTCTCGAATGGGCCGAGCATCCGCCGCTGCTGACCGGCCGGGAGCTGGTGGAGGCGGGCGTGCGCCCGCCTGTGCAGCGCCCGCAGCAGGCGATGGTCGTCGAGCTCACCGCCGAGAGCTGACCTTCAGACCCACCCCCACGCGCAAGGAGGCGCACCATGAGAACCACTCAACGACGATGGACCCGACCGCTCGCGGTCGTCGCCGTCGCCGCCGCAGCCGTCGCCGTCGGCGGCTGTGCCCAGAATCCCGCGGACGGGGTGACCACCCTCAACTTCTTCCAGTTCAAGGGCGAGGCGCTCGAGGACTTCAACCGGATCATCGCGGACTTCGAGGCCGAGAACCCCGACATCAGGGTGGTGCAGAACCAGGTGGCCGATGCCGACACGGCGATCCGGACGCTGCTGGTGAAGGACCGCGTCCCCGATGTGATCACCCTCAACGCCAACGGCAACTTCGGCAGGCTCGCCCAGGCCGGTGTGTTCTACGACTTCTCGGATGAGCCGGTGCTCGAGACGATCAACCCGGCCGTGCAGGAGATCCTGGCCGACCTCGGGACGTACGGCGACGAGGTGAACGGCCTCGGCTACGTCAACAACGCCAACGGCGTCATCTACAACCAGGACATCTTCGAGCAGCAGGGCCTGGAGGTCCCCCAGACCTGGGACGAGTTCATCGCGGTGTGCGACGCGCTGGTCGAGGCCGGCATCCAGCCGTTCTACGGCACGCTCGCGGACTCGTGGACCGGCATCCCGTCGTGGAACGCCCTCGGCGCGTATCCCGCGCAGGACGACTTCTTCGACAAGATGCGCGAAGAGGGCGAGAACGTCGGACCCGACTCCGAGGTGTCGTTCGAGAAGGACTTCGCCGAGGCGATGGACCGTCAGTACGAGCTGTTCTCGTACATGCAGGAGGGGTATCGGGGCAGAACCTACGACGACGGCAACGCGGCGTTCGCGCGCGGCGAGTCCGCCATGCTCCTGCAGGGCATCTGGGCGACCAACCCGATCAAGCAGGTGAACCCCGACATCCGGATGGGGATCTTCCCGTACCCCGCCGACGAGCCCGATGAGAGCCTGCTCGTCTCGGGGGTGGACGTCGTCTTCACTCTCGGCAAGGACAACCCGAAGCACGATGCGGCGATGCGGTTCATCGAGTACGTGTTCCAGCCCGAGGTGATCGAGCAGTTCGCCGCGTCGCAGAACATGGTGCCCTCCGTCGAGGGAGCCGAGCTCAGCGACGACCCCGCACTGCAGTCGGTGCGGCCGTACTTCGAGGACCGGCGGATCACGGGCTTCATCGACCACCAGATCCCGCCGGCCATCCCGCTGATCCCCACCGATCAGCAGTTCCTCTTCGACGGCGACGCCGAGAAGGCGCTCCAGACCCTCGACCGCGAGTGGGCCAAGGTGGCCGCCCGCACGATCCCCGTGACGGGAGAATGACAATGGCGACTCTCACCGAAGCCGTCCGGTCCACATCGGCCGGCACCGCCCGCAAGCGGGCGACCCGCACGCGCAGCGACTCCTCGCGCGCTCTGCCCGCGTACTACTGGATGGTGTGGCCCGCGGTCATCGCGTTCGCCGCGTTCCACACCCTCCCCGTCGTGGTGGGCATCTTCTTCAGCTTCACGAACTACGCGGGCTACGGCGCCTGGAACTTCGTGGGGCTGTCGAACTACGTCAACCTCTTCAAAGACGATCGCGTGCTGCAGGCCTACGGGTTCTCGTTCCTGTTCGCGATCGTCGCGACGATCCTGACGAACCTCATCTCGCTCGCGATCGCACTGGGTCTCAACGCGAAGATCAAGGCGCGCAACTTCTGGCGCGGCGTGTACTTCGTGCCGTACATCCTCGCGATCCTGGTCATCGGCTACGTGTTCCAGTTCTTCTTCTCGAACTCGCTGCCGAAGATCCTGTCGGGAATCCCGCTGTTCCGCGACAACATCCTCACCAGCGAGACGTGGGCCTGGACGGCGATCGTGACGCTGGCGGTCTGGCAGGCGTGCGCGTTCGCGATCATCATCTATCTGTCGGGGCTGCAGACGATCCCGGCCGAGCTCTACGAGGCGTCATCGCTCGACGGCGCGTCGCCCTGGCGGCAGTTCCGGTCGATCACCTTCCCGCTCATCGGCGCGTTCTTCACGATCAACGTGGTGCTGAGCCTCAAGGGGTTCCTGCAGGTCTTCGACCCCATCGTCGCCCTCACCAACGGCGGGCCGGGGACGTCGACCGAATCGGTGACGCTGCTCATCTTCCGGGGCGGCTTCTCGGGCGGCGAGTTCGCCTACCAGACGGCGAACGCGGTGATCTTCTTCATCGTGATCACGGTCGTCTCCCTCTTCCAGTTCCGGGTCCTTCAGCGCAGAGAGGCCGATTTCTGATGACCACCATGACCAACACCGCGACTCAGCTCGAGCAGGAGGCAGACGCCGTCGCGGCGAACGGCCGCCGCAAGCGCCGCAGCGAGCCCGACGACGACACCCGCAAGACCAACTGGTGGGCGACCGCCCTCATCGCGGTGTGCTCGCTCACCGTGCTGATCCCGCTGTATCTGGCCGTCGTCGTCGCCCTGAAGACGCCCGATCAGCTCACGCAGGGCACCGGCTTCGAGCTGCCGAACCCGATCCGCTGGGAGAACTTCGCCGACGCGTGGGTGCGCACGAGCTTCCCGCAGGCGCTCCTGAACACGGCGATCATCACCGTCGGCTCGGTGGTGTTCACGCTGCTGACGAGTTCGATCGTGGCGTACGCGCTCGCGCGCAACATCCACCGGCCGTTCTTCAAGGGCGTGTTCTTCTACCTTCTGGCGGCGCTGTTCATCCCGTTCCCGATCATCATGCTGCCGCTGGTGAAGCAGACCTCGCTCCTCGGTCTCGACAACCAGGCCGGCATGATCATCCTGTACACGATCTACGGCCTGTCGCTGAACATCTTCATCTACACGGCGTACATCCGATCGATCCCGATCGAGCTCGAGGAGGCCGCCCGCGTGGACGGCGCGTCGACGTGGCGGGTGTTCTGGCAGGTGATCTTCCCGCTGCTCATGCCGATGAACGCGACGGTCGGCATCCTGACGTGCGTGTGGGCGTGGAACGACTTCATCATGCCGCTGGTGGTGCTGACCGAGCCCTCCGCACGGACCCTGTCGCTCGCGCAGTACGTGTTCCAGGGGCAGTTCAACACCGACTACACGGTGGCCTTCGCGTCGTACCTGATGGCGATGGCGCCGCTGCTCATCGTGTACATCTTCAGCCAGCGATGGGTGATCTCGGGCGTCACCCGGGGCTCCATCAAGTGAGTGCGGGGACGGATGCCGGAGCCCCCGGCATCCGTCCCGTCACCGCGCGCCGGCGAAGAGCCGCAGCGTGTCGCGCGCGAGCCGATGCGGCGTCGTCTCGCACGGCGCATGGCCGGTCTCGGAGACCGCATCCTCGCCATGGCGCCCGTCGGACTACGTCCGGGGCAGCCCGTCGAGCTCGTCCTGGCGCGGCGCGTAGTCGATGTGGCCGCCGTCGGCGTCGAACGCCTGCACCGGCCGGCGCGCCGACCAGGCCTCCCATCCGGGGTCGCCGTCGACGATGAACGCGACCCACGCCCCGTGCATGGCATCGGCGAGCGCCTGCGGACCGTCGGGACCGCCCATCGCGACGGCATCGGGCGCCTCCAAGCGGTCGAAGACGAACCCGAGCTCCATGCCGTGCGCCGCGCCGAGCCGATCCACGGGGCTTCGCCAGCGGAACTCGTACACCCACGTCGGCGCCCCGGCGGCCGCCCGGCTGTCGGCGAAGCGCACGATCGGCCCGCGGAGGAGCATGTCGCCGACGACCTCCCCGAGGATCTCGCCGGGTGTCGCCTCCGGCCGGCGCGACCGGTGTGCGCGCACAATGCGGGCGGGCACGCGCGCGAAGCGCCGTGCGACGGCGAGGGTGAGCGCCGTGGCGCGATCCACCGCGCCGGTGGGCACCAGCCACAGCCGGTACTCCTCGCTCGTGGAGCCGATGAGCACCGGGATGTCGCGCCCCGCGCCGTCGATCAGCGCGTCGAGCGGGTTGCGGGGCACGGCATCGCCGCCGATGGCGAGCGCCACGGCCGGGCTTCGGCCGAGCGGAGAGCCGCTGCCGGCGGCGATGGCGGTCTGCTCGGCGACGAGCGCGTGCGCGTCGGCGGCGGCGAAGGCGGCCTTCGTCGGCGCGATCTTCAGCCGCCGCGCGACCTCGCGCGTCATCCGGCCCGCCTTCTTCGCCGGCTGCGCCGTGAGCGGCCCCGACTGGAGGATCGCGCGGTCGAACAGCTCCTTCGCCTGGGGAAGGGCGAGCAGGGCCGTGAGCGTGTTGGCCCCGGCCGAGTGGCCCATGACGGTCACGCGCGCAGGGTCCCCGCCGAACGCCGCGATCTCACGGCGGACCCAGCGCAGCGCGGCTTCCTGATCGCTCACGCCGAGATTTCGCGGCACGTCGTCGAGGACCGCGAAGCCCTCCTGCCCGAGCCGGTACTGGATCGACACGTAGACGATGCCGTGGCGCGCGAACCTCTCTCCGTCGTACGCCGGAAGTGCCGCGGCCCCGCGGGTGAGGGCGCCGCCGTGTACGAACACCAGGACCGGGAGGGCGGCTCCTGCGGGACGGTCCGATGGCGTCCACACGTTGACGGTGAGGATGTCGTCGCCGGCGATCTCGACCGTCGGGAGGTATTTCGCGACGTGGGCGCCGTACGGCTGCTGCGGAGCGGTCGGGCCGAAGGCCGAGCCATCCCGCTCGCCCTCCCATGCGGGGGCGGACGCGGGTGCGCGAAAGCGGCGCTCGCCGACGGGCGGCGCTGCGTACGGGATGCCCAGGAAGCGGTCGAGGGCGCCGTCCCGAGTGCCGCGGATGCGTCCGGTGCTCACGGTGACGACGGGAGCCCCGGAGGTGTCCTCGGCGAGAGCGTCGGTCGCGGCATCCGTCATCGCACGTCTCCTTCTGAGCCGCGTCGTCGGCACGCTCGCACTCAGATTCGAGCAGCGCGCGTCCCGGTGTCAAGCGACACCGGGGAAAGGCGCGCGCGGATAGTGTGGTGTGCGCCCCGGCGAGAGGTGACGATGACCGGCAGCAGCGTTCCGCCCACGGCGACCACCACCCCGACGGGGTCGGTCGCCCGCGCGAAACGGCGCACGCCGTTCTGGGACAACGCGCGCTTCGCCTGCATCGTGCTCGTCGTGCTCGGGCATGCCGTGCAGCGGCTGACGTACGACTCCGACATCGCGCTGAGCCTCTACCTCGTCATCTACGCGTTCCACATGCCCGCCTTCGCGATCATCTCGGGCTACTTCTCCAAGTCGGACGCCCCGACCCGCACGCAGATGGCGCGCGTGATCACCGACATCCTGGTGCCGTACGTCGTGTTCGAGGGCCTGTGGACGCTGACCAAGTGGATCGTGGAGGGGCAGGCGAACCCCAACCTGACGCAGCCCTCGTGGACGCTGTGGTTCCTGCTCGCCCTCGGGATCTTCCGCGTCGTGCTCCCGTACCTCGCGCTCCTGCGCTGGCCGCTCGTCTGGACCGTCGTGATCTCCATCGGCGCGGGCTACCTGCCCAACATCGACTCGACCTTCTCGCTCTCGCGCACGCTGGGTCTGCTGCCATTCTTCACGCTCGGATGGTGGCTGCGCGAGCACGACATCGTCTCGCGCCTGCGACTGCTCGACCGGCGCCCGTGGTGGGTCTGGGCGTCGGGTCTGGCGGCCTTCGCGGTCGCCGCGTGGGCGGCCTGGTTCTTCGTCGACGAGTGGCGTGCGATGAACCTGCGCGAGTGGCTCTTCTACGACGAGAACTACGCCTCGATCGGCGGCACGCAGTGGTGGGCGGGCGGCGTCCGCCTCGCGCTGATGATCGTCGCGGTCGTGCTGTCGACCGCCTTCTTCGCACTGCTCCCCCGCGAGACCCACTGGTGGACCCACTTCGGCCAGTACACGATGTACGTCTACCTGCTGCACTCGTTCGTGCTCTACCCGTTCCGCGAGAGCGGACTGCTGCGCAATGCCGAGCCGACGTGGCTGTGGCTGCCGCTGGTCATCGTGGGCTCGGTGCTGGTCGCACTGGGACTGGCGACCCGTCCGGTGCGAAGGGTATTCCGGCCGCTCATCGAGCCCCGCCCCGCGTGGCTGTTCGCAGACGGCGGCCTCGCCCGCCGCGAGGGACGGCGCAACGATCCCACCGGATCCCGTCGTCCACGGGAGCAGGTGCGCGTGCCGCGGCCCGACCCGCGGCAGAACGGCTGACCCGCTCGATCCTGCCCCGCACGCCGCTCCTGACGAAGGGGTTGCGCGATCTCGCGCATCGCCATATGTTAACGGCGAATCACATCAGTCCTGGATGGGCTGAGCGCAACGGAGCACGTCGAAGGTGACGTGGCGGCCGGGGTCGGCCCATCCCTTTTTCGGGAAGAAGGCGGCAAGTGACCGACATGAACAGACGTTCCGTGCTGACTCTCGGCGCGGCGCTCGGCCTCGCGGGCGCGGTGGTGCCCAAGGCCGCGTCAGCGACGACCGGCGTGGCCGCCCAGCGCGAATGGACGTGGGCCCCGAGCCAGTCCATCGTCGGGGCCGGGAGCGGCGTCGACCCGCAGTGGGTCTGGGACGACGAGATCGACGGCATCATCGCGAACATGATCGACGCGGGCCAGACCGCACAGGTGAACGCCGCGATGGACGGCTGGGTCAACAACTGGCAGCCGATCCCCTCGGGATTGCCCCCGGAGGTCTCGGGATGGCTCAACGGCCACAAGCAGCTGCCGCCGTGGGCCGACATGACCAAGCTCCGGCGGGCGGCGGACTTCAACCGCCGCAAGGACACCTACCTGTTCATGATCTACGGAGTGGGCGGCGGCATCATGTCGACGGTGATCCCGCGCGAGGCCCGATCGGTCTATCACTCGAAGGGCGGTGCGGACATGCAGGACCGCGCCGCGAAGACGTTCTCGTTCGGCTACGACCTCAGCGACATCAATGCGTTCGAGAACACCGGCGAGTTCATCGTCACCGCCAACCGCACGCGCATGGTGCACGCCGCCGTCCGTCATCTGCTCCCCCAGTCGCCGCACTGGCAGGCGAGCGGCCACGACGAGCAGATCCCCATCTCGAACCACGACATCCTGGTGACGTTCCACAGCACGGGGACGTTCGCGCACCAGAAGCTCAAGGAGTGGAAGGTGCCGATGTCACGGGCGGACGAGGAGGCGTTCCTGCACTCTTGGCAGGTCGCACTGCACTTCCTGGGAGTCAAGGACGAGTACATCCCCGCGAGCTGGGATGCCGCTCACGCGCAGGCCGCGCAGATCCTGACGCCGATCCTCGCACCGACGACCGAGGGCAAGTATCTCGCCGAGGTGCTCCTCGGACTCGTCGCACAGGTCGACCTCGGCCTCACGCGCGGGTTCCTCAACGAGTTCGTTCGCTACCAGCTCGGCAACGAGGTGGGCGACTGGCTCGGCCTCAAGCGCGATTACGTGTCGGCGGCGACGATCCGGGTGGGCTGGCCCTCGTACATCCTGTTCCGCGAAGGCCTCATTCCCGTGATGCCGGTGAACTTCTACCTGTTCGACCAGCTGCTGCGCGCGATCGCCATGGCCTTCCTCAACCGCGGAGCATCGGGTTTGACGACCCCGATCACGATCCCGGACATGAACCGCCCGACCCCCTGACGGACGGCGCGCTCGACGGGTCCCGGCTGCTGCCGGGGCCCGTCACGCGCCCACGGAAGCGGATCACTCCCGCACGCCGGGCCGCGCCGCGCGCGTGTAGACGTCCGCGAGGTGAAGCAGATGCGGCACGAGCTCGGCGGGCGAGTCGACGGTGAAGTCCATCCCGAGCATGCCGATGTACGCCGCGATGGTCTCGAGGCTGTCGGCGCCGGTGACGAGCACCGAGGTGGCCGGGTCGACGGCCTCGACCACTCCGACCGTGGGATTGATGCGCGCGATGACGCGCTCCGCCGGAGCGGCGATCCGCAGCCGGGCGTGCACCTTCCAGCCGCCGGCGGCGATCGACCGGAGTGCGAACGCCGTGAAGTCTCCGCCGGGCACCGGCATCGGCTCGAAGGGTCGCCGCGTGGGCATCCGAGGCTCGATCCAATCCAGGCGGAACGTCTCCCAGGCACCCGAATCAGGATCGCGCGCCACCAGATACCAGCGCCGCTGCCAGCTGAGGAGGCGGTACGGCTCCACCCGTCGGGGCGTGCCGCGATCCTCGAATCGCAGCCACTCCCGGTCGTGGACGGCCTGCGCGACGGCGCTCAGCACGTGCGGCTCGACCTCGGGGTCGGGCGCATCCGTCCCGATGTTCTCCGGGCCGCTGTCCACCGTCGTCGCAACCGCATCGACCGTCGGCCGGAGGCGCTCGGGCAGCACCTGCAGCAGCTTCGCGAGGGCGCGTGAGCCCGCTTCGTCGACGCCCGCCACTCCCCGGGCGACCCTCAGCCCGATCGCGACCGCGACGGCTTCCTCGTCGTCGAGGAGCAGCGGCGGCAGCTTGCCCCCGGCCGCGAGGCGATACGAACCGGTGCGTCCGCGCTCGGCCTCGACGGGGTACCCCAACGATCGCAGTCTCTCCACGTCGTTGCGGATCGTGCGCACCGACACACCGAGCCGCGCCGCCAGCTCCGGACCCGGCCAGCGCGGGCGGCTCTGCAGCAGGGCGAGGAGCGCGAGCATCCGGGCGGAGGTCTCTGCCATCGAAAACCCACTTCAGGACAAAAAGGAAAACAGGAACATACCTTGCCTGTTTCGACCGTAACGTCGGAGACATGAGCAACACAACCACCCACGCCACCGGCATCCGCGCCTTCCGCATCGACATTCCGCAGGCCGAGCTCGACGATCTCGCCGACCGCCTCGCCCGCACCCGCCTCCCGCAGCCCGCCCCGGCCGACGACTGGGAGTCGGGCACGCCCAACGGCTACCTCGCCGAAGCGGTCGCCCGCTGGCGCGACGGCTTCGACTGGCGGGCCGTCGAGGCGCGCATGAACGAGTTCCCGCATTTCACCACCGAGATCGACGGCCAGACGATCCACTTCCTCCACGTCCGGTCGCCGCACGAGGGCGCGACGCCGCTGATCCTCGCCCACACCTACCCGGGCTCCTTCGTCGACTATCTCGACATGATCGAGCCCCTGGTCGACCCCGTCGCCCACGGCGGCCGCGCCGAGGACGCGTTCGACGTCGTCGTGCCCGACGCGCCGGGCTTCGGCTTCAGCCAGCCGGTGACGGAGACCGGCTGGACCGTCGGGCGTGTCGCGGCCGCCTACGACACCCTGATGCGCCGCCTCGGCTACGAGTCGTACGGCATCCACGGCAGCGACAACGGCGCCATGGTCGCACGCGAACTCGGGCTGCTCGATCCGGAGGGGTTCCTCGGTCTGCACGTTCTGCAGCTCTTCTCGTTCCCGTCCGGAGACCCGGCGGAGTTCGAGAAGCTCCAGCCGCAGGACTACGCGGGACTCGAGCACATGCAGTGGTTCCAGTCGGTCGGCGCCTACAACACGATGAACGCCGCGCGCCCGCAGACGATCGCCGCCGCACTGTCGGACTCCCCCGTCGGCCACCTCGCCTACGCCGAGCTCTTCAACTCCTTCGGAAACGGCACTGCGCTCGTGCCGCTCGATGCGATCCTCACCGAGGTGAGCGTCGCGTGGTTCGCGAACGCGTCGGCCGGCATGAGCCGCGCCTACCGCGACAACGCGCTCGCAGCCGCCGAACCGCGCGTGAGCGACGCGCGCACCGGCGTCGCCGTCTTCAAGGACGACTTCCAGACGATCAAGGTGTTCGCCGAGCGCGACAACTCGAACATCGTGCACTGGAGCCGCTTCGAACGCGGCGGCCACTACGCAGCGCTCGAGGTGCCCGAGCTCGTCGTCGGCGACATCCGCACGTTCTTCGCTCGACCCTGACCCCCGCGAGGAACCTCGAGAGGGTATGTTCCCGCACACCGGGTGTGCGGGAACATACCCGTTCGCGCTTCCGGCCCGGCGGGGCGGGGGCCGGACGGCGGGGGCGGGAAACCTGGGGCAACAATCGAGCGGATGCCGCGGCATCCGCCTACTCTCACAGCATGACCGAGCTGAACCTGCCGATCCTCGACCTCTCCCGGCTCGACGCGGGACCGGAGGCCGCCGCGCGGTTCCGCGACGACCTGCGCGCCGCGACCCACGACGTCGGCTTCTTCTACCTGACCGGCACCGGGATCTCGCCCGAGCTCGAAGCGCGCCTGCACCGCGCCGCGCGCGACTTCTTCGCCCTCCCCGAGGCCGACAAGCTCGCCATCGAGAACGTCAACAGCCCGCACTTCCGCGGCTACACCCGCGTCGGCGGCGAGCGCACGCAGGGCAAGGTCGACTGGCGCGAGCAGATCGACATCGGGCCGGAGCGCGAAGCCGTGACCGAGCCCGAGGCGCCCGACTTCTCGCGGCTCATCGGCCCGAACCTCTGGCCCGAGGCGCAGCCCGAGCTGCGCGAGGTCGTCTCGGAGTGGCACGACCATCTGTCGGGCGTCGCGCGCAAGCTGCTGCGCGCCTGGGCGCTGTCGCTCGGCGCTCCCGAGAACTACTTCGACGAGCACTTCGGCGAGCCCTCGACCCTGATCAAGATCGTCCGCTACCCCGGCAAGGAAGACCCGACGCCGCAGCAGGGCGTCGGCGCACACAAGGACTCCGGCGTCCTGACACTGCTGTGGGTCGAGCCCGGCAAGGGCGGGCTGCAGGTCGAGCGCGACGGAGAGTGGGTCGATGCCCCGCCGGTGCCGGGCGCGTTCGTCGTCAACATCGGCGAGCTGCTCGAGTACGCGACGCAGGGCTACCTCATCGCGACGAAGCACCGCGTGATCTCCCCGCGCTACCCCGACGACCGCATCTCGGTGCCGTTCTTCTTCAACCCGGCCCTCGACAAGCGCCTGCCGCTCATCGAGCTCCCAGCCGAGCTCGCCGCGCAGGCGCGCGGCGTCACGCAGGATCCGACGAACCCGATCCACGCGCTCTACGGCGAGAACGCGCTGAAGTCGCGCCTGCGCGCGCACCCCGACGTCGCCGAGATCCACCACGCCGACCTGGTCGCAGCACGGGCGTCCGCCGCGGGTTAGGCCGCGGCATCCGCCGGGCACGAAGAAGGCCTCCCCACACCGTGGGGAGGCCTTCACAAGAATGTTTTGCGCGATTGAACGCTGGGTCGATGCCTTATCGACGGAGACCGAGGCGCTCGATGAGCGAGCGGTAACGGTTGATGTCGATGTCCTGGAGGTAGCCCAGGAGACGGCGGCGCTGACCGACGAGCAGGAACAGCCCACGACGCGAGTGGTGGTCGTGCTTGTGCTCCTTGAGGTGCTCGGTGAGGTCCTTGATGCGCTGCGTCAGCATCGCGACCTGCACCTCGGGGGATCCGGTGTCACCGGGGTGCGTCGCGTACTCTTCGATGATCGCCTTCTTGACGTCTGCTTCCAGTGCCATAGGTGATCCCCTCTCTGCTTGTTGCGCGGTGCCCGTCACCCGATGTGCGAGCTCTCTTTCTCCGCGGCCGATCCAACGGCAACCTGAAGAGTCTACCAGCGAACGGATGCCGCGGCGAACTGCGCGTCGCCCGCGCGCGGTTAGGCTCAGACGGTGAAGTGCACGGTGCGGGTCGGGATCGTCGAGTGACCACGGAGCATCGCAGCCACTTCATCGATCTGCGGCCGTTCCGTGCAAGCCCTGCGTTCGCGCGCATGTGGATCGGGTCCACCCTCGCCGGCCTCGGCGGGCAGCTGACCATCGTCGCGATCATGCTGCAGATGTACGACCTCACCGGGTCGACGTTCGCGGTGTCGATGATCGCGGTCGCGGGTCTCGTGCCGATGATCATCGCGGGCATCTACGGCGGCATGCTCGCCGACGCCTTCGACAGGCGCGCGGTCGCGCTCATCGCGGCCACCGTCACCTTCGGGTCCACGGCGCTGCTGGCCGCTCTCACCTGGGCCGAGCTCGAGACCGTGTGGTGGCTGTACGCGCTCAGCATCGTGAACTCCGCGGCCAACTCGATCGTGCTCGCCACCCGGCAGGCGATCGTGCCGCGGCTCCTCCCCCGCGAGCTGCTGGCCGCGGCATCCGCTCTCGGGGGCATCACCGTCGGCATCATGGTGATGGCGGGGCCTGCGCTGGCGGGCCTCCTCGTCGCCTTCACCGGGTATGCCTGGACGTACACGCTCGACGTCGTGCTCATGACGTCGCTGTTCCTCGGCCTGTGGACTCTGCCGAGGCTGCGCCCCGAGGGCGCCATCGTGCGGCCGGGGCTTGAGTCGCTGCGGGACGGCTGGGGCTTCCTCCGCCGCGCGTCGAACATCCGCCTGCAGTTCATCCTCGACATCATCGCCATGACGTTCGGCCAGCCGCTGTCGCTGTTCCCCGCGATCGGCGCGGTGCTGCTGGGCGGCGGGCCGATCACGACAGGAGTGCTCACGGCGTCGGTCGCCGCCGGCGCGTTCGCCTCGAGCCTCTTCTCGGGCCGGGTGGGAGGCATCCGTCGTCAGGGCCTCGGCATCGAGCGGGCGATCGTGGTCTACGGGGCCGCCATCGCCGCGCTCGGACTGGTGCTCGGCGCGGCGGCGCTGGGGTGGTTCGCGCCCGAGGGCGTCGACGCCGACACGCCCAATATCTTGCTGATCGCGCTGGCGTGCGTCGTGCTCGCCGTGTCGGGGGCGGCCGACAACGTGAGCTCGATCTTCCGCAACACGATGGTCCAGGCTGCGGTGCCCGACGCGATCCGCGGCCGCCTGCAGGGCGTCTTCATCGTCGTGGTCGCGGGCGGCCCCCGCCTGGGCGCGCTGTACGCCGGCACCCTGGCGACGCTCACCGCACTCTGGTTCCCGCCGCTCCTCGGCGGCTTCGTGATCATCGCGCTGGTCGCCACGCTCGTCCGGCTGAGCCCCCGGTTCCGCGCCTACGACGCCGAGCACCCGGTGCCGTAGCCGAAGCGTCGCACATCGGCGGATTTCGGACGTCGCACCCGCCCCCGAGCGCTCGCGACGACGCGCGAGCGTACCGTGGGGCTCGTGACCTCGACCGCCTCGACGACCGCCGTGCGACCCCCAGCCGCGCCCTCCCCGAAGGGCGTCGCGATCCAGTTCGTGCTCGCCGGCGTCGTGTGGGGCTCGAGCTTCCTGTTCATGAAGGTCGCGCTCACCGGCATCTCCCCGGCGCAGGTGGCGTGGACCCGCATCCTGCTCGGCGCACTCACGCTCGGCGCCCTCGTGCTGCTGCGCCGCGAGCACCTCTCGCGCAGCCTGCGCGTGTGGGCGCACCTCACCGTGCTCGGACTCACCTTCTGCGTCATCCCGTTCCTGCTGTTCTCGTGGGCTCAGCAGTACGTCAGCTCCGGGCTCGCCAGCATCTTCAACGCGACGACACCGATCATGACCGCGATCATGGCGTGGCTGGTGTTCCGCGTCGAACGGCTGAAGGCGCTGCAGGTCGTGGGCATCGGCGTCGGCATCCTCGGCGTGATGGTGATCATCGCGCCGTGGCAGGGGATCGCGGCGGGCGGCAGCCTCGTGCCCGAGATCGCGATCCTCGGCGCGACCGCGAGCTACGGGTTCAGCCTCGCCTACATGCGCCGCTTCGTGTCGAACACCGGCATGTCGGCCCTCGCGTTCACGTTCGGCTACATCGCGATGGCCGGCGTGGTGATGGCGATCCTGACGCCGTTCCTCGTGCTGACGCCGGTGCGGCTGGATCTGCCCATCGTCGCGAGCCTGGTGCTGCTCGGATGCCTCGGCACCGGGATCGCGTATGTCTGGAACCAGAACACGGTCCGCGCATGGGGGCCGACGCGTGCGTCGACGGTGACCTACATCACGCCGGTGGTGGGCGTGCTCCTCGGCATCGTGATCCTCGGCGAGACGATCTCGTGGAACGAGCCCGTCGGCGCCCTGGTGATCTTCCTCGGCATCCTGCTCGCACAGGATCGGCTGCGCCTCCGGCGCGGCGGGGTGGCTTGAGCACGGCAGACCTCCGCGCAGACGGCGCTGTGGTCACGCGGCGCGGCGCCGCACCTTCCCCGGTGTCTCGCCGGTGATGCGCGAGAAGGCCCGGCTGAAGGCGGCCTCCGCGCCGTAGCCGTGCGCGGCCGCGACCGCCTCGCCACCCGGCATCGGCGGGCGGACATGACGAGAGCGGATGCCGCATCCCGCGGCATCCGCTCTCCTCTCACAGCGGGATCAATCCTGCTGCAGCGCGCCCTGCAGGTCGAGCGTGATGGTGACGTCCTTGCCGACGAGCACGCCGCCGGTCTCGAGGGCGGCGTTCCACGTGAGGCCGAAGTCCTCGCGGTTGACGACCGTCTTCGCGGTGGCGCCGGCCTTGTAGTTGCCCCACGGGTCGGTGCCGAAGCCGCCGAACTCGAACTCGAACGTGACCGGCTTCGTGATGCCGCGGATGGTCAGGTCGCCGTCGACGAGGAACTCGTCGCCCTCGACGCGCGCGCCGGTCGAGCGGAACTCCATGGTGGGGTGGTTCTCGACGTCGAAGAAGTCGGCGGACCGCAGGTGGCTGTCGCGGCCCTCGTCCTTGGTGTCGACGGAGGTGACGTCCACGGACGCCTCGACCTGGGCCTCGAGCGGGTTCTCGGGCGCGACCAGCGTCGCGCTCTTCATGCCGAAGGTGCCGCGCACCTTCGAGATCATCATGTGGCGGACGCTGAAGGTGACCTCGCTGTGCGCGGGGTCGAGCACCCAGGTGCCCGCCTTGTAGCCGGGAACGTCGATCGTGGTGGTGTCGGTCATGGTCGTCCTTCGTGTCTGTCTGCATGAGGTGCCCGAGAGGCCGGGCATACGGGGTCCAACACAGCCTGACAGATGTTCTATTCCCGTGAATGCAAATGACGGGCGAACTCCCGGGAACGACGGACGGGACGGATGCCGCGGCATCCGTCCCGTCAGAACCTCGTGTGGGGTCAGCCGACCTTGATCAGGTCGATCACGAAGATCAGTGTCTTGCCACCGAGGAAGTGCCCCCCGGCCGGGCCGTACGCGAGGTGCGGCGGGATCACCAGCTCGCGGCGACCGCCCTCCTTCATGCCCGGGATGCCGTCCTGCCAGCCCTGGATGAGGCCGCGCAGCGGGAACTGGATGCTCTCGCCGCGGTTCCACGACGAGTCGAACTCCTCGCCGGACTCGTACTCGACGCCCACGTAGTGGACGGTCACGGTGTCGCCGGGCTTGGCCTCGGCGCCCTCGCCCACGACGAGGTCGCGGACGACGAGGTCTGCCGGCGCCGGGCCGGCGGGTGCGTCGATCTCGGGCTTGGTGCGGTCGTCAGTCATGAGTCCATCCAAGCATGGGGGCGGCGATCGGCGCAGGCTGCGTTCACTGCGGGCGGACACGGACCGACGATGAGAGGATCCGGCCCGACTCAAGACTCAGCGCTCGGTGCCGCGGCGATGCCTGCGTGTCTACCGAGCGCTGAGTTGACCTGGATTCAGGATGCCGGGAGGCCCCCAGAGGTGTCAAGACCTACGGGGCGAACATCGCGGCGCGAGTCGCGGCGGTCTTGGCGAGGAGGTCGCGCTCCTCGCTCGCGGCCAGCGCATCGCGCCCGGTGATGGCGCGCTGGCGCGTCGCGGCAAGGGCCGTGGCATCCGTGATGAAGGTCTTCATGAGGGCGGTGCGGTCGCCCCGCAGCGTGCGCGCCCAGGCCAGGGCCGCCTTGCGTCCCGCCGGCGTCGCCAGCATGTCGACCTCCTGCGGCGTGAACCACCCGGCCGCGGCGTAGTCGCCGAGCCGGCGTCGCGTGAGCCGCGTCTCCTCCCGGCGGAGCGCCACGATCCCCAGGACGAAGCCGATGAACAGCGGCACCTGGAGCGTGAGGTACAGGAGGAAGAAGTCGCCGAACAGGGCCGATCCGTTCCAGAACGCGTGGAGGGCGATCGCGCCGGCGAGTCCCACCAGCCACGGGCCGACCGCCTGACCGGTGCTCAGGCCCCGGCGTGCGGCGAGGCCGAGCGCGAATCCCGTCACGGCGGTGAACATCACGTGCGCGAACGGCGACAGGATGCCGCGGAGGAAGAAGGTTCCTGTCGTCTCGGCCGCGCCGCCCTCGATGAAGCTGACGGCGAAGTACTGGATGTTCTCGGTGAACGCGAACCCCGCGCCCACGAGCGCCCCGTACACGATGCCGTCGACGGGTCCGTCGAACGCTCGCCGGGCGGTGGCGAAGATGAGGAAGACGCCGAGGCCCTTGGCGAACTCCTCCACGACCGGAGCCTGGACGACGGCCTGCAGCACTTCCCGCACGCCGGTGGCGGGGCCGAGCACCATCGAGAGCAGCAGGTCGACACCGAGGGCGATACCCACAGCGGCGATGGCACCCCACGCCACGGCGAGCACGAGCAGTCCGCGCGGCTCGGGCTCCCACCGATCGACGATGCGGACGGCCAGCAGGACTCCGGCCAGCGGCACCAGTGCGAGCAGCATGCCCACGAGGGACGCCCCCGGCCCCATCGTGTTCAGGAAATAGGCCACCAGCGCGATCAGCAGCAGCACCAGCACGCCGATGATCCAGATCGACGCGGAACGCCCGCGCCGAGCCGGTGCCGCCGGAAGCTGCACGGGCGCCGGCGAGACCGCCGGGGGCGTGATGGCCGCAGGCGCCGCGTGACGGGGCTGCGCCAGAGCGGACGCGAACTCGGGCGGCGTGAGCGAAGGGCGCATTCGATCGGCGCCGGGGTCGAGCGTCATGCGCACAGCCTATGGGTGCATGACGACCACCCGTGACGGGGTTGCGGATCGCGCACGTGACCGGTCCGCCGGATAGGTTGGAAGAATGCGCTTCGCCCACGTCGTGTCAGCCGGATCGGGCGAGCCGAGGCTCGCTCTCATCGAGGATGACGAGGCGATCGTCGTCGGCGAGCTCTTCGACGGCGCGCCCCGCACACTGGAGCAGCTCATCGCGGGAGGCGACGATCTGCTCGCACGCGTGGGCGATGCCGCGGCCGGCGGGGCGCGGCATCCGCTCGACTCCTTCGGCTTCGCGTCCGCCGTCCTCGCGCCGCCGGTGATCCTGGCGATCGGCCTGAACTACGCCGCCCACTCGAGCGAGCTCGGCCTCAAGACCGACTCCACCCCAACCGTGTTCGTGCTGTGGCCCAACTCGCTCGCCGGCCACGAGGGCACGACCATCTGGCCGCGCACGCTCAGCGAATCGGTCGACTACGAGGCGGAGCTGGGCGTCATCATCGGCACGCCCGCGAAGGACGTCTCGCCCGAGGACGCCCTCGAACACGTGTGGGGCTACACGGTGGTCAACGACATCACGGCCCGCGACATCCAGTACTCCGAGGCCCAGTGGTCGCGCTGCAAGTCGTTCGACGGGTTCACCCCCACGGGTCCGTTCGTCGTCACCCGCGACGAGGTGCCCGACCCGCAGAACCTGCACATCTGGACCGTGCTCGACGGCACGACGCTGCAGGACGCGACCACCGGACAGATGGTCCGGCCCGTCGCCACGCTGATCTCGCACCTGTCGAAGTCGGCGACGCTGCTGCCCGGAACCCTCATCTCGACCGGCAGCCCCGGCGGCGCAGGCTATTCGCGCGACCCGCAGGTGTTCCTCCGCGACCGGTCGACCGTGACGGTCGCGATCGACGGCATCGGCGCGCTCACCACGCACTGCCGCATCCTCGGCTGAGCCCGGCGGAGCCGGGCTGGGCCGGCGACACACGCCGACGGCGGGTGCCCCCCGAGGGGCACCCGCCGTCGGATTCGTCAGTTGGCGACCGTCGAGCAGTCGACCGGAAGACCGCGGACCTCGACCGTTCCGGTGAAGCCGGCGTTCTGGCACGCCTGCAGGACCTCGCCCGAGAAGGTCAGCAGCGGGAGGACCAACGCGAAGAAGAGGATGATGCCGAGGATCATCAGCACCGACGAGATGATGATGGCCGCGACGGCCCATCCGTTCTTGGCACCGGCCTTTCGGCTCTGCACGAGCGCCACGATGCCGAGGATGAGCGCGACGAGCTGCACGAAGAACGACAGCACGAAGGCGACGATGCCGAGCGTCTTGCCGGGCACGGGGGCGTCCGCGGGCGCGCCGTAGGCGGGCGGCGGAGCGGATCCGTACGCGGGCGAGGCGGCCGGGTACGACGGCGGGACCGCCGCGTAGCCGGGCTGGGCGGGGCCGGACGGGTAGTCCGACGCACCCACGGGGGGCGGAGGCGTGGTGTGCGGCGAGTCGGGCTGCTGCGGCGGCTCGGATGCCGCCGGGTTGTGCGGGTCGGTCATTTCTCGCCCTTTCGTTCGAGTCCCCCCGACGCTATCGACCGGCGCCCCGTCCCGGCAACAGCCTCAGCGCGTGTCGGCCGCGGCCCTGTCGACCACGACGTCTTCCGGCGACTGCACCACCGGGATGGCGGCCGTGACGGTCTCGAGCCCCGACAGACGGGCCGGCGACAGCTGCTTCTTCACGTCGTCGCGCGACATCAGGCCCGCCTCGACGACGAGGTCGGCGACGCCCCGGCCCGTCAGCAGCGCGGTCTTGGCCAGCGCCGCGGCCGCCGCGTACCCGATGAACGGCGTGAGCGCGGTGATGACGCCGACCGACGAGCCGACCATGGCTCCCAGTCGTTCGCGGTTGGCCGTGATGCCGTCGACGCAGTTCACGCGCAGCGTGTACATCGCCTGCCGCAGCCACGTGATCGACTGGAAGATCGAGTGCGCGATCACCGGTTCGAACGCGTTGAGCTGCAGCTGCCCGCCTTCGACCGCCATGGTGACGGTGAGGTCGGCGCCGGCAACGGAGAACGCCACCTGGTTCACGACCTCGGGGATCACCGGGTTCACCTTGCCGGGCATGATCGACGACCCCGCCTGACGGGCAGGCAGGTTGATCTCGCCGAAACCTGCCTGCGGGCCGGACGACAGCAGGCGCAGATCGTTGCAGATCTTCGACAGCTTGATCGCGTTGCGCTTGAGCGACGCCGAGAACGACATGAAGGAGCCGGTGTCGCTGGTGGCCTCCACCAGGTCGGTGGCGGTGGCGAGGTCGAGGCCCGAGATCTCGCGCAGGTGGCGGAGGACGGCGGGCGCATACGACGGGTGGGTCGTGATCCCGGTGCCGATCGCGGTGGCCCCCATGTTCACCTCGTACAGGAGGTACGCGTTCTCCGTGAGGCGCTGGTGGTCGTAGCCGAGCGTGGTCGCGAAGCCGTGGAACTCCTGGCCGAGGGTCATCGGCACGGCGTCCTGCAGCTGCGTGCGGCCGACCTTCAGCACGTCGTGGAACTCGACGGCCTTGGACAGGAACGCGCGCCGCAGCAGGTCGAGCTCCTCCAGCAGCGTCTGCAGGTCGAGCCCCAGCCCCACCTTGATGGCCGTCGGATACACGTCGTTCGTCGACTGGCTGCGGTTGGTGTCGTCGATCGGCGACAGGTACGCGTAGTCGCCCTTCTCCCGTCCGGCGAGTTCGAGCGCGATATTGGTGATGACCTCGTTGGCGTTCATGTTGGTCGACGTGCCTGCGCCGCCCTGGATCACCCCGACGACGAACTGGTCGTGGTACTCGCCGTCGATGACGAGCTGCGAGGCCCGGTCGATGAGGTCGGCCTTCGCGGGGTCGAGGACGCCGATCTCGCGGTTCGCGCGCGCCGACGCCTGCTTGACCATCGCGAGCGCGCGCACGAGGTCGGGGTACACCGAGATCGGTCGCTTGGAGATCGGGAAGTTCTCCAGCGCGCGGGCGGTGTGGATGCCCCAGTACGCGTCGGCGGGGATCTCGAGGGATCCCAGGGAGTCGGTCTCGATGCGGGTGCGCGTCATTGCGTCCAGAGCCATGTGTGCAGTCCTCGTGGGTCGTTCACAGCGGTGTGCGGGTTGGTTCGAGACTACCCTCGGCGCCTGTGCGCGAGCCTGTACACGGCGTACACCCCAGCCCGGCGGGACGTACAGCGCGGCGGTCGTCGGGGCAGCGGCGGGATCGTTCAGTGGCGCTTGCGCGAGAAGGCCTCGAGCCGCTCCTCGGACGTGAGCCGCGACATCCGCTCAACCCATTCCGCCGAGAAGAAGTCGCCGGTGGGCGCGTCGACCACGGGCACCACCGCGTGGGTGATGGTGTCGTCGTACACGTGCACCAGGTGGAACGACTGGCCCGCGTCCATGCCGTTGACGTCGACTGCCGCCCGCGCGAGGTTCATCGTGTAGCAGGTGGCCGCCGCCACGCTCACGGGCACGCCGGCGAAGGTGCCGCTGGTCGAGTAGTGCAGGTGACCGGCGAGGATCGCGCGCACGTCGGTGCCGGCGACGATCTCGGCCAGGCGGCCCTGGTCGCGCAGCTCGAGGATGTCGAACAGCGGCACATGCGACGGCAGCGGCGGGTGATGGAGCGCGAGGATCGTGCCGAGGGGCGCGGGCGTCGCGAGCTCGTGACGAAGCCACTCCAGCTGGTGCGAGTCGAGGTCGCCATGGTGCCACCCGGGCACCGTGGTGTCGAGCGCGATGAGCCGCAGGCCGTGCAGATCCCACACTCCCGTGACAGGCTCCTGCGTCGGCTCGAGCCCGAGCAGGTCGCGGCGCAGCGACGGGCGCTCGTCGTGATTGCCGGCGATCCACACCACGGGCGCACCGAGACGCTCCGCGACGGGCTCGACCGCCGCGCGCAGAGCCGCGTAGGCCTCCGGCTCGCCGAGATCGGTCAGGTCGCCCGTGAAGACGATGGCGTCGGGACGGATGCCGGTGGCCTCGGCGGCCGCGAGGGTGCGGGCGAGGTTCGCCGCGGTGTCGAAGCGCCCGCCCAGCGGCGGGTTGCCGGCCAGCAGATGCGTGTCGCTCAGATGCAGGATGGTGCGCCGCGCGGGCGGGTACTGGCCGAACTGGACGGGCGCGGACGCGCGCCCGGAGGCTCCGGGCGCCCCGTCGGCGGCATCTGAGGATGGCGTCGGGACCATGCCCCCACCCTATTGCCGCGCTCCGTCATCGGACGGGAGCCCGCCGTCGGGCGGGAGAGTCGTCAGTGGTTGAAGACGATGAGCAGCAGGCCGCCCAGCACCGCGCCGGCGCACACCGCGAAGCAGGCGTAGGCGCCGACGAGGGCGAGGCGCTTCTGACCCTCGGTCAGCGGGTTGCGCTTGGCTGCCTTGGCGGCGGCCTTCTCGGCCCGGCGCGCCTCCTTCTCGGAGATGACGGTGATGGCATCGGTGAACTCGGCCGGCGCGACCACGGGCGGACGGCCCGCGCGCACCAGCATGCGCAGGCCCAGCGCATAGAAGCTCACGATGAGGACGGCCGCCACCATCGCCGCGATGAAGACCTGCACGAAGGCGATCCAGTCGATGGTCATCGCGCACCTCCGTCATTCGGTCCTGCGGGGGTCTGCTCAGAAGGCTTGGGGGTCTTGCCCGCCTTCGCGGCCTTCTTGGCTGCCGCGGCCGCGGCCGACTTGCGCCGAGCCTCCTCGCGGGCCATGGCCCGCTGCCGCCGCGTGGGCGGCGGGTTGCGCTTGACCTTGACGGCCCGGCCGGACTCGGCGACCTCGCTCATCGCGTTGGCCGCATTGACCTCGTTGCGCCGGGACCGCAGGAAGATGGCGAGGATCACGACGGTGGCGAGCACCGAGTCGATGATGATGCCCCAGAAGCCGAGCCAGGTCACGACGAGCGCCGCGAGTGCTCCGACCGCGCCCGCTGCGGGAAGGGTGAGCACCCAGCCCACCATGATGCGCCCCGCCGTCCGCCAGCGGACCTGCGACCCGCGGCGTCCGAGTCCGGAGCCGATCACCGAGCCGGACGCGACCTGGGTGGTCGACAGCGCGAAGCCGAGCGCGCTCGAGGCGAGGATCGTCGCGGCGGTGGAGCTCTCGGCCGCGAAGCCCTGGGCGGGCTTGACCTCGGTGAGGCCCTTGCCGAGGGTGCGGATGATGCGCCATCCGCCCATGTACGTGCCGAGCGCGATCGTTACGGCGCACGCCACGATGACCCAGGTCTCCGGCTCGGGATGGTCCTGAAGGCCGACCGTGATCAGCAGGAGCGTGATGATGCCCATCGTCTTCTGCGCGTCGTTCGTGCCGTGCGCGAGGGCGACCAGCGACGACGTGAAGATCTGCCCCACTCGGAAGCCGTCGCGCCCATCGGGCTTGCTGTCGTACCGGCGGGTGAGCGCATAGGCGATCTTCGTCACCGTGAACGCGATGATGCCGGCAGTCAGCGGAGCGATGACCGCCGGGAGGATGACCTTCGACATCACGACGCCGAAGTCGATCGCGGTGACGCTGACACCGACGATCGTCGCTCCGATCAAGCCGCCGAACAGGGCGTGGGACGACGACGACGGAAGGCCCAGCAGCCACGTGAGCATGTTCCACGTGATGGCGCCGATGAGGCCTGCCAAGATGACGGCGGGGAAGATCGCCGAGGATATCTGATCTTCTCGGACGATGCCGCCTGAGATGGTCTTCGCCACCTCGGTCGAGAGGAACGCGCCGACGAGGTTGAGCACCGCGGCGAGCAGCACCGCGGTCTTGGGCTTGAGCGCTCCGGTGGCGATCGGGGTCGCCATGGCGTTGGCGGTGTCGTGGAAGCCGTTCGTGAAGTCGAAGAACAGCGCCAGCGCGATCACCAGGACGACGGTGATGAGGGTTGCGGTTTCCACCGTTCGCTTTCGGGAGGAGGTGCGGAGGGAGGGTGCCGACGGGATCGGCGCGACGAACGAACAGTTCACCAAGGGTTCAGGAACCGGCAACCGGCCAGAAAGAATCCTACATCGGCGACCCTGCCGGTCAACTCGGAGGCGACTAGCGTGGAACGGTGACCCTCAGCGACTCCGCACCCGCCCCGTCCGCCCCTGACGACGGCATCCGTCCGCCCGTCGCCGACCGCCGGATCACCGTCCGCTCGCACCACGGCGACGACGTCGAGGACCGCTACGAGTGGTTCCGCGCGAAGGAGGATGCCGCGGTCGTCGCGCACCTCGAGGCGGAGAACGCCTACACGCAGCAGCGCACCGCGCATCTCGACGGGCTGCGCGAGCGCATCTTCGGCGAGATCAAGGGACGCACGCTCGAGACCGACCTCTCGGTGCCCACGCGGCGCGGGGACTGGTGGTATTACGGGCGCACGCTCGAGGGCAAGCAGTACGGCATCCAGTGCCGCGCGCCGCTCGACTCCGCCGACGACTGGACGCCGCCCGAGCTCTCCCCCGAGATCGAGGTCGCCGGCGAGCAGATCCTGCTCGACGGCAACGTCGAGGCCGAGGGACACGAGTTCTTCTCCCTCGGCAGCTTCGAGGTGTCCAACGACGGCACCCTCATGCTCTACGGCGTCGACGTCGCCGGAGACGAGCGCTACACCGTGCGCGTACGCAACCTGGTGACCGGCGAGCAGCTCCCGGACGAGATCCCCGGCACCTTCGCGGGTGCCACCTTCTCCCCCGACGGCCGCTTCATCGTCTACACGACGGTGGACGACGCGTGGCGACCCGACACCGTGTGGCTGCACGAGCTCGGCACGCCCGTCGCCGACGACGCGAAGCTGTTCCACGAGCCCGACGAGAAGTACTGGGTGGGCGCCGGCTTCACCCGCAGCGACCGCTTCCTCGTGATCGGCCTCGGCTCGTCGATCACGTCGGAGGAATGGCTGCTGGATGCCGACGACCTGCGCGGTGAGCCGCGCGTCGTGTGGCCCCGCACCGAGGGCGTCGAGTACGACTCCGAGCACGCCGTCATCGACGGCGAGGACGTCCTCTTCATCCTGCACAACGACGACGCCCTGGACTTCGAACTGGTGCGGGTCGCGGCATCCGCCCCCTCCGGAGAACGATCCGTCGTGATCCCCCACCGTCCCGGCGAGCGCCTGCTGGGCGTCTCGACCTTCCGCGACTGGGGCGTCGTGGGGTACCGGCGGGGCGGCCTCGCCCGCCTCGGCATGCTGGACTACGCGAGCGGCGCCGTCGACGAGATCCCGTTCGACGAACCGCTCTACTCCGTGGGTACCGGCGGCAACCCCGAGTGGGCACCGCCGCTGCTGCGCCTCGGCTACGGCTCGTTCATCACGCCCGGGACGGTCTACGACCTCGACGTGGCCACGAAGGAGCTGCACCTGCGCAAGCAGCAGCCGGTGCTCGGCGGCTACGACGCGGCCGACTACGCGCAGGCCCGAGTCTGGGCGACCGCGCAGGACGGCACGCAGCTTCCGATCTCGCTCGTCTGGAAGCAGTCCTTCGGCGACGCCGGCGTGGCCCCGCGCCCCCTGCACCTCTACGGCTACGGGTCGTACGAGCACTCGATCGAGCCCGGCTTCTCGGTGCCGCGGCTGTCGGAGCTCGACCGCGGCGTGGTGTTCGCCGTCGCGCACGTGCGCGGCGGCGGCGAGATGGGCCGCCAGTGGTACGAGGACGGCAAGCTGCTCAACAAGCGCAACACCTTCACCGACTTCGTCGACATCGCGCTGCACCTCATCGACAACGGCTACACGACGGCGTCGCAGCTCGTGGCCGAGGGCGGGTCCGCAGGCGGGCTGCTGATGGGTGCGGTCGCCAACATCGCGCCGGAGCTCTTCGCCGGCGTGCTCGCCGACGTGCCGTTCGTGGACGCGCTCACGACGATCCTCGACCCCTCGCTGCCGCTGACCGTCATCGAGTGGGACGAGTGGGGCGACCCCCTGCACAACGCCGACGTGTACGCGTACATGAAGTCCTACTCGCCGTACGAGAACGTGCGCGAGGGGGTGGAGTACCCGAAGATCCTGGCTGTGACGTCGCTCAACGACACCCGCGTGCTCTACGTCGAGCCGGCGAAGTGGGTCGCGCGCCTGCGCGAGGTCGGCGCCGATGCCCTGCTCAAGTGCGAGATGGTCGCCGGCCACGGCGGCGTCTCGGGACGCTACAACGCCTGGCGCGAGCGCGCGTTCGAGCTCGCGTGGCTGCTCGACGTGCTGGGCGTCGCCGACGCCTGACCCGCCGTTGCTCAGCGCGCGCGGATCGACTCCGTCAGCACGCGGCCGTGAGCGCCCGACGGAGCGTCGAAGCCGAGCAGCGCGGAGATCGTCGGCGCGACATCGATGTGGCGCGGGCTCTGCGGCGCGGCGTGCGGACGCACCCCCGCGCCGGCCAGCACCAGCGGCACCTGCAGGACGCGCGTCATGCCGTGGACGCCGGCCGGATCGGCGGGCGTGGCGCCGAGACTCCAGCCCTCGATGGGCTCGATGATGAGCTCGCCGTAGTTCGGTGACATGCGCATAGCCCGCTGCTCGTCCCTGTCATAGACGGCGGCCACATGCGGAAGAGCCGACACCGCCGCCTCGATCACCGCGGCGGCCGCGGGATCGCCCGCTGCGTCGCCGACCAGATGCAGGGATCCGACGCCGCCGACCACGATCACCGCATCCGTCCCGGGCTGCGGCGACTGCCCCGCCGTGAGCATCTCGGCGTCGTACCCCGTCGCCGAGATCGCGGCGAGCAGCTCGTCGCGCATGCCCTGCGTGAACGTCTCCATGCCGTGGTCTCCCGTCACCACGAACGCGGTGCGGCCGTGGATGCCGGCGTCCTTCGTCGCCTGCACGAGGCGACCGATCTGCACGTCGATGTCGGCGAGAGCCGTCGGCATGCCCTCCGCCTCGGCTCCGTCGGCGTGCCCGAGCGCGTCCAGCCGGTCGCAGTACACCGCGATGAGGTCGGGCACGCCGGCCATCTGCACGGATGCGCCGCCGCTCATCACGGGCCGCCCGTTGATGACCGCCACGGCGTCGTCGGTGCGACGGGCGCAGTCTCCACCCGGCTGCGTGTACAGGCCCTCGGGATCGCCGAAGGCGACGCCGTAGTTCTGCAGGATGAACCACTGAGCCGACATCACGGTTCCGCCCTGGTCGCGGATCGCCTGAGCGATCGTCGGAACGGCGAGATCCCGCTGCTGACCGCGGGCGGTGCCGGTCGACGCGTCGAACCAGTAGGCGGTGTTGCGGTGCGTCTCGGGCCACGCACCCGTGGCCACCGACGACCACGACGGGTTCGTGATCGACGACATGACGCCTGTCGAGACGCTCAGACTGCCCCGCTTCGCGAGCGCCGACAGATTCGGCAGCGCCGCGTCATTGAGGTAGTCGATGTCGAAGCCGTCCAGCGCGATGAACACCACGTGCTCAGCGGGGGCCGGTGGCCCCGACCTGTCGCCGCGGTCGGCCGTCGCGAGAGAGCGGGCGGCTGGGGCGGCATCGGCAGCCGCGGGTACGGCCATACCGAGCGCCGCCGCAACCATGCCGGCGGCGGCGAGGGTGGACAGGCGGCGGATTCGCTTCGAGGAATGCATCGCTCGGACTCTCTCTCACGGTTCACGGGTGCCGGTCTGGGCCGGCACTCCCGACGCTGGCGGTGCCGTGAGGGCGGCGGCAACCGTACGGAGGCGTCGTGCAAGGAATCGGCGATCGCGGCGACGGTGGTGCGCGATTCCATCACCCTGCACTCGCCCTCCCCGAGGTCGCCGTCGGCGTGATCGGCGATTTCTTGCGCGGGCATCGCCGTGGATGTCGAAAGCTCGCATATCGCCCGCACTTCCTCGGCGCAGATCGTCGTGGCCCGGTTGGGTACCGGTCAGGACGACGACGACCGGAGGACTGAGGATGACAGACCACACCAGCACGAGCGGACGGGAGGAGACGGCCCTCAGCCGACGAGGCTTCCTCGGACTCTCCGCAATCGGACTCGGCGTCGGCTTGGGCGGCACCGCGTGGGGGCGGTGGCCCGGTGCGGCGGTGGGCGCGCCGACGCGCCGCGATGGCGAATCGCTGCGTTTCATCGTGCTCACCGACACCCACGCCAACGAGGAGGAGAGCGCGCGACTGGAGAACCTGCGCCGCGTCTTCGCGGCGGTCGAGGCGGAGCAGCCGCAGTTCGTCCTGCATTGCGGTGACATCACCGACTACGGCGACGACGCCGGAATCGCCGCCTATCGCGACACCATTCCCGGAGGCCTGTGGGATCGGCTGCGTCACGTGCCGGGCAACCACGAGATCCGCTGGGACACGAGCGCCCGCGAACGGTTCCAGCGCTGGTTCGGCCCGACGAGCTACAGCTTCGACGCGGGCGGCGTGCACTTCCTCGCCCTTGATCCCACGCAGGCGCTGCAGGAGCCGGGCCTGTTCGGCGACGACCTCGCGGCGCTGCGGGACGACCTGGCGGGGGCCGCCGGCATCCCCTCGATCATGTTCCTGCACTACCCGCTCGCGGGACGCAACTACTACGTCAACGACGCCGACGAACTGCTGCGCACCATCGAGCCCTTCCCCGTTCGCGGCATCTTCGTCGGCCACATCCACCGCCACGAGGTCGATCGCTTCAACGGCCTGACCCAGGTGTCTTCGACCGCGACACGGGGCGGCCCCTTCTATCTGCGGGTGACGGAGCATCGCAGCGACCGCGGGCGCACGCTCGTCGTCGAGACCGTGGCGCTCGGGGCAACGGATGCCGACGCGCCGACGGTCGCCCCGCTGACGGAGATTTCGCTCGACGCGCCGCCCGGCGGCACCGTTCCGATCCGCGGATCGGTGCGGTCGCACCCCGGACGGATCGACCTGACCGCCGTGGCCGGAGCCGCGGCCGTCGCGGTGGAGGCGCGGGTCTACCCGCAGTCCGTCTTCGGCGCGGTCGACGACGGAACATGGACGGCGCTCCAAGCCCGCGGATCGTCGTGGCACGGCTCGCTCGACGCCGCCGCGCTCGCGCCAGGCGCATACCGCGTGCAGCTGCGGGCGACCGACGCGCAGAATGTGCGGCGGCACGACACCGCGCGGGCGACCGTCGACGGGTCGCCCCGCACCCGGATCGCGTGGGAGCTGCCGGTCGGCGGGCAGCTGCAGGGCGCGCTCACGGCGTTCGGTGCCACGGTCGTGGCCGGTTCGACCTCGGGCAGGGTCGTCGCCGTCGACGTCGCCGGATCCTCGTCGTACCGGTCGCGCTGGACGGTCGACCTAGGCCCGGTCCACCGCGGTGCCGCGTTCACCACCGACGGCGCGCTCGTGCTCGTACCGAGCGCCGACCACCGTCTCACCGCCCTGAACGCGCGCACGGGCGCCGTGGCGTGGCGCAGCGACTTCGGCAAGCCGGTGATGTCGACGCCCTTGGTGGTGTCGACGGGCGGCGGCGATCGCATCCTGGTCGCCGCCGAGGACCGGCTGCGCTGCCTCGACGCCGGCGGGAGGACCCTGTGGGAGGCGGGCGTGCCGGTGCGCACCGCGGGACGCGCCGCCTCGGATGGCGAGCGCGTCTACGTCGGCGCCGGAGACGGGCGCGGATACGCCTACGACCTGCGCTCGGGTGCGAAGCTGTGGTCGTTCCTCACGAACACGCGGCCCGACAGGTACCGACAACTCATCTACGGCCCCTGGGACGACTGGGTGGAGGTGCTTCCAGGCGGCGCGGTGCTGTTCAGCACGGTCACCGACGCGATCGCCGTCGACCCGGTGAGCGGCCTCGAGCGGTGGCGCGTGGCAGGCAGCCACATGTTCGCGCCCGCGCTCGCTCTCGCCGACGGCGGGCTGCTGCTCACCACCGAGTGGGGTGTCGTCACGGTCGCCGATCCGGCCTCCGGCGGCGTGCGGTGGAGCGCGCCGACGGTGCCACGAGTCGTCAACGCCGGCCCCGTGGCCGATCCCGCCACCGGCACGGTGTGGCTCGTCTCGGTGGGCGGGCTGCTGGCGGCGATCGAGCCCGCGGCGGGAACGGTCGCGGTAGACCGGCAGCTGTTCACGGCGAACACCTTCTCGACGCCGGTCGTCGTCGACCGCCAGCTGATCGTGGCGGCGCAGGATGGTGTGCTGCGCGGGCTCGCTCTCTGACAGCGCGGCCGGTCGGGCGGCGGGCCGGACGCCGTGCGTCAGCGCACGGCGGCGAGGTGGCGCGTGCGGCCCGCACGCTTCAGCGAGTGGAGCGCCACCGCGACATCGGCGTGCTGGAGCCCGGGCAGTCCGCCGATCGTCTCCGAGATGAAGGCATACAGGGCGGCGTCGGAGGCGAGGGCGACTTCGCCGCACAGATTGCGATCCCCCGTCGTCGCCGAGATCATGAGGACCGACGGATGCCCCGCCAGCAGCTCTCCGGCGCGGCTGAGCTGCGTCGGGTTGACGCTGAGCGCCACGAAGGCGTTCACCGGAAGCCCGATGCGCTCGGGCTCGATGACCGTGCGCATCCGCAAGGCGCCCGAGGCCATCATCCCCTCCGCACGGCGTCGGACGGTGACCGGGCTGACCTCGCACAGCTCGCCGAGACGCTGCCAGCCGAGCCGTCCGTCCTCGGCCAGTGCGCCCGCGATGCGCTCGTCGAGAGCATCGGTCTTGACGCGGCGGTCCGGCAGCGGATCGGCCCAGGGATCCAGGCGCTGACTGCGCAGCTGCTCGACGACTTCGTCGGGCAGCAGGTCGGGCAGCCAGCTGTGCGGCGTCGCGAAGCGCCTGATCACCTGATTGCTCCACACCGCGAGAACACCGTCCAGGGCCGGCAGCTGCTCCAGCGTCAGAGCGAGCAGATGGTCGTTGGAGGTGTAGCCGATCTCGGCGATGCAGTCCACGCTGCCCGTGACGAGCTTGACCGAGCCGCACGCCGACCACGCGGCGATGCGCTGCGCCGAGCGATGAGCCTCGCCGGGACGGCACCGCAGCCGCACGAACAACGAACGCGATCGCCCCGTCGCCTCGCCGTCGAGCACGCCGATGACACGTACCTCGCCGTCGCGCACCAGGCGCGCCACGCGTCGCGACGCCGTCGCCTCGGACGTGAAGACGGCTTCGCTGATCTGCGCGTTGCTGGCACGCGGATTGGCGAGCAGGGCGCCGGTGATGCGCCGATCGAGATCGTCCACGAGAGGCACCTTACATTCAGGAGTACGGTCGTCAGAGGTGCTTTCTTGCATTCTGTCGCACGATCTCTTCGAGATTGCTCGCCTGGCGGGATGATCGCACCGTCGGTGCAGCGTCGATGCTGCACCGCTTCGCCCCGTTCCCGGCGCTCGCGCCACGACAAGAGGAGTGATGCAATGACCCGGACCCCCACACAGCGTCTCGTGGCTCCACTCGCGATGGCGGCGGTGCTCGGCCTGCTGGCCGGCTGTTCCGCCGGCACGTCCGACACCCCTGACTCCGCCACCGAAGAGGCGAGCGGCAGCGTCGTCTTCTGGACGCCGCAGACCACGCCCGACCGCCTCGCCGCCCAGGAGGCGGTCGCTGCCGCCTTCACCGAAGAGACCGGCATCGATGTCGAGGTGGTGCCGATGGCCGGTGCAGATCAGGACCAGGCGCTCGTGACCGGTTCCGCCACCGGCGACGTGCCCGACGTCATTCTGCACTCGTCGAACCAGACCGGCGCCTGGACGTCGCAGGGCCTGCTGGACGCCGACGCCGCCACCGCGACGGTGGAGGCGCTCGGGCTCGACACCTTCAACGAGCACGCGATCGATGCCGTGACGATCGACGACCGGATCTCGGCCGTCCCGAGCGACGGCTGGACTCACCTCATCGCCTACCGAGCCGACCTGCTGGAGCAGGCGGGCGTCGACGTCCCGACGAGCGTCGAAGAACTGGCCGACGCCGCCACGACGGTCAAGGAGGAGCTCGGCATCACCGGACTCGCGTTCGGCACCCAGGCGGGCACCGCGTCCGCGACCGAAGGCATCCAGTCGATCTTCCAGAGCGCGGGCTGCGAACTGGTCGAGGACGGCGAGGTCACGATCGATTCCGACGCGTGCACCGAGGCCGCCGAGCAATTCCTCCAGCTGCGCGATTCGTCCGTCGCCGGCGACTTCGACGTGACCAGTGCCCGGGCCGCGTACATGAACGGCGACGCCGCCATGCTGCTGTTCTCGACCCACATCCTCGACGAGCTGGCCGGACTCGACGAGGCGACGCCCGCGACGTGCCCCGACTGCGCCGCGCAGCCGACGTTCCTCGCCGACAACACCGAGTTCGTCACCGTCTTCAATGAGGACGACCCGGCGCAATACGGCGCGATTCTGAGCTACGGCATCCCCACGGGCGCCAACACGGCCGCCGCGCAGGAGTACATCGAGTACGTCATGAGCACGGGCTACATCGACACTCTCGCGGTCGCGACGGAAGGTCGCATTCCGCTGCGCAACGGCACCGCCGACGACCCGACCGAGTTCATCGAGGCGTGGGGCGGGTTGGGCATCGGCCCGGGTCAGACCATGACCTCGGTCGAGCTGTACGGCGAGGAGTTCGTCGACGGCATGCGTGACGGCATCAACTCTGTCTACCTCTGGGGCATGGGGACTCCCGATGCGACGCTCGCCGGCCTGGTGTCCAGTCAGGGTGTGCTGTCGGGGCAGATCGACCAGCTCTACAACGGGGTTCCCGCCGATGAGGTGACAGCCGCGATGAAGGCGGCCGTCGAGGAGGTACAGGCGGGCCTGTGACCACCGGAGTCCTCCGTCACCGCTGGGGGCGGCCTCGCAGCCGCTCTCAGCGGGACAACCGCAACGGCCTGCTCCTGACCGCCCCGACCTTCCTGGTCATCGTCTTCGCGTCGCTTCTGCCGCTGCTGCTGGTGGTGGTCTTCGCGTTCAGCGAGATCCGCCTCGTCGACATCCCCCGCCTGGGCACCGAGCCCATCGACTGGTCGCTGGAGAATTTCCGCCGCGCGCTCGCCAATCCCGCCTTCTGGCGTGCGCTCGGCACGACCCTGCTCTACGCAACGCTCACGATGATCGGCTCTGTCGGGCTCGGCCTCGTCCTGGCGCTGGCTCTGCGCCGGCCCTTCCCCGGCCGCGGAATCGTCAGGGCGCTGCTGCTGGTCCCGTACGTGCTGCCGGTCATCGCGGCCGTCACGATCTGGCAGACGATGCTCAACCCGCAGTACGGCGTGATCAACGCGTTCGGACGCGAGGTGATGGGGTGGGAGCAGTCGATCGGCTTCCTCAACACCACCACGACCGAGGTCTGGGGCGTCCCCATCCCGCTGTCGCTTCTCGTCGTCGTGGCATTCGAGATCTGGACGTCGGCGCCCCTCTCGTTCCTGTTCATCACGGCTCGGCTGCAGGGGGTGTCACCGAACATCGAAGAGGCCGCGGCGCTGGACGGAGCCAATGGGATGCAGATCATCGGCCGCATCGTCCTGCCTCAGCTCAAGGGCGTCATCCTGCTCCTGTGCCTGCTGCGATTCATCTGGACCTTCCAGAGCTTCAGCGAGATCTACCTGCTCACCGAGGGCGCAGGCGGCACCCAGGTCATGGCACTGAAGGTGTACACCGAGCTCGTCACCCGCGCCGACATCGGCAGCGCCGCCGCCTACGGACTCCTCATGTCAGTCGTGCTCATCTCGCTCCTTGCCGTCTACGTCGCGCTCTCCCGGCGGAAGGTGGACCTCGAATGACCCGTCGCCGGTCCGCCTTGCGGCCGCACCCGCTGGCCACCGCCGGACGCGTGGCGATCATCGCGCTCGCGCTGATCGGCGCCCTGGGCCCCGTCCTGTACGGCTTCGTGCTCTCGCTGCGTCCGTACACGTCGGTCGTGCAGGCGCCGCTGGATCTCATCCCGGCCTGGGACGAGCTCGACTTCTCGGGCTATACGACGGCGATGCTCGACCCCGCCCAGGGCGGATTCGGTCTCGGGCGGTTCGTCATCAACTCTCTGCTGGTCGCCGCTTGCACGGTGGTGCTGTCGATCATCGTCTCGATCCTCGGCGCCTACGCGGCCGCACGACTGCGCTATCGCGGGCGCGGCTTCGTGAACGGCATCATCCTGGGCGTCTACCTGTTCCCCGGGATCGTGCTGTCGGTCCCGCTGTTCGTTCTGCTCGCGAAAGCGGGTTTGACGGGCTCGCTCGTGGGGCTCTTCCTGGTCTATGTCGCGACGACCGTGCCGGTGGCCATCTACATGCTGCGCAACTACTTCCAGGCGCTGCCCGAGAGCGTGGAAGAGGCCGCGATCGTGGACGGCGCCTCGCTGCCGCAGATGCTGCGCAGCGTCGTGCTGCCGATCGCCCTTCCCGGCGTCGTCGCGACCGCCATCTATGTCTTCATGATCGCGTGGAACGAGTACTTCTACGCGCTCCTGTTCCTCGTGCAGGACCGCGAGCTCTGGACGGCGCCGCTGGGCATCTCGCAGCTGGCCGACTTCAACGTGCCGGTGACCGTGCTGCTGGCCGGCTCGCTCGCCGTCACGGCACCGGTCATCGTGCTGTTCTTCGTCGCGCAGCGATACCTCGTCGAAGGTCTCACGGCAGGAGCGGAGAAATGACCCGACAGCAGCGTCTCGTCGTGATCGGGGCCGGTGGCCGCGGGCGCGACGCCTACGGTCGCTGGGTGATCGAGCACCCCGACCGCGCCCGCATCGTCGCGGTGGCCGACGTGTCCGAGCCCCGACGCTCGGCTCTGGCCGCCGAGGCCGGCGGAGCCGCCGAGTACGGCGACTGGCGCGATGTCGTGGCGGATCTCGCCGCGCTCCGAGCCGATGGCGTGGTGATCGCCGTGCCCGACGCGCTCCACGTCGACGTCGCCGTCGCGGTCGCCGAGGCCGGCATCCCCTTCCTGCTCGAGAAGCCCGCCGCTCCCACCCTCGCCGAGCTCTCGCGCCTGGCTCGGCACGTCGCGGACACGTCGTCACGGCTCGCGGTGGGCCACGTGCTGAGGTTCACCCCGTTCTGGCGCTCGATCAAGCGCATCCTCGACTCGGGCGCGATCGGACGCACGATGACCCTCGAGGTGAGGGAGAACATCGGGTTCTGGCATTTCGCTCACTCCTACGTGCGCGGCAACTGGCGCAGCACGGCCCGAGCCGGCGCGATGGTGCTCACCAAGACGTCGCACGACCTCGACCTCATCCGGTGGCTCGCCGGCTCCGCGCCCGACTCGGTGTACAGCATCGGTGAGCTGACATGGTTCCGTCCCGAGAACGCCCCTCCCGGCGCGCCGCAGTTCTGCCTCGACGGCTGCCCCGTGGCCGACAGCTGCCCGTTCTACGCACCCCGCTATTACGTCGACGCCCTCGCGGGCGTGTCAGGTCATCCCGTGCACCTGCTGGGCGCGGACACTTCCCCGGCGGGCCGTCTCGCAGCGCTGCGCACGGGCGACTACGGGCGCTGCGTGTACCGCAGCGACAACGACGTCGCCGATCATCAGCAGACGACCATGATGTTCCCGGGCGGCCTCACGGCCACGCTCACCGCATCCGCGTTCACCGCCGAGAACACCCGCAACGTGGCCATCACCGGCTCGGCCGGACAGCTCACGGGTCACATGGAGAGCGGCGAGATCGTCGTGGACCTGTTCTCGCCGACGGCGACGCTCCCCCACGATCTGCCGCTCGCCTCGCACACCGCTGAGACCAGGCAGCCGATGGGACACCGGCGGCACACGCTTCACGTCGCGATGCCCAACGCCGACCTGGGCGACCACGCCGGTCATGCCGGAGGCGACGCGGCCCTCATGGCCGAATTCGTCGACGCACTGGTCGCCGGGACGGTCGGAGCGGGAGAGCTCTCGTTCGCCACGGCGCTCGACAGCCACCTCATCGCGTTCGCCGCCGAAGAGTCCCGCCTATCGGGCACCCCCGTCGACTTCGCCGCGTGGACCTCGCGGCTCGACATCGCCCCGTCGCCGAAGGAGTCGCCGACGCATGAGTGAGCCGGAGTTCGCGAGCGCCCTGCGCCGCCTGATCGCCCGCGCCGGCGGCGATGCGTCGCGGGTCCGCGTCGAGCAACAACCTCGGATCGGGGATGCCGCAGCCACCGGCTCGTTCCACGCCGACGGCGGTACCCTCACGCTGCGGGCAACGGACCTCGTCGCGGCGGCGAGCGCGTTCGCGCACTACCTGCAGTCCCACGGACAGCGCCTCACGTGGGAGTCCCCGGTCATCGCGCCCCGCTGGGACGCCTGGCCCGATGCCCCGGAGACGGCGCAGGCGACGGGCTTCGGCATCCGCTATCACCTCAACGTCGTGACGCACGGCTACTCGACGGCGTACTGGGACTGGGCGCGCTGGGAGAGGGAGCTCGACTGGATGGCCCTGCACGGGGTGACCCATCCGCTCGTCCTCACGGCGTACGAGGTCGTTCTGGCGGAGGCGCTGTACCGCTCGGGTGTGGGCGCGGACGAGGCCCGCGCCTGGGTGGGCGGCGCCGCCACGATCCCTTGGATGGCGATGGGCGGACTGCACGACTTCGGGGGCCCGTTGTCGCCGACGTGGGCGACGCGACGCGTGGAGCTCGCGCGCCGCATCCTCGCCCGCACCCGCGACCTGGGGATGACGCCCGTGCTGCCGGTTACCGGCGGGCACGTGCCCGCGTCGCTCGCGGGCGAGGGGTCGGCAGAGATCGACTGGCAAGGGTGGCGGACCCCCCTGCTGGCCCCGGCATCCCCCGACTATGCGAACTTCGCGCGCACCTTCCTCGAGGCGCAGCGCGATCTGCTCGGCGACGCGGGGGCGCAGCCGTGGTTCGCCGTCGACCCGTACATCGAGTCGCTCCCGCCATCCGGCGATCTCGACGACCTCGCCCGCGCAGGGGCCGGCGTGCACCGGGCATTGACGTCGGTGCATCCTCGGGCGACGTGGCTGCTGCAAGGCTGGCCTTTCCACTATCACCGCGGGTTCTGGTCGCGGGAGCGGATCGCGGCCTACCTGTCGGGCGTTCCCCGCGAGCGACTCGTGCTGATCGACCTGTGGGGCGAACACGCACCGATGTGGCGCGAGGGCATGCACGGGCGGCGATGGCTCTGGACCGCCGTCCACAACTTCGGCGGGCGCTTCGCTCTGTTCGGGGATGTGCGTGGTCTCGCCCGAGACATCGCAGAGCTCGCGGCGCGGCATCCGGATGGCCTGGAAGGCGTGGGACTCGCACCTGAGGCGATCGAGAACAACACGGTGTTCTACGAGGCCGCCGCCGACGCCGTATGGCGCGAGCTCGACGTCGACGAGTGGCTCGCGGAATTCGCCGTGCAGCGGTACGGCGTCGACGACCCGGGCGCCCGCGAGGCGTGGCGGCTGCTCGGCGCGACTCTGTATGCCCCGGGCCGCACCCGGTCCATCCCCTCCCCCGTGATCGCGCGCCCGTGGACCGCGTCGGCGCCGTTCGCGACGCAGCGTCTCGCCGGCGAGGCGCTGCCGGCCGAGCCCGCGCGGATGTCGGCCAACATCGACGCCGAGAACGATCCCGCCGTGGAGGGCGACCTTCCGGCCATCGCGCGCGCCGCGCGACTGCTCATCGGCCTGGATGAGCTCGCCGTGCATCGCGACGCGCTCGAGCGCGATGTCGTCGAACTCACGGGGCACGTCGTGGCTCAGCAGTTCCGGCAGCACATCCGCGGGGTACTCGGTGCGTGGCGTCAGCACGATGCCCCTGCGTTGCGTGACCATGCGATGCGGCTGCAGGACGACCTGCGCGCCCTCGACGACCTCGTCGCCACGCGGCCGGAGTCACGTGCGTCGACGTGGATCACGGCAGCCCGCTCGTGGGGCGGCGATCCTGACGAGGCCGACATCATGGAACACGACGCCCGGAGCCTCGTTTCGGTCTGGGGCCATCAGACCAGCGGCCTGCACGACTACTCCGGCCGCCACTGGTCCGGACTCGTGCGCGACCTGTACGCGCCGCGCTGGGCGGCGTGGACGGATTGGCTCGCGGACGCCGCCGAGCGCGGCAGCGCACCGGACGAGCGCGCGCTTCAGGAGCGGATCGTGCACCTCGAGGAGTCGTGGCGCACCGCGGTCGGAAGCGAAGACGGGTCGAGCGCCGCACCTCTAACTGTCGCCGCGGCCACCCTCGACCGGCTCGGACTCTGTGCGGGGGCGAAACCGTGATCACCCGACCGAACGTCCTGCTCATCGTCACCGATCAGCAGCGCTGGGACTCCCTCTCGTGCGAAGGCGGCTTCGCCCCGACCGCGAACCTCGACCACATCGCCGCTGCCGGCACGCGGTTCCGCAGCGCCTACTCGTGCACGCCGTCGTGCACGCCCGCGCGCGCATCGCTGCTCACCGGCCGCGATCCGTGGCGCACCGGCATCCTCGGCATGGGGCCGGGGCAGCCGCCGCTCGCGGGACTGACCGACACCCTCCCCGAGGTGCTGGGCAGAGCCGGCTACCAGACGCACGGCGTGGGCAAGATGCACTTCACGCCGCAGCGCGCACGCTACGGGTTCGACGAGACAGTACTGGACGAGTCGCTGCGGGTGCAGGACGACCGCTTCGTGTCGGACTACACGGCGTGGTTCGAGCGCAACGCCCCTGCCGATGTGAAGCAGGCCGATCACGGGGTCGACGTCAATTCTTGGATGGCGCGCCCCTCCCACGTGCCCGAGCACCTGCACCCCTCGACATGGACTGCGACCGAATCGATCCGCTTCCTCGAGCGGCGGGACCCCACCCGGCCGTTCTTCCTCATGACGTCGTTCGCGCGTCCCCACTCGCCTTACGATCCCCCGGCGTTCCACTACGAGCACAACCTCGAGCGAGGGCGCGCCGGGATGATCCCCGATCCGGCGGTGGGCGATTGGGCGCGCATCCACGACATCGAGGGCCGCGGACGGGCGGACGTGAACGGGTGGCGCGGCCGACGCAGCGATGACGAGATCCGGCGGGCCCGCGCCGGCTATGCCGGCCTCATCCATCACATCGACGACCAGATCGGCCGCCTGATGCGCGTCCTCCGGGACCGCCGACTGGACGACGACACGATGATCGTCTTCGTCTCGGACCACGGCGACATGCTCGGAGATCACCATCTGTGGCGCAAGACCTACGCGTACGAGGGGTCCGCCCACGTGCCGCTGCTCGTGCGCCTGCCCGCCGCGCTGCGCACCGACGCCGACGCACGCACGGCCGACGAGCCGGTGTGCCTGCAGGACGTCATGCCCACGGTGCTCGACGTGTGCGCCGTCGAGGCGCCCACCGGCATGGACGGCCGGAGCGTGCTCCCGCTCATCCGCGGCGGCGCACCCTGGCGCGACGTCGTGCACGGAGAGCACTCCATCTGCTACGACCCGTCGCAGGAGACGCAGTTCCTCACCGACGGTCGCTGGAAGTTCGTGTGGTTCCCGCGCAACGCTCCCGGCGCACCCGCGGAACAGCTGTTCGATCTCTCCGCCGACCCTTACGAACGACACGATCTCGCCATGCGAGCGGAGTACGCATCGGACGTGCGCCGGTGGCGCCGGCGCCTGGCCGAGATCCTCGCCGCGCGCGATGCCGGCTTGGTCGACAAGCGCGTCCTCGTCCCGCAACACGGTCGGCCGCCGCTCGTCTCGCCGGCAGCCGCGGACCGCCGCCCGCCGACCCCCTCATCAGCCCCGTGACCTCGGACGCGACCGGATGCCGCGGGCCGAGGCATCCGCTCCCCCCATCCGCCGAGCCAGGGGCTGACCGGCGAAACCGTCGTGCCCTCACCGAAACAGGGCATTCCCGCCGAAACCGGTGACGACGTCCTCGGTCTCGCCGGAAATCCCTTGGCTCGACGACATCGACGGACAGTCACCACGGCAGCCGTGCGGACTGCGGATGCCTCGGCGCGAGGCATCCGCTGTCCGCAGGCGGGCTCAGCCGAAGAGGGCTGCGGCCTCTTCGTAGCGGTAGAGCGGCACCGTGTTGAGCTCGCCGAGAGCGTCGGCGAAGGGCACGCGCACGATGTCGGTGCCGCGCATCGCCACCATCTGACCCCACGCGCCGTCGACGACCGCGTCGGCGGCGTGGAGGCCCAGGCGGGTGGCGAGCACCCGGTCGAAGCCCGAAGGCGAGCCGCCGCGCTGGATGTGGCCGAGGACGGTCGAGCGCGTCTCGATGCCGGTGATGTGCTCGATCTCGGGCGCGAGCACCTCGCTGATGCCGCCGAGGCGCGGACGGTTGAACGCGTCGAGGCCCTTGTCGCTGTACGCCTCGTCCATGCCCTTCAGCGTGAAGCCCTCCGACACGACGATCAGCGGCGCGCGGCCACGATCGTGGGCCCGCGTCACGAGCGCAGCGATCTCGTCGATCGACATCGGAACCTCGGGGATGCAGATGGCGTGGGCCCCGGCGGCCATGCCGGCGTGAAGGGCGATCCAGCCGACGTGGCGGCCCATGACCTCGGCGACCATGCAGCGCTGGTGCGAATCGCCGGTGGTGCGCAGGCGGTCCATCGCGTCGGTGGCGATGTTGACCGCGGTGTCGAAGCCGAACGAGTAGTCGGTCGCACGCAGGTCGTTGTCGATCGTCTTCGGCACGCCCAGCACGTTGATGCCGTCGTTGGCCAGGCGGTTGGCCGCGGCGAGGGTTCCTTCGCCGCCGATCGCGATGATGCCGTCGAGGCGGTGGCCGTACATCGTCTTCGCGATGTTCTCCGCGCCGCCGCGGGGGCCCTCGTACGGGTTGGTGCGGCTCGTGCCGAGGATCGTGCCCCCGACCTTGGACAGGCCCTTCACCTCGTGCCGGGTGAGCGGGAAGAAGTCACCGTCCACCACGCCGCGCCATCCGTCGCGGATGCCGACGAACTCGAGGTCGTAGGTCGTGGTGCCCTTGAGCACCACGCCACGGATGACCGCGTTGAGTCCGGGGCAATCGCCGCCGCTCGTCAGGATGCCGATCTTCATGCTGTGTTCCTCGCAAGTCGGGGGAAAAGGACGGCGACGCTGCCTCCCCCGACATTAGTGCCGGAAGCCCACGACCTGCCACACACGCGGCTGGTCCACGAGCGGTCAGTCCGCGGCGCGCTGCCAGTCATCGTTCTCCCGCGTCCACCGCACGTCGCCGGTCCGGGCACCCTGTCGACGACCGCGGCCGGGCATGCGACAGGGGCGGCGCGCACGCGCACCGCCCCCGTCACGAACCGACCTACGCCGCGCCGAGCGCCTGGCGCAGCAGGTGCATGAGCGCCGAAAGCTGCACGGAATCGCTCGACTGCGGGTCGACGGCCTCACCGTCGAGCGCGCGGGCGGCGAGCCCCTGCTTCGAGTCGATGAGCTCGGCGATCTTCGTGTCGATCGTGTGCGCGGCGATGATGCGCCACGCGGTGACCGGCTCGTCCTGACCGATGCGGTGCACGCGGTCGATCGCCTGCGTCTGCTCGGCCGCCGTCCACGACAGCTCGGCGAGCACGACGTTCGACGACGCCTGCATGTTCACACCGACGCCCGCCGCCGTGAGCGAGCAGACCGCGATCCCCACCTCGGGGTCGTTGTTGAACGCGTCGATCGCCTGCTGACGCGACGACGACGGCTGGTCGCCGCGCAGCGACACCGTCTTCAGGCCGGCCGCGGCGAAGTGCGCCTCGGCGGTGTCCATGACGTCGATGTGCTTGGCGAAGAAGACGACCTTGCCGACCGAGCGCTGCAGCTGCACGGCGTAGTCCGCGGCGAGCACGGCCTTGGCCTGGCCGATCTTGCGCACCATGGTGAAGACGTTCTCGGAGCCCGTCCCTGCGGCCTTCGACTCCTCGAGCTCGTTGTGGGCGACGAGACGCACGATGTCGTCGTCGATGTGGCCCGGACCGTGGCCGCGGTCGCCGCGCGCCTCGATGATGCGGCGGTACTTCGCCGCGAGCCGCTCGCCCAGCTCGCGCTCGGCCTGGCGGATCGAGCGACCGAACTCGTCGTCGAGCTGCACGGGCAGGTCGGCGATGAGCTTGTCGGGCAGGTCGGCCGCGACATCCTTCTTCTTGCGCCGCACGATGCCCATCGAGATGACCGCGTCGCGCGCGTGGGGGTAGAAGGACTTGTCGGCGGGGGTCAGCCCGGTCTCGTCGAGCTTCTCCATGAGGACGGGGCCGGGCTTCTCGCCGTTCGTCCACCCGAGGAAGCGCCAGATCGCGTCGAAGTCCTCGACGTCGTTGATCAGCGGCGTACCCGTGAGAGCCAGCAGGAGAGGGTTGCGCACCTGCTCGCGGATGCGCGTGGCGAGGGCCAGCACGTTCTGCGAGCGCTGCGAAGTGAGGTTCTTGATGAAGTGCGCCTCGTCGACGACCATGCCCTTCAGGCCGATCGTCGACAGCCACGAGAGGTGACGGTCGAGGATCTCGTAGTTGACGATGAAGACGTCCGCGAACGCGTCGATGTCTTCGCCGTCGCCCTGGATCACGGTGGCGCGCCGCTGCGGCGTCCACCGCTCGACCTCGCGGGCCCAGTTCATCTTCACCACGTTGGGGACGACGGCCAGCAGCGGGTAGGCGTCGGCGACGGATGCCGCGAGCACCGACTCCGCCGTCTTGCCGAGGCCCGGCTCGTCGGCGAGGAGGAAGCTGCGGTGACCGGCGCGCACGGACTCCAGGAACCGCGACTGGTGCGGCATCACCTCGAGGCCCTTGGGCGACATGCGGTCGAACTCCGGCACGGGCGGGAGCTCCATCGATGCGCTCGCACCGCCGGCGCCGGTCTCGAACGCCTTGTACAGCGGGCCCATCAGCTCCCAGCTGTCCAGGCGCCGGCGCGGCGTCTCCTTCGGAGCGCGCACCGAGAGATCGGGCGCCAGGAACGGGTTCGCCTCGCGGCGCGCCTCGACCTGCTGCGGCACGACCTGGCGCTCGGCCAGCGCGGCCGGCACGACGGTCGCCGCGACCGGCGCGACGTCGGTGATGATGAGCTCATCCGGCGGCAGCTCGGCGCCGGACTCCAGCAGCCAGTCGCGGCGCATGCGGCGCGCGACCGGCGACGTGGCCTGGTCGACCTCGAGCAGCTGGATGAGCGAGGTGTCGCGCGCGGCGGTCTTCGCGAGGATGGTCGCGACGCCGTCGAGCCGCTTCAGCAGCTCGGCGCGCGCGGCATCCGTCAGCTCGCCGTCTTTCTTCACGCGGGCGCGCTCTTCGCGCACCAGGAACGCGATGACCTGGAACTTGACGCGGTTCGTCGGGCCCAGCTTGCCGCGCTGGGCCTTGGCCTCGACCTCGCGCACCTTGCGCGCGAGGATCGGGATGATCGGGGCCTCGTCGTCGCGGCGCGCGGACGAGGACTTGCGGCGACGCTGCGCCGTCTGGGCGGGTGCCGTGGTCGGCATGCTCCTCCTGAGCGTGAGTGCCGGTTGGGGACCGGCGAGGATCGGATGACACCGATGGTTCTGCGTGCTCCCGCGGGCGGCGCGGACGCCGTCGCGAACGCGGGATCGGGAGGTGGCCGCCGCCGGTCGCGGGCACTCGCTTCAGCGAGCTGCGACATCGTCTGCGGTTTCCCTCGGCCATTCTACGGGACGACGGCCCCGCGCAGGGAAGTCGGCCCGCCGTGCAGTCGCAGATTCGCGTGGGACGGGCGAGCGGATGCCGCGCTCAGCCCCAGATCGTCGCCACGATGTCTTCGGTGTAGCCGTGGGGAGCGAAGTTGATCCACGCGGTGGTCACGAGCCCGCCGGCGCCGACATACGCCGCCTCACCGCGTGCGTACTCCTCGTCGTCGAGCGTCACGCCCTTCTGCTCGATCCGGCAGACGGTGCCCTCTCCGAGCGCCTCGCAGCCGTAGCCGGCCTGCGGCAGCGCGGCCAGGATGGCCGACCCCTCGGCCGCGTCGATCGCGGTGACGTTCGTCGCCAGGCCGTACTCGCTCGGCTGACCCCACGAGCACCGGAGAGTGGCCGCCCCGCCGTGGATGACCTCGAGGAGATCGGCGTTCTCGCTCGACAGCATCGTGACACCGGGATCGTTGAGGGGCGGGTTCGCGGACTGCAGCTCGGCGAGCATCGCCGGCGAGTAGATCTCCTCGCACGTGCCGGGCACCTCCCAGCCGGCCTGGGGCTCCGCGGTCTCAGAGGGTCCGGCGGTCGCGGTCGGCGTGGGGCCGGACGGGCTGCTCGTGGGCGTGGCGGACGGCGTGCTGGTCGGTCTCGCCGACGGCTCGGCCTGACAGCCGGTGATCAGGCCCGCCGCCAAGAGGGCGATGCCGCCGATCACGGCCCACCTCGACCTGCGCTGCTGCCGCATCGGCCCGCCTGCTCTCCCGTGCCCAGCCGCCCCGCGGCTGCTGCTTTCGAGACTAATGACGTGCGAGATCGGATGCCACGGGCCACGCCGCGCGGACCGCACGACTCGGGCGGACACGGAGTCAGGGACCGGCGTAGGCGCTCTGCCACTCCGAGAGGGTGTGCGGATCGTCGGTGACGATGCCGTCGACGCCGAGCGCGGTGACGGCGTCCCACTGCGTGTCGCGATTGAGCGTGTACACCACGACCCGCGCTCCGATCGCGTGCAGTTCGTCGACGATGCCCGGGCGCGCCAGGACCGCCTTGCGGCTCACCACCACGCCACGGGCGCCGGACTCCGCGACGGCACTCACGACGTCGGCGGGCAGGTGCTTGAGGATGAGCAGCCGCGACAGGACGTCCGACTCGACCGCCGCGAGTGCCAGCGTCCGTGCGTCGAAGCTCGCGAACACGATGCGGTGCTCGAGGCCGCGCGCCGCCACCTCGGCGACGGCCGCGTCGACGGACTCGGCATCCCACGCCCCCTTCAGCTCCACGATCGCGCGCCCTCGCGCCGCCACGATCGCATCGAGGAACTCCGCGAACGTCGGAACCGGCGTGCCGGCGTAGGCGGGGTCGAACCACGATCCGGCGTCGAGCGCGCGGACGTCGGCGAGCGTGAGCGAGGCGAGCCGCCCGTGACCGTTCGTCGTGCGGTCGACGCTCTTGTCGTGCATGAGCACGGGGTGGCGGTCGGCGGTGAGTGCGACGTCGACCTCGACGTACTCGAACCCCGCGGCGAGCGCGGCGGTGACGGCCGGCAGGGTGTTCTCGGGCGCGGTGGCCGCTCCCCCGCGATGGCTCGCGATGAAGGCGGCGTCGCCGGGCGTGCGCTCGTCACCGAGGAGCTCCGTCGAGGTGACGCGCGCCGGCGCGGCTCCGAGGAAGGCGATGACGAGGCTCGCGATGGCGAGCACGCACATGACGGCTAGGGCGTGGATCCGGTCGCGGGCGCGATCGGATGCCGCGGAGTCGGGCATCGGGCATGTCCTCCGGGGTCGTGCACCACGTCGTCGTCGACGTGGTGCGGACCACTCTACATGCGCCGTTACTGTTTCGTTACTTTGCTTTGGCTTGGTTTTCGCGCACCACGAGGACCGCGTCCCACAGCGCCTCGGCGACGTCCTGCTTGCTCCCCCGCCGGGCTGCGACGACCTCCCCCGCGACGTCGATGATCGTCACGGCGTTGTCGGCCGACTCGAAGCCCTTGGACCAGCCGACCTCGTTCACGGCCAGGAGGTCGGCGCCCTTGCGCGCGGCCTTCCGGCGTCCGCGGTCGAGAAGGGTCTCGCCGTCGCCCGGCGTCTCGGCCGCGAAGCCGACGATCGTCTGGTCGCGACGCCGCCCGCGCACCAGGCCGGCGAGGATGTCGTCGTTCTCGACGAGGTCCAGGGTGACGCCGCCGACCGGCGCGGACTCCTTCGCCCGCTTCAACGGCGACACCTCCGCCACCCGGTAGTCGGCCACGGCCGCCGCCATCACGATCACGTCGGCCGTCGCGGCCGCATCCTCGACGGCGGCGCCAAGCTCAGCGGCGGTTCCCGCGCGCACGACCCGCACGCGAGGGCGAGCGGATGCCGCATCCAGCACGCCGTCGTCGACATGAGCGGCGACCAGCACCACCTCCGCTCCGCGTTCCGCGGCCGCGAGGGCCACCGCGACCCCCTGTCGCCCGCTGGAGCGGTTGCCGATGTAGCGCACGGGATCGATGGGCTCCCGGGTGCCGCCGGCGCTCACCACGACGCGGAGCCCGTGGAGGTCGGCCGATTCGGCGTCGACCGCCGCGAGCGCGGCGTCGACGATCACCTCGGGCTCCGACATCCGTCCCGGCCCGCTGTCGCCGCCGGTGAGCTCGCCTTCTTCCGGCCCGACGACGATGACGCCGCGCGAGCGCAGGGTGGCCATGTTCTGGACTGTCGCGGGATGCCGCCACATCTCGGTGTGCATCGCCGGCGCCACGACGACCGGTGCCGTGGTGGCGAGTAGGGTCGTTCCGAGGAGGTCGTCCGCGAGTCCCGCGGTCATCTTCGCCAGGGTGTTCGCCGTCGCGGGTGCCACGATCACGAGGTCGGCCGCCTGGCCGAGCGCGACGTGACGCACGCGTGCGACGTCGTCATGGACGGAGGTCGTCACGGGGTGGCGGCTGATCGCCTCCCACGTCGGCAGCCCCACGAAGCGCAGCGCGTCTTCGGTGGGGATGACGTGGACGTCGTGCCCCGCCTTCACCAGCAGGCGCACGACCTGAACCGTCTTGTAGGCGGCGATGCCACCGGTGACCCCGACCACGACGAACACCCTCCGATCTTGGCACGACTACCCGACGCGCCGGCCACCGGCCGGCGCACGACCCCTGAGGAGCCCGCATGTGCACCGTCGTGATCCGCGTCCCCGACTCGGCGGACGAGCCCACGCGCGTGCTCGCCATCCGCGATGAGGATCCCGGCCGGCCGTGGAACCCGCTCGGGCGCTGGTGGCCAGAGCCGCATGACGGCATCGTCGGCGTGCGCGACGTGCGCGCCGGCGGCGCCTGGCTCGCCGCCGATCCCGACTCCGGGCGCCTCGCGGTACTCCTGAACCGCGCCGACGAATCCACCCGCCCCGAGTCCGAACTCGTGTCGCGCGGCGGCCTCGTGCTCGACGCGGTCGCCGGCCGCTCCCCCTCGGGCGCGCCGGCGACGCACGGCTTCAACCTCGTCGAGGTGGAGGGATCGCGGGCGCGCGTGCTGACATGGGACGGCGTCACCCTGCGCACCACCGAGCTGGCGCCGGGCACGCACATGATCGCGCACGACGACGTCGACGATCCCGCCACGCCCCGCATCACGAGGTGGCTGAGCGACTTCCAGGCCGCCGAGCCCGCCGGCGGAGGACGATGGTGGATGCCGTGGGTCGAGGTGCTGGAGCGCTCGGCCGAGCTGCCCCCGACCGACGACGGCGCCATCATCCGCGACAACCGCCCGTACGGCTACCCGACGCTGTCGCTGCTGGCCTGCGTCGCCTCGGTCTCGGCCGACGACGTCGAGGTCCACTACGGCGAACTCACCCGTCCCGGGGAGTGGGGCGGGCTCGCGCTGGAGTGACCTCCGAGCGGCGCCGCGCTCGGCCTCGACGCCGGATCGCGCCCACCGCCCAGAAGATGAAGACCCAGACGCCCAGTACGTTGACCGTGAACAGCAGGAGCACCCACGCCCAGCCGAGGGCGGGTGGCGCAGCGCCCATCGCCAGGCGCGCGAAGAGGTAGGCGACGAGCGACAGCGTGAAGAGCGTCCCCGCCCAGCGGTGCAGCAGATAGAGCCATCCGAGCGGCGAGCCGGCGCGGACGAAGGGCTCACGGCCCCGGCGGACGAGATCGACCAGCAGCGCGACTCCGAGGCCCGCCACCGTGGCGATGAGCACGAGCGTCACCGGCAGGTTGACGGCTCCGCCGCCCTCGGCTTCCAACCTGAAGACCTCTACGACACCGGCGACGCCCGTCGCACCGGTCTGTTCGTAGACGTACGGCAGCGTGAGGAGGGTTCCGATCGACACCCAGAAGAACAGCAGCAGACCCGCCCACCGGTGGACGATGCGGGCGACGCGCATCGGGCGCATCGCTCGGCGCGGCGAGACTTCAGTCATGGCCTGCTCCTCGATCGCCGTTGATCGCGTGCATCGCATGCGTGCGGCTCACTATGGCAGAGGGGACGGCCGCCCACAACGGGGTCACGAAACGCCGGGCGGCACGGATGCCTCGTCTCGAGGCATCCGTGCCGCTTCCGGGTGTGGTGCGCCGGCGCTGTTACACCAGGCTCTTCGTGTGCCAGACGGTCTTCGTCTCGGTGAACGCGGTGATGCGGGCGAGGCTCGGGGCCGCGGCATCCGTCCCGTTCTCCGGCGGCAGCACCCGCGTGAGCGTCTCTGCAGCGGCGATCTGCAGGTCGACCCAGTCGAGATCACCCGCGCCGACGAGATCGAGCGCGTGCACGTCGGGGTGCGACGCGAGCCAGGGCGCGAGCTCGGCGGGAGAGCCGGTCAGGACGTTGACGACGCCCCCGGGCACGTCGCTCGTCGCGAGCACCTCGGCGAGTGAGATCGCCGACAGCGGGTACCGCTGCGAGGCCACCACCACGACCGAGTTGCCGGTGACGAGCGCGGGCGCGATGGCCGACACGAGTCCGACGAGGGCGGTGTCCTGCGGGGCGATGATCCCCACGACCCCGGTCGGCTCGGGCACCGAGATGTTGAAGTAGGGCCCCGCGACCGGGTTTCCGCTGCCGGCGACCTGGCCGAACTTGTCGCACCACCCCGCGTACCAGACCCAGCGGTCGATCGCCTCGTCCACCTCGGCGGCGGCAACGGATGCCGACACCCCGGTCTGCTGGACGATCTCGTCGACGAACTGGGCGCGGCGGCCCTCGAGGATCTCGGCGACGCGGTAGAGGACCTGGCCACGGTTGTAGGCGGTCGCGCCCGACCAGCCCTTCACCGCGCCGCGAGCCGCGACGACGGCATCGCGGGCGTCCTTGCGCGACGCGAGGGCCGCGTTCGCGAGGAAGTCGCCCTTCGGCGTCGCCACCTCGTAGGTGCGACCCGACTCGCTGCGCGGGAAGGCCCCGCCGATGTAGAGCTTGTAGGTCTTCGGGATCGTCAGTCGCGTGCTCACGCCGACACCTCCTTCTTCGAACGTCCGGATTCGACGCGGCGGGCGGGGTCGAGCGCCGAGCCGCCCTTGAGGTACGCGGCGAGGCCGTGGCGGCCGCCCTCGCGGCCGTAGCCCGACTCCTTGTAGCCGCCGAAGGGCGACGACGGGTCGAACCGGTTGAACGTGTTCGCCCACACCACACCGGCACGCAGACGGTCGGCGACGGCGAGGATGCGCGAGCCCTTGTCGCTCCAGATGCCCGCCGACAGGCCGTACGGCGTGTTGTTCGCCTTCTCGATGGCCTCGGCCGGCGTGCGGAAGGTCAGCACCGACAGCACCGGCCCGAAGATCTCATCTCGCGCGATGCGGTGGCTCGCCTGCACGTTCGTGAAGATCGTCGGCGCGAACCAGAAGCCGTTGTCGGGGATGACGCAGTCCGCGCTCCAGCGCTCCGCGCCCTCGTCCTCGCCGATCCGGCTGAGCTCGCGGATGCGGTCGAGCTGTTCGCGCGAGTTGATGGCGCCGATGTCGGTGTTCTTGTCGAGCGGATCACCGAGGCGCAGCGTCGACAGCCGGTTCTTCAGCCGGTCGACGAGCTCGTCGTGGATCGACTCCTGCACCAGCAGGCGGCTGCCCGCGCAGCACACGTGGCCCTGATTGAAGAAGATGCCGTTGACGATGCCCTCGATCGCCTGGTCGACGGGGGCGTCCTCGAACACGATGTTCGCCGCCTTGCCGCCGAGCTCGAGCGTGAGCTTCTTGTCGGTGCCGGCCACGGCCTTCGCGATCTCGCGGCCGACGGCGGTGGACCCGGTGAAGGCGACCTTGTTCACATCCGGATGCCGCACCAGCGCCGCTCCGGTGGCGCCGGCGCCCGTGACGATGTTGACCACGCCGGGCGGCAGGTCGGCCTGCTGCAGGATCTCGGCGAACAGGAGCGCCGACAGCGGCGTGGTCTCGGCGGGCTTCAGGACGACGGTGTTGCCGGCGGCGAGCGCCGGCGCGATCTTCCACGCCAGCATGAGCAGCGGAAAGTTCCACGGGATCACCTGACCGGCGACGCCCAGCGAGCGCGGGGCCGGCCCGAGTCCGGCGTAGTCGAGCTTGTCGGCCCACCCGGCGTAGTAGAAGAACCACGCGGCTACGAGCGGCACGTCGACGTCGCGGCTCTCCTTGATGGGCTTGCCGTTGTCGAGGCTCTCCGCGACGGCCAGCTCGCGGGCCCGCTCCTGCACCAGGCGCGCGATGCGGAAGAGGTACTTGCCGCGGTCGCGGCCGCTCATCTTCGACCACGTCTTGCCGTACGCGCGCCGCGCGGCGACGACGGCGGTGTCGACATCCGCCTCGCTCGCCGACGCGATCGTGGCGATGTGCTTCTCATCGGCCGGCGAGATGGTGCTGAACGACTCGCCCGAACCCGGGCGGAAATCGCCGTCGATGAAGAGGCCGTACTCGGGCTTGAGGTTCAGGATCGCGCGGGACTCCGGCGCGGGGGCGTATTCGAGGAAACTCATCTGTTCTTTCCCGTTCAGTCGCCTGAGTGCGGCTCAGTCGATCGTCACGTAGTCGGCGCCGGTGTAGTGCCCGGACTTCAGCTTCTGGCGCTGCAGCAGCACGTCGTTGAGCAGGCTGGACGCGCCGTAGCGGAACAGGTGGGGCTGCAGCCACTCCTCTCCGACCGTCTCGGCGACGGTGACGAGGTACTTGATCGCGTCCTTCGAGGTGCGGATGCCGCCCGCGGGCTTCACACCGACCTTCTCGCCCGTCGCGCGGTGCCAGTCGCGCACGACCTCGAGCATGAGGAGTGTCGTCGGCAGCGTCGCGGCCGGCTGCACCTTGCCGGTCGAGGTCTTGATGAAATCCCCGCCGGCGAGGATCGCGAGCCACGACGCCCGCTTGATGTTGTCGTAGGTGTTGAGCTCGCCGGTCTCGAGGATCACCTTGAGCGACGCGTATGTGCCGTCCTCACGGCGGCAGGCCTGCTTGACCCGGGCGATCTGGTCGAAGACGAGACCGTAGCGGCCGGCGAGGAAGGCTCCCCGGTCGATCACCATGTCGATCTCGTCGGCGCCGTGCGCGACGGCCTCCGCCGTGTCGGCCAGCTTGATGTCGAGCGACGCCCGCCCGCTCGGGAACGCGGTCGCGACGGCCGCGACGCTCACGCCGCCCTCGTCGGGATCGCCGTGCGCCGAGCCGAGCGCCTCGACGGCGTACGGCACCATGTCGCCGTACACGCAGACAGCCGCGACGCGCGGCGTCGTCGGGTCGGAGGCGTCCGGGTTCAGCGCCTTCGCAACGAGCGATCGCACCTTGCCCGGGGTGTCGGCCCCCTCGAGCGTCGTGAGGTCGATGAGCTCGATGATCTTGTCGAGCGCCCACGCCTTGGAGGTGGTCTTGATGGAGCGCGTGCCGAGCCCGGCCGCACGCTGCTCGAGACCGACCGCGTCGACGCCGGGCAGGCCGTGCAGGTAGCGGCGCAGCGTCGTGTCGTCGGGTTGGCCGCCCAGCAGCTCGACGGCCCGCTCGGGCAGCGTCACGATGGAGGTGCCTGACATGTCTTGACCTGGCTTTCGTCGGAGGTGGAGTTCGGGGGGCGGCGGTGCGGGTCAGCCGTCGAGGAGGTGATGCGCGGTGGACTCGTCGGTGACGAGAACCGTGCACAGTCCGGCCGTGACGACCGCGGCGGCCACCGCGCGCTTGGGCTCACCGGCGACCGCCGCGATCGCGAGCTCCGCGCGGCGGAGGTCATCGAGGGAGAGCCCGACGGTGCGGGCATCGAGGGCGTCGTCGACGATGCGGCCGGCGGCGTCGACATATCGTCCCAGGACGTCGCCCACGGCGCCGGCCGCGACGAGGCGGTCGATGTCGGAGGGGCTCAGGTAGCCGCTGTCGACATGGACGGACCGGTGGTCGGCAGCCCCGGCGCTGAACAGGTAGGCGTCGGCGGAGCGGGCGATCTCGAGCACGCGCGCCACGACGCGGTCGGCCTCGATGGCCTCCTTGGTGGCACGCTGTTCGAGGATCGCGGGACTCGGCAGCAGCGCCGCGCTGCCGCCGCCCTTCTGCGCAATGCTGACCGCCGTGGCGGCGGCCGTTCCCGGCCGGGGGCTCATGCTGACACCGCCGTTGATCTGCACGACGTCGGTGCCCGCCGACCAGCCCTCGCGCAGGTGGTGCGCGACATCGGAGAGCGTCCGGCCCCAGCTGACGCCGAGTACGCGCGGGCTCGGCCGGAGGGCGGCGAGATAGTCCGCGGCGGCTTGCGCGACACGCTGCTGCAGCTCGTCCTCGCTGCGCACACCGGCCCGCGAGACCACGACGGCGTCGCGAAGGCCGTGCTGGTCACGCAGTCGGCGCTCGAGCTGCGGGCGACGCGCGCGGGAGTGGAGGATCTCGATGCGGACGAACCCCTCCTCCTTCGCCTGGGTGAGGAGGCGGCCCACCTTCCAGCGAGTGATCTGCAGGTTGCGGCCGATCTCCTCCTGGGTGAGGTTCTCCTCGTAATAGAGCTCGGCGGCGCGGATGGAGAGAAGCTCGTCGACGGCGTCCACGATCCTCCCTCCGTCGTCTCCTCAGGCTGACACAGCGGCGCGCCGAAGTGCAACATCTGCACAGAGTTTGCTCATGTGAGCACCGATCACGAATGAGATTCTGCCGCCGGGTTCGGCGCGACGCTCCCCCGGGAATGCCGAAGAAGCACGATGACCCCGATCCCGACCACCACGACGAAGGCGATCGACAGCGTGATGAACGCGAACCAGTTGCCGTCCAGGGCGAGCACGATCGCCGCGGAGATCACGGCGATCGCCGCCGCCGTCAGCTTCGACGCGAACTTCATGCCCACGCCGGGAGTCAGCCGGCCGGGCGGCGAGTCGCCGCGCGCGAGGATGAGGTCTGCGAACGCGTCGAGCGTCGCCAGCAGCGACGCCGAGTACGCCACGGCACAGCCGAGCGCGCCCCACAGGTTGACGGAGTCACCTTCCGCCGCCTCGGCGGCCATCAGGACCAGCGCGTGCACGCCTCGATGGTAGGGGCGGGGCGCGGCGCGGTCTACAGGTCCGGTGTGCGCCGCGGGTCGGATGCAGCGAAGCCGAGAAGCGACTCCCCGAGTTCGTCCGGCGTCACACCGATCAGCTCAGTTGCGCGCGCACCTTCGCGACGTCGTCCGTCATCTGCGCGATGAGGGGCCCGATCCCCTCGAACGCGACCATCCCGCGGATCCGCGACACGAACTCGATCTCGACGGTGTGCCCGTACAGATCGAGCTCGGTCTCGTCCAGCACGTACGCCTCGACCTGTCGAACGGCGACGTCGTCGAAGGTCGGGTTGGTGCCGATGCTGATGGCCGCGGGGTACCGCACGGTGCTGCGCGGCTCGGATGCCCCGTCCCCGGGCGCACCCTCGTCGACGAGCCAGCCGGCGTAGATGCCCTCGGCCGGCACGAAGCCCTCGAGGTCTTCCGAGAGGTTCGCCGTGGGAAAGCCGAGCTCGCGGCCCCGCTTCACGCCGTGCACCACTTCACCGCGCACCGCGTGCGGTCGGCCGAGCAGCCGGGCCGCCCCGGCGACGTCGCCGGCGTCCAGCAGCTCGCGCACCCACGTCGACGACACGCGCCGCCCGGCGTCGATCGCGCGCACGTCGTCGACCACGTCCACCTCGAAGCCGAACTCCGGTCCGAGTTCGCGCAGCAGGTCGGGGTTGCCCGCTCCCCCGCGGCCGAACCGGAAGTCGGCGCCGACCATGACGACCCGCACGCCGAGCGCCCCCGCCAGCACGTGCTCGACGAACTCGCGGGCGCCGAGATCGGCCAGCGCGCGGTCGAAGGTGAGCATGAGCGTGGCATCCACTCCCGCGTCGGCGAGCAGTCGGAGCTTCTGCTCGACCCCGACCAGGCTGTCGGGGCAGATCTCGGGGCGCAGGAGTGCCAGCGGGTTGCGGTCGAACGTGACCGCGACGACCCGCGCACCCGAGGCCGCAGCATCCACCCTCGCTCGATCGATCACCGCGCGGTGACCGGAGTGCACACCGTCGAACTTGCCGATCGCGACGACCGACGGACCGAAGCCCGCCGGCACCTCGGCGGGGTCGCGGAAGACGATCACGACGCGACCGCCGCAGGCGAAGGCGCCTCGGCCCCGGCGGTCGGCCGGTGGACCGCAAGCCACCAGATGCCGAGGAACGGGAGCACGAGAGGCACGAACAGGTAGCCCCTGCCGAACCACGACCACACGGTCGGGTGGGCGAAGAGCTCGGGCATGACCAGGCTCAGCGCGCCGATCACGAGCACCCCCACCAGCTCGAAGACGATGGCGACCCACGCCACGACGTACCAGCCGGGTCGTCCGGCGAAGACGAGAGCCAGGGTCGCGACGATGTAGACCACGGCGGAGAGCGCCGACAGCGAGTACGCGAGGGGTGCTTCGTCGAAGCGCTCGACGATCTGCACGAGGGACCGACCGGTGGCGCCGAGCGCCATGATCGCGTAGACGATCACGAGCACGCGGCCGATGCCGGTCATGCGGGGGCGGGCGGAGGTCGACATAACCAGACGAGTTTAGTTCCGCTACGCCACCTGGAGCGTCCAGATCACCTGCATGCGCCACACCATGACCGCGATCGAGAGGGCGGCGATGCCCATGATCACGGTGCTCCAGCGACTGCGTTCGAGCAGCGCCCACGCCACGGCGGCGAACGGCAGCAGCACGGCGGAGATCAGGTAGACCCAGAACTCGAGCAGGCTTCCCGACGGCGGGTTGCCCACGAACGGCGCGATGATCGCGACGACCACCTGCACGAGCAGCAGAAGTTCGACGAGCGCGAGCGAGCCGACCGTCCAGTCGCTCGGGCGACGACCGGCGAGTCCGGCGACGACGCAGAACATCCCGGCCGCCACGGCGACGACCACCTGCGCGATCGTGAACCACAGGATCATCGGGGCGCCTCCTCGGGCATATTCATGGTGCTCTTCACGTCGGCGCCGCGTCGCCCGACGATGCCGACGAGACGGCCGTCGGGGTCGATCGCGGCGGTCGGGTCGGCGGGCAGCCGCGCGGCGGCCCCCACGAGCCGCTTGCCGTGGCGCAGGTCGCGCGCTTCGTCGGCGGTCACATCCAGCCGCCCGAGCACGGCGGCCGCGGCCGCGGCCGGCTCCCGGAGCGGCGCGTCGGCGATCGCGTCGATCGCGGCGGCGCCGGAGACCTCGAACGGTCCGATGCGCGTGCGACGGAGCGCCGTCAGGTGGCCTCCGACGCCGAGCGCGGCGCCCAGGTCGCGCGCGAGCGACCGGATGTACGTGCCGCTCGAGCAGTCCACGACGACGTCCAGGTCGACGACCGCGCCGTCGCGCCGCTCGGCGAGCACCTCGAACCGCGACACCGTGACCTCGCGCGCCTTGAGCTGCACCTCCTCCCCCGACCGGGCGAGGTCGTACGCCCGCCGCCCGTCGACCTTGATGGCCGAGTAGGTGCTCGGAACCTGCGAGATGAGGCCCGACAGTGCCGTGATCGCCTCGGCGATCGACGCGGACCCGACGGACGAGGCATCCGTCGTCGCCACGACCTGCCCGTCGGCGTCATCGGTGTCGGTCGACACGCCCAGTCGGATCGTCGCCTCGTACGTCTTGTCGAGGCCGACCACGAACGTCAGCAGGCGCGTGGCGCCCTCGACGCCCAGCACCAGCAGCCCGGTCGCCATCGGGTCGAGCGTGCCGGCGTGCCCGATCTTGCGCGTGCCGAGCGCGCGTCGCGCGCGCGCGACGACGTCGTGCGAGGTGATGCCGCCGGGCTTGTCGACCAGCAGGATTCCGGGAGCCGCCATCAGCCGCGCCCCACGATCCGCGGTCGTCCGAGATCGGAGTTGTCGACGATGACGGATGCCGCGCCCCTGGGCCGCGCCTCCCGCAGGTAGATCTCCTGCCCTTGCCGGTAGCGGGCGTTGGACGGGGCATCGGGGTCGGGGTCGGAGCCGTCGCGGAGTGCCATGCGCGCGTAGGCGGTCTCGAACGGCACCTCGAGCCAGACCGAGGCGTCCCACAGGTCGCGCAGCTCGTGCCGGTGCAGGAAGATGCCGTCCACGACGAGCAGCGCGTCCCGCGGCGCCGTGACCCACTGCGACTCGACGGGCGCGTCGCGCCCGACATCGAAGGCCGCCAGCTGGAATCCCGTGGTGCCCGCGGTCTGCGCGCCGTCCCGGAACGGGTCGATGAGCACGCGCCGGAAGGTCGCGTAATCGTACGAGTCGCGGTAGAAGCCCTCGGGGCTCTGACGCCCGCGCACGTACCTCTCGGCCCGGGGCCGGTGGAAGCCGTCGATGCTCGCCCGGAACACGGCGTCGCCGGTCTCGGCGAACACCTCCGCGAGTCCGTCGGCGAACACCGTCTTGCCCGCTCCGTCGAGCCCGTCGATCGCGACGACCACGCGGCCGGCCCGGTAGCGCCGCCGCACGCGATCCCGCAGTTCGCGCCACAGCGTCGTGGTCGGCGTGACGGGAAGGCGCATGCTTCCAGCCTACGGCGCGCGCCTGTGTCGTCTCGTCCGCGCTCTGCCCCCGCCCCGCCGCCCGGTCACAGCCCGCAGGGAGCGGCGGCGGATCCGAGGAGATCTGGGTGCAAGAGGATCGCTGGCGTTCACGCCATCCCCTGTCCATGTCACCCGCCAAGTCTTCTGCGTGCTGGTGCCGCAATCGCCGGCCCGCAGCCCATCCGGGGGCAGACCGCCCGATGAGCTCCCTGGGGAGGAGGGGCGGCGGCTTCACACGAGAGGACATCTGCCGGCGAGAGGACGACCACGGCGAGTTCCTCCTCGCCGCCGCGGATCTCCCCTGGTGCGCAGGGGAACGCCGGCGCGGCCGGGACGTAGGGTGGAGCGCGTGTCCGATCTCGCCGCTCCCCTGGTCGAGTGGTACCGGCGCAACGCGCGCGACCTGCCGTGGCGGCGACCCGAGTTCGGGGCCTGGGGCGTCCTCGTCAGCGAGTTCATGCTCCAGCAGACGCCGGTGAACCGCGTGATCCCGCATCTCGAGGCCTGGCTGACGCGGTGGCCGACACCGGCCGATCTCGCCGCGGCGGCACCGGCCGACGCGGTGCGGCAGTGGGCGAACCTCGGGTATCCGCGCCGGGCGCTGTGGCTGCACAGGGCGGCGGTCGAGATCCGCGATCGGCACCACGGCGCCGTGCCGCGCGACGTCGAGGACCTCCTCGCGCTCACGGGCATCGGCGACTACACCGCGCGTGCCGTGGCGGTCTTCGCCTACGGCGACCGCCATCCCGTGGTCGACACCAACACGCGGCGGGTGCTCGCGCGCGCGCTCGGCGGCAGGTCTCAGCCCGGCCCTCCGTCGCGGCGTGATCTCGACGCGATGGCCGCCCTGCTGCCGGAGGACCGCGACACGGCGGCGATCGTCAACGCCGCGGCGATGGAGCTCGGCGCCACCGTCTGCGTCGCCCGCATCCCCCGCTGCGACGCGTGCCCGCTCAGCCACCTGTGCGTGTGGCGCGCGTCCGGGTACCCCGACACCGGCGACGAGCGCCGCAAGCAGGCGCGCTACGAGGGCAGCGACCGGCAGGCGCGCGGCGCGGTTCTCAAGACGCTGCGGGATGCCGCGACCCACGCGGTGCCGCTGGCCGAGGTCGTGCCCGATTGGCCCGACCCACGGCAGCGCGACCGGGCGATCGACTCGCTGATCGCCGACGGGCTGGCCGAGGCATCCGCCGGTCTCCTGAGGCTGCCCGCCTGACGCGAGGCGCTGCCCGCAACCGGCCGCAGGACGAAGAAGGGCGGGCTGACAGGCAGCCCGCCCTTGCACTCACTCTTCGTCGTCGAGCTCGCGCGGCTTGACGTACGGGTCGGCGTCGCCGGCGTACGACGCGCTCGATGCGATGCCGGCGACCGCCTGGTCGCGCTCGCGCGCCTCGCGCAGGAGGTCCTCGATGTGACCCGCGTTCTCGGGGATCGCATCGAGGATGAACTCCAGCGACGGGGTCAGCCGCACGTTGAGGTGCTTGCCGACCTCCGAGCGCAGCATCCCGGTCGCCGCCTTGAGCGCCTTGGCGGATGCTTCACGCTCCTCGGCGGAGCCCAGCACCGTGTAGAACACGGAGGCGTGCTGGAGGTCGCCGGTCACTCGCACGTCGGTGATGGTGACGAATCCGAGCCGAGGGTCGCGCAGACCCTTCTCGAGACGCTCGGCGAGGATCACCCGGATGCGGTCGCCCAGACGGGCCTGACGTTCCGAAGGCATGATGCTGCTCCTTTCGAAGCGTGAGGGACGCCCTGACCGACAGGGCGCCCCTCACGTGCGCGACTTACGCGCGGGGCTTCTCGACCATCTCGGTGGTCTCGATCTCGTCGCCCACCTGGATGTCGTTGTACTTGCCGAGGCCGATACCGCACTCGAAGTCCGTGCGGACCTCGGTGACGTCGTCCTTGAAGCGGCGCAGCGACTCGATGGCCAGGCCGTCGGCGATGACCACGCCGTCGCGGATGACGCGCGCCTTGGCGTTGCGCGTGATCGTGCCCGACCGGACGATGACACCGGCGATGTTGCCGAACTTCGAGGAGCGGAACACCTCGCGGATCTCGGCGACACCCGACTGGACCTCTTCGTACTCCGGCTTGAGCAGGCCCTTGAGCGACTGCTCGACGTCGTCGATCGCGTTGTAGATGACCGAGTAGAACCGGACATCCACACCCTCACGGGCGGCGCGCTCGCGCGCCTTCGTGTCAGGACGGACGTTGAAGCCGATGACGATCGCGTTGTCGATCGTGGCCAGGTTGATGTCGGACTCGGTGATCGCACCCACACCGCGGTGGATGATCCGCAACTGGACGGAGTCGTCGACCTCGATCTTGAGGAGCGACTCCTCGAGCGCCTCGACGGCACCCGACACGTCGCCCTTGATGATGAGGTTGAGCGACTCGACCTTGCCCTCTTCGAGAGCACGGGTGAAGTCCTCGAGCGAGATGCGCTTGCGGGCCTTGGCCAGCTGCGCGTTGCGCTCCGCGGCCTCGCGCTTCTCGGCGATCTGACGCGCGGTGCGGTCCTCTTCGGTCACGATGAACGTGTCGCCGGCACGCGGCACCGAGTTGAGACCCTGCACCTGCACCGGGCGGGAGGGGAAGGCCTCCTCGACCGGGTCGCCGTTCTCGTCGATCATGGCGCGCACGCGGCCGTAGGCCGTGCCCGCGACGATCGCGTCGCCGACGCGCAGTGTTCCGGACTGGATGAGGACGGTGGCCACCGAGCCGCGTCCCTTGTCGAGCTTGGCCTCGATCGCGACACCGCGCGCGTCCTTGTTCGGGTTCGCCGTGAGGTCGAGCCCCGCGTCAGCCGTGAGCAGGACGGCGTCCAGGAGCTCCTGGATGCCGGTGTTCTGGCGCGCCGACACGTCGACGAACAGCACGTCGCCGCCGTACTCCTCGGCGACCAGGCCGTACTCGGTGAGCTGCTGGCGCACCTTGGCCGGGTTGGCGTCGGGCTTGTCGACCTTGTTCACCGCGACCACGATCGGCACCTCCGCCGCCTGGGCGTGGTTCAGCGCCTCCACCGTCTGCGGCATGATGCCGTCGTCGGCGGCGACCACGAGGATCGCGATGTCGGTCACCTGCGCACCGCGGGCACGCATGGCCGTGAAGGCCTCGTGACCCGGCGTGTCGATGAAGGTGATCGCACGCTCGATGCCGTCGTGCTCGGTCCAGACCTGGTACGCACCGATGTGCTGCGTGATGCCGCCGGCCTCGCCTGCGACCACGTTGGTCTGGCGAATGGCGTCGAGCAGTCGCGTCTTACCGTGGTCGACGTGACCCATGACGGTCACGACCGGAGGCCGGATCTCGAGGTCTTCCTCGTTCTCCGCCTCCAGCTCGGCCTCGAGGTCGAGACCGAAGCCCTCGAGGAGCTCCTTGTCCTCATCCTCGGGCGAGACCATCTGGATCTTGTAGCCGAGCTCGGCGCCGAGCACCTCGAACGTGGCCTCGTCGAGCGACTCGGTGGCCGTGGCCATCTCTCCGAGGTTGAAGAGGATCGTCACGAGCGTGCCGGGCTGCACGGTGTAGCCGCGCAGCGCCTCGAGCTTGTCCGCGAAGTCGGCGATCGATGCGCCACGACGCAGGCGGATGATCTCGCCGTTGCCCTTCTGGACGTTGACGCCGCCGACGACCGGCGCCGACCGCATCTCGAATTCCTGCCGCTTCGCACGACGCGACTTGCGCTGCTTCGACTTGCCGCCGCCCTTGCCGAAGGCACCGGCCGTGCCGCCGCCGGGACCACGGCCGCGACCGCCGCCACCGCCCGGGCGTCCGGCGAAGCCACCGGGAGCGCCCGCGCCGGGCGCGCCGGGACGCTGGAAGCCGCCACCACCGGCACCGCCGGGACGGCCGGGGCCGCCGGGACGCTGCTGGAACGGCGCACCGGGACGACCGCCGCCACCGGGGCGACCTGCGCCGCCCGGACGGGGAGCGCCGGGCCGCGGGGCACCGGGGCGCGGAGCCTGCGGACGCGGGATGTTGCCGGGGCTCGGGCGCTGGCCCATGCCCTGCGCCGACGCGAACGGGTTGTTGCCCGGGCGCGGACCGGCGGGACGCTGGCCCATGCCCTGCGAGGACGCAAACGGGTTGTTGCCGGGACGCGGGGTGCCGCCGGGACGCGGCGGCTGCGGCGTCGCCGCGGCCGGGCCGGGCTTCGGCGCGCCGGGCGTCGCCGGAGCGGCAGGCGCCTTGGCGGCCGGAGCCGCCGGAGCGGCGGGAGCCTTGGCGGCCGGAGCCTCGGGCGCCTGGGCCGCGGGAGCGGCG
>NZ_JADIJC010000011.1 GCF_015278255.1 Microbacterium hibisci
AGAGCGATGTGGACCGTCTGCTGGGCGATGACTTCAAGACGCAGCACGCGTCGGGCAAGTTCGGTGAGGGGTACAACGAGCTGACCACGGGTCTGGAGAAGGCCATCGAGGGCATCTCCGACATGGGCGAGTCGCTGCGCAAGATGATGCAGGCGATCAAGGACACCGACCAGGCCCTCGCCGGCAACTGATCTTCCGGGGCGGATGCCGCTGGCCTCGGTCCGCGGCATCCGCTCGTTCCGCGAAACGGCGCCCCACGTGCAAGGGTCGTCCGGATCTGACGGCAACCACACGACGCGGAGGGCCACATGGCCGGCATGGTGAAGCTCGACCTCGGGGCGATCGCCGACACGGCGACCGATGCCGACCGGATCCGTCGCACCTTCGACGACTCCGACGACTCCTCGCGCGCCGCCGCGGACGCGTGCGGCCACGCCGACCTCGCCGACACCGTCCGGCGGTTCGCCACGACCTGGGATGACCGCCGTCGCGGCATGTCGGACGCCCTCGGCACGCTCGCCGGCGTGCTCCGCGACATCCACACCGCCTTCGAAGACCTCGACCGCACGCTCGGCGAGTCGGCAGGAGCCCGCTGACATGGAGCGACTCGACGGCGATCCGGTGGTGCTGCGCCGCACCGGGCAGCGCTACGCCGAGACAGCGGAGGCGATCCGCTCCGCCGTGGCGACGCTGCACCAGATCTCGAACCGCGGGCCGATGGTGAGCGTGGCGATCGACCGGGTGCGCAGGGATGCCGCACAGCTGGCCCGCGAGATCTCGCAGGCCGAGCGGCGGTATGCCGAGACCGGCGAGGCGCTGTCGGAGTACGCCGAGGCGCTGCAGTCGGCGCAGGACGACGCCGCCCGGGCCATCGCCGACCGAGAGGCGGCGGATGCCGACCGTGCGTCGGCGGCGTCGCGGGCACGATCCGTCCGCTCCGATCTCGGCGACCTCGCAGACGACGCGCCCGCGGGCACGCAGGCCTCGCTCGACGCTGCACTCCGATCGGCGCTCACCGGCGTCGAGGACGCGACGGCGGACGCGGCATCCGCTCAGCGCCGCTATGACGAGGCCGTCGCGGATCGTGACCGCGCCGCTCGGCACGCGATGGCCCGCATCCGCGACGTCGTCGAGGGCAGCGGGCTGAACGACTCGTTCTGGGACGACGTGGGCGGCGTGTTCCACGACGTCGTCGACTTCCTGGCCGACGCGCTCGACGCGATCGTCGATGCGATCGTCGCGGTGCTCGACGCGATCGCCAAGCTCATCGTGGCCGTGCTCACGGTGATCGCCGCGGTGATCGTGCTCGGCCTCGCGATCCTGGCGCTGCTGGTGCTCACGGTGATCGCCCTCGCGCTGCTGGTGGTGGTGCTGCAGATCGTGATGCTGGTCATCACGCTGGCCCTGCTGCTGGTGGCGGGTCTCGCGCTGCTGGCGATCGCCCTGCTCGCCGCGGTGATCGTCCTCGTCCCCGGGCTGCTGGCGTTCCTGCTGAGCACGGCGTGGCTGTTCGCCTTCAACCTGGCCACCGGGATGGACCCGGTGCAGGCGCTGGTGCAGGCGGCCATCCCGGCGCTGCTGTTCACCTACCCGGCGCTGTGGGCGGTGATCGCATGGGCATCGGGCCAAGAGACCGGCACTCCCGACTTCGTCGACACCGCCGCCGTGGAGAGACGCGAGGAGTACTCGTTCGAGACGCTCTTCGCCGACCTGAAGGACATCGACGAGAACGGACACACGTCGGGCGATCCGAGCACGAACGAGGAGTCGATCGTGCGCATCATCCCCTTCGTGGGACCGGACGGCGAGATCATCTACCGCGTGCACATCCCGTCCACGCAGCAGTGGACGCCGGGCGGCACGAGCGGCAACGACGTCACCAGCGACATCGTGGCGAAGATGAACCAGGCGCAGCAGACGCAGCTCGAGAAGATGGTCATCGACGCCATGCGGCGCGCGAACGTGCCGGACGGGGCGCACGTCATGCTCAGCGGGTGGAGCCTGGGCGGGATCACCGCGGGCAATCTCGCATCCGATCCCGGATTCTCGAGCACCTACAAGGTGGATGCCATCGTCGTGGCGGGGTCGTCGGTCGACGATCTCGACATCCCGCCGTCGACGCGGGTGCTCGACGTCTCGCACACGGTCGATCCCGTCCCGCGCACCGAGAATCCGTTCGCCGGCGACCACTCCGACGATCCGAACAGGTACAAGATCGACGTGCCGTCGCCCGGCGGGCTGGATTCCGTCGGACACAATGCCGGCTACTACCAGACCACCATGAGGGAACAGGTCGACGAGGGCCGCAGCGACGTCGGGAGGGCCTTCCTCGCCGACGATCCCTCGGCGGACGACGGCGTGCAGATCAGCGACTACTTCGGCACGCCCGCCACGGTGGGCGAGAATGGTGAACCGATCGGCGCCTACGACTACGCCTACACCAGAGGAGACTGACGCATGCGACGACTCGCGTTCGCCGCGGTCGCCCTGGCGGCGGCGCTGGCGCTCGGAGGCTGCGGCCCCGCGGCAGGAGGAGACCCCGAAATGGACGCAGCGGCGATCCAGTCCGAGCTCGTTCAGATCGACGGCGTGACAGACGCCTCGGTCGGGACCTACAACACCGGTGCGCCCGGACGCCACGCGCTGCGCACCAAGCTCGTCGTCGACGAGGCCGGACTGGCCGATCTGCCCGGGGTGCTCGATGCCGCGATCGACATCGTGGCGGCCGAGGCGCCCGGGTGGTCGGAGTACGAGTTCTCGGTGTCGGCGGTCGATGAGTCGTCCCCCACGGGCACGGTCTCGCTGAGCCTCGACAAGCGACTGACCCCGGATGACGTGCCGTACGGCACACTGGGCTCGTCGCTGACCATGACGCCCGACGAGCTCCGGCAGGCCGCGGGTTCATGACCCGTCCTGCGGCGCTGCGCCTGAACCTGCCCGGCACCTGGCGCTCGTTCGAGCTGTCACCCGACGACGACCAGGTGGCGGCCGAGGTCGCCGACTTCGTGCGCGAGCGGCTAGGTCGTCGCGACGATCAGGCGACGCTGCGGGCGCAGCAGCGCCTGAGCCTGGGAGCCGCTGTGCGCCGTGCGCGCGACGCCGGTGCGACGCAGTTCCTCTTCTCTCTGGAGGCGCCCGGCGGGCTCGCCTTCGCGTCGACGGTCGCCGAGTACCGGCCGTCGCTGCCGCTGGGTGAGTCGACGGATGCCGCAGCCCTCGTCGACCGGCTGGTCGGCGTGCTGGCATCCGAGGTCGGCGCCGACCCTGATCAGCGGTGGGAGGCGTTCGAGCTGGCCGGGGGAGCGGTGTTCGAGCGGGAGGGCGGACTGGTCCTGCGACGGGATCGCCGGCTCGCGGCATCCGATCCCGAACGCGATGCGCCGGTCACCGTCGTGGACTACTGGCTGACCGAGCCGGGCCACAGCCGCGTGGTGCTCGTCAGCTTCACCACTGTGCTCAGCGAGCTGGCGCCGCTCCTGATCGACCTGTTCGACGCGGTGGTCGGTGACGCGCAGTGGATCGCGCAGGATGCGCTCGCGGCGCTCCGCGCCGAGCTGCGAGCGGACTCCCGATGACGGGGCGGCGTGAGCTCGACCGCTTCACGAGGTGACATGGCAGATCTGACCGCCGACATCGGAGCCGAACTCAGGACGCGGCTCCCCGACCTGCGTTCGCACAAGAAGCTCGACGCCGTCGTGGCGGCCTCGCGTGCGGCGGTCCTCGTCGCCGTGCCCCGGCTGCGGGGCGAGCACGACGCGGTGGTCGCGCGACGTGGTCCCGCGCGCCCGGGCAGACCGAGCCTTTGGACCCCCCGCGAGGTGCTCGCTTTGGCCGCGTTGCTGACCGGGTTCATCGCAGCGGCCCTGGTGCTTCCCTCGCCTCGAAACGGACGTCCCGCCCTGGGGGTGGACAACGCGGCGCTGTGGGTGGGCGTCCTCGCCGCCGCCACGCTCATCGTCTTCGCGCTGCTCGAGCCGGGACGCCGCGACTCGCTGCTGTTCGGAGCCCACACGCGCAACGCCCCGAAAATGTACATCTTCCTCGCGGTGCTGTGGGCGCTGGTGTTCGCCTACATGCTCGCGAACTGGGACGACGTCGATCGGTGGGAGCCCGCGCTGCCGACGACGGGTCTCGTCCTCCTCGGCGCGTCGATCGTCGGCATCGCCGTGCTGGCCGTCGTCGCTCGTCGTCACGACAAGGCTGCGCTGGCAGAACCCGACGTGGCGGCCAAGGACGACTGGGGTCGCTCGGCGAAGGACGCCGACCCCGTCGAGGAGTGGTGGGTCGCTCTGCCGGCCAAGCTCAGTCCCGCCGAGCGGGGTGCCGCCGACCGGTCCTATCGCGCCGCTCTCGACGTCCTCGAGCGCGAGCAGCTGATCCGTCCTGCGGACGGGAAGCGCCTGCGGCGGAAGAACCCGCCCGTCGTCTGGCGAGGAGACGCCGGATGACGCACGGCGGTGACGTCTCGTGAGAGCTCCGGCGCCGCCCGGTCCCCGGCATCCGCTCCGCGTTTGCCGCACCCCCGAAACCCACGTATCATAGATCGGGTGTGCGCTCACGCGCGCCGTCCGACGTGCCTCGGCGTGTCGACGGCCGAGCGGGCGCCGCATCTCAGGGAACGGCCTGCGAACAGGCCACCCCCACGGCATATCCACCAACAAAAGCTCGGCACCATCCTGTCGCGCCGGTGGATCCACGTGAGCCCGCAGCGTCATGAATCGCAAGATCCGGATGCCGCGGGGGAGACCACGACGCTGTCACCGTGCAGCACAACAAGGAGAGAACGTGCCAACCATTCAGCAGTTGGTTCGCAAGGGCCGCTCGCCCAAGGTCGCGAAGACCAAGGCGCCCGCGCTCAAGGCGAACCCGCAGCAGGCGGGTGTCTGCACCCGCGTGTACACGACCACCCCGAAGAAGCCGAACTCGGCGATGCGCAAGGTCGCCCGTGTCAAGCTCCGCAACGGCACCGAGGTCACCGCGTACATCCCAGGCGAGGGCCACAACCTGCAGGAGCACTCGCTCGTGCTCGTCCGCGGCGGTCGTGTGAAGGACCTCCCCGGTGTCCGCTACAAGATCGTCCGCGGTGCGCTCGACACCCAGGCTGTCAAGAACCGTAAGCAGGCTCGCAGCCGCTACGGCGCGAAGAAGGGCTGAGAAAGATGCCTCGTAAGGGACCCGCCCCGAAGCGCCCCGTCGTCAACGACCCGGTGTACGGCGCCCCCGTCGTCACCCAGCTCGTCAACAAGATCCTCGTCGACGGCAAGAAGTCGATCGCCGAGTCGATCGTCTACACCGCCCTGCGCGGTGTGGAGGCCAAGAACGGTCAGGACGCCGTCGCGACGCTCAAGAAGGCGCTCGACAACGTGCGCCCGACCCTCGAGGTCAAGAGCCGCCGCGTCGGTGGCTCGACCTACCAGGTGCCAGTCGAGGTCAAGCCTCACCGCGCCAACACGCTCGCCCTCCGCTGGCTCGTGAGCTACGCCAAGGGCCGTCGTGAGAAGACGATGACCGAGCGCCTCCAGAACGAGATCCTGGACGCCTCGAACGGCCTCGGTGCCGCGGTCAAGCGCCGCGAAGACACCCACAAGATGGCCGAGTCGAACCGCGCCTTCGCGCACTACCGCTGGTAAGCCGCTTCGACAGGCTCAGCGACCGGTTCGCCGGTCCCTGAGCCTGTCGAAGGGCCGCCCGCCCAGAATCACCCACAACCGGTAAGGACACCCCCGTGGCACAAGAAGTGCTCACCGACCTCCACAAGGTCCGCAACATCGGCATCATGGCGCACATCGATGCCGGCAAGACGACGACGACCGAGCGCATCCTGTTCTACACGGGCGTCAACCACAAGATCGGCGAGACGCACGACGGCGCTGCCACCACCGACTGGATGGAGCAGGAGCAGGAGCGCGGCATCACGATCACGTCGGCCGCCGTCACCTGCTTCTGGAACAAGAACCAGATCAACATCATCGACACGCCCGGCCACGTCGACTTCACGGTCGAGGTCGAGCGTTCGCTGCGCGTCCTCGACGGCGCGGTCGCGGTCTTCGACGGCAAGGAGGGCGTCGAGCCCCAGTCCGAGACCGTGTGGCGTCAGGCCGACAAGTACGACGTTCCCCGCATCTGCTTCGTCAACAAGATGGACAAGCTGGGCGCCGACTTCTACTTCACGGTCGACACCATCGTCAACCGCCTGAAGGCCAAGCCGCTCGTGCTCCAGCTGCCCATCGGCTCGGAGAGCGACTTCGTGGGTGTCATCGACCTCGTCGAGATGCGCGCGCTGGTCTGGCCCGGCGACGCCAAGGGCGACGTGACCATGGGCGCGAAGTACGAGATCCAGGAGATCCCGGCCGACCTCGCCGACAAGGCCGCGGAGTACCGCGAGATCCTGCTCGAGACCGTCGCCGAGTCCGACGAGGAGCTTCTCGAGAAGCACTTCGGCGGCGAGGAGCTCACGGTCGCCGAGATCAAGGCCGCGATCCGCAAGCTCACCATCGCCTCGGAGCTGTACCCGGTCCTCTGCGGCTCGGCGTTCAAGAACCGCGGCGTGCAGCCGATGCTCGACGCCGTCGTGGACTACCTCCCGTCGCCCCTCGACGTCCCCGCCATCGAGGCGAAGGACCCGAAGGACGAAGAGGTCATCATCGAGCGTCACGCCGACCGTGACGAGCCGTTCGCGGCGCTCGCGTTCAAGATCGTGACGCACCCGTTCTTCGGTCGCCTCACCTACATCCGCGTGTACTCGGGTCACCTCGACTCGGGCGCCCAGGTCGTGAACGCGACCAAGGGCAAGAAGGAGCGCATCGGGAAGATCTTCCAGATGCACGCCAACAAGGAGATGCCGGTCGACTCGGTCACCGCCGGTCACATCTACGCGGTCATCGGCCTCAAGGACACCACCACCGGTGACACCCTGGCCGACTCGAACAACCAGGTCGTCCTCGAGTCGATGACGTTCCCGGAGCCGGTCATCGAGGTCGCGATCGAGCCGAAGACCAAGGCCGACCAGGAGAAGCTGGGTCTGGCGATCCAGAAGCTCGCCGAAGAGGACCCGACGTTCCGCGTCGAGCAGAACGCCGAGACCGGCCAGACGGTCATCAAGGGCATGGGCGAGCTGCACCTCGACATCCTCGTGGACCGCATGAAGCGCGAGTTCAAGGTCGAGGCCAACGTCGGCAAGCCGCAGGTGGCGTACCGCGAGACGATCCGCAAGATCGTCGAGCGTCACGACTACACCCACAAGAAGCAGACCGGTGGATCCGGCCAGTTCGCGAAGATCCAGTTCGCGCTCGAGCCCCTCGAGGTCACGGCCGACAAGATCTACGAGTTCGAGAACAAGGTCACCGGTGGCCGCATCCCGCGCGAGTACATCGGCCCCACCGACCAGGGCTTCCAGGACGCCATGAACGTCGGCGTGCTCGCCGGCTACCCCATGGTGGGCGTGAAGGCGATCCTGCTCGACGGTGCGTCGCACGACGTCGACTCGTCCGAGATGGCGTTCAAGATCGCCGGCTCGATGGGCTTCAAGGAGGCCGTCCGCAAGGCGAACCCCGTCATCCTCGAGCCGCTCATGGCCGTCGAGGTGCGTACTCCCGAGGAGTACATGGGCGACGTCATCGGCGACCTGAACTCGCGTCGTGGCCAGATCCAGTCGATGGAGGACGCCCAGGGCGTCAAGGTCGTCCGCGCGCTGGTGCCGCTTTCCGAGATGTTCGGCTACATCGGCGACCTGCGCTCGAAGACCTCGGGCCGTGCCGTGTACTCGATGGAGTTCGACAGCTACGCCGAGGTTCCTCGCAACGTGGCCGACGAGATCATCCAGAAGGTCAAGGGCGAGTGATCGCCCCGGATGCCGGGGGCAGCGGCCCCCGGCATCCGTCCACAACTTCACACCGCTTCAACAGAACCCCTCTACTAAGCTAGAGAAATCCCCGTAGACGACCGGCGCACACCAGCGCCCGGAACCTCTACACGAACGTCCTGAGGAGGACCCAGTGGCTAAGGCCAAGTTCGAGCGCACCAAGCCGCACGTGAACATCGGAACGATCGGTCACGTCGACCACGGCAAGACCACGCTCACCGCAGCGATCTCGAAGGTGCTCGCCGACAAGTACCCGTCGGCCACCAACGTGCAGCGCGACTTCGCGTCGATCGACTCCGCTCCCGAGGAGCGCCAGCGCGGCATCACGATCAACATCTCGCACGTCGAGTACGAGACCCCGAAGCGTCACTACGCTCACGTCGACGCCCCGGGTCACGCCGACTACATCAAGAACATGATCACCGGTGCTGCCCAGATGGACGGCGCGATCCTCGTTGTCGCGGCCACCGACGGCCCGATGGCGCAGACGCGCGAGCACGTGCTGCTCGCCAAGCAGGTCGGCGTTCCCTACCTGCTCGTCGCGCTGAACAAGTCCGACATGGTCGACGACGAGGAGATCCTGGAGCTCGTCGAGCTCGAGGTTCGCGAGCTGCTGTCGTCGCAGGACTTCGACGGTGACAACGCTCCGGTCGTCCGCGTCTCGGGCCTCAAGGCTCTCGAGGGCGACGCCGAGTGGACCGCGAAGATCCTCGAGCTCATGGAGGCGGTCGACGAGTCGATCCCCGACCCGGTGCGTGACAAGGACAAGCCGTTCCTCATGCCCATCGAGGACGTCTTCACCATCACCGGCCGTGGCACGGTCGTCACGGGCCGCGCCGAGCGCGGTACCCTCGCGATCAACTCCGAGGTCGAGATCGTGGGTCTGCGCCCGACGCAGAAGACGATCGTCACCGGTATCGAGATGTTCCACAAGCAGCTCGACGAGGCGTGGGCCGGCGAGAACTGTGGTCTGCTCCTCCGCGGCACCAAGCGTGACGACGTCGAGCGCGGCCAGGTCGTCGTGAAGCCCGGTTCGGTCACCCCGCACACCAACTTCGAGGGCACGGCGTACATCCTGTCCAAGGAGGAGGGCGGCCGTCACAACCCGTTCTTCACGAACTACCGCCCGCAGTTCTACTTCCGCACCACCGACGTCACCGGCGTCATCACGCTGCCCGAGGGCACCGAGATGGTCATGCCCGGCGACACCACCGACATGACGGTCGAGCTGATCCAGCCGATCGCCATGGAGGAGGGCCTCGGCTACGCCATCCGCGAGGGTGGCCGCACCGTCGGCGCCGGCACGGTCACGAAGATCCTGAAGTAATCTTCGCGAACTACGACGAGGGGGTCGGGCATCCGCCCGGCCCCCTCTTCTGTTTAGCGGTGTCGATCATGACTTTGGGGGTTCTGTGAGCGGCGTACTGGTGCACGAGTGGTTAGCGCCTACGGGCGGTTCCGAGAATGTCTTCGAAGTGTTATCGGAGGCGTTCCCCGGCGCTGAGCGCTTTTGTCTCTGGAATGAGAGCGACGGGAGGTTCGCCGGTGTTGAGGAGACCGTGCTCGCCCACACTCCGTTGCGTGGACGTAAGGCGCTCGCCCTCCCGCTAATGCCTTTCGCGTGGCGGGCGCTCCCGAAGCGGGACGCCGAGTGGGTATTGTGCAGTAGCCATGCGTTCGCACACCACGCGCGTTTTCGGGGGCCTGCTCGCGATGCGCCCAAGTTGGTGTATGCCCATACTCCGGCGCGCTACGTGTGGACCCCGGAACTTGACGGCCGAGGTGGCGGGATAACAGCACGCGTCGTCTCCAACGCGCTGAAGCCCATCGACCGCAAGCGGGCCAAGGAGCCCGTGGCGATCGCTGCCAACTCGAAGTTCGTCGCCGATCGTATTGCCCGAACATGGGAACGCGACAGCGCGGTGCTCTATCCCCCCGTGGACGTCGGGTATTTTGCCACGGCGCAGCGTCGCCTGCCCGCCGACGAGGACGCAATTCTCGACACCCTCCCGCGTCACTTCCTCTTCGGAGTGTCAAGGCTCGTTCCGTACAAGCGCCTGGATCTCGTCATTGAAGCCGGCTTGGCAGCGGATCTACCGGTTGTGATCGCCGGTGAAGGACCCGATGAGGCTCGCCTAAAGGCGATGGCCGCCAATCGCAACGCGCATGTGATTTTCGTGGGCAAGACGTCGAAGGCGCTGCTGGCTGAGCTCTACCGTCGTGCACTCGCTGTCGTATTCGCCCCTATCGAGGATTTCGGAATCATCCCGGTCGAAGCGATGGCCGCAGGAACGCCAGTTATCGCGAACGCCATCGGAGGCGCCTCCGAGTCGGTCCTTGACGGAACGACGGGCGCCGTTGTCGCTGACTGGTCGCCACAATCCCTTCGCGAGGCTGTGGCTCGCGCGGACGCATCGTCGCCCAAGTCCTGTGTCGCACGTGCGGAGGAATTTAGCACCGCACGTTTCGTCGAAAGTGTTCGCGCATGGGCTTACACCAGCCTTGGAGCCACGGCATGAACGCGGTTCGTGGCCTCTACGTCGATGATCGTTACCGCGGATCGCACGGCATCGGACGGTATGCCCACGAAGTGACCTCTCGATTGCACATGTCATGGAGGCCGCTAGGCCTCCCGGGTGCGCCCGCTGACCCCGGCGACTTCCTGCGTAGGCTCCCGTCAGGGGCTCGGGAAGGCGTGGTCTACTCACCCGGCTATGGCGCACTTTTGTCCGCGGAGAAGCAGGTTCTCACCGTTCACGACCTTATACATATGAAGGTGAACTGGCCTCATCGAGTGAAGTACCTCGCGTATTACAACGGCCCGGTGAAGAGCGCAATTCGGCGAGCCGGAGTGGTCGTGACCGTTTCAGCGACGTCACGCCGGGACATCGTCTCCTGGCTTCGCGACGATAGCGTCAACGTGGTGAATGCCGGAATCGGGCGCTCTGAGGCGTTCCGTCCGGATGGACCAGTGGCAGCTGCGCGGACGCCCTACCTGATGTATGTGGGAAACATGCGCAAGCACAAGAACTTGGACACGATTCTTTCCGCCTTCGCAACTCTCGATGGTATCGAATTGAGAGCGGTCGTGCCTGAGCGCGAGGTCGGGCAGCTACGCGCGCGTTGTCAGCAACTCGGCATTTCTCCCCGCGTGAAGGCACTCAGTGGGCTGAGCGATGAAGAAATCGCGGCGCAGTACCGCGGCGCCTTTGCTACAGTGATGCCGTCGACGATCGAGGGGTTCGGGCTACCCCCGCTGGAAAGCATTTGCTGCGGAACTCCCGTGATTTGGTGGGGCGGCTGCGATGTGATCACCGAAACGGTCGATGGCAGGGGCATCGCCGTCAATGGCGCATTCGACGCCGAGGAGTGGGCGAGCGCCATCCAATATTTTGCAGCTTCTGGCGGGAGAGTTTCTCCGCCCCCCGCGGACACTTTCGACTGGGATCGTGTCGCCGCCGCAGTGTCGGGCACGATAGCCGCCGAGCTCGGTACCGCTGCCAAGAAGAATCGGTAGATAATGTCGAATATATTGTCGCGTGTGCTCCGGCCGGTCCCGGTGATGTTGATCATGGTGGGACTGAGCGCACTTGCGTGGTTGTTTCCCGGCGAGTCAGCCGAACTGCGCGGCTTCGGCACCCGCGCGCAATTCACGTGGGTAGGGTTGCTAATTCTGGCGGCCTTCTATGCACTGGCGGCTGGTGCGACGTCGCTGGGCGAACTTGTCGGACGCCGCGTTCGTCTACCGCGGTGGCTGGACGGATACGTCGAGAGCGTCTCGCGCGAGGACGAGTTCAATACTCGTCTCTATTACCTGCTAACGGCCCTGGCTTTTCTTGGTGTTGGGTACTTGGTAGTAGCGGCGGGTGGGCCAATTGCCTTTGTGGACGCGATGATCGACACCAATGCGAACGTTCTCAAAGCTGCGACCGGCGGGCAGCCCGGCCTTTCGACGCTGAGGTACACGGCAGCCATAGCTGCGCCGCTCGGGGTGTACCGGGCACTTTCCCGCCGGACTGGGTACGCGTCGGCGATCTTCAATGTTGTCTTACTGCTGATCTCTGCCATAGTCGCATCGCGGCTGTCGCTCATGATGGCAACCGTGATATTCCTTTACCTGATTGCCCGCAAGCCAATCAAGATCCGCGCGCGCGGCGCTGTCGTCGCTGTCGGAGTTCTGTTTGTGGGCACTGCGCTCGTGTTCCTGAACTACATTCGTAATGCAGCTTTTTACGCGACGAATGGAGTTCACGATCCGATAAGCGCCGCGTTTTTCCAGGCTCTAACCTATGTTGGTTCGCCATTCCAAGTTTCAGTCGGAGTGGCGAACGCACTTGCGGCACAACCGGAGTTATTCGCGTCGCCGACCTACCAGCCCTTTGCTGTCCTTCTGCCGTCGTTCTTGACCGATATCCCACCGGGGTTGCCGATAGGTTCGCAGCGGTACCACGACGTCGTCGACATTCATCTCACGTTGTCAACGAACTCGGCGTTTGCGGACACGCTAGTCGACTACGCCGTACCAGGGTTGCTGCTTAGCATGGTATGGGTGGCGCTTTTCGGCTTTATCTTCAGCTTCGCTGCGAGGGTCCAGACTTACGCATACCTCACCGCAGGCGCCGCGCTGTACGGCTTCGCAGAGTTTTGGCGCCTTCTCCTCATGAACCAGGGGGTGGCTATCTTCGCAGTCGCTGTCCCGCTCCTCGCCGCCGGTATCGTCGCACTATCATTTCGGATCGGTTGGCTTGATCGAGTAGCGGAGCGCCTCTTCCGACAGGGTCGCGCCTGAGCAGGGTCGGGTATGGGCAACGCCCGCGCACCCACTGCACGTCCTGGCGGGCCTCGGCGACGGTCGGCGAACCTGCCAAGACGGGGGCGAAAACCCCAGGCACATGGTTGTCGTTTCGTCAGTTGCTCCGGATCGTGCGGCTTGACGATCAGCGCCGCCGCCGACACCCGGCCGCGGCGCGCTAGATGGCGCCGATGATCGTGAGCACGTCGGCGTGCGGATGATGATCCTGTCGATCGCCGAGGCGGCGACGGCGTGGTTGTCCGAGACGCCGCAGCAGTCCGAGCGAGGCAGATCGAGTTTGAGATCACCCAATCTGGTCTGCGTGTTCTAGCTGCCAAGTGTCGTTATGCCCGGTTCTCGAGTGGCCGGGACCCCGACAAAGCCCGCGGCGGAATGCCGACGGCGCCCTTCGCGGATGTCCCGGAGGCGAAGTGATCATGCGAGATCAGTTCGCTTGCTCCACCGTCGGACCACGAGAAACTGCCAACAAGCGACGCTGACGTCAACGATTGCGAGCGCCATCGCCACGCCGGGTCCGCCGACCACAAGCGCCGCGGCACCTTGCAAAGCGACTCCCACAAGGGCGCCCACAGAGGTCGTTAGCGCCAGGATTGACGCGGAGCCGATGGCCACAAGGCCCGCTTGCCCCACGACCTGGTTGACGAGCATCGCACCTATACAGACGCCGAATGGTATCGCCATCGACCAGGGTATAACCACTGCTCCAACCGAGAGGAGTGAACCCATCGTCGGGATAAGAAGTGCGGCCACAACGGCAAGAGCAATCGACCAAGTGAGCGCCGCGCGAACTGCGACTCGGACACGCCCCGCGAGATGCTCTGGTCCCCCGGAAGGTAGCCAGCTCTGTGCGAACTGAAGCACCGGAACCAAGGCGGCGCCGGCGTAATTGTAGAGCTTGAAGGCCAAGGCGAACGGTTCGATGGCTGACGGGACGATGACGCTTACTACGATCAACGACGAGTTGTAGTACAACGACGCCATGCTCGTCGTCACGACGCCGTGCCGCTGCCCGGCCAGCTCGGACCAAATTAGCGAGGGCGTCGGCCTTGGCGCAGGGCCAGCTCCTCTCAGGGCAACCCGATAGCTGAAAGCCAGTGATAGTAGTGCTGCGAGCGTGATCGATGCCGCAAAAGCGAGCAGAGATTGAGTTACCCAGACCGCGGCCAGACCGACGACAACCCCGACGGCGCGCGGGATTGCGTCCAGAAGAAGTACTCGGATCGGTCGCGCCTCACCGACAAAGAACCAAACGACGCCCAAGGACTGTAGCGAATATCCGGCGGTTGCGAGTACAGCGACGGACGCTGGCAGGCCAGAGATGGAAACTCCGATACCGGCAGCTATCGGAAGCGCGAAGACATAGAGGACGAGTCTCGCGTAGGCGGAACGTATCAACGCTTGCCTTCGCTCTTCCACCCCCAGTCGCGCAATCAGGTTCGGGCCTGTGGCACCCCAACCAAAACTCACCAGGACAGTAGTCAATGCGGCGATCGACTGAACAACCGCCAGCCCAGCCCAGGCTCCTGCCCCCACCTGATGGATGAGAGCGGGGACTGAAAGAACGCCGACGGCAAAGGTCAGCATCACGCTAGCCGCGTAAGGGCCGAGACGAACGAAAAAGCGCCTGAGCACGTCGATGACTATCTAACGCGCCGCCAGGCTCGCTCTGCTTCGTCCCAAACCTTGACGACTCGAGCGGGGGCACCGACGGCGATCGAGTTGGACGGAATGTGCCCGGCTACCACGGAGTTCGCGCCGACGATCACGCCCTCGCCGATGCTCGAGCCTGGCAAGACCACGACATTGTTGCCCAGATGGCAACGCGCGCCCACCTCGACGGGAGCCGCGCCTGCGAGCGCTCGTTTCGCTGGGGGAACGGTGGGTCCCGACTGCTCGTGGCCAGTCGTCGATCCGTGTTGATGGTCTGTGATGAACACATTCTCGCCGAATAGACACCAGTCGCCGATAGTGATTCTCGAGATCCCGGAGATGTGTAGGCGTGGCGAAGTTCGCACGTTTTCGCCCAGTCGGATGACGGGCTTGAACCGCTGGCCCTCGTATTCGGTCACAGCCTCGAGCCAGACCGGTCCACTCGCGAAGAAGCCGCGACCGACGACTAGTCCTGATCCGCTGACGACGCTTCCTACTGGCACGCTACCTGTGATTCCAAGTCGCTTGGCGTTCAAGCGCGAGAAAGCCGCGTTCAGTTTCTGTTGAATGCCCACAATTCCTATCGCCTAGCGTCGCACATTGGCCGCTGATAGGAGCCGCTCACGACTACTCTTGAAGCGTTTCGGAAACGTGCGTTTGAACCATCCGAAGGTATCAGGCAGTGCATACTTCGCCGCAATCGCCAGATCCCCGGCGGCGAGGCCCAGCTTTCGCACCCGGGCGGACCGCCGCCATGCCGAGAACGGCTCGGCCGCTTGCGGGGCGAACGCAGATGGAAGAGGAGTCGCACTTGCGGACGACAGGAGGTCCGCGCGATATTGCCGGCGCAAACGCTTCGAGATCGATTTGCCACGGGAATCCCGATTGAATCCGTAGGGGACCGTCGAGCCGAGTTCACGCTCTATGCGGAGTACCGTTCGCGCGTAGTCGCGGCTGAGGTCTCTGAAGGCCGCGCTATCGGTCACGTTATGCATATCGGCGTTCAGGCGTTCGCTAATTGCCTCTGGGTCGTTCGCGTTGAAGCCGCTGAAGTGCAGCAGCCTCAGGTGATGACCGTCCTCACCCACGATGAACTGCGACGTGTCACGGTCGATGTGACGTTCTAGGAGATTCCACGGGCCCACGTTGTAGCCCGCGTGACGCAGGGAATGCGCACCGAAGTAATTCGCTCCCACGTCCGTCCACTTCTGATCGACAAACATGCCGAGCAGCGGGTAGATAAGGCACTCCCGCTCCAGGTGCGCCCACCACCAATCGAGGAAGTCGCGTCCGCCTCGACCTACCGCGCAGAATCCGAGATTGTGTACTCCCACAGTCAGGCTGTGCACCTCACTGATGTAGCTGGACCCTGGAGGAATCGGTTTGAGAAAATGTGGAGTTAACACAACGCCATGTTCGCGGACCGCCGGCTCCAACTCCACGAGGGGCGACACGACCTGCATGTCCGGGTCTAGGTAGATCGCCTGCTCGTAGGTGTTCAGCAGCTGGCGAAGGAGAAGCGGCTTCACCGACGTCGAGAGTTCGACGACGTCGTAGATCATCGCGAGGTAGTCGTACTCGATGGCCTCGATGCCAAGATCGTTGCGCCCGAGGACCGTCAGCCGCGGCCGATCGAGCTCGAGCTCCCGGCGGTCACCATCGACAACCAGAAGAACGAAGTCACGCTCCGGCTCGTGCTTGCGCACGCTCTCATATAGAGCGAGAGCCTGCGGAAGGTAGTTCTGCGCAACGATGGTGCAGTACACGCCTGCAAGTCGGATCTCGCTCATCCGCGCCATCTTACGCGAGCAGCGCGGGGTGCCCGATCAACTGCAGTTTGTCCTCAGCGGGGGCTGTTATCCTTTCAATGGCACCGACATCGCCGGGCGAGCGGTGCATTCCTGGGGGGCATGTCGGTGGGGGCTGAACGCTGCGAGGCGGTGTTGTGACGGATCAGCGATTTGAGTTCGCGCCTGCGTCAAATGGTGACTTCGGTTCGCCCCGGTCGGCGTCAGCCAAGCCGACCAAGTCACCTGCTCGGGATACCGGTTGGCCGCGGCGGTATGCGAGCCGGCTCTTCTACTCGGACGCCGCAGTCATCGCCGTTACGTTCGCCTGCTATACCTTGTTCGCCCTCGACGAGATCTCGCAGCCAGTGTCCTGGCCGGGGCCGGTGGAGCTGCCCTACTGGGCGTTGCTGATTTTCGTCGCCTTCGTGTGGCTGATCGGCTTGGATGTCATCGACACACGGGATCGGCACATAGTCGGGCACGGCATCACTGAGTATCAGCGATTGGTCAATGCCACGCTGGCGGTCTTTGCGTTCCTCATAGCGTTGGCGTTCTTCCTTCAGATGGACGTCGCGCGGTCGCTCTTCGCCCTCGCGTTGCCGCTCGGCCTCGCGGGTCTGCTCGCATCGCGCTGGATATGGAGGCAGTGGCTCCGGCGTTACCAGCGCAAAGGCAACTACGTCTACCGTGCCGTGGTGCTCGGCGAGCCCGCGAAGGTCGCGCACATCATCCGCCAGATCCAGCAGGCGCCCGACTCCGGCTTCCTCATCGTCGGTGCGGTGATCACCGAACCACAGAAGACCGGCGAGCTGGCCGGCGTTCGCGTCGTCGGCGACCTGAAATCCGCGACGAGAGCCGTCGAAGCAGTGGGCGCCGACATGATGATCGTGTCCTCCGCCGATGCGCTCGACCCGAAGGCCATGCGACGGATCGGCTGGGAGATGGCTGACCGCGACGTGGATTGGGTCGTCGCGCCCGCCCTCACCGATGTGGCGGGTCCCCGCATCCACGCACGGCCCGTTGCAGGCCTCCCGCTCGTTCACGTCGACTTCCCGAAGCTGGAAGGTTACAAGCGAGTGGCCAAGCGCGCGTTCGACGTCATCGGATCGTCGCTGCTGATCCTGGTGTTCTCGCCGATCCTCCTCGCAACGGCCATCGCGATCCGCGTGGACGGGCCGGGCCCGATCTTTTACCACCAGACCCGCATCGGCCGGCGCGGCCGCGAGTTCGGCATGATCAAGTTCCGGTCGATGGTCGCCAACGCGGACGACCAGCTTGCGAGCCTCCTCGACGTCCAGGGAACCACCGACCAGCCGCTCTTCAAGGTGACGAACGACCCGCGCATCACGAAGGTCGGTCGCTTCATCCGCAGGCACTCCATCGACGAGCTGCCCCAGCTCTTCAACGTCTTCCTCGGCGAGATGAGCCTGGTCGGACCCCGCCCGCAGCGGGCGGCTGAGGTGGCGTTGTACGACGACGACGCCCACCGGCGGCTCCTCGTCAAGCCGGGCATGAGCGGCCTGTGGCAGGTCAGCGGTCGTTCCAAGCTCTCGTGGGACGACGCCATCCGCCTAGACCTGTACTACGTCGAGAACTGGTCGTTCACCCAGGACATTCAGATCCTGTTCCGCACGATCAAGGCCGTCATCGCGCCCGGCGAAACGGCCCACTGACCGTGCCTCTCGGCGCGATCACAGGCCTTGCCGGATAGCATCCTCTGGTGTCTCCCAAGCCTCGCCCCGGTCGCTACCGTCATGGTCGCGCCGGCAACCACGCGCCGTCCCCGCGGCGGCGTCGGCGCTGGCCATGGGTCCTCGCCGGCACGGTCCTGGTCATCGGCGGCATCGGCGCCGTCGGAGGTGTCTTCGCCCTCCAGGCACTGGAAGTCCGCGACGACCTTATGCTCGCCAAGGCGAAGCTAGGGTCATTGACGGAGGCGTACAAAGTCGGCGATGCCGCCCAGCTGCAGGCGATCGGTGCGGAGACGCTCGATCTCACTGCCCAGGCGAACTCCACGGTGCAGGGGCCGCTGTGGGACATCGCGTCCGCGGTGCCCGTCGTCGGTGCGAACGTCGCCGCGGTCAAGAGCGCCACTGAAGCCACCCACATCATCGTCCGCGACGCCCTTCCACCGGGCATCGAGCTTCTCGGGATCATGTCGCCCGACAAGCTCAAGGTCGAGGGCGGAGGCATCAACCTCGCCCCCTTCCAGCAGGCTCAGCAGACGCTGCCGCATATCAAAGGCGTGCTGGCGCAGGCGCAGGGAAAGATCTCCGGCATCGACCGAGGCGAACTGCTGCCCGTCGTCGACGAAGCTGTCGGCCAGCTCATCGGGGTGGTCGATCAGGCCGGTCCCTTGCTCGACACTGCTGAGCAGCTGCTCCCCGTCGTCCTGCGCATGGCAGGGTCGGAGGGTCCCCGCAACTACCTCGTGGTCTTCCAGAACAACGCGGAGATCCGGGCGACCGGCGGCAACGCGGCCACCTCGACGCTGATCCACACCGACAACGGCAAGATCCAGAAGGTGGAGGACGAGACGGTCGAGGACTTCTACCTGGCCGGTGTCAACGGCTGGCTCAAGTCCGACCTACCGGACGAGACGCTCGAGCTGTACGAGGCAGATTTCACGCGGAACGCGCAGAACTTCAGCCGCACGCCCGACTTCCCGACTACGGCGTCGATGTTCTCGCAGCTGTGGACGCAGACAAACGACACCCAACTCGACGGCGTCATCTCCCTCGACCCCGTCGCGCTGTCGTACATGCTCGCCGCCACCGGCCCCGTGCCACTCGAGGACGGTTCCGAGATCAACGCCGAGAACGCGGTGAAGCTGCTGCTGAGCGACACATACGAGCGCTTCGGCAACAACGGCCTCGCTGCGGATGCCTACTTCTCGGATGTCGCATCCCGCGTGTTCGACAAGATCGCCAGTGGCTCGTGGGGACCCACGGCCATGATCGACCAGCTGTTGCGATCGGTCGAGGAGCAGCGCATCTATGCCTGGTTCCCGCGCGAGGACGAGAACGCCATCGTCACGCAGTTCAACGTCGACGGCGCGCTCCCTGCCGACAACTCCGAGGCGACGCAGGTCGGCATCTACCTGAACGATGCGTCGTACAGCAAGCTCGAGTACTACCTGTCGACGACGATGAACGTCATGTGCGACCCCGCAGCCCGCACGATGACCACGACGCTCACCATGTCGTCCACCGTCCCCGGCAACGACCTGAGCGGCTACACGCTCGCATGGCGCAATCCGTCGATGAACCTGCCCCGCACGACGATGATCCTCGACACGCTGTACGTCGCGCCGCCCGGCTCGACGATCACCGCCATCGCGCCGGCAGATGGTGACATCAAGAGGTGGAATCGCGACGGCGCCGAGAAGGGGCATCCGCTCTCCAGCCGCACCATGCTGCTGAAGATGGGGGAGACGAAGACGGTGTCGTTCACGACCCAACTCCCCGAGGGTGAGCTCGGACCGCTCGAGGTGCGCTACTCGCCCACGGTCACCCAGACCCCGGTGACGGTCGACGGCTCGTGCACGGGACTGTTCCGGGCGGCCGAGTGAGCCAGAGGCTGCCCTCGACGAGCGGACCGCGGCACGCGATCATCGCCATGATGGCGGTCGGCTACGGGATCTTCCTCGCGTTCGTCGTGTTCTGGCCGAGTCCGATCGACGCGCCGGTGCAGGGGCTTCTGGAGCGCGCGATCTCGGAGCTGCACGAACGCGGAGTGCCGACGTTCGTGGATTACGAATTCATCGAGTCCTTCATGAACGTGCTGCTGTTCGTCCCTGTCGGATTCCTGTTCGGTCTCATGGTGCCGCTGCGCTGGTGGCCTGTCGCCCTGCTGCTCGGGCCCGCGCTTTCGGCCGGCATCGAGCTCGCGCAACGCTACGTGCTCGATGAGCGCGTATCGACGGTGAATGACGTCATCGCCAACTCGATCGGCGCGACCTTCGGCGTGCTCTTCGCTGTCGTGATCCGCGCGATCGTGCGAGCGCGCGACGAGAAGGTGATCGAGCGGTACGAGGCTCTCCGCGGCGCGACGATCTCGGATTAGCCGCCGCCCGGTGACCGTCGGATCGGCCGGGCGACCGCCGCGCTCTCGTATGCGTCGTCGCGGTCATCGACAAAACCCATCGCTGGGATCCCTTGACGCGGCTGTCGCACCCCCGCTAGCTTGACCGTGGGCTACGTGTCCGGTGCAACTGGGGAGGAACACCGGAGACACTTGGGGGGCCTGACCGGGAATTCGGGTTCTCCTTGAGCTGACATCAGCGAGAAGGGGAAACCTTGATGTCTGGGCAATGGGGAAATGACGGTTCGGCGCGCTCGGGAATCCGGCGCAAGCTGCGGGCGGCTCGGGAGCGAGACCGCAAGCTGACGATGAGGCACCGTTGGTACGCCGGGGGAATTGCGACGCTGCTGTCCGGTGCGCTGATCTTCACCGGGGTCACGCCGGCGATCGCCGGAGTCGTGCCACCTCCCGCCGACGAGGCGACGAGCGAGGCGACCCCGCCCGCCGAAGACACGACGGCACCTGCGGAGGAGACCCCCGCGGAGCAGGCGCCGGCCGAGCCGGCACCGTCCGAGCCGGCACCGTCTGAACCGGCCCCGTCCGAGCCCGCTCCAGCTGAGCCGGCGCCGGTGCCGTCGGAGCCCGCGCCCGCGCCGTCCGACGACGCCGAGCCGAGCGACGACAAGCCGGCCGATCCGTCGAAGCAGTCCCGCCTCGCTCCGTCCGAGGACGGGGGCGTCGTCGTCCAGTCCGTTCCGACTCCCGGAGCGGGTGAGGCCGTCATCACGGTCAAGGTCGGTTCCGACCGCACCGGCATCACCGGCGTCACGAACCTCATGGGCGTGGTGCTCCTTCTGAACGAAGGCACGGCCGGCGGCCCGAACGGGTCGCGTCCCGACGGTGTCGCAGGCACCGGCGACGGGTGGGCAAAGTGCACCTCCGACGCCGACGGCGATTGTTCGTTCGTCGTGCCCAACACCGGCAACGGCGGATCCAACCGCGACGACCGCTACTGGGTCGTCCAGTCGAGCGTTCCCGCGGGGTACTACATGAACCCTGTACTCCGCGTCGGCGGAGCCGCCGGAAGCGGCTCGGAGCTCGCGTACCAGTTCCGCACCGGCACACAGCTCCGCAGCGGACAGACGTACTCGTCGCAGAACGCGAACAACTTCATGCTCTCGTCGGGCACGAACGACAACGCGTCGGGCGGCATCTGGCAGCAGTCGCGCAACAACCCGACCCTCGCCCCGGCCTGTGGTCTCGACGTCGCGCTGATCCTCGACATCTCGGGCTCCGTCGGCGACGCCCTGCCCAACCTCAAGCAGGCGGCCAACACCTTCGTCAACTCGCTGCAGGGCACCCCTTCCCGGATGTCGCTGTTCTCCTTCTCGTGGCAGACGCCCGGAGCTGGGGCCGCTGCGAACTACCCCGACCTCGTGCCGGTCTCCACCGCCGCCCAGGGCACCACGTTCAAGAACCGCTACGCGGGCTGGACGTCGTCCGGCGGCACGAACTGGGATCGCGGCCTGGGTATCGCCGCGTCGTCGAACACCGGCGCGAACAAGTTCGATGTCGCGGTCATCATCACCGACGGCAACCCGACCACCTACAACCAGCCGTATCAGGGCACCGGCAGCGACAACCGCTTCCGCGAGACCGAGAACGGCATCTTCTCGGCCAACGCGCTGAAGGCTGCGGGCACGCGCGTGCTCGCGTTCGGCGTCGGCGCGGGTGCGACCGGCGCGACGAACTCGCTGAATCTTCGCGCGATCTCCGGCCCGACCGCCTACACCGGCAGCAACGGCTCGGTGGCGGACTACTACCAGACGAACGACTACGCCTCGGTCGGCAGCGCGCTGCGCAACCTCGCGCTCGGAAACTGCTCGGGCAACCTGACGGTCACCAAGCAGATCGTTCCGAACACCGCCCCGGCGGGTTCCATCGCCGGCGCAACGCCGGCCGGTGCCGGCTGGCAGTTCTCCGGTGTGTCGAACACCCCGGGCGTGACCACGCCCACCGCCAACCGCACGACGACCAACGACGGCACCGGCACCGTGACCTACCCGCTCGACTTCGGCGGCGGCATCAGCACCGGCAACGTCACCGTCACCGAGACGCAGCAGGCCGGGTTCACGCTGACCCAGGTCGGGGGCTTCAACGCCGTCTGTCGCAACCTCAACACCCAGGCGGCGGTCCCGGTGACCAACCAGGGCGCGCTGGGCTTCTCGGTAAATGTGCCGAGCACGGAGGCCGTGAACTGCGTCGTCTACAACCGCGCCCCGAGCCCTGAGGCCGACATCACGGTGACGAAGCAATGGGTGGTGAACGGCACACCGTACGCCAACGGCGCGCAGCCGGCCGAGCTCACCGCGCAGCTGCGGCTCACCGGTCCCGGCGCCGCCGGTGCCACCGCGCAGGGCTGGGGCGTCACGCGCACGGGTTATACCCAGGGCGACTCCGCGACGATCAGCGAGACGGTGGGCCTCATCGATCCGCAGCTCTGCACCAACGATGCACGGGTGACCGAGGTCAACGGCTCGCCGATGAACGTGGCGCTGGGCTCCGGATACCAGGTCGCGCTGGCGAGCGAGCACAACACGGCGACCATCACGAACAACGTGACCTGCCGCAGCACGCTCACGCTTCTCAAGGCGGTACAGGGCGGCGACGAGCCCGCGAGTTCGTGGACGCTCAACGCCCAGAGCACCGACCCGGGCAACCCGCTCGCGTTCGCGCCGGGCACGACCGGCGTCAAGCACGACGTCACTCCGGACGCGCGGTACCAGCTGTTCGAGACCAACGGCAGCCCGCTCTACGCGCAGACCGACAACCGCACCAACATCCAGTCGAACCCGCTCTCGACCGGCTCCGCCACGTGCATCGAAGTCGACGCCGACGGCAACCCCGTGCCCGGCAGCGGATTCTCCGACGGCATCAACGGCGGTGTGAACGTGCCTCTCGGCACCAACGTCGCGTGCACCTTCACGAACCAGACCGCCGACCTCACGCTGCTCAAGCACGTCGTCAACGACAACGGCGGTCCGGCGACGGCCGATGACTGGGAGCTGACCGCGACGCCGGCGACGCTCACCGGTCTGACCGCGACGACGGTCACCGGTTCCGAGACGACGGTCGACGCCAGTACGTTCCAGGTGCGTCCGCGCCACACCTACACGCTCACCGAGTCCGATGTCGACGGCTACCAGTTCCAGAAGCTGCAGCAGTTCGTTGGCGGAACGTGGGTGGACGTCGTGGCCAACGCCGACCCGGCCGGGTTCCCACGCCAGAACGGCGAGGGCGACTGGATGATCCAGGTGGCCGGCCTCGACAACCCGGTGTACCGCTTCGTGAACGACGATGTCGCGCCGAAGCTCACCCTCGTCAAGCTCGTCGTCAACAACGACGGCGGCACGGCCCAAGCCGGCGCCTGGACTCTCTCGGCGAACACGCCGGGCGGCCCCAGCATCACCGGCGCGACCGGAACCCCCGCGGTCTCGGCGCAACCCGTCAAGGCGGGCGTCGTCTACACGCTGTCCGAGTCGACGATCGCCGGCTACGCGCTGACCGATCTGTCGTGCACGGACTACGCCGACACCACCGAGCAGAGCCCGACGCTGACCCTCGAACCGGGTGATGACGTCACGTGTACGTTCACGAACGACGACCTTCCGGGCAAGCTCAGGCTCCTGAAGGTGGTCGACGACAGCAACGGCGGCAGTGCCGAGCCCGAGGACTGGGACGGGATGCTGCAGGCGAAGCGCGGCGCGGATGCCACGCGCTCGTTCGACCACAACGAGCTGCAGGACGTGCCCGCCGGCGTCTATACGCTGAACGAGCTGCAGGGCGTGTCGGGCTACGAATGGACCGACCTCACGTGCTCCACGGGCGGAACCTCGCTGGCGAACAAGACGGTCACCGTCGCCAACGGCACCACCGTGGTGTGCACGTTCACCAACCGCGCCGTCAAGCCCACGCTCACGCTCATCAAGATCGTCGACAACAACGACGGCGCCGGTTCGGCTGAGCCCGAGGACTGGACGCTCACCGCGGCGGCGGCCGGTCAGCCGTCCGTGACCGGGCAGGGAACGGCATCCGGCACAGTCATGCCGGGAGTGGCATATACCCTCAGCGAGAGCGACAACGTCTCGGGGTACACCGCCGGAGACTGGAGCTGCTACGTGACGGGAAGCGACCCGCGCGTGGAGTTCCCGATCGGCGACGAGACCGTCGCTCCGATCCCGGGCGTCGACGTGACGTGCGAGATCACGAACACGGCTGTGCGCGCCGACGGCAGCATCGTCAAGAAGGTGAGCCCGGGCTCGCCGACGCAGATCGCCGACGGTGCGGACGCCGGCAGGTGGCGGATCGTCTACGACATCACCGTGACGAACGAGTCGCGCACGTCGACGCTGTTCTACTCGCTCACCGACGCCCTCAAGCTCGGTGCGGGCATCACCGCCTCGTCGGCGAGCTGGACCGGTCCGAACGGCAACGGCGACTTCGACCTCGCCACCGGCACGGCGACCCTCGCGACCAACGCCTCACTGGCACCGCAGACGAACGCCGGGCAGCCGCTCGCGACGCACGTGTACACGGTGACCGTGATCGCCGACGTCGCGCCGAGCGCGGCCGGGGCCGCGACCTCGGTCTGCACGGCCACGCAGCCGAACCGGGCGTTCCTCAACACCGCGACCCTCACGGTCGACGGCGAGCCGACGACGGTGCAGGACTGCGCGCAGCCGGCGTTCCCGACCATCACCAAGGTCGGAAGCCCTGCCTCGCAGAACACGGATGCCTCGTGGGACGTGGAGTACACCGTCACGGTCACGAACCCCAGCGCCACGACGGCGGTGCAGGCGACGCTGACCGACGCGTTCCCCGCCGCTCCGGCGGGCTGGACGCTGGCCGGGAACACGTGGTCGGTGACCGCGGTCGGCAGTGCTCCGCCGCCCACCGCGGGTACCTTCGCTCCGGGCAACGGCACGATCTGGCAGGGCACCCTGCCGGCGAACACGTCGTACTCGTACACGGTGGTGGCGACGCTCGCGCCATCCGCGTCGGCGACGCCGATCGGCGACTGCGCCGCGCAGGCGGGCCTGAAGAACAAGGCGAGCGTCACCTCCGGCCAGGTGGTGAGGGATGCCGAGGACTGCGTCAGCGTCGTGCTGCCGCCTGTGCAGGTGTTCAAGGCCGACGGCGTCGTGACGCAGCTGGCGGACGGCACGTGGCAGATCGACTACGAGATCGAGGTGCAGAACACCAGCGAGACGACCCGCACGGTCTACACGCTGACCGACGCGCCTGACCTCGGCGCCGGGTTCACCGCCGCACCCGGATCCGGTACGTGGCGCGATCCCGCGGACCACAGCGTCGAGGTGCCGGCGCCCGCGGCGAACACGGCGATCGGCCTGAAGGGAGACGACGACGGCACGCACACCTACGTATACCGCGTGCTCGCCACCTTCGACGCCGAGACCGAGGACCCCGAGCTCGAGTGCGTGCCCGGCCAGGGCGGGGCGTTCCACAACGTCGCAGCCGTCGTCTTCCCGGGCGGGACCGACGACGACGACGCGTGCGCCGAGCCCGGTGCGCCGACCGTGACCAAGACCGGCGCAGCGCCGGCCCCCGGCCCCGGAGGATCGTGGACGATCTCGTACACGGTGGAGGTGGAGAACACGAGCGGCATGACGCTCGCGTACACGCTCGACGACGTGCCGCTCGCGCTGCCCACCGGGGTCAACCTGACCACGGCGTGGGCGGTCACCGGTCCGGTCAAGGCGCCCGCCGACGCCGGTGAGGCGACCCTGACGCCGGGCTGGGACGGCGGCGTGCAGCCGCAGGTCGCCACGGGCACCATCCCGACCGGCGCCACCCACACCTACACGGTGACGGCCGGAGTGACGCTCACGACGAGCGTCGACCCCGACGACCTCCGCTGCGGTGAGATTCCCGCAGAGAAGGACGGCTTCTGGAACACGACGGTCGTGACGAACGGCGTGTTCGAGGACTCGTCCGAGGACTGCATCCAGATCCTCCCGGTGCCGGTCGAGATCGAGAAGTCGAACGGCGTCGCGTCGCAGGGAGCGGCGGGCATCTGGACGATCGCATACCAGGTGACGGTGTCGAACCCGAACCCGCTGCCCAGCGTGTACTCGCTGACGGACGACCCGCAGTTCGACCCGACCAGCTTCGAGATCATCACGGAAGGCTGGCTCGGTTCGCCCGACACCACCGACGTCCCGATCGACGCGAACGCCACCGGCGCGGCCGCCCACGTCTACACCTACGTGGTGACGGCGCGGAACACGGTCGACCCGGTGCCTGCGAGCGGCCTGCTCTGCACGCCCGGTCAGGGCGGCGGCTTCTACAACGTGGCGACCGTCACCTTCCCGGGCGGCACCGCCGACGACGACGGCTGCGCCGTGCCGGCGAAGCCCGTCGTGAACAAGATCGCCCTGCCGTCGGTGCAGAACACGACGACAGGGGAGTGGACGCTGCGGTACGCCGTGTCGGTCACGAACCCGTCGCCGATCGACCTCTGGTACTCGGTGAAGGACACCCCCGAGGCGCTCCCTCTGGGCTCCATCGGGGGCGCGTGGGAGGTGCTCACCCCGACGCTGAACGGTGGCGGCACCACAGTCGTCAACCCGCTCTGGAACGGCGCCGGCGTCCTCGACCTGGCGACCGGCCAGATCCCGTCCGGGGCGACGCACACCTTCACGATCAACCGGACCGTCAAGATCCCGGCATCCGTCGATGAGGACCTGCTCGACTGCCTGAGCGAGGACGGCGGCCTGTGGAACGGCACCGTCGTCACGAACGGCATCGGCGGCAACGACGCCGAGGCCTGCGCGCAGGTCGACCCGCCGGGGGTGACGATCGACAAGACCGTCACCAGCACGTCGCAGCGGGCCGACGGCACGTGGGACATCGCCTACCAGGTCGTGGTCACGAACGAGTCGACCGAGCTGGCGGCGGTGTACTCGCTGGAGGACGAGCTGCTCTTCGGCGGCGACATCGAGATCCTGGATGCCTCGTGGACGGGCCCGACCGGCGGCGACGCGTTCGCCGGGCCGGCCTGGGCCGACAGCCTCGCGACCGACCAGGTGCTCGCGCCGCGGGCCGGCGACGCGGGTGTCGACACCTACACGGTGACCGTGCACGCGGACGTGGATGCGGAAGCCTGGGAGGGCGAGACGCTCGCCTGTGAGGACGGCGAAGGCCCCGTGGCCGGCGGCTTCCTCAACACCGCGACCGTCACGGTCAACGGCGACGAGATCATCGCGGACGACTGCGAGGAGCCGGCGTTGCCGACCTTCGAGAAGATCGGAGTCTCGGCGGCGCAGGACGAGGACGACGCGACGAAGTGGCTGGTGACGTACGAGCTGCGGGTGACCGACGGCGGCTTCGACACGTTCTACTCGCTGTCGGACACGCCGGACTTCGCCGACGGGATCTCGGTGATCTCGGGCTCGGCCCAGCGCACCGACACCGACCCCGACGGTCCGGTCCTTCCGGTGACGGCGGGCGCCGACTTCGTGGCCGATGTGCCGCTTGACGCCGACGACGCCCCGCACGTGTACACGGTCGCGTGGCTGGTCGACATCTCCGACACGTTCGACCCCGACCTCGCAGCCTGCGAGGGCGAGGGGACGGGCTTCTTCAACACGGCGATCCTGTCCATCGGCGAGACGGAGATCCCCGGCGAGGCCTGCATCCCGGTCGAGGAGCGCGTCTACCCGGTGCCGACCAAGACGGTGACGTCGACGACGCAGGATCCGGAGACGGGGGACTGGACGATCCTCTACGACATCGAGGTGACGCTGGCTCCCGAGGGACCGCTCAACCCGAAGGGCCTGTCGGCGGAGTACGACCTCGTCGACCGGCTGCAGTTCGGAGGCGACATCCTCATCGGCAGCGCGTCGTGGACGGGCGAGTCCGAGGGTGAGTTCCCGGGTCCTGCCGACCCGGCGGACCTGGCGGTCGACAAGACCATCGACGCGGGGGAGACGCACACCTACCAGGTGCGGGTCGTCGCGTCGGTGACCGAGGAGGCGATCGACGGCGACACGACCGACTGCATCAGCAGCGAGGGTCCGCAACCGGGTGGCTTCCTGAACACGGCGCTGCTCACGTCGGGCGGGACCGAGACTCCGGTCGACGCCTGCTCCGAGCCGGTCTTCCCGACGATCCAGAAGAACGGCGGTGAGACGACCGACAACGGCGACGGCACGTGGGACATCGAGTACCTCGTCACGGTGCGGTACCCGGAGTCCGGCTCCGACCCGCTGCCCGAGTCGGTGGCCTACGACCTGACGGACGCTCCGGCGCTTCCGGCGGGCGTCGAGCTGGAGGGCGACTGGAACGCGGAGGCGCGGGACGAGGTCACCCCCGACCCGACGAACCCGACGTGGAACGGCTCCGGCACGTGGACCGTCGTCGACGACGGCGAGCTGACGCCTGAGAACGACGTGCACACCTACCGGGTGTTCGCGACGGTCTCGGTGACGGCGCCGCCGACGAGCGACCCGGTGCTGTGCGAAGACACGGAAGAGACCGGCATCCTGATCCCGAACGTGGGTACCATCACCTCCGGTGAGTACACCGACGACGACGAGGGCTGCCAGGTCGTGCACTTCGACGACGTGGGCATCGAGAAGACGGCGATCCTGGCCGAGGGTCAGGAGTCGGTCGAGCCGGGCGACGAGTACAGCTACGAGCTGACCGTCACCAACTACGGCACGCGGCCGGCCGTCGACGTGCGGGTGACCGACGACGACCTCAACGATCGGCTCGACATCCTCGGGCTGACCGTGTCGCCGGCTGAGGTCACCTGGCACACCGCGCCCGGCTGGACCGAGAACGGCGGCGACCAGACGAACGACGTCGTCGATCTCACGCTCGACACGCTGGGCGTCGGGGAGTCGGCGGTCATCACGATCGACGTCGAATTCCTGCCCTACGAGCAGGAGCCGGTGTTCTACGACCACGACAACAACCCCGAGACGCCGGACATCGAGGGTCTCCCGCCGCTGGTCGGCGACGAGGGGCTGCCCGAGATCCCGGAGCCGATCGATCTGCTCGAGAACACGGCGTGCGTCTCGATGGAGGCCGACGGGGTCGAGGAGAACAACTGCGACGACGCCGAGGTGCCGGCACGCGACGTGGTGGCGCTGGTGTACACGCGCTGCGTCAACGACGCTCCGTTCCTGGGTTGGGCGGTGACCAAGTCGCAGTCGTTGATCGCCGAGCCGATCGACTTCCTGTGGGTGCCGAACAACGCGGACGTCACGCCGCAGACCTCGCCGGCTCAGGTGGCCATCACCGAGCCGGGTGGATCGCTCAGCTGGAGCGACGAGATCGCGTGGCCGGGAGCGGTGTTCACACCGCCGCCGTCCAGTATCTCGATCGACTACCCCGGTTGGCGCGCCATCGAGGGTTCGGACATCGTCCCCGGCTCGATCCCGACGCAGTACTACCTGCCCGGCACCAACGTCGTGATGACGCCGGCGCAGCAGGCGGACTACGTCTTCAACGGGCTGATCCTCGACCCGAGCGAGCTGGACTTCGCGTGGCGCGGGGTCACCGACATCACATTCACCGTGAACCCGACGCTCGAGTTCTCCACGGCGTACCCGCCGGCGACGCCGGAGTGCTTCGTCGCGCGACACACCGAGGTGCAGGTCGAGAAGACGGCGAGCGTCGAGCGCACCGAGCCGGGCAAGTCCTTCAGCTACACGCTGGACGTGGCGAACGTGAGCGAGGACTCGGCGGCGGAGAGCGTGGTCGTGACCGACGCCATCCCGGCCGACATCCGGATCACCGCGGTGAACTGGCCGGGCAAGGGCGACGCGGACGCGTTCCCGAACTGGCAGTCCTGCGAGGTGACGGGTCAGAACGGGGCCGGTTACGGCGGCACGCTCCGGTGCGTGCTCTTCGGACCGCTGCAGCCGATCAACTCCGACAACGGCGGCGCCTCGACGGCTCCTCGGATCACGCTCGCGGCGACGGTGAACCCGTCGGCGACGGTGAACACGATCACGAACGTTGCGGTGGTCGATTACCACACGTTCGGTGACCCGGACGACCCGGGGCGCGACTCGGACGACGCGACGGTGCTCCTGTCGTCGCTGCCGGCGACGGGCACCGGCACGGTGTGGCCGCTGCTGACGCTCGGGTTCCTCGTGCTCCTGGCCGGTGTCACCGCGGTCGTGGTGACGCGCCGACGCCGCGGCGAGGTCAAGCCGACGCTGTGATGATCACCGGAGAGGGCGGGCTTCCCCAAGGGCCCGCCCTCTTCGGGCTCGTCAGGTGTTTTTCGTCCCGTTCACTTGACGCCGGTGGACGCCGGGCATACCTTTGCCAGCGGGAACACGTTTCGGCTCGTGTTTGGGGAGAACGCCGAACCTTCTAGGGGACGCCTTTTTTTCGGCCGTGGTCGTGACGTGCTGGGAGGGGCTCCATCTTGGGGCACCCTGTGTCGTTTCGACCAAGGGTGAATGATGTTCAGTCGTACTTTCGTGCGCACCTCGAACAACGAGGGTCTGCGCCGCCGCATGCGTCAGGAGCGGAACGAAGAGCGCAGGATCGCGCTTCAGCACCGCTGGTATGTGGGAGGGCTCGCGACACTCGTCGCGAGCTCGCTCGTGTTCTCGGGCATGTCTCCGGCATCGGCGGAGGAGGTGACCCCGACCGACCCCGCAGTCACGACGACAGAGGCGACGGCCACGGATCCGGCGACGACGGATGCCGAGGCCCCGCCGCCTGCGGAAGAGCCGGTCGTCGAGGAGCCGAAGGTCGAGGAGCCGGTGGCGCCCGAGGCGACGGCGCCGGAGGAGCAGGTCGCGGAGAGTGACGTGCCCGCCGAGGCCGACACGCCCGTCCTGAACCAGTCGTTCTCGACTCTCGCCGCGCCGACCGCTGCCGAGGACGTCGCAGCACTCGCGTGTACACCGCTGTTCTATGGGTTCGAGATCGATGGCGATCGTCCGGCGAACTGTGGAGGCAACGACTGGGGCAGCGTGCCCGACTCGACCACGAACGCTCACGGTCCCTACAAGACCGACAATGACAAGAGCGACCCTGCGACCTGGTACGCGGCAGGCAATCCTGCGCAGCACTCCACCATCCTCAACGGGCAGGCGTGGTCGACGATGGTGAATGGCGATCCCATCCTGTTCGCGGCATGGGACCGTGCCAGCGGCACTGGCTCCTCCGGCTTCATCATCGAGATCACGAAGGCCCCGACGCGTTCGGGGGGCATCGGCAACGTCCCGCAGCCCGACCGGTCACTCGGAGGGACCGTCTTCTTCCTCGACCAGAGCGGCAACGACGGCACGATTCTGCGGGGTGTCTGCACCTACACGAGCACCGCGAACTATCCAGGCACCTGTGTGACGAGCAACTTCCCCGCGAACAGCTTCATGGGCGTGACCAGCGAGGACGGCACCTTCGTAGAGGTCGGGCTCAACCTGGCACTGCTGGCGAACGTCAAGCCGGGCTGTCCGCCGACGATCGGCTCCGCGGTCTACATCCGGTCGTTCACCGGCAACAACAACGAGCTCGGCGGCAACATCCAGGCTTGGGCCGGCCCGCTGACGATCACCCCGCCGTCCACCTGCGGCACGCTCACCATCGTCAAGAAGAACGAGGCCGGTACCGGGCTCGAGGGAGCGACCTTCCGGATCACTCCGAGTCCGATCAGCAACGACGCCTTCCTGGATGTCCAAAGCGGAGCGGGCGGCTCGGTGACCGTCCCCAACGCGAAGCCGGGCAGCTACTCCGTGAAGGAGACGGTCGCGCCGGCGGGTTACCTGTTGCCGACGCCTGACACGCAGCCCGCGTCGATCGCTACGGGGCAGACCACGACCCTGACGTTCGTCGACCCGCTCGGCAGCGCGACCTGGCTCAAGAAGGATGCCGCAGGCAACCTGCTCGGCGGCGCGACCTTCCAGCTGTCCGCGACGGGCGGCGCCGCTGCGGCGGCACCGTGGGCGAGCACGTTCCCGAAGACCGTCGTCGACAACGGCACGAACGACGCCGACCCGGTGGCCGGCCAGATCAAGGTGGTGAACCTCCCCACGGGCAGCTACTCGGTGGCTGAGACCGCCGCGCCGGCGGGCTACGTCCTGGACGGCACGCCCAAGACCTTCACGATCTCGCAGCAGACGCCCAACGCGTCGATCGCGACGGCGTTCGTCAACATCCCGTACGCGACGGTCACGCTGACCAAGGTCTGGGTCGACTCGTTCCCGGGCGACAGGGCCGACATCTCGATCGGCGGCACGGCGACGGCCAACGGCACGTCGACCGCTCCGACGAACGGGCCTGTCATCCAGGTCTCGGTCGCGCCCGGCTCGCCGCTCACGCTGGCGGAGGCCCTGCCTGACGCGAACACCGGCGAGTACTCGTCGACGCTCGCGTGTGTCGGCGCGACGGTGTCGAACAACACCGGCACCGGCGGATCGATCACCGTTCCGGCCTACCCGGCGTCGGCGAACGGCGTGCAGTGCACCTTCACCAACACGGCGATCAAAAAGACCGTGAAGCTGCAGAAGGAGTGGATCGACGCGATCGAGGGCGACACCGCTCAGCTCACGGTCGGCGGCAACTCCAAGACCTCGACGGCCGACGGGTCTGCCGAGCAGCTCGACACCGTGAACGTCGCGGAGGCCACGGTCCGGGTGGGCGACACCGTCAACCTCAGCGAGGTTCTCGCGGGCGTCGGCACGTACGGCTCGACCTACGAGTGCACCGCCGGCCAGACGACGGGCACCGGCACCGGCACGTCGTTCACGCTGACCGTGCCGAACGCGAACGTCACGTGTACCTTCACCAACACCGCGGACCGCGGCACCGTGACCCTCAACAAGCAGTGGGTCAACGCCTTCGCGGATGACGAGGCCGACCTCTCCATCACGGGAGCGGGAACGGATGCCGCGACCTCGGTCGCGACCGGCGGCAACAGCACCGACAACACCAACGTGGCGTCGGTCGAGGTCCGCGTCGGCGAGAAGGTCACTCTCTCGGAGAGCCTGCCGGGTGCGAACACGGGCGAGTACACCTCGACGTGGTTCTGCTCGAACGGGACGCAGGGCGCAGGTGGGAGCATCCCCGAGATCACCGTCGTCGGTGACCTCGACTGCACCATCGTGAACACCGCCCGGGAGATCACGGTCCGCGTCGACAAGCGCTGGATCGACGCCTTCCAGGGCGACGACGCGACGCTGTACATCAACGGCGACAACGACGTCTCGACGGCGACGGGGGTCGTGAACCAGCTGGATGAGGACGTCGTCGTCAAGACGGTCCGCATCGGCGACGTCGTGAACGTCAGCGAGACCCTCGCCGGCGACAACGTCGGCACCTATCTGAGCGGCTACGCCTGCTCGGTGGTGCAGGACGGCGTCGGGTCGGGCACCTCCTTCCAGTTCACGGCTCCCGACAGCGACGTGACCTGCACGTTCACCAACGCCGCCAAGAAGGTGCAGGTGACGCTGCAGAAGCGCTGGATCAACTCCCTCGAGGGCAGCAGCACGCTGCTGAGCCTGAACACGCTGACCAGGACGTCTCTGGCGAACGGTGACCCGGGGGAGTACGAAGACCCCGTGAAGCTGACGCTCGAGGTGCGGGTTGGCGCGATCCTGCCCTTCAAGGAGGAGCTCAACAACGTCGGCGTGTATTCATCCAACTACCTCTGCCTCGGCGGGGGTGTGGTGAGCGGCAACGGTCAGGGCCGGGAGTTCACCCTCAAGGTCACCGACGGGAACACCGCCTGCTTCTTCGTCAACCGCGCCCTCACCAGCGACGTCACCGTCGTCAAGACCTGGGTGAACGGTCAGGAAGGCGACACCGCCGACCTGAGCATCACCGGTGCCGACGCGGACGCCGAGGGCACCTCGACGTCGAACGGTGACGTCGGCGAGTGGACCGACACGGAGAACGCCGTCACCGACCAGGCGACGATCGGCGGGACGGTGACGGTCACCGAGGTGATCGACACCCTCGCAGGGGATCCGTCGGATTACGCGTCGTCGCTCGTCTGCACCGATACGACCGGGACTCTGGTCGACGTCGATGCGCGCACCGGCTCGTTCACGATGCCGAACGGCGCTGTCCAGTGCGAGTTCACGAACACGGCAGAGCGTCCGACGCTCTCGCTCGTCAAGGTCGTGAACGGTGCTCCGGTCGCCGACACGAACTGGCAGCTCTTCGGCACCCCGGAGGACGGTGACGTGGTCACCAACCCGGCGGGTGGCGACGTCGCTCCGACGCCCGTGCTGCCGGGCCTCCCGCACGAGCTGACCGAGGAGGTCATCGGCGACGCCGTCGGCCTCGACGAATTCGAAGCCGAGGAGTGGTCGTGCGTCTCTGACGACGCGGGCACCATCACGCTCACCGACAGCGAGCCGGGCTCGGCGACGCTGCGAGGCCTCGACAAGGGCGAGCACGTGGTCTGCACCATCATCAACAGCCACATCGACCAGGGCTTCACGGTCGAGAAGGATGCTGTCGACTCGGTCCAGAACGAGGACGGCTCGTGGACGGTGACCTACGAGATCACCGTGCACAACAACAGCGTCGTCGTGCCCATCACGTACGACCTGGTCGACACGCTCGACACCCCGGCCGCCGGCGTCACCTACACGGGTGCGTCGTGGACCGGACCGACGAGCGGCTCGTGGACGCTGCCGAGCCTGTCGGCGCAGCTGGCCGACGACCAGGTTGCGCCGCCGAACAACGGCTCGAACGACCCCGTATACACGGTCGAGGTCGACGTCGAGGTCGCCGCGATGCCCGCCCAGCCGGGCCCGTGCGCCTCGGCGGAGGGCGAGGGCATCGGCATCGTCAACACGGCGTATCTGACCGTCGGTGAGGTCACCGAGGACGACAGCGCCTGTGGCACCGTCCACTTCGACGACGTCGACATCGAGAAGACGGCGACCGACCTCCCCGAGGGCGGTTCCGTCGAGCCGGGTGACACGTTCGATTATGTGCTGACGGTGACCAACAACGGCACGCGCGAAGCGGTGGACGTGGTCGTGACCGACGCGGTCCCCGACCGTCTCGAGGTGACGAACATCGACCTCCCGGCGGGGTGGAGCAACGACAACGCGCCCGACCTCGTCGACGGCGACAACGTGCTGCAGGTGAGCACGCCGACGCTGGCGAAGGGCGCGTCCGCCGCCATCACGGTGACGGTCGAGTTCCTGCCGGCGGAGGTACCGCCGGTCGAGCCGGGCGACGGCAGCGAAGAGCCGCCGGTTCCGCTCGAGGAGCTCGTCAACACCGCGTGCGTCGCGGCGGAGCGCGACCAGGTCGAGGAGAACAACTGCGACACGGTCGACATCCCGGTCCGCGAGATCACCGCGGTCGTCTACACCAAGTGCGTGGCTGACGCCCCGTTCCTCGGCTGGACGATCACCAAGTCGGCGGCCCTCCTGAACGAGGAGATCGACTTCCTCTGGACCCCCGACAGCGGGACGGAAACCACCGACCCCGCGGAGGTCGCGATCACCCAGCCGGGTGGCACGGCGACGTGGAGTGCTGAGATCGAGTGGCCGGGCGCTGCTTTCACCCCCTCGGGCGTGAGCATCGACTACCCCGGATGGCGGCCGATCGTCCTGAGCGACGTGGTGCCCGGCTCGATCCCGACGCAGTACTACTACCCGGGAACGACCGACATCATCTCGCCCGAGGACCAGCCGGACTACATCTTCAACGGCCTGATCCTCGACGACCGCGAGCTCGACTACGCGTGGCGGCTCGGTTCGACGATCACCTTCACGGTCAACCCCGAGCTGGTGTTCCAGACCGAGTACCCGGTGGCGACGCCTGAGTGCTTCGTCGCCCGCCACTCGGACGTCCAGATCGAGAAGACCGCGAGCGTCGAGAAGACCGAGGCGGGCAAGTCGTTCACCTACACCCTCGCGGTGGAGAACATGAGCGACGACGCGGCCGCCGAGTCCGTGGTGATCACCGACGCGATCCCCGCCGACATCAAGATCACCGACGTCAGCTGGCCCGGCGAGGGAGACGACACGGTCTTCCCGAACTGGCAGTCCTGCGAGGTGACCGGTCAGAACAGCGCGGGATACGGCGGCAACCTCGAGTGCGTGCTCTACGGACCCCTGCAGCCGCAGGGCGCCAACGAGATGCCCTCGGCCGCGCCGACGATCACGCTGGCGGCGACGGTGAACCCGTCGAGCACGAGCACCTCGATCACCAACGTGGCGGTCGTCGACTACCACACGTTCGGCGACCCGGACGACCCCGGACGCGACTCGGATGACGCCGTCGTCCAGCTCACGTCGGTGCCGCCGCTGCCGGCGACGGGTGGTCAGCTGCCTCCGCTGCTGGTGATCCTGGGTCTGCTCGCCCTGCTCGGAGGCGCGACGATGCTCGTCGTCACCCGCCGTCGTCGCGGAGAGGTGAAGCCGACGCTGTGACGTGAGAGAGAGCGGGACTGCCCCAAGGCCCGCGCTCTCGCACCCTCCGGCTTTCAGCAGGCCGGACACTCGAGCCCCCCGCCCCAAGGCGGGGGGCTCGAGCGCGTGCAAGGAACGGAGAGGGGGACGGATGCCGCGGCCCCCGGCATCCGCTCCGCGCGTCGATTTCGCCTATTCGAGCTGTCACGATAGCCTGCACGAACGGCGGTTCTCCGTCGTGTCCGCGGCCTTCGGGAAGGCGGCGGATCTGGGTCTCGCTCAGCCCGAACTGCGTGGGGTCCGAACCCGTCCTGTGACGGGAGGACGGCGTGCCCCCGCGCGTCGAGAGTGAGGACCGGCACCCCCGTGCCGGAGTTGGACGGCGTGCCCCCGCACGTCGCTGGGATGTACGGCGTGCTCCCGCACGTCGCTGGGATGTACGGCGTGCTTCTGCACGTCGCTGGGAAGTGCGGTGCGCCTCGTCGCGCCGTTGAGACGGCGCTTCGCGCCGAATAGGGGAGGATCACTGTGTCTGCAGTGCGCAAGAGAACGTTGAAGGCGCTCGCCGGGGCGTTGATGGCGGCGGCCCTGGTCGTGGCGCCGCTCGCGACCGCCGGCGCGTCTGCCGCGAAGCCCGACAAGCCGGAGTCCTCGGGCTCCTGGACAAACGACACCAACAAGGTCGAGTACTGGGAAGAGCTCTACAAGGCTCACAAGGCCGACTGCTACAAGGTCGAGGGCGCGAAGAGCTCCGACCACGGCACGGTTTCGCCTGATGAGAAGAGCATCACGCTGAAGGAGTTCAATCAGTCGTGGCCGGGCGACCACTGGGAGGTGCTCGTCATCAAGGCGGGAAGCGCCGACCAGACCGTCATCGAGCACCCGCAGGCCGGCGTTCCGTACGCATCGCCGATCAACAACGGTGGCCAGCAGGCCGAGATCTCCCACTGGATCGTCTGCAAGGGGGAGAACCCCAAGACCGAGCCTGTCGTCGTCACGCCGACGCTCGACTGGACGCCCCCCAGCTGTGACGTCGCAGGCGAGCTGATCAAGGGCGCCGGCGCCATCTGGACGTCGGCCCCGGGCACGAACGGTGCCACCATCTGGACCGCGAAGCCCGCGCCCGGCTACGACTTCCCCGAGGGGATCAAGACGATCTGGGAGGTCCCGAACCTCGCGAAGCTCGTCGAGGGCTGCGCATCGCAGCAGCCCGAGGACAAGGTCACCGAGGAGAAGCAGTCGGTCACCGATTGTGTGAACGGCTACGTGGTCACCACGACCACGACCACGACCACGCCCTTCAAGTGGGACGCCGACACCAAGACGTGGGTGCTCGACGAGTCGAAGGCTCAGACCGTCAAGGACGAGAAGAAGCGCGAGCTGACCGACGAGGAACGCGAGGAGTGCTACCCCACGACGACCAAGACCACCTACGGTGAGTGGGCCGATGGTGAGTGGGACTGCGGTGACACGACCGTCACGCAGACTCGCGAGGTCTACACCACCGTGTATCGCGGCGAGGTCGCCGAGCCGACCGTGACCACGACCGAGAAGCAGACCCGCGACCTCACGTCCGACGAGATCGGCGAGGACTGCGAGCTGGTCCCCGGTGACATCACCTCCATGTGCGTGAGCGACGTGCCGTACCTCAGCTACGAGGTCACGCTGCCCGAGGGCTTCGAGGCCGACAGCGAGACCCCCGTCACCATCACGTTCGTGAACCCCGACGGCGAGGACTACGTGCGCGGCGACCAGCCCCTCAGCGGCTCGCTGCTGTGGCCGGGCGCCTCGGACGGACCGACCAAGATGTGGCCGGGCTGGGAGCTCGTCGACGGTGAGTACGTGAAGACCGACGGCAACTTCAACTGGACCCGCGAGGGCGTCACCGTCCGCTTCGCGGTCAACCCGACGTACGAGACCGTGGTCGAGTACCCGGCGGCGACCGCGCTGTGCGCCAACCCGCCCGTGGGCGGCGGCGACGACCCGACCGACACCCCGACGACCGACACCCCCACGACCGGCACGCCGGCGTCGGATGACTCCGAGGCGCTCGCCGCCACGGGTGGCGGCGTCAGCCCGATGTTCGCGGTCGCCGGTGGCACCGCGCTCCTCGCCGGCATCGCCGCAGTGGCCTTCGCGGCCTACCGTCGCCGCCAGGCGGGAACGCGGTAACCCGGATCAGTCAGCCGGAGAGGGCGGTCGCGCGCAGCGCGGCCGCCCTCTTCTGCTGCGCCGTCCACATGGGGAATCATCCCCATCGAAGCTGTTCGTCACCTCGTATTAGGGTGCTTGTGGGCCTGATCGGGTCTGCAGGCTTTGACGAAGGGATGGATCATGGCTGATTTCAAGGCGTCGTATGGCGAGATGGAGTCGATGGCGGGCAAGCTCGACACCGGTCGTGAGGAGATCGGTGACACGCTGCGTCGTCTGAAGAGCGATGTGGACCGTCTGCTGGGCGATGACTTCAAGACGCAGCACGCGTCGGGCAAGTTCGGTGAGGGGTACAACGAGCTGACCACGGGTCTGGAGAAGGCCATCGAGGGCATCTCCGACATGGGCGAGTCGCTGCGCAAGATGATGCAGGCGATCAAGGACACCGACCAGGCACTCGCCGGTAACTGATCTTCCGGGGGCGGATGCCGCAAGCCTGGCTTGCGGCATCCGTCATCCTATCCGCGGCGTCGATCTCGAGGGGGTAATGGGCGATGGCCGACATCATGCTCGACCTGGCCAGGCTGCGTGAGACGCAGGCCGGCCTGAAGGCGTCGATCGACGAGTTCAAGAACGCGGCGCGCAACAACGACGGACTGGAGTCGTCGGTCGGCCGGCCCGACGACCGCAGTGAGCTGCGCGACAAGGTCTCGGACTTCGAGGCCTCCTGGAACGACAAGCGCGGCAAGCTCGAAGAGAACCTGTCGAACATCCTCGAACAGCTCACGTCGATCATCGACGGCTGGGACGAGTGGGATCGCCAGACCGCCAGTGATCTCGACGGGGCGACCTCGACCGGCACTGTGAACGCGGAGGTCGCGCTCTGATGCGCTCACCCAAGGGACATGAGCTGCGACAGCTCGACGGCAACGCCGGCGACCTGTGGACACGAGGCGACGGCCTGGTCAAGCTGGGCCTGCAGATGGACAGGACGGCCACGGCCCTCGCTGACATCGCCGACTCGTCCGTCCACAAGAGCCAGGGCACCGACAAGCTCGCCGAGATGGCGGACGAGACCGCGGACGACCTGGCGAAGGCCGCGGTCCGTTATGAAGACACCGGGCGGGTCCTCCGCACCTACGCCGACGCGCTTTCCACCGCGCAGACGTGGATACGCACGAACCAGTCGAGCGTCGAGCAAGCCGAGCGCGACTATCAGTCCGCCATCGACGCGCGGGATTCCGCGGATCGCGAGTTGTCGGGCATCCAGACCGTGATGTCGTGGGAGGCCGAGCCCAGCGCCTCCGAGAAGTCATCGGCCGAGACGGCCGCGCACAACGCCGCCGCCGCGCTCACGACGGCGACGAACCATCGCGACGAGATGTGGGGCTCGTTCGATCAGGTGTTCGAGACGTGGGAGGACGCGTACGAGGACGCCGTGTCGGGCATCCAGAAGGCGATGGACACCGCCGGCAACAACGACGGCTTCTGGGAGTTCATCGACAACGCGCTCGAGGTGCTGGGCTGGGTGCTCCTCGCGCTGACCGTGATCGCCCTCATCATCGGGGCTCCGCTGGCAGGACTGCTCGGCGCCATCATCTTCGGACTGGCACTCCTCGTCTTCGCGCTCAACGCGCTCAAGTTCGCCTTCGGAAGGGCGACGCTGGGCGACCTCGGCCTGGCGGCACTCAGCCTGCTGCCGTTCGGCATCGGCCGCGTGCTGTCCAAAGGCGCACCCGTGCTGTCCACGGTGATCAGGGGCGGGCGCTCCGTCGCGACCGGCGTCATCCGTTCGGCGATCCCGCGGATGCAGCTGCTCCGCCCGACGACCTGGGGGAAGCCGTTCCAGTGGCTTGCCGCGCCCTTCAGGGCCCGCGCCGGACTGCCGTCGCCCGGGATGTGGACGAACCCGCTCCGTACGATGGCGTTCGGCGACGCGAAGCTCACACAGACCCACACGTTCCTCGGCACCATGGCGAAGTCCCCGTGGGGGCAGTCGCCTGCCGTGCAGCAGTTCGTCGCCAACACGAACGCGTCCATGCCGAATTTCTGGATCCGTACAGCGAACGTGTCGGTCTGGTTGGGATCCGCGGGCCTGGACACGACACAGGCGGTGAAGACCTCGTTCGGCGTCGGCCCCGACCTCACGATCCCGGGACTGGACCAGGTGAAGCTCTCATGGTGACCCGCGCGCGTGACCGCGCAACGCTGCTGTCGCGGATCTACACCATTGCGCTGGGATTCAACGCGCTGGTGCTGGTGGCCTTCATCGCCGGTTCCATGATCTTCACGGGTGGGCAGGTCGCGGAGAGCGAGACGACCAAATGGGAGCCGGTGTGGTACTGGCCGGTCTTCGTCGTGCCGCCGTGGCTGCTCATCCTCCCCGCCGCGGTCGCTGCGATCGTCGTCGTCCCGATGTGCATCCTCACTCCTGCCGCCCAGGCGCCGCGGATCATCGGCGCCCTCGGGGTGACCGGCGCGGCCATCGCGTCGGAGGTCATCTTCATGCTGATGTTCCCCGCGGACTCCGGCCTCTTTCCGCTCCCAGAGGAGGGGACCTATCTCGGGTTGCATTGGATCGCGCTCGCGCTCTCAGTGCTCTGTCTGCCCGTCCTGATCGTGGCGATCGTCGTCAAAGGCATCGCCTACGAGCGGATCCGCAAGACCGGCGCGGAGTTCTATGACTGAGGAGTCAGTCGCCGCCGCTGAGCCGAGCGGCTTCCACATCATGATGCCGCCCGGCTGGGTGCGGTATCTGGTGGATGCCGAGGGGAAGGCGGCGCTCGTCGCCCAGGCGACCGCGAAGATGCGGGAACTGTCGCGTCCCGACCTCGACGCGCAGGCGCGCAGCATGATCCAGTCGTACTGGCAGACGCTGATCCGGCAGCGGATCTCGGCGATCTACCTGCCCACGGGGTCCGGCGAGGCCGGCATCCCGCTGTCCATCGCGGCCAAACAGCACGCCGCCCCACCGGGCGTGCCCTTCGAAGAGTCGCTGCCCGCACTCGCAGTCGCGCCGATCGAGAGGTTCGAGACGCCCATCGGCGTGATCCTCCGGTGGCAGAAGGACTCGCGCGGCCGCGACGAGATGGCCGGCGTGACCTCACGGCAGGTCGGCTACGGCTTCCCCCTGCCGATCGCCGGCGATCGGCGCGGCATGGTGTTCCTCGCGTCGATCGCGTACCCCGACGACGCCGCGCCCGAAGCCGTCGCCCTCATGACCGAGACGAGCGACACGATCATGGAGACCTTCCGCTGGCGATGACCCTCGAGTACACGTTCGACATCGACTACACCGTCTGGGTTCCCGTCCCGCTGGAGTTCCCGTGGAACGGCTACGACACGGCCATGGCGTGGGCCGCCGACCTCAGTGAAGACCTCCTCGCCGGGCGGGACGCCCCCGACGAGGTGCAGCGCGCCTTCGCCGCGACCGCGCTCGAGCGGGCCCTCATGCCGTCACCCCTCGAGGAGGCGATCGAGCGGTTCTGGCGTCGTCCCGACACCGGCGCTCCGGATCGCCTCGTGCACCTGTACGCCATGCAGGTGGAGGGCGACCCCGACGCCGAGGAGCTGACGGAGCTCGCGCGCACCGGTTTCGGCGGCTTCGTGCAGAGCGTCACGCCGCTCACCGGAACGCCGTTCCACACCGCCCTCCGCGTGATGATCCTGCTCGAACTGCCGGGTGGGGCGACGGCCACGGTGATGCGTGTCATCGGCGCTCGCGACGGCACAGCGCTCATGCTCGAGCTCCTCGACGACAACATCGCCTCGGTGGCGTTCCTCGAGCCCGATGTCGAGACGCTGTTCCGGGGCATCCGTCTCCGCACGATCTGAACCGCCGCGCCGCCGGAACCGAGCGGAAACCGGCGCCACCGGCATCCGCTCGTCGCCTTCTCGACCGCCCGGCTGGGAAACGCCCGAGCATACCCGCGCCGCGACACGCCCGAGTTTGCGACACGCCCGGGCTGCACGTAGACTAGTGAGGTTCCACATTCCAGCGCCCCTTTCGGCGCGCGCTGGATCACTGCCAGGGCAGTGCATAGGCGGCGCGAGAGCGCGGAGTCCTAGGCCGCGGGCAGCAGAACCACCACATCCAGAATCCAGCTTCAGCGGAGCCATGCTTCGCGCGGGCGGAGAACGGATGCCGGGGGCCGGCGCTTCGGCGCGACATCCGGATTGACAGAAGAACAGCGGTGCAGCATCCCTCGACAAGCTCGGGAACCGAGCGGCCGCGAGGAACAGTGCCATGGCGCTTTGCGCCACGTGCGTCCAATGCCACAGGGGTATGACGCGAGAAAGAGAGTGAGCAGACAATGGCGGGACAGAAGATCCGCATTCGCCTGAAGTCGTACGACCACGAGGTCATCGACTCGTCGGCGCGCAAGATCGTCGACACCGTGACCCGTGCGGGCGCGACCGTCGTGGGCCCCGTGCCCCTTCCGACCGAGAAGAACGTGATCGCCGTGATCCGTTCTCCCCACAAGTACAAGGACAGCCGCGAGCACTTCGAGATGCGCACCCACAAGCGTCTGATCGACATCGTCGACCCGACGCCGAAGGCCGTCGACTCGCTCATGCGCCTCGACCTTCCGGCCGATGTGAACATCGAGATCAAGCTCTGAGGTTCGACATGGCTGACATCAACAACAAGGTTTCCAAGGGCCTGCTCGGCACCAAGCTCGGCATGACCCAGGTCTGGGACGAGAACGGCAAGCTCGTTCCCGTCACCGTCATCGAGATCGCTCCGAACGTCGTGACCCAGGTCCGCACGCCGGAGAAGGACGGCTACAAGGCCGTCCAGATCGCCTATGGCCAGATCGACCCCCGCAAGGTCAACAAGCCCCAGACGGCCCACTTCGAGGCCGCCGGTGTGACCCCGCGCCGTCACCTCACCGAGATCCGCACCGCGGACGCCGCTGACTACTCACTCGGTCAGGAGCTCACGGTGGACGGCACGTTCGAGGCCGGCCAGCTGGTCGACGTCGTCGGCACCAGCAAGGGCAAGGGCACCGCGGGTGTCATGAAGCGCCACAACTTCAAGGGCGTCTCCGCCTCGCACGGTGCGCACCGCAACCACCGCAAGCCCGGTTCGATCGGCGCCTCGTCGACCCCGAGCCGCGTGTTCAAGGGCATGCGCATGGCTGGCCGTATGGGTGGCGAGCGCGTGACCGTCCTCAACCTGACGGTGCACGGCATCGACGCCGAGAAGGGTCTGCTGCTCGTCAAGGGCGCCGTCCCCGGCGCGCGTGGCCGCATCGTCTACGTCCGCAACGCAGTGAAGGGTGCCTGATCTCATGGCTGACTCGACTCTCGCGCTCGACGTCGTGAAGGCAGACGGCAAGAAGGCCGGCTCCGTGGAGCTGCCCGCCGAACTGTTCGACGTCAAGACGAACATCCCGCTCATCCACCAGGTCGTCGTCGCGCAGCTCGCGGCGGCTCGCCAGGGCACCCACTCGACCAAGCGTCGCGGTGAGGTCTCGGGCGCCGGCCGCAAGCCCTTCAAGCAGAAGGGCACGGGTAACGCCCGCCAGGGCTCGATCCGCGCGCCGCACATGACCGGTGGTGGCATCGTCCACGGCCCGAAGCCGCGCGACTACTCGCAGCGCACCCCCAAGAAGATGATCGCGGCCGCCCTGCTGGGCGCGCTCAGCGACCGTGCTCGTGGTGAGCGCCTCCACGTCGTGGAGTCGTTCGCGATCGAGGGTGCTCCGTCGACCAAGGCCGCCGCTGCGGTCCTGACCGGTCTCGGCGCCGTCAAGAACGTCCTGGTGGTCGTGGACCGCTCCGACGACATCAGCGTCCTGAGCGTCCGCAACATCTCGTTCGCGCACGTGCTGCCGTTCGACCAGCTCAACGCCTACGACGTGCTCGTCTCGGACGACATCGTCTTCACCAAGGCCGCCTACGACGCGTTCGTCGCGTCGAAGAGCGCCGTCACCGAGGAGGCCTCGGCATGACCGCCGTCAACAAGGACCCGCGCGACATCATCCTGAAGCCGGTCGTTTCGGAGAAGAGCTACGGGCTCATCGACGAGGGCAAGTACACCTTCCTCGTCGACCCCCGCGCCTCGAAGACCGAGATCAAGCTCGCCATCGAGAAGATCTTCGGCGTCAAGGTCGCAGCGGTCAACACGCTCAACCGCACGGGCAAGGCCCGTCGCACCCGCTTCGGCACCGGCAAGCGCAAGGACACCAAGCGCGCCATCGTGACCCTGAAGTCGGGCACCATCGACATCTTCACGGCAGTCGGCTGACGGTCGGGACAGAGGACTAGAGAACTATGGCTATTCGCAAGTACAAGCCCACGACCCCGGGTCGCCGCGGCTCGTCGGTGGCCGACTTCGCCGAGATCACCCGATCGACGCCCGAGAAGTCGCTCCTCCGCCCGCTCAGCAAGACCGGTGGCCGCAACAACCAGGGCCGCATCACCACCCGCCACATCGGCGGTGGCCACAAGCGTCAGTACCGCGTCATCGACTTCCGTCGCAACGACAAGGACGGCATCAACGCCAAGGTCGCTCACATCGAGTACGACCCCAACCGCACCGCGCGCATCGCGCTCCTGCACTACTTCGACGGCGAGAAGCGCTACATCATCGCGCCGAACAAGCTGGCGCAGGGCGACATCGTCGAGTCGGGTCCGTCGGCCGACATCAAGCCGGGCAACAACCTGCCGCTGAAGAACATCCCCACCGGTACCGTGATCCACGCGATCGAGCTCCGCCCCGGCGGCGGCGCGAAGCTGGCCCGTTCGGCCGGTGCGTCGGTGCGCCTCGTGGCGAAGGACGGCCCTTACGCCCAGCTGCGTCTGCCCTCGGGCGAGATCCGCAACGTCGACGCGCGCTGCCGCGCGACCGTCGGCGAGGTCGGCAACGCCGAGCAGTCGAACATCAACTGGGGCAAGGCCGGCCGCAACCGCTGGAAGGGCATCCGCCCGACCGTCCGCGGTGTCGCGATGAACCCGGTCGACCACCCGCATGGTGGTGGTGAGGGCAAGACGTCCGGTGGTCGTCACCCCGTTTCGCCGTGGGGTCAGGCCGAGGGCCGCACCCGTCACGCGAACAAGGAAAGCGACAAGTACATCGTCCGTCGTCGCAACGCCGGCAAGAAGCGGAAGTAGGAGTAGAGGAAGATGCCTCGCAGCCTTAAGAAGGGCCCCTTCGTCGACGAGCACCTGCTTCGCAAGGTCGTCGTCCAGAACGAAGCCGGCACCAAGAACGTCATCAAGACCTGGTCGCGCCGTTCGATGATCATCCCGGCCATGCTGGGTCACACCATCGCCGTGCACGACGGTCGCAAGCACATCCCCGTGTTCGTGACCGAGACCATGGTCGGCCACAAGCTGGGCGAGTTCGCGCCCACCCGCACCTTCCGCGGCCACGTGAAGGACGACAAGAAGGGCCGCCGCCGCTGACGCGGGGGCAGAGGAGAGAGAAATGGTGGAGTCCATCGCACGCGTGCGACACATCCGCGTGACCCCTCAGAAGGCTCGTCGTGTCGTTGCGCTCATCAAGGGCAAGCAGGCTGAGGAGGCCCTGGCCATCCTCAAGTTCGCACCGCAGGGTGCGAGCGAGCCGATCTACAAGCTCGTCGCCTCGGCGATCGCGAACGCTCGCGTGAAGGCCGACAAGGACGGCGAGTACCTGGACGAGCAGGACCTGTACGTGAAGAACGCGTACGTCGACGAGGGCACGACGCTCAAGCGTTTCCAGCCTCGTGCGCAGGGTCGTGCGTTCCAGATCAAGAAGCGCACCAGCCACATCACCGTCGTGCTCTCGACCCCCGAGGTCGCGGAGACGGCGCCGGCTGCCAAGAGCAAGAAGGCGAGCAAGTAATGGGACAGAAGGTCAACCCGTACGGCTTCCGCCTCGGCATCACCACGGACCACGTGTCGCGTTGGTTCTCGGACTCGACGAAGCCCGGACAGCGCTACGCCGACTACGTGGCCGAGGACATCCGGATCCGCAAGCTTCTGCAGACGCAGCTCGACCGGGCCGGCGTCAGCAACATCGAGATCGAGCGCACCCGTGACCGCGTTCGCGTCGACATCCACACCGCCCGTCCGGGCATCGTGATCGGTCGCCGCGGCGCCGAGGCCGAGCGCATCCGCGCCGACCTCGAGAAGCTCACCGGCAAGCAGATCCAGCTGAACATCCTCGAGGTCAAGAACCCCGAGGCCGACGCCCAGCTCGTCGCGCAGGGCATCGCCGAGCAGCTCACCGCTCGTGTGGCGTTCCGCCGCGCGATGCGCAAGGGGCTGCAGGGCGCGCAGCGCGCCGGCGCCAAGGGCGTCCGCATCCAGGTCTCCGGCCGCCTCGGCGGCGCCGAGATGAGCCGCTCGGAGTTCTACCGCGAGGGTCGTGTGCCGCTGCACACGCTGCGCGCGAACATCGACTACGGCTTCTACGAGGCGAAGACCACCTTCGGCCGCATCGGCGTGAAGGTCTGGATCTACAAGGGCGACCTGACCAACAAGGAGCTCGCTCGCGAGCAGGCCAACGCGCCGAAGTCCGACCGTCGTCGTGACGACCGTCGTGGCGGCCCGCGTGGCGACCGCGGCGAGCGTGGCGGCGAGCGCCGCAACGAGGCCCCCGTGGCAGAAGGAGCGTCGGCGTAATGCTCATCCCCCGCAAGGTCAAGTACCGCAAGCAGCACCACCCCGGCCGTTCGGGCCAGGCCACCGGTGGCACCAAGGTGTCGTTCGGTGAGTTCGGCATCCAGGCCCTCACGCCCGCTTACGTGACGAACCGTCAGATCGAGTCCGCTCGTATCGCGATGACCCGTCACATCAAGCGTGGCGGCAAGGTGTGGATCAACATCTACCCCGACCGTCCGCTCACGAAGAAGCCGGCCGAAACCCGCATGGGTTCCGGTAAGGGTTCGCCCGAGTGGTGGGTCGCAAACGTCAAGCCGGGTCGCGTCCTCTTCGAGGTCGCCGGCGTCAACGAGGAACTCGCTCGTGAGGCCCTGACCCGTGCCATCCACAAGCTGCCTCTCAAGGCACGCATCATCAAGCGCGAGGAGGGCGACGCGTAATGGCGATCGGCACCAAGACGCTCGCCCCGAGCGAGCTCGACACGTTCGAAGACCAGCGCCTCGTCGAGGAGCTGCGCAAGGCCAAGGAAGAGCTGTTCAACCTGCGCTTCCAGTCGGCCACCGGCCAGCTCGAGAGCCACGGCCGCATCCGCGCCGTCAAGCGTGACATCGCGCGGCTCTACACCGTGATCCGCGAGCGCGAGCTCGGCATCCGTGCCACGCCCGCTCCGCTGGAGACGGCGACGAAGGCGAAGAAGACCAAGGCCAAGAAGGCGGACGCCGCTGACGAGGCCGTGAAGGAAGAGGCCGAGTGATGGCTGACAAGAAGCAGGCCGCAGAGGTCGAGCACGGCGAGCACGACGTTCGCGACGCCGACGCCCGCGGTTACCGCAAGGCCCGCCGCGGCTACGTCGTCAGCGACAAGATGGACAAGACCATCGTCGTCGAGGTCGAGGACCGCGTGAAGCACCCGCTCTACGGCAAGGTCATCCGCCGCACCTCCAAGGTGAAGGCGCACGACGAGGGCAACACTGCCGGCATCGGCGACCTCGTGCTCATCAACGAGACCCGCCCGCTGAGCGCCACCAAGCGCTGGCGTCTGGTCGAGATCCTGGAGAAGGCCAAGTGATTCAGAACGAGTCCCGCCTCAAGGTCGCCGACAACACGGGCGCCAAGGAGCTGCTCACCATCCGCGTTCTCGGCGGCTCGAACCGCCGCTACGCCGGTCTGGGTGACATCATCGTGGCGACCGTCAAGGACGCGATCCCGGGTGGAAACGTCAAGAAGGGCGACGTGGTCAAGGCCGTCGTCGTCCGCACCGTCAAGCAGACCCGTCGTGCCGACGGTTCCTACATCAAGTTCGACGAGAACGCCGCCGTCATCCTGAAGAACGACGGGGAGCCCCGCGGCACCCGCATCTTCGGCCCGGTCGGTCGTGAGCTTCGCGACAAGAAGTTCATGAAGATCGTCTCGCTCGCACCGGAGGTGATCTGACCTCATGGCCAAGATCAAGAAGGGTGACCTGGTTCAGGTCATCACGGGCAAGAAGCAGGACAAGGGCGGCGACCGCGGCAAGCAGGGCAAGGTCCTCGAGGTCCTGTCCGAGCAGAACCGCGTCATCGTCGAGGGCGTGAACTACGTCACGAAGCACAACCGCGTCGGCCAGTCGCAGCGCGGCACCAAGACCGGTGGCATCGAGACGATGGAAGCCCCCATCCACATCTCCAACGTCCAGATCGTCGACCCCTCGACCAAGAAGCCGACCCGCGTCGGCCACCGTGTCGAGGAGCAGACGAAGGACGGCGTGAAGCGCAACGTCCGCGTGCGCTACGCGAAGAAGTCAGGCAAGGACCTCTGAACATGAGCACCACCACTGCCGTGGAGGCTGGCAAGATCCAGCCCCGCCTGAAGCAGAAGTACAACGGCGAGATCAAGAAGGCTCTGCAGGACGAGTTCGGCTACCCGAACGTCATGCAGATCCCCGGCCTGGTCAAGGTCGTCGTGAACACCGGTGTCGGCGAGGCCGCTCGCGACAGCAAGGTGATCGATGGCGCGGTCGACGACCTCACCAAGATCACCGGTCAGAAGCCGGTCGTGACGAAGGCCCGCAAGTCCATCGCGCAGTTCAAGCTGCGTGAGGGCCAGGCCATCGGCGCGCACGTCACCCTCCGTGGCGACCGCGCGTGGGAGTTCATCGACCGCCTCGTCAACCTCGCTCTGCCCCGCATCCGCGACTTCCGCGGCCTCTCGGGCAAGCAGTTCGACGGTCACGGCAACTACACCTTCGGTCTCCAGGAGCAGTCCGTGTTCCACGAGATCAACCAGGACAAGATCGACCGCGTCCGCGGCTTCGACATCACCATCGTGACGTCGGCGAAGACGGATGCCGAGGGCCGCGCTCTCCTGCGCGCCCTGGGCTTCCCGTTCAAGGCCGACGACGCGCAGGCGTAATTCCTGAACGGATGCCGCGACCGGCGCTGAAGCGGCGGTCGCGGCATCCCCACACCAGCAACTGAATACCGCCACAACTGAATACGGAAATCATGGAAGGTCGTCTGGCGTGTAACGGCAGCCGATACCTCGTGAACAAAGGAATCAAGAAATGACAATGACAGACCCGGTCGCAGACATGCTGACCCGTCTGCGCAACGCGAACTCGGCGCACCACGACTCCGTGTCGCTGCCGAGCTCCAAGCTCAAGACCCACATCGCCGAGATCCTCAAGCAGGAGGGCTACATCTCCTCCTGGGAGGTCAGCGACGCCCGCGTCGGCTCGACCCTCACGCTGACGCTCAAGTACGGCCCGAACCGCGAGCGGTCGATCGCCGGCATCAAGCGCGTCTCGAAGCCCGGTCTCCGCGTGTACGCGAAGTCGACCGAGATCCCCCGTGTCCTCGGCGGGCTCGGCGTCGCCATCCTGTCCACCTCCTCTGGCCTCCTCACGGACCGCCAGGCCGAGCAGAAGGGCGTGGGTGGGGAAGTCCTCGCCTACGTGTGGTGATCTGACATGTCGCGAATCGGTCGTCTCCCGATCGACATCCCCGCCGGCGTGACCGTCTCGGTCGAGGGCCAGGATGTCGCCGTCAAGGGCCCCAAGGGCGAGCTGACGCTCACCGTGGCCCGTCCCATCGAAGTCAAGGTCGAGGACAGCCAGGTCGTCGTGACCCGTCCCGACGACGAGCGCGCTTCGCGTTCGCTCCACGGCCTGACCCGCACGCTCATCAACAACAACATCATCGGTGTCACCCAGGGCTACTCCAAGGGTCTCGAGGTCGTCGGCACGGGTTACCGCGTCGCGCAGAAGGGCACGTCGGTCGAGTTCGCCCTCGGCTTCTCGCACCCCGTCCTCGTCGAGGCTCCTGCGGGCATCACCCTGACCGTCGAGGGCAACAACAAGCTCACGGTCTCGGGCATCGACAAGCAGGCTGTCGGCGAGGCCGCGGCCAACATCCGCAAGATCCGCAAGCCCGAGCCGTACAAGGGCAAGGGTGTGCGCTACGCCGGCGAGGTCGTTCGGCGCAAGGCCGGAAAGGCTGGTAAGTAACCATGGCTGTGAAGTCGAAGTCCGACGCGCGCGCGCGTCGTCACGCCCGCCTTCGCAAGAAGGTCGTCGGCACGCCCGAGCGTCCCCGCCTGGTCGTCACGCGCTCGTCGCGTCACGTGTTCGTGCAGCTCGTCGACGACAGCAAGGGCCACACAGTGGCCTCCGCTTCGACGCTCGAGACCGACCTTCGTGCGTCCGACGCTGACAAGACCGCCAAGGCCCGCAAGGTCGGCGAGCTCCTCGCCGAGCGCGCCAAGGCCGCCGGCGTCTCGGACGTCGTGTTCGACCGTGGCGGCAACCGCTACGCGGGCCGTGTCGCGGCGATCGCCGACGGCGCCCGCGAGGGAGGTCTGAACCTGTGAGTGACAACAAGGAGAACATCGTGACCGAGCAGGCTGCTGCCGAGGCCCAGGCCCCGGCTGCCGAAGCGCCCGCCGAGCGCGAGCGCGAGCCGCGTCGCGGTGGCCGCGAGCGCAACCAGACCCGCGGTGACCGCGGTGGTCGCGACCGCAACGAGAGCCAGTTCCTCGAGCGCGTCGTCACCATCAACCGCGTGTCGAAGGTCGTCAAGGGTGGTCGTCGCTTCAGCTTCACCGCGCTCGTGGTCGTCGGTGACGGCAACGGTGTGGTGGGCGTCGGCTACGGCAAGGCCCGCGAGGTGCCGCTGGCGATCTCGAAGGGTGTCGAAGAGGCCAAGCGCAACTTCTTCCGTGTGCCGCGCGTCGGCTCGACCATCCCGCACCCGGTGCAGGGTGAGGCCGCTGCCGGTGTGGTGCTCCTGCGCCCCGCCGCAGCCGGTACCGGTGTCATCGCCGGTGGCCCGGTGCGTGCCGTGCTCGAGTGCGCCGGCATCCACGACGTGCTGTCGAAGTCGCTCGGCTCGTCGAACACGATCAACATCGTCCACGCGACGGTGGAGGCCCTGAAGCAGCTCGAGGAGCCCCGTGCGGTCGCCGCGCGTCGTGGCCTCGACTTCGACCAGGTCGCCCCCGCCCGTCTCGTCCGTGCCGAGGCTGAGGCCGCGGCCGCTGCGAAGGCAGGTGTCTGATGGCTGCGCGTCTGAAGGTCACGCAGGTCAAGTCCAAGGTGAGCGAGAAGCAGAACCAGCGCGACACGCTGCGTTCGCTCGGTCTGAAGCGGATCGGCGACTCGGTCGTCCGTCCCGACGACGCGCAGACGCGCGGTTACGTCCGGACCGTCGCGCACCTCGTGAAGGTTGAGGAGATCGACTGATGGCTGAGAAGGCCGAGAAGAACGAGGCCGTCGAGGCCGAGAAGGCGCCGAAGAAGGCCGCTGCCCCTAAGAAGGCCGCTGCCGACAAGGCTCCCGCCAAGGCTGAGAAGGCTGCGCCCAAGAAGGCTGCCACCAAGGCCGCCCCGAAGAAGGACGTCCCGGCTTCGCGCCCGGGCGTGCTGAAGGTGCACCACCTGCGTCCGGTCCCCGGCGCCAACACCGCCAAGACCCGCGTGGGTCGCGGTGAGGGCTCGAAGGGCAAGACCGCGGGCCGTGGCACCAAGGGCACGAAGGCCCGCTACCAGGTCAAGGTCGGCTTCGAGGGTGGGCAGATGCCGCTGCACATGCGCACCCCGAAGCTCCGTGGCTTCAAGAACCCGTTCCGCGTCGAGTACCAGGTCGTGAACCTGGACAAGCTCGCGGAGCTGTACCCGGCCGGTGGCGACGTCACCGTGGGCGACCTCGTCGCCAAGGGTGCGGTGCGCAAGAACGAGAAGGTCAAGGTGCTGGGCACCGGCGACATCTCGGTGAAGCTCAACGTGTCGGTCGACAAGGTCTCGGCGTCCGCCGAGCAGAAGATCGTCGCCGCGGGCGGCGCCGTCAAGTAATACGCGCACAGTGGGGGTCGGAGCTTGCTCCGGCCCCCACTGGGTTACCCTGGACGCTGGCACGTCGTATGTGCCGACGCCCCCTCTTGGAGGAATCCTCTTGTTCAGCGCCATCGCGCGGATCTTCCGCACACCCGACCTCCGGCGGAAGATCGCATTCACCCTGGCGATCATCGCCCTGTACCGCTTCGGCGCGCACGTCCCGGCGCCGTTCGTCGACTTCCCCAACGTCCAGTCGTGTCTGCGGCAGTCGGCGGGTACCGAGGGTCTGCTCTCGCTGGTCAACCTGTTCTCTGGCGGCGCTCTCCTGCAGCTGTCGATCTTCGCGCTCGGCGTCATGCCGTACATCACCGCGACGATCATCGTGCAGCTTCTCCGCGTGGTCATCCCGCACTTCGAGACCCTCTACAAGGAGGGCCAGGCGGGCCAGGCGAGGCTGACGCAGTACACGCGCTACCTGACGATCGCGCTGGCACTCCTCCAGTCGACCACCCTCGTCACCGTCGCCCGCAGCGGCCAGCTCTTCGGCACCACGGGCGTGCCCGAGTGCGAGAACCTCCTCACCAACGACGTGTGGTGGGCGCAGCTGCTGATGATCATCACGATGACCGCCGGCACCGGCCTCATCATGTGGTTCGCCGAGCTCGTGACCGAGCGCGGCATCGGCAACGGCATGTCGCTCCTCATCTTCACCTCGATCGCCGCCGCCTTCCCCGCCTCGATGTGGGCGATCTGGCAGTCCAAGGGCTTCGAGGTCTTCCTGCTCGTCCTGGCCGTCGGCATCGTCGTCGTCGCGCTCGTGGTCTTCGTCGAGCAGTCGCAGCGCCGCATCCCGGTGCAGTACGCCAAGCGCATGGTCGGCCGTCGCACGTACGGCGGCACCAACACGTACATCCCGATCAAGGTGAACATGGCCGGTGTCGTGCCCGTCATCTTCGCCTCGTCGCTGCTGTACATCCCCGCGCTCATCGCGCAGTTCAACCAGCCGCAGGCGGGCGAGGATGTGCCGGCCTGGGTGGCGTGGATCCAGCTGTACCTCGTGCGCGGCGACCACCCGCTGTACATGGCGCTGTACTTCCTGCTCATCGTCGGCTTCACGTACTTCTACGTCGCGATCACGTTCAACCCGGTCGAGGTCGCCGACAACATGAAGAAGTACGGCGGCTTCATCCCCGGCATCCGCGCGGGTCGCCCCACGGCCGAGTACCTCGACTACGTACTCACGCGCATCACGCTGCCGGGCTCGATCTACCTCGGTCTGATCGCGCTCCTGCCGCTCATCGCCCTCGCGACGGTCGGCGCCAACCAGAACTTCCCGTTCGGCGGCGCCTCGATCCTCATCATCGTGGGTGTGGGTCTCGAGACGGTGAAGCAGATCGACGCGCAGCTCCAGCAGCGCCACTACGAAGGGCTTCTCCGATGACCCGTCTTCTGATCATCGGCCCGCAGGGGTCGGGCAAGGGCACGCAGGGCGTCCGCATCGCCGAGGCGTTCGGCATCCCCGCCGTCTCGACGGGCGACGTCTTCCGCGGCGCCGTCGCAGACGGCTCCGAGCTCGGCCAGCAGGTCAAGGCCATCATCGAGGCCGGCGATCTGGTCTCGGACGAGCTCACGAGCGCGGTCGTGCGCGACCGCCTGTCGCAGCAGGACGCCGCGGGCGGCTTCCTCCTCGACGGCTACCCGCGCAACGTCGCCCAGGTCATGCACCTCGACGAGTTCCTCGAGGGCCGCGACGAAGAGCTCGACGCCGTCATCGAGCTCGTGGTGCCGCGCGACGAGAGCATCGCGCGCATCGCGCGCCGCGCCGCCGAGCAGGGCCGCAGCGACGACACCGAAGAGGGGATCGCCAACCGCCTGGCGATCTACGAGCGTGAGACCGCGCCGATCCTCGAGGTCTACCGCACGCGCGACCTCGTCGACCGCATCGACGGCGTGGGCTCGCTGGACGAGATCACCGACCGCATCATCGCGTCGCTCGAGGCCCGTGGCCTCGGTCGCACCGCTGCGGCCTGATCCGTGTCGCTCCGCCGTTCGATCTACAAATCGCCCGCCCAGTTGCGGGCGATGGTCGAGCCCGGGCTCATCACCGCCGCGGCGCTCGACGCCGCCCGGGCGTTGATCGCGCCCGGTGTGACGACGGGCGAGCTCGACGCCGCGGCATCCGCCCTCATCACCGCCCGAGGAGCCAAGTCGAATTTCCAGATGGTCCGCGGCTACCGCCACACCATCTGCGCCTCGGTGAACGAGGAGGTCGTGCACGGCATCCCGGGTGACCGGGTGCTGGGCGCCGGCGACATCGTGTCGGTCGACGCGGGCGCGGAGTTCAAGGGGTGGAACGGCGACTCGGCGTTCACCTTCGTCCTGCCCGACGAGTCGCGCCCCGAGGTCGTCGCCGAGCGGCAGCGTCTGTCCGACGTCACCGAGGGATCGCTGTGGGCCGGCATCGCCGCCCTCGCCTCGGCGAAGCAGATCGGCGAGGTCGGCACGGCGATCCAGTCCTACATCGAAGCCAACTCTCCCGAGTCCGGCACCTACGGCATCCTGCGCGAGTACGTGGGCCACGGCATCGGCCGCAAGATGCACGAGTCACCGTCGGTCTTCAACTACCGCGTCGCAGACCCGGGACCCGAGGTGCGCCCCGGGCTCGTGCTCGCGATCGAGCCGATGGTCGTCATCGGCGATCAGGCCACCTTCGTCGAGGACGACGGGTGGACGGTCTCGACGGTCGACGGCACCGCGGGCTCCCATTGGGAGCACAGCGTGGCCGTGCACGAGGACGGAATCTGGGTGCTGACGGCACCCGACGGCGGTGCGGCGGGGCTTGCGCCCTTCGGCGTCACACCGCGCGCGATCGCCTAGGAGGCTCGACAATGGCACAGGCCGGACGCAAGACGAACTGGTTCGCGATCTGGGTGACCCTCGGCGTCGTGGTGGCGCTCGTGCTCGTCACCGTGCTCGTGGTGACGCTCAACAACGCCGCCACTCCCAAGCCGCTGCCGACCGAGGTGAACACGCCGTCCGCGTCGAACATCGACGCCGAGACCGGTGCCATCCTCGTCGGCGAGGGCGACGACCGCCTCGACACCTACATCGACTTCATGTGCCCGGTCTGCGGCCAGTTCGAGCAGGTCTACGGCGCGGAGATCGAGGGCATGGTCGACGACGGCAGCATCACGCTCGGCATCCACCCGATCTCGATCCTCGACGAACAGTCCAACGGCACCCAGTTCTCCACGCGCGCTGCCAGCGCCGCGTACTGCGTGGCGGTCGAAGATGCCGACGCCTCCCTGCCCTTCCTGCAGGCGATGTTCGAGAACCAGCCGTCGGAGGGCTCGTCGGGCCTCACGAACAACGAGATCCTCGAGATCGCCTCGGGCGTCGGCGTGACCGGCATCGACTCGTGCGTCAATGACGGCATCTATGCCGGGTACGTCGCTGCGATGACCGCCGAGACCCCGATCCAGCCCGGCGCGGCCGGCGTCGGCACGCCGACCGTCGCCGTCAACGGCGAGGTCATCGCCAACTCGCAGCTGCCGGCGGCCGGCCAGCTCGCGACGCTCTTCGACTGAGCTTCGGAGGTGACGGATGCCGCGGCCCGCGGCATCCGTCAGCTCCGGCGTGCGTAGGAGAGCGGCTTTCCTGAGGGGGAGCCGTGACGTGGCGGCGGGCATTTGCCGCGGCATCCACTATCACGTATGCTTGATCTTTGGTGCGTTGCGCCTTCATTGGCGTGTCGTAGCACCGAACCCCATCCACCGCAGATCGACCGGTCTGCACAAGTGTTAGCGAGCGTATGGCGAAGAAAGACGGTGTCATCGAGATCGAGGGCGTCGTGTCCGAGGCGCTGCCCAACGCGATGTTCCGCGTTGAGCTGAGCAACGGCCACAAGGTCCTCGCGACGATCTCCGGCAAGATGCGGCAGAACTACATCCGCATCATTCCCGAGGACCGTGTCGTCGTGGAGCTGTCGCCCTACGACCTCACCCGCGGGCGCATCGTCTACCGCTACCGCTAGGCCGGTCGAGAAGTAACACCCCGCGTTTCGGAAGGCTCAACGGCCGAAATGTGCCCGGTGAAGACAGCGAAGAGAAGAAATCATGAAGGTCAACCCCTCCGTCAAGCCCATCTGCGACCACTGCAAGGTCATCCGTCGCCACGGTCGCGTCATGGTCATCTGCAAGAGCAACCCGCGTCACAAGCAGCGCCAGGGCTGACCCTTCGACAGGCTCAGGGACCGCACGGTCGGTGAGCCTGTCGAACCGCAGACCCACAACTGAACACGAATACAGGCAGCGTCAGAACCTCTCCGGAGGGGACACCTCGGGCTGGAGGCCCGGGCACCGACACTGCTCCACACCTCCACCTACTCTCAGGAGAACCGCATGGCACGTCTTGCCGGCGTTGACATCCCGCGCGACAAGCGCGTGGTGATCGCCCTCACGTACATCTACGGCGTTGGCCGTACCCGCTCGAACGAGATCCTCCAGGCGACGGAGATCGACGAGAACATCCGCGTCAAGGACCTCAGCGACGACCAGCTCATCGCGCTCCGCGACTACATCGAAGGCAACTACAAGGTCGAGGGTGATCTCCGCCGTGAGGTTGCCGCCGACATCCGCCGCAAGGTCGAGATCGGTTCCTACGAGGGCCTGCGTCACCGCCGCGGCCTCCCGGTGCGCGGTCAGCGCACCAAGACGAACGCGCGTACCCGCAAGGGCCCGAAGCGCACCGTCGCCGGCAAGAAGAAGGCGCGCTAAGGCGCGGCCCCCAGGGTTTAGGAGAGCAAAGCAATGGCACAGGCCAAGTCCGCCGCGCGCAAGCCGCGCCGCAAGGAGAAGAAGAACATCGCGCTGGGCCAGGCCCACATCAAGTCGACGTTCAACAACACGATCGTCTCGATCACCGACCCGTCGGGCGCCGTCATCAGCTGGGCGTCGTCGGGTGGCGTGGGCTTCAAGGGCTCGCGCAAGTCGACGCCGTACGCCGCCGGCATGGCCGCGGAGTCCGCTGCCCGCCAGGCGCAGGAGCACGGCGTCAAGAAGGTCGACGTCTTCGTGAAGGGTCCGGGCTCGGGTCGCGAGACCGCGATCCGCTCGCTCACGGCCGCCGGCCTCGAGGTCGGCTCGATCCAGGACGTGACGCCGCAGGCCCACAACGGCTGCCGTCCGCCCAAGCGCCGCCGCGTCTGACATCCCGGAGCCGGGGCACCCGTGACGGGTGCCCCGGCTACCGCACGCTTTACGGATGCCTCATTCCGAGGCATCCCCGAGTAAAACTCAACACCTCACCCACCGCACGTGTCATATAGCGGGCACGTGATCGAAAGGAACACATAGTGCTCATCGCACAGCGTCCCTCCCTGACCGAGGAGAAGATCGGGGAGTTCCGCAGCCGGTTCGTCATCGAGCCGCTGGAGCCCGGCTTCGGCTACACGATCGGCAACGCGCTGCGTCGCAGCCTCCTGTCGTCCATCCCCGGCGCGGCCGTGACGTCCATCCGCATCGACGGCGTCCTGCACGAGTTCAGCACCATCCCGGGTGTGAAGGAGGATGTCACCGAGATCATCCTCAATATCAAGCAGCTGGTGGTCTCCAGCGAGCGCGACGAGCCCATCACGGCGTACCTGCGCAAGACCGGCTCCGGTGAGGTCACCGCCGCCGACATCTCGGCTCCGGCCGGTGTCGAGGTGCACAACCCCGAGCTCGTCATCGCGACCCTCAACGACACCGCGAAGTTCGAGCTCGAGCTCACGATCGAGCGCGGCCGCGGCTACGTGTCGGCCACGCAGAACCGCAACGAGTACGCCGAGGCCGGCCAGATCCCGGTCGACTCGATCTACTCGCCGGTGCTCAAGGTCTCGTACCGCGTCGACGCGACGCGTGCCGGTGAGCGCACCGACTTCGACAAGCTCGTGCTGGACGTCGAGAGCAAGCCCTCGATCGCCCCGCGCGACGCCGTCGCGTCGGCCGGTCGCACGCTGACCGAGCTCTTCGGCCTGGCCCGCGAGCTCAACGTCGAGGCCGAGGGCATCGAGATCGGCCCGGCGCCGGTCGAGACCGTCCTCTCGAACGAGCTGTCGATGCCGATCGAGGACCTCGACCTGTCGGTGCGTTCGTACAACTGCCTCAAGCGCGAGGGCATCAACACCGTGTCGGAGCTCGTCGCACTCTCGGAGACGCAGCTCATGAACATCCGCAACTTCGGTCAGAAGTCGGTCGACGAGGTGCGCGACAAGCTCGTCTCGCTCGGCCTGTCGCTGAAGGACTCGGTTCCCGGGTTCGACGGCGCGCACTTCTACGGCGGCTACGACGACGAGACCGTGTGATCGGATGCCGGGAGTCCCGGCATCCGCATCCCCCCGACCGAATTTCATCCTGGAGTAACTGACTAATGCCCAAGCCCACCAAGGGTCCCCGCCTCGGAGGCGGCCCCGCACACGAGCGCCTGCTGCTTGCGAACCTGGCCGCTGCGCTGTTCACCCACAAGTCGATCAAGACGACCGAGACCAAGGCCAAGCGCCTGCGTCCGCTCGCGGAGCGTCTCATCACGTTCGCGAAGCGCGGCGACCTGCACGCGCGTCGTCGCGTGCTCTCGGTCATCGGTGACAAGGAAGTCGTGCACGTCCTGTTCACCGAGATCGCGCCGCTGGTCGCGGACCGTGAGGGCGGCTACACCCGCATCACGAAGGTCGGCAACCGCAAGGGCGACAACGCTCCCATGGCCGTCATCGAGCTCGTCCTCGAGCCCGTGACGAAGAAGCCGTCGGCCAAGAAGTCCGCCGCTGCCGCCGCTCCGGCCGCCGCCGAGGCTCCGGCCGAGGAGGCTCCGGCTGAGGAGACCGCCGACGAGACGCCCGCGAACGACGAGGCCGCCGAGGCCGGCGCCGAGTCGCAGGAGGAGGGCGCCGCCGCCGAGGCTGCTGCCGAGGAGGCCGTCGAGGCTCCCGCCGAGGAGAAGTCCGCGTAAGCGGATGCCGGGCGTCGACGCCCGGCAGGTCCGGGCCCTCGGGCCCGGCCACCCTTGCACCGCGAGACCCGTCACCCACTGGGTGGCGGGTCTCGCTGCGTCTGCGGGGCGTTCCCGGTCCGTGCCCGTGTGCGGCGCCCCTCGGCGGCGCTCCGCGCTCCGGGCGACGAGCCTCGCGCCTCGCGCGGCCGGTCCCGCGTCCAGCGCCTCGGTAGGCTGGAGCGCGTGCGGATCCGCCTCGACATCGCCTACGACGGCACGCATTTCCGCGGGTGGGCGCGGCAGCCCGGGCTCCGCACGGTGCAGGAGACGCTCGAGTCCTCGCTCGCGCGCGTCGTGGGCGGCGATCCGCGGCTCGTGGTCGCCGGGCGCACCGACGCGGGCGTGCACGCGACAGGCCAGGTGGCGCACGTCGACCTCGACGAGGCGCAGCAGCAGCGCATGCTCGCGCGGCATGCGCGCCCTTCGGCCGGTCCGCAGACGACCGAGGATCGCGCCGCAGCGCTTTCCGCCCGCATCACCGGGGTCGTCGGCGCGTACTCCGACGTCGCCGTCCACGGTTCGCGGCTCGCTGCCGAGGGTTTCGACGCGCGGTTCTCGGCGGTGTGGCGGCGGTACGAGTACCGGATCGGCGACGTCGACACCGGGTACGACCCGCTCGAGCGGCACCGCACCACGGCGGTGCGGGCATCCCTCGATGTGAAGGCGATGGATGCCGCGGCCCGCGCCCTCGTCGGGCTCCACGATTTCGCCGCCTACTGCAAGCCTCGCGAAGAGGCGACGACGATCCGGACGCTCCTCGAGTTCGACTGGCGCCGCGACGACGCCGGCGTGCTCGTCGCCAACGTGAAGGCCGACGCGTTCTGCCACAGCATGGTGCGCGCCCTGGTGGGCGCGTGCGTCGCCGTCGGCGAAGGCCGGCTCGACCTCGATGACGTGGTCGACATCCGCGACGCGCGGGAGCGCGTGCCCGAGGTCAAGGTGCTCGCGGCGCGGGGCCTCACGCTGACCGAGGTCGGGTACCCCGCAGACGAACTGCTGGCGCAACGCGCCGAGCAGACGCGGGCACGGCGCGACCGCGAGTAGCGCTGCTCTTCGAACCGACGAGCTGGATCAGCGCAGCGGCGAGCGGGCTGGCTGACGTCGCCTCGGCCTCGAAGGCGTCGGCGACGACCGCCGCGGCGGCCTCGAATTCGCGTGCTTTGTCGACGGCGGCCTGTCGCTCTGCGACCACACGGTCCGCGGCGGCGTACTCCGCGCGCAGGCGCGCGCGCTCGGACTCTTCGAGGCCGGGACGGGCGGCGGTGCGCTCGAGGGCGTCGGCGACGCGTGAGCGTGCCACCACGCTGACGCGCAGCTCGCGCTCGGCGGTCTCACGGGCGGTGCGGCTGGCGGTGCGCGCGTCGGCGAGTTCGGCGCGGATGGCGGAAACGGCCATGGGGTCCTCCTGGATCGGGTCTCGGCGGGTTCGGTGCGAACACCGTGAACCGGCACAACACTCCAGAGCCGCGGCATCCGGATTTCGTACATCGGTCGTTGAGCGGATGCTGTGAGATCCCGATGTGGACTTGTCAAGGCCACGTCACGGCCACGCGAGCGGCATAGGCTGGCGTCGCCATGAAGGTCATCTCGTACAACCTGCGCAAGCACCGCGCCGCCGGAGAGCTCGCCCACCTGGTGGAGCGCTACGGCGCCGACGTGCTGTGCCTGCAGGAAGCCGACACGTCCGACCTGCCGCACGAGATCTCGGGTCTGCGGCTGGCGGAGTCCACGCAGCGCAATCGTCTCGGGCTCGCCGTGTACTACCGCGAGAACACCTATCGCGCGGTCGACGTGCGGGCGCTGGCGCTCAAGAAGTCGCTGCACGATCGCGTGCTGAAGCCGGCGGAGGAGCGGATGCTGGGCGTCCGGCTGCACGACATCGACGAGAACGTCGACGTCATCGTGGCGTCGTTCCACGCGGCACCGCTCACAGCCCTCAACTCGTTGCGGCGCCACCAGATCCGCACTGCGCTCGGCGAGCTGCAGCAGCTGGGCGAGGGTCTTCCGGCGCTCATGGTCGGCGACTACAACTATCCGGTGTTCAAGGAGCGGCTCGGCCAGCACGTGCGCGAGCAGGGCTACGAGCTGAACCTCTCGGACTCACGGACCTACACGCGCTACCGCTTCTTCCGCGGGCACTACGACTTCGCGACGTCGGTCGGGTTCGAGATCGACCGCGTGCGCACGCTGCCGCAGGGCCTCAGCGACCACCTGCCGATCCTCGTCACCGCCCACCCCGCCGCCGGAGTGCGCCGCGTGGTCGAGGTGACCGAGTCGACGACGGCCGCCGTCGCCGGCGCCGGCGCCGCCTGACCTCGCCCGGTGTTTCCCGGCCGTTGAGCGAGCGAGGAACGAGCGAGACGAAACGCCTCGACGCCACGAGCAACCCCGTCCCCGCCCCCTCCTCCCGGCCGTTGAGCGAGCGGAGCGAGACGAAACGCCTCGGCGCCACGAGAAACCCCGCCCCCGCCCTGGCGCCCGGCCGTTGAGCGAGCGGAGCGAGACGAAACGCCTCGGCGCCACGAGCAACCCCGTCCCTGCCCTGCACCCGGCATCAACGCGCTGGCTCGACCCCAGACGCCGGCGGATCCGCGGCGTACCATGGACACGTGGCGAGGGGGACCGTCACGCGCATCGAACCCGAGGATGCGCAAAGGGGGGTTGCTTCCACTGCTGAAGCGACGCCTGTTGCGTCGCGCCCGCGGCGGCGCGTGTGGCCGTGGATCGTCGGTTCGCTGATCTTCCTGCTGCTCGCGGGAGGCATCATCGCCGGTGCGTTCGGGATGCAGTTCTGGTCCGAGGCGCAGCGGGCCCGCGCCGCCGTCGAGCGGGCGGCAGTGGCGATGGAGGACCTCCGCGACAACCTCGACTCGGCCGATACCGCGCAGGTTCGTGCGGCCACCGACGAGATCCAGGCGAACGTCACGCTCGCCGTCCGGACCGTCGACGGGCCGCTGTGGGACATCGCCGCGAACGTGCCGTTCATCGGGCGGAACGTCGATGCCGTACGGCGTGTGACGCATGCCGTCGACGTGCTCGTCGAGCGCGCGCTGCCGCCGGGTCTGCAGTTGATGGCGGCGACCGACTTCGACCAGCTCACCGTGGCAGGCGGTGGGATCGACCTCGAGCCCTTCCGGCAGGTGCAGGGATCGATACCCGAGATCGCCGCGGCCTTCGCCGACGCGCAGGCGATCGTTGCGCCCATCGACACGACGGCGCTGCTGCCCGAGGTGAGCGCGTCGATCTCCGACGTCGTCGAGCTCATCGAGGTCGCGACTCCGGCGCTCGGCGTGGCGGAGAAGTACCTGCCGACCCTGCTCGACATGGCCGGGTCGGGCGGCGTCAAGACGTACCTGCTGATCTTTCAGAACAACGCCGAGATCCGCGCCACCGGCGGCAATCCCGCGGCGAGCATGATCGTGACGCTCGCCGACGGCAGGCTCGGGTACGTCGACCAGGGCAGTTCGCAGACGTTCTATCAGGCGGGCACGCAGGGCGAGGAATATGTCGCCCTTCCCGCCGAGACGACGCGGCTGTATCTGCCGACGCTGACCCGGCACTCGCAGGACTTCACGTTCACGCCCGACTTCCCGACGACGGCGCAGCTGTTCGAGGCGCTGTGGAGCCACACGACGGGCGCGACCTTCGACGGCGTCGTCTCGATCGATCCGGTGGTGCTGTCGTACCTGCTCGCGGTGTCGGGGCCGGTGACGCTCGGCACGGGGGAGCAGCTCACCGCCGACAACGCGGTGCGCGTGCTGCTCAGCGATGCGTACGAGCGCTACCCCGACGGCGACGACTCGGACGCCTTCTTCGCGGATGCCGCGCGGCAGGTGTTCGACCATCTGACGACGTCCGTGTGGGATCCGCTGCAGATGCTGGCGGCGCTCGAGCGATCCGCCGACGAGCAGCGCATCTACCTCGCGTTCGATGATCCGGCGGCGCAGGCACTCGCGGTGGAGTTCGGACTCGACGGCGCCCTCGCCGCCGACAGCACGACGCAGACCCAGATCGGCATCTATCTCAACGACTCGTCCGTCGGAAAGCTCGAGTACCACCTGTCGTCGTCGATCGCCGCGACCTGCGACGCCGCGGCGCGCACGATCACCACCACGATGACCCTGCAGAACGGCATCGCCGACGGCATCCGAAGCTCGTTCACGCTGGGAGCCCGCAACGCGCGGCTCGGGGTGCCGCGCACCACGATGATCCTCGACGTGCTGTTCTTCGCCCCACCCGGGGCGCAGATCACCCAGACGGTGCCTTTGCGCGGCGACGTCCCGCGCTGGGAGCGCACCGGCCTCGAGAAGGGGCACACGGGGGTGAGCAAAACCGTGTTCGTCGGCAAGGGGCAGACCGAGACGGTCTCGTTCACGGTCGCGCTGCCCGCCGGCGACCTCGGCCCGTTGCGGCTGCGTCACACGCCCACGGCGACGTCGACCCCCGTCACGATCGATGCGAGCTGCGCCGCACTCTTCCCCGACCCGAGCCTCGGTCGTTGAGCGAGCGAGACGAAACGCCCCGCCTCGTCCCGCGTTCCCGGTCGTTGAGCGAGCGAAGCGAGACGAAACGCGTCTGACCCGGTCTCCGGTCGTTGAGCGAGCGAAGCGAGACGAAACGCGGCTGACCCGGCCTCCGGTCGTTGAGCGAGCGAAGCGAGACGAAACGCCTCCCACCCGGGCCCAAGACCTATGCCGCGATGATCGTCGGGTCGGGATCGGCCCACTTCTCCACGCCCTGCACGACCCAGAACGCGAAGAACAGCGCGAGCGCGGCGGCCTCGACGAGGAGGACGATGGGGATGCCGGAGGCATCGGCCTGCGGCAGCAGCACCACGTACAGCACGAGCAGCAGAACGAGCCCGACCGAGATTGCGGTGTAGAGGACGCGGAACACCGGCGAGGGCTGCGGCCCGCGTCGCGGGAATGCGTTCCGGATCGCGACGGCCGCGAACAACGCGAAGAACGCCGTCGTCGCGACGAAGTGCCCCTGCGCGAGGAAAGCATCGCGGGCGAACGCCCAGGTGAGCGCGGTGACCGCGAGCACGATCGCGGCGATGAGCAGCGACGGCCAGACGGTCCTGAGCGAGACCTGCCCCAGCGCACCCAGCACGAGCGCGAGGATCAGCACGAGCACGCCGAGCACGAGGTACACGCTCACGCCGTTGGCGACATCCGCCTCGTAGTCCGAGGGGAAGCAGCGACCCGGGCACGTCACATCCACGCCGGGCACGGCATCCGCGGCGACCGTCGTCGGCACCAGCGCGATGAGCGGAGCGAAGAGGGCGGCCGCGTCGAGGAGTGCGCGCTCCGCGCCCCGGCCCGACAGAGCGAAGAGCGCCAGCGACACGGCGATGAGGGCGCCGACGAACACGTTGCGCGCCGGGCTGTAGAAGTAGTCGCTCACCGAGGTGAGCCAGCCGTACGTCGTGGCGGCCTGGGCGATCGCGACGAAGATCGCGACGACGGTGCCGGCGATCCCGATGCGCAGGTAGCGGTAGGTGCGCTCGAGCGAGGTCGAGACCGCGGGGGAGGACATGGCGATCACCCTAGCGGCCACCCGCGACGGTGCCGGAGCGACGCCGCGGCGTGGAGGAACTGTCTGCGGCGGCGAAGCGGCGGAGTTTCAGCGTTCGAAATAGGCGCGCGCGTCGCGGGTGTTGAGCAGGATCAGCCCGATGAGCGAGAGCAGCGAGCCGCCGATCACCGACCACAGGATCGCGCCGTTGAAGAGGCCGAGCACCTGCAACGCGATCGTGATGACGAACACGACGATGGCGATGGTGCGGGCGGTGGGGTTGCCGCGCCACAGGCCCACGCCCACGCCCAGGGTGATGGCGCCGATCAGGAGGCTGATCCACCCGAGGATCGCGGGCCAGGTGATGAAGAGGCCGGCGATGATGACGAGGATCGAACCGAGGATCTGCAGGAAGCCCGAGATCCAGGCGATGATCGAGACGAGGGTGACGCCGAGCGGGCGCTGAGTCATGGTGGTCCTCCGTGGCGAGACAGAAGTCGGTCGTGTGGCTCCACGCTAGCCGTCCGCTCACCCGGATCGCTCCGGATCACGGCCGCCCCATGCCGTAGTACCTCCAGCCGGCGGCCCGCCAGGCAGCAGCATCCCAGCCGTTCCGACCGTCCACGACGACGCGACCCGATGTGAGCCTCGACGCGTGCGGGGGCGTGAGGTCGCGGCGGTACAGATCCCACTCGGTGACGAGCACGATCGCGTCGGCCCCGCGGATGGCGTCGTCGCGGTCCTCGACGTACGCGAGCTGCGGGTGCAGACGGCGCGCGTTGTCGATGGCGGCGGGATCGGTGACGGTGACGGATGCCCCGAGCCCACGCAGCCGCACCGCGACATCGAGCGCCGGTGAGTCGCGGATATCGTCGCTGTACGGCTTGAACGCGGCGCCGAGCAGTGTGACCTTCTTCTTGTACACCTGACCGCCGAGCGCCTCGACCACCAGCTGGACGGCCCGTTCGCGACGCCTGAGGTTGATCGCGTCGACCTCGCGCAGGAAGGTGACGGATTCGCCGCGACCCAGCTCTTCGGCGCGTGCCGAGAAGGCCCGGATGTCCTTGGGGAGGCATCCGCCGCCGAAGCCGATCCCGGCGCCGAGGAAGCGCCGGCCGATGCGCACGTCGTGTCCGATGGCGTCGGCGAGCTGCGTGACGTCGGCTCCGGTGACCTCGGCGATCTCTGCCATCGCGTTGATGAACGAGATCTTGGTTGCGAGGAACGCGTTCGCGGCCACCTTGACCAGCTCAGCCGTCGCCCAGTCGGTGACGATGAACGGCGTCTCCGCCGCGACCGCTGGATGATAGACCTCGCGGAGAAGGTCGGCGGCGCGCTCACCCGCTTCGCTGCAGTGGCCTGTCGACGGGTCGAACGGCACCCCGACGACGAGACGGTCGGGCTCGATCGTGTCCTTGACGGCCCAGCCCTCCCGCAGGAACTCGGGATTCCACACCAGAGTCGCCCCGGTCGCCTCGATGCGTGCGGCGAGATCGACCGCCGTTCCCACGGGCACCGTCGACTTGCCCGCGACGACGTCGCCCGGCGCCAGGTGCGGCAGCAGCGCGTCGACGGCGGCGTTCACAGACGTCAGATCGGCCGCATACCCATCCTTCTCCTGGGGTGTCCCGACCGCGATGAAGTGGACCGCGGCGCCGGATGCCTCGGCGATGTCGCCGGTGAAGCGCAGGCGCCCCGATGCCATGCCCTCGCGGAGGAGTTCGGGCAGTCCGGGCTCGAAGAACGGCGCGTCACCCTGCGAGAGCGTACCGATCTTGTGCAGATCGACGTCGATGCCGACGACGTCGTGCCCGATCTTGGCCATCGCACTGGCGTGGACGGCGCCCAGATAGCCGCAGCCGATCACAGAGACCCTCACGCGCACTGTGTACCGATGCCGGTACACGCGGCAGTGAACGGCGGGTGTCGCGGTGGTGCCCATGATCGGGACCCCGCGCGATCGGCGTGGCGCTGCTGATCTGGTGACCCTGGAGGGTAGTGCGCGCATTTGGCTGCGGCATCCGTCTGTCGTAGTATTGATGTTTGGTGTTCGGCTCAGCTGACCCGGCACCACGAACGTGAGCCCTCCACTGGCGTGTTCTGCGTTTCGTCTCGCTTCGCTCGCTCAACGGCCGAAATGAGAAGCAGAACCACCCCGGAGTGGGATTCACGAACCTCTCCGTTCGAATCAAGAAAGCAGCACTACTGTGACGCGCACTTACACCCCCAAGGCTGGCGAAGCCCAGCGCGAGTGGCTGGTCATCGACGCGACTGACGTCGTCCTCGGCCGCCTCGCCTCGCACGCCGCCGCGCTCCTGCGTGGCAAGCACAAGGCGACCTTCGCGCCCCACGTCGACATGGGCGACTTCGTCATCATCATCAACGCCGACAAGGTCGCGCTGACGGGCCAGAAGCTCGAGCAGAAGAAGGCCTACCGTCACTCGGGCTACCCGGGCGGCCTCAAGTCGGTCACCTACTCGGAGCTCCTCGAGAAGAACCCGGTCCGCGCCGTCGAGAAGGCCGTCCGCGGCATGCTCCCGAAGAACACCCTCGGCGCTAACCAGCTGTCGAAGCTCAAGGTGTACCGCGGTGCCGAGCACCCGCACGCCGCGCAGAAGCCCACCGCGTACGTTTTCGACCAGGTCGCCCAGTAAGCGCCGTACAGACAAGGACACACTGATGGCGAACATCGAAGAAACCCCCACGAGCTACTCCACCGAGTCCACCGTCGACGAGACCGTCGTCGCCGCCGAGCGCCCCGTGCTCTCGGTGTCGGGCGCGGCCGTCGGTCGCCGCAAGCAGGCCATCGCCCGCGTGCGCGTCATCCCCGGTTCGGGCACCATCACCGTCAACGGCCGTGCGTTCGAGGACTACTTCCCGAACAAGCTGCACCAGCAGCTCATCACCGACCCGTTCACGGTGCTCAACCTCACCGGTGCGTACGACGTGATCGTCCGCATCTCGGGTGGCGGCCCCTCGGGCCAGGCCGGCGCGCTGCGCCTCGGCATCGCCCGTGCGCTCAACGAGATCGACGTCGAGAACAACCGCCCGACCCTCAAGAAGGCCGGCTTCCTCTCGCGCGACGCCCGCGTCATCGAGCGCAAGAAGGCCGGTCTCAAGAAGGCCCGCAAGGCTCCGCAGTACTCGAAGCGCTGATCGGCCTCCACTCCGTATGCCGATCTTTGGCACGGACGGGGTGAGGGGGCTGGCCAACGGCCCCCTCACCGCCGATCTCGCACTGTCCCTGGCCCAGGCGACCGCCGTCGTCCTGGGCCAGGGCCGTTCTGCCGACGCGCGCCGCGCGGCCGGCAAACGCATCACCGCCGTCGTCGCGCGCGATCCGCGCGTGTCGGGCGAGTTCCTCTCCGCCGCGGTCGAGGCGGGGCTCGCGTCGTCGGGCGTCGACGTCTACGACGCCGGCGTGCTGCCCACTCCCGCCGCGGCGTTCCTGATCGCCGACATCGACGCCGACTTCGGCGTGATGGTGTCGGCATCCCACAATCCCGCTCCCGACAACGGCATCAAGATCTTCGCGCGAGGCGGCGTGAAGCTGCCCGATGTCGTCGAGGAGCGCATCGAGCACGCGATGGCGGGCGAGAAGCTGCTGCCGACCGGCGCCGACGTGGGGCGCATCCGCCGCTTCTCCGACGCCGAGGACCGCTACGTCGTGCACCTGCTCGGCTCGCTGCCGCACCGGCTCGACGGCCTTCACGTCGTGCTCGACTGCGCGCACGGCGCGGCATCCGGTGTCTCGCCGCAGACGTTCACCGACGCCGGCGCGCGGGTCACGGTCATCGGCGCCGATCCCGACGGTCTCAACATCAACGACGGCGTCGGGTCGACGCACCTCGACCTGCTCGCGCAGCACGTGGTGCGGGTGGGTGCCGACGTCGGCATCGCGCACGACGGCGACGCCGACCGCTGCCTCGCGGTCGACGCGAACGGCCGGATCGTCGACGGCGACCAGATCATGGCGATCCTCGCGGTCTCGATGAAGAACCGCGGGCAGCTCAAGGACGACACGCTCGTCGCCACCGTGATGAGCAACCTCGGCCTGCACCGGGCGATGTCGGCGCACGGCATCCACGTCGAGACCACCGCGGTCGGCGACCGCTACGTGCTCGAGCGCATGAACGAAGGCGGCTTCTCGCTCGGCGGCGAGCAGTCCGGCCACGTGATCATGAGCGAGTACGCGACCACCGGTGACGGCCTGCTCACCGGCCTGCACCTCGTCGCCGAGATGGCCCGCACCGGCAAGAGCCTCGAAGAGCTCGCGTCGATCATGACGGTGTACCCGCAGGTCCTCGTCAACGTGCGCGGCGTCGACCGCACGCGCGCCTCGTCGGACGAGGGCGTGCAAGACGCCGTGGCCCGCGCGTCGGCCCAGCTCGGCCTCTCGGGGCGCGTGCTGCTGCGCCCGTCGGGCACGGAGGAGATGGTGCGCGTGATGGTGGAGGCCTCCTCGGAGGACGAAGCGCGTCGCCACGCCGACCACCTCGCCGGCGTCGTGCGCGAGCGCCTCGCGCTGTAGCGTCTGCCGGGCCTGCCGGCCGGGCTCCGGCCGCGCGGGATGCGCGCGCCGGGCTGGTTCGCGCCGGAATCGCGAGAGGACGGACCCCCACACCCGTGGTGCGGATCCGTCCTTTCGCCGTTCCATCGGCGCATTTTCCACGGCGCGACGGCCTGCGCGGGGCGCGTGAGCCCCGCTAGCCTGGGGGCATCCGAGAGGAGCCATCGTGGGTGAAGCGATCGTTGTCGGAGTGACGGATGCCGCGGTCACGCGTCGCGCGGTCGACTGGGCCGCGCAGCGCGCGGTCGAGAGGCGGCAGCCGCTCGAGCTGCTCGCAATCGTGGGCGGCGCCATCGGCGCCGTCGGCGAGGACTCTCTTGTCGAGGGGGCGCTCGGCCAGGCGCGTGAGCGCGCGGACGCCGAGGCGTCCCGCGTCGCGACTGCCGGCCTGGACGTGCGCGTGCGCGTGGAGCGAGGCAATCCGGTCGCGAAGCTGCTGGATGCGTCGACGGATGCCGCACTCCTGGTGATCGGCAGCGATTACCAGGGCCCGGGGTCGAAGTCGGCGCGCGGCGCGCACGGGCTGCGCGTCGCGGCCGGCGCGCATTCGCCGGTCGTCGTCGTGCCCGACTTCGATGTGTCCGAGCGGAGCGGGGTCGTCGTCGGCGTGGACGGGTCGCCGATCTCGGAGAAGGCCGTCGCGTTCGCCGCGGCCGAGGCCGACCGCCTCGGCGAGCCGCTGGTGGCCGTGTCGGTGTGGACGCCGCTCGAGGTGCCGCGCAACATGGGCTCGTACCCGGTGCAGTACCTCGAGAACATGGCCAAGCTCACCGAAGAGGCCCAGGCGCTTGCGCTCGCGGGCCTCAGCGGGCGATACCCCGACCTCGAGATCGTGCGCCGCGTCGAGCGCGGGTATCCGTCGCAGATCATCAACGAGCTCGCCGCGACGGCGCGGCTCGCGGTGGTCGGCTCGCACGGCCGCGGCGCGCTCGCGCGCTTCCTGCTCGGCTCGATCAGCCAGGAGGTGCTCGCGCGCCTCGCGACGGCCACTGCGGTGGTGCGCTGACGCAGCGGCGCTCTGGCGCGGCGGTGGGGCCGAGGCATTGAAGGCTCGGCGCTCACCGGGCGCACCGTACCTCGACGGCGGTATGGCGCGAGAATTCTCGCGCCGACTCGTCGACACACGGCGTCACACACGTACACTCCGCGTCACGTCATGACGCATGAGTACACGCTTTTGAAGCGCCTCCCAGCCGGTCGATAGCTTCGCGAGGTGCTCCCCTCCTCGCAGGCGTCGGCGTCATGAACGGCAGCGTCGACCTCCTTTCGCTCGCTTCTCTCGCCGTCACCCTCGTGGCGTTCGCCAGCCTCATCGTGCTGCGTGTGCGGCGGGCCGGATTCACGACCCTCGTCCTGATCGCCCTCGCGATCGGCGTCGGAATCGGCGTGGTCTTCCGTGGGCATCTCGGGTACGTCGGGTTTCTCGGTGACCTCTACGTGCAGGTCATCACCGCGATCGTCGCGCCCCTGATCTTCGTCTCGATCCTGTCCAGCGTCACGTCGCTGGGCTCGACATCGAAGCTGCGCACGATCGGGCTGTCGAGCACGTTCTGGCTGCTGCTGACCAACGCCATCGCCATCGTCCTGACCCTCGCCATCGTCATCAGCGTCGGCCTGGGAAGCGGCGTCGAGCTCGCGACCGAGGAGGGCAGCGGCGACAGCCTCGTGGGCCTCGTCAAGCCGCTCGATCAGGTCCTGCTGGCACTCTTCCCCGCGAATCTGGCGGGGGACTTCGTGAGCAACAACATCGTCCCGATCATCCTGTTCGCGCTCCTCTTCGCCGTCGCGTACCTCGTGGCCAACCGCGGGTCCGACCCCCAGCTGGCGTCCTTCAAGAACGTCGTCGACGGGGCCAAGAAGGTCGTGATGACGGCTGTCGGGTTCATCATCGAGCTGACTCCGTACGCGGTGCTCGCCCTCGTTGCGACCACCACCGCGACGGCCGTCACCCGCATCGAGACCGTGCTGTCGCTGGTCGGCATTCTGGTTCTCGCGCTGGGCATCTCGTTCCTCGATGCGTATGTGGTGAACGGAGTGCTTCTGCGCGTCTTCGCCGACGTGAATCCGATCCGATGGTTCCGGCACATGACGGCCGCGCAATACACGGCCTTCACGACGCAGTCGAGCGTCGGCACTCTCCCCATCACGATCCCCAGCCTCACCCGCAAGGTCGGCGTGCCCGAAGACATCGCCACTTTCGCGGCACCGGTGGGCACGACCATCGGCATGCCCGGCTGCGCGGGAATCTGGCCGATCATCGTCGCCGTCTTCTCGGTCAACGCGCTCGGCATCGAATACTCGGTGTGGGACTACGTGGCGCTCGCAGGGCTGTGCATGCTCGTCTCACTCGGAACCGCAGGTGTGCCGGGAACCGCGATCATCACGGCGACGGCGGTGCTGACCGCCGTGGGGCTGCCGGTCGAGATCCTCGTCGTGCTCATCCCGGTCAGCGCGGTGGCCGGCACGGCCAGCACGATGGCCAACGTCACCGCCGCGGCGACGGCGGCGACCATCGTCGCGCGGCGTCTTGGCACCCTCGACGACGCGGTATTCCGTGAAGACCACGACCTCGACCCCGCGGCGGCCCGCACCCCTCGCGGGCGGCGCGGCGGTGGAGGCCGCGTGCCGACGACCTCGCAGGGCGCGGACGCGTCGGTCGCGGCATCCGTCACCGCTCCCGCCGCCGGCGAGGAGGGCGCGACCGATCCAGGCACCGCACCGACCTTGGTCATCGACGACGCCCGCTCCGCCGACACGAGGGTGCTGTCGGCTCCGGACCCCGCGTACACGATCCCCGACGACATCCCCATCGGGCAGTGCGAACTGCCCGGAGCCCGACTCGACGAAACCGTGAGGACCTCATGAGCACCACTACGACAGACCGCCCGCGACGCCTGCGTCTCCGTCTGGCCGCACTCGTCGCCGCCGCTGCGCTCGCGGGCGCGCTGTCGCCGATCGTCGGTGCGCACACGGCGCCCGCATACGCGGACGGCGACGTGTGCGATCTGTGCTCGCTGAACTTCGACCCCACTGCGTGCGCCGCCATCGGCGGCTGGCCTTACGACTCGACGCTCGAGTCGCCGCCGCCCGCAGTGGCGGGCGGCGCCCAGCCGGCCCCGCAGCAGCCGGCTCCCGCACCGGCCGCGCCTCAACCCGCCGCACCGGCACCGGCTGCACCGGCGCCGGCCGCACCGCAGCCGGCTGCTCCGCAGCCCGTGGCCCCTCAGACATCGAGCAAGGGCACCGCGTCCACCACGACCGAGGGCACGGCCGTCACGCAGGGCGGCGCCGCCGTCGTCGCCACCGCTCCGACCGCTCCCACCCTCGCCTACACGGTCTCGGGCACGACACTCTCGCTCTCATGGGCGGCGCCCGCCGACGGCGGCGCAGCGCTCACCGGATACAAGCTGGTACTCAACAGCGGCACCCCGATCGGCATCCCGGCGGACGCGACGGAGTACGAGATCGCACTCGGAGACGGGTCGTACGACGCCGTGCTCATCGCGACCAACAGCGTCGGCGACTCGGCACCGTCGGCCGCGCTCGCGGACATCGAGATCCGCACCGCCTCGGCCACCCCGACGCCTCGCACCACGCTGGATGCTTCCGGCGCCGTCACCGCGTCCGACTCGGAGGCCGCCTCGCCGGTTGCCGGAGTGGCGGTCATCGCCGGCCTCGTGCTCACGGCGGGAGCGCTGCTCGGGTGGTGGTGGCTCCGTCGCCGCAACGCCCCGCCCGCCTCGGCCCATGCGACGGACGTCGCTGACGGCGAATGAGTCCACCCGACCTCGACCCCTCCACGAAACCCGAACCCCTCACAGAGAGCGCCCACATGACAACCCGCACACGCCGCAAGGTCGCCGCGACCATCGCTGCGGCATCCCTCGCCCTCGCCGGCGGCGTCGCGACGGCACCCGCCGCTGCCGCCGCACCCGTCGGTTCCGACCTGGACTACTTCTCGCACGCGTACCCGGGCCTCCGGGACGACTCGGTGTTCGAAACGGTCACCTTCGAGCGCTTCGAGTACCTGCTGCAGAGCGAGGGCACCTATGCCTTCCTGATCGGCGGTCCCGCCGATGCGACGACCAACGCCGCCATCACGCACATCGACGCGGTGGCACAGCAGTACGGAGTCGAGCGGGTCTACGTGTTCGACCCGCGCGTCGACGGCGACAAGGTCGATATCCGCACGTCGTCCATCACCGTGCTCCAGGATCAGTGGAACGGTGCGGTCGCCGACTTCCTCAACAAGGACACCGCTCCGGCATTCGGCGGAGACCCGGCGGACGACCCCTACCTCTTCATCTACGACAAGACGCACAAGGCGGGGGAGTCGGAGGACCGCATCGTGGCGTCGCTCGGCGGGGCGCTGGACGCCGCAGCCGTCGCGACGGACGAGGGCGCTGCGGCGTATCGCACGCAGGTCGCCGGTGTCTTCGACGCGATCGCAGAGGGCGGCTCGGCTGACGTCGACGCGCAGACGCAGTTCACGTTCTACAAGAACGAGGTCAACCGCAAGCACACCGCGACCTACAAGAATGCGGCGCTGTACGGCGGCGACATCCTCACAGAATCCGACGGCGCCGACTGGAAGATCCAGCAGATCACCTATCCGGAGCTGGTCCAGCTGCTCGAGTCCGACGGCGACCACGTCATCCTGTTCGGCGGAACGTGGTGCCACAACACCCGCGCGGTGTTCAAGGACGTCAATCGAGCGGCAGCGACTGCCGGTGTGCGCACCGTGTACCAGTTCGATCTGCGCCTCGACGGCAACAGCAGCAACGCCTGGCACATCCGCGACACGGCCTCGCCGCTCGCCTACCTGTACGGCGATGTGGTCGCCCAGTTCTTCCCGAACCTCCGGACTCAGTACTCGATCGCCGCGGGCGGAGGCCAGAAGGTCGACTACTACCCCGGTGGCGACACCTCGATCGCCGTCGCATCCGCGAAGAAGCTGCAGGTTCCCTATCTCGTCGAGTACAACAAGGCCAACGCGTCGGCGCCGATCGTCCAGGACTGGATCCGCGACAACGGGAACGGCACCTTCACCGAGTACATGACGGAGTGGTGGTGGGTGGCAGACCTGCCCGGCGAGCGCAACCTGAACCGCTATCCGACCCCGGAGGCGTGGGCGGCTGAGCAGAACAAGCAGTGGGCCTTCGCCGACGAGGCGATCGCGAAGCTCGATGGCTTCTTCGGTCTCGCGACGGCGCCGAGTGCGCCGGCGGCACCCGGCTTGACCGTCGCCGGCAGCGACGCCACCGTGACGTGGACCGCGCCGTCCGACGGCGGCTCGGCGCTCACCGGATACCAGATCGTCGTCGACGGCGGCGCACCCATCGCCGTGGCGCCGGAAGCCTTGAGCCACACACTGTCGGGCCTCGCACCGGGCGCGCACTCCGTGACCCTCGCCGCGAAGAACTACCTCGGCACGTCGCCGGCTTCGGCGGCGAAGTCCTTCGAGATCGCGGTCGCTGAGCCCGGACCCGGATCCCAGCCCGAGCCTGAGCCCGCGGCCGAGCCGCGCATCACCGTCACCGGCGACCTGCGTCCGGGCGGCTCGATCGTCGTGGCGGGCACCGGCCTTCCGGCCTCCACGCCGGGCGTGGTGGTCGAGATCCGCTCGACTCCGCAGACGCTCGGCACCCTGGCCACGGCCGCGGACGGCACCATCCGTCTCGAGACGACGATCCCCACGTCGGTCGCCCCGGGCGCCCACACGGTCGTCGTGCTTCTCGACGGCCAGGTCGTCGCCAGCCAGGCGGTCACCGTGTCGAGCGCCGCGGGCGCGGTCGCGAGCGCCTCGTCGCTGCCGGCGACGGGCGGTGGCGGCATTCCGTTCATCGTCACCGGGATCGCGCTCGTCCTCGTCGCGGTGGGAGCGATCGCCGTGGTGATCGCACGGAAGAGACGGTCCGAAACCGTCTGATTCTGCGCCTGCCGCACGGCGCCCCGGGCCAAGAGGGTCTGGGGCGCCGTGCTGCGTCGGCGAACCGTCGGCGGCTGCCGCCGATGACGTCAGACGGAGTGAAGTGGGGGATTTGAGATATGAGACTTCGAGTCTCTAGTGTGGAACTGTGCGCGAGTCGGGGGGTTCGCGCACGATGATCTTGCCGGCGGCCCCATGCCGTCGCGTTCGATCTGGTCGGTGCCGGGCTCTGGGGATCCCGGCACCGCGACTTTCTGCCGGGGGCGAGGGAGCCTGCCGGGCAGCGCGTTGAAGGCGATAATCAAGTGGTGCAACAGCCTGAACACCGAACCCGGAGGCCGGCCGGCGAGACGCGAGCGCTGATGCTCGACGTCGCCGTCCAGCGCGTCCGCGCCGAAGGCCTGCTGCTCGACTACGCGAACATAGAACTCGAAGATCTGATCCGCGCCGCCGGGGTACCGCGCTCGACTGTGTTCCGGATCTGGCCGCATCGCGTCGCCTTCGTCGCCGACCTTGTGCGCGCGCTGTTCGAGGCTGACGCCGGCTTCGACACCGGCTTCGACGCCGAGACCCTGAGGATGCTCGAGGTCGCGCTCGGCGAGAACACCGAGGCGCTGCGCAGCCCCGAGGGCAGGCAGGCGGTGCTGCGTGACACACTCCGTGTGGCGGTCGCGCACAACGTGTCCGCGGTCGAGAACACCATCGCGTGGCGGGCGTACCGGACGATGTCCGCGGCGCTCTCCAGCGGCGACGCGGTTCCCGGCGGCGAAGACATCCGCGCGCTGCTCTCGGAGATCGAGGAGAAATACCTCGGGCGGATGGCGGAGATCTACCGCGGCCTGAACGCCGCCTTCGGGCTGCGCATGCGCGGCGGGCTCACCGAGCGAGACCTTGCGGTCGCGATCATGGCCATGATCGACGGCATGGGCGACCACCGCCGCATCGACCCCGACACGATCGACGCGCCGCGCAGGGTCACGTTCGGCCCGGAAGGTCCCCGGGACTGGCACCTCGCGGGCCTCGCCGTCTACGGGGTGTACACAGCGTTCACCGAGGACGCGGACGCCTGACGGGTCGCGGAAGCGCTCGCCTCAGGCGCCGGGCGTGCTCCAGCTGAGCGACTCGATGTAGCGCAGCAGCACGCCCTCGCGCAGCGCCCACGGCGACACCTCGAGTTCGTCGACGTCCAGCGCGCGCATCGCCTCGTGCAGCACGACCGCTCCCGCGACGATCTGGAACGTGCGGTCGGCGGTGATCCCCGGCAGCTCTTGACGGGCGGATGCCGGAATCCGCGCGAGCCGCGGAATCCACGAGCCGAGCGACGCCCGGGGCAGCAGCATCCGCTCGATTCCCGACCAGCCGGGCACCGGGTAGCCGACGAGCTTCGCGAGCGACCGGATCGCCTTCGACGAGCCGACGACGTGGTCGGGCGCTGCGAGTTTGCCGAACTTCTTAGCGACCGGGGCGAGCGTCTTGCGGGCGTGGTGGCGCAGCTTCTCGACCGCCTCTTCGCCCGGCGGGTCGTCGGGAAGGAACTGCACCGTCATGCGCCCGGCGCCGAGGGGGACGGATGCCGCCGCCTCGGGCAGCTCGTCGCCTCCGGCCGCGAGCTCGAGCGAGCCGCCGCCGATGTCGAAGAGCAGAATCTGTCCGGCGGCCCACCCGAACCAGCGGCGCACGGCCAGGAACGTGTATCGTGCCTCCGTCTCGCCGCCGAGCACCTGCAGCGGCTGGCCGAGGGCCTCCTCGATGAGCGCGATCACCTCGGGGCCGTTCTTCGCCTCCCGCACCGCCGACGTCGCCGTCGCCAGCAGCTCGTCGACGCGCTCGGAGGCGGCCACCTTGCGCGCCTCGGTCACGGCCGCGACGAGGGCGTGGACGCCCTCTTCCGTGATCGAGCCGTCGGGCGCGAGGTAGCGCATGAGGCGCAGCACCGTGCGCTGGCTGGTGGTGGCGAGCGGCCGCCCGCCCGGCCGGACGTCGGCGACGAGCAGGTGGACGGTGTTCGAGCCGATGTCGAGGACTCCCAGGCGCACGGACTCAGGGTAGCGGGTGGCCGTGACCCCGCCGGGTGCGCGTGGCACGGGGGCGGGGTCGGGGTGAGGGTGCGCGCCACCCGGCTGCGGCCGCGGGCGCGGCATCCGTCGTCCTCGCATCAGCGGTTACGATGGGGCGCGATGTCCGCCGATGACGCCACCATGGTCACCCCAGCCCTGTCACTGTACCGCGAGATCGACCGCGCCGACTGGGCGCGCCTGGCCGCCGGGATGACGCAGCCTCTCAGCGAGACCGAGATCGTGCAGATCCGAGGGCTCGGCGACCGGCTCGACATGGCCGAGGTCGAGCAGGTGTATGTGCCGCTGTCGCGCCTGCTGTCGCTGTACGCCGAGTCGACGAAGCGGCTGGGTGCCGAGGAGTCGTCGTTCCTCGGCGACAACGACGCGACCACGCCGTTCATCGTCGGTGTCGCAGGGTCGGTGGCGGTGGGCAAGTCGACGATCGCCCGCCTGCTGCGCGAGCTCACCTCGCGCTGGCCGGGCACGCCGCGGGTCGAGCTCGTGACGACCGACGGCTTCCTGTACCCGAACGCCGAGCTCGAGCGGCGCGGCCTCATGGAGCGCAAGGGCTTCCCCGAGTCGTACGACCGCCGCTCGCTCGTGTCGTTCCTCACCGAGGTGAAGAGCGGTGCGCCCGAGGTGCGGGCGCCGTTCTACTCGCACATGCGGTACGACATCGTGCCCGACGCCGTCGTCACCGTGCGCCGCCCCGACATCGTGATCGTCGAGGGCCTCAACGTGCTGCAGCCGCCGCCCACCCCGAACGACGTCGCCGTCAGCGACCTGTTCGACTTCTCGATCTACGTGGACGCGGATGCCTCGCACATCGCGCAGTGGTACGTCGATCGCTTCCTCGCCCTGCGCCGGGCGGCCTTCAGCAACCCGAACTCCTTCTTCAACGTCTTCGCGCAGCTCTCCGACGACGAGGCCGTGGAGCGCGCGCTCGGATTCTGGAACTCGATCAACCTCCCGAACCTCGAGGAGAACGTGCTCCCCACGCGCCACCGCGCGAACCTCGTGCTGCAGAAGGCCGCCGACCACACGGTCGAGACGGTGCTCCTCCGCAAGCTCTGATTCGCCAGGTCGCGGCCGAGGCCGCGGCCGGGCTCGGTGTGCGTTGCGACCGCGTGCGGGGCGTTGCGACCGCGTGCGGGGCGTTGCGACCGCGTGCGGGGCGTTGCGACCGCGTGCGGGGCGTTGCGACCGCGTGCGGGGCGTTGCGACCGCGTGCGGGGCGTTGCGACCGCGGTCGAGGCGTTGCGACCGCGTGCGGGGCGTTTCGTCTCGCTCGTTCCTCGCTCGCTCAACGGGCGGGGGGACTTCGTTCCTCGCTCGCTCAACGGGCGGGGGACTTCGTGCCGTGCGCCGGCGAGCCGTTGCACCCACCCATGCCCGCCGCACCCACCGCGACCCGCCACCTATTCGTAAGGGATCCTTGCGAAAGCGCGCGCCTACCATGGGGCGCATGTGTGGAATCGTCGGATACGTGGGCCCGCGGCAGAGTCAGGCCGTTCTGATCTCAGGGCTCTCGCGCCTCGAGTACCGCGGCTACGACTCGGCGGGCATCGCCGTGATCGACGGTGACGGCGACCTCGGCATGCGCAAGCGGGCCGGCAAGCTGCAGGTGCTGCGCGACGACCTCGCGGCGCGCCCCCTCGCCGACGGCACCACCGGCATCGGTCACACGCGATGGGCGACCCACGGCGGCCCGACCGACGGCAACGCGCACCCGCACCTCGCCGACGACGACAAGCTCGCCGTCATCCACAACGGCATCATCGAGAACTTCTTCGAGCTGAAGTCCGAGCTCGTCGCCGACGGCTTCACGTTCCGCAGCGAGACCGACACCGAGGTCGCCGCCGTGCTGCTCGGCCGCGAGTACCGCCGCACCGGCGACCTCGTCACCGCGTTCCGGGCGGTCGTCTCGCGCCTCGAGGGCGCCTTCACGCTTCTCGCGCTGCACGAGGACCAGCCCGGCCTCGTCGTGGGCGCGCGCCGCAACTCCCCGCTGGTGATCGGGCTGGGCGAGGGCGAGAACTTCCTCGGCTCCGACGTGGCGGCGTTCGTCGAGCACACACGCAACGCGCTCGCGATCGGCCAAGACCAGATCGTCGCCATCACGCCCGAGGCCGTGACCGTCACCGACTTCGACGGCAACGCGGTCGAGGTGGAGCCGTTCGAGGTGACGTGGGATGCCGCGGCCGCCGAGAAGGGCGGCTGGTCGTCGTTCATGGCGAAGGAGGTGTCGGAGGAGCCGGAGGCGGTCGCCAACACTCTGCGCGGGCGCATCCGCGACGGCGAGGTCGTCATCCCCGAGCTCGACGGACTCGACGAGCTCTTCCTCGGCATCTCGCGCATCATCGTGATCGCGTGCGGCACCGCGGCCTACGCCGGGCAGGTCGGCAAATACGCGATCGAGCAGTGGACCCGCATTCCCGTCGACGTCGAGCTGGCTCATGAGTTCCGCTACCGCGACCCGGTCATCGGGCCCGACACCCTCGTCGTCTCGATCAGCCAATCCGGCGAGACCATGGACACGCTGATGGCCGTCAAGTACGCCCGCGAGCACGGTGCGAAGACGCTGTCGGTGTGCAACACGCAGGGCGCGACGATCCCGCGCGAGTCCGACGCCATCGTCTACACGCACGCCGGCCCCGAGGTCGCCGTCGCGTCGACCAAGGCCTTCGTCGCGCAGATCACCGCGCTCTACCTGATGGGCCTGCACATCGGCCGGGTGCGCGGCGTCATCGACGCGTCGACCGCCGCCGACCATGTGCGCGAGCTCGAGGCGGTTCCCGCGAAGATCTCGCAGATCCTCGAGCGGGAGCAGCCGCGCATCGAGCAGTTCGCCGGCTGGATGGCCGACACCCGCTCGGTGCTCTTCCTCGGTCGCCACGTCGGCTACCCGATCGCGCTCGAGGGCGCACTCAAGCTCAAGGAGCTGGCGTACATTCACGCCGAGGGCTTCGCCGCCGGCGAGCTCAAGCACGGGCCGATCGCCCTGATCGAGCCCGGCCAGCCGGTCTTCGTCGTCGTGCCCTCGCCGCGCAGGTCGGCCGAGATGCACAAGAAGGTCATCTCGTCGATCGAAGAGATCAGCGCCCGCGGCGCCCGCGTCATCGCGATCGCCGAAGAGGGCGACGCCGCGGTGCTGCCCAAGGCCGACGAGGTGCTGCGCATCCCGCTCGCCGGTCCGTTCTTCGAGCCGCTGCTGGCCGTCGTGCCGCTGCACATCTTCGCGATGGGCCTCGCCACGGCGAAGGGCCTCGACGTCGACCAGCCGCGCAACCTGGCGAAGTCCGTCACCGTCGAGTAGCAGCACCCCCGCCCGAACTCCGGCGATATCTGCCTCCCGCCTCCTTGCCGACATCGCGGTTTCTCGGCGAAACACCACGTCGTCGGCGCCCATTTCGGGGTTGCTCGCCGAGGAACTGCGATCTCGACGGAAGCGGGGTGGGCAGCGCGTGTGCCATCGCGGACGGGAGGTGAGGCGCGCGATCCGGCGGGACGGCCGCGATAGTCTGGCGGATGCCGCGGCCGCGGCATCCAGGAGGACCACATGATCGTCGGCATCGGCGTCGACCTCGTCGACATCCCGCGGTTCGAGCGGACGATCGAGCGCACGCCACGTCTGCTCGAGCGGCTGTTCTCGGACGCCGAGCGGCAGCTCAAGCCGCACTCGCTCGCCGCCCGCTACGCGGCGAAGGAGGCGCTCATCAAGGCCCTCGGCGGCTCGGACGGGGTGCACTGGACCGAGATCGAGATCGCATCCGAGGCATCCGGGCGTCCGGTCTTCTCGCTGTGCGGCTCGACCGCCGAAGTCGTCGCCGAGCGTGGGATCACCGCCCTGCACCTGTCGCTGTCGCACGACGCGGGGCTCGCCACGGCGTATGTGATCCTGGAGGCCGTCCCGCCCGGCAACGCGAACCAGAGCACCGCCGCCGGGACCGAGGACGGCGTCCCCGGTCTCGACGCGAACACCGCGTCTCGCGACGCCGCCGCGTCCCGATTCGAGGGAGGCGCCGCATGAGCCGGCCGCCCGCCGGGGTTCTTCGCGAGGCGGTCGTCGACGTCGGCGCCATCGCCGACAACGTGCGGCACCTGCGCCGGCTCACGGGCTCCGAGATCATCGCCGTCGTGAAGGCCGACGGGTACGGCCACGGCGCGGTCCGGTCGGGGCTCGCTGCGCTCGCCGGCGGCGCGACGCGCCTGGGAGTCTCCGACATCACCGAGGCGCTCGCGCTCCGCCGCGCGGGCATCGACGCCCCGATCGTCGCGTGGCTGCACGCGCCGGGCGCGGACTTCGCCCAGGCGGCCGCCCTGGGAATCGAGCTCGGCATCTCGAGCCTCGACCAGCTGCAGAAGGCGGCGGCCGCGGCATCCGCTGATCGTCCCGTCGGGATCCATCTGAAGCTTGAGACCGGCCTCTCGCGCAACGGGATTCCGCCCACCGACTACCGTGTGGTGTTCGCCGAGGCGGCGCGGCTCGAGCGCATCGGCCGGGTGCGTGTGATCGCGCTCTTCAGCCACCTGTCCAACGCCTCGGACGAGGACGACCGCGCTGCGCTGCGCGCCTTCGATGAGGGCGTCGGCGTCGCAGCCACGCTCGGGCTCGCGCCACCGCTGCGGCACCTGGCTGCGACCCACGCGGCGATCGATCTGCCCGAGGCACGCCTGGGCTGCGTCCGCATCGGCATCGGGCTCTACGGACTCTCGCCCTTCGACGACCGCACGTCGGCCGATCTCGGCCTGCGCCCCGCGATGACCCTGCACGGCGCGGTCGCCGCGGTGCGGCGCGTGCCCGCGGGCAAGGGCGTCTCGTACGGCTACGACTACCGCACCGACCGCGACACCACGCTCGCCCTCGTTCCCCTCGGCTACGCCGACGGCGTGCCCCGGCAGGCGTCGGGGGCCGGCGCGGTGACGATCGGCGGCCGCCGCTACCGCATCGCCGGCCGCATCGCGATGGACCAGTTCGTGGTCGACGTCGGCGACGCCCCGGTCGCGGTCGGCGACGAGGCCGTCCTGTTCGGAGACCCGACCCTCGGCGTGCCGTCGGCGACGGAATGGGCGGATGCCGCGGGCACGATCAACTACGACATCGTCACCCGGATCGGGCCCCGGGTGCCGCGACGGCAGGTGGCGGAGTGAGCGGGAACGCGGAGGACGGCTCGGTTGTTGCACCCGACGTGGACAGCATGACTTCGACCACCGGCACCCAGGGGATCGACGCCCTCGTCGGCACGCGCGAGATCGCCTCCCCCGAGGCGATGGAGGCGCTCGGCGAGGAGATGGGGCGGATGCTGCGCCCCGGCGACATGGTGGTGCTCACCGGTCCGCTCGGCGCGGGCAAGACCACCCTCACGCGCGGCATCGGCCGCGGGCTGAACGTGCGTGGCCCGATCCAGAGCCCGACGTTCGTGCTCGCGCGCACGCACCCGTCGCTCGACGGCGGCGCACCTCTCGTGCACGTCGACGCGTATCGGCTGGGGTCCGCCGCCGAGCTGGACGACCTCGACATCGACTTCGACGGCTCCGTCGTGATCGTCGAGTGGGGCCGGGGCCTGGTCGACGGCATCCGCGACCACTGGTGGGACGTCGAGCTCGAGCGCGAGTGGCACGGCCGCGGCGTCGACAACGCCTGCGGCACGATCGGCCACGAGGCCGACCTCGACGCCGACACCCCGCGCCTGGTGAAGATCACCCGCCGCGGCCCCGCTCGTTGAGCGAGGGAGCGCCAGCGACCGAGACGAAACGCGTCGCGCCCGGCGCACACGGTCGGCCGACCGCGTTTCGTCTCGCTTCGCTCGCTCAACGGCCGAGGCGGGCTCGGGTTGCGACGCGCCGACTACCCTGGAGGGGTGATCCTCGGCATCGACACGTCGCTCGGCTCCGCAGTGGCGGTTGTCGAGCCGGACGGGGTCATCCGCTCGCAGGTCGAGAGCGCCGACCCCCGCGGCCACGCCGAGGTGATCGGCACGCTGATCGAGCGGGCGCTGGCCGACGCATCCGTCTCCGCGTCTGACATCACGCAGGTCGCCGCCGGCATGGGACCGGGCCCGTTCACCGGGCTGCGCGTGGGGATCGCCGCCGCGCGCACGTTCGCGCTCGGGCGAGGAGTCCCCGTTGTGCCGATCGTCAGCCACGACGCGGTCGCGCTCGAGCTGCTGCTGCACAGCGCGCTCACCGCCGACTGGGGCTTCGCTGCCGGGTACGAGGGCGACGCCGAAGAGACCTTCGCGGTCGTCACCGACGCGCGCCGGCGCGAGTTCGCGTACACGCTGTACCGCGGGCTCGACGACGACGGGCTCCCGCTGCGTGCGACCGAGCCGGCCCTCACGCCCCGCGACGACCTCGACGCGGTTCTCGCCGAGGCCGGCGCGGCACGGCGCGACGCCGAGCGCATCCCCGCCGCGATGCTCGCGCTCGCCGCGGCCCGGGCGCTCGCCGCCGGCCGGCACATCGGACCGGCCGATGCGCTTTACCTGCGCTCGCCCGACGTGACGCTGCCGCACGCGCCGAAGCGGGTGCACCTGTGACGATCCGCACGGCCACCGGCGACGACCTCGCCGCGATCATGACGCTCGAGCGCGCCTCGTTCCCGACCGACGCGTGGTCCGAGGCGATGATGCGCGAAGAGCTCTCGTCGCCGCACGGCTGGTACGTCGTCGACGAAGAGGCGGGGCGGCTGCTCGGCTACGCGGGGCTGCGCGCGGTCGCGGGGGCGCGGGATGCCGACATCCAGACGATCACGATCACCGAGGCCTCGCGGGGCCGCGGGCGGGGCCGCTCGCTGCTGCGCGCGCTGCTCGCGGAGGCCGCGCGGCGCCGCGTGACGGATGTGTTCCTCGAGGTGCGCGCCGACAACCCCGTGGCCCAGGCGCTGTACGCCTCGGAGGGCTTCGCCGAGATCGGGCGGAAGCCGCGCTACTACCAGCCCGACGACGTCGACGCCGTGGTGATGAAGCTCGACCTGCGCGGATGGGCCCACGCCGAGACGCCGGGGGCATGGGACGGAGGGGTGTGCACGTGAGCCGCGCGGAACCGCTGGTGCTCGGCATCGAGACGAGCTGCGATGAGACCGGCATCGGCATCGTCCGCGGCCGCACGCTGCTGTCGAACACCATCGCCAGCTCGATGGACGAGCATGCCCGCTACGGCGGTGTCGTGCCCGAGGTCGCGGCGCGCGCGCACCTCGAGGCGCTGCAGCCGTCGATCGAGGCGGCGCTCGCCGAATCAGGCGTTCAGCTCGCCGACCTCGACGCCGTCGCGGTGACGAGCGGACCCGGCCTCGCCGGCGCGCTCATGGTCGGCGTGGGCGCCGCCAAGGCCCTGTCGGTCTCGCTCGACAAGCCGCTCTATGCCGTCAACCACCTCGTGGGTCACATCGCCGCCGACATCCTCGATGCCGAGGCCGCGCCCCTGGAGTACCCGACCGTCGCGCTGCTCGTCAGCGGCGGGCACACGTCGCTGCTGCTCGTCCGCGACCTCACGACCGACGTCGAGCTGCTCGGCGAGACCATGGACGACGCCGCCGGCGAGGCCTTCGACAAGGTCGCGCGCCTGCTCGGGCTGCCGTACCCGGGCGGACCCGAGATCGACCGGGCCGCGGCATCCGGCGATCCGAAGGCGATCGCGTTCCCGCGAGGGCTCTCGCGCGCGTCGGACATGGCCCGTCACCGCTACGACTTCTCGTTCTCGGGGCTCAAGACGGCCGTCGCTCGCTGGGTCGAGCAGCGCAAGGCGCTGGGAGAGCCCGTGCCGGTCGCAGACGTCGCCGCGAGCTTCCGCGAGGCCGTCGTCGACGTGCTCGTCACGAAGGCGCTCGCGGCGTGCCGCGACCACGACGTTCCGCGCCTGCTGCTCGGCGGCGGCGTGATCGCCAACCGGCGTCTGCGCGAGGTCGCGCTGGAGCGCGCCGAGGCGGAGGGCGTCACCGTGCGCATCCCGCCGCTGTCGCTCTGCACCGACAACGGCGCGATGATCGCCGCGCTCACCTCCGAGCTGATCATGTCGGGCCGTGCGCCCTCGACGCTCGAGTTCGGCGCCGATTCGACCCTGCCGGTCACCGAGATCCAGGTCGCGGAGTCGGCATGACGACGGACGAGCGGATGCCGCAGCCCGACGCCTCGAAGAAGCCGGGGGCTGATGCGCCTCGGGCTGATGCGGCCGATCTCGAATCGCCGCCCGCGGGTCCAGCACGCGTTTCGTCTGCGGGCGCTGGAGCGCCCTCCGCTCAACGGCCGGAGACTGAGGATGCCGCCCGGTCGTTGAGCGAGCGAGGAACGAGCGAGACGAAACGCGTGGAGGAGTCGAACGACCTCGGTCCGCCCGCGTCGGTCGCGGCATCCGTCCCGCCCCCGTCCGCCCCTTCGACGCCCGCGTCGGATGCCGACGGCGCCGCCCGGCCGTTGAGCGAGCGAGGAACGAGCGAGACGAAACGCGTCGAGGATTTGAGCGACCTCGGCCCGACCCCCGCGCCGGATGGCGACGGCGCCCCCCGGTCGTTGAGCGAGCGAGGAACGAGCGAGACGAAACGCGCCGAGGAGTCGAACGACCTCGGCCCGACGCCGACGCCGGCCGCGGCATCCGTCCCGCCCCCGCCGGCCCGGCCGAAGCCTGCGCCGGTCGCGGCATCCGTCCCCCCGGCCGCGGCGGCCCGGCCGACGGTGGAGGCACCCTCGCCGGACGTCGACCTGACCCACGACGCCACCCCGCTGCCGGGCGCGCACCGCGGGGGCTTCTCGCGGCTGCCGACGGCGCCCGTCGCCGTCACCGTCGAGACGGCTCCGGCCGAGCCCGGAGGCGAGTTCACGCCCGACGACACCCAGTGGCGACCGGCCGAGCCGGCCGAGTTCCACCGCGGGCTCGGCGTGTGGGCGCTCGCGTTCGCGATCGTCGGCCTCATCGTCTCACTGTTCGTCGGCTGGGGCTTCCCGATCGGGCTCATCGCCGTGGTGTCGGGCATCATCGCGCTGCGCCGGCCGCTCGAGAGCCGCGCCGTCGCGGTGTGGGCCATCGTGCTCGGCGTGGTGTCGATCCTGTACAGCGCCGGGTGGCTGCTCTACGCCGGGTTCCGGCTCAACTTCTTCGGCTGAGGCGCCCGCGCCGTCAGACCCGGTCGGCGAGGATCGCGGTGCGGCGCGAGCCGATCCGGGTGAGGAGCAGCGTCGCCGACGCCGAGCCGCGCAGCTTCAGGCGCGTGCGCAGCACGGCGGGGTCGACATCCACCCCCCGCTTCTTGATCTCCAGCCGGCCGATGTCGCGCTCTCGCAGCGCCCGGCCGAGGGCTTTCACGTCGAAAGGCAGCACCTCGCGCACGCGGAACGTCGAGACGAACGGCGACGTCAGTGCCGCGTCCGACGTGAGGTACGCGATGTGCTCGTCGAGCATGCCGGCCTCGAGCGAACGGGCGACGTCGCCGATGAGCCTGGCCCGGATGACGGCGCCGTCGGGCTCGTGCAGGAAGGCGCCGAGGTCGCGCACCGGCTCGTCCGCGGCATCCGTCTCCGCCGTCAGCTCGTGCGCCCTCTCCTCGCCGTCGGCGTCGCGGCGGATCACGAGAGCCGCACGCCGCACCCCCTCGCGCGCGAGCGCGCCCGACCAGAGCACCAGCTCGACGGTCGAGCCGTCGGCGCTCACCCACTGCGCCTCGACGTCGTCGGGGATGAGGTCGCGGTCGAGGCCCGGCCCGAGCTTCACGCCGACGGGCATGCGGCGCGCGAGGTCGAACACCCAGTCCAGCGGCGGCGACCAGTCCTCGGGGCGCGTGCGGGCGGTCTCGCTGTGCCCGGCGGTGCGGCGCGCGGGATCGAGCCACACGGCGTCGACGCCGTCGAGGTCGGTGTCTTCGGCGGCGCCGTGGCGCACGTCGGCGTCGGCGCCGAACGGGGCGAGGTTGTAGGCCGCGAGGGCGGCGGTGAGCTCGTCGGCGTCCACCGCGAGCACCTGCAGCCCGAGACCGGCGAGCCCGAGTGCGTCGCCGCCGATGCCGCAGCCGAGGTCGGCCACGCGCGTGAAGCCCGCGTCGCGGAACCGTGCCGCGTGCCGGGCGGCGATCGGCAGGCGCGTCGCCTGCTCGAGCCCGGCACGGGTGAAGAGCATGCGCTCGGCGAGGTCGCCGAACTTGGCGCGCGCGCGGGTGCGCAGCCGCGCCTGACCCACGACGGCCGACACCAGGTCGGGGGAGTGGCCGTCGCGACGCAGCCGGGAGACCGCCTTCGCGACGTCGTCGGCGGAGTCGATCGGGGGCATCGCGTCGAGCAGACGCAGGCCTTCGGGGGTCAGGAGCGCGGTCAGCTCGGCCATCTCCATCCGGCCAGCCTATGCCGCGCCCGCAGGTCGCGATGTCGAAGTGCGCGATGTCCGAATACGACGGTGGCTGGCACTCACGTTGCATGAGTGCCAGCCGGTTGCCTAGACTGCTGTCAGCACTCTCAACGTCAGAGTGCTAACGAGTCTTAGTCTCAAGAAAGAAGAGGTAGACCGTGTCGGTTTCCATCAAGCCGCTCGAGGACCGCATCGTCATCAAGCAGGTCGAGGCCGAGCAGACCACGTCCAGCGGTCTGGTCATCCCCGACACCGCCAAGGAGAAGCCCCAGGAGGGCGAGGTCGTGGCGGTGGGCCCGGGTCGTATCGACGACAACGGCAACCGCATCCCGCTCGACGTCGCCGTCGGCGACCGCGTGATCTACAGCAAGTACGGCGGAACCGAGGTCAAGTTCGGCGGCGACGAGTTCCTCGTCCTGTCGGCTCGCGACGTCCTCGCGGTCGTCGTTCGCTGAGTTCCGCGCACAGCGCGTACCGAGAGGGTCGGATGCTTCGGCATCCGGCCCTCTCGCCGTATCCGGCGTCGGACGCCGCGGTGGCAGGAATGCACGCAGGAACGGCAGGAGACGGATGCCGCGCCACGTCGTCGGCGACCGGGCGCCGCACCGCGCGGGCGTAGGCTGACTCGGTGAGTCGCGAGCATCCGTCCCGGTCCGAACGCGGTGAAGCGGAGTGCCTGGATGACTCGACGGCGCTTCCCCTCGGTGTGACGACCGGCAGCACCCGTGCGGTGCAGACCGCCGAGGAGGCGCGCGAGCGCAGCCTCGGGGGCATCTTCACCTTCAGCGCGTACGTGCTGTGGGGGTTCCTGCCGCTGTACTTCCTGCTGCTCGTGCCGACCGGGCCGTGGGAGCTCGTGGCCTGGCGCATCGTGCTGTCGCTGGTCTTCTGCGCGCTGCTGCTCACGGTGACCCGCACGTGGCCGCGCCTGGCCGCGATCTTCCGGCAGCCGAAGGTGCTCGGCCTCACCGTGATCGCGGGCCTGCTGATCTACGTCAACTGGCAGGTCTTCATCTACGGGGCGTTGAACGACCACGTCATCGAGACGAGCCTCGGCTACTTCATCAACCCGATCGCGACGGTGCTGCTCGCGGTGCTGGTGCTGCGCGAGCGACTTCGGCCGACGCAGTGGGTCGCGATCGGCATCGCCACGGTGGCTGTGCTCGTCATCATGATCGGCTACGGCGCATTCCCGTGGATCGCGCTGACCCTTGCGGCGTCGTTCGGCTGCTACGGCCTGGTGAAGAAGAAGGTGGGGCCTTCCGTCGACGCCGTGAGCGGTCTCACCCTCGAGACACTCTGGCTGACGCCGATCGCCGTCGTCGTGCTGGTCGTCGTCGGCGTCTCCGAAGGACTCACGATGGGCGCCGCGGGCTGGGGCCACGCGGTGCTGCTGAGCCTCGCGGGCGTCATCACGGCGGTGCCGCTGCTGCTCTTCGCGGCCGGCGCTCGGCGGGTGTCGCTCACGACGATCGGGCTGCTGCAGTTCGTGGCGCCGATCCTGCAGTTCCTCATCGGCTGGCTGGTGCTCCAGGAGCCCATGCCGCTCGAGCGCTGGATCGGCTTCGGGCTGGTGTGGGTCGCGCTGACGGTGCTCACGGTGGACTCGCTCCTGCACGCGCGACGCGCCCGGGCTGCGGCGTAGTCGCCGAGACGCGACGACTTATCCACAGCCGGAGCGTCGGAGAGGGCGTGAAAAATGCCTCCCGACCACGTATTTCAAGCTGTTACAGATCGTTAACGAACGGCAACATTGCCGACGCGTGAACGCGGTTAGGTTTAGTGCACTGGGTCGGCGCCCGAGCCGTTCCCGTGGTAACCACACAGCAAGGAGCAACATGAGCGTCTTCACCCGCTCGCGCAAGTCCACCGTGCTCGGCGGTCTTGCGCTCATCGGCGCAAGCGCCCTGGTCCTCGCCGGCTGCGCCGGCGGCGGCGACGGTGACGGCGGCGACGAGCCGACCGAAACCACTGGCGCCGTCGAGGACCTGACCCTCAAGATCGGCACGGCCCTGCCGCAGACCGGCAACCTCGCCTTCCTCGGCCCGCCGGAGGAGGCCGGTGTCGCCTACGCGCAGTCCGTGATCAACGAGTACGCCGAGACCACGGGTCTCGACGTCGACGTCGTCTGGGGCGACTCGGGCGACCTCGACAACAAGGCCTACGAGACCGAGGTGCCTCGCGTCCTGGCCGAGGACGTTGCCGCGATCATCGGCGCCGCGTCGTCGGGCGTCTCGCTGCAGTTCATCGACCAGGTCGTCGGCGAAGGCGTCATCCAGTTCTCGCCGGCCAACACCTCCGACCAGTTCACGACGTACGAAGACAACGGGCTCTACTTCCGCACCGCTCCGTCCGACGTGCTCCAGGGTGAGGTCCACGGCAACTTCGTCGCCGAGGAGGGCCACCAGACGCTCGGCATGATCGTGCTGAACGACGCGTACGGCACCGGTCTCGCGAAGTACATCCAGGAGGCCTTCGAGGCCGCCGGTGGCGAGGTCGTCGCACAGCCGACCTACAACCAGGGCGACACGTCCTTCGACGCGCAGATCTCCGAGGTGCTCGCGGCCGACCCCGACGCGATCACGGTGATCAGCTTCGACGAGGCCAAGACGATCCTGCCGGCCCTCGTCGGCGCCGGATGGGACCCGAACAACCTCTACCTGGTCGACGGCAACGTGGCCAACTACAGCGAGGACTTCGCGCCTGGTCTGCTCGAGGGCGCCAAGGGCACCTACCCGGGTCCGACTCCCGCGCAGGTGCAGGACTTCATCGACGGTCTCGACGCGTTCGTGGAGGAGTCGGGCGACGCCGCGCTGTCCGACTACACCTACGCCCCCGAGTCGTACGACGCGACCGTCCTGCTCGCTCTGGCGGCGCTGGCCGCTCAGTCGACCGACCCGGCCGAGATCGCCGAGAAGCTGATCGAGGTCTCGGGCGGTTCCGGCGACGGCGAGAAGTGCGAGACGTTCGAGGCGTGCGCCGACATCATCCTCGCCGGTGACGTGGCGGACTACGACGGCGTCTCCAGCCCGGTGACGTTCGACGAGGTCGGTGACCCCACCGAGGGCTTCATCAACATCTACCAGTACGGAGCGGACAACACCTTCGCCCCGTACGAGGGCTGAGCCCCCTCGCTCCACGGAACGCCCCCGGGTCTTCGGACCCGGGGGCGTTCCCGTTTCTGCGGGCGGGCGTGTCTCCGCCGGTCGCGGCAGCAAGCGGGCGCGGTGGCGCTCCGTCGTGTGCGCGGGGGGCGTGCGGCGGCGCCTGGCCGCGCGGGCACGAAGAAAGCGGGGGACGGATGCCGCGGCATCCGTCCCCCGCTTCGCTCTGTGGAAGGCCTACTTGCCGAGCGTGCCCAGGTAGAGCTCGGTCACCTTCGGGTCGTTGAGGAGTTCGCGGCCGGAACCGGTGTAGGCGTCGCGACCCTGGTCGAGGACGTAGCCGCGGTCGCAGATCTGCAGGCAGCGACGGGCGTTCTGCTCGACCATGATGCACGTCACGCCGGCCTTGTTGATCTCGGAGACCCGGATAAACGCCTCGTCCTGGCGGACGGGGGAGAGGCCGGCCGACGGCTCGTCGAGCAGCAGCACCTTCGGGTCCATCATGAGCGCGCGGCTCATCGCGACCATCTGCCGCTCACCGCCCGAGAGCGAGCCCGCGCGCTGCTTCAGCCGCTTGCCCAGCTCGGAGAAGATCCCCGTGACGAACTCCAGGCGCTCCTTGTAGACGCCGGGGCGCTGGTAGAGCCCCATCTGGAGGTTCTCGGCGATCGTGAGGCTGGGGAAGACGTTGTTGGTCTGCGGGATGAAGCCGACGCCGCGGGCGACGAGCTTGTTCGCCTTGAGTCCCGTGATGTCGTCGCCCTCGAGGGTGACGGTGCCGCTGCGGACGTTGACCTGCCCGAAGATGGCCTTCAGCAGGGTCGACTTGCCGGCGCCGTTGGGGCCGATGATGCCGATCAGCTCGCCCTGGTGGGCGACCAGACTGCAGCCGTTGAGAATGTTGACGCCCGGCAGGTAGCCGGCGTGCACGTCATCGACGACGACGACGGGCGTTCCGGTCGTGGTGGGAGCGGTCACTTTCCGTCCTCCTTCTGTTCCTCGGCGAGGCCCTCGTCGGCAAGCGCCTCGGCGGTGACCGACGCGGAGGCGTCGGCATCCGTCGTCGGGTCAGCTTCGATCACGTCGATGCGTCCGGTGACGACACCCAGGTCGAGCTCCTGGTGCGCGCCGAGGTAGGCGTCGATCACCGCGGGATTCTTCATCACCGAGTCGGGGTCGCCCTCGGCGACGATGCGGCCCTCGGCCATGACGACGACCCAGTCGGCGATGTGACGCACCATGTGCATGTCGTGCTCGACGAAGAGGACGGTCATACCCTCCTCCTTGAGATCGAGGATGTGATCCAGGAGGGACTGCGTCAGCGCGGGGTTCACGCCGGCCATCGGCTCGTCGAGCATCACCAGAGTGGGCTCGGTCATGAGCGAACGGGCCATCTCGAGGAGCTTGCGCTGACCGCCCGACAGGCTGGCCGCGAAGTCGTCGGCCTTCGCGTCGAGCTTGAACTTCGTCAGCAGCTCCATGGCGCGGTCTTCGAGCGCGGCATCCTGCGATCGCCACAGTGCGGGGATCATGCCCGCCCAGAACTTCTCGCCGCGCTGATTCGGCGCGCCGAGCTTCATGTTCTCCATGACGGTCAGCAGGCCCAGCGCCTTGGTGAGCTGGAACGTGCGGACCAGGCCCATGCGCGAGACCTTGTACGCCGGAACACCCGACAGCGACTTGCCGTCGAAGGTCCAGGTGCCGTGGTCGGGCTTGTCGAACCCGGTCAGCAGGTTGAACAGTGTCGTCTTGCCGGCGCCGTTCGGGCCGATGAGCGCGGTGATCGCCCCGCGGGGGATCTCGAGGTGCTGGACGTCGACAGCGGTCACACCGCCGAACGCGCGGTGGACGCCGTCGGCGACGATGATCGGGTCGACCTTGGCGACGCCGGGGACCGCCTCGCCGCGGTGAAGGCCCGTGGTCTTCGGGCGGGCGACGGGCGCCGACCCGGTCTCGGGGTGAGCAGCGTTACTTGACAAAGGTCAGCTCCTTCTTGTTGCCGAGGAGACCCTGCGGCATGAAGATCACGAGCAGCATGAGCGCGACGCCGACGAGGATGAAGCGCAGCGTGCCCGCCTGGATGGAGTTCAGGCCCGGCAGCCAGCCGGCCTGCGCCATCGCGGGAAGGATGTTGGAGAGGAAGGTCTGCAACGCCCAGAAGATGATCGAGCCCAGGATCGGGCCGAAGACCGTGGCAGCGCCGCCGAGCAGCAGTGCGGTCCAGACGAAGAACGTGAGCGACGTGACGTACACGCCGGGGTTGACGGCAGACGGGAGGGCGTAGACCACGCCGCCCGCAGCGGCGAGGACGCCACCGAGCACGAGGGCCTGCATCTTGTACGAGAAGACGTTCTTGCCGAGCGACCGCACGGCGTCCTCGTCCTCACGGATGCCCTTGAGCGTGCGGCCCCACGGGCTGCGCGTCAGCATCCACACGACGAGCGCGGCGATGCCGAGGGTCACGAGGCCCATGATGCGCACCCACCACTGGGTCTCGTTGTAGATCCACGGCCCGAAGCCGTACTCGCCGGGCGGGATCGGGTTCGAGGCGCGGAAGCTGCCGTGGTAGCCGCTCAACCCGTCCGCGGAGCCGGTGAACTCGTCGAACGCCGTCGTGAGGAACAGCAGTCGCACGACCTCGGCGGCCGCGATCGTCACGATCGCGAGGTAGTCGCCGCGCAGGCGGAGCGTCGGGATACCGAGGATGAGCGCGAAGATCGCCGCGCCCGCGAGGCCGACCAGTGCGCCTGCCCACCAGGGGAAGCCGAACGAGAGCACGGAGATCGCGTAGCCGTAGGCGCCGATGGCCATGAAGCCCGCGATGCCCATGTTGATCAGGCCCGCGTAGCCGAAGTGCACGGCGAGACCGAGGGCCGCCAGGGCGTACCCGATCGTCGCCGGGCTCAGGATCGACGAGGCGGTGTTGGAGAGAATCTGAAGCCAGTCCATGAGTGTGTCCTTAACCGATCCGCTCGCGTCGTCCGAGGATGCCCTGTGGTCGGAACAGGAGGATCACGATGAGGATGAACAGTGCGCTGGCGTACTTGAGGTCGGCGGGGATCCAGAGGCTCGACACCTCGACGAGGACGCCCACGATGAGTGCGCCGACGAGTGCGCCGTACGCCGTCCCGAGGCCGCCGAGCACCACCGCGGCGAACATGAGGAGCAGGATCTGCGCTCCCATGTCCCACTTGATGCCGGGGCGGTAGTAGGCGTACAGGATGCCCGCGAGGCCCGCGAGGGCGCCCGCGACGATCCAGACCACGCGCACCACCGCGTCCACGTCGATGCCGGAGGCCGATGCCAGAGACGGGTTGTCGGAGATCGCCCGGGTCGCCTTGCCGATGCGGGAGCGGGTGAGCCAGAGCGCGAAGGCCACGATGACGACGATCGAGATGCCGAGCGACGCGATGTCGGTGACCGTCATCCGGACGGCGCCGAACAGCGGGATGGCCTCGCCGCCGAGGGGCGGGAGCTGCAGCGTGCCACCGCCGATGAACAGCTGGTAGGTGTAGCGCAGCGCCAGTGAAAGGCCGATGCTGACGATCATCAGCTGCACCACGCCGACGCGGCGCCTTCGCAGCGGACGCCACAGGATCATGTCGAGGATGAGCCCGAGTACGGCGCTCAGGACCACGGCGATGGGATAGCCCAGCCACCATGGCAGCGCGAGCGTCGCCGGCCCGACGAGGAAGAACGCGGCGATCGCGCCGAAGGTCACCATCTCACCGTGGGCGAAGTTCGAGATGCCCGTCGTTCCGTACACGAGCGTGAGGCCGATCGCCGCCAGCGCGAGCATGAGCCCGAAGCTGACGCCCTGCACCAGGCGCTGCATGAACTGGTCGAAGAAGCTGGTGACGTTGCGTTCGCCCTCGCCGATGAAGAAGTTGACGGTCACGCGGCCGCCCTGCCCCATCTCGACTTCCTTGACGTTGGGGTTCTCGACGCCTTCTTCGACGACGGCGATGCCCTCGGGCAGCGTCTCCTCATCGAGCGTGACGACGTAGGTCTCGCCCCGCTCGGGGACGCCGACGCGCCACTGGCCGTTCTCGTCGGTCTCGACCTCCTGCTCACCCCCGGGGCCGTCGACGGTGAGGACGACGCCTTCGAGGGGCTCGCCGTCGAGTTGCACGTTGCCGCTGATCCGGTACGGATCGTCTTCGTCAGCCAGAGCGGGCGTTGCGGTGGCGAAGATGCCCAGCAGGGCGAGCACCATTCCGAAGAGCACAACGAGCCAGCGGCGGCTATTGATCGCGGTCGCAGTCGTAGGACCCACAGAACCTCCAGTTCGGCACCACGCGGACACCGAAGCTCGGGTCGCATCGGCCGTGATGAACGACGCTACGACTGTAATGTGTCGCCGGTGTTTCGCCTACCGTCAGGTGTGGATAAGTGATCCGATCGAAACCGGACAGCGCTGCCCCTCGCGTGCGCGCCCGCGCACGGGCGCGCGGCGCGCACGCGTGCCGTTCACGCGGGAACAAATCACGCCCGCCCGACGCTTAGAATCGAGTACGGAGCGTCACGAGCGCACCGGCCGTCGTCGTCCACCCCGAACAGAACGCGCCGCGCGCGAGGAGACCTCATGGAGCACAACGACCCCTTCGGCTTCGTCGGACTGACGTATGACGACGTGCTGCTGCTGCCCGGCCACACGGACGTGATCCCCAGCGAGGCCGACACGTCGTCCCGCGTGACACGGCGCATCACGGTTGCGACGCCCCTGCTGTCGGCGGCGATGGACACCGTCACCGAGGCGCGCCTGGCCATCGCGATCGCACGCGAGGGCGGTCTCGGCATCATCCACCGCAACCTCTCCATCGAGGAGCAGGCCTCGATGGTGGACCGCGTCAAGCGGAGCGAGTCGGGCATGATCACCGACCCGATCACGACCACGCCCGACGCCACGATCGAAGAGGTCGACGGGCTCTGTGCGCAGTACCGCATCTCGGGTCTCCCCGTCGTCGACGAGGACGACCGCCTCGTCGGCATCGTGACCAACCGCGACATGCGCTTCGTGTCGGGCTTCGAGCGCCAGACCACGAAGGTCCGCGACGTGATGACGACCGACGGCCTCGTGACGGGTCGCGTCGGCATCAGCGCGGGCGAGGTCATCGCGCTCTTCGCCCAGCACCGCGTCGAGAAGCTTCCTCTCATCGACGAGAACGGCAAGCTGGCCGGCCTCATCACCATCAAGGACTTCGACAAGAGCGAGAAGTACCCGCTCGCCACCAAGGACGAGCAGGGCCGCCTCCGGGTCGGCGCCGCGATCGGCTTCTTCGGCGATGCCTGGCAGCGCGCCGAGGCCCTGCGCGACGCCGGTGTCGACGTGATCGTCGTCGACACCGCGAACGGCCAGTCCGCGGGCGTCATCGACATGGTGCGCCGTCTGAAGGCCGACGAGTCCTTCGCGCACATCGACGTCATCGGGGGCAACGTCGCGACCCGTGAGGGCGCGCAGGCGCTCATCGACGCGGGCGTCGACGCCGTCAAGGTGGGCGTCGGACCGGGCTCGATCTGCACGACCCGCGTCGTCGCCGGTGTCGGCGTGCCGCAGGTCACCGCGATCTGGGAGGCCTATCTGGCCGCGCGCGAGGCCGGCATCCCGATCATCGCCGACGGCGGCCTGCAGTACTCGGGCGACATCGCCAAGGCGCTCGTCGCCGGCGCCGACACCGTCATGCTGGGATCGCTCCTCGCCGGCACCGACGAGTCGCCGGGCGAGATCGTCTTCCAGGGCGGCAAGCAGTTCAAGCAGTACCGCGGCATGGGCTCGCTCGGAGCACTGCAGACGCGCGGCAAGAAGACCTCGTACTCGAAGGACCGCTACTTCCAGGCCGACGTGCCCAGCGACGACAAGCTCATCCCCGAGGGCATCGAGGGCCAGGTCGCATACCGCGGCCCCGTCTCGGCCGTGGCCTACCAGCTCGTCGGAGGTCTGCGTCAGTCGATGTTCTACGTCGGCGCGCGCACGATCGACGAGCTCAAGGCCAAGGGCAAGTTCGTCCGCATCACCGCCGCCGGACTCAAGGAGTCGCACCCCCACGACGTCCAGATCGTCGTCGAGGCGCCCAACTACAAGAAGTAAGCCTTTCGGCAGACGGATGCCGCGGCCCCGCGCACTGCGCCGGGCCGCGGCATCCGTCACTCGGCTCGCATCCGCTCCCGCACGCCGGAGCTCCGCGCGGGAGCGCTGACGGATTCCGGCCACGAAGCCCGCCCGCTCGCTAACCTGGCGCCATGATCAGGCAGCGGCGGCATCCGGCGGCGACGCAGCGCACGACGCGTCTCGAGGCGTTCACCGATGGGGTCTTCGCGATCGCGGCGACGCTCCTCGTGCTCGACCTCACCTCGCACTCGCTCGGCGAGGTCGACTCCGAGGGCGCCATGTGGGCCGCGCTGTGGGACATGAACGAGCTGTTCGTCAACTTCCTGCTGAGCTTCGTGCTGCTGTGCCTGATGTGGATGGTGCACGTGCAGCAGTTCGAGCACATCGCCCGCGTCGACGCGACGATGGTCTGGCTCAACAACGTGCGCCTGGTGTTCATCGTGCTGGTGCCGTTCGCGACCGGACTGACGACCGAGTACTCGGAATGGCTGGCCGGACGGCTGGCGATGCCGGTGACGTTCTTCCTCGCCATCCTGGTGAGCTGGCTGCAGTGGGGCTGGGCCGTCCGCCGCCGCGACGTGATGCTCCCCGACATGGGCCGCGAGGAGGCCATCGCTTATGGCCGTGCGTCGCTCAGCGCCCTCCTGATCTCGGCCGGCGTCGTGCTCCTCGCCCCGTGGATCGGCTCGGCGGCGTTCCTGCTGTTCTTCCTCGACGGACTCCTCACTCGCCTGCTGCGCGGCAAGGGCGCCTGACAGCGTCCGGCCCATCGCCGAACGGATGCCGCACCCCAAGGCGCGCGAGGCGCCAAGAGGTGGCGTCCGAAAGCCCGGCCGGGGACGACGACGCGCCGGGATGAGGCATCCGTTCGCGGCGTGTCGGGTCACCGGCCAGGTTTTCGGCACTGTCACGGCGGAGTCAGCGGCCGGCCCGTGAGCGTCCGGCGAGCTGGGGCTGCGGTTCGGCCGCGGTGGGCTCGCCCGACACGGCTTCTCGGGAGACGGATGCCTCGGCCTCGGCCTCTGACGCCTCGTCGCTCGCGGAGGCGGCGGCTGCGGCATCCGTCGCCTTTCCGGAGGGGAGCCACAGCGCCACCACGGTGGCGGCGAACAGCACGGCCGCACCGGTGAACACGGCGGGGCGCGCGGCGTCGACGTAGAGGTCGGGCAGCAGCTCGCCGCCGGCGCTCACGAAGATCGCGGTCATCACGGCCGTGCCGAGGGCGACGCCGAGCTCGCGGACGGTCGAGTTGACGCCCGACGCTTTCGCGTGATCGATGAGGCCGAGTGTGGCCAGGAGCGCCGTCGCCGACGGCGCGAACACCAGCGCCATTCCCACGCCGGCCATGACGAACGGCGCGATGAGGACGGGGTACTCGAGGTCGATCGACATGACCGCGGCGATCCAGGTGAGGGCGACGCCCTGCAGCGCGAGGCCGAGCACCAGCAGGATGCGCGTGCCGACGCGCGGGGCGAGGATGCCGGCGATCGGCGCGACGACCATCGGGGCGAGCGTCCACGGGGTGGTCTGCAGCGCGGCCTCGAACGGGGTCGAGCCCTGCACCACCTGCAGATACTGGATGAGGATGAAGACCGCGCCGAAGGTGCCGAAGCTGAACGCGAAGCCGACGATGTTGGTGATCGAGAACGAGCGGTCACGGAACAGTCGCAGCGGAACGAGCGGCGCCTTCGCGCGGGTCTGCCAGAGGAGGAACGCCGCCACGAGCACCGCGCCGAGAACGATCTCGGCGACGACGCCGACCGAGTCCCAGCCGTCGTCGTTGCCGCGCACGATCGCGTGCACGAGCGCGAGCACCCCGGCGGCGGCGAGCAGGGCGCCGGGCACGTCGATGCGCGCGCGGGCGCCGAAGTCGTTGTTCAGCACGATCAGCGCGAGGGGGATGGCGATGAGGGCGACGGGAACGTTGATCCAGAAGATGGCCTGCCAGTCCCAGCCCTCCATGATCGCCCCGCCGACGAGGGGACCGACGGCGACGCCGAGGCCCGAGACGCCGCCCCAGATGCCGATCGCCAGCGCGCGGCGTGCCGGCGCGACCGCACCGCTGAGCAGCGCGAGCGACAGGGGCATGACGGCGGCGGCCCCGAGACCCTGCACGGCGCGGGCCGCGATGAGCTGCCCGGGATCGGTGCTGAGCGCGGCGAACACGGATCCCGCGCCGAAGACGGCGATCCCGATGGTGAAGAGCGTGCGGCGGCCGAAGCGGTCGCCGAGCGCCGATGCGATGAGGATCGCACCGGCGAAGGCCAGGGTGTACGCGTTGACGAACCACTGCAGCTCCTCGACGCTCGCGCCCATCTCGCGGTGCAGCACCGGCAGAGCGTTCGTCATGACCAGGTTGTCGAGGGTGGCCATGAACATCGGCAGGGATGCCGCGGCCAGCACGAGCGCGAAGGGCCGGGCGCGCCGCGACGGCGGCGCGAGAGTCGTGTCAGTCATGAAGGGCTCCGGTTGTAATCGAATGATTACTGAAATGTAGTAATCGACTGATTACAAAGTCAAGTCATTCGCTGATAACCTGGCGAGATGACTTCTGCGGGAACGGATGGCAGGGCGGCCATCGCCGTCGGCGACGTGGCCGAAGGCGTCGGAAAGCGCCTGTCGTCGGACGAGCGTCGGCGCCAGATCATCCAGGCCGCGCTCGCCGTCTTCGGCGCCCGCGGATACGAGGGTGCGACCACCGACGAAGTGGCCCGCGCCGCCGGCGTCAGCCAGCCGTACGTCGTGCGGCTCTTCGGGTCGAAGGAGAACCTGTTCCTCGCGGCGATCGAGGACGCCCTCGCCCGCATGCTCGCCGGGTTCCGCGCGGCGCTCGCCGAGACCGAGACCGAGCCGGACCCCGAGATCACCGCGGAGAAGGCGGCGGCCAAGCGCATCGGGCAGGCCTACGTCGACCTGATCGAGGTGCGCGGCCTGCACCAGACGCTGGCGCACGCCTACCTGCTCGGCAGCCACCCGGTCATCGGCGCCGCCGCACGCCAGGGGTTCGCGACGGTGTGGCGCTTCTTCCGCGACGAGATGGGGCTCGACCCCGACGAGGCCCGCTCCTTCATGGCCGAGGGCATGCTCATCAGCACGATGATCGGCCTGCGCATCGTCGACGACTACGGGTCCGACCCCCAGATCACCGAGCTCTTCCGGGCGTGCTTCCCGACCGAGCTGCCGCACGTGCTCGAGGTGCTCCCGCGCGGCACCGACCGCTTCTAGCCCTTCGGTCGCCGCGGTGCGCCGGTGCCGAGGCACACGGCATCCGTTCGCATCACGTGCTCGCACCGAGTGCACCCGCTCTTGGTGCTCACGACGCGTCGCCTCGACGACATCACGTGCGACGGACGTGCGAGGAGGACGACGGATGCCGCGCCCTGGCCGCCGTCCGAGGCGCGGCGTAGGGTCGGGGGCATGTGCCGGAACATCCACACGCTCCACAACTTCGAGCCCGCCGCGACGTCAGACGAGGTCCACGCCGCCGCGCTCCAGTACGTGCGCAAGATCGCGGGCACGACGAAGCCCTCGAAGGCGAACCAGGAGGCGTTCGACCACGCCGTCCACGAGATCGCGCACCTCACCCAGCACCTGCTCGACGACCTCGTCGCGACCTCTCCGCCGAAGAACCGCGAGGTCGAGGCGGCGAAGGCGCGTGAGCGCGCCATCAAGTCCGGCCGCTACGCGGCGCCGGCCGCCTGAGTCTGCGTCCCGCTCGATGAGCGGAGCGCGCTCTGGCGCGCAACGCCTGCAGCCGACGGTCGACGCCGGGTCCGGGGCGTTTCGACTCACAAGCTCGCTCACCGGCCGGGTCCGGGGCGTTTCGACTCGCAAGCTCGCTCGACGACCACATTCCTCGCTCGCTCAACGGCCGGGCGCGGGTGAGGTAGTCTGGTCGGCTCCCTGAACGGCGACGGACGCATCGACTCGTTCCTCGCTCAGCGCAAGTGCGGCACCGGAGCAGACAGGGAAATCGTGGGCTACATCGACATCGCCGCCGTCTCTTACGCGCTGCCGGACGGGCGGCCGCTGCTCGACGAGGTCTCGTTCCGCGTGGGCGAGGGGTCGACCACCGCGCTGATCGGCCAGAACGGCGCGGGCAAGACGACGCTGCTGAGGATCATCCGCGACGAGGTCGCGCCGCTGTCGGGCGTCGTGCAGATCGACGGCGGCCTGGGCGTCATGGACCAGTTCGTCGGCCACGGCGAGCCCGGGCAGACGGTGCACGATCTGCTGATCCGCGTGGCCCCCGACCGCGTTCGTCGGGCGGCGCGCGAGCTCGACGATGCCGAAGCCGCGATCATCGAGCACGACGACCTCGACACCCAGATGCGGTACGCCGGTGCGCTCGCCGACTACGCCGAGGCCGGCGGGTACGAGTACGAGACCGTGTGGGACACGTGCACGACCGCGGCCCTCGGCATCCCGTTCTCGCGGGCACGGTTCCGCGAGCTCACCACTCTGTCGGGCGGCGAGCAGAAGCGGCTCGCGCTCGAAGCGCTGCTGCGGGGCCCCGACCAGGTGCTGCTGCTCGACGAGCCCGACAACTACCTCGATGTGCCCGGCAAGCGCTGGCTCGAGGAGCGACTGCGCGAGACGCCGAAGACCGTGCTGCTGGTCTCGCACGACCGCGAGCTGCTGGCACGCGCGGCCGACCGCATCGTGACGCTCGAGGCCGGAGGCGCCGGCAGCACGGCATGGGTGCACGGCGGCGGCTTCGGCACGTACCACCGCGCGCGGGAGGACCGGATGGCGCGCCTCGACGAGCTGCGGCGCCGCTGGGACGAGCAGCACGCGAAGCTCAAGGAGCTGGTGGCGACGCTCAAGGTCAAGGCGACCGCGAACGACAGCTTCACCTCGCGCTACCGCGCCGCCCAGACGCGTCTCCGCAAGTTCGAGGAGGCCGGCCCGCCGCAGGAGCGGCCGCGCGAGCAGGACCTCGACGTGCGCCTGCGCGGCGCGCGCACCGGCAAGCGTGCGGTCATCGCCGAGCGGCTCGAGCTCACCGGCCTCATGAAGCCGTTCGACCTCGAGGTGTGGTTCGGCGACCGGGTGGCGGTGCTCGGCTCGAACGGGTCGGGCAAGTCGCACTTCCTGCGGCTGCTCGCGCGCGGAGGGTCCGACCCCGACGGACGCCTCGGGCACGTCACCACCACCGGCGCCGGGCTCGAGCCCGTCGCGCACACGGGTCGCGGAACCCTCGGCGCGCGCGTCGTGCCCGGCTGGTTCGCGCAGACACATCGGCATCCGGAGTTCGACGGCCGCACGCTGCTCGACATCCTGCACCGCGGCGAGGACGCGCGCGCCGGGCTGCCGCGCGAGGCTGCGTCGGGCGCCCTCGACCGGTACGGGCTCGTGGCCCAGGCCGAGCAGACGTTCGACAGCCTGTCGGGCGGGCAGCAGGCGCGCTTCCAGATCCTGCTGCTCGAGCTGTCGGGCGCGACCCTGCTGCTGCTCGACGAGCCCACCGACAACCTCGACCTCGTGTCGGCCGAGGCGCTGCAGGACGCCCTCGCGCGATTCGAGGGCACCGTGCTCGCGGTCACGCACGACCGCTGGCTGGCGAAGTCCTTCGACCGCTTCCTCGTCTTCGGTGCCGACGGGCGGGTCTTCGAGTCCGATCAACCCGTGTGGGACGAAGCGCGCGTCGCGCGCGCACGCTGAGGAGACGACGGATGCCTCGGCCCGAGGCATCCGCCTTCTCCCTTTCGAACCGCGCACTTGGTGGAAATCGCCCGTTCGCGGTGCAAAGTGCGCGATTCGAAACCGGGAACGAGAGGTGAGGAGCCGGATCGGGCGCGTGAGGCCCGCCGGGTAGGCTGGGTGCGTGAGCATGGACATCGAACTCGGCCGGGCCAAGCGGGCGCGTCGCGCCTACACGTTCGACGACATCGCGGTGGTGCCCTCGCGGCGCACGCGCAACCCCGAGGACGTCTCGACGACCTGGACGATCGACGCGTTCAGCTTCGACATCCCGGTGCTGGGTGCACCGATGGACTCGGTCGTCAGCCCGCGCACGGCGATCATGCTCGGCCAGCTCGGCGGCCTGGGCGTGCTCGACCTCGAGGGCCTCTGGACCCGCTACGACGACCCCGAGCCGCTGCTCGCCGAGATCGCCGGCCTCGAGAAGGCCGCCGCGACCCGCCGCATGCAGGAGCTGTACGCCGAGCCCATCAAGCCCGAGCTCGTGCGCGACCGCCTCGCCGAGGTCCGCGCCGCCGGTGTCACCGTTGCCGGCGCCCTCACGCCGCAGCGCACGCAGGAGCTGTACGAGACGGTCGTCGCGGCGGGCGTCGACCTGTTCGTGATCCGCGGCACCACCGTGTCGGCCGAGCACGTCTCGAGCGTCGACCAGCCGCTCAACCTCAAGAAGTTCATCTACGACCTCGACGTCCCGGTGATCGTGGGCGGCGCCTCGACCTACACCGCGGCCCTGCACCTCATGCGCACCGGGGCGGCCGGCGTGCTCGTGGGCTTCGGCGGGGGAGCGGCGTCCACGACGCGCGCGACCTTGGGCCTCCACGCTCCGATGGCGACCGCAGTCGCCGATGTCGCCGGCGCACGTCGCGACTACCTCGACGAGTCGGGCGGTCGCTATGTGCACGTCATCGCCGACGGCGGCGTGGGCACGTCGGGCGACATCGTCAAGGCGATCGCGATGGGCGCCGACGCCGTCATGCTCGGCGTGGCGCTGGCGCGGGCGACGGATGCCCCGGGCCAGGGCTTCCACTGGGGTCCCGAGGCCCACCACGCCAAGCTGCCGCGCGGCAAGCGCGTGAAGGTCGACCAGGTTGCCTCGCTCGAGGAGATCCTGTACGGTCCCGCGCCGGTCGCCGACGGCACCGCCAACCTCATCGGGGCTCTGCGCAAGTCGATGGCCACGACCGGATACTCCGACCTCAAGGAGTTCCAGCGCGTCGAGGTCGTCGTCGCACCGTACGCCGCGGGATGACGGATGCCATGACCGACCCCTCGACGAGCTCAGGGACCGGGCGGGACGAAGGCCCGGGGGCCGGCGCCCCCGGGGAACCCGACCCCACGGTTGCTGAGCCTGTCGAAGCCTTCCCGCCGACGCTCCGCGAGGTCATGCTGCGGCCGCAGTGGATCGGCATGCTTCTGCTGTGCCTCGTCGTCGCCGGCGTCTTCGCGTGGCTCGGCCAGTGGCAGCTCGGCCGCGCACTCGTGTCCAACCCGGTGCCGCCGGGAGCCACCGAGGAGGTGCAGCCGCTCGCCGACGTGGCCGCGCCGGGCGAGTACCTGCCCGAGCCCCTCGTGGGGCAACGGGTCGAGACCGTGGGCCGCTGGGTTCCCGGCGACTTCCTGATCGTCGAGGGCCGCTTCAACGACGGCGTCGAAGGCCACTGGGTGACCGGTCAGCTGCGGATCAACCCGTCGGAGAGCGGGACGGATGCCCCCACCTCTGTCGCGGTCGCGCTCGGGTGGGCCGCCACCGAGGCCGACGCGCGTGCGGCGATCGAGGAGCTCGAGGCCGCGGCATCCGCTGTCGAACAGGTCGAGGTGACCGGCCGCCTGATCTCGGACGAGGGTCCGGTGCCCCCGCCCGCCGACGCCGACCCGCAGACCATGACGCGCATGTCGCCCGCCGCCCTGCTCGGGCAGTGGCACGAGGTCGACGGGCTGTCGGTGTACCGCCCGTACATCGCGTCGATCGACGCCTTCGCCGGCCTCGACGCCATCTCGTCGCCGGCGCCGCAGGACGGCAGCGGCCTGAACTGGCTCAACATCTTCTACGCCGTGGAGTGGGCGGTGTTCGCGGGCTTCGCGTTCTACCTCTGGTACCGCCTCGCCAAGGACGCGTGGGAGAAGGAGCTCGAGGACTTCGAAGACGACGAGGACGAACGCCGGCGGTCGCCCGACGGACCCGCGCCCGCGGCATCCTGACGCGGAAGGCCCCGCGGAGACGCGCGGGTAGACTGGGGGCCATGCCCCGCGCCCCGAAGCTCGCTTCCTTTCCGGCGATCCGCGGAGCCCTGCGGTTCTACCAGGTCTGCTCGATCATCACGGGCACGATGCTGCTGCTCCTGGTCGCCGAGATGATCGCCAAGTACTGGCTCGGCTACGAGCTGTTCCTGGGCGGCTCCGGCGGGTTCCTCTGGTTCGCGCCGGTCGTCGAGACCGCCTCGGGCCTCGAGTCCACCGGCGACGGGTTCAACCTGTCGCTCGGCATCCTCGTCGCCCACGGCTGGTTCTACGTCGTCTACCTCATCTCGTGCTTCCGCGTGTGGAGCCTCATGCGCTGGAACCTCCTGCGCCTGGCCATGCTGGCGGCGGGCGGCATCGTGCCGCTGCTGTCGTTCTTCATGGAGGCCCGCGTCGGCCGCGACGTCAAGAAGTACCTCGACGAACGCGAGGCCGCCGAGCTGCACTCGCGCGCCGAGCACTCGTCCCTCACCCACTCGATCCCGACGGAGAACAAGCGTTGACCCAGAGCCCTTCAGAAGCAGGGACCGAAACCTCGCAGCGCCCCGTCCTCGTCGTCGACTTCGGCGCGCAGTACGCGCAGCTGATCGCCCGGCGCGTCCGCGAGGCCGGCGTCTACAGCGAGATCGTCCCTCACACGGCGACCGCGGCCGACATCGCCGCCAAGAACCCGGTCGGCATCATCCTGTCGGGCGGCCCCTCGTCGGTGTACGAAGAGGGCGCGCCGGCGCTCGACACCGAGGTCTTCGACCTCGGTGTGCCGACGCTGGGCATCTGCTACGGCTTCCAGGTCATGGCGCAGGCGCTCGGCGGCGAGGTCGCGCACACCGGACTCCGCGAGTACGGAGCGACGGATGCCGCGGTCACGGGTGACGGCGGCGTGCTGCTCGGCGGACAGCCGGTCGACCAGAACGTGTGGATGAGCCACGGCGATCAGGTGTCGCGGGCGCCCGAGGGCTTCGACGTGCTCGCCTCGACGCAGGCCACGCCGGTCGCCGCGTTCGGCAGCGACGAGCGCCGCTTCTACGGCGTGCAGTGGCACCCCGAGGTGAAGCACTCGGACTACGGCCAGAACGTCATCGAGAACTTCCTGCACAAGGCTGCGGGGCTTCCGGCCGATTGGAACCCCGACAACGTCATCGCCGAGCAGGTCGCCAAGATCCAGGCGCAGGTCGGCTCGGGCCGCGTGATCTGCGGTCTGTCGGGCGGCGTCGACTCCGCGGTGGCGGCCGCCCTCGTGCACAAGGCCGTCGGCGACCAGCTCGTGTGCATCTTCGTCGACCACGGGCTTCTGCGGAAGGACGAGCGCGAGCAGGTCGAGCAGGACTACGTCGCCTCCACGGGCGTGCGCCTGGTCACGGTCGACGCGCGCGAGCGCTTCCTCACGGCGCTCGCCGGCGTGAGCGACCCGGAGCAGAAGCGCAAGATCATCGGCCGCGAGTTCATCCGCACCTTCGAGCAGGCCGAGGCCGAGCTCGTCGCCGAAGCCGAGGCCGATGGCGAGCCCATCCGCTTCCTCGTGCAGGGCACGCTCTACCCCGACGTGGTCGAGTCGGGCGGCGGCACCGGCACGGCGAACATCAAGTCGCACCACAACGTCGGCGGCCTCCCCGAAGACCTGCAGTTCGAGCTCGTCGAGCCGCTGCGCACGCTGTTCAAGGACGAGGTGCGCGCGATCGGCCGCGAACTCGGCCTGCCTGAGGTGATCGTCGCCCGCCAGCCGTTTCCGGGCCCCGGCCTCGGCATCCGGATCGTGGGTGAGGTCACCGCTGACCGCCTCGAGATTCTGCGCGATGCCGACGCCATCGCCCGCGAAGAGCTGACCCGCGCCGGCCTGGACGGCGAGATCTGGCAGTGCCCGGTCGTGCTGCTGGCCGACGTGCGCTCGGTGGGCGTGCAGGGCGACGGCCGCACCTACGGGCACCCGATCGTGCTCCGCCCGGTGTCGTCCGAAGACGCGATGACCGCCGACTGGACGCGCCTGCCGTACGACGTCCTGTCGCGCATCTCCAACCGCATCACGAACGAGGTGCGTGAGGTCAACCGGGTCGTGCTCGACGTCACGTCGAAGCCCCCGGGGACGATCGAGTGGGAGTGACCCCGAGAGGGGTGGCGGTGCCCGATCGGGGATCGCTGTGACGGATGCCGCGGACCTGGGTCCGCGGCATCCGTCGTCTTCGTCGTGGTGCGGGAGGATGGACGGGTGACCTCCGAGACGACGCTTCCGCCCGCCGACTACGTCGTCATCGGCAGCCGAGTCGCACTCGGGCTCGACGGCGGGTTCGCGGTCGCGGTGCCGGCGCGGCTGCGGCTGCTGGAGGCCGCGGGCGCCCCCGAGCCGCTCATGCTGAGCGTCGACGGCCAGTCGGTCGGGGCCCACGCGGCGCAGCGGCAGGCCTTCGTCGACGGCGGCCACGTGCCATCGGCGTCGCGGGTGCGCAACCTGTTCGATGAGCTCTCCGCCGATGCCACCTGGCTGCTCGAGGCGGGCGAGCCGGGCGCGGCGACTCCGGGGGTGACGTATCGGACGGTGACGGATGCCGCGGCCCGCCCGATCGTGTCGCTCCCGGTCTTCGAGAACGATCCCGAGTGGCACCTGCGCAATGCGAACGTCGTGGTGCACGCTCCGGAGGGCGACCGCGTGGTCCAGGGTTTCCGCGGCCTGTACGTCGCGTGGCTCGAGGCGATCGCCGCCGCGCGACGCGACGCGGCGGGCGACCCCGAGCGGCTGTTCGTCGTGGTGTGCGAGTCGCGCCAGCTCGGCGAGGCGCTTGTCGGCTGGGCCGATCCGCGGGTTCGTGTCGTGCACACCGTGCACAACTCGCACCTGCCGGCGCCGTACGACGACCCGGCCGCGCCGGTGAGCGGCCTGTGGGCGCGGTGGCTGCCGACGCTCGACGCGTACGACGCGGTGCTGTGGCCGACCGCGGCACAGCGCGACGAGATCGCCGCGCGCTTCGGCGATCCCGGAACGTTCCACGTCGTGCCGAACACCATCGCCCTCGGCTCCGAGCCACCCGGAGCCGCGTCGCGCGACCCGCGCCGCGTGGTGATGCTCAACCGGCTGGCGCCGCAGAAGCGGGTGGACCTCGCCGTGCGCGCGTGGCCGGCGGTCCTCGCGGCGGTGACCGACGCGCGGCTCGACATCTACGGCGACGGCCCGCTGCGGAACGAGCTGCAGGGGCTGATCGATGAGCTCGGGGTGGCGGCATCCGTCACCCTCCACGGGGCCACCGCCGACCGCGACGCGATCTTCGACCGCGCCGCGCTGTTCGTGACGTCCACGGCCTTCGAGGGCCAGGGACTGTCGATCGCCGAGGCGCTCGCCCGCGGACTGCCCGTCGTCTCGACCGACGCCCGGTACGGTCCGCGCGAGGCGGTCGACGGCGCCGGTGTGCTCGTGCCGCCCGGCGATGTCGATGCGCTCGCGGCGGCGGTGATCGACCTCCTGCAGGACGACGTCCGGCGCGCCGAGCTGTCGTCGCGGGCGCGTGCGGCGGCTGCGACATTCACTCCGGAGGCGGTGCAGCCCCTCCTGGTCGGCGCCCTGCGCTCGGCGGTCGAGAGCCCCTCGCGTCGCGCCTGAGTCCTGTGCGCACGTGATGCGGTGGGTCGCGCGTCTCCGCGCGACCCACCGCATCCGTGTGACCCGCCAGGTGGGCCAGGCCGCCGAGAGAGGTCGGGGCCGTCGGGCGCCTACGGGCGGCCGCTACCCGGCTTCGGCTCGCCGGCATACCGGATGTTCGGCGCGGGCGGCTGCTCCATGCCGTGGCCGAGGAAGTAGTCGACGTTGCTCGACTGCAGGTACCCCTTCAGCGTCATGCCGTTGCGGTAGGCCGGGTTGTGAGCCAGCGTGTAGAGCCGCTGGTCGGTGGCCTGGTCGGTCGTGAAGATCAGCAGCTCATCGAAGTCCGCGCTCGGCAGCACCACCTCCTCGCGCCAGTCACCGAGGATGTCGGCGATCATCGTCGGGTAGACGGAGTTGCCCAGCGCCGTCACGGCGCCGTAGTCGCCGAACGTGAGGACACGCGGCACGGACTCGCGGTCTGTGGGGTTCGCGGGATCCCACTTCGTGATGCGCGCGTCGCGATCGGCCGGCACGGGGTTGTTGTCGAAGAGTTCCCGCAGCGGGTCGCCATCCCACCAGACGCCCATGTGCGGCCACGGCTGCTTCGTGGTGTCGGGCTCGGCGAGCGTGTTCGTCGGTGCGTTGTACACCCCGGTGGGAACGCTCTGGTGGTAGTTCACCTCGCCGTCGTTGGACCAGGTCTCCATGCCGGGGAACCGGGGGTCGATGTCGGCGACCATGCCGCGTCCGGCGTCCGCGAGCGGGCGGTCCGAGAAGTGCTTCCACAGGATCTCTCCGGTCGCCGCGTCGTAGTAGTAGTCGAGCAGCTTTCGCGGGTGGTCCTGCTGGATGCCATAGCCCTCCAGGCCCGGACGCGCGGGATCGATGTCGGCGATGAACCACCGGTCGCCGTGGATGATGTCCTGCGGCGCGAGACTGTAGCGGAGCGTGCCGTCGCCGTTGAGGACGTAGCCGATCTCGCCCACCTCGTCGCGCCCGTCACCGTCGACGTCGACGATGCGGGTGTTGTGGCCGTCGGGCAGATCCTGGCTGCCGCGCAGGAACTTCCACTGCTGGTTCAGCGCGGAGCCGTCGAACTGCCACGCCACCTGCATCAGGTTGAACGCGCTGCCGGAGCCGCCGATGCGGTTCTTCATGTACGCCACGAGGCTCGGCTTCTCGCCGTCGAGATGGCCGACGCCGAGGCGCGCGTACATCGGGCCGTCGCGGAGGTAGTCGGCCGGCACGGGAGCGGCCGCGCGCAGCGCGCCGGTCTCGCCGTCGAGGACGGCCATGTGCTGGTCGACGTTCGTCGCCCCGCCGCTCCAGACCTCGCCGTCTCCGAAAGTGACGCCGTTGGCGATCCGGATCGCGACCTCCGAGCGGCCGTCGCTGTCGAGGTCGTAGACCGTCACGCCGTCGTTGTGCCCGACGTCCACCGTGGACGAGCCGCCCTCGATGTTGTTCTGATCGATGCTGTTGGGACCGAGGTCCATGGACCACAGGAAGGTCCCGTCGCTGCGGTAGGCCTCGATGGATTGCGGGCTGGTCTGACGGTCGAGCACGTAGTCGTACGCGCCGTCGCCGTCGAGGTCGCCCACCCACACGAACTTGATCGGGCCGCCCTCGCGAAGCGGCACGCGCACGACCGGCTCGACCGGGTGATCGGCAGGGAGCGTGAACGTGTCGCCGGGCGCGAACTCGGGCTTCGAGCCGAGGGGCCGCACGCGATAGCTGTTCGTCACGCTGAGGTCGGCCGAGTCGTCGATGAAGCTCGTGCCGCCGCTGAGCGGCTTGCCCACGGGAATGAACGGGCCGCCGTCGGCCGAGCGCTCCAGGAGGAAGCGGGTGTCGGCAGGGTCGAGACCCAGCAGACGCCAGCTGACATGCACGGTCGTCTCCGACGCGCGCACGGCGACGATGCCGCGGTCGAGCCACTCCATGACGCGGGCGGAAGATGTCGACGGCGCCGGTGCGGGTCGCTCCTCCGTGGTCGTCGATGCGACCGCGGGCGCGGCGTACAGCACCGATCCCGCGATCGCGCAAGCGGACAGCGCAGCCAGGCTGCGGATGGTCGCACGTCTGGTGGGACGCTTCTGGATCTTCATCCATCTCCTCCTCGAAACGGTGACGCACCTCCGGCAGGTGCGCTGACAGTGTCGGACGCGATCCGCCTCGCCCACCGCAAACGATCAAGAGCGCGCACCCGTCGAGAACGACGAGAGCGCAGGCTCGGGCCTGGGCGGTCGGGCGAGCGGGACGGACGCTCCGCCGTGAGCAGAGCCGCCGGAAGCGGAAACGGATGCCGCGACCGCCGCGATCGCGCACGCTGAGGTCATGGCAGAAGAAGGCAAGATCCCGCAGTTCGGTGCCGAGGCGCGGCGCGAGCTGTTCCACCAGCGCGTGCTCGTGCTGGACGGTCCGCTCGACGACGACAACGGCACCCTCATCGCGACGCAGCTGCTGGCACTCGCGGCGGAGGACGAGGCATCCGATATCGCGCTCTGGATCCATTCGCCGGGCGGCTCGGTTCCGTCCATGCTCGCGATCCGCGACGTCATGAACCTCATCCCCAACGACGTGGCCACGCTCGCGCTCGGCCTCGCGTGCAGCGCCGGGCAGTTCCTGCTGTCGGCTGGGGCCCGGGGCAAGCGCCGCGCGCTGCCGCACGCGCGCATCCTCATGCACCAGGGCTCGTCGGGCATCGGGGGGTCGACGGTCGACGTCGAGGTGCAGGCCGACGACCTGCGGCACACGCGCGACACCGTGCTCGGGCTCATCGCCGCCGACACCGGGCAGAGCGTCGAGCGGGTCTTCGAGGACTCGCTGCACGACCGGTGGTACACGGCCGCGCAGGCCCGCGACTACGGCTTCATCGACGGCATCGTCGACGACTTCGCCCAGGTGGTGCCGCGCCGCCGCCGCCCCGCGGGTCTCGGCCTCGGACCGGCGGAGGTGGCGGCATGACCTCGTACACGATCCCCAACGTCGTCGCGCAGCATCCTCGCGGCGACCGGATCATGGACGTCTACTCGCATCTGCTGGCCGAGCGCGTCGTCTACCTGGGCACCGGGATCGACGCCGGCGTCGCCAACGCGCTCATCGCGCAGCTGCTGCACCTCGACGCCGACAGCCCCGACCGCGACATCCAGCTGTACATCAACTGCGAGGGCGGCGACCCGTCCGCGATGCTCGCGGTCTACGACACGATGCAGCACGTGAGACCGGATGTCGCGACCACGGTCGTGGGCCAGGCCATCGGCGTCGGCGCGGTGATGCTCGCCGCCGGCGCGCCCGGCAAGCGCTCGGTGCTGCCGCACGCCCGCGTCGTCCTGCACCAGCCCGCGGGTCAGGGGAGAGGAGCGATCCCCGACCTGATCCTGCAGGCCGACGAGCTCGTGCGCGTGCGCGGCGAGGTGGAGCAGATCCTCGCCCGCCATTCGGGCCAGGACCCGGCGAAGCTGCGCGCCGACACCGATCGCGACCGCGTCTTCACCGCGGCCGACGCGGTCGCGTACGGCCTCGCCGACCACGTCCTCGACCGCGTCCCCGGCCGTTGAGCGGAGGGCGCTCTGGCGCCCGCAGTCGAAACGCGTCGAGATCCGGGACTGCGCCGGGTTGGGGGCGTTTCGTCTCGCTCGTTCCTCGCTCGCTCAACGGCCGGGGCGTGGGGGCTCGTAACGGCGGACCCCCGGTCGTTGAGCGGAGGGCGCTCTGGCGCCCGCAGTCGAAACGCGTCGAGATCCGGGACTGCGCCGGGTTGGGGGCGTTTCGTCTCGCTCGTTCCTCGCTCGCTCAACGGCCGGGGCGTGGGGGCTCGTAGCGGCGACTCCCGGCCGTTGAGCGGAGGCCGCTCTGGCGCCCGCAGTCGAAACGCGTCGAGATCCGGGACTGCGCCGGGTTGGGGGCGTTTCGTCTCGCTCGTTCCTCGCTCGCTCAACGGCCGGGGCGTGGGGGCTCGTAACGGCGGACCCCCGGTCGTTGAGCGGAGGGCGCTCTGGCGCCCGCAGTCGAAACGCGTCGAGATCCGGGACTGCGCCGGGTTGGGGGCGTTTCGTCTCGCTCGTTCCTCGCTCGCTCAACGGCCGGGGGCGTGGGCGCGCCGGCTTGGGGGCGTCTCGCTCGTTCCTCGCCGCTCACCGGGCGGGCGGCGGGATCAGCGGGCGGGGGCGCCGGGCCAGACCTTGCCCTCCCACGGGTCGTAGTCGGCGATGAGGTCCTCCTGCGGCGGGCGCTCGGCCTCGGGCACGTGCTGCAGGTTGACGCGCACCCGGTACCAGAGCGAGCTCGAACCCCGCATGCCGTCGATGAGCACGTCGGCCGGATGGAGCTGCTCGGCGACGGACGGATGCCGCTGCTTCCACTCGTCGAGAGCCGCGACGGATTCGGGCTTGGTCTTCGTGCGTGCGACCTCGATGAGTGGCATGGTCGACTGCCGGCGACCGTCCGCCGTGCCGCCGCGCGGCGGCTTCTCGGCCGGCCCGAGCTCGTCGGCGAGTCGCAGCAGTCCGTCGAGGGTGCCGACCGCGTCGTCGATACCGGCGTGCGAATCGCCGAGCTCGGCGTACCGCGACGGCACCGTCAGCACCGTGAACTCCTCGGGGCGCCGATCGCGCACCTCATCCCAGCCGAGCGGCGTCGACACCCGCGCGTCGGGAAGCGGACGGATCGAGTACGCCGACGCCACCGTGCGGTCCTTCGCATTCTGGTTGAAGTCCACGAACACGCTCTCGCCGCGCTCCTCCTTCCACCAGCGGGCGGTGGCGAGGCCGGGCGCGCGGTTCTCCACCTCGCGCGCGAGCGTCTCGGCCGCCAGCCGCACCTGCTTGTAGTCCCACTGCGGGGCGATGCGCACGAGGATGTGCATGCCGCGCGAGCCGCTCGTCTTGGGCCAGCCGACCAGGCCGACGTCGTCGAGCACCTCGCGGGCGACGAACGCGACATCGACGATCTGCGACCAGTCGACGCCGGGCATCGGATCGAGGTCGATGCGCAGCTCGTCGGGGCGGTCGAGATCCTCGGCGCGCACGGGATGCGGGTTGAGGTCGAGGCAGCCGAGGTTGACCACCCACGCCAGGCCCGCGGCATCCCGGATCACCGCCTCTTCGGCCGATGTGCCCCGCGCGTAGTGCAGGGTCGCGGTGTCGATGAACGCGGGGTGGTTCTCGGGGACGCGCTTCTGGAAGAAGGGCTCGGCGTCGATGCCCTTGGGGAAGCGCTTGAGCACCATCGGGCGCCCGCCGGCGCCCCGCAGCGCACCGTCGGCGACCGAGAGGTAGTAGCGCACGACGTCGAGCTTCGTGAGGCCCGGCTCGGGGAACACCATCTTCGTCGGGCTCGAGATGCGCACCTCCTGTCCGTCGATCTCGAGTATCTCTGCTTCCGACTTCGCGGGCGTCACCCCGCCCACGCTAGCGATGCCCTGCGACATCGGCCAGGGGGCGGCGCTCACCCGGAGAGCGCAGGGCGGCTCACGCGGCCAGGGCGAATGCGGCGCGGCATCCGGCCGCCGCACGCTCGGTCGCGCGCGAGCGGAGGTCGTCCACGACGCCCGCGGTCAGCTCGATCAGCGTCACTTCAAGCGCTCCCGCGACGGCGGCGATCATCTCGCTCGAGGGCTCCTTGAGGCCGCGCTCGATCTCGGACAGGTACTGCGGTGAGACCCCGGCGCGGTCCGCGGTGTCGGCGAGGCGCTCGCCGCGGTCGTGGCGGAGCCGGCGCAGGCGGTCACCGAGCGCGTCGCGCCAGAGCGGTTCGGGCTCACGAGAGGGGCGCGGTGCCTTCGTCGGCAGCGGGATGATCTCGGCCATGGCGTCACGATAGAACGGAGAGTCCACAGCCCGCGAGGCGTTCCGCTCACAGCAGAAGCGGTCAGCGCGTGCACAGCCGCGGCGTGTCGTCCCGGCCGAAGCGGTAGTCGTACTCGATGCCGTCGACGACGACCACGACGCGCATGCCGTCGACGAGCGCCTGCGTGTACATGAACCCGGGCTCCGGGCAGCCGAGGGCGCCGTTGCTCCACGTGATCGCGTGCGACGACACGAGCTCGGGGGCGGCGGTCACGCCGCGCGCCGCCAGGTCTGCGACGATCGCGTCCCACCGGGCGGGCGGGACCTGGACGGCTTCACCGGTCGGCTCGGCCGGTCCTGGCGTCGTCACGTCCAGCGAGCGCTCGGCCGACGGGTCGTGGCCGGACGGAGTGGGCGGGGTCATGGACGCTCCTCAACACTCGATGAGATCGGCATCAGCCTAGGTCGCGCGCCAGTCGTCCGACAGCGCCGGGAACGGCTCCCGGCGTACTCCCGGTCGCGACGGCCCGGCCGCCCAGAACGGGGCAACGGCCGCCCGGAGCAGCGGAACGGCCGCCCGGGACAGCGGAACGGCCGCCCGGAGAACCGGGCGGCCGTTCACGAGTGATCGCTGTGCGTCAGTTGCTGCCGCGGACGATCGCGATGATGCGGAGGATCTCGACGTACAGCCAGACGACGGTCACCATGATGCCGAAGGCGCCCATCCACGCGAACTGGCGCGGGGCGCCGTTGCGGACGCCCTGCTGCACCTGGTCGAAGTCGAGCACCAGCGAGTACGCGGCCATGATGACCACGAGCAGGCCGATGATCAGGCCGAGCGGGATGCCCATGAACGTCTCGCTGTAGAGGCCGAAGGTTCCCTCGGTGACTCCGAACAGCATGAGGCCGATGTTGATGAGGCCGAAGACCAGGTAGCCCACCATGGCGATGAGGAAGATCTTCGTGGCGCGCTTGGAGGCGCGCACCTTGCCGCTGGCGAAGAGCGCCAGGGTGACGCCGACGACGGCGAAGGTGGCGAGCGTCGCCTGCACGACGATGCCCGGCCACATGACCTCGAAGAAGGCGGAGATGCCGCCGACGAAGAGGCCCTCGAACGCGGCGTACGCGAAGATCAGCGGCGGACGGACCTTCTTGCGCGAGCCGAAGATCACGACCATCGCCATCACGAAGCCGCCGAGCGCGCCGATCGTCCACGGAAGGATCGAGGGCTGCACGACCTGACGGGCGTCGAGTCCGCCGAGGGTCCACACCCAGCCGATCGCGGCGAACGCGAGGAGGATCGCGAAGAGGCCGACCGTCTTCCAGACGGTGTCCTCGACGGTCATGCGGTCGGTCTCGCGAGCGCCGGCGGCCGGGGCGGCGTACATGCCCTCGAGCTGCGCCTGGGCTGCGGCATCCGTTCCCGCGCGCTGCGCCGTTGCGAACTGCGTGTTCCCGCCCAGGTTCGCCGCCTGCGAACCGCCGGGGTAGGTCTGAACGGCCTTCGGGTCCTGGAAGGCCGGGTTGTTGAACGCGGGGTTGTTGAGGGCCACTGCTCTCACACTCCAATGTCAAGGGATTCCCAGCACGATGCTGTTGATCAACACTATCCGACGGGCGATCTCACGGCACGGGTCGGCGCTGTGAGGAGACTATGAACGGATGCCGCGACCCGCGGCCGCGGCCACGCTCGTGGTTACGCTGAGACGGTGCCGCGCCGTCATCCGCTCGTCATCGGCCATCGCGGCGCGCCCGGATACCGTCCGGAGCATTCACGCTCGTCGTACGCGCTGGCGTTCGCGATGGGCGTCGACGCGGTCGAGCCCGACATCGTCGTGTCGCGCGACGGAGTGCTGGTCGTCCGGCACGAGAACGAGATCTCGGGCACGACCGATGTGGCAGACAGACCGGAGTTCGCCGACCGCCGCACCACCAAGACGGTGGACGGGATCGAGCTGACCGGCTGGTTCACCGAGGACTTCACGTGGGACGAGCTCGCGACGCTGCGGTGCCGTGAGCGCATCCCCGAGCTGCGGGCGTCGAGCGCGAGCTTCGACGACGAGCAGCCGGTGCTGCGGCTGCGCGACGTGCTCGACGCGGTGCGTGAGGCGTCGCTCGAGCACGGCCGCGAGATCGGCGTCGTGCTCGAGATCAAGCACGCGACCTACTTCGCCACGTGCCTGGGCGCCGCCGGCGGGTGGGACGTCGCGGCCCTCGTCGAGGCTGAGCTCCGCGAGGCGGGCTGGGCGTCGGGCGAGCTGCCGCTCACGATCGAGGCCTTCGAGTCGACGGTGCTGTTCGCGCTGCAGGAGCGGGGCATCCGCGCGGCGTACGTGTACCTGCTCGAGGCGTCCGGTCGCCCGTTCGACCTGTACTCCGCCCAGGGGAGGGCCGCGCTCACGTACCGGCAGACCGCGGCCCCGGCCGGGCTCGACGGGCTGGTCGGGCGCGTCGACGGCATCAGCGTCGACAAGCGCTCGATCCTCGCGCCCGACAAGCTCGGTCGCGCCAGCGGCCCCTCGCGTGTCGTCGCCGATGCGCACGATCGTGGGCTGCGCGTGTTCACGTGGACCTGCCGGCCCGAGAACCGATTCCTCATCGGCCAGTTCCGCCGGCGCGGCGGACCCGAGGCGTTCGGCGACTGGGAGGCGGAGTGGGGGATCATCCGCGACGCCGGCGTCGACGGGGTCTTCGTCGACCACCCCGATCTCGGCGTCTCGTTCTTCCGAGACTGACGCCGCCGGATCATTCCCGGAAGACGTCTTCCGCTGTCGCTAGGGTGGGCCCGTGACCACCCCCTCCGGCACCGCTGCTGCGCCAGGTACCGTCGCCGAGCCCGGCATCGTCGTCCAGGGCGTGCGTCGCTCATTCGGCGAGGTCCAGGCCGTTCGCAGCATCACCTTCGGCGCCCACGCCGGGCGCGTGACGGGTCTCGTCGGGCCCAACGGCTCGGGCAAGACGACGCTCCTCCTCATGCTGGCGTCGCTGCTCGCGCCCGACGACGGGTCGATCCGCATCGCGGGCGTCGACCCGGTCGCCGATCCGCAGGCCGCGCGGGCCCTGCTCGGCTGGATGCCCGACGCGCTCGGCGCCTGGAACGCGCTCACCTCGCGCGAGACGCTGGTGGTCACGGCGCGGCTCTACGGGATGCCGAAGGATGCGGCATCCGCTCGCGCCGATGCGCTGCTCACCGAGGTCGGGCTGGTCGAGCTCGCCGATGCCCCGGCCCGCGTGCTGTCGCGCGGCCAGAAGCAGCGTCTGGGCCTCGCGCGGGCCCTCGTGCACGACCCGCGCGTCCTGCTGCTCGACGAACCGGCCTCGGGGCTCGACCCGCAGGCACGCATCGATCTGCGACGGCTGCTGCGGCGCTTCGCCGCCGAGGGGCGCACGGTGCTGGTGTCGAGCCACATCCTCTCCGAGCTCGAAGAGGTCGTCGACGACGCCGTCTTCCTGCTGGCGGGCGCGACCGTCGACCCGGCGCGGGTCGAGGCGGCCGCGCGCCGCGCACGGCCCTGGCGCGTGCGGCTCGCGAGCGCCGAGGCCGGTGGCGCTGTCGACCGTGTCGCCGCGGCGCTGCGCGTGCCGGCCGAGACTCTCGGCACCGACCGCAGGGATGTCGTGGTGTCGTTCGAGTCGGAGGATGCCGCAGCCGCCGCGCTGCGCGACCTGATCGGCGCCGGACTCGACGTCGTGGAGTTCGCCGCCGCGCAGGGCGCGCTCGAGCGCACCTTCCTCGACCTCGGCGACGGGCGTCCCCCCGCGCAGCCGGCACCGGGCGCCGCCGCGCCCGCACCCGGCGCCCCAGCGACCGGCGGCACCGGCGCCCCCGCGCCTGCGCCCGGCGCCCCTGCGCCCGGAGCGCCTGCGCCCGGAGCGCCTGCGTCGGGCGCCCCCGCGCCCGGCACCCCCACGACGGGCGAGCCGGGAGCGTCGCCGCCACTGCGGCCGCCGGCATCCGATCCTCCCCACTCCGCCCACGACAGCGAGGGGACGTCGTGAACGGTCAGCGTGTCGGAACCATCGTCGGCCTCGAGCTGACGCAGCGCACCCGCAGCATCGCCTGGTACGTGCTGCTCGGCGTGTTCGCCGTGATCCTCGCTTTCGTGACGGGGCTGTCGTTCCTCGCGTGGGGATCGGCCGAGCGGCCCGGCGGTGCGATCTACTCGACGATCGTCTACATCACGCTCCTGCTGGTCGTGCTCGTGTCGCCGACGCTGAGCGGCAACGCGATCAACGGAGATCGGGATGTCGCCACCCTCGCTCCCGTGCAGGTCACGCTCGCGACGACCTTCGAGATCCTGATCGGCAAGTTCCTCGCAGCATGGATCACCGGGCTGGCGTTCGTCGCCGTCGCGGTGCCGTTCCTCCTGCTCGCCACGGTCTTGGGCGGGGGAGATCCCGTGACGATCGCGGTGTCGCTCCTGGTGCTCGTGTTCGAGGTCGGCGTGATCGCGGCGATCGGGGTGGCGCTGAGCGGCATCCTGTCGCGCCCGCTGTTCTCGGTGGCGACGACGTACCTGGTGGTCGCGGCGCTCGTCGTCGGCACGCTCATCGCCTTCGCGCTCGTCGGGTTCACGATCCGCTCCGAGGTCACCAGCCACCACCGCTCGTTCGAGTACGACGCGTGGTCGGGCGATTCGTTCCCGTGTCTGCCCGGCGAGCAGCCGAGCGAGGACTACCCGTGCGACGAAGACATCGAAGTGCAGTGCGGTGAATGGCAGACCTCGACCTACGAGGTCCCCCGGTTCGACCACGTGTGGTGGTTGCTGGCCGCCAACCCGTTCGTGATCCTCGCCGATGCGACGCCGACCCACTTCGACGCGATGGGCTACCCCGACGACCTCTTCGGGCAGCTCAAGTTCAGCGTGAGGGCGGCGCAGCAGCCGCCGGACCTCGAGCCGCGCTGGGACGACTGCGCGATGCAGCCGCAGGGGGATCAGCGAACGCCGGAGCAGGTCATCGCGGACTCCACGCCGAGCTGGTTCGTCGGCATGGCGCTGCAGCTGCTGCTCGCGGCCGGGCTGATGTGGTGGGCGTGGGCGCGCACGCGCACGCCCGCGGGCCGGCTGCCGTCAGGCACCCGCATCGCCTGACCGCGCGCACCGGGTGACCACGGACTCGCCTGACCCGGGCGCACAGCGTGTCCCCGCCCGGCCGGCGGCCCCGGACCCGAGGGCGCTCGCCGGACGAAACCCGGGCGTCAGGCGTAAAAGCCGTCGCGCAGGTTGATCCCGTGCTCGACCCAGACCTTGAGCGCGGCGAGCATGCCGGTCCAGCCCTCGCAGTTGCCGAACGCGCTCTTGGCGCCGTCGGCGCTGGCCTGCCAGGCCGACTCCGTGATGGTGACCAGGGTGCGGCTGCCGTCGTCGATCGGCTCGAACTCGAACGTCGTGGTGGTCTCGGCCTCGAGCCCGGCCCGCGCGTCCCAGCGGATGACGAGGCGGCGCGGCGGGTCGGCTTCGACGACGGTCACCGGAAAGCGGCCGGGGAAGTCCGCGAAGTCCCAGGTGACCTCGCCGCCCTGCTCGAGGCGGCCGTGCGCTCCGCCGGTGGTGAAGTAGCGCGACAGCCGCTCGGGATCGGCAACGGCCTCATAGACCTCGGCCGGCGGCCGCGAGACACGCCCCGACACGGTGAACGACAGCGCGGTGAGCTCATCAGACATGTTGTAGTTTTATAACATGACGGACGCCGCGCACAAGGGGTCTGACGACGACCTCGTGTTCAAGGCGCTCGCCGCGCCCCTCCGCCGGCGCATGCTCGACGCTCTGAAGGAGCAGCCGCTCACGACCGGAGCGCTGTGCGACTGCTTCCCCGAGGTGGACCGCACGACCGTGCTCCAGCATCTGCGCGTGCTCGAGAAGGCGGAACTCGTGATCGGGCGGAGAGCCGGCCGGGAGCGGCATCTCACGCTGGCTCCACTCCCGATCAAGCGGATCCACGACCGCTGGATCGGCGACTACGCCCGTGCAGCGGTCGAGCTGCTCGACCGACTGGATGCGTGAGTCGCGGTCGTCGGGGCCGCCTGCTTGGCCCTACCGGAGTCGGTCGCTGACGACCCGGGCGGTGGCCGCCGGGTCGGGGCGGTGCATGACCGACTCGGGGACGACGACGAGTTCTGCGCCGTCGATCGCGTCCACCAGGCGGTCGGCGGCGGTGAGGAGGAGCGGGAAGGTCTGTTCGCCGCGCAGCACGGTGACGGGCGCGGCGACCCCGAGCATCTCTGGGCTGGGCGTGGAGCAGACGCGCACGAGGTTGGTGTCGTAGACCGTCGACTGCGCGAGCGGGAGCAGCGCCGCGAACTGATCGCTCGCGCGGATGCCGTCGACCATCTCGCGGGGGAGACCGACGCCCTCCAGCTGGAACGTGACGATGGCCTCATCGAGACGACCCGCGTCGACGTCGGCTTGCAGCCGGTCGGCGAGGTCGTCGGCGGGTTCGTCCTCTCCGAACCGGAGCGGGGGCTCGGAGAGGAACAGCGCCCTCACCGGCACGCCGCGAGAGGCCGCATAGAGCGCCAGCACCGCGCCCGACGAGTGCCCGAGCACCGCCGCGTCGCCGACGGCGTCGATCACCGCCGCCAGGTCCTCGGCCTCGCGCTCGGGCGTCGAGCCGCGGGTGTCGCCGCTCGAGCCGCGGGCGCGGCGGTCCCACGTCACGGCGGTGTAGCCGGCGTCGGCGAGCGCGGTCGCCAGGCCCGCGGCGTCGGCGGCCGTCGACATCGCGCCGTTCACGATGACGACGACCGGGCCGTCGCCGGCCTGCGCGTAGGCGATGGAGGTGCCGTCGGCGGAAGTCACGGTGTGCATGCGGTCAGCAAACCACGGGCCGCCGACATGCGACAGGGCGCGGCATCCGTCGCCTCATCGCCTCATGCATGCATCGCGAAACGTGTCAACGGGATGTGTCGGGGCTCGGAGGCCCCGGCACAGTGGGCGCCATGAAGCACGTGACCTACGCGGAGAGGGCTCTGTTCCTCGACGACGACTCCGCCGACTGGCTCATGGAGTACGCACGTGCGCTCGGCTCCGCCGGGCTGACCGACACCGTCACGCTGCGCGCGATCGGCACGGACGGCAACGAGATGGAGGCGACGTTCCTGCTGAACGCCAGCACCGAGCTCCTCATGCAGACCACCCGCAACCACCTCGTGGGGCCGTCGAACGACGAGGCGGTGGGCTACATGCAGGAGCGCACGAGGCTGATCCTCACTCCGCCGCCCGCCCGCACCGTGGAGGATCCGCTCGACAACTCATGAGCCACGGCCGCGACCGACCGCGACGGTCCGGTGCGGGCGCAGCCGGATTACCCTCGAACTATGGCCATGGCGGCAGGACGATTCCGGAGACGCGGGTGAGTGCGATTCCGGTGGTGATCGGTCGACGGATGCCGGTGCCGGCGGCGTCGGGTGCCGCGCGCGTGTCCGCGGGTGAGGCGCCCGTGGCGGCGGGTGTGGGGGCGCCGTTGGTGGATACGCATGGGCGGGTGCATCGGGATCTGCGGATCTCGCTCACGGACCGGTGTTCGCTGCGGTGC
>NZ_JADIJC010000012.1 GCF_015278255.1 Microbacterium hibisci
TCTCGCCATACGACGCCTTGAAATCAGCCATGATCCATCCCTTCGAAACCAGCGGACCCGATCAGGTCCTCCCGCAGGCTAGCGCCACCCGCCACGCCCCCACGATGGGGACCATTCCCCATATGGAAAACTGGCACACCGGAGGACGAAGATGACCGACTACGAGACGATCCTCGTCGAGACGCGCGGACGCGTCGGATGGATCACCCTGAACCGCCCGGAGGCGCTCAACGCGCTGAACACGCAGGTCTGCCGCGATGTCGTGGCCGCGGCATCGGCCTTCGACGCCGATGAGGCGATCGGCGCGATCGTCGTGACCGGCTCGGAGCGCGCCTTCGCCGCGGGCGCCGACATCAAAGAGATGGAGTCCAAGTCGGGGCTCGAGATGCTCATGGGCGACCACTTCGGCGGCTGGGCGCAGTTCGCCGCGGTGCGCACGCCGGTGATCGCCGCGGTCGCGGGCTACGCCCTCGGCGGCGGATGCGAGCTCGCGATGATGTGCGACATCATCCTCGCCGCCGACACCGCGAAATTCGGGCAGCCCGAGATCAACCTCGGCGTGATCCCCGGTATGGGCGGCTCGCAGCGGCTCATCCGCGCGGTCGGCTACTACAAGGCCGCCGAGCTGATCCTCACGGGACGGATGATGGATGCCGCCGAAGCCGAGCGCTCCGGACTCGCCTCGCGCGTCGTGCCCGCGGCCGACCTGCTGACCGAGGCGCAGAAGACCGCCGAGACGATCGCGTCGAAGAGCCTGCCGTCGCTGTACGCGGCGAAGGCCGTGCTCGACGCTGCGCAGGAGACCTCGCTCGCCGAGGGTCTGCGGCTCGAGCGCCACGTGTTCGCGAGCCTCTTCGACACCGACGACCAGAAGGAGGGCATGGCCGCCTTCCGCGAGAAGCGCGCCCCCGAGTTCCGCGGCCGCTGACCGTCCCCGGCCGTTGAGCGGAGCGAGGAGCGAGCGAGCGAGACGAAACGCCCCGAACCCGGCGCGTTCCGCTCAGCGAACGGGGTCAGAGGGGGTCGGGCTGCGGGCGCGGCTCGGTGAAGTCGCCGGCGTCCTTGCGGAAGCGCGCGATGATGCGCACGAGCTCGGTCGTGTCGGCGCCGGTCAGGCCGGGATCCTCGAACACCTCCGTGTTCAACGCCGTCGTCGCCCGCTCCACCAGCTCGCGGCCGGAGTCGGTGAGCACGAGCATCGCCGCCCTGCCGTCGGCCGGATGCGGCTCGCGCGACACCAGACCGTCGCGGGCGAGGCGGTCGACGGTGTTCGTGACGCTGGTCGGATGCACCTGCAGGCGGGCGATGGCACTGGCCATAGGCATCCGTCCCTCCCGCGTGAATCCGAGCAGGCGCAGCATCTCGTACCGTGCGAACGAGAGGCCGAAGGGCTTCAGGGCCGTGTCGATGCGCGCGAACATCAGCTGCTGCGCGCGGATGATCGACGTGACGGCGGTCATTCCGGCGGCGGCCGGTTCCCAGCCATGGGCGATCCACTGACGCTTGGCTTCGGCGATCGGGTCGACCGGAAGACGCTTGGGTGCTGCCATGACGACCTCCTCGTCCCACCGTACCGGTCCGCGGGTGGAGAGACGGACGACGGATGCCGCAAAACGGCGTTTATGTATACACACGGGCCGTCAACGGTCGGTCATCGTCGGTTCATGTCGCTGGATTGGGTACATTGCGCCGCGCGCCCTAGACTCGTGCCCAGCGTGAGGAGATCGTCATGAAGATCGTCGTCCTGGTCAAGGAAGTCCCGGATACCTACGGGGATCGCAAGCTGTCGCTCGAGACCGGCCTGGCTGATCGCGGTGCGAGCGAGACCGTGCTCGACGAGATCGGCGAGCGGGCGCTCGAGGTGGCATTGTCGTACGCCGACAAGACGCCCGGCACCGAGGTGGTGGTGCTGTCGATGGCTCCCGAGTCGGCGTCCGCGACGGTGCGCAAGGGACTCGCGATGGGCGCCGCGTCCGCCGTGCAGGTGATCGACGAGGGTCTGCTCGGCGCCGACATGGGACTCACCGCCGAGGTGCTCGCCGCGACGCTGCAGCGCACCGGGTTCGACCTCGTGATCGCGGGCAACCAATCCACCGACGGCGTCGGCGGAGTGCTGCCGGCGATGGTGGCCGAGATCCTCGACGTGCCCTCGGCCACGTACCTCAGCGCCGTCGAGATCGGCGACGGCGAGGTGTCGGGCACTCGCGCCTCGGACGGCGCGACGCTGCACGTGTCGGCACAGCTGCCGGCTGTGATCTCGATCACCGAGGCGCTGCCCGACGCGCGTTTCCCCAACTTCAAGGGCATCATGGCGGCCAAGAAGAAGCCGTTCGAGACCCTGTCGCTCGCCGAGCTCGAGATCGACCCGCACGACCCCGACGCGTCGCGGTCGATCGTGATCTCGCTCGGTGAGAAGCCGCCGCGCGAAGCCGGCGTCAAGATCGTCGACGAGGGCGACGCGGGCGAGAAGCTCGCCGAGTTCCTCCTCCAGAACCGGCTCGCGTGAGGGTGCGTGTGTGATGACTTTCAACGATGACTCGATCCTCGTCCTCCTCGACACGACCCCCTCGGGCGGGCTCGCCAAATCGGCCGCCGAGGTGCTGGGCGCCGCTGCGTCGGTCGGCACGCCGGTCGCGCTGATCGTGGGCGACGCGGCGCTGGCGACGGATGCCGCAGCCCTGGGAGCTGCCACCGTGCTGGTCGCCGCGCCCGGCGAAGGCCTGAACGTCCCGACGGTGGACGCGCTCACCGCCGCCGCCGACCAGGTGCGGCCCGACGCGATACTGGTGTCGCACTCGATCGAGGGCCGCGAGGTCGCCGGCCGGTACGCCGCGCGGACCCGCTCCGGGATCGCGGTCGACGCCGTCGGCGTCTCGCGCGACGCGGAGGGCGTGGTCGCGAACCACTCCGTCTACGGCGGGGCGTACAGCGTCGACTCCGCGGTCACGTGGGGCGCGCCCGTCATCACGATCCGCCAGGGGTCCATCGACGCCCGTGCGGAAGCCGTGGCGAGCCCGGAGGTCGAAAGCCTCGAGGTCCGCGCCTCCGGGCGCAGGGCCGCGACGATCACGTCGGTCGACGAGGCCGTGGTGTCGTCGTCGCGCCCCGAGCTGCGCGGTGCGACGAAGGTCGTCTCGGGCGGCCGCGGTCTCGGCTCGGGTGACAAGTTCGCGCTCGTCGAGCAGCTCGCCGACACGCTGGGCGCCGCGATCGGCGCCTCGCGCGCCGCCGTCGACGCCGGTTACGTGCCCTACTCGTACCAGGTCGGCCAGACCGGCGTCTCGGTGTCGCCGCAGCTGTATGTCGCGCTCGGCATCTCGGGCGCGATCCAGCACAAGGCCGGCATGCAGACCGCCAAGACGATCGTCGCGATCAACAAGGACGCCGACGCCCCGATCTTCGAGATCGCCGACTTCGGCGTCGTCGGCGACCTCTTCCAGGTCGTGCCGCAGCTGATCGCCGCGCTCGAGGCGAAGAAGGCGTAACCCGCATGGCGACGTACGGTTCAGCGGTGCGGCGCGGGCTGCCGCGCGTGCCCGGCGGCGAGCCGTGGCCGCCCGCCGGCTCCGCGCCGGTGCCCGGGTCGAACGGTGACGGGCCGGTCGTCGAATCCGCTCCGGCCGCGGCGGCCGAGGCCGCCGCCGATGCCGACCGCGCCAGTTCCCTGCGACCGCTGCAGAAATCGGAGCCGCAGTTGCAGGAAACTGCAGCAGTCGCGACCTCGGTCGCTGAGCAGGTCTCGGGCGCTGGGCAGACCGGGGGAGCGGGCAGCGGCGGCCGGGCGATCCGCCGGGGTCTGCCGCGTGTGCCGGGCGGCGAGCCATGGCCCCCGGCATCCGTCGTCCCGGCTGCCGCGCCGGCCGCACCGGAAGTGGCAGCAGTGGCCGCTTCTGGCACCGCGACGCGACCCGAAGTGACACCTTCGCCGGCGGCGCCGGCCGAGAAGGTGGCACCTGTGGCCGCCTCGGACGCCGAAACCCGGCACGAAGTGACACCTGCGCCCGCGAGCGAGGGCGCGAAGCCGCTGCGGCGCGGGCTTCCGCGCGTGGCCGGCGGCGACCCCTGGCCGCCCGCGGCCTTCGCGCCGGCTGCGACCGCGGCGGCGGTGACGGATGCCGCATCCGCGCCGGTCGCGGAAGCACCGGCGACCGCGCCGGCCGAGGTCGCGGCATCCGTCCCCTCCTCGGCAGCGCGCTCGACGACCCCCGCCCCTGCGCCGGCCGCGCCGGCCACTGCCACCGGGGTGCCGCTGTCGCAGCCGCTGCCGTTCACCCGCACCGTGTGGGCCGGCGCCGGTGCGCAGACGCGTCCGGCCGCACCCGCCGAGCCGCAGCGGATCGGCCCGTTCACGCGCCTGCAGTGGGCGGGGGCCGTGATCGTGGGCGGCGCCGGTCTACTGATCGCGGCGGGCATGGCCGTCGCGCTCGTCCGCTGGCTGCTCAGCACGCAGTGGGGCGTCGACTTCCTGGCCGCCTATCCGGGGGAGTATCACCTGCCCGAGGGGGCGCCGGTCGGCCTCCCGGCGTGGCTGGGGTGGCAGCACTTCTTCAACGTGTTCCTGATGGTGCTGATCATCCGCACCGGCCTGCAGGTGCGCACCGAGAAGCGGCCGACCGTGTTCTGGTCGCCGCGCACCAACAACCGGCGCAAGATCAGCCTCAACCTGTGGTTCCACCAGTCGCTCGACATCCTGTGGCTCGTCAACGGCGTGGTCTTCGTGGTGCTGCTGTTCGTGACCGGCCAGTGGATGCGGATCGTGCCGACGTCGTGGGAGGTGTTCCCCAACGCGGTCTCGGCAGGGCTGCAGTACGTCTCGCTGGACTGGCCGACCGAGAACGGCTGGGTGAACTACAACTCGCTGCAGCAGCTCGCGTACTTCGCGACCGTGTTCCTCGCCGCGCCGCTGGCCGCGATCACCGGCGTGCGCATGTCGGGGGTGTGGCCGAAGAACGCGGCGGGCCTCAACAAGGCGTATCCGGTCGAGTGGGCGCGGGCCGTCCACTTCCCGGTGATGCTCTACTTCGTCGTCTTCATCGCGATCCACGTCTTCCTCGTGTTCGCGACGGGTGCGCTGCGCAACCTCAACCACATGTACGCCGCGCAGGGCTCGACCGACCCGAACGCGTACGCCGACAACTGGACCGGCTTCTGGTTCTTCGTCGCGTCGCTCGCAGTGATCGCCGTCGCGTGGGTGGCCGCTCGGCCCCTCGTGCTGGCGCCGATCGCGCGCCTGTTCGGCAAGGTGTCCGGCCGCTGACCCCGCGCGGCTCGCGGTGGGCTCAGGGCTCCACCACGATGCCGGCGAGCTCGGCGAGTGCCGGCGCCATGAGCTGCAGCTGCTCGGGCGAGATCGTCGCGCCGCGGAGGCCCTCGAGCCCGACCACCTGACCGACGTCGGCGCCGCGCAGGTCGACGTCGTGCAGTCGTGCGCCGCTCGCGTTGAGCGTGCCGATGCGCGTCGATGCGAACGCGACGCGGCGGGCTGCGGCATCCATCAGGTCGATCTCGTCGATCGTGCAGTCGATGAACGCGACGTCGAGCAGTTCCGCCGCGTGCAGGTTGACGTAGCCGAGCTTGCAGCGGAGGAGACGGATGCCGCGCCACTCGGCGTCGTACACCTCGACCGATCCGAACCTGCTGTCGCGGATCTCGACATCGCGCCACCCGCCGCGTGCAGCCGAGACGGCGGGGACGTTCGCACCGGAGAAGACGGACTCGACGATCCGCGCGCCGCGCAGGGTCCACGTGTCGAGGACGAGGCCGTCGAAGCGGCAGGCTTCGACCGTGGCACCGACCTCCAGCTCCCACGCATCGCGCTCGATCGCCGTGTAGGCGACGCCGTCGAGGCGGCCGGCGTCGAGCATCGCGCCGTCACCGGGTTCGAGGGGGTCGAGCGCGGATTCGTCGAAGTCGAACAGGGGTGGCTGCGCGCCCCGGCTCTTGCGTGATCTGGCTGCTGGCATCGCGGCCACCCTAGCCCGTGCCGCCGACCCTGTGCCGCCTCTCTGGACTCGGCGTCACCGCCTCGGGTTCGGCGTCTGTACGGTTTGGGGCGCGCCGGGTGCGTTCGGAGCGCGCGGCGCACGCCCCGAACGCACGCGCCGCCCCCAAACCCGACCGGGGCCGGGAGCGAGGGAACCCCGGAGATGGGGGGATAACCCGAAGAGAAGACTCCGGATGGCTCAGGCGCGCTCGGCGCGCCGCACGCCTACCGTAAGTGGCATGACCTCTCCGGACTCTCCCTCCGTCCGCCCGGTGACCCGGCCGGCGCAGGTGGCGGGCGCCATCGCGCAGCTCGCCGCCCTCGGCGTGATCGGCGCGGCCGCGTTCTCACTGCTGTTCTCCCTGCTGGGCCTCGGCATCGGCCTGCTGTTCGTGATCGGCATCGGCCTCGTCGTCCTCTTCGCCCTCGTCTACGTGCTCTATGCGCTCGGCTGGCTCGAGACGCAGCGCGTCGACGGGCTGTATCGGTTCGGCCTCCCGCCGCTGCGTCCGCGCTCGAGCGGGCGCCCCGGCTTCGGCGGATTCCTGCGCACCGTGTGGATCCAGGCCATCGACGCGGCGACCTGGCGCGCGATCGCCAACCTCGCCATCGCGACCATCCTCGGGTGGGTCGTGGTCGCTCTCGCCGGTCTGCTGGTGTCGGGCGCCGTGCTCGCCTTCGCGCCGCTGTTCGCCGACGCGAGCGCGGTGCGCCTCGCCCGCACCGGCATCGAGGTGCCGATCTCGTGGGCCGTTCCGGTGGGCATCGTGGCGGTGCTGGTGTCGGCCGCGGGCATGATCGGGCTCGGCGTGCTGCACGGCATCCTCGCGCGGGCCATCATGGTGCCCTCGCGCGAGGCGCAGCTGGCCGAGGCCGCTCGCACCTCCAGCCGCCAGCACGCCGGCGCGGTGCGCGCGGCCGACGTCGAGCGCACGCGCATCGAGCGCGACCTCCACGACGGCGTCCAGCCGCGGCTGGTCTCGGTCGGCATGACGCTCGGCCTCGCGCAGCAGAAGATCGAAGCCGACCCCGAGGCCGCGAAAGCCCTCATCGCCGAGGCCCACACCTCGACGAAGGCGGCCATCACCGAGCTCCGGCAGCTGGCCCGCGGCATCCACACCTCCGTCCTCGACGACCGGGGTCTGGACGCGGCGCTGTCTGCGCTCGTCGCCCGCTCGGTCGTGCCCGTCCACATGGACGTGCGGCTCGACGGCCGCTGCAGCCGCGAGACCGAGGCGGCCGCCTACTTCGCCATCGCCGAGGCCCTGACCAACGCCGCCAAGCACTCGCGGGCGACCGAGGTGCGGCTCGTCGCGCGACTGCGCGAGCCCGGCGTGCTGTGGGCGCGGATCGAAGACAACGGCGTGGGCGGCGCCCGGGTGATCCCCGGCGGCGGATTGGACGGCATCGTCAACCGCGTCCTCGCCGCCGGCGGCGAGGCCCGCATCGACAGTCCCGCCGGCGGACCGACGAGCGTGGAGGTGAGCATCCCGTGCGCATCCTGATCTGCGAGGACTCCGCCCTGCTGCGCGCCGGACTGGTGCGGGTGCTCGAAGACGCCGGCCACGAGGTGGTCGCAGCCCTCCCCGATGCCGCGCACCTCGACGAGACCGTCGACCGGACCGGTGCCGACCTGTGCATCCTCGACGTGCGGCTGCCCCCGACCTGGACCGACGAGGGCATCCGGGCGGCGCTGTCGCTCCGGGCGCGGCTGCCCGAGCTCGCGGTGCTGGTGCTGTCGCAGTATGTCGAGGAGCGCTACGCCGCCGACCTCATCTCGTCCAGCGGCGGTGCGCTCGGCTACCTCCTCAAAGACCGGGTGGCCGACGTCGCCGACTTCCTCGAGGCGATCGAGCGGATCGCGACCGGAGCCACCGTCCTCGACCCCGAGGTCGTCGCACAGCTGCTCAGCAGGCGCACGCGCGACGACCGCATGCAACGGCTCACCGAACGCGAGGCATCCGTTCTCGCCCTCATCGCGGAGGGTCGGTCCAACCAGGCGATCGCGAAGACCCTCCACGTGACCGAGGGCAGCGTCGAGAAGCACATCACGGCGGTCTTCCAGAAGCTGGGCCTCGAACCCGACGAGTCGGGCAACCGCCGCGTCCTGGCGGCCCTCGCCCACCTCGAGCACGGCGCACCCGCACCGCCGGCTCCTCCGACTCCTCCCACTCCGAGCGGCCGCGGGCCGCAGACAGGAACGAACCGATGAGCACGACCTTGACTCCTCCTCCGGCCGCCCCCGATCGCGTCGCCGAGGCGCCGCGTCCGCCGGCCGGCGGATCGCGGGCCGTGGCGATCGTGGTGATCGTGCTGGGTGGCCTGGTGCTGCTGGGCACGATGATCTCGGCCGCCGTCGGCACCGTCGCCTCGGCGTCGGTCCACACCACCACCCGCACGCTCGACGCCGCGGGCGTCGACCTGCTCGCCGTCGACGCCGCGGCCGGCGTCCTCCGCGTCGAGTTCGGCGACGTCTCGGAGGCCGAACTCGAGGTGACCGGCTCGTGGGGCGCCGATGACTGGCGCTTCGAGCGCCGCGGCGACACCCTCGAGGTCTCGTCGCCCGACCGGTTCGGCTGGTTCGGCTGGCGGGGATGGTTCGGCGAGCGGGCGACGGATGCCGTGCTCCGTCTGCCGTCGTCGCTCGAAGGCCTCGACGCCGACGTGTCGCTCGCGGCCGGCGAGTTCGTGACGGAGGGCGACTTCGGCGTGCTGGACCTGTCGCTGGCGGCCGGATCGTTCGACGTGTCGGGCTCGGCCGAGTCGGTGGACGCGGACGTCAGCGCGGGCCGGGGCACGCTCGAGCTCGCCGACGTGGGCGAGGCCGCCCTGCAGGTGAGTGCCGGCTCGCTCGACGCGACCCTCACCGGCAGCCAGCCCGACTCGATCGAGCTCGACGTGAGCGCGGGATCGTTGCGCGTGACAGTCCCCGAGGGCGAATACGACGTGACCTCCGACGTCTCGGCCGGCGGCTTCGACAACCGCATCGGCTCGACGCCGGGCGCCTCGAGCACGGTCCAGGTGCAGGTGTCGGCGGGGGAGGCCGTGCTCTCCGCCGGCCGCTGACCCGCCCGGCAGCCTAGCTGCTGGACGAGAAGGCCTCGTCGCCGGCCGCGCGTCCCTGCGCGAGGCCGGCGGCGAGGCCTTCGGCGTATGCCTCGTCGGCGCCCAGGCGGAACATGTCCCGCTCCAGCGGACGCACGATGGACCGCGCGCCCGGCAGGTCGAGGTCGCCGACCAGGTCGGCGCGTCCGCGTACCACCGCGACCGGGCGCCGTGAGGCCTTGCCCTTCACGAGGTCGGCGGCGGCGGCGAGTTCGTCGGCGACGCACGGCATCGTGACGACGAGGGGGCGGCCCTCGGCATCCGTCCCTCCGCGCAGGTCCTCGAAGACGTGCACGCCGCCGGCGCCGATGGCGTGGTCGGTCTGGCCCTCGCGCCAGGCGCGGCCCAGGGTGTCCGACACGATGACGCCGACCTTCACGCCGAGGCGCTCGCGCAGCCCCGCGGCGATCGTGCGGGCCGACGCGTCGGGGTCGATCGGAAGCAGCAGCACCGTGCCGTCGGGGGTGTTCGAGGTGTCGACGCCCGCTGCCGCCGACACCATGCCGAGGCGGTTCTCGACGATCCGGGTCGTGAATCCGTTCGGGCCCGTGCGTGAGGCGACGATGCGCACGGTCTCCGCGGTGATGGCGTCCTCGCGGTCGTCGGCGATGACGAACCGGTCCTCGGCCTTCGACACGATCTTCGAGGTCACGACGAGGATGTCGCCGTCCGCCAGCTCGCCGTCCGCGACGGCGGCGATGATGTCGACGAGGTCGGCGCCCGCCTCGATCTCGGGGATGCCCTCGAGGGGCCAGACGGTGAGCGCGGTGCGAGACGGCATGGGTCCAGTCTTCCCGATCCGGGCGGGGCTGCGCGTCGCCCGACGGGCGTTCGGAACGCCGAGAGGGCGTGCCCGGTGAACCGGACACGCCCTCTCGCGACGCGGGCCGTCAGCGCACGAAGCGGACCTCGGTGAGCGTCTCGCCGAGGAACGGCTCGGTGTGCGTGGCGCCGTCGAGCGCGAAGCCGTTGCGCGTGTAGAAGCGGTGCGCGCGGGGGTTGTCGTCGGCGACCCAGAGGTACAGACCCTCAGCCGGCTCGACGACGCTGTCGAAGAGCTTCTGGCCGATGCCGGTGCCGTGGTGGGCGTCGAGCAGATAGATGAAGTACAGCTCCCGGAAACGCGGGGCGTCCTTGTCGCGAGCGGGACCGGAGCCGGCGAACCCGACGATCTCGCCGTTCACCAGCGCGGCGAACATCTTGAACTCGGGACCCTGGACGGCCCAGTGCGTCCAGAGCTCTGCGAGCCGCTTGGGCGAGACGGCCTCGAGGGCGGCCTTGCTGATGAGGTGGTCGTACGTCTCGTGCCAGGCGGTCGCGTGGACGCGCCCGAGGGCCTCGGCGTCGACGTCGCGCACCGGACGGACGACGATGTCGGTCTGGGTTTCGGCTTCCATGGGCCAGACTCTACGCGGGTGCGGCCGAGACCCGAAATCGGGCGAACGGGCGGTGAACAGGGGTTGACAAGCGCGGGCGCCGCCGCGTGTCGGGCGCCTCGTGCGCGGGTCGAGAGCCGGACGGGCGGATGCCGGCAGCCCGTCTTGTGCACCGCGCACCGGGTGGAGCGAGCGCTCGTGTCGGGAATCGACAACCGAATCGGTGCGCGCGTGGTCGATCGCTACCATCGCACTTCGTGAACGTGATGTGGCGAACCTTGATCGTGATGCTGACCGCGCGGCGGCGCCTCCGGCGCGCCGGACGGCTCGCCCCGACGGGCATCAGCCGCATCCGGCTGACCACCCTGCCGACCGACATCGACCTGCTGCGCCACATGAACAACGGGCGCTATCTGTCGCTGTTCGACCTCGGCCGGTGGGACCTGCTGGTGCGCACGGGACTCTGGGACGTCATGAGGACGCGCGGCTGGTACGCGGTCGTGTCGAGCGAGACCGTGACGTTCCGCAAGTCGCTCAACCTCTGGCAGAAGTTCGACGTCGAGTCGCGCATGATCGGCCACGACGACAAGGCCGTGTACCTCGAGCATCGCGCGGTGGTGGGCGGCGAGGTCTACGCGCGCGCCATCATCCGCGCCCGCATGATGAAGCGGTCCGGCGGCACTCTCTCGCACGAGGAGCTGCTCGCCGCGGTGGGACGGCCGGAAGGGATCCGTGAAGTGGATGCGTGGGTCCACGACTGGGCTGCGGCATCAGCTCTTCCGCCCACGCGCGCCGAGGCGCCCAGCGTCTGGAACTGAGTCAGCGCAGGATCGCGGTCGCGATGAGCGAGATCGCCGCGACCATGCCGACGTTGACCGTCGTGAGCAGCAGTGTCCAGAAGCGGCCGGGCTGCACGGTCGCGAGGTGGTGGTGGTCGACGGCGTCGAGCGCCGCTCCGAGGGACCGGTACGTCCCCAGGTTTCGGCCGCCGCGAGTGGCGGTGAATCCGTCCGCGTCGCGGCGGACCTCGCCCAGGGAGCGGCCGTTGCGGTCCGCGGCCCACGAACCGCGGGACGGCTTGGTCCAGTGGACACCCCAGTCCGCTGCGATGTCGTCGACGTGCTGTGTCATGCGTAGACGTTAGGCAGGCGACGCGGGCCGATGTCGGCCCTTGACACATCCGAGGGTCGCGACTAAGAGGCGCCGGTGGGCGGGTCGGGTTCGGGGACGAGCGTGAGACCGCCGGGCGAGTTGGCCGACTTGGTCAGCGCGTCGACCCATCCGGGGTTCAGCCGCGGCTGCCGCCCGCCGAAGTACTCGAACGTGAGCGAGACGCTCGGGCTCAGCCAGATCGACGTGCGGCCCAGGCCGCTGCGCATGGGGTCGGTCCATGTGAAGGGGAACGATTCGCCCCGGCGCAGCTTCGCCCAGATGACCGCCTGAAGGTGCGCGAGGATGCGATCGTCGAACGATGCAGTGACTCGGGAGTCGTAGGTGAGCGTGCCCATCGCCTCTACAGTAGTCCGCCTCTCCGCGGTCGTCGTGGCCCGGTGGAAAACCTGCTCGCCGGGAATGCGCGGGCGCATTATACGCATTCGGCGCGATCTTGTCCGGTGTTGCGTACACTTCGCGCAGTCCCCGAATGTTGGAGCATGGTCAGCTCGCCCCAGCTCACTCGGGATCTGCGCGCGGCTCTCTCCGCAGGTGAGTTGTCGATCGCTTTTCAGCCCCAATTCGACTTGACGGCCCCGTTGTCGCAGGCAACCGTGTCGGCGCCGGTCTCGGTCGAAGCGCTCTGCCGCTGGAGGCATGCCGAGGAGGGGCAGGTCTCGCCGGAACGGTTCATCCGGCTCGCGGAGGACGGCGAGTTCCTCGATGAGCTCGACGCCCACGTCTTCGATCGGGCCGCCGCCCAGGTCGCGCTGTGGCGCAGCTCCGGTCACGAGGTCGGTCTGGCGGTCAACGCGTCGCCCGCGCACTTCTCCAGCCGGTATGCGGATGCCGTGGTCGCGAGACTCGACACGCTCGGGCTGGAGCCGTCCGTCCTGACGATCGAGATCACCGAGGCGCCGTCGCCGCAGCTGCGGCCGCCCATGCTGTCGGCGATCGAGTCGCTGCACTCGGTGGGCGTCGCGATCTCGGTCGACGATTTCGCCGCGGGCGACACCACCGTCGCGATGCTCGAGGTGCTGCCGATCGACGAGGTGAAGATCGACAGGTCGCTCACCCAGCGCTCGGACGCGGCCGCGGACGACGCCGTCGCCGCTGTGGTCGAGAGCAGCAACGATCACGGCTGGCGGGTGGTCGCCGAGGGCATCGAGACCCTGGCCGACCTGGAGCGGTCACGGGGCCGCGGCTGTCACCGGGGCCAGGGCTACCTGTGGGGCCTGCCGCTGCCCGTCGCCGAGATGGACGAACTGCTCACGCGGGCGTGACGGCGCCGGCACGCGGTGTGATGCCGCGCGGAGCACGGGGTGACACCGCGCCGTAGTGCGCCTCGAAGAGGGGCGCGGGCGCCAGAGACTCCGGCGTCAGAGCTCGTAATCGGCGACGTCGTCGAGCGGGGGCTCGTCGGCCGGAGGGTTGGAGTCGCCCACCTCGAACTGCGACCACGTCACGGGCATGCCCGGCGAGAACAGGATGTCGACGCCGGGGCCGCCGCGCAGCGGCGGGACGTTCACATAGCCGCCCCCGGCCTTGATCGCCTCGAGGATCTTGCCCTTGAGCTCGGTCACGGGGTCGGGGAGGAAGTAGTCGCGTCCGTCGACGGTGAGTCGGTTCACGATCGCCATGGCCCCACACTACCCCGCGCGAACCGACCCGTAGGATCGATGCGTGGGCACACTTCACTACGGGTCGCCTCCGGCCTCCTTCAAGATCGATGACCGCACGCTCGCGCACGTCGAGCTCGTCATCATGGCCAAGCTCCGGCGTCGCGAGAACCTGTCGTTCGCCCTCGTGGACGAGAAGACGTCGCTGCGCCAGGCGGTGTGGATCTCACCCGTCACCACGCTGCGCTTCGAGTACGACGCGCCGATGCCCGAGATCAACCGGCTGTGGCTGCAGGAGCTCGTCGACACCGCGAACTCGTCGAGCGGGCTCCGCATCGTCCCGGAGCCCGAGCTCCCCTCGCGCTGAGCCGCGGCCGCTTCTCACGCTCAGACGCGGCCGCTTCTCACGCTGAGACGCGGCCGCCGCCCTCGCGCTTCGCGCGATACATCGCCGCGTCGGCGGCGTCCAGCAGTTGGGCGGGCGACATGCCGCGCTCGGCGGCGACCACCCCGGCGGAGCCGTTCACCGTGATCTCGACGTCGCGCACCACGATCGGGTCGGTGATGGCCCCCAGCGCGCGAGAAGCGATGGCGGCTGCCTCGGCCGGTCCCGCGCCGACGCACACGATGACGAACTCGTCGCCGCCGAGGCGCACGACCACGTCGGACGTCCGCGCCACGCCGCTGAGCCTCTTGCCGATCGCCGCCAGCACGGCGTCGCCCATCTCGTGGCCGTGGGTGTCGTTGACCAGCTTGAAGCCGTCGAGATCGAGGAACACCAGGGAGACCGGCTTCTCCGAGCTGCGGAGCAGGTCGTCGAGTCGATCGTCGAGGAACCGGCGGTTGTGGAGACCCGTCAGGGCGTCGCGCAGCGCGAGCTCGGCGAGCTCGGCCTGGGCGCGCGCCACCATGGCTGCCCGGATCTCCTCGCCGAGATCGAAGGCGTCCTGAGCGTGCTCACCCCACGGGAAGCTCCGCCCGGTGACGCTCTCGCGCCACGCGGAGAACGACCGCCGCGGCGACAGCGGGGAGTCGCGGTTCTCGGGGCGCTGGTCGCCCAGCCAGTCGATGGCACGCGTGACCTCGCCACGCACGAAGACGAGCATGTCGCCGTCGCCGCCCAGCGGCACGACGAGGAGTCCGGTCACGCCGGGGACCTCGACCGCGAGTTCGGGCCGATCCAGCGGGAGCGCCTCCCAGAGGAGGCGTCCGGCGCCGAGCTCCTCGACCACCGCGAAGAGCCTGTCGGCAGGCGGCACCACGCCCACGGTGTGGATGGCGTCACCGAGACGCAGCAGCGCTCCGTCGGCGGGGACGACGTCGAGGACCGTGCGCTCTCCCGACAGCAGAACGGTCCCGACGTCGGCGCGACCGTAGAGGGGGGCGATGATCGAGATCCGCCGCTCGCGGGCCTCCAGCTGGCGGCGCAGCTTGCGGATCTGGTCGGCAGCGGCGAGCTGGCTGGCTACCTGGGAGGCCATGACCTCGATCGCGCGCCGCAGCAGCACGGGGACGCGCCGGGGGGTCCGGTGCGCGCAGGTGAACATGCCCACGAGGCGGTCGTCGATGATGAGGCCGAACGACACGGTGGACGCCTGGCCCATATTGCGCATGAACGCGAGGTGGTGCGGCGACACGGCGCGCAGTTCGGTCACGCCGAGATCCACCGGCGCCGCCTCGGGCAGCAGCGTGTGGATCGCGAGCCCCTGATCTTCGGTGGAGGCGATCACGCGCGACCGCTTCTCGATGTAGAGCGCCCGTGCCTGCGCCGGGATGTCGGAGGCCGGGAAGTGGAGTCCGAAGTACGACTCCATGTCGGGCTCGCGCTCGTCGGCGACGACCTGACCGTGCCCGTCGTCGTGGAAGTGGTAGCACATCACCCGGTCGAAGCCGGTGACGGCCTTGATCTCACGAGCCGCACGCTGACGCAGCTCGTCGGGATCGGTGATCCCCGCCAGGCGCTGGATCGCGCCGACGACGCCCGTGCGGACGTAGTCGAGCTCCGGGATGACCGGCTCGAGCTCCAGGAGGAGCGGAGAGGTCTCCCGGTGAGGGATGACGTCGTACGTCCGGCCCTCGAACTCGGCGCGGACCGGGTCGATCGCGACACCGTGGTCGATCGCCCACGTCAGGACTTCGCTCCCCGCTTCCCTCAGGTCGCGGCCGAGCCAGTGCTCGCCGTTCTCGCTGGCGACGACGACGGCGCCGGTCACCTCATCGAGTCCGAAGAGGATTCCGTGCGACTGGATGCGACCGATGGTCCGGATGGGCTCGGTGGCGCATTCCTGGAGTCGCAGGAGTTCGGCGTCGTCGCGTGAGCGATCTCCGTCGAAAGTCAGAGCGGGTACGTCAGACAACGCTGCCCTTCAAGATGGCGGGGGACAGGGGATACTGCGTCGGCGAGGCTTACATCATAAGCGGGGCGCCCCTGAGAACCGCAGGATCCCTCCACAGGCGCCGAGCCGCGCAGTAGTAGCGCACCCGCGACGGCCGCGCAATGGGTTGTGCCGGGCACTCGCGGCGCGGTTCTCTGACGGTGGTGGCGCCGGTACCCCCACCGGCGCCGGAGGGAGAAGGAGGGGCCGTGGACACAACCACCCTCATCTGGATCATCGTCGGCATCGTGATCGTCGTCGCGATCGTCGTCGTGGCGCTTCTGCTCAGCGCGCGCGGACGCCGCGAGCGTCGCGCGCAGGCGCAGCACGACCGCGCCGAGAAGCTGCGTGCCGAGGCGCGCGAGTCCGAGCTGCAGGCGCGTGAGCACGAGGCGCAGGTCGCCCAGGCTCGCGCGGACGCCGCGTCGGCGTCCGCAGCCGCGGAACAGGCGAAGGCGCGCGCCGCGCAGGCGTTGATCGACGCCGACAAGCGCCGCAGCACGATCGACGAGCACGAGGCGGATGCCGCCAAGTACCGCGCCGAGCAGGAGAAGACCCTGCGCAAGGCCGACGAGGTGGACCCGTACGCGACCGAGTCGGGCACCGCGACGCGGACGGCCGACGCCGACCCGCGGACCGACGCCCGCACCGACCCGCGGGTGGACCCCCGCACCGATCAGCGAGCGGCGGACGCCCGCACCGACGCGCCGGTCGGCGTGTCGGACGACGGCGTGCGTCGCGAGTACCGCGACGACCGCGTCGATGACGCGAACGCGGCGTCGCGCAGCACCGTCGACCAGGTCGACGACCCGCCGCGCACGCGACGCGCCGACAACGTCTGACCGGCCTCGCCGGATGAGTGCCCGGGCCCCGGCCCGGGCACTCTGGCGTGCGGGGACGCTACCGTGGGTGCGTGACCGCCCTGCTCGCCGTGCCGCGCACCGCCGGCCGCCTGCTGTGGCGCCACTGGCCGGTGCTGCTCGCCCTGTACCTCGCCGCGATCCTCGCGCGGTACGTCGTGATCGAAGCGGCGGGCTGGGTCGGGTCGTACAACGCGGTCGCCGGATCGCTGCTCCTCCCGGTCGCGATCCTCGCCCGTCTCATCGCGCTCGTCGCGATGTTCCTGGTGCTGCGCGACGGCATGCGCGAGCTGCGCGCCATCGCCCCCCTTCCGCCCGACGCGGCCGCACGGCGTCGCGAGTTCTTCGCCGCCCTGATGGCCGGCATCCTGCCGTTCTTCGCCTTCTACGCCGCGTGGGGGTACCTCCGCGAGGATGCCGCCGCGTACGCCAACCGCGTGCTGGAGCTGAGCACGGGACGGGACATCGCGGAGGCGGTGCTGGGAACGGATGCCGGGGGCGACGGCCTCGCCGGAGAACTGACGTTGACGCCGATCACTGTGGCGATCGTCGTGGTGGCCTTCGCGCTGCGCTGGTTGCTCAAGCGCTACAAAGACCGGCTGCCGCGCTGGTTCGGCATCTTCGCCGCCTACCTGGAAGCGGTGTGGGTGTACTTCGCCGCCGTCGTCATCTCGATCGGCGTGGGCTACGTGACGTCGTGGGTGGCCACGCGCCAGGGCATGGTGTGGCTCGCCGACCTCCGCGAGACGATCGCGTCGGCCTTCGTTCCACTGGCCTGGCTGTGGGAAGCGGTGGAATGGCTGCTCGGCGAGGCGGGCGGCATCATCCTGCTTCCCGTCGCCTGGCTGACGATCGCGGGCGTCGTGTACGGCCAGGCGGTCGCGCCGAAGGCCGTCGCGGTCGACGAGTTGGGGGGCGAGGTCGGCCGACGCATCCGCTCGCGCTACCGGTCGCTGCCGCAGCGCCTCCGGGCGCGGCTCGCCGACCTGTGGGGCGAGATCGTGTCGCGGTTCGCTCCGATCGGCAGGGCGCTGGTGCTGATGTGGCGGTCGGGTCCGGTGCTCATCGGCGGGTTCGTGCTGCTGTACACGCTCCTCCTCGCACTGCAGGGGGTGCTCGAGTGGGCGGTGCCGCGCGCATTCGGCCCGCAGGACGTCGACGACTTCTGGTTCGTCAACGATCAGCTGATCTTCCTGATCGCGCCGATCGTCATCGAGCCCATCCGCATCGCGCTGGTGGCCGGCGGGTACGACGGCGTCATCGGCACGCTGCGGGGGCGCGCGGCGGTGCCGGAAGAGCGGACGGATGCCGCGGCATCCGTCCCGGATCAGGGCTCGACGATCGCGCGCACGAACTCGGGCAGCGCGGTCGCCGAGGCGAGCTCCACGGCGAACGGGCCCGACGCGTCGGCCGGCACGAGGTAGTCGAGCTCGAGCTCATACGGAGCCGTGTCGTCCGGGTCGCAGAACGTCTGGACGTCGGGGTCCCACTCGCGCCCGAGATCGTCGGTCGCGTTCCACTGCCGCTGCGTCCCGGTCGTCTCGCGCAGCACCGGCGTGGTGCAGCCGAACGCGCGGGAACCGGGTTCGATCCGCAGGGTGATCGAGACCACGCGGGTGTCCTGCGGCGCCAGCGGGAGGTCCGTGAACGCGGCGCTCGCGGGGCCGACGGTCGCGCCGGCGTACGACATGGACTCGCCGGCGTCGAGCGTGAGCGGTCGGGTGCCAAGGGTCGCGTCGCCCGCCGGTCCCTCGTTCCACGAGATCGTCAGGATGAGAGCCGGAACGAGGAGGGCGATGGCGCCGAGGGCGAGGGCGTTGGCGCGCCACCACCCGGTCACGGGTTCGTCCAATCCGTCGGCGACAGCTCTGCGGAGGGCGCGTCGGGCACGTCGGCGAGATCCACAGCCAGCACGACCATCGAGTCGAGCCGCGTGTCGGCGTTCAGGGCGAGTTCGAGCCGGGCGCTGCCGGCGTCCAGGCCGCCCGGCAGCTCGAACGCGAGGCTCCCCGAGAGCGGGACGCCCGCCGACAGGGTGGCATCGGTGAGCGAGTCGGGCCGATCGCTCGCGCTGAAGCGCACCCCGTCGACCTCGAGCATGGCGTGACTCAGGCTCGCGCCACGCTCCGCGACGACGGCGGCGGCATCGAGGTCGACGATGAGCCAGTTGCCCTCTGCCGACCAGCCGTCGGCTCGCACCTCCGCGGCGCGGCGGAGATCGGTGATCGTCACGGCGAGGTTGCGGCCGGTCGCTTCCTCGCCGACCGTCGCGGGGACCGTGAACGCCGACTGCGCCTGATCCTCGCCGGGCGTCGCGAGCGTGACGAACCACGCGATCACGATGAAGCCCACGCCGAGCGACCACGCCGCCCACGCGGGAAGCCGCCGCTCAGCCGTCACCGTCGGTCTCCTGATCGGCACCGGCGCCGACGTCCTCGACGACGAGCGTCATGCGGGCGTCGGGGACCGGATCCGTCCAGTTCGTCCCCGACATCACGACGGATCCGGTGTACAGCGACAGCTCGTTGAGGGTCACGACCAGTTCGTCCTCGGCCGCGAAGGCGCCGGCGTCGACGGCCCAGACATAGACGAGCTCGGCCGGCACGCCGGGCTGGAGCGCCGGTGCGATCGTGACGTCGTCGATGCGAGCGACCGACCTGCTGGTCGCAGACTCGACACCCTCGACCGAGAACGAGGCCTCCACGCCGCTGTCTCCCGTCGACGGCAGGGGGCGGTCCCAGGCGTTCTCCACGTCGACCACGACGGCGAGCACCCGCTGGCCGTCCTCCAGGGTGAGTCCGGTCCCCGGCAGCTCGTCGATCAGCACGGCGCGCTGCACGGTGAGCGATCGCTGCGCCGTCACGTGCTCCTCACCGGCCTCGAGACGCACGAGCTCGGCGGGAGCGGCCGTCGCGAGGCCCCCGAACGCGGCCGTCGCGACGAGGAAGAGGGCTGTCGCGATGCCGGCGAACCAGGCCGTGGGCACCCGATCGCTCGCCGCGCGCAGCCACTCGAAGCGGCGCTTCGGCGCGCGGGCGGCATCGGGCGACTCGGACACCCGCCCAGCCTAGGGCGCGGGCTGCGCGGCATCGCGTCCGGCGGCCGGAAAGGCATCGTGCAGGGCGCGGCGCACCTCGAGGATGCCGGCACGACCCCTCGACGCGGTGCGCTGCGCCGTGAAGATCTCGCGGGTCGGGCGACCGGGGAAGTCGAGCAGCGACACCGCCGGCGACGCGCCCTCCCCAAGAAGGTCGGGCAGCACGGCGACCGCCTGACCGGCGGCGACGAGCCGCGCGTGGGCGGAGAGGTCGGCCAGCTCGTAGCGGACGTCCGGCTCGAATCCCGCCGCACGGCACTGCTGCACCGCCCACAGGCGGGAAGCGGTCCCCGCAGGCTCCATCACCCACGCGCGGCCGCGCAGGTCCTCGAGCGACCGTGCGAGATCGCCCGAAGCCACCGCCAGATGGATCGGATCCGTCCCGAGCGTCTCGCGCTCGAGGCCGTCCGCGTGTGCGCGCGTGTGCCCCGGGTACTGCTCCGCGATCACGAGGTCGACGCCGCGGGCCGTGAGTTCGAACAGACCGACCTCGGGCGGCAGCTCCACGAGCTCGACACGAAGCTGGGGAGCACGTTCGCCGAGGAGGCGCAGCGCGGCGGGCACGATGGCGAGCGCCGCGGTCTGCATGACGGCGACGCGCACCGGCGCGAGCCCCGGGTGCAGCGACTCGAGCTCTCCGCGCGCCTGCTCGTCGAGGTCGAGCGCGCGGGTCGCGTGGGCGGCGAGGACGCGCCCGTGCTCGGTGAGGCGCACCCGGCGGCCCTCGGGCGCCAGGAGGGCGACGCCCGCCTCCTTCTCCAGCTGGGCGAGCTGCTGCGAGATCGTGGAGGGGCTGTACGAGAGCGCCTCGGCGACCGCGGCCAGGGTGCCGCGGAGTGCGAGCTCGTGAAGCAGACGCAGCCGTCGCAGTTCGAACACCGGCATCCCATCGATAATCCCGAACGATATCCATCGTAGATCATCGCTTTTCACGAATGAATGGATGCCGCACCCTTGACCTCATGCAGCAAGTCGAGCCGACCGTCCACAATCCGGCGCCTGTCGGGCACATCGAGGTGCAGGCTGGAAGCACGGAGTCCGACGACGTGACATCGGGAGTGCGAATGGAAGACCGATCCGAGCAGCGCCTCGCCCGGGACGCGGTGGCCCTCGCCCAGCGGTGGGTCGCCGAGAGCGCCGAGGTCGAGGTCGATCCGGCGGCCGAGCGTCTGGCCGGAGTCCTCAAGGACCCGAACGGCCTGCCCTTCACGATCGGCTTCGTCGACGGCGTGATGCGGCCCGAGAGCCTCTCGGCAGCGGCATCCCATCTGCATCGCGTCGCGCCGCTCGTGCCGGAGTTCCTGCCGTGGTACCTCCGCGGCGCCGTGCGCGTGGGCGGCGCGGTCGCGCCGGTGCTGCCGTCGCCCGTCGTGCCCATCGCGCGACGCGTGCTGCGCGAGATGGTCGGGCACCTGGTCGTCGACGCGCGGCCCGACAAGCTGGGCCCGGCGATCGCCGCCCTGCGCGAGAGCGGGGCGCGGCTCAACCTCAACCTGCTGGGTGAGGCCGTGCTCGGCGAAGAGGAGGCGCTGCGGCGCCTGGAGGGCATTCACGAGCTCATCCGTCGCCCCGACGTCGACTACGTCTCGGTCAAGGTGTCGGCGATCGCCAGCCACATCTCGATGTGGGCGTTCGACGAGGTCGTCGACTCGGTCGTCGAGCGGCTGAGGCCGCTGTACCTCACCGCCGCGTCGACAGGCTCAGCGACGGGCCCGACCTTCATCAACCTCGACATGGAGGAGTACCGGGACCTCGATCTGACCATCGCGGTGTTCACCCGCCTGCTCGAAGATCCGCGGCTGCGCGGGCTCGAGGCCGGCATCGTGCTGCAGGCGTATCTCCCCGACGCGCTGCCGGCGCTCGAACAGCTCACCGCGTGGGCGCAGCAGCGGGTCGCGGCCGGCGGCGCGCGCATCAAGGTGCGGCTGGTGAAGGGTGCCAACCTCGCGATGGAGCGGGTGGATGCCGTCATGCACGGCTGGGACCTCGCCACGTACGACGCGAAGGTCGACTCCGACGCGAACTACGTCCGCTGCCTGCGCTTCGCGCTCGAGCCCTCGCGCACCCCGGCGGTGCGCATCGGCGTCGCGGGCCACAACCTCTTCGACATCGCCTACGCGTGGCTCCTCGCGGGCGAGGCCGGCGTGCGCGACGCGGTCGAGTTCGAGATGCTGCTCGGCATGGCGCAGGGCCAGGTCGAAGCCGTCACGCGCGAGGTCGGCCACGTGCTCCTGTACGTGCCGGTCGTGCGCCCGGACGAGTTCGACGTCGCGATCAGCTACCTCGTGCGACGCCTGGAGGAGAACGCCTCCAGCGAGAACTTCCTCTCTGCCGCCTTCGACCTCGCCGACGACCCGGCGATGTTCGAGCGCGAGCGCGACCGGTTCCTCGCGTCCCTCACGCGTGCCGACGATCCCGCTCTGACGACGGGCCCGAATCGCACGCAGGACCGTGCCGCCGAGGCCGGAGCAGACCTCGCCGCCGGAGATGAGGTGCGGCCGGCCTCGCCGCGCGCCCAGGCGCGACTGCGCCGCGCGGCCGCCGCGGGCGAGTCGGGACTCACCCAGGCTGTCATCGGCATCGCCCGCTCGGCGGTGCCCGGCGACACGGCTCCGCTGGAGCGCTCGGTGCCCGAGCAGGTGTTCGGGGCCGAGGCGTTCGTCGAGACCGCGGTCTTCGCGCCCCGCGAGTCCTCCGCGCGAGCGAGCGGCGCACCCGGCTTCCGCAACAGCGCCGACAGCGACCCCGCCCTGCCGGGCAATCGCGCCTGGGCCCGCGGCATCCTGTCCCGCATCGAGACCTCTCGCGCCGGCGACGCCACGATCGCGGAGGCGCTCGTGACCGACGAGCCGACGCTGCAGGCGATCGTCGCACGGGTGCGGACCGCAGCGACGGCGTGGGGCGCCCTGCCCGCCGCGGACCGCGCGGGCGTGCTCGTCGCAGCAGCTCGGGCGCTCGAAGCGCGCCGCGGCGCGCTGATCGAGGTGGCTGCCTCCGAGACCGGGAAGGTGTTCGCGGAGGCCGACGTCGAAGTCAGCGAGGCCGTCGACTTCGCCAACTACTACGCGGCGACGGCTCGCGAGCTCGACCGCGTGAGCGGTGCGGTGTTCGAGCCGGCGCGCCTCACGGTCGTCACGCCGCCCTGGAACTTCCCCATCGCGATCCCGGCCGGGGGAGTGCTCGCGGCGCTCGCCGCGGGTTCGGGGGTCGTCTTCAAGCCCGCCCCGCAGGCGCGGCGCTGCGCCGCCGTCGTGGCGGAGGCACTGTGGGAGGCGGGGGTGCCCCGCGACGTCCTCGCGCTCGTCGACATCGACGAGGGCGGCCTGGGGCAGGCGCTGGTGTCGCACCCCGACGTCGACCGCGTGATCCTGACCGGGTCGTGGGAGACCGCGGCGCTCTTCCGCTCGTGGCGCCCCGAGCTGCCGCTGCTCGCGGAGACCAGCGGCAAGAACGCCATGATCGTCATGCCGACCGCCGACCTCGACCTCGCGGCATCCGATCTCGTCAAGAGCGCCTTCGGGCACGCCGGCCAGAAGTGCTCCGCGGCGTCGCTGGCGATCCTCGTCGGGCCGGTGGGTCACTCGCAGCGCTTCGCGCGTCAGCTGGTGGATGCCGCGACCTCGCTCCGCGTCGGACCGCCCTCCGACCCGCTCAGCGAGGTCGGGCCCGTCGTCGAGGTGCCCCGCGGCAAGCTGGAGTGGGCGCTCACCACGCTCGAGGAGGGGGAGTCGTGGCTCGTCGAGCCGCGCCGGCTCGACACCTCGCCCGAGTACGCCGGGCGGCTGTGGACGCCCGGCATCCGCACCGGCGTGCAGCCCGGGTCGAGGTTCCACCGCGAGGAGTTCTTCGGCCCCGTGCTCGGCATCATGCACGCGTCGTCGCTCTCGCACGCGATCGAGCTGCAGAACGCCGTCGACTACGGACTCACGGCGGGGCTGTACACGCAGCACCCGAACGACCTCGCACAGTGGCTCGATGCCGTCGAGGCAGGCAACCTGTACGTCAACCGCGGCATCACCGGCGCGATCGTGCAGCGGCAGCCGTTCGGCGGCTGGAAGCGCTCGTCCGTCGGTGCCGGCGCCAAGGCTGGCGGCCCGAACTATCTCGTCGGCCTCGGCCGCTGGCGCGCGACCTCCGGCGCTCCGTCGTCGGCGACCCTGCACCTGCGAGGCCTCGACACCCGCATCGCGGCGCTCATCGAGGCGGCGCAGCCCTCGCTGGACTACGACGCGTTCGAGTGGCTGCGCCGCGGCGCCCTGTCGGACGCGATCTCGTGGGACCGTGAGTTCGGCCAGGTCAAGGACGTGTCGGGGCTGGGGATCGAGCGCAACCTCTTCCGCTACCGGCCGATCCCCGCGGTCGCGCTCCGCGCGACGGCGGATGCCCCGTGGCAGGCGGTGCTCCGGGTGGTCGTCGCCGGCCTGCGCGCGGGGTCGGCGCTCACGCTCAGCGCTCCGGTCGGGCTGCCTGCGGCCGTGCGGCGCGTGCTGGCCCAGGAGGACGTCGCCGTCTTCGTCGAGACCGACCAGGAGTGGCTGCAGCGGCTCACCGCGACCGACCTGGTCGCCGCGGCCGCCGACGCGGACCCGGCGCCGCGGCCGTCGCGCGTGCGGCTGATCGGCGCCGCGGAGTCGGTCGCGGCGCTCCACTCCCTCGTCGCGAGGGCGATGGGCGGCGACCCCGACCTCGCGATCTACGACGGCGAGGTCACCACGGCCGGGCGTCTCGAGCTGCTGCCGTTCCTCCGCGAGCAGTCCGTGACCATCACCGCGCACCGCTTCGGCAACCCCGATCCCTGGTCGGAGTCCGTCATCTGACGCGATGGCGGATGCCGGCGGTGCCGGCATCCGCTCTCCGCAGCCCTCGCACGACGGCGCCCGCCCGCCCGCTCGTCCCACGCCCGCGCTTGGCGCTCCGCGCTCCGCGCTCCGCAGTCACGTTCTGCGCTGCGGCGGCTGGAGGGCGCCGCGAGGGTCACCGTTCTACAACGTTGGAACTTTCTTGCCGTTTCGGCTTGACATCGGCTCGGGGTGCGTCGCACACTGTTTTCCACCGAACAATTCCAACGTTGTAAATCAACGGTGATACCCCACGGTCAGCGGCGATCGATCCCTCGCGCGCTGGCCACACAGCACTATGAGAGGAAACGTGATGACGAAGTCACGGAAGTCGGTCGTCGCCGCAGCGGCGATGCTCGCCGTCGGCGGCCTGATGCTGTCGGGCTGCGCGGGCGGCTCGGGCGACGGCGGCAGCGAGCAGCTGACCTTCATGTTCCGAGGCAGCGACGCCGAGAAGGCGGCGTACACCGCGGCGATCGAGCAGTTCGAGAAGGACAACGACGTCGACGTCAAGATCATCATGACGACGGCCGACGAGTACAGCACCAAGCTCAAGGCCGCGATCACCGGCAAGCAGGTGCCCGACGTCTTCTACATCGACCCGGGCAGCGTGCAGGCGTACGTCAAGACCGGCATCATCAAGGACATCACCGAGTACGTCGAGAACGACGAGGACCTCGACCTCGACAACGTCTGGCAGTACGGCGTCGACAGCTACCGCTTCGACGGAAAGCTCATGGGCCAGGGCGCGATCTACGCGATGCCCAAGGACGTCGGCCCGTTCTCGTTCGGCTACAACCGCTCGATGTTCGAGGCGGCGGGCATCCCGCTGCCCAGCACCGACGAGCCGTACACCTGGGACGAGTTCGTCGAGGTGTCGAAGCAGCTGACGAAGGACCTCAACGGCGACGGCACGCTCGACCAGTGGGGCACCGGCCTCAACGTGATGTGGAACCTGCAGCCGTTCGTATGGTCGAACGGCGGCGACTGGCTGAACGAGGACCGCACCGAGGTCACCGTCGACAGCCCCGAGTTCGCCGAGGCGCTGCAGTGGTTCGCCGACCTGTCGACGGTCGAGGGCGTGACGCCGTCCACCACCGACGCGCAGACGCTCGACACCTACCAGCGCTGGATGCAGGGCCAGATCGGCTTCTTCCCGGTCGGCCCGTGGGACGTCCCCGTGTACGAGACCCTCGAGTTCGACTGGGATCTCATCCCCTACCCCGTCGGCGCGACCGGTGAGACCGCCACCTGGACCGGCACCCTCGGCATCGCCGTGAGCGAGTCCACGAAGGACCCCGACACCGCCGCGAAGCTCGCGATCTACCTCTCGACCGACCCGACGGCTCAGCAGTCGCTGGTCGACGCCGGCGTGCAGATCCCGAACCTCATCGACATGGCCGACGAGTGGGTCGCGTCCTCGACGCTCCCGCCGAACAACAAGCAGGAGTTCCTCGACATCGTCCAGGACTACGGCCGCGCGCTCCCGGCGAACACCACCTACAGCCCCGAGTGGTACGACGAGCTGTTCAAGAACATCCAGCCCGTCCTGGACGGTGACCAGACGGCCGCGGACTACCTGAAGGAAGTCCAGCCCCGCATGCAGGAGATGCTCGACAAGGCCAACGCCGATGCCGGCATCGGCTGAGCGGGAGTCTTCCGAAGCCTGATCGGAGAACGGATGCCGCGGCCCCGGCCGCGCCGAGCGCACCGGCCGCGCCGGGTCGCGGCATCCGTCCCCTTCCTGCCGTCCTTCTCGAATCGAGGTCCCTCATGTCGACGACGACACCCGTCCGCCGCTCGCGGCTCCACCGTCGCGAGCACCGCGTGGCACTCGCGCTCGTCGCGATCCCCGTCGTCGGGTTCCTGGTGTTCACCGGCTACCCGCTCGTCTTCTCGGTCTACGCGTCGTTCACGAAGTGGAACGGCCTGAGCGAGCCCGCCTTCAACGGCATCGACAACTTCGTCGAGATGGTGGGCGACACGTACTTCTGGCAGTCCATGGGCAACACGATCTTCTACATGATCGGCATCCCCATCGGCCTGATCCTCTCGCTGATGCTCGCGCTCGCGCTCAACCGCAAGATGCGCGGCACCACCTTCTTCCGCACCGTGTACTACGTGCCGGTCATCTCGTCGCTGGCTGCGGTGGCGATCCTCTGGCAGTGGGCCTACAACGGCGACTTCGGCCTGGTGAACCAGGTGCTCGCGCTGTTCGGCATCGAAGGCCCGAACTGGCTGCAGAACCCCGACACGGTGAAGCCGGCGATCATCATCATGGCCGTCTGGAAGGGCCTCGGCTACTCGATGCTGCTGTACCTCGCGGCGCTGCAGTCGGTGCCGCGCCACCTCTACGAGGCGGCCGCCCTCGACGGGGCCGGCGCGTTCCAGCAGTTCCGCCACATCACCGTGCCGATGCTCAACCCGGTCACGTTCTTCCTCGTCGTGACGAGCATCATCGGCGGCGCGCAGATCTTCATCGAGATCAACATCATGACCCCCACCGGCGGTCCCGAGTTCAGCTCGGCCTCGATCGTCTGGTACATCTGGCAGAAGGCGTTCAACTACCTGCAGATGGGCTACGCGACGGCGATGTCGGTGGTCCTCGGCCTGCTCGTCTTCGTCGTGACCGCGATCCAGTTCCGGCTCAACCGCCGCTTCCAGTTCTCGATCGACTGAGGCACCATCATGACGCTCACCACCCCCGAGACCCTGTCCGCCCTCGACGCCGAGGTGACCGGCAAGGACCGCCGGCTTCCCAGACGCCGACTGGGCCGCCCGACCGGCAACTCCGCCGGCACGCCCCGTCGCTCGTCGTCGTCGCGGCGGCTCGTGAACATCGTCCTCACCGTCGTGCTGTCGATCGGCGGCATCGTGATGATCGCACCGCTGCTGTGGACGTTCAGCACGTCGCTGAAGACCCGCGAGGCCGTCTTCGCCCTCCCGCCCCAGTGGATCCCCGATCCGGTCGTGTGGGAGAACTACGTCCGCGTGTGGTCGGCGGGGCCCCTGCTGTCGGGCATCGTCAACTCGATCATCGTGTCGGCGACCGTGACCATCATCGGCACCGTCACCTCGATGCTCGCGGCGTTCGCGTTCGCCAAGCTGCGGCTTCCGGCGAAGAACCTGCTGTTCCTCATGCTGCTCTCGGCGATCATGATCCCGTTCCCGACGATCATGATCCCGCAGTTCAAGCTGTTCGCCGACCTCGGCATGGTCGACACGCTCTGGCCGCTGATCCTCCCCGGCGTCTTCGGCAACATCGTGATGATCTTCTTCATCCGCCAGTACCTCGACTCGGTGCCCGACTCGATCATCGAGGCCGCCAAGATCGACGGCGCCGGCTACCTCCGGATCTTCTTCACGCTGATCTTCCCGGCCATCCGGCCGGCGATCGCGGCGCAGTTCATCCTGTGGTTCATGGCGGTGTGGAACGACTACCTGGCCCCGATCATCTACCTGAACTCGCCCGAGAAGCAGACGCTGCAGCTCGTCATCGCGAGCTTCAACGCGACCTACGCGAGCCAGACCGACTACCCGCTCATCATGGCGGCGTCGTTCATCGCGCTGATCCCGGTGCTCGCCGTGTTCGTGATCTTCCAGCGGCAGATCATCGAGTCGGTCGCCCTCACCGGAGCGAAGGGCTGACATGACTCTCCCGGCCGAACCGGCGCAGGCCACGTCGGATCCCACGACGTGGGGTGCGCGCAACGCGCACGACCCGACGGTCGTGCGGGGCGACGACGGCTGCTGGTACATGTTCTCGACCGATGCCGCGGTCGGCGTCGACGCCATCCCCGCGGGGGTGCACGTGCGGACGTCGCCCGACCTCGTCGAGTGGACGTTCGTCGGCACGGCTCTGGACGGCGTGCCCTCGCGGGCGCTGGCCCACACCGGGGCCCACGGGCTGTGGGCGCCCGAGGTGCTGCGCTGGCCCACCGCAGACGGCGCGCCCCGCTGGCACATGTACTACTCCGCGTCGACCTTCGGCTCCCGCACCTCCGTGATCGGACTGGCGACCGCCGACTCGCCGGCGGGACCGTGGACGGATGCCGGACCCGTCGTCGCGACCACACACGACGTCGACGGGCACAACGCCATCGACGCCGCCGTCGTGTTCGACCGGGCGGGACGCCCGTGGCTCACGTACGGGTCGTTCTTCGGCGGCATCCACATCCTCCCGCTCGACGCGGAGACCGGCTTCGCCGAGCAGCCCGGCGAGACCGGCACGCTCATCGCGCGTCGCCCGGCGAGCGTCGACGGCGCCGTCGAGGGCCCGTACATCGTGTACCGGCCCGAAGAGGACCGGTTCGTGCTCTTCGTCTCGTACGACTCGCTGTTCGACAGCTACAGCGTGCGGGTCGCCGTGGCCGACGAGGTCACCGGCCCGTACCTCGACGCCAACGGTCGCGCCCTCACCGACACGGCGGATTCGGATCCGGATGCCGTGGGCACGAAGATCCTCGGCGGCCACCGGTTCCCGGGCGGCACGGCGTGGATCGCGCCCGGCCACAACTCCGTGTTCCGCGACGGCTCGCGCCTCTTCCTCGTGCACCACGTGCGCCGCGCCGACGACCCGACGCGCCATGAGGCGCAGATCCGCCGCGTGCACGTCACCGCATCGGGGTGGCCGCTGGTCTCGCCGCATCCGTACGCCGGCGACCACGCCGAGCGCCTGCCCCACGCCGAAAGCGTCGACGGCGAGTGGCATGTCGTCCACCTCGACCCGGCGAAGCGCGGGGTCGAGGCATCCGTCCCCCTCCGCGTCCGCGGCGCGGCCCACACCGACGGTCAGGCCGTGACGACCCCGCTCATCGTGCAGGCCGAAGGCGGCGACCTCGTGCTCGACGCCGTGGTGTTCGGCGCGTGGGATCCGGTCGCCCAGCGCCCGGTGCTCGCGTTCGCGGGACTCGACGCGTCGGGCACCGTGTGGACCGGTTCGAAGGCGGTGGCCCCGTGATCTCGGAGTACGGCTGGACCGGCCGCGTGATGGCGTGGCTGCGCGTGGTTTCCGCGCTCATCGTGGTGAACCTCCTCTTCGTCGCGGGCACACTCGCCGGGCTCGTCGTGCTGGGGATCGCACCCGCAGCCCTCGCCGCGACCGCGTGCCTCACGCGCCTGCGCGACGGCGAGGACCAGGGCGTGGTGCGCGCGTTCGTCGCGGCATACCGCGCGGACTTCTGGCGTGCCAACCTGATCGGCCTGCCGTTCGGCATCGTGGCGGTGCTGATCGCCGCCGACACGATGGTCCTCCCGGCGCTCGACGGCCCGGCCGCGGCGGCGCTCGCCGGCTTCACGTGGATCGTGGGCGCGATCGCCGCTCTGGTGTTCGCGTGCACGCTCACGGTCGCGGTGCGATACGACGAGACGGCCGGCGCGGTGCTCCGCTACTCGGCCGTGCTGCCGTTCACCTCGCCGGTCATGAGCCTCGCGATGCTGCTCACCCTCGGGGTCGTGGGCGTCGCACTCGCGCTGCTGCCGATGCTCGTGCCGCTCGTCGGCGTCGCCGTCGTGCTCTTCGTCGCGGGCTGGTTCGCCGATCACCGACTGGCCGCGATCGACCCCGACCACCCGCGCGCCGGCGACCGCCACGCCCACCGCGCGGAGTTCGCCGAGGGATCCGCTGCGACGCGCTGATCCCGCCTCGACCCCCCCGCTCACGGCGCACCCGCGCCGGAACGTCCCTGCCGTGCTGTCCGCAGCCGGCCTGCCCCAGGAGGAGAAACGTGACCACGTCACCCGCCACCGCCCGCATCTCGGTCGACCGTGAAGCGGTCGTCGCCCCGATCGACCGCCGCATCTTCGGCTCGTTCGTCGAGCACCTCGGCCGCTGCGTCTACGACGGCATCTACGAACCCGGACACCCCACGGCCAACGAGGACGGCTTCCGCCTCGACGTCGTCGACCTCGTGCGCGAGCTCGGCTCGACCACGATCCGCTACCCCGGCGGCAACTTCGTCTCGGGCTTCCGCTGGGAGGACTCCGTCGGCCCGCGCGACCAGCGCCCCGTGCGCCGCGACCTCGCGTGGCACTCGCTGGAGACCAACCAGGTCGGCGTCGACGAATTCTCGCGCTGGCTCAAGCTCACCGGCTCCGAGCTGATGATGGCCGTCAACCTCGGCACCCGCGGGATCGAGGCCGCCCTCGACCTGCTCGAGTACTGCAACCACCCCTCGGGCACCGCGCTCAGCGACCAGCGCATCGCCAACGGCACCGTCGAGCCGCACGACATCCGCATGTGGTGCCTCGGCAACGAGATGGACGGCCCCTGGCAGACCGGCTACATGACCGCCGACGACTACGGCAAGATCGCGGCCCGCACCGCGCAGGCGATGAAGGCGGCCGACCGCAACCTCGAGCTCGTGGTGTGCGGATCGTCGGGCTCGGCCATGCCGACCTTCGGCGACTGGGAGCGCACCGTGCTCGAGCACGCGTACGAACACGTCGACTTCATCTCGTGCCACGCGTACTACCAGGAGCGCGGCGGCGACCTCGCCTCGTATCTCGCGTCGTCGATCGACATGCAGTACTTCATCGAGACCGTCGTCTCGACCGCCGACCACGTCGGCAACAAGCTCAAGTCGAAGAAGAAGATCAAGCTGTCGTTCGACGAGTGGAACATCTGGTACCTCGACGAGCACCGCGAGTCCGACGAGGTCAACGACGAGTGGCGCTACGCCCCGCGTCAGCTCGAGGACGTGTACTCGGTGGCGGATGCCGTGGTCCTGGGCAACCTCATGATCACGCTGCTGAAGAACCACGACCGGGTGGCCTCGGCCTCTCTCGCGCAGCTCGTGAACGTGATCGCGCCGATCATGACCGAGCCGGGCGGCGCCGCGTGGCGCCAGACCACGTTCTTCCCGTTCTCGGTGACCTCGCGCCTCGCGCGCGGCGAGGTGCTGAAGCCCCGCATCGACGCCGGCACGTACACGACCGACGTCTACGGCGAGGCGTCGCTCGTCGACTCGGTGGTCACGGTGGACGACGGGTCGGCCGCGGTCTTCCTCGTGAACCGCAGCCAGACCGACGCGATCCAGGTCACGGTCGACGTCTCCGAGCTCGGCGTCGCCGCGGTCTCCGAGGCCGTCGCCCTGTGGGACGACGACGTGTACGCCAAGAACACGCTCGCCGACCAGGAGCGCGTGGGCCTGAAGTCCCTCGAGGGCGTCGTCCTCGACGGCGGCACGCTCACGGTCACGCTGCCGCCCGTGTCGTGGTCGGCCATCGCCCTCGCGTGAGCCGCTCGTGGCGCGCGCGGGCGCTGGCCGCGGCATCCGCTCTCCTCACCGTCGTGCTGACGGCGAGCGGATGCGCGGCCGCGCCCGCGGCGCCGGAGCTCAGCGGCGACACGCTCGTCCATGACCCGGCGTTCGTCGCAGGGGAGGACGGCGAGCCGTCGTTCCTCTACTCCACCGGCAACGGGCGGATCGGCGACGGGAACATCCAGATCCGCCGCTCGGCCGACGGCGCGGAGTGGGAGGATGCCGGCACCGTCTGGGACGAGAAGCCGGCGTGGCTCGTCGAGGCGATCCCCGGCGTCGACAACCTGTGGGCGCCGGAGCTCTACGAGCACGACGGCACGTGGTACCTGTACTACTCGGCGTCGACGTTCGGCAAGAACACCTCGCTGATCGCCCTCGCCACGAACACGACGCTCGACCCCGACGACCCCGAGTACGAGTGGGTCGACCAGGGCGTCGTGATCGAGTCTGCGGGCACCGACTTCAACGCGATCGACCCGGGGATCGTGGAGGACGCCGACGGCGATCCGTTCATGGCGTTCGGATCGTTCTGGAGCGGCATCCGCATGGTGCCGCTGGAGTGGCCCAGCGGCCTGCGCGCCGACGACGAAGAGCCGCTGGCCATCGCCGACCGGCAGCTGCCGCCGAACGCGATCGAGGCGCCGTTCATCCTGCCCCACGACGGCTTCTACTACCTCTTTGTATCCAAGGACTTCTGCTGCAAGGGCGTCGACAGCACGTACTCGATCGCGGTCGGCCGCTCTGAGTCCGTCACCGGCCCCTACGTCGACGCCGACGGTGTGCCGCTGCTCGAAGACGGCGGCACCCCGGTGCTCGCCTCGGACGGCGCGCGGATCGGCCCGGGCGGACAGTCGGTCTCGGGCGGGCTGCTCGCGTTCCACTACTACGACGCCGACCTCGACGGCCAGTTCCGCCTCGGCCTCCTGCCGATCCAGTGGCGCGACGGCTGGCCGCACGTGGAGTGGCCCGTCGCGGACTGACGCGGATGCCGGCCCCTGGCCGCGCGTTCAGCGCGCCGGGGGTCGCGGCATCCGCCGTCCGCGGTCACGTGTGGCGGCGCGGGCAGCGGCGGCACGGCGCGAAGCGGCTGCGGACGGCGGGCGCGGGGGCGGGTCAGCGGGCGACGGCGGGCGCCGACTCGCGCTGCACGATCGAGAAGTCCGCGAGCAGCAGGCGCGGCGGGACGTCGAGCCCCTCGATGCGCTCGAGGAGCGTCGAGACGGCCGTGCGGGCGATCCAGTCCGCCCCGGGGTCCACGGTCGTGAGCGAGGGGATGGAGTACTGCGCCTCGTCGATGTCGTCGAAGCCCATGACGGCGACGTCGTCGGGTACGCGCAGCCCGGCCTCCTGCAGGGCGCGCATCGCACCGAAGGCGAGCGTGTCGTTGAGGGCGAACACCGCGTCGAAGTCGACGCCGCGCTCGATGATGTCCCGCATCGAGCGTGCGCCGTTGGCGCGGTGCCACTCGATCGATCCGCCGATGAGACGGCCGTCGAACGGGATGCCGTGGGCCTCGAGCGCCTCGCGGTATCCCTGCAGACGCAGTGCGGCCGAGCCGATCAGCTCGCCCTCGTGCGCGCCCACGATCGCGATCCGGCGCCGTCCCGAGCCGATGAGGTACTCGGTCGCGGCGCGCGCGGCTTCGACGTTGCGCATGGTGAGGTGATCGGTCGGCCCCTCGAAGATGCGCTCGCCGAGCAGCACGAGCGGGTAGTCGACGTTCAGGTGCCCGACGTCGTCCTGGCTCATCTCGAGCGGGCTGAAGATCAGGCCGTCGCTCATCTTGCGGCGCGGACTGGTCAGCAGGTCGAGCTCGCGCTGGCGTCCGCCGCTGCCGGTCTGCTCGAGCGTGACCACGACGCCGGCGGCCTCGGCGGCGGCGATGACGGATGCCGCGAGCTCGGCGAAGTACGCCAGCGCGAGGTCGGGCACGGCCAGGGCGATGGCGCCGGTGCGGCCGGAGCGGAGGCTCCGCGCCGTGAGGTTCGGGGTGTACCCGAGTTCCGCGATCGCGGCCTCGACGCGCTCCTTGGTGGTGGGCCGGATGTGCGGGTAGTCGTTGATGACGTTCGACACCGTCTTGATCGAGACCCCGGCCAGGCGCGCGACGTCGTGCAGCGTGGCAGCCATCCCGCACCCCCTTGCATCGCGGTCGGCGACCGGCGTCGACCTGAGTCGAGCCTACAACGTTGTAACTCTCCGTCGGCTCACCGATCCTCATTGTGGCCGAGGGGTGGCATGCGAAGCAATGTAAAGAATCCTTGACACCGTTCGGTCATCGGCGTACCTTTCGATGTGTCAAAGATTCTTTACAGGGTCCCGAGAGGCCGGAGGGCGGAGCCATGGTCTACGAGGAGCGAAACGCGTGGGCGAGTCTCATCGTCAGCGTGATCGGCGTGAGCGTCTATGTCGTGCTGGTGCTCCAGCAGGCCGGCGGTGGACCGCTCGCCGACGTCGACTGGGTGCCGCTCATGCTGTGGACGATCGGCGCGGGCATCGTCGGCGGGATCGTCATCAGCATCGCGTGGGGGATCGTCGCCGGAATGCACGACCCCGACGGGGTGGGCAAGAGCGATCAGCGCGACCGCGACATCGCCGACATGTCGACGAGGGTCGGTCAGGCGTTCATGGTCATCGCCGGCCTCGGCGTGATCGTGCTGTGCGCGTTCGAGGCCGACTGGTTCTGGATCGCCAACACGATGTTCTTCGGGTTCGCGCTGTCATCGATCATCGGCGGCGTCGCGAGCGTGATCGCATACCGCCGGGGACTCGTGTGATGGTCAAGCCCACCAAGGTCACCAACTCCATCCGCGCCGTGCGCGAGACGGCCGGCATGACCCAGGCCGATCTCGCGCGGCGGGTCGGAGTGACCCGCCAGACCCTCATCGCCATCGAGCAGGGACGGTACTCGCCGACCCTCGAGCTCGCCTTCCAGCTGGCCCGCGCGTTCGGCGTGAGCCTCGACGACCTCTTCGACTACCCGGAGGAATGACATGTCCGACAACACACAGCCGGCGGCGCGGGCGCTGCGCACCGACCGGATGCCCGCGTGGCGGCAGGAGCGGTACGGCGGGGTCGACGCGGTGACGCTCGGGGAGGCCGAGGTGCCCGCGCCGGGCCGCGGCGAGGTGCTGCTGCGGCTGCGGGCGACCGGGCTCAACAACGGCGACGTCCGCGTGATGCGCGGCGAGCCCCGCCTCGTGCGCCTCGCGTTCGGCCTGCGGCGTCCGAAGCAGCCGGTGCGGGGGATGGATGCCGCGGCCACCGTGGTGGCACGCGGCGAGGGCGTCGACGGGTTCGCGGTGGGCGACGAGGTCGTGGGCGAGCTGCCGGGAGGCGGCGGGCTGGCGGCGTACGCGGTCTGCCCGGCCTCGCGGCTGGTGCGCCGTCCGGCGCAGCTCGACCCGGCGACGGCGGCGGTTCTGCCGATCGCCGGCGGGACGGCGTGGCAGGCGCTCGAACGCGGGGGAGCGGCATCCGGCCATCGCGTACTCGTGATCGGCGCGTCGGGCGGCGTCGGCACGTTCGCCGTGCAGCTGGCGGCCCTGCGCGGCGCCGAGGTGTGGGCGCTCTGCGGCGAACGCAATCGCGCGCTCGTCGAGGGTCTCGGCGCGGCGCGGACGTTCGACTACCGCACCGTGCAGCCGGGCTCGCCGGAGCTGCCGACGGGATCGTTCGACGTCGTGCTCGACATCGCCGGCACGTCGCCGCTGCGCGTGCTGCGCAGCCTCGTGCGGCCGGGCGGCGGTGTCGTTCTGGTGTCGGGCGAGGGCGGGCGCGTGCTCGGGCCGATGGGGCGCATCGCCGGCGCGGTGCTGCGCTCGATCGGCTCGAAGCGACCGCTCCGGCCGCTCGCCGCGACCGCGAAGCCCGCGGTGCTGGAGAAGCTGATCGCGCTCACGGTCGAGGGCAGCCTGCGGCCGGTCATCGAGCGCCGCTTCGCCTTCGGCGAGGCAGGCGCCGCGCTCGCCCACGTGGACGCCGGGCACACGGTGGGCAAGGTCGTGGTGCTCGCGGCCCCCTGAGCTCGACGACGCCGGCCCGCGGCATCCGCTCCATCACGGTGCCGGGTGCCGAAAACATGGTCGGTCACCGCGACACGCCGGTGACGGATGCCGCGCCACGGCGTGTCGCACGACCGGCCATGCTTTCGGCATTCCCAGGGGGTGCACAGCGATCGTGAGAGAATGGTCGCGGCGTGCCCGGTCGTCGGTTGTCTCGACCCCGCCGGGCCTCTGGACAGCGTCCGCCGCGCCTTCTACAGGAGCAAGATGTCCACGCAGAACACCGCGCCCGCCACGACGTCCGCCACCGCAGCGGAGGGCGGTCGGATCCAGCAGATCCGCCGCTACCTCATGTGCCGGCCCGAGCACTTCACGGTCAGCTACACCATCAACCCCTGGATGGTGCCGACCAACCCGACCGACACCGCCCTGGCGGTGCGCCAGTGGCAGTCGCTGTACGACACCTACCTCGCCCTCGGGCACGAGGTGCACCTCATCGACCCGATCGAGGGCCTGCCCGACATGGTCTACACGGCCAACGGCGGGTTCGTGATCGACAACGTCGCCTACGGCGCGAAGTTCCGGTTCCAGGAGCGCGTTCCCGAGGGGCCGGCGTTCATGGAGTGGTTCCGGGCGAACGGCTTCGAGGTGGCCGAGCCTGCCGAGGTCAACGAGGGAGAGGGTGACTTCCTCCTCGTCGGCGAGACGATCCTCGCCGGCACCGGCTTCCGCTCGACCGGCGACAGCCACCGCGAGCTGGCCGACGTGTTCGGCAAGGAAGTCGTGAGCCTCGATCTCGTCGACCCGCGGTTCTACCACCTCGACACCGCCATCTCGGTGCTCGACCCGGTCGAAGGCCCGGGCGGCGTCGAGAAGGCGAACATCGCCTACCTCGAGCACGCGTTCGACGAGCGCAGCCAGGCGATCCTCGCCGAGCGCTACCCCGACGCGATCCGTGTCGCGGATGCCGACGGGGCGGTCTTCGGGCTCAACTCGGCCAGCGACGGCCTGAACGTGATCATCTCGCCGCGCGCGAAGGGCTTCGAGGCGCAGCTGCGGGAGCGGGGGTACAACCCGGTGCTCGTCGACCTGTCCGAGCTTCTGCTCGGCGGCGGCGGCATCAAGTGCTGCACGCTCGAGCTGCGGCGCTGACGAGAGGGGACCATCACCATGACCGCCACTTCCGCCTCGATCGATGCGGCGATGGGCCAGCTCATCGCCGCCGAAGAGGAGCATGTCGCGCACAACTACCACCCGCTTCCCGTGGTCATCGCCCGCGGCGAGGGCGCGTGGGTCACCGACGTCGAGGGCAAGCGGTACCTCGACCTTCTTTCCGCCTACTCGGCGCTCAACTTCGGCCACGGGCATCCGGCGATCCTCGCGGCCGCGCAGGAGCAGCTCAACCGGCTCACGCTCACCAGCCGCGCGTACCACAACGACCGCCTGGGCCCCTTCGCGGCGGCGCTCGCCGAGCTGTGCGGCAAAGACCTCGTGCTGCCGATGAACACCGGCGCCGAGGCCGTGGAGACGGGGATCAAGGTCGCGCGCGCGTGGGGCTACCGCGTGAAGGGCGTGGCGCCGGATGCCGCGAAGATCGTGGTCGCGCACGGCAACTTCCACGGGCGCACGACGACGATCGTCGGCTTCAGCGACGACCCGCAGGCCCGGCAGGACTTCGGCCCGTTCACGCCCGGCTTCATCTCGGTGCCCTACGGCGACGCCAGGGTCATCGACGCCGCCATCACTCCCGACACCGTCGCCGTGCTCATCGAGCCCATCCAGGGCGAGGCGGGCGTGGTGGTGCCGCCCGAGGGATACCTCCGCGCGGTGCGCGAGATCTGCACGCGCCGCGGGGTGCTGCTCATCGCCGACGAGATCCAGTCCGGCCTCGGCCGCGTGGGCGAGACGTTCGCGTGCGACCGCGAGGGGGTCGTGCCCGACGTCTACCTGCTCGGCAAGGCGCTGGGCGGCGGAGTCCTCCCGGTGTCGGCGGTCGTCGCCGACCGCGACGTGCTCGGCGTGATCCACCCCGGCGAGCACGGCTCGACCTTCGGCGGCAATCCGCTCGCCGCGGCGGTCGGCCTCCGCGTCGTCGAGATGCTCAAGGCCGGCGAGTTCCAGAGCCGCGCGAAGCTGCTCGGCGAGCACCTCGGCACCAAGCTGCAGGAGCTCGTCGGCCACGGCGTCACCGGCGTGCGCATCGTGGGGCTGTGGGCCGGCATCGACATCGACCCGGCCGTCGGCACGGGCCGGGAGGTCGCCGAGCGGCTCATCGGTCGGGGCGTGCTCGTCAAGGACACCCACGGTCAGACCATCCGCATCGCGCCGCCGCTCGTGGTGCGCGCGACCGAGCTGGACTGGGCGGTGGAGCAGCTGCGGGTCGTGCTCGCGGGCTGACCCGCGAACACGCCTGCCGGACGGCTCGCGGCTCGGCGCCCACTTCGCGGCAACGCCGCGTTCGCTCAGTCGAAGACGGACACCGTGCGCCAGTGCCAGCCGGTCGCGCCGTCGGGGGCAGGGGGAGCGGTCTGCTCCGTCTGCACCTCTCCCGTCCGGCTGGTCGCTCGGCACTGGATCACGTGGTCTCCCGGCGTCGCGTCCCAGGGATGGCTCCACTGCACCCAGGTGTCGTCGGAGATCGCGGCGGCGAGGGTCGCCGGCATCCACTCGCCCTCGTCGATCCGCACCTCGACGGCCTCGATGCCCACCTGCTGCTGCCATGCGACTCCCGCGATGACGACCTCGCCGGCCTTGAGCCCTTGTCCGCGCCGCGGCACGTCGATCCGCGACTGCAGCTTGATCGGGCCCCGCTCCGACCACCCGCGCGTCGTCCAGTAGGCGGTCGCGCGGTCGAAGCGCGTGACCTCGAGGTCGGTCACCCACTTGGTCGCCGACACGTAGCCGTAGAGCCCGGGCACGACCAGGCGCGCCGGGAATCCGTGCTCCAGCGGCAGCGGCTCGCCGTTCATGCCGACGGCGAGGATCGCGTTGCGCGCGTCGGTGAGTGCTTCGAGGGGAGTGGATGCCGTGAACCCGTCGATCGATCGCGACAGCACCATGTCGGCGTCGGTGTCGGGACGCGCCCGCGCGAGCAGCTCGCGCACCGGATAGCCCAGCCAGCGCGCATTGCCGATGAGCGTGCCGCCGACCTCGTTCGAGACGCACGCGAGCGTCGTCCACGACTCCTCGAGCGGCAGCGCGAGCACGTCGTCCCACGTGAGCTCCACCTCGTTCGCGACCATGCCGTGGATCCGCAGCCGCCAGTCGGCGGGGTCCACCTCGGGCACGATGAGGGCGGTGTCGATGCGGTAGAACCGGTCGTTCGGCGTGACGACCTCGGCGAGCCCCGGCAGGCCCAGCTCCGCACCGGCGGGGACAGCGGATGCCGCGACCGCCGGCGTCGGAAGCCGCAGCGCCCGCCGCGCCGCGGCGACGCCGGCCGACGCCGTCGAGCGGAGGCTCCCGACGCCCACGGCGACGATGCCCACCGCGGTGGCGGCCCCCGCCCACGCGAAGAAGGCGCGCCGACTCGGGGGCCGCGGGGTGTCTGCGTCGGGCGGACCGGCGGTCGCGGCATCCGTCCGCTCCTGCGGATCCGCGGGTGCGGCGCTGGTCGGGGATGCGAGAGAACGGCGGAGGAGGCGGGCCAGCAGCCACAGGGCCACGGCGCCCGTCGCGCCCGCGACGGCGGACGGCAGCCACGCCAGAGCTCCCGCACCAGGCCGCGTCGCGGCGATGACGGCGCCGGCCACGCCGAACCCGGCGACGACCACCGCGCCCCACGGCGGGAAGCGCACCTCGAGCCAGCCGGCGAACGCGGCGAGCGCGAGCATGACCAGAGCGATCCCGGCGAGCAGCGCGATCTTGTCGGCGGTGCCGAACAGCGCGATCGCGGTGTCTTTGGCCCACGGCGGGGCGAGGTCGATGAGCGCTGCGCCGATCGCGGCGACCGGGCTCGACGACGGCGCGAGCACGGCGGCCGCCAATTCGCCGAGGCCGGCTCCGAGCACCACGGCGGCGATCCCCGCCACTCCCGCGAGGGGAGCCGGGATGCCGCGGGCCGAGGCGTTCGCCGCCATGCAGCAAGAGTACGTCCGGGTGACGGACGCAGGCAGACGGGCTCGGAAACACGAGCGCAACGAACCCCGCATTAGGCTCTTGGCATGGGTGATCTGTTCGACGGCTACGGCTCCACGCTGGCGCCGCGCAAGACGCCCTCGGGGGTTCCCGCGTTCGACGAGATGTTCGGGAGCCCGTCGCACCCGGGCGCCCCGGCCGAGTCGCGCGAGGCCTATCGAGAGCTGTACCAGGCGCTCGCGCAGATGACCCAGGAGGAGCTGCGCGGCCGCACCGATTCCCTCGCGAGCTCGTACCTCGCGCAGGGCGTGACCTTCGACTTCGCGGGCGAGGAGCGGCCCTTCCCGCTCGACGCCGTGCCGCGCGTCATCACGTACGACGAGTGGTCGCGCATCGAGGCCGGCGTCAAGCAGCGCGTGCGCGCGCTCGAGGCATTCCTCGACGACGCCTACGGGCACCAGTACTGCGTGCGCGACGAGGTGCTCCCGGCCGGGCTGATCGCCAGCTCGCAGTACTTCTACCGCCAGGCCGCCGGCATCCACTCCGCCAACGGCGTACGCATCCAGGTGTCGGGCATCGACCTGATCCGCGACGAGCACGGCGAGATGCGCGTGCTCGAAGACAACGTGCGCGTGCCGTCGGGCGTCAGCTACGTCATCTCGAACCGCCGGGTGATGGCGCAGACGCTCCCCGAGCTGTTCGTCTCGATGCGCGTGCGGCCGGTCGGCGACTATCCCAACAAGCTGCTCGCGGCGCTCCGCGCATCGGCCCCCGCCGGCATCGAGGACCCGAACGTCGTCGTGCTGACGCCGGGCGTCTACAACTCCGCCTACTTCGAGCACACGCTGCTCGCCCGCCTGATGGGCGTCGAGCTCGTCGAGGGCCGCGACCTGCTGTGCATCGGCGGCAAGGTCTTCATGCGCACCACGCGCGGACCCAAGCGCGTCGACGTCATCTACCGCCGCGTCGACGACGACTTCCTCGACCCGCTGCAGTTCCGCGCCGACTCGATGCTCGGCGCCCCTGGGCTCATGCTCGCCGCGCGGCTGGGGAACGTCACGATCGCCAACGCCGTCGGCAACGGCGTCGCCGACGACAAGCTGCTGTACACCTACGTGCCCGACCTCATCCGCTACTACCTCGCGGAAGAGCCGATCCTCAAGAACGTCGACACGTGGCGCCTCGAAGACCCGAACGCGCTCGAGGAGGTGCTCGACCGCCTCGACGAGCTGGTGGTGAAGCCGGTGGACGGCTCGGGCGGCAAGGGCCTGGTCGTGGGACCGGATGCCTCGCCGTCGGAGCTCGAGAAGCTCCGCCAGCGCCTGCTCGCCGACCCTCGCGGCTGGATCGCGCAGCCCGTCGTGATGCTGTCGACCATCCCCACGCTCGTGGAGGACGGCATGCGCCCGCGCCACGCCGACCTCCGCCCCTTCGCGGTCAACGACGGCGAGGACGTGTGGGTGCTTCCCGGCGGCCTCACGCGGGTCGCGCTGCCCGAGGGCCAGCTCGTGGTGAACTCGAGCCAGGGCGGCGGCTCGAAGGACACCTGGATCGTCGGCGGTGCCGCGCCGGGCCACGTCGAGTACGGCCAGGGGCAGAGCGTCGCCGGCCTCGTCGCCGACCAGGCGGCGACGGTCACCGAGGCGATCCCGATCATCTACGACCCGCAGACCGAGCCGACGCACTCGCCGCAGGACCGCCCGCGCTCGCGCGTCGAGCAGCAGGAGCAGCAGCAGCAGACCTCGGAGGTCGCCGGGGTCGCGGCATCCGTCCGTCCTTCGTCCGCGAGACTCCACCCGGGCGCCGAGACTGCAGACGCGGATCGGAGTCTCGGCCGTCGCATGAAGTCTCGCGAGCCGGAGCTGGGCCACGATGGGGGTGCGACATGCTGAGTCGCATCGCAGAATCACTGTTCTGGATCGGGCGCTACATCGAGCGCTCGGACGGCACCGCCCGCATCCTCGACGTGCACCTGCAGCTGCTCCTCGAGGACCCCTGGATCGACGAGGACACCGCGTGCCGCTCGCTCCTGAGCGTCATGGGCTCCCTGCCGCCGCAGGGCGTGGACCAGGTGCGCCGCGAGGACGTGCTCGCCCGCCTCGCCGTCGACCGCATGAACCCGTCGAGCATCGCCTACGCGCTCACCGCGGCCCGCGAGAACGCGCGCCGCGCGCGCGAGATCGTGTCGAGCGAGCTGTGGGAGACCCTCAACACCACGAACGCACGGATGCCGCGCCGCCTGCAGAACGACCGCGTGCACGAGTTCTTCCAGTGGGTGCGGGAGCGCGCGGCGCTCTCGATCGGCATCGTCGACTCGTCGACGAGCCGCGACGAGGCTTGGCAGTTCTTCACGCTCGGACGCAGCATCGAGCGCACCGACATGACCGCACGCCTGCTGGCGACGCGTTCGCTGACCGAGGCATCCGGTCCGTCGTGGACCACCATCCTGCGCTCGTGCGGCGCCTACGAGGCGTACCTGCGCACCTACCGCGGCATGCCGAGCGCGCGCAACGCCGCCGAGTTCCTGCTGCTCGACCGGCTCTTCCCGCGCTCGATCATCTACTCGATCCAGCGCGCCGAGGAGTGCATGAGCGCGATCGATCCCCGTGCCGACCGCGTCGGCCACTCCAACACGGTGCTCCGCGCGCTGGGGCAGATCCGCAACGATCTCGAGTACCGGCCGATCTCAGAGATCCTCGGCGAGCTGCCGACGCACATGGACCGCGTGCAGAAGGTCACGCGCGAGGCCTCCGAGGCCATCCGCGGCCGGTTCTTCCCGACGCAGGCCGAGCCCAGCTGGATCGGAGAGATCTCGTGAAGCGACTCCGCATCGAGCACCAGACCGGCTTCAGCTACCAGGGCGACGTCACCGCGTCGTACAACGAGGCGCGCATGCTGCCCGGCTCGACCGACAGCCAGTTCGTGCTCAACTCATCGCTCGACATCGAGCCGTCGACCTCGGTCAACCAGTACGTCGACTACTTCGGCACGCGCGTCGCCGCGTTCGACGTGCTGTCGCCGCACTCGTCGCTCACGATCACGGCGCGCTCGCTGGTCGAGGTGCGCCCGCGCCCGCTCGAGCACATCGACGTCACGTGGGACGGCCTGGCCCGCGAGGCGGGCCGGTCGCTCGAGACCGTCGAGCAGCTGTCGCAGACGCGCCGCACCGTGCCGCACCCCGAGGTCGCCGAGCTCGCGCGCTCGATCGCCGCGCAGCACGATCACCCGGGTCGCGCCGCTCACGCGATCGCGGTCGCGGTGGGCGACGCCGTCGAGTACATGCACGGCATCACCGGCGTGCACTCGACCGCGGCCGAGGCGTGGGAGGCGCGCAAGGGCGTCTGCCAGGACATGGCGCACATCGCGCTCGGCGCGCTGCGCGAGGTCGGCATCCCCGCGCGATACGTGTCGGGCTACCTGCATCCGCGCCCGTCGGCCGAGGTGGGCGTCGCCGTCACCGGCGAGTCGCACGCATGGGTCGAATGGTTCGCGGGGGAGTGGCAGGGCTTCGACCCCACCAACAACATCGAGATCGGCGACCGGCACGTGCTCGTCGGCCGCGGCCGCGACTACGGCGACGTGCCGCCGCTGCGCGGCGTCTACGCCGGCCCGTTCAAGAGCAACCTCCACGTGAAGGTCACGATCACCCGCGAGGCCTGAACCCCTCGGGCTCCGCGTCGGGTCCGATGTGTCACGCGGGCGGGTTGTCGGGGTCCAGGGTCTCCAGCGTGTCCTGCTCGACCGGGTTGTCTGCCTCGAGCTGGTCCTCGGTCGTCTCGTCGCCTCCGACCGGGTTGCCCCCGCCCGTGGGGCTGTCGCCGGTCGGTGTCTGGTCTTCGCGTCGCTCGTTCATGGGGCACACGCTACGCGCGCGACCTCGCGCCGGGTGAGGGCTTGACGAGAGATCGGCTGGTCTGCCGCCTGACGGCCGGCGGGCGCGGCGGATCCGAGCGGGCGCGGGTCGCGGCATCCGTCCCTCACCGAACGGCGAGGTCGAACACCGCGATCCGCGCGGCCAGAGCGCCGAGAGACCCGCCGAACCGCTGGTGGTCGGGATGCGCGAGGTAGGCATCACGGTCCGCGGGGGAGGCGAAGCGCATCGTGAAGCCGAAATCGAAGCCGTCTTCCAGGCCCTCCGGGCTCACGCTCGGCCCCTCGGCGAGGTCGAGGATGCCGGGGACCGTCTCGGGAAGACGCCGGAGCGCGTCACGGATGCCGTCGCGCTGCGTCGCGGTCGCGTCCGGGGCGAAGGCGACGAGCACGACGTGCATGATCGCGGTCATGCGGGCACAGAGGGCCGGGGTGCGGGCAGTTCGACCCGTGCCGGCCCGTGGTGGCGGGCGGCGCCGGCAACGAGGGTCGTGCCGGCGGGGACGTCCACGACGACACTCTCGGAGTCGGCGAGCACGACGATGTCGCCGTGCGGAACGGGCACCACCGCGCCGGCCCAGGGCAGGTCGCCCAACTCGGGGTCCACGGTGAACTCGCGCCACCCGTCGGTGAGCGGCGCGAGGCCGAGCACCAGCTGCGGAAGCACCGCCGCCGGCCCCGCCGACCACGCGTGGCACAGACTCTTGCCGTACGGCCGCCGGTACATCTCGTACGGGGATGCCGCGGCGTCGGTGAACTCCTCCCAGAACGTGGCAGCACCGGCGTCGATCATGCGACCCCACAGGCGTCGCAGCTCGGCGACGGCCTGCTGTCGCCGCCCCAGACGGCCGAGCGCCAGCAGTGCGAACGAGCGCATGAAGGGCGTGCCGGCGGCGGTGGTCGCGACGATGTCGGCGCGCCGATCCGACGGTGCGGCGGTTTCGTCAGCCGTCAGGCCGGCGAGTGCCGCCAGGAAGTTCGGGTAGGCCGATGCCTGGCCATCGTGGTCGAGGTACTCGCGCCAGCAGCCGTCGTGTGCGCTCCACGCGCGCGCCAGCAGCATCGCTCGCACCCGCTCGGCGAGATCGGCCCAGCGCGCGGCGCCGTCGTGGCCGGCCTTGGCCAGCACCTCGGCGCCGGAGCGAAGCGCCCAGAACCAGAGGATCTGGACCGCGGTGGCGTCGCCGTCGGGATTGAGGGTCACGCCCCAGTCGAGGAACAGCGAACCCGGGCCCGCCTGCGCGAAGGAGTCGGGCAACCGGGCGGGGCGGAGCACGCCGTCGTCCGCCGCGTGGGTCGCGAGGTCCGCGAGGAAGGCGTCGATGTGTGCGCTCTCGCGGTCGAGGTAGTCGCGGTCGTCGAAGAACCGCTGGTACAGGCCCTGCGAGATGACCCACCACAGCGAGTAGTCGGCGATCCCGTTGATGTACCCGTGGCGCGGGCGGCCGAGCGCGGTGAGCGTGTCGCGGATGATGCCGGCGTCGGCGAAGGCGTACGCGTTGGTCAGCACGCCGAGGGCGTGGTCGCCGATCCACGGCATGCGGTCGCGCTTGATGCCGTCGATCAGGAACGTCTGCAGGCACAGCCGCAGCGTGTACGAGCTGGTCGCCCACACCGCGTTGAGCGTCGGATCCGCCGTGACGAAGGCGCCGCGGTGGGCCGCCGGGCGGACCGCCGCATGGATCGCCACCGCCGAGACGTCGGCGCCGGTGATGCGGGCGAACCGGAGGCCGAGCCGGTGCCGGCTGCGGTACTCGCCGGCGGTCGTCTCGTCGAGGGTGAAGTCGCTCTCACCGAAGGCGGGGTCGGCGAGGGCCTCGTCGACGGACTCGCCCGTCACGAGCGTCGGGCGGCCCTGCGCGTGCACGACGACACGGCCGAGGAGCGGAGCCGGTGCCGCGTAGAGGCCGGGTGCGATCTCCGTCATCGGCACCTCGACCTCACCCTCGCCGAGCAGATGCGGAGGTTCATCGCCGCCGGTGCGCCCGGCGGCACGGGTCCACTCCTCGCCGTCCCGCGAGCTGTGCCAGATCAGCGGCGTCGCGCCGTCGTCGGCCACCCCGAGCGCCGGCGGCTCGCCCGGCGCGGAGTCGACGCGGACCTCGATCGTGGCACCCGCAGCGAGGCCCGGGATCTCGATTCCGGCGCCGAGGTCGAAGGCGCCGAGGTCGAAGATCTGCTCGCCTCCGTCGACGAGCACCCGCGCGCGCCCGGTGGCCGACAGTCGCAGCACGGGCAGCGCGGCGGGCACCTCGGCGCGGAAACGGGCGTGGCTGCCGGGCTCGGCGAAGTTCAGGGCGTAGTCGACGAACCGGTTCGCGGCGTGCCCCTCTGCCACGACGCGGGCGAGGGCGGCCGACTCGTAGTCGCCGGCGGCATAGAGCCACTGCCGCCCCGTGGGTCGTGCGACCTCGTCGGGCAGCCGGTCGGCGCCCGCACTCCGCGACAACCGCAGCAGGTCGTCGCGGAGCCGGTCCCGGTGGGGCCGCTCGGCGGCGGGCGTCTGCCGGTCGTCGACGGTGCTCATCGGACGGTGACGACGGCGGGAGAGGTCACGACCACGCGGTGCGTGCCGGAGGTCAGTCGCTCCGGCGCCGGCCGACCGTCGACCGTCGCGCTCGAGCGGTCGGTCGTCGGGAGGTCCAGTCGCGCTTCGGTGCCGAACGGAACGGTCACGGTGAGCTGCAGTGTGCCGTCGTCGTCGAGGTGCCAGTCGGTCGAGAGCTCGCCGTAGCCGGTCGCGATCGTGGCCGCGGCGCTGCGCAGCTGGTCGGCCGGCCGTGGAGCCACCCGTGAGACGCGGTAGCCGGGCTGCGCGGGTGAGAGCCCGGCGACGTTCCGGTACACCCAGTCGACCATCGCGCCGTAGGCGTAGTGGTTGAAGGAGATCATGCTGTCGCCCTCCTTCGTGTCCATCTCGCCTCGATGGATGCTGCCGTCGACCTTGATCGCGTCCCATCGCTCCCACACGGTGGTCGCCCCGCGGTCCACCTGGTAGAGCCACGACGGCGCATCGCGCCGCAGCAGCATCAGGTACGCCTCGGCGAGGTGGCCGTTCGAACTCAGCGCGTCGAGCACGAGGGGCGTGCCGAGGAAGCCTGTCGCGATGCGTCCGTGCTCGGACCGTACCGCGTCGGCGAGCTTTGCCGCCAGGGCGGCGCGCTCAGCCGCGGGGACGATGTCGAACTCGAGGCACATGGCCGCACCGGTCTGAGTGTCGCCCGCTTCCGCACCCCACCGGTCCCACACCGCTCGTGCGACGGTGTCGGCCAGCTCGACGGTCGCGTCGCTCTCGGCGCGCAGCCCGAGCTCGGCCTGCGCCCGTGCCAGCAGGCGGGCCGACACCACGTAGAAGCAGTTGGCGACGAAGAGCGAATCGACCTTCGCCGACCACGGCTGGTCGGCGGGCGCGTCCGGGTCGAGCCAGTCGCCGTACTGGAAGGGCTCCGCCGGAAGCAGGGTCTCCTCGCCGGCGCGACGGCGAAGGTGCTCGACCCAGCGGGTCATGCTCGACAGCTGAGCGCGCAGCACGTCCACGGAACCGTACGCCTGGAAGACGGCGAGCGGGACGATGGTCGCGGCATCCGCCCATCCGGCCCGGCCCATCGTGTCGGTGAGCTCGCCGCCCATCCGCATGTCGTCCTCGAAGATGATGTTCGGCACGATCGAGGGCACGCCGCCTTCGTCGGTCTGCTCGATCTCGAGGTCGCGCAGCCACGACAGCCAGAAGGTCTCGGTGTCGAACAGCGTGGCTGCCGTGGGCGCGAACGCCTGGGCGTCGCCGGTCCAGCCCAGGCGCTCGTCCCGCTGCGGGCAGTCCGTCGGGAGGGACACGAAGTTGTCGAGCTGCGACCACCGGACGTTCTCGTGGAAGCGGTTCAGCGCCTCGTGCGAGCTGCGGAAGCTCGACCGCTGCGGCAGGTCGGTGGAGATGGCGACCGCCGACGCCTCCACGACGGCTGCGCCGGTCACCTCGGCGTAGCGGAATCCGTGGAACGTGAACGGCGGCTCGAGCACGGACACGCCATCATGCCCGAGCACGTACGTGTCGGTCGCCCGGGCGCTGCGTAATGCGGCGGTGTGAAGCGCCCCGTCGGGCTCGAGCACCTCGGCGTGGCGGATGGTGACGACGTCGCCACGGCGGCCCTCGACGGTCAGCCGCACCCACCCGGAGATGTTCTGTGAGGCGTCCAGCGCCGTGGCGCCGTCGCGGTCGGTCGCGACCATCGGGAACTCGGCGACGGCACGGACCGGCGCCACGGCGCGCGGCTCGAAGACTCCGGCATCGGCGGGGACGATCCGCGCGGTCGTCCAGCTGCCGTCATCGAAGCCGACCGCGCTCGGGTCACCCTCGGCCCGCGTGAAGTCGACCTCGGAGCCGTCATAGATGCTCGCCGAGCGGATCGCGCCGAAGCCCCCTCGCCAAGAGGTGTCCGTGGCCACGGCGATACGCGTGGACGCGGCATCCGTGATCTCCACCTGCGCGATCGCACCGATGCGGTCGCCGTAGATCTCGCTGCGCCCCGCGAAGCCCATGCGCCCGCGGAACCAGCCGTCGGCGACGGAGATGGCGATCGCGTTGCGCCCGGGTCGCAGGAGCGACGACACGTCGACGGTGTCGAGCAGCACGCGCGACTGGTAGGCGTTCCAGCCGGGATTCAGGATGCCGTCGGTCGCCCGCGTGCCGTTGATCCAGACGTCGTAGACCCCCAGCGCCGAGATGCGCAGAAGTGCGCGCTCGGGCGCCCGGTCGAGGTCGAACTCGCGTCGCAGAGTCGGCACGGGACCGGCCGTCTCGCTCGGCACGTCGATGACGACGGCCTCGAGCTCCGCGCCGCCGACGCCCGCGTCGACGACGGCGGACTCGCTCCACTCCGTCCATCCGCTCGCGGTCGCCAGCCGCACCCCGTACTCGCGCCGCTCTCGCGGCAGCACCTCTCCGGCCGGCACGTCGATGGCCGCGCTCGAGGCGGCCGGATCGAGCTCGGACCAGTCCTCGCCCTGCCGGCGTGTGCGCACCTGGTAGCCCTGCTGCTGCGCGCCCGGCACGGAGGCGACCGCCGACCAGCGCAGCCGGACGGGTCCGGCCGGCACGCCGAGCAGACGGGGGTCGTGCTGCGTGCGCACGGAGCTGACATGCACGGCGGAGTCGAGGGCGTCGAGAGCGGGGAGCGTCACGGGGTTCCTTCCTGGCCGCGGCGCCGCGATCGCGGCGTCGCGATGATGATGCGGCATGAACCGCTTCACTCGTACCGGACGACTCTAGGAAGCGGCGATGAGGAAGTCAACCAGACGCCCCCGGCGCGCAAGTGCTCAGGCAATCAGGCGGGATCGGGGCGTCGCTGCCGGACGGCGGCCGGTGTCGCATCACGCGTTTGACATCGCCTCGCTCGCAACATACGGTGACACACTGAGTGAACCGCTTCAATTGTTCGATCCGAAGACGGCAGTCGAACTTACAGGGAGGTAATTGTGAGAGGTACGAAGACTCGTCGCTGGCTGGTGGGGGCGACCGCCGCCACCGCGGCGATCGCGCTCGCGGGCTGCTCGGCCGGCGGCTCGAGCGGAGGGGACGGCTCGGAGCTGTCGATCTACATCGACAGCGACCCGTCGTCGGTCGCCCTGTGGGAGGGGCTCGTCGAGGCGTACGCCGAGGTGAACCCGGACGTCACGATCGATGTCGAGACCCACCCGTCGGGCAGCGAGGGCGACAACCTGATCAAGACCCGTCTGTCGACGGGCGACATGAACGACATGTTCTGGTACAACCCGGGCTCGCTCTTCCAGGCGCTCAACCCCGACCAGACCCTCGTGCCGCTCGACGACGAGGAGTGGGTGGACTCGCTCGACGACAACTACAAGACCGTCGTCTCCACCGACAACGGGCTGTACGGCTTCCCGATCGGCGCCTCCGCGGCGGGCGCGATGATCTACAACAAGGACATCTACGCCGAGCTCGGCCTCGAGGTCCCCACCACGTGGGACGAGTTCATGGCCAACAACGAGGCGATCAAGGACGCGGGCAAGGTGCCGGTCGTGCAGACGTTCGCCGACACGTGGACCTCGCAGCTGTTCGTGCTGGGCGACTTCTACAACGTCAGCGCCGCCGACGCCGACTGGGCCGAGGAGTACACGGCGGGCAACCGCAGCTACGCCGAGGAGCCGGCGCTCGCGGGCTTCGAGCACCTGCAGGAGATCTACGAGGCGGGCTACCTCAACGAGGACTTCGCCTCGTCGACCTACGACGACGGCGTGCGCATGATCGCCCAGGGCGAGGGCGCGCACTACCCGATGCTCACCGGCAACGTGGCGCAGGCGCTCGGTGCCAACTACCCCGACGCCGACGCGTCCGTGGGCGTGTTCCCGATCCCCAGCGATGATGCCGAGGCCAACGGCCTCACGGTCTGGATGCCCAACGGCGTCTACATCCCGAAGACGACCGAGGGCGCGCAGCTCGAGGCGTCGAAGGAGTTCCTCGAGTGGCTCGCCACGCCCGAGGCGTGCGCGGTCCAGGCCGAGGCCATCACGCTCGGCGGTCCGTTCGTGGTCGACGGCTGCGAGCTGCCGGCCGACGCCGCGACGCTGGTCGCCGACATGCAGCCCTACTTCGACTCGGGCGACACCGGCCTGGCCCTGGAGTTCCTGTCGCCCATCAAGGGACCGGCGCTCGAGCAGCTCACCGTCGAGGTGGGCTCGGGAATCCGTCCGGCCGTCGACGGTGCCGCTCTCTACGACCAGGACGTCGAGAAGCAGGCCCAGCAGCTCGGGCTCGACTGGTAGCAGTTCGCGCCGGTGGGGCCGATCGCCGCGGCGATCGGCCCCACCGCCACGAGGAGGAGACACCATGACCACCACGCCCACGGCGACCGCACCGTCGCCGGCACCGGCCGCCGCCACGCCCTCGGGCACCGCTGCTGCGCGCAGACGGCGCCAGCGCGTGCTGAACGGCGCGTACCCCCTGTGGTTCCACGTGCCCGCAGGAGTCCTGTTCCTGGTCCTGTTCATCGTGCCGACGGTGGCGTCGTTCTACTTCTCCCTGACGCGGTGGACGCTGTTCGACGTCGAGTTCATCGGGCTCGACAACTTCGTGCAGTTCTTCCGCGAGCCCTCGCTGGTACAGGGCTTCACGAACACCTTCATCTACGCGGTGGTGACGTCGGGGCTCAAGGTCGTCCTCGGCCTCCTCCTCGCGATCCTCCTCACGTCGCAGATCATCGGCCGGGGATACCTCCGCTCCGTCGTCTTCTTCCCGGTGCTGGTCTCGACGATCGGCATCGGCGTCACGTTCAAGGTGCTCCTCGACCCGTTCGACGGCATGGTCAATCAGGCGCTCGCCGTGTTCGGCATCCAGGGTCCCGGCTGGCTCACCGACCCCAGCCTCGCGCTGCTCTCGGTCGCCTTCGTCGACGTCTGGAAGGGCGTGGGCCTCGCGACGCTCATCTACATCGCCGGCATCGTCGCCATCCCTCAGGAGTACTTCGAGGCGGCCAAGGTCGACGGCGCGACCGCGTGGCAGAACTTCTGGAACATCACCCTTCCGCTGGCGCGGCCCGCGACCGTGACGGTGGTCATCCTGTCGCTCATCGGCGGCCTGCGCTCGTTCGACCTGATCTGGGCGATGACGCGGGGCGGTCCCGGCTTCTCCAGCGACGTGATCGCCTCGGTGATCTACAAGCAGTACCAGGCGGGCTTCTTCGGTCTCTCCACGGCCGGCAACGTCGTGCTCTTCCTGGTCGTCGCCGCGATCATCATCCCGATCTTCTACTTCCTGAACCGAAAGAGCACCGAGTCGTGAGCACCGTTCAGCAGAAGCGCCGGGGCGTCGTCGTCGGCGTCGTGGCGATCATCGCCAGCGTCTTCGTCTTCCTGGTGCCGTTCGCCTTCATCTTCGTGACGGCCGGCAAGACGCAGCAGGAGGCGTCGCTCCTCGAGTTCAGCTGGCCCGCGGAATGGGCCTTCTGGGACAACCTCGTCGCCGTCCTCGAGACCAACGACCACATCCTGGTGCGCGCGTTCGTCAACAGCACGGTGCTGACGGTCGCGGCAGTGGCCATCATGGTCGTGCTCGCCGCGATGGTCGGCTACGTGCTGCAGCGCCGCCGGTCGCGCTGGAACGGCCTGATCAACTTCCTCGTCCTCGCCGGTCTCATCATCCCGCCGGCCGTGGTGCCGACGATCTGGGTGCTGCAGGGCACGGGGCTGTACCGCTCGCTGTGGGGACTCATCCTCATCCACGTCGCGTTCGGCCTGTCGTTCTGCGTGCTGCTGTTCCGCGCCTTCGTCGCGTCCATCCCGCGCGAGCTCGACGAGGCGGCGCTCATCGACGGCGCCGGCCCGATCCGGCTGTTCTTCCAGGTGATCTTCCCGCTGCTGCGCTCGGTCATCGTCACGGTCATCGTCGTGCAGGCGGTCACGGTCTTCAACGACTTCACCTACGCGCTCTACTTCCTGCCCGGTGAGGAGAACGCCACGGTCCAGCTGACGCTGTACAACTACCAGTCGCAGGGCCTGAACCAGTGGAACCTGCTGTTCATGGATGTGCTGCTCATCACCATCCCGCCGCTCATCATGTATATCTTCTTCAACAGGCAGATCGTGGCGGGCATGACCTCGGGAGCCATCAAGGGATGAGCGCACCTGCGACGGAGCGACGAGGGGAGGATGCCGTGCCGGCTGTGGACGGTACCCCCAAGCTCCGTGATGTCGCGCGACATGCCGGCGTGTCGGTCGGCACCGTCTCACACGTGCTCAACCACCCCGACAAGGTGAGCGAGAAGACGATCGCACGCGTGCGCGCATCGATCGAGGCGCTCGGATTCGTGCGGGACGCGAACGCGAGCTCGCTCGCCGCGGGGGGTTCGCGCAGCATCGGCCTCGTCGTCATCGACCTCGGCAACTCGATGTTCGTCGACGTCGCCCTCGGCGCGCAGGACGTGGCGACTGCCGCCGGGCTCAAGCTGCTGCTCGCCGCCAGCCAGGACGATTTCGCGCTCCAGAAGGCCAACGTCGACTTCTTCGATGAAGCGCGTGTCGCAGGGCTGCTCCTGGCGCCGATGCAGGACTCGTCGGAGCAGACGCGTCGTCTGCGGGCTCGCGGGCGACCGGTGGTGCTGGTGAACTACGACCCCGAGGCCGACGACACCTGCAGCGTCATCGTGGACAACGAACAGGTGGGCTATCTCGCCGGCCGCCACATGATCGACCTGGGCTGCGAGCGGCTGATGTTCGTGCACGGAGCGCTCGCGATGCAGCCGGTGCGTCTCCGGCTGGAGGGCTTCCGCCGCGCCGTCCGCGAGGCGCCCGGCCGGGTGCGCGTCGAGGAGGTGGCCATGCCCGACCTCACCGTGGAGTCGGGCGAGCTGCTGGCCGATCGCATCGGCGGGCGGGGCCCGGGTACGCGCCCCGACGGCGTCGTCGCCGTCACCGATACCCTCGCCGCAGGGTTCATCGGACGGATCCGCGAGCACGGGATCGAGGTGCCGCGGGATATGGCGGTCATGGGGTGCGACGACAACTCCGCCGCGCCCCGGCGGGGGGTCAGCCTGACCACCGTCTCGATGGGCGGGTCGGACCTCGGCAGGGCTGCGATGCGGCTCCTCATCGACGAGATGGGGCGCGAGCGCACCCACGTGCACCAGCGCGTCGTCGTCGAGCCCGAGCTCGTCACCGGGGGCTCCACGGCGGGCTTCGTGCCGCCGGCATCCGCTTCCTGACCCGCTGACCCGGCATCGCGGAGGTCATCGCGCGCGCGTGGGAGCGGTCCCTCAATCGACACTTGACACGTCGTCGGCAGCCTGAGACGGTAGACCGGTCTACACGACGTAGATCGGTCTACAAGACCGCCCGCAAGGAAGAGGGATCTGACGATGACGTTGTCTGAACGAGCCGTCGCGGCGCCTGGCCGGCGCTCTCGACGCACGACCGCGCTGCTGCTCGGCGCGACGCTGCTGGCGACGGGAGGTGTCGTCGCGGTCGGCGCACCGGCCGCGTCCGCGGTTGACTGCTCGACCGTGCCGTGGATGGACACCACGAAGTCGGCGGCCGAGCGCGCCGAGGCGCTGCTGGATGCCAGCAGCCAGCACCAGAAGTACCGATGGCTCGTCGAGCAGCCGGCCAACGACCCGACCCGCACCCAGTGGAACCCCGGGTTCCCGGGCGAGGCGCCCGTGGTCTATCCGGCCCAGGTGGCCTGCACGCCGGCCGTCGTCTATGCCAACGGGCCCGACGGCGTCTACCTCTCCGCGGGGACGACCGCCTGGCCCGGCCCGATCGCGGTCGCCGCGACATGGAACCTCGAGCTCGGCGAGCAGAAGGCGACGGCGCACGGCAGCGAGTCCTTCGACAAGCGCAGCGCCGTCGTCCTCGGACCGGGAATCGCCTCAGGGCGCACACCGCTCTCGGGCCGCGGCTCGGAGTACTTCGGCGAGGACCCGGTGCTCTCCGGCCTCATGGCGGCGGCGAACGTCCGCGGCCTCGAGGACGGCAACCCCGACAAGCCGGTCATCGCGAACCTCAAGCACTACGTCGCGAACGAGCAGGAGATCGCGCGCGAAGAGAGCTCGTCGAACATGGACGAGCGCACGTTCAAGCAGATCTACGACCTCCCCTACGAGATCGCCGTCCGCAAGAGCGACCCGGGCAGCCTCATGTGCTCGTACAACCAGGTCAACGGCGTCTACGCGTGCGAGAACGACATCCTCACCACGAGCCTGCGCGAGGACTACCCGTTCGAAGGCTACGTCATGAGCGACTTCGGCTCGGTGCACTCGACCGCCCCGTCGCTCAACGCGGGCCTGGACCAGGAGCTGAACCGTCCGGTGTGGTTCACCCCCGCGCGTCTGGACGCCGCGCTGGCCGCCGGAGACATCACGCAGGAGCGGATCGACGAGGCCGCCTATCGCGTGGTGCACTCCTACATCGCGGGAGGGCTGTTCGACCACCCGGTGCCGACGACCGCCGTCGCGAACGTCTCGACGCCGGAGCACAAGGCGCTGGCGCGTGAGATCGCCGAGCAGAGCACGGTGCTCCTGAAGAACGACGGCGTGCTGCCTCTCGCCGGCGACGGCCTCACCGTCGCGGTGATCGGGCAGACCGCGTCGACCGTCCCGACCGGCGGCGTGAGCGCCAAGACCGGCTGCGCGTGGGACTTCCCGTTCGGCCCTCCCGGTGGCATCGCCCTCAACTGCGACGCACTGGTCGACCCGCTCACCGCTCTGACCGAGCGCGTGACGCAGGCGGGCGGCGAGGTCGTGTACGACAACGGCGCCGACCCCGCGGCGGCTGCCGCAGCGGCAGCGGCCGCCGACGTCGCGATCGTCTTCGGTCACTACACGATGGGTGAGACCCAGGACCTCGCCGACCTGCGGCTGGACGGCAACGGCGACCAGCTGATCGAAGCGGTCGCGGCATCCGCCCCCTCCACCGTCGCCGTGCTCAACGCCGGCTCCGCGGTCGAGATGCCGTGGATCGACGACGTCGACGCCGTCTTCCACGCGTGGCACTCGGGCGAGCAGTTCGGGCCGGCGCTCGCAGCGCTCGTGTTCGGCGACGTGAACCCGTCGGGCAAGCTCCCGATGACATTCCCGGTGTCCGTCGACGACACTCCGACGGCCGGATCCGAGGCTCAGTACCCCGGCATCGCCGACGAGGAGGGCATCCTCCAGGTCGACTACGCCGAGGGCCTGAAGGTCGGCTACCGGTGGTACGAGTCAGAGGGGATCGAGCCGCTGTTCGAGTTCGGTCACGGCCTGAGCTACACCGAGTTCTCGTACGACAAGGTCAACGTCACCCCGCGGTCGACGACGGGCGACAAGGAGATCCGCGTGCGGTTCAAGCTCACCAACACGGGTGACGTGGCGGGCACCGAGGTGGCGCAGGTCTACCTGCAGCTGCCGGATGCCGCGGGCGAGCCGTCGAAGCGCCTGATCGGGTGGGAGCGCGTGACGCTCGAGCCCGGTGAGCACCGCAACGTCGAGGTGAAGCTGTCGCCGGAGGACCTGGCCGACATGCACCTCCTCGAGTACTGGGACGCCGACGCTTCGGCATGGGCCACCGCGTCCGGCGCCTACACGGTGACCGTCGGCGGCTCGATCGACGCCGACGCCGCGGCGAGCTTCTCGATCCGCTGAGGCCCGATGCCGGGCGGGGGGTGGGGGTTCCCCACCTCCCGTCCGGCACCGCGCGTCGTGCGCACTACCCTCGTCTCATGACACTCAGTCCAGGTCGCAGCGCGACGATCGAAGACGTCGCGGCTGCCGCCGGCGTCTCCCGCGCGGCCGTGTCGAAGGTGCTCCGCAACGCCTACGGCGTCAGCGATGCGATGCGCGAGCGGGTGACCGCCGCGATGACCGAGCTGCAGTACCGCCCCCGCGTCGCGGCGCGCGCGATGCGGGGCCGCACCTACACGATCGGCATCGAGATCCCGGACTTCGGGAATCAGTTCTTCACGCGCATGCTGGCCGGAGCGATGAAGGCCCTCGCCGGCACCCCGTACCAAGTGGTGATCGCACCGGCGGAGGCAGGATCCCGAGAGGGCCTGCGTGCGATCGAGGCGCTCGTCGACCGGCAGGTCGACGGGGTGATCGCTGTCTCGCCGCGCGTCGACCAGAAGGCGCTCGAGCGCATCGCGGCCTTCACGCCCGTGGTCATGTTCGGCCGGTACGACACGTCCGACGACTACGACACCGTCGCGGGCGACGACGTGCACGGCACGGCTGCCGCCATGGAGCACCTCTTCGGCCTCGGCCACACGAGGATCGCCCACCTGACCCTGCGCGAGTCGGACGACACCGACACGTCGCCCCACGGCGCGCGCTTGCGGGAGTACCGCCGCATCATGGCCGCTGCCGGGCTCGACGAGGTCGTCCTGCGGACGGACGAGGGGCAGGACGCCGCGTACCACGCCGTCGCGACGGCGCTGAGCGACGGCGTGGACGTCACCGCGGTCTTCGCCGCTCATGACGAACTCGCCATCGGCGCTCTCCGCGCCGTGGCCGAGACCGACGGCGCCCTGTCGATCGTCGGTTACGACGACGTCCCGATCGCCGCGCACCCTGCACTGGGCCTCACCACGGTGCATCAGCCGGGCGGCGAGATGGGCGTCCGTGCGATCGAGCTCCTCCTGGAGCGTGTCGCTGGGCGTACCGACCCCGTGCGCGAGGTCTTCACGCCCGAGCTTCGCGTGAGGACCTCGACGCGACCCCCGCGGTGACGCTCAGTGCCACCCGCTCCGTGACGCGGCAGGCGGCCCGCGCGGTGACGCAGCACGCGAGCCCCGCGGTGACGCAGCAAGCGGTCGGTGCGGTGACGCGGCGCTCCGGTCGGCGGTTCAGACCGCTGCGACCACCGCGTTGTCGAGCTCGTCGAGGTCGACGCCGGGCCGCTCGGCCTGGTTCGTGAGCAGTACGAACGCCACGCCGGCGGACGGGTGCACCCAGAACTCTGTGCCCGCCCAGCCGCCGTGGCCGAAGACGTCGCGGTCGACGAGGCCCGGCGCGTGCGTGCGGAGGTTCCAGGTGAAGCCCCAGTCGTTGCCGCGCTCGGCGGGGTAGGGCTCGAGGCGGGGGAGCCCGACGGTGAGCGGGCGCCGCATCATCGCCAGGGTCTCGGGCTGCACGACTCCGCCGCGCTCGCCGCCCGTGATGCGGAGGAGCGCCGAGCCCATTGCGAGCAGGTCGTGCGCGGTGCCGATCATCCCCGCGCCGGGATTGCGGTGGCTCGCGAACCCGCGCATGTCGAGACCCAGTCGCTCCGCATCGACGACCGTGTGCGGATCGGCGTCGGGGTCGAGCGTGAATCCGCCGGCGCCGATGGTCGCCGCCCACGCGGCGATGTCGGCGTCCCACTCCCGTCCGCTCTTGGCACGCACGAGCTCGGCGATGCCGTCGAAGGCGACGGTCGAGTAGCGCGACACCGTGCCCGCGGCGAAGTCGCGGCCCGGCGCGAGCAGTGCGGCGCGCAGCCCGCCGGCCGGGTCCAGGCTCGGCTCGGGGATGCCGGCGGTGTGGCTCACGAGGTGGCGAAGGCGCACGACGTCGTCACGGTCGCGGCCGAAGCCGGGGACCGCGTCGGCGAGCGGCGTCTCGGTGGTGAGGTGCCCGCGCTCGATGGCGCGCGCCGCGGTGAGTCCGGTCAGCACCTTGGTGATCGAGAACAGCCAGTACGGGTCTTCGACGCGCGCCGGTCGGCCGTCGGTCGCGCCGAACGCGTCGAGCGCGGCGACGCCGTCGGCCGTCGCGACGCCGAGCACCGCGGTGGGCAGGCGCCCCGCCTCGACGTGCCGGCGCGCCCAGTCGAACGCCGCCGAGTACCCGGTCATGTCGTCACTCCTTCATCGTGGGGCCGTCCGGCCCCGAACATGCGGCGTCGCACCGAGTGCACGGCGTCGCCGCGAAGCGATGCCGTGCACTCGTAGCGCAGGTGTTCACTCGGCGCGCGGCTCGTAGCGTTCGGGAGACACGGATGCCGCGACCACGCGCCGGAGGTCCTCCAGGGTCGCTTCGGGGCCGAACCAGCCGTGGGCGCGCGCCTGCACCAGCACGTTGCCGAGCGCCGTCGCCTCGACGGGGCCGGCCAGCACCGGAAGACCCGAGCGGTCGGCGGTCGCCTGGCAGAGCAGCCGGTTGAGCGCGCCGCCGCCGACGATGTGGATCACGTCGATGTCGCGGTCGGTGAGACGTCCGGCGGTCGCGACCGCGCCGGCGAACGCCTGCGCGATGCTCTCCACGATGGTCCGCGCGAAGGCCTCGCGCGTCGCGGGTACCCGCGCGCCCGTCTCGCTCAGCACCGCCGCGATGCGGGCGGGCATGTCGCCCGGCGCCGACAGGCGCGGGTCGTTGGCGTCGAACAGCGGGATGTCTCCGGTTACGGCGGCTGCGGCATCCAGCAATCCGGGCAGATCGATCGCCGCGCCGTCCTCCGCCTCCCACGTGCGCACGGCCTCGCTCAGCAGCCACAGGCCCGTCACGTTGTGGAGGAAGCGCACGCGCCCGTCGACGCCGCCCTCGTTCGTGAAGTTCGCCTCGCGGGCAGCGTCGCTGACCACGGGGCCGTCGAGCTCGACGCCGACGAGGCCCCACGTGCCGCACGAGATGTACGCCGCGTCGGGAGTGCTGAGCGGCACGGCGACGACGGCCGAGGCCGTGTCGTGCGAGCCGACCGCGATCACCTCGAGCGGGGCGCCGATGCGCTCGCGCGCCTCGCCGTGCAGCGAGCCGAGCACGGCTCCCGGGTCGACGAGCGGGGGGAGGACGGATGCCGGGATGCCGAGCCGCGCGGCGAGCTCGAGGTCCCACTCGCCCGTGCGGACGTCGACGAGCCCGGTCGTCGAGGCGTTCGTGCGCTCGGCGAACCGGGCGCCGGTGAGGAGGAACGCGACCAGATCGGGGACGAGGAGCGACACCTCGGCGTCGCTCAGGCGCTCCTCGACGGCGTACTGGTACAGCGTGTTGAACGGCAGGAACTGCAGGCCGTTGCGGCGGTAGAGCTCCTCGAACGGCGCCTCGCCGTGCACGGCCTCGACGCCGCGCGCGGTGCGCTCGTCGCGGTAGTGGAAGGGCTCGTCGAGCAGCTCGCCGCCGTGGACGAGACCGTAGTCGACCGCCCACGAGTCGATCCCGATGCTCGCGATGCCGGGCTCGCGGCGCAGCGCCTCGGTGAGGCCCTCCACGATGTGCCGGTACAGCGCGGTGAAGTCCCAGTGCAGCCCGCCGTCCGGCCCGGGCACCGGGCCGTTCGGGAAGCGCGCGACCTGCTCGAGGCGCAGCATCCCGTCGTCCACGTAGCCGAGCATGACGCGCCCGCTGGTCGCGCCGAGGTCGACCGCCGCGACGACGCCGCCGGAGGTCATCGTGCGACCCCGGTCGTGCGACGCCGGTCGGTCGTCGAGATCGCGGTTTCTCGTCGAGCGACCACGCCGTCGGCGCCCACAACGTGCTGTCTCGACGAGATCGCGGTTTCTCGACGAGGTGTGGATGTGGAGGCCGTCATCGCAGGAAGGCGGCCGCGACGCCGGAGTCGACGGGGATGTGCAGGCCCGTGGTGCGCGAGAGCTCGGGGCCGGTCAGCACGAACACCGCGTCGGCGACGTTCTCGGGCACGACCTCGCGCTTGAGGATCGTGCGGTTGGCGTAGAACTGACCGAGGTCCTCTTCCTTGACGCCGTAGGTCGCGGCGCGGTTGGCGCCCCAGCCGGAGGCGAAGATGCCCGAGCCGCGCACGACGCCGTCGGGGTTGATGCCGTTGACGCGCACGCCGTGCTCGCCGAGCTCGACCGCGAGCAGGCGCACCTGGTGGGCCTGGTCGGCCTTGGTCGCCGAGTACGCGATGTTGTTCGGGCCGGCGAAGACGGAGTTCTTCGACGAGATGTAGATCACGTCGCCGCCGAGCTTCTGCTCGATGAGGATCTTCGCGGCGGCCTTCGACACCAGGAACGAGCCCTTCGCCATCACGTCGTGCTGCAGGTCCCAGTCCTTCTCGGTGGTCTCGAGCAGCGGCTTCGACAGCGACAGGCCGGCGTTGTTGACGACGAGGTCGACGCCGCCGAACGCCAGCACCGCGGCGTCGAAGGCGGCCTGGATCGCATCGGCGTCGGCGACGTTCGCCGCCACGCCGATCGCGACATCCGTGTTGCCGAGCTCGGCCGCCGCGGCCTGCGCCTTCTCGAGGTCGAGGTCGGCGACGACCACGCACGCGCCCTCGGCCGCCAGACGGACGGCGATGGCCTTGCCGATGCCGGATGCCGCGCCCGTGACCAGTGCGATGCGGCCCTGGTGGGTCTTGGGCTTGGGCATGCGCTGGAGCTTGGCCTCTTCGAGCGCCCAGTACTCGATGCGGAACTTCTCGGCGTCGGAGATCGGCGTGTACGTCGACAGCGCCTCGGCGCCGCGCATCACGTTGATCGCGTTGACGTAGAACTCGCCGGCTACGCGCGCGGTCTGCTTGTTCGCGCCGTACGAGAACATGCCGACGCCGGGGATGAGCACGATGAGCGGGTCGGCGCCGCGGATCGCGGGGGACTCGGCGGTCGCGTGCGCGTCGTAGTACGCCTGGTAGTCGGCACGGTACGCCTCGTGCAGCTCGTGCAGGCGCGCGATGCTCTCTTCGACGGACGCCGACGCCGGCAGGTCGAGGATCAGCGGCTTGACCTTGGTGCGCAGGAAGTGGTCGGGGCAGCTCGTGCCGAGCGCGGCGAGGGCCGGCGCCTTCTCGGAGGCCAGGAACTCGAGCACGACGTCGGCGTCGGTGAAGTGGCCCACCTGCGGCTTGTCGGTCGAGGCGAGGCCGCGGATGGTCGGCGCCAGGGCGGCCGCCTTCGCGCGACGCTCGGCCTCGGGCAGCGCCTCGAAGCCGGCGCGCTCGCCGCCGAACGGGTCGGCCTTGCCGTTCTCGGAGATGTAGGCCGCGGCGGTCTCGATGATCAAGAGCGAGTTCTGCTCGGCCTCGTCGGAGGTGTCGCCCCACGCAGTGATGCCGTGGCCGCCGAGGATCGTGCCGATCGCCTGCGGGTTCTTCTCCTTGATCGCCGCGATGTCGAGGCCCAGCTGGAAGCCGGGTCGGCGCCACGGCACCCAGACGACCTTGTCGCCGAAGATCTTCGCCGTGAGCTCCTCGCCGTCGGCGGCGGTCGCGATGGCGATGCCCGAGTCGGGGTGCAGGTGGTCGACGTGCGCGGCGTCGACGAGGCCGTGCATCGCGGTGTCGATCGACGGCGCGGCGCCGCCCTTGCCGTGCAGGCAGTAGTCGAACGCGGCGACCATCTCGTCCTCGCGCTCGACGCCGGGGTAGACGTTCACGAGCGCGCGCATGCGGTCCAGGCGCAGCACCGCGAGGCCCTGCTCCTTCAGCGTGCCGAGGTCGCCGCCCGAGCCCTTCACCCACAGCAGCTCGACGGGCTCGCCGGTGACCGGGTCGGTCTCGGTGCCCTTGGCCGACGTGTTGCCGCCGGCGTAGTTCGTGTTCTTCGGGTCGGCGCCGAGGCGGTTCGACCGCGTGATCAGGTCGGTGACGGCCGGGTTGGTCATGATGCGGTTCCTTCGTCGAGGGTCACAGAAGCAAGGTCGGGGGTGCGGAGGGCGGCGAGGCGGCTCGCGAATCGGTCGATGGTGACGGATGCCGCGGGCCCGGCATGCGGGCGGTTCAGGTGTCCGTGGTCGGTGCCGGTCTCGACCACGGCCTCGACGTCGCGTCCGGCCGCGCGCAGCGTGCGGGCGAAGAGCTCGCCCGAGACGCGGAGCTCGTCGACGTCGCCGTTGACGATGAGCGTCGGCGGGAACTCGGCGAGGTCGCCGGCGGTGGCGAGTCCCGGAACCGCGGGCAGCGGTGCCACGTCGACCGGGCCGCCGAGGAAGTTCTCGTACATCGCGCGTACCACGTCGGGACCGAAGCGGTCGAAGGCGGGCGTCGCGTCGAGCGCGGCGCGCAGGGCGGCATCCGGGGCGGGCTGCACCGCGAGCAGGGTGGGGTACGCCAGCAGCACGAGCGCCGGCACCGTGGCGGCGCCGGCCTCGATCAGGCGCAGCGTGGCGCCGGTGACGAGATTCGCCCCCGCACTCGCGCCGCCGATCGCGAGGCGGCCGCGGTCGACGCGCAGCCGCGCGGCGCTGTCCTGGGCCCAGGCCCACGCCGACAGGATGTCGTCGGAGGGCGCCGGGTAGCGGCATCCGTCACCGACGAGCCGGTAGTCGACCGAGACCACGGTCGTTCCGCGCCACGCCAGCTCGCGCGCGACCCAGTCGGCCTCGGGCATGTCGAGGTCGCCACCGGCGAAGCCGCCGCCGTGGGCCCACACCAGTCCGGTGCCGTTCGGCTCGCGCGCCGGGTAGACGCGGACGAGTCCGTCTGCGGCGGAGTAGGGCTCGCTCATCTGGGTCCTCGGGGGATCGGGCCGGCAGCGGTGCCGGGATCGAAGTGGTGCACCGGGGGCGCGGGGATCGGCATCCCACGCCCCCGGTGGGCTTGGTGGCGGGTGCCTACGCGCCCCAGCCGGCCTGCGTGCCGCCGACGCGGTCTGCGGCGATCTGCTGCTGGTAGCCGGATGCCGCGTACGCGGCCATCGGGTCGGCAGCGAGTCCGCGCGACTCGCGCCACTCGGCCAGCGCCGGGCGCACGTCGGTGTAGAACGCGTCCATGAAAACCGCGTTCGCACCGAGCACGTCGTTCGCCTGCTGAGCCGCCGCGAGGGCGTCGCGGTCGACGAGCAGGGCGCGCGCCGTCATCTCCTGGACGTTGAGCACCGAGCGGATCTGGCCGGGGATCTTGTCCTCGACGTTGTGGCACTGGTCGAGCATGAACGCCACATCGGGGTTGTTGAGGCCACCGCCGCGCACCACCTCGAAGATGATGCGGAACAGCTGGAACGGGTCGGCCGCGCCCACGATGAGGTCGTCGTCGGCGTAGAAGCGCGAGTTGAAGTCGAACGAGCCGAGCTTTCCGAGGCGCAGCAGCTGCATCACGATGAACTCGATGTTCGTGCCCGGAGCGTGGTGACCGGTGTCGAGGCACACCATCGCCTTGTCGCCGAGGCTCACGACCTGGGCGTAGGACGTGCCCCAGTCCGGAACATCGGTGTGGTAGAACGCCGGCTCGAAGAACTTGTACTCGAGCACGAGGCGCTGTTCGTCGCTCAGGCGGTCGTAGATCTTCTGCAGCGAGTCCTGCAGGCGGTCCTGGCGGGCACGGATGTCGGCCTGGCCCGGGTAGTTCGAGCCCTCGGCGAGCCAGATCTTCAGGTCGCGCGAGCCGGTCGCACCCATGATGTCGATGCACTCGAAGTGGTGGTCGATCGCCTTCTGGCGGATGCGGTCGTCGTGGTGCGTGAGCGCCCCGAACTTGTAGTCCTCGTCCTGGAAGGTGTTCGAGTTGATCGTGCCGAGGCTCACACCGAGGTCTTCGGCGTGGCGGCGAAGACCCGCGTAGTCGTCGACCTTGTCCCACGGGATGTGCAGCGCGACGCTCGGCGCGAGCTTCGTGTACGCGTTGACCTGCGCGGCGTCGGCGATCTTCTCGAAGGGGTCGCGAGGTGTGCCGGGCGTCGTGAACACGCGGAAGCGCGTGCCCGAGTTGCCGAACGCCCACGAGGGCAGTTCGATGCCCTGGCCTTCGAGAGCGGTGAGGATGTCTGGTGACAGCGTCGTCATGATGCGTTGCCTTCTTCGTGGGCGGGGTCTGTCGGGGAGGTGGGCTCGGCCGCGCCCCGTGCGGCGGTGAGCTGGTCGTGAAGATTGAAGATCTCGGCGAGGGGGGTCGCGGCCTGGTCGGGCCGCCCGTCGAGTCCGACGAAGAAGCGGCCCATCTCGGCCTCCCAGCGGGCGGCCACCTCCGAACCGGCGAGGTACGCCTGGGCGGCCTCGTCGTCGTCGGTCTCGTAGTAGCCGATGAGGCGTCCGCCCTCGCCGAGGAACAGCGAGTAGTTGCGGCGACCCGCGGCCTCGATCTCGGCCAGCATCTCGGGCCACACCGGGGTGTGCCGGGCGACGTACTCGTCGAGCAGCTCGGGTCGGATCAGCAGCTGGAAGCAGACCCGCGTCGTCGCGGTGGTGCTCGTCATGTGGCGGATGGTCCTTTGTGCTCGGGGGATGCGGAGGGCGCGGCTACCGCAATCGTGAATCGTTTCAACGCTAGAGCTTCGAGTCGTTTTATGCAAATCGGAAAGCGCTTCCCATCGAATCGTACGCGCTGCGCTCCGGGGTGTCGATAGCGTGGAAGCCGATTCGACGCGAGGGAGCACGGATGGAGCAGCAGGAGCGGGCGCTTGCCGCCTATGTGGATTCGGTGCGGGACCAGCCGGGCGCGCTTGCCGTCGTCCTGGTCGGCTCGGTCGCGCAGGGGCGGGAGCGCGACGACTCCGACGTCGACGTCTACCTCGTCGTCGACGACGCGCGGTTCGCCGCCGAGACGGCGGCCGGCCGGTTCGCCTGGATCGAGCGCCGCGACGAGGACTACCCGGGCTCCTACATCGACATCAAGCTCGCCAGCCCTGCGTACCTCGCCGCTGCCGTCGACAGGGCCGACGACCCCACGCGGGCATCGTTCCTCGGCGCCCGCGTCGCCTGGAGCGTGCTCGAGGGCCTCGACGAGACGGTCGCCCGCATCGCTGAGCTCTCCGACGGCGTGTGGGACGAGCGGGTGAGATCGCACGTGGCGCAGGCTCGCCTGTACGGCGGCTACTTCCTGCGGCAGGCGGACGAGCGCGGCGACGAGTTCCTCCGCCGGCACGCCGGACTGCACCTCGCCCTGGCGGCGGCGCGGGCGGCGCTGGCCGCGAACCGCGTGATGCTGCCGGGGCCCAAGTACATCTCGAAGCTGGTGCGGACGGTGGCGACGCCGGAAGGATTCGTCGAGGCCTGGAGCCGGGTCGTGGACGACCCCGACACCGGCTCCGGCCGCGACCTGCTGCGCATCCTCGACGAGTGGCTGGCGGGCGAGCTCACCCCCGACGAGACGCTGTCGACGTTCATCCGCGACAACGAACTCGCCTGGCTCCGGGGGACCGTCCCCGCGGAGTTCTGGTGAACGCACCCGGCATCACCCCTTGACCGCTCCGCTGGTCATGCCCGCGACGATCTGCCGGTTGAAGAAGATGTACATGATCAATGGCGGGATCGTGATGAGCAGGATGTCCATGAACAGCAGGTTCCACTGGCTCAGGTTCTGACTCGAGAAGTTGTAGAGCGTCAGCTGCACGGTGGCATTGGCATCGCCCGGCAGGAAGTACAGCGGGTTCGTGAAGTCGTTGAACACGTTGACCGCCTGTACGACGATCACGGTGATCACCACGGGCTTGAGCAGCGGAAGCACGACCTGGAAGAACAGCCGGATGGGACCTGCTCCGTCGATCGTCGCCGCCTCGTCCAATTCACGCGGGATCGTGGCCACGAACGCCCGGAACAGCAGGATGCAGAACGACAGGCCGAAGGTGACCTCGATGAGGATCATGCCGGGCATCGTCTTGAACAGTCCCAGGCCCTGCATCACCCAGATCGTCGGCACGACCGCGGGCGGGACGATGAGGCCCGCCAGCACGAAGAAGTTGATGAGGTGGTTCCACCGCGACTTGCGCCGCTGCAGCACGTAGCCGACCATCGCCGCCAGGATCACCATGATGGCGACGCTCGCCACCGTCAGGATCGTGCTGTTGATGAAGGCGCGGACGAGGATGAAGTCCCGCGTCTCGAGCACCGTGATCAGGTTCTCCCACAGGTACCACCCCTGCTGGGGGAGCGAGAACTCGAGGAGCGACGACTCCTGCGAGTTCTTCGCGGCCGTGAGGAAGATGAACACGAACGGCACGATGAACACGACGATCGACGCGAGGATGGCGATGATGCCGAGCAGGTACTTGCGGAGGAACCGCTTGACCGTCATCGGCCGGCGGTCCTGGCGGGGTGCGCGCCGGCCGGCGTCGGCGGTGGTGATGGCGCGGGTGAGGGTCATGATTCCACCTGCCGGCGAGTGAGGATGTACTGGACGGGGATGATGATCGCGGCGACGACGAGGAAGAGGACGACGTTGCCGGCGGTGGACAGGCCGTAGAACCCGGCCTGGTACTGCTTGTACACGACCGAGGCGAGCACGTCGCTGGAGAATCCCGGGCCACCTCGGGTCATCGCCCAGATGAGCTCGAAGGAGCGCAGTCCGCCGATGAGCGACAGCAGGACGACGGTGGCGGTGGCCGGGCGGACGAGGGGCAGAGTGATGTGCCAGAAGTTCTTCCACGCCCCGGCGCCGTCGACCTTGGCCGCCTCGTAGTACTCCGACGGGATCGCGACGATGCCCGCGATGTAGATGAGGGTGGCGATGCCGACGCCCTTCCAGATGTCGACGAGTGCGATCGAGTAGAGCGCCAGCGACGGGTCGGTCAGCCAGTCAGGCCCGTCGATGCCGAACGCCGCCAGGGACTTGTTGATGAGTCCGTCGAACGGATCCATCAGCACCTTGAATGTGACGCCGACGCCGATGGTCGAGACGAGCACGGGGAAGAAGATCGTGGAACGCAGGTACCCGCGGCCGAGGATCGTCCCGGTGAGGAGGACGCCGAGCGCGAGCCCGAGCACCACCTTCGCACCCGAGGTGAGGAAGGCGTAGATGAAGGTGTTGATGAGGCTCTGGAACATCATGGGTTCGGTGAAGAACGTCACGAAGTTGTCGAGACCGATGAAGGTGGAGTCGAACAGCGTCCACCGGGTCAGCGAGAAGTAGAACGACGCGAACGTCGGGATCGCGAACAGCACGATGTAGAGCACCGCGGACGGGATGTAGAACCACGTCGGGTACATGCTCTTGATGGGCCGGCGCTTGCTGGTCGGCGGTGAGGCGGTCTTCTCGAGCGGGCGTGCCGCGGTGCTCGTCATGTTCATCTCCGTTGATGTGAGTCGGGGGCCGCGCCGTGGACGACGCGGCCCCCATCAGTTTCGAGCCGGATCAGGCTGCGGGGCTCACCAGCCCTCTAGCCCGAGCTGCTGGGCCTGCTTGACGACGTCCTCGTCGTACAGGGCGGCGCCTTCCTCGGCGCCGCGGATGCCGGAGCCCACCTCCACCGTGATGTTCTCGAGGTTCGGCCCCTTGATGGGGGAGAGGAACTCGAGCGCCGGGTTGGTGTTGCCCTCGTCGAAATACGGCTGCATGTCCTTCAGCAGGCCGGGCACGTCGTCGGGCAGCGTGCAGGCGCTGGTGGCGAACGGGCCGCTCGGCGTCATGACCGTGGTCTGGATCTCACAGCCACCTGGGGAGTTGAGGAACTCGATGAACGTCTTCGCGGCCTCGAGCTTGTCGCCCTCGGTCGTCTTCGGGATGTAGACGGCGTTCGGCAGCCAGACCGTGAGCTTGGTGTCCTCCGCATTCTGTGCGGGCAGGGGGAAGACGCCGATGTTCTCGAGCTCGTCGGGGTAGTTCTGCTGGAAGGTCGAGACGATGCCCGTCAGGATCGGGTAGTGCGCGCCCTCGCCCGTCGCGACCATCCGTGCGCCGTCGTCGTACAGGGCGGAGGCGAAGTCCTCGTTCCACCAGCCCGCGTCGAAGCCGGCCTGCTGGTTCTCGAACCCGGCCAGCGCCGGTTCGTCGACGTACTTGCGGTCGCCCTCGGTGTAGGCCTCGGCCCAGTCCGGGTCCTGCGCGAGGACGTTGCCGAAGTCACCCAGAACGAACAGCTGGCTGGTCCACGTGTCGCCGTAGGTCTGGATCACCGGTGTGATCCCGGCCGCCTTGATCGCCTCGTTGTTGGCGGCGAACTCGTCCCACGTCGTCGGGACCTCGAGGCCCAGGTCTGCGTAGACCTGCTTGTTGTACACGACAGCGCCCGCCTGGGTGGCACCGAAGGGAGCGCCGTAGATGCCGTTGTCGGTGGAGACGACGGCCGTCATCGTGTCGATCAGGTCGCCGACCCACGGCTCGTCGTCGAGCGGCACGAGGTTCTGGTCGGGGTTCATGGCCTGGAACAGCGAGCCGGAGTTGTAGTAGAACACGTCTTCCATCTCGCCGGTGGCGAGCTTGGTCTTGATGAGGTTGTCGCCTTCGGTGCCCGCCGGCTGGGTCTCCAGTCGCACCGTGATGTCGTCGTGCTCCGCCTCGAACGCCTCGATCAGCGCCTCGGCGACCTCGACGTTCGTGCCGGTGTTCTGCGTCAGGAACGAGATCTCGGTCGTGCCGTCGGCGGACCCGCCGCCGTCGCCGCTGCACGCAGCCAGCGGCAGGGCGAGAGCGAGTACGCCTGCGCCTGCGACGAGCACTCTCCTGGTCGGGGAGCTCTTCATCTTTACCTCCTTGTAAAGCCGAGCGGATGATCCGCCCACGCTGCCGGATTCCCTGGTGCTTCTGCCGATGGTGTTCGCCGCGTCGGGCATTGAAACCATTCAACCCTCGTAAGGTACGACTCTTCCGCGTTGCAGGTCAACAGTCGATTCCACAACGTCGCGTCACGATCGTGTAACGCTCTACACGCTGGTTGACAGGGAGCCATGAATCGTTTCACGATGGTCGAGCGATCCGGCGAGGATGCCGATCGCCGAAAGGATCAGGCATGAGCAGCCCCGTCCCTCACATCGTCATCGACGCGCCGTACCGCAGCGACGTCGTCGCCTCGCCGTCGCCCGAGTTCGGGTGGCGCACCGAGACCGACACCCCGGACTGGCGCCAGGCCGCCGCCGAGGTGGAGGTTGTGCGCAGCGGAGAGACGTCGACGTACCGCATCGACGGTGCCCCCTCGACCCGGATCGCGTGGCCGTTCGCCGCGCTGGCGCCGCGCGAAGAGGCGACGCTGCGCGTCCGCGTGACCGGCACCGACGGCGTCACGGGGGAGTGGAGCGAACCGCGCCGCGTCGTCGCCGGCTTCCTCGGCGAGCGCGAATGGCAGGCCGCGGCGATCGGCCTGGCGTCGCCGGCCGGGACCGCCCAGCCGGCGTACCTGCGCACCGAGTTCGACGTCACCGGCCCGGTGGCGCGCGCCACCCTCTACGCGACGGCGCTCGGCGTCTACCAGGTGGCGATCGACGGCGTCGACGTCGACGACCAGGTGATGAAGCCCGGGTGGACGCCGTATGCGCAGCGCACGATCCACGAGACCACCGACGTCACCGCGCTTCTCACCCCGGGCCGGAACGCGATCGGCGTGCGCCTCGCGGGCGCGTGGGCGACCGAGCGCTACGGGTTCCGCGACAACGCGCGTCCGCTCTACGCGGAGCAGCCTCGCTTCGCAGGACAGCTACTCATCGAGTACGCGGACGGTTCGAGCGAGTGGATCAGGACGGATGCCTCGTGGCAGGCGTCGACCGGACCCATCACGGCCAGCGGGCTCTACGCCGGCGAGGACTACGACGCCCGCCGCGCGCTCGTCGACGCGGCCGGCCGCGGATTCGCGCAGGCCGGCTACAGCGCCGACGGCTGGGAGCCTGCGGCCGAGCTCGAGGAGGTCCACCCGCCGGAAGCACGCGTGTCGCCGTTCGTGCGGCGCGTCGAGGAGCTCGCCGTCCGCGAAGTCATCACGACCCCCGGCGGCCGCACCGTGCTCGACTTCGGCCAGAACCTCGTGGGCAGGCTGCGGCTGCGCGTCTCGGGGCCGGCGGGAACCAAGTTGACGCTGCGCCACGCCGAGGTGCTCGAGCTCGGCGAGCTCGGCACACGCCCCCTCCGCGCGGCCGCCGCGACCGACCACTACACGCTGTCGGGGCACGGTGTGGAGGAGTGGGAGCCCGAGTTCACGTTCCACGGCTTCCGCTACGCCGAGATCGACGGCTGGCCCGGCGAGTTCGACCCCTCGGCTGTCACGGCGGTCGTGATCCACAGCGACATGGAGCGCACCGGCTGGTTCGAGGCATCCCACCCCCTCGTCAACCAGCTGCACGAGAACATCGTGTGGGGCCTGCGCGGCAACTTCCTGTATCTGCCGACCGACTGCCCGCAGCGCGACGAGCGCCTGGGATGGACGGGTGACATCCAGGTCTTCGCGCCGACCGCGGCGTTCCTCTACGACGTGCGCGGATTCCTCGACTCGTGGCTGCGCGACCTCGCGCTCGAGCAGGTCGACGGCGTCGTGCCGTTCGTGGTTCCCAACGCGCTCGGCGCCGCCCGCCCGGCGGCCGCGTGGGGTGACGCCGCGACCATCGTGCCGTGGGTGCTGCACGAGCGCTACGCCGACACCGCCACGGTCGAGCGGCAGTACGACAGCATGAAGGGATGGGCCGACGCGCTCATCGAGCTCGCCGGTCCGCGGCGACTCTGGGAGGGCATGTTCCAGTTCGGTGACTGGCTCGACCCCGATGCGCCGCCGCACCTGCCCGCCAACGCCAAGACCGACGCCGACGTCGTCGCGAGCGCGTACCTCTTCCGGTCGACGGATGCCGTGGCCCGGGCCGCCGCCCTCCTCGGCAAGGACGACGAGGCGCGGCAGTACGCCGCGATCGCCGAAGAGGTGCGGGCCGCGTTCCTCGCCGAGTACGTCACTCCGGCCGGGCGCATGATGTCGGACGCGCAGACCGCGTACGCGATGGCGATCGTCTTCGACATCGCCCCCGCCGAGCAGCAGGAGGCGCTGGGCACGCGGCTCGCCGAGCTCACACGTCTGTCGGGCTATCGCATCGGCACGGGGTTCGTGGGAACGCCCATCATCCAGGACGCCCTCACCCGCACCGGCCACCTCGAGATCGCGCGGCGCCTGCTCGTGCAGACCGAGAATCCGTCGTGGCTGTACCCGGTCACCATGGGCGCGACGACGATCTGGGAGCGCTGGGACTCGATGCTGCCCGACGGCTCGATCAACCCGGGCGAGATGACCTCGTTCAACCACTACGCCCTCGGCGCGATCGGCGACTGGCTCCACCGCGTGGTGGCGGGGCTCGCTCCGGATGCGCCCGGGTACGAGCGGATCCGCATCCAGCCCCATCCGCTCGCGGAGTTCGATCACGCCTGGGCCGAGCACCTGACGCCCTACGGCACGGCCCGCGCCGGGTGGACGCGACCGGATGGCGTCCTCCGCGTCGAAGCCGTCGTGCCGCCGAACACCACGGCCGTGGTCGTGCTGCCGGACGGCCGCGAGCTGGAGGTCGGCTCGGGAACCCACGGATGGGAGGTGACGGATGCCGCACCCGTGGTCGCGGCGTCCCGCATCGGCATGGACTCGACCCTCGCTGCGGTCATCGACGACTTGGAGGCGTACGAGGCCATCGGCAGCGTTCTTGAGGCGGTCGACCCCGCCAAGGCGCACGCCTTCCGCGCCGACACGAAGTGGTCCGCCGGGCGCGAGCTCGAAGAGGCGCTGTCCATGCACGCCGGTCCCGACACGAAGCGGCAGATCGCCGAACGTCTGGCCGAGCTGTCCGCACGGCGCGAGGAGGCGCCCGCGGATGCCTGATCCCGCACCGGGGAAGCGGGGCAACGCTTCCCCGGTGCCCTACACTCGCGAAAGGCAGAGAGAGGCACTGGGGGTGTCATGGTGGTGAGCGTGCGGGATGTCGCGGCCGCGGCATCCGTCTCGGTGGGCACCGTCTCGAACGTGCTGAACAGGCCGGAGAAGGTGTCGCCGGCCACCGTCGAGCGGGTCACGCAGGCGATCGAGGAGCTCGGGTTCGTGCGCAACGACGCGGCCCGGCAGCTTCGCGCCGGGCGCAGCCGGAGCATCGCGCTGATCGTCCTCGACGCCGGCAACCCCTTCTTCGCCGAGGTCGCGCGCGGTGCCGAGGATCGCGCGGCCGAGGCCGGCATGAGCGTGCTGCTGGGCAACAGTGACGAGCGCCCCGACCGGGAGGACGCGTACCTGGAGCTGTTCCGCGAGCAGCGGGTCAACGGCGTGCTCGTCACCCCCGTCGGCGGGGATCTCACCCGGCTCGAGAGGCTGCACGGCGGCGGCGTGCCGGTGGTGCTGGTCGACCACGAAGACGCCGAGCGGTCGTTCGGGTCGGTCTCGGTCGACGACGTCGAAGGCGGCTACCTCGCCGTGTCGCACCTGCTGGCCACGGGCCGCCGGCGCATCGCGTTCATCGGCGGGCCCCACACGATCCGGCAGGTCGCCGATCGCCTCGAGGGCGCGCGACGCGCGGTCGACGAGGTCGTCGGGGCCAGCCTCGAGGTCGTCGAGATGTCGGCGCTGTCGGTGCTGCAGGGGCGCGAGGCCGGCGAGCTCCTTCGCGGGCGACCGGTAGCCGAGCGTCCCGACGCCGTGTTCGCGGCCAACGACCTCCTCGCCGTGGGCGCGTTGCAGGCCTTCACCCTGATGGCCGACCTCAAGGTGCCGCGCGACATCGCGCTGATCGGCTACGACGACATCGACTTCGCCTCTGCGACGGTGGTGCCGTTGAGCTCGATCCGCCAGCCGGCGCATCTCATCGGCTACACCGCCGTCGACCTGCTCCTCAAGGACCTCGAGCAGCCCGAGGGCGAGCACGAGCGCACGGTCCGGTTCCGGCCGGAGCTCGTGGTGCGGGAGTCGACCGGGGGCTGAGACCGCGGTGGGGTGGCCCGGCGATCAGAGCCGTCGCCCGGTGGCCGGGATCGTCGGCTGCTGAGTCCGCGGCCGGGCGACAGCACGGCGGGCTCCATCGCCCGGGAGCCTCACCCGGGCGCGGGTGCGGCGGGCGCGGGCGGCGGTGCCGGTTCGGGCTCGGGTGCCGGGTCGCGAGGGGCGGGCGCGGGGCTGCGCCGCAGCAGCTGGGGCGGAGGGGCGGGGAACGCGCCGCCCGGATAGAGCTGGTTGGCCGTGGCCTGGATGTCGCGGGCCATGGGCAGGCGGATCGTCGAGAGCGCGCGACCGTTGTGGAAGGTGCGGAACACGTCGCCCTCGCCGACGGCGTTGCCTGCCCACACGGCGGTCGTCACCCGCGTGCTCGACTCGACCAGCCAGGTGTGGATCTGCTGATGCGTCCCCGTCTTGCCGAGCATCGGGGTGCCGTCGTTCGGGTTGCCGCCCGATCCCGTGCCGCCCGGCACCATGACGCCTTGCAGTGCGAAGGCGGTGGCGGCGGCCACCTCGGGGCTGAGCACCTGCGAGCACCGGTCGCCGGGAACGGTGAGCTCTTTTCCGTCCGCGTTCACCACTCGCTCGATCGCGCGCGGCACGCAGTAGACGCCGTTGTTCGCCACCGTGGCGAACGCGGCGGCCATGGCGACCGGCGCGATGTTGTTGGTGCCGATGATGCCCGCGCCGCCCTCGATGTCGATCGGCGTGCCCGTGCCGCGCGTGACTCCCATCCGCGCCGCGACCTCTTCGATGTCGCAGAGATCGAGCTTCTCGGCCATGGCCAGGAAGCCGCTGTTGAGCGACTGGGCCGTGAACTGCAGCGGGGTTCCCGTGTAGCCGCGGGCGCCGCCGAAGTTGCGGACGACGTGGTTCTCGCGGTTGACCCAAGTGCCCTCGCAGCGGTCCGCGATGCGGGGGATGGGGCGGAGACCGCCGTTGACGCTCTCGGTGAGCGTGTGTCCCTTCTCCAGCCAGTCGATCAGCGTGAAGAGCTTGAACGTCGATCCGGTCGCGAAGCCGTCCGATACGCCGTGCGCCCAGTCGCCCGCGTAGACCAGCGAGGTGTACGCCGGATCTGCGGCGGAGAGATCGCGGTCCTCCGTGAACCGGTTGTTCTGGCTGACCGCGAGAATCCGGCCCGTCGTGGCGTCGATGCTGACGGAGGCGGATCCGAAGTTCATGCCCGGTGCGACCTCGGGGGCGTAGCGCCGCATGGCGTCCTGCGAGGCATTCTGCAGCCGCCAGTCCAGCGTGGTGTAGATCTTGAGGCCCTCGCGCGTCAGCGACTTGCGCCTCTCGTCCGGCGTCTCGCCGAACGCCTGCGCGTAGTCCGGGTCCAGACTCACGGTGTTGACGACGTACTGGCAGAAGAAGGGCGCCGCCGTGGCCGCGCACCGGGTCGGCGGCAGTTGCAGCGCGGGGACGATCGGCTCGATCGCCGCCGCGACGTACTGGTCGGCGGTGATGCGGCCGTCTTCGCGCATGCGGTCGAGCACGTAGAGCTGTCGCCCCTTGGTCGCGCTGTAGGCGTCGCCGGCCGCGAGGTGCTGCTCCGGCGTGATCGCGCCCTCGGCGAGAAGGGTGTCGAGCCCCTCGAGGGTTCCCGGGGTGACATCGTCGACGGTGCCGTCGGCCGCCTTGTTGTACCGCTGTCCGTCGTCGCCGAAGATCGAGCCCTGCGGGCGGTCGATGCGGAACGTGTTGGGATTCTGCACGATCCCCGCCAGCGTCGCGGCCTGGCCGAGGGTGAGGGCCGCCGCCGTGGTGCTGAAGTAATACCGGGCCGCCGCCTCGATCCCGTAGGTCGTGCCGCCGAAGTTTGCGATGTTGAGGTAGCCGAGCAGGATGTCGTTCTTGGAGTACTTCTGCTCGAGCGCGACCGCGTAGCGCATCTCCTGCAGCTTGCGGGTGTAGCCCTCGTTGCCCTCGGCCGTGGTCGCGTCCGTCCAGCACTTCAGGAGCACGTCGTCGCGCGTCATCTTGATGATGGGCTGACCGTCCGGCCCGGGGATCTGTTCACCGGCTTCGTCCGTCTCGTAGACCGTCTCTGCGCTCTTCTCGCACTTCTGGATCAGCACGTTCTTGACGTACTGCTGGCTGATCGACGACCCGCCCTGCGTCGCGCCGCCCTGCGCGTTCTTGATGAGCGCGCGCGTCGTGCCGAGGATGTCGATGCCGCCGTGCTGGTAGTAGCGCGGGTCTTCCGAGGCAAGGATCGCGTCGTACATGACCAGCGCCACCTGCTCGAACTCGACAGGCACCCGGTTCTGGTCGTAGAACGAGGTCAGCTCGACGTCCGCGCCGGTCGCCGGGTCGCGTGCGTAGATGGTCGTCGGCAGCATCAGGCGGTCGATCTCGAGGTAACTGGGCATCCCGTCGAACAGCGACACGGCCCTGCGCGCGGCGTGGCCCGAGACCGTCAGGACCGGTGCGAGCGGGGCCACGACCAGCACGCCGGCGATCACGCTGAGCGCCAGGAGCCCCACCAGACCGCCGAGCACCCCGGCGAGAGTTCGCGCGTAGGGCGGAATTTGCGCGACCTCCGGAGAAACCCCTGATGACGCTTTCACGACAGCTTCCAATTGTGCGGTGGGAGAAATCATGACAGACCACTCCGCAATCCGCGAGACCTCCGGGACGGATCCCGGCCGCGCCCCCCGGGGGCGCGGCCGAGCCTCAGCGCAGGGCGGAGACGGCGGCCGGGAGGTCGACCGCTCGTGCGTGCGTGCCGGGGGCGAGCGTCTCCTCGTCGAGGCCTTCGAGGTCGAGGACAGCCTCGGCACCGACCGGGACGGTCGCTTGGACGTGCAGCCGTCCGTCCTCGACGCGCCACGCGATCGCCGCCTCGCCGTAGGCGGTGAGCTGGCGCGCCGACGCCGAGGTGAGTCCGCCGCCGGGGCGCGGGGCGAAGCGGATGCGCCGGTAGCCCGGGGCGTCGGGCGCGAGGCCGGCGATGACCCTGTGCATCCAATCGGCCACGGCTCCGAGGGCGTAGTGGTTGAACGAGGTCATCTGCCCGGGGTTCACGGTGCCGTCGGGCAGCAGCGAGTCCCAGCGCTCCCAGACCGTCGTGGCTCCCTGCTCGACCTGGTACAGCCACGAGGGGCACTCGCGCTCGAGGATGAGGTCGTACGCCGTCGACACGTGGCCGCCCGCGCTCAGCGCGTCGGAGACCAGCGGCGTGCCCACGAAGCCCGTCGCGATGCGGTTGCCCGCGTCGCGCACGAGGTGCGCCAGGCGTGCGGCAGCGGCATCCCGCCTGACCGGATCCGTGATGAGGTCGAACTGCAGGCCCAGCGCATACGCCGTCTGCGCGTCGCTGGTCATGGTGCCGTCGTCGTTCACGTACGCCGCGCCGAACGCGGTCACCACCTCGTCGGCGAGGGCGTCGTAGTGCGCCTTCTCATCGTCGAGGCCCAGCGCCTCGGCCATCCGCGCCACCGTGCGGGCGGACTTCGCGAAGTACGCCGTCGCGACGAGGTAACGGTCGGTGAGGGCGTCGGCAGGGTCGTCCGGCGGGGCCGCCGGGTCGAGCCAGTCGCCCAGCTGGAAGCCCGTGTCCCACAGTCGCGACGGCCCGGAGAGCCGCTCGATCAGGTCGACCCACCGCCGGGCGCTGTCGAACTGCGCCTGCAGCACGCCGATGTCGCCGAAGCGCTCGTACAGCGTCCAGGGGAGCAGGGTCGCCACGTCTCCCCACGCGGCACCCGGGCGCATCGGCGTCCACATCTTGTCGGCCGGGATCACCGGCACGTACCAGGGCACCGTGCCGTCGGGGAGCTGCTCGATCGCGACGTCGCGCAGCCAGCCCGAGAGCATCCCCGAGACGTCGAAGAGGGTCGAGGCGGTGGGCCCGAAGATCTGGATGTCGCCGGTCCAGCCGATGCGCTCGTCGCGCTGCGGGCAGTCGGTGGGGATGTCGACGAAGTTGCCGCGCATGCCCCACACGACGTTCTCGTGCAGGCGGTTCAGCGCCGGATCCGACGACTCGAACCAGCCGTTCCGCTCGAGATCCGTGTGGTAGACCAGCGCGACCAGCGCACCCGCGGCCGCATCGGCGTCGAGGTCGCCGGGCCAGCCGGTCACCTCGACGTAGCGGAAGCCGTGGAAGGTGAAACGCGGCTCCCACTCCTCCACCTCGCGACCGGCGAGGGTGTAGTTATCGGTCGACCGCGCACCGCGCAGCGGTCGCGTATAGAGCTCGCCGTCCTGCATCACCTCCGCGGTGCGCAGGCTCACGGTCGTGCCGGCGTCGCCCGACACCCGGATGCGCACGCGGCCCACCAGGTTCTGGCCGAAGTCGAGGATGCGCGAGCCGCTCGGCCCCGTGAGCACCTCGACCGGGAGCAGCTCCTGGGTCGCGCGCACGGGCGGCGCGGTCGGCGCGACGAGGGTGGCGGGGTCGCGGTGCCGCTCCTGCACGCCCTCCCAGCCCGAGTCGTCGAAGTCGGCGGTCGACCAGCCGGGCTGCTCCTCGCGGGCGTCGTAGTCCTCGCCGTCGTAGAGGCCGCTCGCGATGATGGGGCTCGGCGCCGAGCGCCACGACCAGCCGGTCGCGACGACGTCGCGCGTGCCGTCGGCATAGGTGAGCTCGAGCTGGCCGAGGAAGGACTGGTCGTCGCCGTACAGGTTGCGGAAGCCGCCGCGCCAGCCGAGGCGGCCGCGGTACCAGCCGTCGCCGAGCCAGGCGCCGAGCGCGTTGGCGCCCGGACGCACGAGGTCGGTCACGTCGTACGTGTAGTAGCGCAGGCGGGTGCCGTACACGGTCCAGCCGGGGGAGAGGGTGTCGTCGCCGACGCGCTGCCCGTTGAGCTCGGCCTCGTAGACGCCGTGTGCGGTGGCGTAGAGGCGGGCGCGGACGAGCCCGTCGCGCACCTCGAAGCCGCGGCGCACGAGCGAGGGCCGGCGCTCGTCGGAGTGCGGGTTCTCGTTGCGGATCGCGCCGACCGGCCGTGCTTTCCAGTCCGAGGGCTCGAGCAGTCCCGCTTCGAGGACGGTGGGGGCGGATGCCTCGGACCACGCGCCGTCGTTCCCCCGGACCGCGATCCGTACCGCAACGACGTCACGGGAGCGCAGCGGCTCGCCGGGCCACGCCACGAGCACCTGGTCGGGGGAGTCGACGATGTACGTCGTGACGCCGCCGTCGCGGGCGACCTCCACGGAGTACGCGTGCTGACGCCAGCCCGTCGGCGCCGAGGTGACGCGCCACGAGAGGCGCGGCATCCGCTCTCCGATCCCGAGCGGCTCACGGTGGTGTTCGATGCGGGGTGCCTCGACGATGACGGACATCGGCGTCCTCTCTGAGAAAACGAAACGTTTCAGTTTCGACGTGTACAGTGAGTGTCGCATCGAACTCGAAACGTTTCAAGTTTCGCAGCCACGAGGGCGAAGAGTGCGGCACGAGGAGGTACGGCATGCGGATCGGCGTCACCGGCAGCGGCGGAAAGCTCGGCCGCGCCAGCGTCGAGCGGCTGCTCGCCGACGGCCACGACGTCATGGGCTTCGACATCGCGGGCACCGCCGGTTCCGGCTTCACGCGCGTCGACCTCACCGACTTCGGGCAGACGCTCGACGCGTTCCTCTCCATCACCGCCCGCCACGACGGCCTGGACGCCCTCGTCCACCTCGCCGCGATCCCGGTCAACGGGCTCGTGCCCGACGCCGCCACGTTCCACAACAACGTCACCGTCTCGTTCAACGCTCTCTTCGCTGCGCACCGCGCGGGCATCAGGACCATCGTGCTGGCATCGAGCATCACCGCGATGGGGTTCCCCTTCGACGAGGCGCCGCCCGCGCTGCCCGTCGACGAGGCGTACACCGCCGCGAACAACACCTACGGCCTGGGCAAGGTGGCCGAAGAGGCGATCGCCGCTCAACTCGTGCGGTGGCACCCCGAGACATCCATCACCGCGCTCCGCTTCACGAACGTCGTCGCCCCCGACGAGTACTCGACGTTCGAGCGGGCGGGTGAACCCGGCTACCGCCGCGACCTCGTCGGCTCGTGGGTCGACGCCCGCGACGGCGCGCTGGCCGTCGCGCTCGCCCTCGATGCGGCCGCTCCGGGATTCGAGTTGTACAACGTCGCCGCTCCCGGGTCGGGCAACGCCGAACCCTCACGCCGGGTGGCGGGGCGCTGGTTCCCCGGCACGCCCGTCGCCGACGACCTCGGAGAGTTCGAGTCGCTCATGTCGACCCGCAAGATCCGCGAGCGGCTCGGGTTCGCCGCCGAGCACGACTGGCGCCGACGTGACGCGACCGGCGCAGATATGGCACGACAGGCCTGAGATGACACGACAGGGCACTGCGCCGGGGCGCCCGGGGATCCGCCAGGTGGCCGCCCTGGCGGGCGTCGCCGTCGGCACGGTGTCGGCCTACCTCAATCATCCCGACCGCGTCTCGGCCGAGCGCGCGCGTCGCATCGGCGAGGCGATCGACCGACTGGGGTTCGTGCCCAGCAGCGCCGGACGCCAGCTGCGTCTGGGGGTCAGCAGCCTCATCGGCTACCTGTCGCCCGACGTGAGCAACCCCCACTTCAGCGAGATCGCGCAGGAGGTCGAGTACCGCGCCGAACGGCTCGGCATGACGGTGTTCTTCGCGCACTCCCACGGCGACCGCGAGCGCGAGGACGCGTACCTCGAAGCCTTCGAGCAGCGGCAGGTGCGCGGCCTGCTGGTGTCGTCGTTCGAGCCGATCGAGAGCCGCCTCGCGGCCATGCGCGAGCGCGGCACCCCTTCCGTGCTCGTCGGGCGCCGCGCGCGCGAGGCGAGCCAGCCGTCCGTCTCGATCGACGACGTCTCGGGTGGCCGGCAGGCGGCGGAGCACCTGGTGGCGAACGGATGCCGCCGCCTGGCCTTCGTCGGCGGCCCGCTGCCCGTGGAGCAGGTGGCGGACCGGCTGGCGGGCGCCCGCCGGGCCGCGGCGGGTGGATCCGCCGGCATTGAGGTCGTGGAAGTCGCCGAGCGCTCGATCGCCGCGGGTCGGGCCGTCGGAGCCGCGCTCGCCGCCCGTCCTCCCGGGGAGCGTCCCGACGGCGTCTTCGCCGCCAACGACGTGCTCGCGCTCGGCGTGCTGCAGGCGCTCGTCGCGGGCGGCGTCTCTGTGCCGCACGACCTGGCGCTCGTCGGTTACGACGACAACGAGTTCGCCGAGGCCTCCCTCATCCCGCTCACGAGCGTGCGTGCGCGTCACGAGGACTTCGGCGCGACCGCCGTCGACCTGCTGTTCGAGGCCATCGAGCGCGGCACCGTCGCGCAGCGCGTCTACGAGCCCGAGCTGATCGTGCGCGAGAGCTCGCGCCGCGCCGCCCGCTGAACCTGACCCCCATGGATACGACATCGAAGGAGAACTCCCGTGTCCCCTGAGGCCCCCGCGCCGCCCCGCGAGCTGTACCGCCCGATCGAGCTGACGTTCGAGGGCACCGAGGCGATCCCGGCCGACCGCACGCCGCTCACGCTGCGGGCCCGGCACGACGAGTCCGGTGCCGAGCGCATCGTTCCCGGCTTCTGGGACGGCGGCACGACGTACCGCGTCCGGTTCGGTCCCGACCTCGAGGGCGAGTGGACCTGGTCGAGCGAGAGCGCCGATGCCGCACTCGCCGCTCACACGGGCACGTTCGAGGTCGTCCGGGGCGGCGAGCACGGGCCCGTGCGCGTGGCGCACCGCTTCCACTTCGCCCACGCCGACGGCACGCCGTTCCGGCCCGTCGGCGCGACGGCCTACAACTGGCTGCACCAGGAGGAGCCGCTGTTCTCGTCGACCATCGACGCGATCGCCGAGGCCGGCTTCAACAAGTTCCGCTTCATGGTGTTCCCGCAGGGCGGCGGGTACATCGAGCACATCCCCGCGCTTTGGCCGTTCGAGAAGACCGAGGGACGCTGGGACGTGACCCGGCCCGTGCCGGAGTTCTTCCGGCGGCTCGACCGTGCCGTCGAGCTCCTCGGCGACCGGGGCATCCAGGCCGACGTGCTCATCTACAACGCCTACGACCGCGGCCAGTTCGGGCTGAACGAGCTCAGCGAGGAGGAGGACGCGATCTACCTGCGATACCTCGTCGCGCGCCTGGCCGCCTATCCGCAGGTGTGGTGGTCGCTGTGCAACGAGTTCGACCAGCTCGAGCGTCCCGACGACCGCTGGCACCGCACCGGCGCCCTGCTGGCCGAGATCGACCCCTACGACCACCTGCGCTCGATCCACAACTGGATCGAGCTCTATGACAACAATCAGCCGTGGGTCACGCACGCGTCGGTGCAGAACGGCTCGGTCACGACGGAGTTCGGCCGCGCCAACCTGTACCGCGACGTGTGGGGCAAGCCCGTCGTGCTCGACGAGATCAAGTACGAGGGCGACATCCCCGACCGGTGGGGGCACCTGGACGCGGAGCAGCTCGTGCACCAGTTCTGGGTGTCGGCGGTCGCCGGCTGCTACGCCTCGCACGGCGAGAGCTTCCTGACGGAGTCGGGAAGCCTCCACATGGTCGAGGGTGGCCCGCTCCGGGGCGAGTCGCCGGAGCGCCTCGGCTTCCTGCGCCGGATCCTCGATGAGGTCGACGGCCCGGGCCTCGACCCCATCGACAAGTGGGACGATCCTGCCTATGTCGCCGGCATCCCTCGCCGCACGTACCTGCAGTACCTCGGCAGCGCGGCGCCCGCGACGTGGTCGTTCCGCCTCCCGATCGGCTTCCCCGGCGAGCGCCCCGAGCCGGGCGATGCGTTCGAGGTCGACGTCATCGACACCTGGAACATGACGGTCACCCCGGTCGGGCGTCGCTTCACGCTCGACGACGTGCAGCGCAACGAGGCGTACGACCGCGCGTCCGCGCCGGTGGAACTGCCCGCGGGAGAGGCCGTCGCGCTGCGCATCACGCGGATCGAGGGCTGAGCAGCGGGTTCGTCGGGGCGGACCCGGCGCCGAGGCTGCGGAGAGCGGGACTCCGGCGCGCCGGGTCAGAGGCGCACGAAGGCGCCGGCGGGCACGTCGGCGCTTCGGCGGGTGCCGCCGGGGAGCTCGATCTCGACCTGTCGGGCCGACCGGTCGAGATTGGCCACGAGCACGATGTCGCCGTCGCCGTCGCCGTCGCCGTCGCCGTCGCGGGCGCCGAGCGCCCACACGAGGCCGTCCGCCGAGTCGCCGCGCAGGCCGGTGCGGCCCGCGAGGCCGCGGAGCGCCGACACCGCCGCGAGAGCCGGGCGGGGTGACCCGTCGGCCGCACGCGCGCCGCGCGGGCCCCACTCCTCGAAGTAGGCGAGCGTCGCGACGCCAGGCACCGCGAGCGCGGCTGCGCTCGCGACGGTCCATGCGGCCAGCTCGGGCGCCTGCTGCCGCGCGTCGGCGGCGTCGATCAGCGCCGGCCCGTAGCCGTCGCGCAGGTCGTCGTGTTCGGGCATCGGCGGCGCGGTCGTGGCGACGTTGTTGAAGTGCGGGCGCAGCGAGATCGGGCCGATGTGCACGGCTGCCCCGTGCGCGATCTGCACCGCCTGCGCCGCGACGAGACGCTGCATCGACAGCGACTCCACGAGCTGCGCCGTCGAAAGGCTGTGGAAGAGCGGGGTGCAGCTGAACACGACGCCGTCCAGCCCTTTCGGCAGGCGGTGCTGCTCGCGGTTGAGCTCCGTGAAGTGGGAGCGCGCGCCGCCCACCACGTCGGTCTCGACTCCCGCCTCCGAGAGCGCGTGACGCAGGAGGGCGATGGCCTCGAGGTCCGAGACGTGCCGCGCGGGGCCGGTCGGCCAGAAAGCGGTCGCACGCGCGACCGGCAGGGTGCGCAGTGCCGCAGCACCGGCGTGGATCCTCTCCGGGTCGGCCTCGTCGAGGACGAACCGCACGTCGAGCGGCACGCCGGTTGTCGCGGCGCGTGCGAGGGCCGCCCGCCAGTTGCGGGTCGCCAGATCGAGCTCGACCAGTACCGCTGCGGGAGGGCGGTCTGCGGGATCGGCGTCCGCCGCCGGCGCGGGACCCGGCGCCGTCGAGGCCGACACCGCGATCGCGGGCAGCGCAGGACCCTCCTCGAGACGGATGCGGGTGACCTCCGTGTGCGGCACCGCAGCGGGCGTTCCCGTGACGGCGAGGTCGACCGACTGCACCACGCGCTCGCCGGCGCGCAGCGTGTAGGGGAAGGGCGACGCGAGCGGCCGGCTGTACGTCTTGTACGAGGCATCCGTCCAGTTCCGCTGGTCCTCCATCTCGAACACGTCGCCCGCGAAGCGCACGTCGACGTCGAGACCCTCGTGCGACCAGGCGAGTCCCGCGATGTCGAATGCCGGCTGATGCGGGCTGATGCGCTCGGGGAACCTCGACTGCTCGACGCCGCCGTCGGAGTGCCGCACGCGCAGCTCGCACCCCGCGAGTCCCGGCGGGTGCAGCACGACGAGTCCGGTGCGGTTGGTCGAGAACTCGGCAGCGGATTCGAGGTCGGTCAGCACACGCAGGCGCCCCGGGCCGCGCACCTCGGCGCGCACGACGCCGCGCAGGTCTGCGCCGAGCCCCTCGGAGTGCACGTGCAGGGTCAGCGCGATGCCCGACGCGTCGACGCGGTCGACGACAAGGCGCGCGGTGTCCCAGTTGCGGTCGCGCACGACCGCCCGCACCGAGCGAAGCACGACCCGGTCCTCGTACGCGAGATCGGCGAATTCGTCGTCCCGCAGCTCCAGCGACCAGGGGCCGCTGCGCCACTGCCGTGCGGGCTCACCGTTCCAGACGTCCGTCATCGTCCCATCCTCGCCCGGCCGGTCATGATGTGCCACGCATGCCGGCGTTCGTGGCTCGCGCACTGTTCGTGCGCATCGGGGGCTCTGCTCACCTGTCACGACGGGCCACGGGCGGCGGCCGATCGTGACAGGTGAGCGGGGCGGTCAGAGCGAGGTCATCCCGCCGTCGACCTGGAACGTCGCACCCGTGGCGAACGCGCCGTCGTCGCTGGCGAGGTACACCATGATGCCCGCGACGTCGTCCGGCGTGCCGGCGCGGCCGATGGGGATGCGGCTGATGATCGCGGCGCGCGACTCGGGGTCCTCGCTGATCGCGGCCACCAGCGGCGTCTCGGTGTAGGCGGGCTGCACGGTGTTCACCCGGATCCCACGATCGGCGTAGGCCGCCGCCACCGTGCGGGCGAGGCCGTGCATGCCGGCCTTCGACGCGCTGTAGGCGGTGAAGTCCTTGCCCTCGCCGTTGACCGCCGTCGGGCTGCCGGTGAGGATGATCGACCCACCTCCACGCGTGAGCATCGAGCGCACAGCGTGCTTGACCGTCAGGAACGCGCCCGTGAGGTTGATGTCGATCGTGCGGCGCCACACGTCCAGGTCGAGGTCGGCCGCCGGGGCGTCCTGCCCGAACAGCTGCACGCCGGCGTTCGCGACGACCACGTCGGGCGCCCAGCCGTCCGCCTCGACCTCGGCGAACGCCGCTTCGACCGCGGCTTCGTCCGAGATGTCCATCGTGACGGCGCGGGCTTTCGCACCGATCTCGGCGGCCGCTGCCGCCGCCCCCTCGCCGTTGCGGTCGGCGAGGATCACCCGCGCGCCCTCGCGGGCGAAGCGCTGGGCGACCGCCAGGCCGATGCCCAGTGCCCCGCCGGTGATGAGCGCGGTCTTGCCCTCGAGCTGTCCCATGTCTCGTCCCTTCGGCCGTGGGCGCGGCTCAGCGCTCGATGTGGTCGAGGTGGAGCATGCGCGCGAGGTTCTTGTCGAGCTCGTCGTCGCGGAAGATCTTCTTCCAGTCGTCCTTGATGATCGACTCGCGGCCGTAGTCCATCGCGATGAGGCACGCGTCCGAGAACGGGTTGTCGCCGCGCAGGCCGTTGGCGAGGGCCACCTGCGTGTGGCCATACAGGATGCTGCGGGCAGCGGCCTCGGGAACCCCCATCGTGTTGATCGCCTCGTCGAGGGCCTCGTTCAGGAGTGCGCCGATCATGCAGGCGACGGTCTCGACGAGGGTCGGCTCGAGCTGGGCGAGCTGCTTGACCGTGACGAAGTGCACATCGATGACGGGGGCGTAGATCGCGCGGACCGTGGCCTCGACGATCTGCTTGTGCACCGGGTCGTCGCTCTCGACGGCTGCGATCGCGTCCTGCGGGGCGGCGATGCCGCCGAACGTGTCGGCCCACTCCTCCTTGGTGGTGCGCTCGAGGAACACCGAGGGGTGGCAGGGGTGCGCCACGGCCTGGACGACGTCCTCGCGCGTGGTGAGCAGACCCGCGTACGCGGCGGCCGGGTCGAGCGTCAGCACGATCGCGCCCGACTTCAGCTGCGGAACGAGGTCGGCGGTGACCGGGCCCAGGGCCAGGTCGGGCACCGCGAGCACGACGATGTCGGCGTCGGCGACGGCGGTCGCGGCATCCGTCAGCTCACGACCGGCGTCGAGCGTGCGCTGCTGGCCGGCCGGCGAGTTCTCGACGTACCAGACGGTGTGGTCGGTCTTGACGAGGTTGTTGGACACGCGCATGCCCATCTTGCCGCCGGCGCCGACGACGGCGATCTTGTACGTGTCGGTCGAGGTGGTGCTCATGTCGTGCTCCTCAGATATTCGATGGTGGCGCGGGTCCATTCCCGCTCCGTGCGGATGGTGGTCTCGGCGTCTCCCTGCCAGGAGAGCCAGTGCTCGACGACCTCGTTGACGCCGCGCTCGCGCGGGCGCACGGTCTCGAGCAGGTGGGGGTAGTCGTGCAGACCTTCGCCCATCGGCGCACCGCCGTAGGTGAAGCCGACCCAGCCGGGCTGGCGGGCGAAGGCGAAATCCTTGACGTGCACGTTCTTGACGTGCGGCGCCGCCGCGTCGATGCAGTCACGGGGCAGCTCGAGGCGCGCCACCACATTGGCGGGGTCGAGGCAGATGCCGAGGCGCTCGCTGCCGAGGCGGTCGACGAGCCCGACGAGGTCGGCAGTCGAGACCTGCTCGTAGGTCTCGAGCGCGAGGTCGACTCCGGATGCCTCGTACGCCGGCAGGACGGCTCGCAGCCAGTCCTCGGCCAGGGCGAGCGTGGGCCGGTTGTCGGGGGAGTACAGCATGCTCCGGACGAGCTTGGCGTCGAAGACGCCGGCGAGCTCGAGGAATCGGGCGAGGCGGTCGGGCTCGATGCCCTTCGTGCCGAGCTCGATGGTGAGGCCGAGATCGCGGGCGGCGGCCGCGGCATCCGCCAGCTCCTCCTCCGTCATGGTCTCGAGCGGCGCGTAGTCGCAGATCTGGAACAGGTCGACGCCGAGCTCCCTGGTCGCCGCGAACGCGCCGACGAGCGACAGCGGCTGCGGAACCTGGTCGGAGTGCTGCCAGAAGAAGGCGTACGTGCCGAGCCCGATCATGCGTCGACCCCGGTGGGGTTTTCGCGAGAATCCATCGGGAGGCCGAGACGCTGGGTCGTGCCCGTGGTCTGGTCCTTCGGATGGATTCTCGGGGTGGGGTGCTCGGGGCGGGCGGTGGCGAGG
>NZ_JADIJC010000013.1 GCF_015278255.1 Microbacterium hibisci
GAACCCGGAAGCTAAGCCTCTCAGCGCCGATGGTACTGCAGGGGGGACCCTGTGGGAGAGTAGGACACCGCCGGACACCCATTCACGGAATGGCCACCCACACCCTGGGTGGCCATTCCGCGTTAACGCCCCGAATCGGGCTCGCTAGACTCGAGGGATGCCGACGCTCGATCTGTCTCGCTCCTCCGTCGACCTCACTCGCACGATCTGCGACATGCCGAGCGTCTCCGGCGAGGAGCGGCCCCTCTCGGATGCGATCTTCGAAGCGGTCTCGGCGCTGAGCCACCTCGACGTCTATCGCGACGGCGACACCATCGTCGCGCGCACCCAGCTGGGTCGCGCGCAGCGCGTGGTCATCGCCGGCCATGTCGACACCGTGCCCATCAACGGCAATGTGCCGACGCGCGACATCGAGATCGACGGTGAGCCGTTCCTCTGGGGGCGCGGAACGGTGGACATGAAGGCGGGCGTCGCCGTCCAGCTGAAGCTCGCCGCGGAGCTCTCGGACCCTCGCGTCGACATCACCTGGATGTGGTACGACCACGAGGAGGTCGACGCGGACCTCAACGGCCTGACCCGTCTGGCACGCACCCGTCCCGACCTGTTCGCCGGCGACTTCGCGATCCTCGGGGAGCCCTCCAACGGCGAGGTCGAGGGCGGGTGCAACGGCAATCTGCGGGCGATCGTCCGCACGCACGGCGTGCGGGCACACAGCGCGCGCGCGTGGATCGGTGAGAACGCGATCCACAAGGCGGCGCCGATCCTCGAGCGTCTCGCTGCCTACGAGCCGCAGCAGGTGGAGGTGGAGGGCCTCGTCTACCGCGAAGGCCTCAACGCCGTCCGCATCAACGGCGGCGTGGCAGGCAACGTCATTCCGGATCTCTGCGAGGTCGAGGTCAACTATCGGTTCGCCCCGAGCCGCAGCGTCGACGAGGCGGCCGAGCACGTCCGTGAGGTGCTCGCGGGCTTCGAGGTCGAGGTGGTCGACGCCGCGGCCGGCGCCCGGCCCGGCCTCGACGCGCCGCTGGCGCAGGAGTTCCTCGCCGCGGTCGGCGCCGAGCCTCGCCCGAAGTACGGCTGGACGGATGTGGCGCGCTTCAGCGCGCTCGGCGTTCCCGCCGTGAACTACGGCCCCGGCGATCCTCACCTCGCCCACCACGACGAGGAGCGGGTGCCGCTCCGGCAGATCGAGGCGGTCGAGCAGGGCCTGCGCGCGTGGCTGCGAGCCGACTGACGACGGTGCCGGAGGTCCGGCCCGCGTCGGGCGGTGCCATCGCGCTGCGCGTCCTGATGATCTACGCCGCCGCGCGGGCGGTGACGACGGCGTTCCTCTTCCTCGCCGCGGAGCTTTCCGGGTTCACCTCGAGGATGGGCGCCGACGCCGACATCGCCGACACCATCGTGGCGTGGGACGGCGCCTGGTACCAGTACGTCGCACTGATGGGGTACCCCTCCGAGCTGCCGCGCAATGATGCGGGCCAGGTGGCGGAGAACACCTGGGCCTTCATGCCGATCTATCCCCACCTGGCGAAGTGGGTCGCCCTGCCGTTCGGCACCTGGGCGAGCGGCGCGGTCCTGGTCTCCCTCGCCGCCGGGTACGGGGCATCCCTCATCCTCTTCCACCTGCTCCGGACCCGGCTCGACGACTCGGCCGCGCTCTGGGCTGTCGCGTTCTTCGCGAGCGGTCCCCTCGCGGCCCTCTTCCACGTCGGGTACGCCGAGGCGCTGAACCTCCTGTGGCTGTTCGCGGCACTGTGGTGCGTGATGCGACGGCGATACGCGTGGCTCTACGCGCTGATCCCGCTGATGGCCTTCACGAGACCGGGGGTGCTGGCGTTCTCGCTGTTCCTGGCGCTATACGGCGTGTGGCGCTGGCTGCGCCGGCGACGGGAGCCGCTGCCCGGGACCGAGATCGCCCACATCATCGCGCTCGGTCTGCTCGCTGCGGCAGCGGGCTTCGCCTGGCAGCTGTACGCGGCCGCGGTCACCGGCGTGCCCGACGCGTATCTCGCGACCGAGCTCGCCTGGCGCCGCAACTGGCTTCCCGGTGAGGCCACGTTCACGCCTTTCGAACCGTTCCTCGAGGGGGTCCGCTTCTGGTGCGAGACCGTGTGGCACATCCCGGTGTGGATGGGATACGCGGGGCTGGCGGTGATCGTCGCGGCCGTCGCGGCCGCGCTCCTCTTCCTCCCGCAGGTGCGGCGCCTCGGAATGGAGATCCGCCTCTGGAGCGCGAGCTACCTGATCTACCTCCTGTTGGTGTTCTTCCCGCAGTCGAGCATCTTCCGGCTGCTGGTCCCGCTGTCGCCGCTGTGGGGCGCCTTCGCCGTTCCCCGCTCGCGCGTGTGGAGGGTGGGCGTGCTCGTCGCCTGTCTCGCCGGGCAGTGGTGGTGGATCCACAACATGTACGCGCTCGGCAGCAACCTCCAGGTGCCATGACGCCGCATGACGGATGCCGCTTTCCCCAGGCGTGCCCGGGGCCCGTGCCCTCACGATAAACTTGATCCGCAGACCATCGATGAAAAGGAGCCGCAATGGCAGCCATGAAGCCGAGAACCGGAGACGGGCCGATGGAGGCCGTGAAGGAGGGTCGACTCATCATCGTGCGCGTGCCGCTCGAGGGAGGCGGTCGCCTCGTCGTCTCGGTGAACGACGCTGAGGCCAAGGAGCTCTACGACGTTCTGGGCGGCGTCGTCAACGCCGCGTAGTCGCACGTTACGCGAACGGCCGGTCCGATCGGACCGGCCGTTCGCGTATGCGGGGGAGGTTCAGTTCGTCGCCACGGTGGTGAGCTGCAGGAGTCCCTCGCCGGTGATGGACAGCGCGCCGATCACCGCCGGCGAGGCCTGGGTCTCCTGGATGAGCGAGCGGTAGGCCGTCGTGATCGGATCGCGGCGGACCGGGTCGGAGACGGCGCCGCCGGCGAGCACGCGAGGCACGAGCACCGTGCCCCCCGCCCGCACGAGCCGCAGGCCGTGCTCGACGTACTCGATGACGCCTTCGGGATCGGCGTCCACCAGGACGATGTCGTATGACGCCTCGTTCATGCGGGGCAGCACCTCGGCCGCCCTCCCGGTGATGAAGCGCGCGCGAGCGGGTGGGATGCGCGCCTCTGCGAACGCCTGCCTGGCCGCTCCGAGGTGCTCGGGCTCCTTGTCGATGGTCGTGAGGGTCGCCCGGGGTGAGCCGTGCAGCAGCCACAGGCCCGATACGCCGGCGCCTGTGCCGATCTCGACGATGTTGAGCGCCTGCGACGCGGCGGCGAGGACGGCGCACTGGGCGCCCAGCGCCGGACTGATCGGCGACGCGCCGAGCTCGAGGGCATGCGCACGTGCCCGCGCGATGTGCTCGGGCTCGCTCGTCGCTTCATCGACGAACCGCTGGTTCGCGTTCTGCTCTGCCATCCAGACCCTCCGACCGCCAGCCTACGCGGCCGCGCGGCGCTGGCCGCTCAGGCGCGGCGGTAACCTGATCTCATGATCTTCGGCCTCACGATCGAGAAGCTTCTGCTGATCGGACTCGTCGCGGCACTCATCCTCGGACCCGAGCGACTGCCGCGCTACGCGGAGGCGCTCGCCGGCTTCACCAAGAAGGCCCGCGAGTGGGTGACGACCGCGAGGACGCGCGTCCGTGACGAGATGGGCGAGGACTTCGACGACGTCGACTGGCGCACGCTCGATCCGCGGCAGTACGACCCGCGGCGCATCATCCGCGAGGCGCTGCTCGACGACGCGCCCGTCGCGAACCTGAACGCGACGCGTACGGCGCAGGCGCTGGCTCCGGCACCGCAGACGGCACCGGTGAAGTCGCCGTTCCGGGGTCCGGCCGACGGCCCCACGCCCTTCGACAGCGAAGCGACCTGAGCCGCGCGCTCAGCGCGGGCGGAACGGCAGCGACTTGCCCGAGAGCCCCCGCGGACTGCGGGAAAGCGTGGCCGCCAGGCCGGCGATGGCCTGGGCTGCCGGGTCGTCGGGGTGCACGATGACGGCCGGGGTTCCGGCATCCGCGTCCGTCCGCAGCGTCGGGCTGAGCGGCACCGACGCGAGCAGCGGAACCTCCGCCTCCGGCGACGAGAGCGCCGCCGCGACCGCCGCGCCACCCCCCGACCCGAACAGGTCGAGCGTGGTGCCGTCGGGAAGCGCCATCGCCGCCATGTTCTCGACCACGCCGATGACCCGCTGCCCGGTCTGGCGCGCGACGAGCCCGCTGCGCACCGCCACCTCGGCGGCGGCCGTCTGCGGCGTCGTCACGACGAGCACCTCCGCGTTCGGGAGCAGCTGACCGACCGAGATGGCGACGTCGCCGGTTCCGGGCGGCATGTCCAGCAGCAGCACGTCGAGGTCGCCGAAGTAGACATCGGTGAGGAACTGCTGCACCGTGCGATGCAGCATCGGGCCGCGCCACGCCACGGCGCCCACGGCGGCATCGCCCTCTCCGCGACGGAGGAACATGCCGATCGAGATGACCTTCACGCCGTGTGCCACGGGCGGCAGCATCAGATCCTCGACGCGCGTCGGCTGAGGGACGGTGCCGTCCGCGGCGACGAGACCCAGCTGGCCCGGGATGGAGAAGCCGTGCACGTCGGCGTCGATGAGGCCGACGGCGAGACCCTGTGCGGCCAGCGCGGCCGCGAGGTTCGCCGTGACGGTCGACTTGCCGACCCCGCCCTTGCCGCTCGTGACCGCGATGACGCGGGTCAGGGTGCCGGGTCCGAACGGCATCTCGCGCGACCGACCGCCGCGCAGCCGCTCGGTGAGCGCTTGCCGCTCGGCGGGCGTCATGACCCCCACCTCGAGCGCGACCTCCGTGATCCCGGGAACGGATGCCGCAGCTGCGCGCACGTCGGCGGCGATGCGGTCTGCGGCGGGGCAGCCGACGATCGTCAGGGCGATCGCGACCCGGGCGAGGCCGCCGTCGACGGTGATGTCGCGGACCATGTCGAGCTCGCCGATCGGCCGGCGCAGCTCCGGGTCGGGGACAGCGCCGACGGCGGTGCGGACGGCGTCCGCGGAGGCTCCGCTCATCGCGCGGCGCCGTCCTCGACCTCGGACGCGCTGTCGAGCTTGTCGAGGAGTGCGCGGAGTTCGGTGCGCAGCACGTCGCGCGTGACCACCTGGTCGGCGAAGTCGTTCACGGCCATCCGCAGCGCGACCACCTCGCGGGCGAGGTACTCGGTGTCGGCGAGGTTGCGCTCGGCGCGCTGCCGGTCCTGCTCGATCTGCACGCGGTCGCGGTCGTCCTGCCGGTTCTGCGCGAGGAGGATCAGGGGTGCGGCGTACGAAGCCTGCAGCGACAGGATCAGCGTCAGCAGCGTGTAGTTGTACTCGCGGGGGTCGAACTGCAACTCCCGGGGGGCGAAAGTGTTCCAGGCGAGCCAGACGACCACGAAGATCGTCATGCCGATCAGGAAGCCGGAGGTTCCCATCGCGCGGGCGAACGACTCGGAGAACTTCCCGAATCGGTCGCTGGACTGCTGAGGAGTGCGCTGAAGCATTCCGCCGCGGCCGAGCGGCGCGTCGAGGGAGGGCCGGCGGCTGTTGCGTGCCATCAGCGCCGCCTCCTCGGGCTGGCCGGCTTGCCGAGTGTCAGCGTGCTCGCGGTCGTGGTCGGGACGGGTTCGGACGCCGAGCGAACGGCGTCGCCGCCGTCATGGGATCGCCAGTCCTCGGGCAGGAGATAGTCGAGCACGTCGTCGACGCTGACCGCGCCGACCAGCCGGTGGGCGGGGTCCACGACGGGGAGGGAGACGAGGTTGTACGAGGCGAGCAGGCGCGCCACCTCGGCCGCGGAGGCCGTGGCAGGGATCGGGTCGAGCGTGTCGTCGATGATCGCGCCGAGTCGTTCGTGCGGCGGGTAGCGCAGCATCCGCTGGAAATGCACGGTGCCGAGGAGCCGCCCGGTCGGCGTCTCGTACGGCGGGAGGGTCACGAACACCGCAGCCGCCAGCGCCGGGTGCAGCTCGTGCCGGCGGATGAGGGCGAGCGCCTCGGCGATGGTCGCGTCGGCCGACAGCACGATCGGCTCGCTCGTCATCAGACCGCCGGCGGTGTCGGGGCCGTACTTCAGCAGCGCGCGGACGTCTTCGGCCTCCTCCGGCTCCATGAGCTCGAGGAGCTCTTCGCGCTGCTCCTCGGGCAGCTGGCCGAGCACGTCGGCGGCGTCGTCGGGCTCCATCGCGTCGAGGATGTCGGCGGCGCGCTCGTCGTCGAGGGCCTCGAGGATGTGGACCTGCTCCTCTTCGGGCATCTCCTCGAGAGCGTCGGCCAGGCGGTCGTCGGGAAGCTCCTCGACCACCTCGAGAAGGCGCTCCTCGGGCAGGTCGAGCAGCGTGTTCGCGAGGTCGGCGGGACGCAGCTCGGAGTACGTGGCGACAAGCTGCTCCGCCGATTGCGCCTCGCCCGGCGCCTGGCTCTCGCGGACGGCATCCCAGTTGGCGAACGTCGTCGGCCCCTTGGCGAACGGCGATGCGCTGGTCTTCGGCTTCCGCAGGAACAGCTGCCCGACGTCCCACTCGCCGAGGCGGTTGCGCTCGATGGCGACGTCTTCGATCACCGCGGTGCCGGAGCCGTCGGCGAAGAAGACCTTGCGCCCGAGCATCTCTGCCATGACCCGCACCTCGCCGCCGCGCTGCTGGAAACGGCGCACGTTGATGAGGCCGGTCGTGATGACCTGGCCCGTGGCGATCGACGTCACCCGGCCGATCGACACGAAGACGTGGCGACGGCCCGGGATCTCGACGACCAGGCCGATGACGCGAGGGGGATCGTCTTTGCGGTAGATGACGACGACGTCGCGGACCTTGCCGAGACGGTCGCCGGCGGGGTCGAAGACCGAGCACCCGGACAGGCGCGCGACGAAAACCCTCTGCGTGCTCACACGTCCCAGCGTAGTCCGCGTGCCGTGGGAGGATGGGGAGATGACCATGATGGGAGGGCGCGGCCCGCAGGGCTCCGAGGCGGTCGGTCAGACCGTCGCGAGCTTCCCGACGTACGAGGCGGCGCAGAAGGCCGTGTCGTCGCTCATCGCCGCCGACATCCCCGCGCGCGACATCGCGATCGTGGGGCAGGGGCTGCGGTCGATCGAGCGGATCACCGGCCGGCTCGGCTATGCGGCGGCGGCGCGCTCGGGCGCGGTGAACGGTCTGCTGCTGGGTCTGCTCTTCTCCGCGATCCTGGTCATCGGCTCGCCGTCGGTGCCGATCCAGGCGTTCGTCGGCGTCCTGTTCGTCGGCATCGCGATCGGCATGCTGATGAGCATCGTCGCGTACTCGTTCGTGCGGCGCCGCCGCGACTACGCCTCGGTCATGCAGGTCGTCGCCGACCACTACGAGATCACGGTCACCGACAACAGCGTCCATCGTGCGCGCCAGGCGCTCGGGCCGCAGACCGCCGTCGCGGCGCCGCCCGTGACCGAGGCAGCCGCTCCGCCCGAGGCTCCTGTCGCCCCGCCCTCGGATGAGCCGCCGCGCTACGGCGAGCGGGTGGCGCCGCAGCCCGAGACCGGCGTGGCGGAGCAGACGGATGCCGCCGCCGACGCCGGCTCGTCGGCTCCTGGCGACGCCGGGACCGCGGCCGGCGGTCCCGACTCCGAGGACAGCCCGCGGGCATGACGCCCGACGCCGCCGACCCGGCCACCGCGGAGCTGCTCATCCCGGTCGCGCTTCCGGCGGGAGCCGTCGAGGTGTCGGCCGAGCTGGTCTCGCCCGCGAGTCCCTGGGCGTTCGCAGGCCTCGCGCACGGAGCGGGGGCCGGGTATCGGCATCCGTTCCTCACCGGCTTCGCCGACGCGCTCGCGCGAGAGGGTGTGGCGACCCTCCGGTTCAACTTCCCCTACGTCGAGGCAGGACGACGGATGCCGGGGCCCGCCGCTCACGCCGTGCTCACGTGGACGGCCGTCCACGCCGAGCTCGTCGAGCGGGCAGCGGGCGTGCCGGTCGCCGCGATCGGAAAGTCGTACGGCGGCCGGATGGCGTCGATGGCGGCGGCCGAGGGTGCGATCGATCCGGCCGGCCTCGTCTACCTCGGCTATCCGCTGCATCCGCCCGGCAGCCCCGACAAGGCGCGCACCGCGCACCTGCCGGACGTGCCGCAGCCGCAGCTGTTCGTCGAGGGCACGAACGATCCCTTCATCGATCCCCATGAACAGCTGGAGGAGGCCGTCGCCTCCTGTCGCCGCGCGGAGATCGCCTGGATCGAGGGCGGCGGCCACTCCTTCGAGGTGAAAGGACGCAAGCGGCCGCCGGCGGAGATCGCGGGCGAGCTCGCCCCGCTCGTCGCGGACTGGCTGCGCCGCCGTCACTCCGGCGCGGGACCCACGTAACGACCGCGAGGGCGCAGGCGCATCGGCCGCTCGTCATACTCCTCAAGGGCGTGCGAGATCCACCCGCCGATGCGGCCCATCGCGAAGACGACGGCGCCGGCGTCATCGGGCATCCGGGCCCAGAGGGTCAGCGCGCCGAGGGCCAGATCGAGGTTCGGCGCCGCGCCCGCGCGGCGGGCCACCTCGGCGCAGACGGTGTCGACAGCGGCCAGCACGTCGCCCGTGCCCGGCGTCTCGCGGAGCAGATCGAGGAGCACCGTCGCACGCATGTCTGCACCGGCATACAGCGGCTGGCCGAACCCGGGGATGCCGCGGCCGCCGTCGCGGACGGCCCGCGCGATCGCCGCGCCGGCCGGCTCGCCATCGCGCACGGCGCGCAGCATGCGGGCGGCGGGCCGGCTCGCGGTGCCGTGGAGCGGGGCGTCGAACGCACCGAGCGCCGCGGTCACCACGGCGTAGCCCGACGCGCGTGCCGACGCGGCGACCCGGGCGGCCAGCGTCGAGACGGCCAGGTCGTGGTCGATCACCAGGACCAGCGCGGCGTCGAGCACATGCGGCCCGTCGTGGTGTTCCGAAGGCGTGAGCGCCCGCCAGAGCGTCGAGGCGACCGCGCCGCCGGCGTCCTCGCCGGCGAGCGCGGCGGGAAGGCCGGTCACGAGCCGGGATCCGATCCTGGCGAGGTGCTCGGGGGCCGGATCGTGGCGCAGCGGGTCGGCGGCGGCGAACGCGGTCACGCCCACCAGCAGGCGATCGAGGGTGGTGGCGCCGTCCGGCAGAGCCGCCATCGCCCGCCGCGCCAGCGAGACGTCGTCGGGCATCGGCACGCGCAGGGCGTCCGCGCCCCACAGCCACGCGAGCACGGCTTCGAACGACTCGGTGCGCGCGAGCTCTGCGGCAGCCCGTTCGCGGTAGAACAGCTCGTCGTCGTCGATGTGCGCGAGCGATGTCTCGAGCACCATCAGCGGCGTCCCCGGCGCGGTCGTCGTCGCGCGCGGGGCGGTGGAGGGGGTACGTCGGCGTCGGCGGGCGAACGCTTCGACCTCCAGCGGGTCGAACCATGAGCCCGCGGCGTCGCGTTCGCGCGAGAGCAGACCGCGCGACACGTACGCGTACAGCGACTCCGGCTTGACGCCTAGCCGCGCTGCCGCCTCCGCGGCGCTGAGTCGGGGCAGGTCGCTCATATTGATCCGATCAAGATTGACGAAGTGATGATCAAGTTCCCAGACTGACTATAGCGGGAACGCGGGCCGAGGTCGGGCACACGCCGCTCCACACCGACAAGGAGACGAGATGAGCACCACGCGAACACCCCTCGAGGCGCCCCGCGGACTCGCGGGCGTCATCGTGGCCGACACCGCGGTGAGCGACGTCCGCGGTGCCGAGGGCTTCTACCAGTACCGTGATCGCTCGGCGATCGAGCTCGCCGCGTCGGCGACCTTCGAGGATGCGTGGCAGCTCCTCGTCACGGGCGCACCGGCGACGGAGGCCTCCCGGCCGGCGTTCGCCGCCCGCATCGCCGACGCCACCGTCGCGCGGCGGGCCGACCTCGACGTCGTCGTCGACGCGGTGAGCGAGGCGACGCCTGACGTCCTCGCCGGGCTCGCCGCCTCGTGGCCGCTGCTCAGCGCGCGGCGCGGCATCCGTCCCCTCTACGATCTCGACGAGGACGAGCGCCTGGCCGACGTGATCGACCTGGCCGCCGCAACGCCGTTCGTCGTCGGCGCGCTGTGGCGTCGGGGTCGCGCCGAGCCGGCAATCCCGGCGCTGGACGACCGCGGGGTCGTGGCGAACTACCTGCACCAGGTCACCGGCGTCGTGCCCGACGCCGAGACCGAGCGCGCGCTCACGGCCTACCTCATCGCCGTCATGGACCACGGTTTCAACGCATCGACGTTCACCGCGCGGGTCATCGCGTCGACGGGGGCGGATGCCGCGGCGTGCCTCACGGGCGCGCTCGGGGCGCTCACGGGCCCGCTGCACGGCGGAGCGCCGTCGCGCGCGCTCGACGGGCTGGACGCCGTCGGCAGCACCGACCGGGTCGAGCAGTGGATCCGCGGCGAGCTCGCCGCGGGCAGGCGCCTCATGGGCTTCGGGCACGCGGTCTACCGCACCGCCGACCCGCGCGCGGAGCTCATGAAGCAGGTCGCGCTGCGCACCGGCGGGTCGCGGGTAGAACTCGCCGTCGAGTTCCAGGAGACGGCCGAGCGACTGCTCGCCGAGGCGAAGCCCGGCCGGGAGCTGCACGCGAACGTCGAGTACTGGGCGGCGCTGGTCATGGAGCGGTGCGGGCTGCCGCGGTCGATGTTCACGCCGACCTTCGCCGTCGCCCGCACCATCGGCTGGACGGCGCACATCCTCGAGCAGGCGCGCGACCCCAAGATCATCCGGCCGTCGGCGCGCTACATCGGTCCTCCGGTCCGCGCGGCGGCCTGAGCGATGCCCCGCCGAGCGCGGCCTGACGGCAAGCCCGCCGCTGTTCAGCGGCCGGCGGCGTAGCCCTGCATGCCGCGCGGGTTGGCGGCGCTCCACAGCAGGCCCGCGTCGGCATCGCGCCCGACCGCGGATACCCGTCCGAGCGTCCAGTCACCCGCCCGGGTGACCGCGTGCCCGCGGCGCTCGAGGCCCTCGATGACCGCCTCGCCCAGCCGGTCCTCGACCACAGCGCCGGCGGGCGTCCAGGTGCGGGGCCAGAACGATTCCGGCAATGACGTCGTGTGCAGCGCGGGCGCGTCGATCGCCTGCTGCGGCGAGTAGCCGCCGACGATGATGCGCAGTAGCGCCAGCAGCTGCCACTGGTCCTGCTGGTCGCCGCCGGGGGAGCCGATCGCGAACTCGGGCGCGCCGCCGCGCAGCACCAGCGTCGGCGTGAGCGTGGTGCGCGGCCGGCGGCCGGGCGCGAGGGACGACGGATACCCCGGCTCGAGCCACGTCATCTGCAGCCGCGTGCCCAGGCAGAACCCCAGCGCCGGTATCGTGGGGGAGGACTGCAGCCAGCCGCCCGAGGGCGTGGCGGAGACGATGTTCCCCCAGCGGTCGATGACATCGAAGTGGCACGTGTCGCCGCGCGTCTCGCCGCTCTTCGCCACGGTGGGTTCGCCGGTGCCCACCGCGGGAGCGTCGTACGACGTGCGCAGGGGCGGGCGGAACGCGGTGCGCCCGGGGACCGCACCGGGCCGGAACTCGGCCGACGCCTCGGCCGTGATGAGTGCGCGGCGCTCGTCGAGGTAGTCCGCCGACAGAAGCGCGTCGAGATCGACCTCGTCGTCGCCGAACCACGCGTCGCGGTCGGCGTACGCGAGCTTCTGCGCCTCGAGGATGGTGTGGGCACCGGCCTCCTGCGACGGGTCGAGCAGGTCGTCCGCAAGCGGCTCGAGCAGCCCGAGTGTCTGCAGCAGGGCCGGACCCTGCGTCCACGCCCCCGCCTTCGCGATCGTGCGGCCGCGGAACTCGCGGGCCACCGCCGGCTCGTACCCCGCCTCGAAGCCGGCGAAATCATCGGCGGTGATCACGGCGGCGTGCACGCCACCCCCTGAGTGGCGGTGCGGCTGCGACAGGAAGGACGTCGCCTCGTGCGCGACGATGCCGGTCTTCCACTCCCGCCGCGCGGCGTCGATGCGCGCCGCGCGTCCGACGGGGCCGTCGTCACGCACGGTGCACGAGGCGTGCACCAGCGAGTCGAGCACCGCCGCGTAGGCCGGGTTGCGCACCACGGTGCCCGCTGCTGGCGGGTCGCCTTCCGGCATCCAGAGCGCTGCCGAGGTCGGCCAGTCGTCCCGGAACAGCTCCGCCACGCGCGCGATGGTGGCAGCCGCGCCGGCGACGAGCGGATGCCCGTCCCGCGCGTAGCCGATCGCGTACGCCAGGACGTCGGTCAGCTCCCAGGTGCCGTGATCGCGGAGGAGGAGCAGCCAGGCGTCCACGGCTCCCGGCACCGCGGCGGCGAGTCCGCCCGCGCCGGGCACCAGGTCGAGCCCTTCGGCGCGGTAGTGGTCGATCGTCGCGCCCGCGGGCGCGGGACCCTGACCCATCAGCACCGTCGGGGCCGCGGCATCCGCCGTCTGGAAGATCCCCACGAGGTCCCCGCCGGGGCCGTTGAGGTGCGGCTCGACGACATGCAGCACGAAGGCCGCGGCCACTGCGGCGTCGAAGGCGTTGCCGCCGCGCTCGAGCACCGCCTGCGAGGTCGCCGTCGCGAGCCAGTGCGTCGAGGCGGACATGCCGAACGTGCCCGTCAGCGTCGGGCGCGTCGTGAAGGGCGCGGGAGGGGTGTATTTCGACACGCTCAATAACCGATGTGAGGACTCAATGACCGATGGGAGGCTCGATGACCGATGTGAGGGCTCGATGGAGCGGTCAGCGGCGGCCGCGCGCGATCCAGGCCTCGACCTCGTCGGCCGTGCGCGGGATCGCCGCCGACAGGTTCACGGGGCCGTCGGCGGTCATGAGGATGTCGTCCTCGATCCGCACGCCGATGCCGCGGTACTCCTCGGGGACCGTGAGGTCGTCGATCTGGAAGTAGAGGCCGGGCTCGATCGTGAAGACCATGCCGGGTTCGAGCAGGCCGTCGTAGTACATGTCGCGGCGGGCCTGGGCGCAGTCGTGGACGTCGATGCCGAGGTGGTGGCTCGTGCCGTGCACCATGTACCGGCGATGGTGGCCGCCCCGGTCGGCGTCCAGCGCCTCCTCGGCGGTCACCGGCAGCAGTCCCCACTCGGCGACGCGGTTCGCGATGACCTGCATCGCGGCCTCGTGGATCGAGCGGAACTTCACGCCGGGCTTCGCCGCGGCGAAGGCGGCGTCGGCCGCCTCGCGGACCGTCTCGTACACCCTGCGCTGCACGTCGGTGAAGCGGCCGCTCACCGGCAGCGTGCGGGTGATGTCGGCGGTGTAGAGACTGTCGACCTCGACCCCCGCGTCGATCAGGATGAGGTCGCCCGGCACCACGGCGCCGTCGTTGCGCGTCCAGTGCAGATAGCAGGCGTGTGGACCGGATGCCGCGATCGTGTCGTAGCCGACCGCGTTGCCGTCGCTGCGCGCCCGCTGGTGGAAGACACCCTCGACCACGCGCTCGCCGCGCGGGTGCTCGATGACCGCGGGGAGGTTCGCGACGATGTCGTCGAAGCCGTCGGCGGTGACCTGCACCGCGAGCTCCATCTGGCCGATCTCGTAGGCGTCCTTGACGAGGCGGAGCTCCGACACGAAACGGGTGAGGTCGTCGTCCTGGTCGAGCACGACATCGCCGTCGCCCGACTCGAAGTCGTCGATGTGCGCGGTGGCGAGGCCGAGGTCGGCGGCCACCCCGGCCAGCGCGGGCCTCGGTCCGATCCAGAACTCGCCGATCGAGGCATCCGAGTAGAACTCGCTCGTGGTGCGGTCGGCGCGCTCGCGGAAGTACAGGGTGACGTCGTGGCCGCCCGCGCTGCGCGGGTCGAAGACGAGCACCGCCCCCGGCTCGGAGTCGGACGCCCACCCGGTCAGGTGCGAGAAGGCGGAGTGCGCGCGGAACGGGTAGTCGGTGTCGTTGCTGCGCTGCTTGAGCTCTCCCGCGGGGAGGACCAGACGCTTGCCCGGGAAGGCGGCCGAGACCGCGTCGCGGCGCGCCGCCGCGAACGACGCCTGTGCGCGCGCCGGCGGTGTGGATTCGGGCCGCTCGGCCCAGCCGGACGAGATCGTGTCGAGGAAGCCCTGGCCGTACGGCTGGCGACGATTGGTGCTGGTCGAAGGCGGGGTCGAGGACTCGGTGGAGGTCTCGGCGGTCTCGGCGGTGCTCGTGGCGCCCGGTGACTGCTCGGCGGCTGCGCTGCTCATGCTGACAGTCTCGCACGCGAGGGAGAGAGCGGGCAGGCCCGGCCTGCCGGGCGGCTCAGCCGCGGGGTGCTGCAGTCGGAGAGTCAGCCGGCAGGCTCGTACTGGACGATCAGAGGCCGGTGGTCCGAGCCCGACCCGGACTCATCGTTCGATCTCAGCACCAGCGATCCGGAGGCCCGCCATTGCGAGGTGGCCATGACGTGATCGATCGGTGCGCCGAACACCGCCGGCAGGGCGGACGACCAGGTGCCGAGTGCTCCGTTGCCGGTCTCCACCGCGGCGTCGGTGCAGTGGCCCAGCGTCGCACCGTCGACGCCCAGCCCCGACATGTGGTCGACCGTCGCGTTGAAGTCGCCGGCCATGATCACATTGCCGTCGCCGCACTGATCGGCCAGCCAGCGGAGGTCGTCGCGCCAGCTCTGCATGTAGCTCGGGCGCGGTGCCACCGCGTGGGCGGCGACCACGATCGGCCCCTCGCCCGAGACCGGCATCGCCACGGCGCTGGGCACGGTGGAGGTGTTGCTGGTGCCGTCGAGCGACGACTCGATGACGGCGTAGTCGCCCAGCTCGGGCGAGATCAGCAGGGTCGTGGAGCCGGCATCCCATTCCGTCGACGGGTCCTCGGCGTGGTGAGCCCACATCCGGTGCCCGAGATCCCGCATCGCCAGGGCGACGCGCTCGCCGGTCTCGATGGTGGTCTCGGGCAGCGCCACGATGTCGGCATCCATCGCCACCGCGATCTTCGCGATCGTGTCGGGCGGAGTCGCGGGGCCTGCGGTGTTCCACGTCATCACGCGGATGCTGGCGTCGGTCTTCGTCGGCAGCGGGTCGGTGCCGAGTCCTCCGCGCGACGCGAGCACGGCCACGTTGGCGACCGTCGCGACACCGGCGATCACGGCGATCGAGAAGGCGAAGCCGCGGATGGGCCGCGCGATCGCGAGCAGCAGCGCCAGCAGCGCCGCGAGCGCGAAGGCGAGCGCGAGGATGCCGCGGAACGACACGATCTGGGCGATCGGGTACAGGCGCTCCACGCGGAAGAATCCCGGGAAGGTCACCACCGTCGCGGTGATCGCGCAGAGCACCGCCGCGAGGATCCCGAGCAGGCGAAGCACGACCGCGACTCTATGCGAGCAGGCTGGGAGATCCGTCAGCGCAGCGGCGTGGCGCACCGCGCCCGCATCGCCCGCGTCGCCGGCGCGGCCCGCGCTACGCTCGGAGGATGCCCGGACCGTCCCCGCGTCCCTCCGACTCGTCGCCGTCGCGACGCGCGGAAGCCGGGGTCGCGTCGAGGAGGCGCTTCGAGGGGCCGAGCGACCTGCACCTGCACTCGGCGAACTCGGACGGGACGCAGCCGCCGGCCGAGGTGATGGCGTCGGCGCACCGTCACGGCATCCGGACGGCGGCGCTCACCGACCACGACACCACCTCGGGATGGGCGGAGGCGGCCGAGGCCGCGACGTCGCTCGGGATGACGTTCCTCCCCGGTATGGAGCTGTCGGCCCGGCACGAGTGGCGCAGCGTGCACGTCCTCGCCTACCTGCCCGATCCCGACGAGCCGGCGCTGCGGGCCGAGACCTCGCGGATCCGCTCGTCGCGGCTCGACCGGGCACGCCTCATGGCGGACCGCATCGCCCGCGACTACGACCTCGTGTGGGACGACATCCTCGAGCAGACGACCGACGGTGCGACCGTGGGGCGCCCGCACATCGCCGACGCGCTCATCGCGCGCGGCCTGGTGCGCGACCGGGCCGAGGCCTTCGCCGGGATCCTGAGCCCGGGCGGCGACTACTACGTCGCGCTCTACGCACCCGACCCCGTCACCGCGGTGTCGCTCGTCGCGGGGGCGGGGGGAGTGCCGGTGATCGCGCATCCGGCCTCGCGCGGCGGTCTGCTGCCGATGCGCCTGCTGGAGCGGCTGCTCGACGCCGGCCTGGCCGGGTTCGAGCTCGGCCACCGCGAGAACCGGAACCCGGGGCTGGCGACGCTGCGCGACCTGTGCCGCGAGCGCGACCTCATCGTCACCGGCTCCAGCGACTACCACGGTCTCGGCAAACCCAACCAGCCGGGTGAGAACACGACCGCCGACGACATGGTCGCGCGCATCATCGAGCGTGCAACGGGAAGCGCCCCCGTCTACCCCTGAGGGTGGACGAGGGCGCCTCGAGCGGACGGATGCCGCGGTCCGGCGTCAGCCGTGGCGCAGGCCGATCAGCCCAGGGCCTTGGCCTTCAGCGCGTCGTACTCGGCCTGCGTGATCGTGCCGGCGTCGAGCAGCGTCTTCGCCTTGGCGATCTCGTCTGCCGGGCTGGCCGAGGCGCCGGCGACCGACTTGATGTACGCGTCCTGCGCATGCTGCAGCTCCGAGGCCTCCTTCGCGCTGCGCTTGGCCATGCCGTTGCCGCGCGCGATGAGGTAGACGAGCAGCGTCAGGAACGGCACGAAGATCAGGAAGATGATCCAGACCGCCTTCCACCAGCCGTTCAGCTTGTGGTCGCGGAACAGGTCGCCGATGACGGCGAACAGCGCGAACAGGTACGCCATGAAGAAGAAGATCCAGAGGAACCACCAGATGATGTCCCAGAACGAGCCCCAGAAGCCCTGGTACTCGTAGGCGGTGTTGACTGCCTCGATGAAGCGCACGGTATGCCTTTCTAGACTGCGAGGTCGCGGCGCCACGTGCGCCGCATGCGCTCACCTTAGCGGTGCCGCGAAGCTGCATGACGGCGCCGCGACGCGAGATGACGATTCAGGCGCCGACGGTGGCGCCGCCGGCGGGTGCGCCGCCGCCGCTGCCTCCGCGGCGCCGCCGACGGCGACGCGGTGCCGGCTTGCCGTCGTGGTGCTCCTTGCCCCCGCCGTCATGGGTGCCGCCGCCCTCGCTGGAGCGGTCGCCGTCGGCGCCCTCTCCCGCACTCTGGCCGTGCGATCCGGCAGCCGAGCCGCCGTCGCCGGTCTCGAAGGTCGAGCCCACGCGGTCGGCGTCGCCGCCCGAGCGCCGGCGCCGGCGCCGGCGCGAAGGGGACTGGCCGTTGGTCTCGACCTCGGCTGCGGCATCCGTCGCCCGCTCCGGCTGCACGCGGACGGCCTGCGTCTTCGGCGCGGTGCGGATGCGGCCCTTCGTGCCCTCGGGGATGTCGAGGTCGGAGTACAGGTGCGGGCTCGACGAGTACGTCTCGACGGGCTCGGGCTGACCGAACTCGAGCGCGCGGTTGATGAGGGCCCACTTGTGCAGGTCCTCCCAGTCGACGAACGTGACGGCGATACCGGTCTTGCCTGCGCGGCCGGTGCGGCCCGCGCGGTGGAGGTAGGTCTTCTCGTCGTCGGGGATGGTGTGGTTGATGACGTGGGTGACGTCGTCGACGTCGATGCCGCGCGCGGCGACGTCGGTCGCGATGAGCACGTCCTTCTTGCCGGCCTTGAAGCCGGCCATCGAGCGCTCGCGCGCCTCCTGGCTCATGTCGCCGTGCACGGCGCCGGCGTTGAAGCCGCGGTCGCTCAGCTCGTCGACGAGGCGCTGCGCGGCGCGCTTGGTGCGCGTGAAGATCACCGTCTTGCCGCGGCCGTCCGCCTGCAGGATGCGGGCGATGACCTCGTCCTTGTCGAGCGAGTGCGCGCGGTAGACGAGGTGCTTGATGTTCGCCTGGGTGAGACCCTCGTCGGGGTCCGTGGCGCGGATGTGGATCGGGTTCGACATGAACCGGCGCGCCAGCGCGACGATCGGCCCCGGCATGGTGGCCGAGAAGAGCTGCGTGTGACGCACGGCGGGAACCTTCGAGAAGATCTTCTCGATGTCGGGGAGGAAGCCGAGGTCGAGCATCTTGTCGGCCTCGTCGAGCACGACCTCGGTCGCGTTCGACAGGTCGAGCAGGCGCTGGTTGTTCAGGTCGATGAGGCGGCCCGGGGTGCCGACGACGATCTGCGCGCCGGCCTTGAGCTGGTCGATCTGACCCTCGTAGGCCTTGCCGCCGTAGATCGCGACGACGCTCGTCGACCGGTTCGAGGTGAGCATGTCCATGTCTTCGTAGACCTGCACGCACAGCTCGCGCGTCGGGACGACGATGAGCGCCTTCACGCCCGGCGCGGGATCGAGGCCGAGGCGCTGGACCACGGGGATGCCGAAGCCGAACGTCTTGCCGGTACCGGTCTTCGCCTGGCCGATGATGTCCTGGCCGGGCAGCCCCAGCGGGATGGTCTGCTCCTGAATGGGGAACGCGTCGACGATGCCCTTCGCGGAGAGCGTTTCGACGATGTCCTGATCGACGCCGAGTTCGGCGAAGGTCGTCACGATGTGTGCCTGTCCGGCAGTGGGATGCTGCCTGGGTTCGTGCCCGGGCGCGGGTCCGGCCCCTTGAGAGCCGCCGCGCGGGCAGAAGTGCGATCCACGCCCTTCTTTCCCACAGGCGCGGGCGCCCCGATCCGACGCCGGGGCCGACACCCACGATACCGGAGACTCCCGCGCACGCGCGGAGCGGGCGCGCCTCGTAGGCTTTCGTGCATGGTCAAGTGGTTCTGGGAGAGGCGTGACACGGGGCGCAAGCTCCAGCTCCGCTCGCGCGACGAGCTCAGCGGCGGCAATCGCGTCGACTTCGAGGAGCTCGCTCCCGACATCGACACCTTCCTCGGGCAGGCCGCGTATCTGCAGCTCGGCTTCTTCGAGACGCTGACGGAGCTGATCCAGACGATCCCCGAGCTCGGCGAGAAGGAGGCGGTGTCGCGGGCCGCCGGCGCCGCACTGACCAAGCACGAGGCCCTCGTCGCGCTCATCCGCGAGCGTGGCGACGACCCGACCGAGATCATGCGTCCGTTCCGCGAGCCCCTGGACGCCTTCCGGTCGGCGACCCACGGCGTCCGTCCTCAGGAGACGATGCTGTCGGTCCACATCACCGCCGGCATGCTCGACGACTTCTACCTCGCCCTGTCGGCGAGCTATGGCGAGACCGGCGATCGGGTGGCGCGCATCCTGCAGGCCGACGACGACCGCCAGGCGATCGTCGAGCTGATCTCGCAGGCGATCTCGAGCGACCCGGAGTGGAAGTCGCTGCTCGCGCTGTGGGGAAGGCGTCTCGTGGGCGACACGCTTCTCATCGCGCGCGCCGCGCTGCGGCCGACCACGCTGGGGCGGGCCGACGAGGAGAAGGTCGAACCCGTCTTCACCGAGCTGATGGCGGCGCACTCGCGGCGCATGGACGCGATGGGCCTGGCCGCCTGACGGCCGAGCGCACCCCGGGGTCTGGTCGCCCTGACTCCGGCCCGGGAGATCCGGCGGCTCTCAGCCGATGCCGAGGCGCGCCTTCTCGCGGCGGTCGTGTGCGACCCGGGCCCGCGACAGCGCGATGATCACGGGGTACGTGACCACGATGGGCACGATGAGGGCCGCGAGCCACGGCCACGGCGTGTCGATTCCGATGCCCAGCCAGGTCAGGATCGACCAGGCGGCGCCCGCCGACACCGCGCCGATCATCGGCGCGAGGACGACGCCGCGCGTGAGCCGCTGGTGCAGCTGGAAGTGGATGCCGAGACCGATGACCGCCCCGACGATGAAGGCGATGAGGATCTGCATGTCGGGCGTCCGCTCAGGCGACGAAGCCGACGCGGCGCGACTCCTCGGAGCCGAGCTCGATGTAGGCCAGGCCCGCGGTGGGGACGATGTACGAGTTGCCCTTGGCGTCGGCGAAGGTCACGTGCGTGGCGCCGGCGTCCAGCGCCGCGGCGACGGACTTCTTGACGTCGGCCGCCGGCTCGTTCGTCTCGAAGTTGAGCTCGCGGCCGGTGTTCGCGATGCCGATGCGGATCTCCACGTGACTGACCTCCTGCGCGGGGCGACGGTTTCTCGCCGGAAGGCTGAGGATCCCCGGACGCATGGCCACTCTACGACACCGGGAAGGGGCATCCGCCCGCGGTCCGAACGCTCTGGGCGAACGCCCGATGTCGGTCCGTCGCGCTAGCGTCGAAGGGTGCGATCGGGGAGCGGAGAAGGCGCGGGCGTCACGCCGGATGCGTCGCAGCGGGCGGTGCTGGCGCTGCCCTCCGACGCGTCGGGCGTCGTCGTGGGGGCACCGGGCACAGGCAAGACGGCCACCCTGATCGCGCGGGTCGCGGAGCTCGTCGCCGCGGGCGTCGATCCCGACACGGTGCTCGTGCTCACGCCGTCGCGACAGACGGCGACATCGCTGCGTGACCGGCTGGGGCTCGCCGTGCGGGCGGCGACGGCGGGGCCGCTGGCTCGCTCGGTCGCGTCCTATGCCTTCCAGATCGTGCGGGCGCACGCCGTCGCCGCCGATGCCGACCCGCCGCAGCTGCTCACGGGCGGCGACGAGGACCAGATCATCCGCGACCTGCTCGAGGGCGACGAAGAGGATGAGGCCGCGGGCGCCGGGCGGTGGCCGGAGGCTCTCGGGCCCGCGATCCGCGGCACCGCGGGCTTCCGGACCGAGGTGCGGACGTTCCTCGCCGAATGCACGACGCTCGGCATCGAGCCCGCGCGCCTGCGGCAGCTGGGGGAGCGGCACGAGCTGCCGGCATGGATCGCGTTGTCGTCGTTCTTCGCCGAGTACCTGCAGGTGCGCGACGGCATGCGCGGAGCCCACCGGGATGCCGCGGGGCTGGTCCGCGAAGCGGTGGGGCTGCTGCGCACCGCCCCGGCCGGGACCCCCGCGGTCGACCGCACGCGCGTCGTGCTCGTCGACGACGCGCAGGAGCTGACGCTGGGCGGTGTCGAGCTGCTCGAGGCCGCCCGTGCCCGAGGCGCCGCCGTGCTGGCGTTCGGCGATCCCGACGTCGGCTCGGGCTCGTTCCGCGGCGCCACGCCGGAGAACTTCGCGCGACTCGCCGCATCGCTCGGCACTGTGCACGTGCTCGCGGGCGGGCATCGCGGCACGCCGTGGCAGCGCGAGCTGGTGGGCCGCGTCACGCAGCGCATCGGCGCGGTCGGCGTCGTCGCGCATCGGCGCGCCGGCGCGGGTGCCGAGCCCGACGAGTCCGTGCGCGTCCTCACCCTGCGCTCCCCGGCGGAGGAGTACGACGCGATCGCGCGGCTGCTGCGCGAGCGGCACGTGCACGACGGCGTGCCGTGGCACGCGTGCGCCGTGATCGCGCACGACACCCGGCAGGTGGCCGCGCTCGAGGCCGAGCTGTCGGCCCGCGAGGTTCCCGCGCGCTCGAGCGGGCCCGGTCGCGCCCTGGGCGCCGTGCGCCCGGTCGCCGACCTGCTGCGGCTGATCGAGCTGGCCTCGCGCGAGGACTGGACCTTCGAGGACGTGTCGGCGGCGCTGGTGGGCACATACGGGCGCCTCGACGTGATCGAGCTCCGCCGACTGCGCTCGGCGCTGCGCCACGCCGAGCTGCGCCGCGTGTTCGACCTCGCCGGCGACGGCGAGGTCGCAGACGGCGCCGCGGACGAGGCGCTGGCGATCGCGGAGCGATCGGGGCGCGACCTGGTGCTGTCGGCGATGCGCCAGCCGCTCGAGTTCGACCTGCTCGACACCCGCGAGGCGCGCCGCGCAGCCTCCCTGGCCCGCACGCTCGAGGTGCTGCGCGACGGTCTCTCGCGGGGTGCGACCGCGCATGAGCTGCTGTGGACGGCCTGGGACCGCAGCGGTCTTCCGCGCGCGTGGGGAGAGCTCGCGAAGGGCAACGGCCCGCTCGCCGAGCAGGCGCACCGCGACCTCGACGCCCTCGTCGCTCTGTTCCAGGCGGCCAAGCGGTTCGTCGAGCGCTCGCTCGACGCCGATCCGCGCGTGTTCGTCCGCTCGATCCTCGACAGCGGTGTCGCCGAGGACCGGCTCGAGGCTCCGACGCGCGCCGACAGCGTCAGGATCATGACGCCCGCGGGCGCGCTCGGGCTCGAGTTCGACACGGTCGTCGTCGCCGGCATGCAGGACGCCGTCTGGCCCAACACGCGCCTGCGCGGCAGCCTGCTCGAGACGTGGCGCCTGGCGGATGCCGCGACCCGCGCCGACGGCGAGACCACCGGCGCCTTCGACCGCCGTCGCGCGGCGATGCACGACGAGCTGAGGCTGCTGGCGCGCGCCCTGTCGCGCGCGACCGCGCGGGTCGTCGTGACGGCGGTCGATGACGACGACACGGGTCCGAGCGTCTTCTTCGAGCTGCTGCCCGACCCCGAGCCGTTCGACCTCGACCACCCGGTGTCGCTGCGGGGACTCGTCGCGCGTCACCGCCGTACGCTCACCGCCCTGGCGCCGCAGACCCTCGCGGCCGCGGGTTCGCGCATCGTGCCGGCTCCCGGCACCGTCCCGGCGGCCGCGGTGCGCGCCGCTCAGCAGCTCGCTCTGCTGACGGATGCCGGGGTTCCGGGCGCCGCGCCGCGCGACTGGTACGGCGTGGCCGGACCGACCTCCACTGGACCGCTGCGCGATCTCACGCGCGAGGACGTCCGGGTGTCGCCGTCGCGGCTGCACACCCTGGAGGAGTGCGAGCTCAACTGGGTCATCGCCGATCTGGGGGGCGACCCCGGGGGCACGACCGCGGGCCTCGGGACGATCATCCACGCCGCGCTCGAGCACGCCTCGGGGCACGACGAGGCGGCGCTGTGGGCCGAGGTGGAGTCGCGGTGGGGCGAGCTGACGTTCGAGGCGGCCTGGCGCGACCGCGCAGAGCAGACGCGCGCCCGCGACCTGGTGCGCCGGCTGCACCTGTACCTGCGGCGCTTCGACGACGCCGGAGGCACGCTGATCGGCGCGGAGCCGCATTTCGAGGTCGTGATCCCGCTCGATGCGGGCGGGTCCGACGGCGCCGGTTCCGAGGCGGCCCCGGACGGAACGGGCGATGCGGACCAACACCGTGTGATCCTGTCGGGGTACATCGATCGCGTGGAGCTCACGCCGGAGGGGGAGGTCGTGATCATGGACCTCAAGACCGGCAAGCGCGAGCCGCAGACGGATGCCAAGGTGCTCGACAACCCGCAGCTCGGCGCGTACCAGCTGGCGTTCGAGTCGGGGGCGATCGGCGCGGCGAACGGGTACGCGCCCGGCGGCGCGAAGCTGCTCGTGCTGCGCCCCACGGCGACGAAGTCCGACTACGTCACACCGTGGCAGCCGCCCTTCGACGACGAGCGGCGCGACGCGTTCCTCGGCCGCATCCGCGCGGCCGTGGGCGTGATGCGCGGCGAGACCTTCACCGCGCCGTACGAGGAGCACTGCCGCGACGAGCACGCCTACGGGCTCTGCCGCATCCACACCATCGGCGCTGTGAGCGCTTCATGACGGTCGTGCAGGGTGCGGGCGCAGAAGCCGGGCGGCCGGGGCATGCCGGGGTCGTCTCGCCCATGCCCCTCCTCCCGGCGCGCGTGGTCGCCGCCGCGCTCGGGCAGTTCCCGCCCACCGAGGAGCAGACCGCGGTGATCGAGGCGCCGCTGGCGCCGGCCCTCGTGGTCGCCGGCGCCGGCAGCGGCAAGACCGAGACGATGGCGGCTCGCGTGGTGTGGCTCGTCGCCAACGGCATCGTGCGGCGCGACGAGGTGCTGGGCCTCACGTTCACCCGCAAGGCGGCCGGCGAGCTCGCGGAGCGCATCCAGAAGCGGCTCGCGCGGCTGGCGGAGTTCGAGCGACGCGGATTGCTCTCCGCTCTCCCCGAACTGGCCGCGGCCGGACGCCTCGACGTGTTCGGCGAGCTCGAGCGCTCCGGAGTGGACGGCGCACGCGCCACTGCGGAGCGTCATCGCCTGCTCGACGAGCTCGCCCGGTCGGTCGACGCCGTCGCCCAGGACGGCGCGGACGATGCCCTGCTGCACCGGCCGACCGTCGCGACCTACAACAGCTTCGCCGACCAGATCGTGCGCGAGCACGCACTGCGCATCGGCCGGGACGCCGAGGCCGCCGTGCTGTCCGAGTCCGCTGCGTGGCTGCTGATGCGCCGCGTCGTCTTCGCCTCGGACGATCCGCGTCTCGAGGTGCGGGGCGAAGCGGTGCGCTCGATCGTCGATGCCGCACTGCGGATCGCGCGGGACGGTGTCGACAACCTCGTCGACTTCGACGCGCTCGCCGCGTTCCCCGATCGGTTCCGCACCGCGCGCGACCTGCCGTCCACCAACCGTCGCACGACCGTCTACGCCGACGTGGCGGACGCCGTCGAGCGCGTGGACGCGCTGGCGCTCCTGTCCGATCTCGCCCGCGAGTACGCCGCCGAGAAGCTCCGGCTCGGCGTCATCGACTTCTCCGACCAGGTCGCGGGGGCGCTCCAGGTGGTCGCGGGGCATCGCGCGGTGGCCGATGAACTGCGCGACCGCTACCGGGTGGTGCTGCTGGACGAGTACCAGGACACGTCGGTCGTCCAGACCGACCTTCTCGCGACGCTGTTCGCCGGCACCGGCGTGATGGCGGTCGGCGACCCGCACCAGGCGATCTACGGCTGGCGTGGCGCGAGCGCCGGCAACCTGGGTGGGTTCCCGGCCGCCTTCTCGCCCGGGGCTCCGTGCGCGCAGTACGCCCTGCTCACCAGCTGGCGCAACAGCGCGTCGGTGCTGACGGCGGCCAATGCCGTGCTGGCGCCGCTCGCAGCCTCGGCCACGGTCGCGGTGCAGGAGCTGCGCCCGCGCCCAGGCGCCCCCGAAGGCGTCGTGGAGCTCGGCTTCGACGCCGACCTCGACACCGAGGCCGACCGGGTCGCGGAGTGGTTCACGCGCGTGCGGGTGGAGCGCGCGGGCCAGGGCCGGTCGACCACCGGCGCGATCCTGTTCCGCAGCAAGAAGCACATGGTGCGCTTCGGCGACGCGCTCGGGCGGCGCGGCATCCCGCACCGCATCCTCGGCCTCGGCGGGCTGCTGTCCACGCCGGAGGTCGTCGACGTGGTGTGCACGCTGCGCGTGATCAGCGACCCCACCGCGGGGTCGGCGCTCATCCGCCTGCTGTCGGGGCCGCGCTGGTCGATCGGCCTGCCCGATCTGCGCGAGCTCGCAGCGCTCGCGCGCCGCCTCGCCCGCCACGACACGGCATTGCAGCCCCTCGCGCCCGAGGTCGTCGAGCGCATCCGCGGCAGCGCCGGCGACGACGACGGCTCGCTCGTCGATGCCCTCGATTTCGTGCTGCGCCAGAAGCCCGACCACGGGTGGCTGGCCGGATTCACGCCCGAGGCCCGCGAGCGACTGCGAGACGCGGCATCCGTCTTCGCGGGGCTGCGGCAGGCGAGCGCGATGCCGATCCCCGAGCTGGTGCGGCTCATCGAGCTGGAGCTGCGGCTCGACATCGAGCTCGCTGCGAACGAGTCCCGCGGTCCCGCCCGCATCGCCTCGGCCCAGTTGCGTGCGTTCGTCGACGAGGTGCACGCGTTCCTGGCGGCCGACGAGACCGGCTCGCTGTCGAGCCTGCTCGCCTGGCTCGACCATGCGGAGCAGCTCGATGAGTTCGCCCCCCGCACCGAACCGCCCGAGGACGACGTGGTGCAGCTCCTCACCATCCACGGCTCGAAGGGTCTCGAGTGGGATGCGGTGGCCGTCGTGCGCCTCGTCAAGGACGAGCTGCCGAGCGCGCCGCGCGACACGAAGGCGTGGCTCGGCTTCGGCGTGCTGCCCTACTCATTCCGCGGCGACTCCGCCTGGCTGCCGGCGCTGGCCTGGCAGTCGGCGCAGACGCAGCAGGACCTCAAAGCGGCGATCGACGCGTTCGTGGAGGCGAACCGGGCACGCCAGCTCGAGGAGGACCGGCGGCTCGCCTACGTCGCCGTGACCCGTGCCCGCGACCACCTGCTGCTCACGGGAGCCACGTGGTCGGGCACCAAGCGGCCGCGGATGCGCAGCGTCTTCTACGGCGAGATCGCCGAGGCGCTGGGCGTCGCCCTCGCCGACGACACTCCGGTGGACGACCCCTATCAGGGGGAGCGGCGCGTGCTGCAATGGCCGATCGACCCCCTCGGCAGCCGGCGGCAGGCCGTGCTCGCCGCGGCGTCGGCGGTCGACGAGGCGCTCGCCGCGCCGCGCGCCGAACTCGACGCCCAGACCGCGCTGCTGCTGGCCGAGCGGGATGCCCGTCGCGCACGACCCGCCCACGCCGCGCCGACGCGCATCGCGGCCTCCCGCTACAAGGAGTACGTCGCGGACCTCGAGGGGACGCTCGCCGACATCGCACGGCCGATGCCGGAGCGGCCGTTCCGGCAGACGCGACTGGGGACACTGTTCCATGCGTGGGTCGAGCAGCGCTCCGGACGGACCGGGCTGGGCGGCTCGCTCGACGACGCGCTGTGGGAGACCGACGAGGAGGCGCTCGGCAGCGAGTCGTCCGTCGAAGACGCCGCCGCGCTCGCCGACCTGCGGTCGCGGTTCCTGGCCTCGGAGTGGGCGTCGCTGCAGCCGATCGAGGTCGAGACCGAGATCGACTTCACCACCATCGGCCCCGACGGGCTCGCGCACATCGTGATCTGCAAGCTCGACGCTGTGTACCGCCGCGAAGACCGCGGCGGACGCATCGAGATCGTCGACTGGAAGACCGGCGTCGCGCCGCGCACGCCGACCGAGAAGGACGAGCGGATGCTGCAGCTCGAGCTCTACCGGCAGGCCTATCACGCGAAGCACGGCATCCCGCTCGACGAGATCGACGTCGCGCTGTACTACGTCGCCGAGGACGTCATCCTGCGCGGCTGAGCCGCGCGAGACGTCGGCTCAGGCGCGGCGGTGAGCCCATGCTCCGGCGCGGAGTCCCGGATCCGCAGGGCGCCGTGCGCGAGCGGGTTGGTCCGCGAGTCGCCGGCAGCGGCGGGCGGGGGTCAGTCGGCGAGCCAGCGGCGCAGCGCGGCCTCGGACGCCCGTTCCGCCTCGGCCGCGGCATCGGTCCCGCCGTTGTCGACCCGCCTGCCGGAGCTGCCCTCGGCCTCGCCGGCGCGCGGAAGAGTGATCGGCGCAGTAGAGACGTCATCGGCCGGGCGTGCATCGCCGGTCGGCGGTGGCGACGGCTGCACGCCGCGCTCGGGCGCCGAGCGGAGTGCCGCGAGGTCGTCGGATGTGATCTCCTGCGTGTCGGACATCGCGGTGCCGTGGGTGCCGGCACCGGAACTGTCGGCGCCGGAGCTGTCGGCGCCGGAGGGCGCGAGATCCTCGTCGCGGCCGCCCTCGTCGTCCCGCACCCACTGCGCGAGCTCGTCAGGGTCGTACGCGTCGGTGTGCATCGAGGTGTCGATCGCCGGCGCGGCGGCCCCCGGCACACGGTCGAGCAGCGCGATGGCGTCGTCGACGTCGAGCGCGGCATCCGTCACGATCTCGTCTCCGGCGACGCCCGCTGCGAGCGACTCCAGCAGTTCGACGGCGTCGGCGACGATGTCGTCGCGGTCGGCGTCGTGGCCGTGGACGAGCCACTTCGCGAACTCGAGCTCGGCGTACAGCCGCGCACGCTCGCGGGCGCGAGCGTCGGGCGCGCGGCCGCTGCCGGCCACGTATGCGGCGTAGACGTCGTCGGCGGCATCAGGTGCCGACGCCAGCCATTGCAGGTCGGTCGCCGGGTCGCCGACCGACAGCCCGTGCCATTCCAGGAGGCCGGTCACGGTCGGCACGCCGTCGAGGTCCTCGAAGAGGAACGACGCCGCGCCGGCACCTCCGAGGACGACCGCGGACTCGAAGCGCCAGAGCTCGTCGGCGTCGGCGGCACGGTGCCAGCGGTGCGCGAGGCTCATCGGAAGCCGGCGGGTCGCGACGGCACGGTCGATGAGACGGATGACGTCGGCGCGCACCTGCTGAGGCGTGCGCGCGGGAAGGCCCTCGGCCTTCACGATCGAGTGCGGCAGCGCGTGCACCGCTGCGAGGGCCGCGCCGAGCGAGGTCGCGGCGCCCCGCCCCGGCGGGAGGTGCGCCGCGTCGACGCGGTAGCCGGGCAGGAAGTCGACGACCACGACACGCGTGTCGCCGAGCCCGGCCTCGCCGAGCAGGTCGGGCGCGCGGAAGGGGAGGAGCCCACGGACGCCGGGGGTCAGCGCGCGCAGCGCGCGCACCTCTGCCGCGAGCTCCGGGCCGGCCGACGGATCGGCGGGTACGCGCACGACGACGCGGCGGCCGTCGTCCAGCTCGGCGACGGCGGCGTCATAGCGGCCGGTCGAGCCTTCGGTGAGAGCGCCGACGCCGACGACCCCGACCCGCGGCAGAGCCGACGTGACCGACGCGGCTAGAGTGAGGGGTGAGCGTGCCATGTGCCCAGGGTAGGTCGGTCGCGCTCGTCCGTCCCCGCGCCACGCCCGGCCCTGAACGACGAAGCGGAGCATGTTCGATGACGGCGCCCGACAGCACGAGCCTCCCGCCGCTGGCACGGCCCGGCGGCGACCGGGCGGCGGAGGAACGGCTGACGCCGGACCTCGTCGAGACGCTGAAGACGGATGCCGCGACCCGCGTCCTCGTCATCGCCGGCGACGCCGCACCGATGGCCGCGCCGGATCGGCTGGACTGGCGCGCACCGTCTGAGACCCCCGACGGGGGCGAATGGGCGTTTCTCGGAAGGGATGCCGACGGTGCCGCGCTCCTCGCCGCGGTCTTCGCCGCGCAGGAGGAGGAGCTCTTCACCGCGCCGGCGGGATGGGCGGGGCTGCGCACCGCCGGTGCGCTGCTGTCGGCGGCGGATGCGGGGGCGTTCGTCGAGGCGCTGAGCCTCGGTCGATGGCTGCTCGACGCTCCCTACTGCCCGGCGTGCGGCTCGCTGACGATCCTCGGCGACGCCGGGTGGTCGCGTCGATGCCCGAACTGCGGGCGGCAGCACTTCCCCCGCACCGACCCGGCCGTGATCGTGGCCATCACCAGTGCCGACGACCCTGACCAGCTGCTGCTCGGCTCCAACGCGCTCTGGGGCCCCGAGCGCTTCTCGTGCTTCGCGGGCTTCGTCGAGGCGGGCGAGTCGCTCGAGGCGGCGGTTCGCCGCGAAGTCGCGGAGGAGTCGGGGATCGAGGTGGGCCGCGTGACCTACCGGGGTTCGCAGGCATGGCCGTACCCGCGCTCGCTCATGGTCGGCTTCCTGGCAGAGGCGCGCGACGACGCGGCGGCGCGCGCAGACGGCGAGGAGATCGCCGCGGTGAGATGGTTCACCCGCGACGAGATCGGTCGCGCGCTCGGCGGGGACGGAGAGGTCGTGCTCCCCGGGCGCGCCTCCATCGCGCACCGGCTGATCTCCGACTGGCACGCGGAGCGCACGTGAGCGCCGGCGCCCTCGCGGGGCTCGACGACCGGCAGCTCGAGGCGGCGACTGCACTGCGCGGGCCGGTCGTGGTGCTCGCCGGTGCCGGCACGGGCAAGACCCGCGTCATCACCCACCGCATCGCCCACGGCGTCGACACCGGCGCGTACTCGCCGGGGCGCGTCATGGCGGTCACCTTCACGACCAAGGCCGCCGGCGAGATGCGGGGTCGGCTGCGGGCGATGGGCGTCGGCGGAGTGTCGGCGCGCACCTTCCACGCGGCCGCGCTCGCCCAGCTCAACTTCTTCTGGCCGACGCTCGCCGGCGACAGCGCCCCCGGCATCATCGACAACAAGGTGCGTCTGCTGGCCCACGCCGCCGACGGGATCGGCCTCGCGCCCGATGTGGCGACCCTGCGCGACGTCGCCGCCGAGATCGAGTGGCGCAAAGTGTCGATGCTCGGCGTCGAGGAGTACGCCGCCGTGCGGCCGCAGGGCATCGGAAGGCTCGGCGTCGACCGCGTCGTGGCGCTGCAGCACGCGTACGAGAAGCTCAAGGACGAACGGCGCCAGCTGGACTTCGAGGACGTCCTGCTCGCCTGCGCCGGCATGCTCGAAGCCGAGCCGCAGGTCGCCAAGGCGGTGCGCGAGCAGTACCGGCATTTCACCGTGGACGAGTTCCAGGATGTCTCGCCGCTGCAGAACCGCCTGCTCGAGCTGTGGCTCGGCGACCGCCGCGACCTGTGCGTGGTCGGCGACGCCAGCCAGACGATCTACTCGTTCGCGGGCGCCGACGCGCGCTACCTGCTCGACTTCCAGACGCGCTACGAGGGCGCCCGCGTGGTGCGACTCGAGACCAATTATCGATCGGATGCCGCGATCCTCGCGGTCGCGAACGAGCTCATGCGCGGACGGCCCGGGGCACTGCACCTCACGGCCGCGGCCGCGCGGGAGGACCGCCTCGGGGCGGACCTGCCCGTGCCGACCGTGACCGCCTTCGAGGACGACCGCGCGGAGGCCCGCGCCGTCGCCGCGCGGATCTCCGCGCAGATCGCGGGGGGCGCCGACCCCCGGCACATCGCAGTGCTGTACCGCGCGCACGCGCAGTCGGCCGAGCTCGTGGCGGCGCTCGCTGATGCCGGCATCGCCACGACCGTGCTCGGCGGCCGCCGGTTCTTCGACATGCCGGAGGTGCGCCAGGCGGTCATGGAGCTGCGTGCGGCGTCCGTGGCGCCGATCGAGAGCGGGTTCGTCGACACCGTGCGCGACATCCTGCGCTCACGGGGCCTCACCGACGAGCCGCCCGAGGCGGGCGGCGCGCTGCGCGATGCCTGGGAAGCGCGCGCCGCGATCCTCCGCCTCGCGCAGGAGGCACCGGAGGGCACGACGCTGCGGGCCTTCACCGACGAGCTCACCGCGCGGGCCAAGGCCCACGACGAGCCGGCCCTGCGCACGGTGACCCTCGCGACGCTGCACGCCGCCAAGGGCCTGGAATGGGAGCACGTGCACCTCATCGGCGTGGCCGAAGGCCTGCTCCCGATCTCGTACGCGACGACGTTCGAGCAGGTGGACGAGGAGCGACGCCTCGCGTACGTCGGCATCACGCGAGCCGGGCGAACGCTGGCGCTGACGTGGTCTCGAGGGGTACGGGAGCGGCAGCCGTCGCGATTCCTGCGAGAGATCGGCAGCGGCACTCTGCGTGCGGGCGGTGCGATCGCACGTCACGGTGCAGCGAGCCGGCGCGGAGGGTCACCGACCTCGTCCGGGGCTGCGAGGGGCGGCGCCCGCGCTCCGCGATGAGCCGCCCTGCCACCAGGCCCGCCTCCCACATCACCGACGCGTCGCCCTCGAGCGGACGACCGAGCAGCTGAGCCGCCACCGCCGGCCACGAGGGGTCGCGGTCGCGACGCTCCGCCGCGACGCAGGCGAGGCATGCGGTGCTGCCCGGTTCGACGAAGGGCCCGATCTCGGCGCCGGACCCCGTCAGGCACACCGGGACATGTGCGAGGTCGGCGCTCATGAGGGCGGAGGCAGCGCTCGGGGCGACCACCCGGTGCGCCACGAGCACCACCGTGCTGCCCGGTTCATGCGCTGTGAGCGGATCGAAGCGGTGCACGACGTCGAGGTCGCATCCGGATGCGGCGAGCCCGGCCCCCACAGCGTCGCGGTGCTCATCGGGCACGTCGGCCGCGCAGCGCAGGGCGACGAGGCTGCGAGCCGCGGCATCCGTCGTCAACGCCCGCCGGATGCGGGAGAGCAAGCGTGCCGGCGCTGCGGCATCGGGAGCGCCCAGCGCCTGCGCGAACGGGATGAAGGCGGTATCGGGCACGCCCCGCTCGAGCTCGCGGAGCACGCGCAGCTGCCACGCCTCGGGGTCTTCGAGCACGGCCACCGGCTCGGAGCCGAACTGGAGCACCGTGTCGGTCCGCCACACCGGCGGGTACGAGGGGTCGAGTCGCAGCATGGCCCGATCCTGGCGCACCGCGGGGCGCACCGCGCGGCTTTCCACAGCCGCCGGGCGGGATCCCGCCGCGTCGGAAGCTGTGGAGGAGGCAGCGGGCGATCGGCCCGCCGACGCGTCACACCGGGCGGTGATCCTCCGGAGAGCCCGTCTCGCCGTCGTCGCCGGGCTCGCCGTCCTCCGCGCGCTCGCCGCCGGAGCCCTCGCCCGAGCCCCCCGAGCCGGCGCCCGCCGAGGCGGCGTCCGCCGAGCCGGAGCCCGCCGAGGCAGCGCCGGCCGAGCCGGTGTCCGGCGAGCCCGTGCCGCCGGCGTCTTCACCCGCGAGCAGGCGGGCAAGCGCGTCGTCCATCTCGTCACGCACGGGCTCGTCGCCGCGTGCGCGGGCCTCGAGCCGGGCGACGAGAGCGGCCGGGTCGTCGATGTCGGCGGCGCCCGGCATGAGGTCGGGATAGTCCCACAGCGCGTCGCGGGCGGCGGGGCCCACGGCATCCGTCACCGCACGCCACATCGCCGCGGCATCACGCATGCGGCGCGGGCGGATCTCGAGACCCACGAGGGAGCCGAGGGCACGCTCGGCGGGACCGCCGACCGCGCGACGGCGCCGCACCGCCTCGGCGATGCGCTGTGCCGAGGGCAGCCGAGAAGTGGCGTCCTCGGTGACGACCTCGACCCAGCCCTCGACCGTCGCCAGCAGGTTCTCGAGGCGCGCGAGCGCCGCGTCCTGCGCCTCGGACCGTGCCGGGAGGAGCGCGCCGCTCTCGATCGCGCGGCGCAGCTCCTCGGGCTGCGACGGGTCGAACCGCGTCGCGAGATCCTCGAGGGCGTCGGTGTCGACGTGCACGCCGCGCGCGAAGTCCGTCACCTGCGAGATGACGTGCAGCCGCAGCCACCGGGCGTGGCGGAAGAGCCGCGCGTGCGCGAGCTCTCGCGCGGCGACATAGAGGGCCAGCTGGTCCTCGGGCACCTCGAGGTCGCGCCCGAAGTCGGCGAAGTTCTGGGGGAGGATGGCGGCCTCGCCGTCGGGCATGAGCGGAATGCCGACGTCGCCGCCGCTGACGACCTCCTTCGAGAGACTGCCGACGACCTGCCCGAGCTGCGACGCGAACAGCGACCCGCCCACCGTGCGCATCAGGCGCCCGGCGCCCTGCACGAGCCCCTGCATGTCTTCGGGCGCCTGCTCGCTGAGCGCCGCCGTGAGGGCGTCCGAGATGCTGGTGGCCACGGGCGTGGCGAGCTCCTGCCAGACCGGCAGCGTCGCGTCGACCCAGCCGCCGCGGGTGATCGTCTTCGGTGGAGCGGGGAGCTCCGAGATCGTGGTCGCCTCGCTCAGCCACAGCGCCGCCAGCGCGAACGCCTGATCGAGGTCGGTGCGCTGGCCGGCCGTGACCCCCAGCCCCTCCTGGTTGGCGATGTGCAGCGCCTGGCGCTGCGCCATCTCCCACGAGATGCCGCTCGCGTCGGCGCCCGCGAACGCGCCCTGCAGCTGCCGCATGACGGCCTGCATCATCGCGGGATCGATGTTCATGCCCGACAGCCGCGAGAGCTGCTCGGGGTCGAAGTCGCCCGCGGCGCCGCCGAACAACTGGCGGATGAGCTCCTGGAAGTCGTCCTCGGGGCTCGGCCCGTTGCCGGGGTTGTCGTCGTCTGCCACTTCAGCCGCCTTTCAGCCGGTCGATGAGCTTGCGCTCTACGCTAGTCGCAGCATCCATCGCACTCCCCGGCAGGGACCCCGAACGCCTTACGCCGGTCGCGAACGACCAGGCATCGATCCACAAGGCACGGAAGAGAGGTCCCGAGTGGCCCTGTTCGACGAGAACACGACGATCGAGCCCGCACCGCGGCCGCGGATGTCGCGCCGGACCCTGGTCGGCGTCTGGGCCCTCGCTGTCGCGATGGTGGTGCTCCTGGTGATCACGTTCCTGCCGACGTCGTACGTCATCCAGCGTCCCGGACCCGTGTACAACACGCTCGGCAGTGCCGAGAACGCCGAGGGCGAAGAGGTGCCGCTCATCTCCGTGGAAGGTGCCGACACGTACCCGACAGGCGGTGCGCTGGACCTGCTGACCGTACAGGTGCAGGGCAACCGAGAGCACACGCCCTCGTGGTTCGAGCTTGCGATGGCGTGGTTCGATCCCACCCTGGCGGTGCTGCCGATCGATGCGGTGTTCCCCCAGAACGAGACGCCCGCCCAGCGCAACGAGAAGAGCGCGCAGATGATGGTCGACTCGCAGCAGGAAGCGACCGCAGCCGCGCTCTCCGAGCTGGGCTACGACGTCGGCGGCCAGCTGTCGGTCCACTCGGTGGTCGAAGGCGCCGCCGCCGAGGGGATCCTCGAGGTGGGCGACATCATCCTCGAGGCGGGGGGCGAGCCCGTCACCGATGTCGCCGCTCTCCGCGCCGTGATCAACGAGGCCGACGGCGCTCCGGTCGAGCTCGTCATCGAGCGCGACGGCGACCAGCAGACGGTCGAGGTGACGCCGAAGGAGGCGACCGACGAGGCCGGTGAGACCTCGTGGGTGCTGGGCGTCACCCTCATCACGGACTACGAGTTCCCTATCGACGTGACCATCCAGCTCAACAACGTGGGCGGTCCGAGCGCGGGCATGATGTTCGCGCTCGGCATCATCGACACGCTCACGCCCGGCGAGCTGAACGGCGGCGAGCAGGTGGCCGGCACCGGCACGATCGCCGCGAACGGCGAGGTCGGGCCGATCGGCGGCATCCGTCAGAAGATGTGGGGGGCGCTGGATGCCGGTGCCGCGTGGTTCCTCGCGCCGCAGGACAACTGCGACGAGGTCGTGGGACACATCCCCGGCGATCTGCGCGTGTTCGCTGTCGAGGACCTCGACGACGCGCTCGCCGTGCTCGACGCGGTGCGCGAGGACGGCGACCTCGAGGCGCTGCCGACCTGCACCGTCGGCTGAGAGGGCGACCGTCGGCTGAGAGGGCGACCGTGCCCGAAACGTTGTGCGTTTCGGAGAGTTCGCCCAGGGAGGACAAGGGAAGAGCCGGGAATCCGCCGCCTAGGATGGGACGGTGACCACGACCTCGTCGCCGACTCCGGCCACACCTTCCCGCACCCGACGCGTCATCGCCATCACCCTTGCGGTCATCGCCGCGCTCGTGGTGGCGTTCTTCGTCTTCGCCAGCCTCTTCGCCGACTGGCTCTGGTACGACCAGCTCGGCTTCTCGGAGGTGCTGCTGACCCAGTGGGTCGCGCGGGTCGTGATGTTCGCGGTCGGCTTCCTGGGCATGGCGGTGCCGGTGTGGCTGTCGATCCAGCTCGCCTACCGGCTGCGGCCGGTCTACGCGCGCCTCAGCTCGCAGCTCGACCGCTACCAGGAGGTCGTCGAGCCGCTCCGCCGCCTGGCGATGTGGGGCATCCCGATCTTCTTCGGCTTCTTCGCAGGCTTCGCGGCCTCCGCCCAGTGGGAGACCACGTGGCTCTGGTTCAACGGCGTGGCCACCGACACCACCGACCCGGAGTTCGGTCTCGACACCGGCTTCTACATGTTCGCGATGCCGTTCTGGAGCGCGCTCATCGGCTTCGCCTCGGCGGTGCTGCTCATCTGCCTGCTCGTCACCGCGCTCGTGTCGTACCTGTACGGCTCGGTGCGCATCGGGCAGCGCGAGCTGCGCATCTCGAAGTCCGCCCGCATCCAGCTCGCCGTCATCGCGGGCCTGTACCTCCTCGTGCAGGGCGCCAGCCTGTGGCTGGACCGCTACAAGACGCTCGTCGAGCCGGGCGACCGCATCACCGGCCCCGGGTACACCGGCGTCAACGCGATCATCCCCGGACAGACGATCCTCGCCTTCGCCGCGGTCATCGTCGCGATCCTGTTCTTCGTCACCGCGGTCATCGGCCGCTGGCGGTACCCGCTCATCGCCACCGCGCTGCTCGTCGTCTCGGCGATCGTCGTCGGGGTCGGCTACCCGTGGGTGGTCAACACGTTCCAGGTGCAGCCCAACCGCTTCACCCTGGAAGAGGAGTACTACCAGCGCAACGTCGACATGACCCACGAGGCCTACGGGGTGGACGGCCTCGAGCAGGAGGACTTCACGGCGGTCACGGACGTCGAGGCCGGCCAGCTGCGCGAGGACGCCGCGACGACGGCGCAGGTGCGCATCATGGACCCGGCGATCATCTCGCCCAACGTGCGGCAGCTCGAGCAGTACCGCTCCTACTACCAGTTCGCCGACCCGCTCGATGTGGACCGCTACGAGGTCGACGGCGTCTCGCAGGACACGGTCGTCTCGGTCCGCGAGCTCAACCTCGAGCAGCTCGGAAACGCCGCGGACTGGCAGAACTCCGCCGTCGTCTACACCCACGGCTACGGAATCGTCGCCGCGAAGGGCAACGACCGCACCACCGAGGGCGATCCCGTCTTCCTCGAGCGCGGCATCCCGACGTCCGGCTTCCTGACCGACCAGGACGACTTCCAGCCGCGCGTGTACTTCGGCGAGTACTCGCCGACCTACTCGATCGTCGGGGCGCCCGAGGGCGCCGACCCCGTCGAGCTGGACTACCCGTCCGGCGAGGACGGCGGCAACGAGACGAAGACGACGTTCGACGGCGAAGGCGGGCCGAGCCTCGGGAACGTCTTCAACCGGCTGATCTACGCGCTGAAGTTCCAGGCGGAGCAGATCCTCTTCTCGGACTACGTCAACGAGGACTCGCAGATCCTCTACGACCGCGACCCGCGTCAGCGCGTGCAGAAGGTCGCGCCGTACCTGACGCTCGACAACGACGCGTACCCGAGCGTCGTGGACGGCCGCATCGTGTGGATCATCGACGGCTACACGCTCAGCGCGAACTACCCGTACTCGTCGACGGTGAGCCTCACGTCGGCGATCTCGGACTCGTCGAACCCGGCGCCGCGCTTCGCCCTCGACGACATCAACTACATCCGCAACTCGGTGAAGGCCACCGTCGACGCGTACGACGGCTCGGTCACGCTCTACGCGTGGGACGAGGAGGACCCGGTCCTGCAGTCGTGGCAGAACGTCTACCCGACGACGATCGAGCCGATCAGCGAGATGTCGGCCGAGCTCATCAGCCACGTGCGGTACCCGACGGACCTGTTCAAGGTGCAGCGCACGATCCTCGGCGTCTACCACGTCGACGACGCGCGGTCGTTCTACCAGAGCGACAACCGCTGGCAGACGCCGAACGACCCGCAGGAGGACACGCAGCTGCAGCCGCCGTACTACCTGACGATGCAGATGCCTGGCCAGGAGGATCCGACGTACTCGATGTTCACGTCGTTCATCCCCTCGTCGACGGGAGGCAATGCGCGCAACGTGCTGATGGGCTATCTCGCCGTGGATTCGAACGCGGGGGCCGAGGCCGGCGTCAAGAGCGACGACTACGGCAAGCTCCGGATGCTGGTGATCGACGCCGAGACTCCGGTGCCCGGACCCGGTCAGGTGCAGAACACCTTCGACTCCGAGCCGAGCGTGTCGTCCTTCGTGAACATCCTCCAGCAGGGTCAGTCGGAGGTCCTCAACGGCAACCTGCTGACGCTCCCCGTCGGCGGCGGCCTGCTCTACGTGCAGCCGGTGTTCGTGCAGTCGTCGGGTGCCACCAAGCTGCCCAAGCTGCAGAAGGTGCTGGTGTCGTTCGGTGACGAGGTCGCGTTCGAAGACACCCTCAGCGAGGCTCTCGACGTGATCTTCGGTGGCGACTCGGGCGCCGACGCCGGTGACACCGACGTCGAGCCCACGCCCGGCGCCACGCCGCAGCCGACGCCCGAGCCGACGGAGCCGACGGAGCCCACCGAGCCGACGGAGCCCACCGAGCCGGCGGACGACTACCAGGCCGCCCTGCAGGAGGCTCAGCAGGCCATGATCGATCGGCAGACGGCGCTCGAGGCGGGCGACTGGGCCGCCTACGGCGAGGCCGACGAGCGGCTCACCGCCGCTGTCGAGACGCTGATCCAGCTGGGCGCGCAGTAAGCCCAGGATCGCGAAGGGCCGCCCATCCGAGCGATGGGCGGCCCTTCGCCGTTCTGTGGTGCCGGCCACGCCGCCCGCCGCGGCACCGACCGGTGGTGTCTGTCGGGCCCCAGGCACCCGCGCTGCGGGTCACGCCGTGAGGATCGCGTACCAGATCAGCAGCAGCGTCACGACGAAGCCCGACACCTGGTTGATCCACAGGAAGCGGCGCCAGCCCCTCGTGGCGGCGGCCGCGTCGGCGTCCGCGATCGAGCGGTACGGCCACACCGCGACGAGGTACGGGACGACCAGCGCCGCTGCCAGCGGGCCCGGCCAGGTCGTCACCAGCATGGCCAGGCCGGCCGCGGCGTAGCAGGCCAACGCGAAGCGCACGGTCCAGCGCGCCCCGCGTGCCGTGGCGATCGAGGCGATGCCGGCCTCGCGGTCGGCCACCACGTCCTGCACGGCGCCGAAGGCGTGCGATGCCACGCCCCACAGCGCGAATGCGACGATGATCGCGACGAGCGGCGGGGTCCAGGTGGCCTGGGCGAGAACGAGCCCGTACACGGCGGGGGAGAAGAAGTGGATGCTGCTCGTCAGCGAGTCGAGGAACGGCCGCTCCTTGAGGCGCAGCGGCGGCGCGCTGTAGAAGACGACGAAGAAGAGGCTGAGCGCGAGCACCAGCCACGACAGCGGCGAGCCCACGACGACGAGGTAGACCACGAACGGGAGGCAGAGCAGTCCCGACGCCCACAGCGTGATGCGATGCAGCCTCCGGTCGAGCACGGCTCCGTGGGCCCCGCCCTTGCGCGGGTTGCGGAGGTCGGACTCGTAGTCGAAGACGTCGTTGATGCCGTACATCGCGAGGTTGTAGGGCACCAGGAAGAACAGCGTCCCCACGATGAGCGTCGCGTCGATCTCGCGCGTCGTCATGAGGTACGCCGCCGCGAACGGGTAGGCGGTGTTGATCCAGCTCACCGGGCGCGACGAGATGAACAGCTGCCGCAGGACGGTGCCGGCGCCGAGCGGCGGCGCGGCGGTCACTGCCGGGCCTCCGTCGACCGCGACCCCGCGCGCTCGGCCAGGGTGTAGACGGCCGGCACGAGGAACGCGGCGCACACCGGGTACGCGAAGTCCTCGAGGGGAGCGAGTCCGATGCGCAGGCCCGAGATGAGGTGCTCGGGGTAGGTGAACAGGCCCGCCGCGATCATGAGATTGTCGAACACGGCGGTGAGGATCACGAGGATGCCCGCGGCGACGGCCGACGCGGTCATCCGGCGTCCGAAGCCCTCGCGCGTGGACGTGAGGAGCACCACGACGATGGTCAGGGCCACGAACGGCAGCAGGATCAGCGGATACGTCATCGGCCGGCCTCCGGACGCGGAGCTGCGGCATCCGTCCTCCGCCGTTCGAGCATGCGGGCCGCCCCCGCCCAGGCGACCAGCGCGAGATAGCACAGGAACGCCAGGAACACCGGCTCCTCGAGCGGGAGGTGCGGCGCGAGGTCGATGCCGAGCAGCAGCGGGCTGTCGCCCTTGACGAACACGCCGGTCGCGATGCCGACGGCGTCCCAGAGCAGGAAGAACACCGTGCCGACGCCGACCGCGAGCGCGGTGCGGCCCGGCGCCTGCCAGGCCGCCAGCCGCCAGCGGCGATCGAGCAGCGCGATGCCGACAGCGGACAGGAGGATCGCAGCGAGGTAGATGCCGGGCACCCTCATACCCTCGCAGGTTCTGCGAGGGGACCGGGGGAGCGGTCGCCGCGCAGGCGCTTGACCACGAGCTCGGCGGAGATGAGGCACATCGGCAGGCCGATGCCCGGAAGGGTGGACCCGCCCACGTACGAGAGGCCGTCGACCTTCCGCGACGCGTTGCGGGGCCGGAAGACCGCGCTCTGCCCGAGCGTGTGCGCGAGCCCGAGCGCATTGCCCCGCCACGCTCCCAGGTCGTCCTCGAAGTCGCCCGGCGCGACGGTGCGCCGCACCACGATGCGGCTCGCGAGGTCGGGGATGCCGCACCAGTCGGCGATCTGAGCGATGACGCGGTCGGCCGCGGCTTCGATGGCAGGGTCGCCCGCGCCGCCGATGCCGCCGTGCCCGAGCGCGGGGTCGGCGGGCACGGGGACGAGCACGAAGAGGTTCTCGTGTTCGGGCGGTGCCACGCCGGGGTCCGTGGCGCTGGGACGGCAGACGTACAGGGATGCCGGCTCGGGGATCCTCGGCCGGGAGCCGAAGATGTCGTCGAAGTTGGCGCGCCAGTCCTCGGTGAACAGCAGCGTGTGATGCGCGAGCTGCGGCAGCGATCCTTCCACGCCCAGCATGACCAGCAGGGCGCCGGGGCTCGGGGTGCGCGAGCGCCACCAGCCCTCGGGATACGTCTGCTGGGCGCGGGGGAGGAGCTGCGTCTCGGTGTGGTGCAGGTCGGCGCCCGAGACCACGAGGTCGGCGTCCACTCGGCCTCCGTCGGCGAGCTCCACGCCCGTCGCCCGCCCCGCGGCGGTCGTGATGGCGGTGACGCGCGCTCCCGTCCGGATCTCGACACCGGATGCCTCGGCCAGGCGTGCGACGGCCCCCACGACCTCCGTGAAGCCGCCGCGCGGGTACAGCACCCGGTCGCCGAGGTCGAGGTGGCTCATGAGGTGGTACAGGCTGGGCACGCCGTAGGGCGAGCCGCCGAGGAACACTGCGGGATACTCGAGGATCTGCCGCAGGCGGGGATCCTGGAAGCGGCTGTCGACGTGGCGGGCGAGGCTGCGGGTGAGCAACGGCGCGAGTTGCGGCAACCGCCTCAGCAGGGCCGGGTCGCGCAGTCCCGCCGTGGTCTCGTAGGTGTCGTAGAGGAAGCGCGTCACGGCGAGTTCGTAGGCGTCCGCGGCCGAGTCGAGGTATGCGTCCAGGCGAGCTCCCGCGCCGGGTTCGACGCTCTCGAACAGCGCGGTGGCCGCCTCGCGCCCCGACCGGACGTCGAGCGGCTGCAGGCCGGTCGACGGGTCGGAGTACACGCGATACGCGGGATCGAGCGGTACGAGGTCGAGCTCGGCGTCGGCGGTCGTCCCGAGCAGCCGGAAGAAGTGGTCGAAGACCTCGGGCATGAGGTACCAGCTGGGGCCGGTGTCGAAGCGGAAGCCGTCTTGCTCCCACGATCCCGCGCGCCCGCCCAGCTCGGTACGCGCCTCGAGCAGCGTGGTCTCCCAGCCCTCGGCGGCGAGCAGTGCGGCCGCGGCGAGGCCGCCGATGCCGCCGCCGACGACGACGGCGCGCTGTGGCTTGGCGGCGCGCTCGGTCCTCTCTGCCGCCGCCTGAGGCGCGTCCGCGCCGCGCCGGGGCCTGTCCGCCGCGGTCATGCGCGCACCTCTCGCGGCGGAGCACAC
>NZ_JADIJC010000014.1 GCF_015278255.1 Microbacterium hibisci
CGCGGTCCACGACGAGGGCATCGACCGGATGCTGCGCGCCTGCGTGCACGGCAAACTCCCCGGCCACGCCATCAACGACCCCGCCTTCCTGCAACCCGCACGCGGCATGAACGCCATCGGCGGCTGAGCCCGCCGCTCCTTCGGACCGCGGCGTCCGGCGGTCAAGGGCCTACGCCCCGTGAGCGCTGCACTTTCCTGCGACTGCTGCGTCGATCGACGCAGCAGTCGCAGGAAACTGCAGCAGTCGCGGATGGACGTGCGTCAGGCGCGGGCGGCGAGCTGCACGACGCACTGCGTCGGGTCGCACGATGGGGCGATGCCCTCGACGCGCAGCGGTCCGCCGGCCTGGGCGAGCACGCTGTCCATCAGCCCGACGTGCACGCGGCACAGGATGCCGCGGTGCTCCGCCGTCGGTGCGTGCGGGCACGGGGTGAGGTCGACGGTGAGCTCGCGCTCGTCGACGAGGGGATCGAAGCCGGCGTCGCCGAGGTCTTCCACGAGCGCGTCGAGCTGGTGCAGCGCATCCGCGCCGAGCTCGGCATCCGTCTCCGATCCGTAGACCCGGCGCAGCAGGTCGCCGCGGCGCGCGGCCGCCTCGGCACGCTCGATGGCAACGGGACTGGAGGAATCTGCGGCGCCGGTCGCCGCCGAGTACAGCATGCGGGGGCGCCCGCGTGTGGTGCGGCGCTCGGTCTCGGCGATGACGTAGCCGGCGTCGATCAGCCGCTGCACGTGCTCGCGCACGGTGTTGGCGTGAAGGCCGGTGGCCTCGACGAGCTCGGCGATCGCCCGCTGCGGGCGCTGCTGGAGCAGGTGCATGATCTCGACCCGGGAGTAGCTCGAGATCGCGCTGTACCCGGTCGTCATGCTCCCATTATCGCGGGACGCGCCGACGACCCGGGCCTGAGCGGCCGCGGGTCGTCGACGACAGAAGCGGTCGGCTCAGAAGAGCTGGCCGAACACGAGGATCGCGATGAAGAAGAGCGCGAGGATGCCCACGATGATCGCGAGAGTGCGGCCCGAGAGCTTCGCGACACCCCACCCGATCAGCACCGGCACGGCGAACAGGAAGATCGCGACGATCCACCAGAACGCGGAGTAGCCCCCCGAGCTGGCCTCTTCGAGGCGGCCGCCGAAGAGCTGCTGCGTCGCGGGGTGCGTGGCGAAGCGCACGGCGATCGAGATGGGGACCGCGACGAACGCGAACACGACGAGCCCGATGAGCCAGCCCCACAGGACGGGGCTTCCGTTGCCGGAGAGGACGCCGCCGTGGAGTTCGGTTTCGGGCTGCTGCTTGCCTGATGCCATGGGCATGACTCTAGCGGTCGCGACGCGTGCCGCGACCGCTGAAGTCATGCGTCATCCGAGGCGGCCGAAGGTCATCTCCATCTCGGCCATCTCCATCTCGGCGGTGGCGGCGATGAGCGCCCGCAGCTCGGCGTCGGCGCCGGGCGAGAACTCTTCGAGCCGCTCCGGCGCGATCTCGATGGGGACGCCCTCGGGAGCCTGCTCCGAGGCGTCGAGTATCGTGTCGTCGCCGGACGGCGACATGCCCTGGATGATCCGGCCCGCCTCGGACTGACCGCCGAGGTCGAACGAGTACTGCTTGCTCTGCAGCCCGAGGTCGAGGAGCCGGCGCACCTCGGGGAACTGCTCCGCGTTCGTCTTGGGGATGGGCAGCGACGTCCGCCAGTTCACGCCGAGCGTCTCGAGCGCCTTCGCATAGGCGTTCTCGTGCGCCTGGTCGCGGACGATGAGGTACGAGATCGTGGAGCGCGCCGTCTTGTTCGAGGTCATTTCGTAGATGCGGCACTTCTGCAGGCGTCCGGTCGACTCGAGCATGAGGTTGTAGAGCAGGTCGAGCACGAGGTTGCCCGAGTTGTAGACGTAGCTGCCGCTCCAGGGATTGCCCGCGGCGTCCACCGGCAGCGCGCCCTGCGCGCCGACGAGGTAGTGGTGGATGTTGCCCTCGGTCAAAGCGATGTTGAGCGGAATCGCGCCGCCGGCGCCCGGCTCGTCGACCGGGTCGGTCGGCTTGCCGTGATACCCCGGCGCGCCGTCGAGCAGGCGGGCGATCGTGGTGCCGATGAGCTCCACGTGGCCGATCTCCTCGGTGCCGATGCCCTGCATGAGGTCGCGATACGGCTTGCCCTCGGGGCCGCGGAAGTTGATGCTCTGGAAGAGGTACTGCATCATCGTGCGCATCTCGCCGAACTGGCCGCCGAGCCCTTCCTGCAGGGCGTTGGCCGCGGCCGGATCCGGCTCGTCGACCTCGATGGGGTTGATGAGATGGGGGAGGTGGAAGTACATCGCTGCTCCTCGAAGGTTGGGATGGAGCAGCCACCTTTCGCCCTTTGCGGCGGATCCGTGCCCCCGTAGCCGTGGCGGGACTCCCGCGTTACACTGCGCGGCCGAGGCGGCGGCGCGGCGCCGGCGACCCCTCCGCGCGCAGCCCTGAACCCGGCGGCCGTCGCTCAGCCGCGCCCCGGCGCCGCCCGGACGTGGCGCTGCCCGCCGGTCCTTCTGGGGAGGACGGCGGGCAGCGTCGGGGCGCCTGGGGTCACCGCTTCGGGTTGCGGTTCTCCGCGCTCACCATCCACGAAAGCTGCTCCACCCGCTCCAAAATGGCGTGCAGGATGTCGGCGCTCGTGGGGTCTTCTTCGTCGACGTCGTCGTGCACCTCGCGGCACGTTCCGGCGACGGCATCCAATCGCTCCGTCATGAGGTCGATGACCTCGGTCGTGGCGATCTCGCCCTGCGGGAACTCCGGCAGGGTGGTGGTCTGTGCGACTTCGTCGCTGCGCCCGTCGGGCAGGGCGTGCAGCGAGCGCATGCGCTCGGCGACGGTGTCGGCGAAGTCGCGGGCGGCTTCGATGATCTCGTCGAGCTGCTGGTGCGTGTCGCGGAAGTTGCGGCCCACGACGTTCCAGTGCGCCTGCTTGCCCTGAAGCGAGAGTTCGATGAGGTCGACGAGCACCTTCTGGAGGTTCTCGCTCAGCGTCTCGGAGGCTTTGAATCCGCGCTCGGCGTTCTGCTCCGGTGTCAGCTCGGCGCCGGTGCCGCCCCGCGCCGCGCGACGGCGGCCCTTGCCGGCTCCGCTCGGGGTCGAGCTGCTCTTCGAGGTGGTCTTCTTCGCGGTCGTGGTCGCCACAGTCGCTCCGTTTCCGTGATTCGCCTGGTGCGGGGGACCGGCCGTGCGGGGTCCGCTCCGCTCTGGGTGATGCCTCGACGGTAGCGACGGTGGTCGTGACAACAGTGGGGATTGCCCTCGGCACGGCGGCGTGCTACTCGCCGTTCCGTCGCCGCGCGTGGTGGGATGGGACCGCCATGACTCCGCCCTCGCACGCGCCCTCGTCCGCCGCCGCGATCGCTGCCGCCGTGAGCGGCCGACAGATCACGGCGACCGAGGTCATCGAGGCGCACCTCGAGCGCACCGCCGCCGCGAACCCGCGGTTGAACGCGCTGACGGTCGTCTTCGCCGAGCGGGCGCGCGAGGCGGCCGCCTCGGTCGACGCCGCTGTCGCCGAGGGACGCGACCCCGGGCCCCTCGCCGGCGTGCCCGTGTCGGTCAAAGAGAACATCGACCTCACGTGGTCGGCGACGACGAACGGCTGGCGCGGGCTCATCGACGTGGTCCCGGAGCGAGACGCGACCGTGGTGCGCCGGCTGCGCGAGGCCGGCGCCGTACCCGTCGGCCGCGGCAACATGCCCGACTTCGGCATGCGGTGGGACACCGACAACGACGTCTTCGGGCGCACCCTCAACCCCTGGGATCGGGCGCGCAGCGCGGGCGGGTCCAGCGGTGGCGACGCCGTCGCGGTCGCGACCGGCATGAGCGCGATCGGCCTGGGCAACGATTTCGGCGGATCGCTGCGCCTTCCGGCCTACGCCGCGGGGGTCGTGGGCCTGCGGCCCTCTTTCGGCCGCGTGCCTCGGGCTGCGGTGCGCGAGCAGGCGGTCGCGCTGACGCTGCAGCAGTTCTCGGTGAACGGACCGATGGCACGGAGCGTCGACGACGTCGCGATGGCCCTCGAGGTGCTGCAGGGGTGGGATGCCGACGACCCGGTGTCGCTGGCCGCGCCGACGGTGCGACCGGAAGACGTGCCGCGCCGCGTCGGCGTGGTGCGCGACCCGGGCGGCGGGGGAGTCGACCGCGAGGTGGTCGCCGGGATCGACCGGGCCGCGGCCTCCCTCGCGGATGCGGGGTGGGAGGTCCTGGACGTCGACGCGCCGCTGCTCGAGGAGGCGGCGGTGCTCTGGCGCCGGCTGTCGTGCACCGACATGCTCGTCTCGCTCGACCCCGGGTCACTCGGGCAGCCGCTCGGAACGTCGGCGACGGCCTTTCTACGCGACAGCACGGCGTCGGCGCGGCCCTACGAATCGGCGCGCGAGTACGCCGAGGCGTGGGCGCGGCGTGCCGTAGTCGCGGCCGCGTGGCGGCGCCTGCAGGTCGAGGTGCCGCTGATCCTCGGGCCGGTCTCGACGTCGCGCATGCGCGAAGTCGACTACGACCTGGGCGGGCAGGCGGCTGCCGACCGGGCGTGGCGCGACCTCCGGCTCACCGTGGTCGCGAACTTCCTGGGTCTTCCCGCGCTCGCACAGCCGACCGGCCTCGCCGCGGACGGCATGCCGAGCGGTGTGCAGCTCATCGGACCCGCATTCGGCGAGCGGGTGCTGTTCGAGGCCGGACGCGCGATCGAGGCCGGCGTGCCGGCGCTCCCGGCTCTGCCACCCGTCGCCTGACGGGTTCGGGGCGCTTCGCGAACGATCGGGGCGCCCGCCGCACGCCCCGATCGCGCGCGGCGCGCCCCGAACCCCGAAGCCAGTTCTTTCCGGTTGGGCCGAGCCCCGAACCCCGACGTATTCAGCGACCGCGCTCGCACGCAGGCTCACCGAGGCGCTCGAAACCCTGGGGCGCTCGTGCCCGATGGCCCTGGAATCGGGGCCGCCCGCGCGGGATCATGGGCGAGGGGGCGCGGCATCGCCGCGTATCACGGGTCTTCGTCCCGGTCTCATCCGAGGCGGAAAGCCGAACGGAGGGCCTCATGTCGCGCGCATCCCAGCCGGAGTTCGCCCTGCCCGACCTTCGCGGGCGCACCGCGCTCGTCACCGGCGCGAGCAACGGGGTCGGAACCGAGATCGCCCGCGGGCTCGCCGAGGCGGGCGCCGCCCTGATCCTCCCGGTGCGCAACCGCGAGAAGGGCGAGAGCGCCGCTGCCCGTATCCGCGCCGGCGCACCCGACGCCGGCGTGTCGTTGCGAGACCTCGACCTCGCTCGGCTCGACTCGACGCGCGCGCTAGCCGAAACGCTCCTCGCCGAGCGGCCGCCGCTCGACCTGGTCGTGCTCAATGCGGGCATCGTGCTGCTCGGCGACCCTGTCCGGCACCTCAGTGCCGACGGCTTCGAGCTGCACTTCCAGACCAACTTCCTCGGGCACTTCGCACTGACCACGGCGCTTCTCCCGCTGCTGCGCGAACGACGAACGCGGGTCGTGGTGCAGCTGAGCCTGGCCGCAGGCATGTCGACGCTGGACTGGCACGACCTCCAGAGCGCGCGCCGGTACGCCCCGCTGCGCGCCTACGGGGCGTCGAAGGTCGCGCTCGGGCTCTTCGGCTACGAGCTGGCGCGCCGGTCGGCCGCTGAGGGATGGGGCATCGTGGTGCACCTCAGCCACCCGGGCGTCGTGCCCGACACGGGGATCGCGCCGGCCATGCGCGCCCGCGATCGCGGCGGGGTGGGGCGCGGCCTTGCGGAGCGGCTCGGGAATCCGCCGGCGCGCGCGGCCCAGCCCGCCTTGATGGCGGCCGTGACGGATGCCGCACCGCCCTGCTTCTTCGGACCCTCCGGGGCCCTCCACTTCGGGGGCGCCGCCTCCCGCCAGCGGCCGTATCGCCGGCTCACCGACCCGGTCGCGGGCGCGCGGCTGTGGAGCGTCGCGACGCAGCTGCTCGGAGACCGGGCCGACGCCGTGCGCGCCTGACCGGAGCCGGTCACCGGGTCGGCGTCCACGGCCCACGTCTGGGCGGATCGCGGCTCTTTCCTCGCTCGCTCAACGGCCGGGGCGGGCTACGGTCGTTGAGCGGAGGGCGCTCCAGCGCCCGAAGACGAAACGCCCGCGGCCCGCGCTGGGTTCGGGGCGTTTCGTCTCGCTCGTTCCTCGCGCGCTCAACGGCCGGGACGCCCGCGGCCTGCGCTGGGGTCGGGGCGTTTCGTCTCGCTCGTTCCTCGCTCGCTCAACGGCCGGGGCGGGCCACGGGCGTT
>NZ_JADIJC010000015.1 GCF_015278255.1 Microbacterium hibisci
GGTGCGTCCGATCTTTGAGAACTCAACAGCGTGCACTTGTCAAATGCCAATTTTTTTCTCTGTCGACCACGTTTGTGGTTGGTGGGGGTCTTTTTTGGATCAATTCATGGATGTCAGTTTGATATTCGTTTTTGGTCATGATTGAACTCGCTGCTTTCGGTCTTATTCCGATTGTTTGCAGCATCATTTTTTTATGGAGAGTTTGATCCTGGCTCAGGATGAACGCTGGCGGCGTGCTTAACACATGCAAGTCGAACGGTGAAGCCCCGCTTGCGGGGTGGATCAGTGGCGAACGGGTGAGTAACACGTGAGCAACCTGCCCTGGACTCTGGGATAAGCGCTGGAAACGGCGTCTAATACTGGATATGAGACACAACCGCATGGTTAGTGTTTGGAAAGATTTTTTGGTCTGGGATGGGCTCGCGGCCTATCAGCTTGTTGGTGAGGTAATGGCTCACCAAGGCGTCGACGGGTAGCCGGCCTGAGAGGGTGACCGGCCACACTGGGACTGAGACACGGCCCAGACTCCTACGGGAGGCAGCAGTGGGGAATATTGCACAATGGGCGGAAGCCTGATGCAGCAACGCCGCGTGAGGGATGACGGCCTTCGGGTTGTAAACCTCTTTTAGCAAGGAAGAAGCGAAAGTGACGGTACTTGCAGAAAAAGCGCCGGCTAACTACGTGCCAGCAGCCGCGGTAATACGTAGGGCGCAAGCGTTATCCGGAATTATTGGGCGTAAAGAGCTCGTAGGCGGTTTGTCGCGTCTGCTGTGAAATCCCGAGGCTCAACCTCGGGCCTGCAGTGGGTACGGGCAGACTAGAGTGCGGTAGGGGAGATTGGAATTCCTGGTGTAGCGGTGGAATGCGCAGATATCAGGAGGAACACCGATGGCGAAGGCAGATCTCTGGGCCGTAACTGACGCTGAGGAGCGAAAGGGTGGGGAGCAAACAGGCTTAGATACCCTGGTAGTCCACCCCGTAAACGTTGGGAACTAGTTGTGGGGTCCTTTCCACGGATTCCGTGACGCAGCTAACGCATTAAGTTCCCCGCCTGGGGAGTACGGCCGCAAGGCTAAAACTCAAAGGAATTGACGGGGACCCGCACAAGCGGCGGAGCATGCGGATTAATTCGATGCAACGCGAAGAACCTTACCAAGGCTTGACATACACGAGAACACCCTAGAAATAGGGGACTCTTTGGACACTCGTGAACAGGTGGTGCATGGTTGTCGTCAGCTCGTGTCGTGAGATGTTGGGTTAAGTCCCGCAACGAGCGCAACCCTCGTTCTATGTTGCCAGCACGTAATGGTGGGAACTCATGGGATACTGCCGGGGTCAACTCGGAGGAAGGTGGGGATGACGTCAAATCATCATGCCCCTTATGTCTTGGGCTTCACGCATGCTACAATGGCCGGTACAAAGGGCTGCAATACCGTGAGGTGGAGCGAATCCCAAAAAGCCGGTCCCAGTTCGGATTGAGGTCTGCAACTCGACCTCATGAAGTCGGAGTCGCTAGTAATCGCAGATCAGCAACGCTGCGGTGAATACGTTCCCGGGTCTTGTACACACCGCCCGTCAAGTCATGAAAGTCGGTAACACCTGAAGCCGGTGGCCTAACCCTTGTGGGGGGAGCCGTCGAAGGTGGGATCGGTAATTAGGACTAAGTCGTAACAAGGTAGCCGTACCGGAAGGTGCGGCTGGATCACCTCCTTTCTAAGGAGCACCTGAGTTCTTCGGGACTCTAGGACCCAGATCAGGACGGATGTTCCTGGTTGGGGCTCGTGGGTGGAACATTTGACATGGCATCAGCGCAGCTGATTCCTACTAGTACGCCAGATTCCTTCGGGGGTGTGGTTGGAGGGTGGGGGTGGGTGAGCGGGGTGCCGGCACGCTGTTGGGTCCTGAGGGACCGGACGCCAGCCTTTTTGGGGTGGTGTGCGACTCTCTGGGCTCCTGTCGCTGCGCCGGTTGGTGTGGTGGTGGGGGTGCCGCCCGTACTTTGAGAACTACACAGTGGACGCGAGCATCTTTGAGATGACCCTTCGGGGTTGTCTTGTTGATGATCTTAAAGATCATTAGTCAATTTCTGGTCGCATTCTTCGGAGTGTGGCCCGAGTTTTGATTCTCATGTTTTCAAGTCTTTAAGAGCAAACGGTGGATGCCTTGGCATCTGGAGCCGAAGAAGGACGTAGCAATCTGCGATAAGCCTCGGGGAACTGATAAGCAAGTTTTGATCCGAGGGTGTCCGAATGGGGAAACCCCGCTGGGCGGCGTGCCGACCCAGTGACTCCCGCCTGAATATATAGGGCGGGTAGAGGGAACGTGGGGAAGTGAAACATCTCAGTACCCACAGGAAGAGAAAACAACCGTGATTCCGTGAGTAGTGGCGAGCGAAATCGGATCAGGCTAAACCTCATGTGTGTGAGAGCCGGCAGGCGTTGCATGTGGGGGGTTGCGGGACTTTCCTGACCATTCTGCCGAGTGGTCGACGTGACAGAAGCGTATAGACGAACCGTCTTGAAAGGCGGGCCAGAGTGGGTGCCAGCCCCGTAGTCGAAATGCGTGTTCTGACGTGGAGAGTATCCCAAGTAGCACGGGGCCCGAGAAATCCCGTGTGAATCTGTCAGGACCACCTGATAAGCCTAAATACTCCCAGATGACCGATAGCGGACAAGTACCGTGAGGGAAAGGTGAAAAGTACCCCGGGAGGGGAGTGAAATAGTACCTGAAACCGTTTGCTTACAAACCGTTGGAGCACCCCTGGTAGGTGTGACAGCGTGCCTTTTGAAGAATGAGCCTGCGAGTTAGCGATATGTGGCGAGGTTAACCCGGGTGGGGTAGCCGTAGCGAAAGCGAGTCTGAATAGGGCGATTCAGTCGCATGTCCTAGACCCGAAGCGAAGTGATCTATCCATGGCCAGGCTGAAGCGACGGTAAGACGTCGTGGAGGGCCGAACCCACTTAGGTTGAAAACTGAGGGGATGAGCTGTGGATAGGGGTGAAAGGCCAATCAAACTTCGTGATAGCTGGTTCTCTCCGAAATGCATTTAGGTGCAGCGTTGCGTGTTTCTTGCCGGAGGTAGAGCTACTGGATGGCCGATGGGCCCCACCAGGTTACTGACGTCAGCCAAACTCCGAATGCCGGTAAGTGAGAGCGCAGCAGTGAGACTGTGGGGGATAAGCTTCATAGTCGAGAGGGAAACAACCCAGACCACCATCTAAGGTCCCTAAGCGCGTGCTAAGTGGGAAAGGATGTGGAGTTGCTTAGACAACCAGGAGGTTGGCTTAGAAGCAGCCACCCTTGAAAGAGTGCGTAATAGCTCACTGGTCAAGTGATTCCGCGCCGACAATGTAACGGGGCTCAAGCACGCCACCGAAGTTGTGGCATTGACATTATTGGTAGGCCTTCGTGGTCCAGCCGTGTTGATGGGTAGGAGAGCGTCGTGTGGCGAGTGAAGCGGCGGGGTGACCCAGCCGTGGACGCTACACGAGTGAGAATGCAGGCATGAGTAGCGAAAGACGTGTGAGAAACACGTCCTCCGAAAGACCAAGGGTTCCAGGGTCAAGCTAATCTTCCCTGGGTAAGTCGGGACCTAAGGCGAGGCCGACAGGCGTAGTCGATGGACAACGGGTTGATATTCCCGTACCGGCGAAGAACCGCCCCAACCAATCCAGTAGTGCTAAGTGTCTGAATCCCACTGACGGATCCCTTCGGGGTGATGCTGTGGGCCTAGCGCACGACCCCATGCTGAGGCGGTTAGCGTATTAACAGGTGTGACGCAGGAAGGTAGCCCAACCCGGGCGATGGTTGTCCCGGGGCAAGTGCGTAGGCCGAGGGATAGGCAAATCCGTTCCTCATACAGGCTGAGACACGATGCGGATGAAAAGTGGGTGATCCTATGCTGCCAAGAAAAGCATCGACGCGAGGTTCTAGCCGCCCGTACCCCAAACCGACTCAGGTGGTCAGGTAGAGAATACCGAGGAGATCGAGAGAATCGTGGTTAAGGAACTCGGCAAAATGCCCCCGTAACTTCGGGAGAAGGGGGGCCATCCACTTATACCCACTTGCTGGGAAAAGGGTGTGGTGGCCGCAGAGACTAGTGGGTAGCGACTGTTTACTAAAAACACAGGTCCGTGCCAAGTCGCAAGACGATGTATACGGACTGACGCCTGCCCGGTGCTGGAAGGTTAAGAGGACGGGTCAGCCGCAAGGCGAAGCTCAGAATTTAAGCCCCAGTAAACGGCGGTGGTAACTATAACCATCCTAAGGTAGCGAAATTCCTTGTCGGGTAAGTTCCGACCTGCACGAATGGCGTAACGACTTCCCAACTGTCTCAACCGCGAACTCGGCGAAATTGCATTACGAGTAAAGATGCTCGTTACGCGCAGCAGGACGGAAAGACCCCGTGACCTTTACTACAGCTTGGTATTGGTGTTCGGTGTGGCTTGTGTAGGATAGGTGGGAGACTGTGAAGCGGATACGCCAGTATTCGTGGAGTCGTTGTTGAAATACCACTCTGGTCACTCTGGATGTCTAACTTCGAACCGTGATCCGGTTCAGGGACAGTGCCTGGTGGGTAGTTTAACTGGGGCGGTTGCCTCCCAAAAAGTAACGGAGGCGCCCAAAGGTTCCCTCAACCTGGTTGGCAATCAGGTGGCGAGTGTAAGTGCACAAGGGAGCTTGACTGTGAGACTGACAGGTCGAGCAGGGACGAAAGTCGGGACTAGTGATCCGGCAGTGGCTTGTGGAAGCGCTGTCGCTCAACGGATAAAAGGTACCTCGGGGATAACAGGCTGATCTTGCCCAAGAGTCCATATCGACGGCATGGTTTGGCACCTCGATGTCGGCTCGTCGCATCCTGGGGCTGGAGTAGGTCCCAAGGGTTGGGCTGTTCGCCCATTAAAGCGGTACGCGAGCTGGGTTTAGAACGTCGTGAGACAGTTCGGTCCCTATCCGCTGCGCGCGTAGGAAGTTTGAGAGGATCTGACCCTAGTACGAGAGGACCGGGTTGGACGAACCTCTGGTGTGCCAGTTGTACTGCCAAGTGCACCGCTGGTTAGCTACGTTCGGGATGGATAACCGCTGAAAGCATCTAAGCGGGAAGCCGGCCTCAAGATGAGACTTCCATACCTTCGGGTGAGAGGCTCCCAGCCAGACTACTGGGTTGATAGGCCAGATGTGGAAGCACGGCAACGTGTGCAGCTGACTGGTACTAATAAGCCGATGACTTGATAACACACCAATTCTGGTGCTCGCGTCCACTGAGTGGTTCCCGATGTACGGTCGGGAACAACAACTATAAAGAGAACTTTCACGTTGTGAACACCTGAAACATCGAAAGAGTTTCGGCGGCCATAGCGAGAGGGAAACGCCCGGTCCCATTCCGAACCCGGAAGCTAAGCCTCTCAGCGCCGATGGTACTGCAGGGGGGACCCTGTGGGAGAGTAGGACACCGCCGGACACCCATTCACGGAATGGCCACCCACACCCTGGGTGGCCATTCCGCGTTAAC
>NZ_JADIJC010000016.1 GCF_015278255.1 Microbacterium hibisci
GAATATCAAACTGACATCCATGAATTGATCCAAAAAAGACCCCCACCAACCACAAACGTGGTCGACAGAGAAAAAAATTGGCATTTGACAAGTGCACGCTGTTGAGTTCTCAAAGATCGGACGCACCCACGTTCCAGTCTCTCGACCTTCTCCGCAGGGCAACTTCTCTATCTTACACATCCCGGCCCGCCTGTCAAACCAGCCCGGCAAGGCACGAAGCCCCACCACAACCGGCCAGAGCCTACACGAGAGTGGAAGAAACCCATCCTAAACCGGAACCCGGCCCACTCGCCAGGAGCAGATCAGATGGGATGGTTCGCTGCTTGAGGGGAGCCAGACCTTCCGGCCTTCCGCTCTACCCTTTGGGGCGAACAACAAGAACATTACGCCGAATCCACCCCACCGTCGAATCCACCCCACATCCCGGGCGTGTCGCACCCCACCACCCCCGGAATCACGCGGAAGCCGGCTCAGCGGGCCGCGCTACCGTTGATGCCATGACCGATGAACGATGGGTGTGGGGCGTCGGCCTCGCGACGACCGCCGAAGACGGAACCGTGCTCGACACGTGGTTCCCCTCCCCCGCAGCGGGGCGGATCCCGCTCGGGTTCGATCCGCAGATGCCGCCGGACGAGCTGGAGCGTCTCGCCGTCGCCGACGACCGACGGGCGGTGAGCGTCGACGTGGTGACGATCGAGGTGGACCTCGACGTCGCGCCGTCGTCGACCCCCGACGCCTACCTGCGCCTGCACGCGCTGTCGCATCGACTCGCGCGCCCCAACGAGGTGAACCTCGACGGCATCTTCGGGCACCTGCCCAACGTGGCGTGGACGACGGCCGGCCCGATGCACCCCGACGCCGCCACCCGGCTGCGTCCCTTCCTCGCACGCGACGGGATCCAGATCCAGGGACTCGACAAGTTCCCCCGGCTCTTGGACTACGTCACTCCCCCGGGTGTCCGGATCGCCGACGCCTCGCGCGTGCGCCTGGGGGCCTACCTCTCCCCCGGCACCACGGTCATGCACGAGGGGTTCGTGAACTTCAACGCCGGCACGCTCGGCCAGAGCATGGTCGAGGGTCGCATCTCGCAGGGCGTCGTCGTCGGCGACGGCAGCGACATCGGCGGCGGCGCGTCGATCATGGGCACGCTGTCGGGTGGCGGAAGCCACCGCGTGTCGGTCGGCGCGCGCACACTGCTGGGCGCGAATGCCGGCATCGGCATCTCGCTGGGCGACGACTGCGTCGTCGAGGCCGGACTCTACGTGACGGCGGGAACGAAGATCGTGCTCGCAGACGAAGCCCGCCGCGCGGACGGCTCGCTGCCCGCCGTCAAGGGCGCCGAGCTCTCGGGCCGCGCCGGTCTGCTGTTCCGGCGCAACTCCCTGACGGGTGCCGTCGAGGCGGTGCGCCGCGCGGGCGTGGGCGTCACCCTCAACGAGGCGCTCCACGCCTGAACCGCGACCTCGGCACCCCCGCACATCGGATGCCGCGTCCCCTTGGGGGCGCGGCATCCGTCATTCCGTCCTCATCCGCCGCGCCGACACTCCGCCGGCGTGACGGGTCGGGTCAGGAGAGACCGGGGTAGTTGCGCTCGGCGGCGCCGACGTACAGCTGCTGCGGGCGGCCGATCTTGGTCTGCGGGTCGCCGGCGGCCTCGCGCCACTGGGCGAGCCAGCCGGGCAGGCGCCCGATCGCGAACAGCACCGTGAACATGCGGGTCGGGAAGCCCATCGCCTTGTAGATCACGCCGGTGTAGAAGTCGACGTTCGGGTAGAGGCGGCGCTCCTGGAAGTAGGAGTCGTTGAGCGCGATCTCTTCGAGCTCCTTGGCGAGGTCGAGCAGCGGATCGCTGACGCCCAGCGCCGAGAGCACCTCGTCGGCCGACTCCTTGACGAGCTTGGCGCGCGGGTCGTAGTTCTTGTACACGCGATGCCCGAAGCCCATGAGCTTCACGCCGTCTTCCTTGTTCTTCACCCGCTCCACGAAGCGCTGCACACTCTCGCCCGAGTCGCGGATGCGTCCGAGCATGTCGAGCACCGCCTCGTTGGCGCCGCCGTGGAGCGGGCCGTAGAGCGCATTGATGCCGGCCGAGATCGACGAGAACTGGTTCGCACCGGTCGAGCCGACGAGCCGCACGGTCGAGGTCGACGCGTTCTGCTCGTGGTCCTCGTGCAGGATCAGCAGCCGCTCGAGCGCACGCGACATGACGGGGTCGACCTGGTAGACCTCCGACAGCACGCCGAAGTTGAGCTTGAGGAAGTTGTCGACGAAGCCGAGCGAGTTGTCGGGATACAGGAACGCCTGGCCGATGCTCTTCTTGTGGGCGTACGCCGCGATCACCGGCAGCTTCGCGAGCATGCGGATCGTGTTCAGCTCGACGTGCTCGGGATTGTTCGGGTCGGACTGGTGCTCGTAGTAGGTCGAAAGGGCCGACACCGCCGACGAGAGCACCGACATGGGGTGCGCCGTGTGCGGGAGCGCCGAGAAGAACCGCTTGAGGTCTTCGTGCAGCAGGGTGTGGCGGCGGATCTTCTCGTCGAACTCGGCGAGCTCGTCGGCCGTGGGCAGCTCGCCGTAGATCAGCAGCCACGCGACCTCGAGGTACGTGCTGTTCTTCGCCAGCTGCTCGATCGGGTAGCCGCGATAGCGGAGCACGCCCTGGTCGCCGTCGATGTAGGTGATCGCGGACTTGGTGGCCGCCGTGTTCACGAAGCCGTAGTCGAGTGCCGTGTAGCCGGTCTGGCGGGTGAGGGTGGAGAGGTCCACGCTCGGCGTGCCGTCCGTACCCCGAAGGAGGGGGAACTGGGCGGTCTTCTCACCGATCGTGAGGGTGGCCTTCTCCTGCTGGGTGCCCGCTTCGCTCACGGCGCCTCCTCGCGATTTCTGGTCGTACCGGGGGTGTCGTCCTGCCCTGTGCGACACCGTGGGGCGGTCTGCATCAGGACGGAGGAACGGGACGGGGGATGCCGCGTCGCCGCGTTACTACAGCCTAGTCCGCTGCCAGGACTACTGCTGACACGGCCAAAGGGATGCGGCATCCGATGGAGGAATCCTCACGCCCGCGCGCCGGCCGCACGCAGGCGCTGTGCGGCGGCCGCGATGCGCTCGTCGGACGCGGTGAGCGACAGTCGGATGTGCTGCGGGAAGTGCGTCCCGTAGAAATGGCCGGGGCCGGCAAGGATGCCGAGGTCGGCGAGCCGGGCGACGCTCTCCCACGCATCGCGGCCCTCCGTCGCCCAGAGGTACAGGCCGGCCTCGCTGGCGTCGATGCGGAATCCCGCGGCCTCGACCGCGGGGCGCAGCACCTCCCGCCGCCGGCGGTACAGCTCCTTCTGCGCGACGACGTGCGCATCGTCCCCGAGGGCGGCGACCATGGCGGCCTGCACCGGGAGGGGCAGCATGAGCCCGAGATGCTTGCGGGCCGTCAGCAGCCTGTCGACGAGGGCGGGATCGCCCGCGAGGAAGGCCGCGCGGTAGCCGGCGAGATTCGACTGCTTGCTGAGGGAGTACACCGACAGGATGCCGCGCAGCTCGCCGTCCGTCACACGGGGGTCGAGGGCCGATGGCACGGGTGCGGAATCCCAGGGCGCGTCCCAGCCGAGCTCGCCGTAGCACTCGTCGGAGGCGAGCACCGCCCCGAGCTCACGGGCACGCGCGACGGCGGCGCGCAGCGCCTCGACGTCGAGCACGCGACCATCGGGATTGCCGGGCGAGTTGACCCAGGCGAGGCGTGTCGCCTCGGGCCACTCGGACGGATCGTCCGCGGCGAACGGCGTCGCGCCCACGAGGCGGGCACCGACCTCGTACGTCGGGTACGCCGCCCGCGGGTGCACGACGACATCGCCGGGGCCCAGCCCGAGGAGGAGCGGAAGCAGCGCGACGAGCTCCTTCGACCCGACGGTCGGGAGCACGTTCTCGGGGCCCAGCCCGGCGACTCCGCGCCGGCGCTCGTACCACTGCGCGATCGCGGCGCGCAGCGCGGGAGTGCCCATCGTCTGCGGGTACGCGTGCGCGTCGGTCGCGACGCGCAGCGCATCGGCGACCACGGCGGGCGTCGGGTCTACCGGGGATCCGATCGACAGGTCGACGATGCCGTCGGGGTGGGAGCGGGCCCGCGCGGCGTACGGCGCGACGGCGTCCCAGGGGTAGTCGGCGAGGTCGGCGACCCCCACGTCAGTGTTCCTGCGGCGGGAGCGCCTCGATGATGGGGTGGTCCTTGTGGATGACGCCGACCTTGGCGGCGCCGCCCGGGGAGCCGATGTCGTCGAAGAACTCGACGTTGGCCTTGTAGTAGTCCTGCCACTCGTCGGGCAGGTCGTCCTCGTAGTAGATCG
>NZ_JADIJC010000017.1 GCF_015278255.1 Microbacterium hibisci
TCATGCGTCGACCCCGGTGGGGTTTTCGCGAGAATCCATCGGGAGGCCGAGACGCTGGGTCGTGCCCGTGGTCTGGTCCTTCGGATGGATTCTCGGGGTGGGGTGCTCGGGGCGGGCGGTGGCGAGGGCGGATGCTTCGTCGAGGACGGCGGTGAGGGCGTCGGGGTGGTGCGCGAAGCGGCCGAGGAAGAGGCCGTCGACGGTGTCGCCGAGGCGGGTGAGGAGGCCGGGGCCGGCGGAGCCGCCGTAGATGACGACGCTGCCGGTGCGGGCGGGGTCGGTGGCGAGGGCGGCGCGGAGGGCGCGGGTGACGGTGGTGATGTGGGTGTCGGGCGCGGGCTCGGCGGCGCCGATCGCCCATACCGGCTCGTAGGCGACGATCACCGGACCGGCGGGGACGTCTTGGAGGTTCGCGGTGAGCTGGGCGAGGTTGGTGTGGGCGGCGGCGGCGGCGGCGGGGTGGTGGTCGGTCTCGCCGATGCACAGCACCGGGGTGATGCCGTGGCTGAGGGCGGTGGCGGCTTTGGCGGCGGTGATGGTGTCGGTCTCGGCGAACAGCCGGCGGCGTTCGGCGTGCCCGATCTCGGCGACCCGCACCCCGATCTCGGCGAGTTCGGCGGCGGTGACCTCACCGGTGTAGGGGCCGGGCGGGAACGGGGAGACGTCTTGGGCGCCGATGAGTACCGGGGTGCGGGCGAACGCGGCGAGGGCGGCGGGGATCTGCAGGTAGGTGGGGATCACGAACAACCGCACCTTCCCGGCGGCCACCGCGGGGTGGGCGGCGGCGGCCAGTGCGACGTCGGCGAACCAGGCGCGTGCCTGTTCGTGCCCGAAGTAGGTCTTCAGGCTCACCCCCACCGTGACCTGGCTCATCAGCAGGAGCCGGTGGTCTCGTACTCGTCGATCACGGCGACCTTCTCCGCCGACGCGGAGGTGGTGTCGAACCGGTAGGTGACCCATTCGCGGACCAGCCGGCGGGCCAGTTCGATGCCGACCACCCGCTGCCCCATGGTGAGCACCTGCGCGTTGTTGGAGAGCACGCCGCGCTCCACGGAGAACGAGTCGTGGGCGGTGACGGCGCGGATGCCGGCCACCTTGTTCGCCGCGATCGCGACCCCCAGCCCGGTGCCGCAGATCAGCAGCGCCCGGTCCGCGTCCCCGGCGGCGACCTGCTGCGCGGCCTCGATCGCGACCTTCGGGTACGGGGTGTGGCCGTCGGCGTCCACCCCCACGTCGATCACGGACGCGACGCCGGGGTTGTCCTGGAGGTCCTTCTTCAGGATCTCCTTGTAGTCGAAGCCGGCGTCGTCCGCGCCGATCACGATCCGCAGCGGCTGGGCGTTCTCAGACGTGGCCATGTGCGTTCTCCTTCTGGTTCTGGGCCGCGCGCGTCTGGGCGGCGAGTGTGTCTCCGATGGCGGTGACGATGAGCGCGAGACTGATCGCGCCCGGGTCGGGGGTGCCCACGCTGTTCTGCCCGTGCGTGCGCGCACGACCCATGCGGGGCAGCAGGTCGGCGGTCGCGGCCGCGGCGCGGGTGGCAGCATCCGCCGCCGTCCGCCACGCATCCGTCAACCCCGCACCCGCGTCCACCGCACCGGTGAGGGTGGTGCTGAACGGCACCAGCGCGTCGACGAGGGTCTTGTCGCCGACCTCGGCCTTGCCGTAATCGGTGACGCCGCGGGACCCGGCCGCGACGCCCGCGGCGACCGCCGCGGGGTCGGGACGGCCCTCATCGCCGAGCTTCGCGGCGACGGCGTTCAGGATGACACCCCACAGCGCCCCGGAGGTGCCGCCGGCCTTGTCCGACCAGGCGTCGGCGGCGTGGGCGAGCGTGGTGCCCGCTCCCGCGCCCGCGTCGACGGCGGCGGTCGCCGCGGTCAGGGCGGCGTGCGAGCCGCGCTGCATGCCGATGCCGTGATCCCCGTCACCGGCGATCGCATCGATGCGGCCCAACTCCTCCACATGCGCATCCACCGTCGCCGCGATGGTGCGGACCGCGGCGAGCACGATCCGCGCCGCGGACTGCGAGGCCTCATCGCCGGGCTCGATCACCTCCGCCACGGTCGCCGCGTCGGTGGCGGCATCCGTCCGCTGCTGCGGGGCGACGGAGCCGCGCCGGTAGGCGGGGGTGTCGACCGGGGTGTCCCACAGCGCAGCCAGTTCGTCGTCCAGCCAGAACAGGGTCAGCGAGGTGCCGGCCATGTCGAAGCTGGTGCAGTACTCACCGACATGCGGGTCGATGAGCTCGAGGCCGGCGTCGGTGAGCAGCTGCGCGATGCGCCGGTACACGACGAACATCTCCTCGTACTTCAGCGACCCGAGGCCGTTGAGGATCGGCACCACCCGGGCACCCGCCACCTCGACCCCGTCGGGCACCTCCGCCAGCAGCCGCGAGACCAGCAACTCGGCCAGGCCGTCGGCGGTGGGGATGTCGGTCTCGTCCACACCGGGTTCGCCGTGGATGCCGAGCCCGATCGCCATCCGCCCCTCCGGCACGGTGAACAGCGGCTGCTCCGCACCCGGCAGCGTGCAGCCGGTGAACGCCACCCCGAACGACCGGGTCCGCTCGTTCGCATGCCGCGCCAGCCGGGTTACCTCCGCCAGATCCGCGCCCGCCGCGGCCGCCGCGCCCGCGATCCGGAACACCGTCAGATCCCCGGCGATGCCGCGGCGCTTGTGCTTCTCGCCGGACGTCGCCGACACGACGTCGTCGGTCACCGTGACGGTCTCGCAGCCGATGCCCTCGGCCCGCAGCCGCTCCTGCGCCGCATCGAAGTTCAGCACATCACCGGCATAGTTGCCGTAGGAGAAGAACACCCCGCCGCCGTTGTCCGCCGCCTTCGCCACCGCGTACACCTGCTGCGTGGAGGGCGAGGCGAACAGGTTGCCCATCGCCGCACCATGCGCCAGCCCCGGCCCCACCAGCCCGCCGAACGCGGGATAGTGACCCGAACCGCCGCCCACCACCACCGCAACCTGCCCGGCCGG
>NZ_JADIJC010000018.1 GCF_015278255.1 Microbacterium hibisci
TGCCGCGCGCGTGTCCGCGGGTGAGGCGCCCGTGGCGGCGGGTGTGGGGGCGCCGTTGGTGGATACGCATGGGCGGGTGCATCGGGATCTGCGGATCTCGCTCACGGACCGGTGTTCGCTGCGGTGCACGTATTGCATGCCGGAGCAGGGCAATGAGTGGCTGGCGAAGTCCAGCATCCTGACGGTGGATGAGATCGTGCAGGTCGCCCGGGTGGCGGCGGCGGACGGGATCAGCACGTTCCGGCTGACCGGTGGGGAGCCGTTGCTGCGCGCCGACATCGTCGACGTGGTGCGCCGGCTGTCCGCGATCACCGGTCCGGACGGCGCCCGGGTGCAGGTGGCGATGACCACGAACGGCATCCGGCTGCCGGAGCTGCTGCCGGGGCTGGTGGCGGCGGGTCTGTCCCGGGTGAACATCTCGCTGGACACGCTGCGCCGGGACCGGTTCGCGGCGCTGACCCGGCGGGACCGGTTGCAGGATGTGCTGGCCGGGATCGCGGCGGCGGCGGCGTCGGGGTTGCGGCCGGTGAAGCTGAACGCGGTGGCGATGCGGGACGTGAACGACGACGAGCTGGTGGAGCTGGTGGAGTTCGCGATCGCTCATGATGCGCAGTTGCGGTTCATCGAGCAGATGCCGTTGGATGCCGGGCACACCTGGGACCGGGACCGGATGGTCACCCAGGCCGAGATCCTGGCCACCCTGTCGACCCGGTGGGTGTTGACGGAGGTGCCGGGGCGGGGTGGCGCGCCGGCGGCGCGGTGGCTGCTGGACGGCGGCCCGCACACCGTGGGGGTGATCGCGTCGGTGACCGCGCCGTTCTGCGGCGACTGCGACCGGCTGCGGCTGACCGCGGACGGGCAGCTGCGCAACTGCCTGTTCTCCACCACCGAGTACGACCTGCTCCCCACCCTCCGCACCCAGCCCGCCGCGGTCCACGACGAGGGCATCGACCGGATGCTGCGCGCCTGCGTGCACGGCAAACTCCCCGGCCACGCCATCAACGACCCCGCCTTCCTGCAACCCGCACGCGGCATGAACGCCATCGGCGGCTGA
>NZ_JADIJC010000002.1:0-85500 GCF_015278255.1 Microbacterium hibisci
GCGTGGAGGGCGAGGCGAACAGGTTGCCCATCGCCGCACCATGCGCCAGCCCCGGCCCCACCAGCCCGCCGAACGCGGGATAGTGACCCGAACCGCCGCCCACCACCACCGCAACCTGCCCGGCCGGCGAGGTGGTGCTGCGCACCACGCCGCCCGGCACCCGACGCACATACCGGCCATTCGCCGCCACGAACCCGTCGATCATCTCATCGGCGAAATCCGCCGGCTCATTCCACAACCGCGTCATCGCACGTCGCCCCGGGGGTCGGCCGCGGTGCGCAGGGCGTCCGCGTCCACGGCGGGTGCGGCATCCGTCACAGCATCCGTCTCATCCACGGTGACCGGGTTGATGCGGTTGCTGCGGGCGAGCAGCACCATGAGCACCGCAGAGACCAGCATGACGAGGCCCACGATGAACATCGGCACCTCGTAGCCGCCGGTCCAGTCGTGCACGAAGCCGGTGACGAACGGGGCCGAGAAGCCGGCCAGGTTGCCGATCGTGTTGATCAGCGCGACACCGGCCGCCGCGGCAGCGCCCGTGAGGAAGCGCGTCGGGAGGGTCCAGAAGTTCGGCAGGGCGGCGAAGATCGCGCACGCGGTGACGGTGATGACGGCGATGGTCGCGGCGGGCGAGCCCATGAACAGCGCGAGCGGGATGCTGATGGCACCGGCGATCGCGGGACCGGCGATGTGCCAGGTCTTGAGGCCGCGCTTGGAGGCGTCGCGTGACCAGAAGTACATGACGATGGCGGCCGGCAGGTACGGGATCGCGGTGATGAGGCCCTTCTGCAGCGTGTCGAAGGTCTGACCGGTCTGCGTCTGGAAGCCCTCGATGATCGTGGGCAGGAAGAACGCCAGCGCGTACAGGCCGTAGATGAAGCCGAAGTAGATGAACGAGAGCACCCACACGCGGCCGCTCTTGAAGGCGAAGCGGGCCGAGACGTGACCCTGCTCCTTCTTCTGCGTGGCCGCCTTCTCGCGGTCGAGGGCGTCGGTCAGCCAGACCTGCTCCTCACGCGTGAGCCACTTGGCGTCGGCCGGCTTGTCCTTGAGGTAGAACCAGGCGATGATGCCGACGATGATGGCCGGGATCGCGACGCCGAAGAACATGAAGCGCCAGCCCTCGAGGCCGAAGAACACCTCGTGCTGCTGGATGAGCCAGCCTGCGAGCGGGGCGCCGATGACCGTGGTGAGCGGCTGGGCCAGGTAGAAGAGCATCAGGATGCGCCCGCGGTACTGCGCGGGCACCCAGAGGCTGAGGAAGAGGATCGCTCCGGGGAAGAAGCCGGCCTCGGCGACGCCGAGGAGGAACCGCAGCACGACGAGCTGCTCGAAGTTCTGCACCCACGTGAACAGCAGCGCGACGATTCCCCAGCTGACCATGATGCGCGAGAGCCAGCGGCGGGCGCCGAACTTGTGCAGCGCCAGGTTCGAGGGCACCTCGAGCAGGATGTAGCCGATGAAGAAGACGCCCGACGCGAAGCCGAACTGGGCCGCGCTGAGGGCCAGGTCCTCGTTCATGCCGTTCGGGGCGGCGAACCCGATCGCGGTGCGGTCGAGGTAGTTGATGAAGAACATCAAGGCGACGAACGGCACGAGGCGGATCGACACCTTGCGGATCGCCGAGCGCGCGACCGACGGCGCTTCAGCGGTGTTCTGGTTCTGGTCCACAATGACTCCTGCTCATCGACGGTGATCGAGGTGGTTCACCCATTGTGGCAAACCGGTTGACCAATTGCAAGAACCGGTTGACCAATTCGTGGCGCACCCGCCTCGCCTGCCGTATGTTGTTGCCGTGCCCGCATTCCCTGACGACCGTTCCGCCGAGATCGCGGCAGCCCTCGGAGCGCTCCCGGCCGGCACGCCGGTCTCGGAGGTCGCGCGGCGACTGATGGACCTGTTCACCGGCGGCTCGCTCGCCGCCGGGACCCGGCTGCCACCCGAGCGGCAGCTCGCGGCGACTCTCGGCGTGGGGAGGTCGGCCGTCCGGGAGGCGCTCGCCGCCCTCGAGATCCTCGGCATCGTCGACGTGCGGGCAGGATCCGGCACCTACCTCCGCGGCACGGCGAGCGACCTGCTGCCCCAGACCCTGCGGTGGGGCCTGCTCATCGGCCAGAAGAACACGTCCGAGCTCCTCGAGCTGCGCTCCGGCCTCGAGATCTACGTCGCCCGTCTCGCCGCCACGCGAGCGGCTGCGGAGGAGGTCGAGGCGCTGGGCGCGGCGCTGGCGCGCATGCGCGACTCCGTCGGCGACCTCAAGCAGTTCGCACGCGCAGACGCCGACTTCCACAACGTGCTGGCGGCGGCCGCCGGGAACGACACGCTCGTCGACCTGCTGCACGTCACGCGATCGCTGCTGCAGGTCTACGCCGATCGCGCGGTCCACGACCGAGGTGCCGCGCTGCTGGCGATCACCGAGCATGAGGCGGTGTTCGACGCGGTCCAGCGCACGGACGAGGACTCGGCTGCGTCCGCGATGGCGGTTCACATGACGACGGCATCGGAGCGCCTCGCCTCGGAGCAGGAGTTCGCCTCGCGGTCCTGAGCGGCGTCCTCAGTCTGATCCCGCTGGGAACACCACGCCCTTCTTCAGGATGAAACAGCCCCAGGGCTGCTCTTCCAGCGTATGGACGACGGCGTACGTCCGCCGAGCGCGCTCGTAGAAGTCCAGCCGCGGGACCACCTCCCAGTCGAGTTCCCGGGGATGGTGCCGCTGAGCGACCGCGAGGACGGCATCCTGCTCCGTCGTCGTGACCGACGGGTCCTCATTCACCTCCATCCGCCCCAGTGGACGTTCGACGAATTCGTCGAGCGGAAACACGTCGAGGATCGCCTCGGCCGCGCGCACGACGCCGACGAGGCCGAGGCGGATGACGGGCCGCCCGGTGGACGCGGCCGGGAAGTTGCGGTCGACGAGCAGGAGTTCGTCACCGTGCCCCATGTCGTCGAGGATCTTCAGCAGGTCCCCGCTGAGCAGCGGGTCGATCCCTCTCAGCACACGCGGTCCTTTCGTCAGGCGGCCGCCGGATCGTCCGTGAACCGGCTTTCGACCGCTGCGGTCTGCCCGGATGCTACACGGCTGTGGGCGGTCGCCGCCGCCGCCGGAATGTGACGACCTCGATGGTTGTGTGAGCGTCCCGAGCAGGCTAGGGTCGTCCCGATTGGTCAACCGGTCGACCGACCGCGGCGCTTCCCGAAGAGGCGCCCGCACGCAGCAAAGGAGCTATCGATGCACGCTACGCCCGTCCGGCGCCGAGGGATCCGGCCATGGATGATCTGGCTGGCGGCCGGCGTCGCGGTCCTGATCGCCGCGAGCCTGACCACCAAGGTGGTCTCCATCGAGGAGGCCGACGCGGCAGCCAGTGGCGGCAGGTTCGACCCGGTGGAGTACGCCGACGAGCGGTTCGACGCCGAGATCGTCCCGCAGATCGAAGAGGAGGCTGTCGACCTCACCACGCTGCTGTCGGATCTCTCGGGCGGCGCCGACGAGGCGGAGTTCGGCAACGCGCCGGGCACCGGCAGCTCGTACAGCTTCCCGGTCGAGTTCACCGGAGTCGCCGGCGCCCCCAACGGCTCCGTCGTTCCGGTGACGGTCGAAGGCGTGCCGTCCGACGTGGTCGTGCAGGTGCAGATCGGGCCCGCGATCAACGGCACCGCGCTCCGCGACGTCACGGGCACCGTGTCGTTCAACGAGTTCACGAACCAGCTCGAGTTCCAGGAGGTCGCCACCGAGTTCAACACCCGCGTGCGCGACGGGGTGCTGAGCGAGGTCGACCCCGCGACGCTCGAGGGCAGCACCGTCAGCGTCGTCGGTGCCTTCACGAGGGTGAACCCGGCGCTCGTGTCCGTGGTTCCCGTGGCGTTCGAGGTGACCCCGTGACCACCGCTCCGGTCGTCGACTCCGTGGTGATGACCGCACGCGGCATCACGAAGGTCTACGGCGCGACGCGCGCGCTGAAAGGCGTCGACTTCGACATCCGTCGCGGCGCCGTGACCGTGCTCTTCGGCGAGAACGGGGCGGGCAAATCCACCCTGATGAAGATCCTGTCGGGCGTCGAGCAGCCCACGAGCGGCGTGCTGACCCTCGACGGCGAAGAGATCGAGTTGTCAGGGACGGTGGATGCCGCACGCCGGGGCATCGCGATCATCCACCAGGAACTCAGTCTGGCGCCGAACCTCAGCATCAAGGACAACATCTTCATGGGTCGCGAGCTGGTGCGGAACGGCATCGTCGTGGACGACCGTCGCGAGACCGAGAAGACGCGCGAGATCATGGCGCGACTGGCCGAGGAGCTGGATCCGCGCACGCTCGTCGAAGACCTGCGGCTCGGGCAGCAGCAGGTCGTCGAGATCGCCCGCGCGCTCGCCGGTGAGGCGCGCGTCCTCATCATGGACGAGCCGACCTCTGCCCTGAGCGGCGCCGAGGTCGAGGTGCTGTTCGCGCTGATCCGTGAGCTGACGGCCGCCGGGGTGGCGATCGTCTACATCTCGCACCACCTCGAGGAGGCGCTGGAGATCGCCGATCACGCGGTCGTCTTCCGCGACGGCGATCTCGTCGCCACGGGCGACCGTGCCGACATCGACCTGGAGTGGGTGGTCGGCAACATGGTCGGCAGGGCCGCGGACGACCTGGTGCCCGACCTGCTGGACGCGTTCGGCGACGTCGCGCTGCGGCTGAAGGACGTCACCGTCGCCGATCCGTCCAACCCGTCGCGGCTCGCCGTCGACGGGTTCGACCTCGACGTCCGCCAGGGCGAGATCGTCTGCCTCTACGGGCTGATGGGCGCGGGGCGCACCGAGCTGCTCGAGGCGCTGGCGGGGCGGGTGCCGATCCAGCGCGGCACCGTCGAGATCGAGGGCCGTCGCCTGACCAGGGAGACGGTGTCGGAGCGGATCGACCTCGGTCTCGCCCTGGTCCCCGAGGATCGCCAGCGCGACGGCCTCGTCCAGACCATGAGCGTGGGTGAGAACGCGTCGCTGGCGAGCCTGCTGTCGTACGTCCGGGGGCTGTGGATCAGCCGGAAGGCGGAGCAGGCGGCGGTCAATCGCGGGATCGGCGACGTGCGCGTCAAGACCTCGGGGCCGGCGGCGTCGATCACGTCGCTGTCGGGCGGCAACCAGCAGAAGGTCGTGATCGGCAAGGTGCTGATGACCGCGCCGCGCGTGATCCTCCTCGACGAGCCCTCCCGCGGGATCGACGTCGGCGCGAAGGCCGAGATCTTCGGCCTGATGGCGCGCGAGGCTCGTCGCGGGCTCGCCGTGCTCTTCGCGACCTCCGAGGTGAGCGAGGCGCTGACCGTGTCCAACCGCATCGTCGTGATGTCGAAGGGGCGGATCGTGCGCGTGCTCGATTCGGCCGGTGCGACACGAGACGACCTGATGTTCGCCTCCGGTGAGGCGACCGAAGAAGAACTGTCCGGGAGCGATCACTCATGAACACCACCACCACGCCGAGGCCGCAGCAGACGCCGCCCACCGGCGCTTCGTCGCGGAAGCCGTTCGGGCGCGATGTCGACTTCCTGTCGATCGTGCTCGAGGGACGCGCCTTCATCGCGCTCATCGTCCTCATCGTCATCTTCGCGCTGCTGTCGGACTCCTTCCTCACCTTCAGCAACCTCGTCACGATGACCAAGCACGTCGCCTACAACGCGATCCTCGCCATCGGCATGCTCTTCGTCATCCTGAGGGGCGGGATCGACCTTTCGGTGGGATCGACCGTGGGCCTCTCCGGCGTCGTCGCCGGCACCCTGCTGCAGGGGTGGCAGCTGACGCTGTTCGACATCGTCGTCTACCCGCAGGTGTGGTTCGTGGTCATCGCCGCGCTCGCCGTCGGAACGCTCGTCGGGTTCATCAACGGCTTCCTCGTCACGAAGTTCAACGTGCCGCCCTTCATCGCCACGCTCGGCATGCTCTACGTCGCGCGCGGTATCGCGCTGCTCATCTCGAACGGCACCACCTACCCGCGGCTCGGCGGCTCGGAGGAGCTGGGCAACGAGGGGTTCCTGGTGCTCGGCGGCAACCTCCTCGGAATTCCGACCGCCATCTGGATCATGGTCGTCTTCGCGCTCGTGGCGTCGTTCGTCCTCCGCAAGACGCCGTTCGGGCGGTGGGTGTACGCCTCCGGCGGGAACGAGCGGGCAGCCGCCCTCTCCGGCGTTCCGGTGCGCAAGGTGAACCTGCGCGTGTACATGATCAGCGGCTTCTGCGCCGCCACGACCGGACTCATCCTGTCGTCGCAGCTCACGAGCGCCGCGCCCCAGCTCGGCGAGACGTTCGAGCTGAACGCCATCGCGGCCGTCGTCATCGGCGGAGCGGCCCTGACCGGCGGCCGGGGCAACGTGCGCGGCGTGCTGATCGGCGCCTTCGTGATCGGCTTCCTCAGCGACGGGCTCGTGCTCGTCGGCGTCTCCACGTTCTGGCAGATCACGATCAAGGGCGCGGTCATCATCCTCGCCGTCGTGCTCGACCAGGCACAGCAGCGCATCAAGCGCTCCAAGAATGCGGCGCTCGCCGCGGCTGACAAGAACGCCCCGGGCGCGCCGACGCCACCCGCGGCGGTCGCGTCGTCCTGAAGACCTGCCCGCCGCTCGGGCGGGCATGCATCAAGAGAACACATCGAAAGGGAGAACCATGCGACGCAGGATCATCGCCGCTGCTGCAGCGACCCTCATTGCATTCGGCCTCGCCGGGTGCGCATCCGGCGGCAGCGACGAAGGGGGAGCGACCAATGACGCCGGGGGAGACGGCGGCGGGATCATCGCCATCATCACCCCCTCGCACGACAACCCCTTCTTCAAGGCGGAGGCCGACGCCGCGCAGGCCCAGGCCGAGTCGCTGGGCTACGAGACCTCCGTCGCCTCACACGACGACGACCCGAACAAGCAGAGCGAGCTCATCGACACCGCCATCAGCAACGGCGCCGCAGCGATCATCCTCGACAACGCCGGCGCCGACGCGTCGATCGGCCCGGTGCAGAAGGCGACCGACGCCGGCATCCCGGTGTTCCTCATCGACCGCGAGATCAACGAGACCGGCATCGCCAAGGCGCAGATCGTCGCCAACAACGCGCAGGGCGCGGCTGCGGTGGCCGAGGAGTGGGTCGCGGCGCTGCCGAACGGCGGCAAGTACATCGAGCTGACGGGCAAGGAGTCCGACACCAACGCCGGCGTGCGCTCGGAGGCGTTCGCCAGCGTCATCTCGCAGTACCCGAACCTCGTGTCGGTGGCGAAGGAGACCGCGAACTGGAGCCAGGACGAGGCGTTCACGAAGATCGAGACGCTGCTGCAGCGCGATCCCGACATCCAGGGCATCATCGCGGGCAACGACACCATGGCGCTGGGCGCGGTTGCGGCGGTCGAGGCGGCCGGGCTCACCGGCAAGGTCGTCATCGCCGGCTTCGACGGCAGCCCGGATGCGGTTCAGGCCATCAAGGACGGCAAGCTCCTCGCGACCGGCCTCCAGCCCGCTGTGCTGATCTCGGAGCTCGCCGTCCAGCAGGCGGACACGTTCATCAATGACGGCGAGACCGGCGAGGACGAGAAGCAGTCGATCGACTGCGTCGTCATCAACGCGGCGAACGCCGACAGCTACACCCTGTTCGCCCTGGGGGACTGACGCCACAGCGCGTCACGCGAAGGTCCGTGACGGATGCGACCGCATCCGTCACGGACCTTCCGTGTCGGCGAAGCGGTCGCAGCCGTCTACGACCCGGCGGCGACGTACTCGTCGAGGGGACGCAGCTGCGGCTGCGAGGCCGGGTCCTCCACGGCGGCCGCGCCGACTTCGCACGCGCGCGCGAGCGCGGCGCGCGGGTCTTCGCCGCGGATGAGGCCGATCGTGAGCGCAGCGCAGAAGGCGTCGCCCGCGCCCACCGTGTTGACCACCTCGGCTCGGCGGGCCGCGCATCTCGCGACGACCTCGCCGTTGCGCAGCAGCATCGCCCCATCGGCGCCCAGGGTGACGGCGACGCTGCGGGCGGTGCGCAGCTCGGGAAGCAGCTCGTACTCGTGCTCGTTGACGATGAACAGGTCGACTCGCTCGAGCAGGGCGGCGCTGAACGGCCGGGCCGGTGCCGCGTTGAGCGCGACGAACCCCGAGGTGGCCGAGATCGCCCGCTCGATCACGCCGTCGGCGATCTCGAGCTGGGCGAGCACCGCAGAGTCGTCGGGCACCGCGACGCGCTCGGGATCGATCCTCGAGTTGGCCTCCGCGCACACGACGATGGAGTTCTCGCCGTCGCCGTCCACCACGATGAGGGCCATGCCGGACTCTCCGTCGACGATCTGAACGTCGGACGTGTCGACGCCCGCCGTCGCCAGGCTGTCGAGCAGATAGGCGCCCATGTCGTCCGAGCCGACGGCACCGACCATCCGCACCGTCGCTCCCAGCCTCGCCGCCGCGACGGCCTGGTTCGCACCCTTGCCGCCGGGCTGCCGCGCGAGGACGCCGTCGCCGACCGTCTCACCGCGTCCCGGCGCGCGCTCGACGCGAGCGACCAGGTCGACGTTGATCGATCCGACCACAGTGAGCTCGGCTCGGGGTGCAGACATCGGGGTCCTCGCTGTCTTCGAGATCGGTGGACGGCTCTGGTCCGGCGCGGAATACATCCTGCCAGGCTGTCGCGCTCCGCCGCCGGTGCGCGAGGCACCGCCGTGCCTCAGGCCCGGGCCGGCGGCCGGGCCTCACCGCCGCACCGCGTAGGTTGGAGGCGTGGCACGCAACTGGGCTGGAACCTACGAGTACACCGCTCCCCGCATCATCGACGCGACGTCGGTCGACGACGTCCGGCGGGTGCTCGCGCAGCCGGGGCGCGTGCGGGCGCTGGGCACACGCCACTCGTTCACCGACCTCCCCGACACGACGGGAACCCTCGTCGACGTGACAGGGTTCGCGGCCGACTTCGAACTCGACGAGGCCGCGCGGACCGTCACCGTGCCCGCCGGCATCCGATACGGGGTGCTCGCCGTCTGGCTCGACGACCGCGGCTGGGCGCTGCGCAACATGGGCTCGCTGCCTCACATCAACGTCGGCGGCGCGACGGCCACGGCCACGCACGGATCGGGCGACCGCAATCCGGTGCTCTCGGCATCCGTCCGCGCCCTGCGCTACGTCGGGGCAGACGCCGACGTGCACGAGGTGCGCCGCGGCGACGCCGACTTCGACGCGCTCGTGGTGGGGCTCGGCGCCTACGGCATCGTCGTCGCGCTCACCCTCGACATCGAGCCGGCCTTCCGCGTGCGGCAGGACATCTACACCGGCGTCACATGGGATGCCGCACTCGCGCGCTACGACGAGCTCACGTCGGCCGCCTACAGCGTGTCGGTGTTCTCACGCTGGGAGGAGCCGTCGGTGGGCTACGTATGGGTCAAGACGCGGCTCGACGCCGACGACGACGTCGTGCCCGACACGATCCTCGACGGCGTGCGCGCGCTCACGGGCGACTCGCCCCTCGGAGCCGAAGACAACGTCACCGAGCTCGCCGGAGTGCCGGGACCCTGGATGCTGCGCCTGCCGCACTTCCGGCTCGACGCGCAGCCGTCGTTCGGCGACGAGATCCAGAGCGAGTACTTCGTCGACCGCGCTGTCGCGCCGGCCGCCCTGGACGCGGTGCGGGCGCTGGGTGACGGCATCCGTCCCCACCTCATCTGGACCGAGCTGCGCACCGCCGCCGCCGACGAGTTGTGGTTGAGCCCCGCGTACCGGCGCGACGTCGTGATCATCCACTTCACCTGGTACAACCATCCCGACGACGTCGCGGCCGCCGTCGCGCGCATCGAGGCGGCGCTCGAGCCGTTCGGTGCGCGGCCGCACTGGGGCAAGCTGCACGGCTTCGACCGGGCCGGGATGGAGCGCGTGCACCCGCGACTGGCCGATGCCCGCGCGGTGTTCGAGCGCCTCGACCCCGAGGGTCGCTTCACGAACGCCCACCTCGAGCGGGTGGGCGTCCGCGAAGCCCGCTGACCCGGCGCCCGAAGGGAGCCGAGGAGCGGGTGGGCGTCCGCGAAGCCCGCTGACCCGGCGCCTGGTAGAGCAGCAGGGAGCGAGCGCGGCTCAGGGTCGCGTGAACGGGGGTTCGCTCGCGCGGCAGCGGGTCAGCTCGCGCGGGCGCGGGTTCGGATCTCGTCGTCGTCGCCGGGGATCACCCGGATCGGCGTCGTGCCGGCGACCTCGTCGCTGAACTCCTCGGGCGCGACGATGGTGAGCGGTCGCGTCTCGTCGAGCGTCAGGCGGAAGCGCTTGCGCTCGTGGCGGTGCAGGCGGCCCGACACGAGCAGCCACGTGGCGCCGATCGCGAAGGCGACGAAGGCTGCGACGGCGCCGACCAGGATCGCTGCGCGCGGACCCCACTCGGAGGCGACCCAGCCGACGATGGGGGCGCCGATCGGCGTGCCGCCCATGAGGATCGCCATGTACAGCGCGAGCACGCGACCGCGCAGCACCGGGTCGGTCGTGGTCTGCACGTAGCCGTTGGCGGTCGTCATCATCGTGACGACGGCGAAACCGGTGAACATGAGCGTCACGGCATACAGCCAGTAGGTCGGCATGAACGCCGATACCAGGGCGGCGACGCCGAACATCGCGGTGCCCACGATGAGCACGCGCAGACGCGCGCGGTCGCGGCGGGCGGCCAGGAGCGCGCCCGCGACCGAGCCGATCGCGAGGATCGAGCTGAGCAGGCCGAAGCCGTCAGCCTCCTTGCCGAACTCGACGGCCATCGTCGACGCGAGGATGGGGAAGTTCATGCCGAACGCGCCGATGAGGAACACCATCGCGCACGTCACGATCAAGTCGGGGCGACCGGCGACGTAGCGGAAGCCGTCGGCGAGGCGGGACGACTGCGGCGCCTTGACGCGCGGGATGAGCTCGTGCGTGCGGATGAGGAGCAGTGCGGCCAGCATCGCGAGGAAGGTCACGCCGTTCGCGACGAAGACCCAGCCGGTGCCGATCGCGACGATCACGACGCCGGCGACGGCCGGTCCGATCATGCGGGCGCCGTTGAACGACGCCGCGTTGAGCGCGACGGCGTTCGACGCGTTCTCGCGGGCGACCAGGTCGGACACGAACGCCTGCCGGGCCGGGTTGTCGAACGCCGCGACGACGCCGAGGGCGAGGGCGAAGGCGTACATGATCCACAGCGTCATCACGCCGGCGAAGATCAGCACGCCGATCGCGACCCCGAGGACGAGGAGCAGGCTCTGGGTGAGCAGCAGCAGCCTGCGGCGATCGAACCGGTCGGCGACCAGACCGGTGACGCCCACCAGGAGCAGCGGCGGGGCGAACTGCAGCGCCATCGTCACGCCCATCGCGGCGGCGTCGTTGTCGGTGAGCTCGGTGAGCACCACCCAGCTGATCGCCGTGGCCTGCATCCAGGCGCCGACGTTCGACACCAGGGCGCCGATGAACCACACCCGGTAGTTGAACGCGGAGAAGGACCGGAACATCGCGCTCATCGCGCCACCATCCGCTCCATGATCTCGGCGGCGGCGGCGAGGGTCTCGCGCTCGGCCGGCGTGAGCTCGGCGAGGGACGCCTCGACCCACGCGTCGCGGCGGCGGGCGGTCTCTTCGACGACCGCCACACCTTCGGCGGTCAGCGAGATCACGACTTTGCGGCCGTCGCTCTCGTCGGCGCCGCGCACGATGTAGCCGGAGTCCTGCAGGCAGTTGACGGTGCGGTTCATCGACGGGGCAGAGACGCGCTCCCGCTCGGCGAGGTCGCCGAGCGTGTGAGGGCCGTGCACCTTGAGGGCTGCGAGAACCCCGAACTGCCCGTCGCTCATCGAGTCGACGGCGCGCTGCGTCCGCATGCGTCGCGCGAGGCGGAACGTCGCGATCCTCAGCTGCGAGGCGGCGGGGGAGAGGTCTGCGTGAGTGCCGGCATCGGGGCCGGTGTGTGTCGTCGAAGTCTCGTTGCTGCTCATCCGATTCGTTAGCCTAGCTCATTAGTCTTGCTAAAGAAAATCGCGGATGCCCCGCCCGATGGTCGGGCGCCGGGCACCAGGGTCCTGCGCCCCTAGACTTCTGCGCATGCCCGAGTTCATCGATGCGCACGGCATCACGATCTTCTTCGACGTCCACCCGGCGAAGACCGAACCCCGGGCGGTCGTGCAGCTGCTGCACGGCGTCGGCGAGCACGCGGGACGGTACGCGGTGCTCATCGAGGCCCTCACTGCGGACGGCTACACCGTGTGGGCTGCGGACCATCGCGGTCACGGCCGCACCGGCATGGCTCAGCACAAGGGGAACGCGGCCCTGCTCGGCCACCTCGGACCCGGCGGGCTGCGCGCCGCGCTGGCGACGATGTGGCAGTTCACGCAGCAGATCCGCTCCGAGCACCCTGGGCTGCCGCTGGTGCTGCTGGGGCACTCGGGCGGCTCGGTACTCGCCCAGATGCTCGTGAACGATCACCCCGATGCCTACGACGGGCTGATCCTCACAGGTTCGGCGCTGCGCATGCCCGGGTCGATCCACACCAGCGGCCTGAACAAGCCGTGGGCCGGTCCCGACGCGATCGGAACGGAGTGGCTCTCCAGCGACCTCGAGGTGGGACGCGCTTTCCTCGACGACCCGCTCACGACGAGCGAGGACCCGATCAAGCTGATCGGCGTGCTGGACTCGCTCCGGATGTACGGACTGCCCCGCCGCAATCCAGGCCGCGACATCCCGACCCTTCTGATGGTGGGGCGCGAAGACACCGTCGGAGGTCCGCGCAGCGTCCACCGTCTCGCCGACGCGTACCGCACGCGCTCGGGATTCACCGACGTGACGACGCTGGTCTATCCGGGCGCGCGGCACGAGATCTTCAACGAGGTGATGCAGAAGGACGTGCGCGGCGACCTCCGCGCGTGGCTGGATCGCCGCTTCCCCGCCCGCGACTGACGAGGGCGAGCGGATGCCGCCCCCGGCCGCCGCTCGATCGACACCGCATCTGCGACTGATCGTTGACGGCCGGGCGCCGATGCGCCATCCTGGCCGCAGTGATCACCGTGAGAGCGCTCCCACGCCCGGGTGAGGCCGCGCCGATCGGCGTGACTCCCGCGAACGCCCACACGGTGCCGCTCCCCGGACGATGACGCCCGGCGGTCGACGAAGACCCAGGAGAAGCGATGATCCACCCTCCCACCCGACCCTCCGCGCAGCCGCCCGGACGCCGCGCCCTGGCGCTGGGTGCCGCGGCCGCCCTCGCCGCGGGCCTCGCGCTGCCGCTCGGCGCGTCGGCCGCAGCCGCCGCCGAGCCCGAGCCCGCAGCGGGGCTCGCCGGCTCCGCGCTGTACGTCGACCCGTGGAGCACGACACTCGAGGCGGCGCAGTCGCTGAGCGGACAGGCGCGCGACGACGCGCAGCTGCTGGGCTCGATCGCGTCTGCGACGTGGTTCACCTCCGGAACGCCGGCGGAGGTGCAGGCCGAGGTCGACGCGGTGGTGACGGCGGCTGCCGCGCAGGGCGCGATGCCGGTGCTCGTGGCGTACAACGTGCCGTTCCGCGACTGCGCCCAGTACTCCTCGGGCGGTGCGCTCGACACCGCCGCGTACCAGGCGTGGATAGACGGGTTCGCGGCCGGTATCGGCGATCGTCCCGCCACGGTCATCCTCGAGCCCGACGGCCTCGGCATCATCCCGCACTACGTCACGCTCGACGGCGTCGCCGAGTGGTGCCAGCCGGCCGAGGTTCCCGCCGACACGGCGGCTGCGGAGCGCTTCGCCCAGCTCAACCACGCCGTGGATGCGCTCGGCGCACTGCCCGCGGCATCCGTCTATCTCGATGGCACGGGAGCGAGCTGGCTCAACGTCGGCGAGATCTCGGACCGCCTCCTCAAGGGCGGCGTGGAACGCGCGGACGGCTTCTTCCTCAACGCGTCGAACTACCAGTTCACGGCGAACTCCACGTACTTCGGCACGTGGGTGGCGCAGTGCATCGCTTACGTGACCGAGGTCAATCCCGGCGACTTCGGCTCGTGCGGCAATCAGTACTGGAACGGCGGCCCGGCGACCGGGTGGACGGGCGTCGCGATGTCGCAGTACGGCGAGTGGAGCGCGGATGCCGCGGACCCCGCGCTCAACACCAGCGGCGTGGAGTCGCGGTACGCGCTGATCCTCGGCGACGTGGAGCCCTCGACGCACTTCGTGATCGACACGAGCCGCAACGGCCTCGGGCCGTGGAACCACGAGGGCAAGTACGGCGACACGCACGAGGACTGGTGCAACCCGCCCGACCGCGGCCTGGGGCTGCGGCCCGACACCACGACGGACGTGCCGCTCGTGGACGCGTACCTCTGGATCAAGGTGCCGGGGGAGTCGGACGGCAAGTGCTACCGCGGCACGGGAGGTCCGCTCGATCCCGAGCGGGGCATGGAGGACCCCGCCGCCGGGCAGTGGTTCGTCGAGCAGGCCCGCGAGCTCATCGCCCTCGCCGATCCGCCGCTCGCACCGCTCGACTGCCACGTCGACTGGGCGCTCGAGGCCGGGTCCGGCGAGTACTCGGCGACCATCCGCCTCTCCGGCGCGGTGGCCGACCGGTACTCGCTCGCCTTCGCGGTGCGCGACGGGCAGACGGTGGTCAAGGCGACGCGGGCGGCCGTGGTGCAGGACGACGTCACCGTCACGGTCACCGGCGCGACCAAGAAGACCGGCAACGCGCCCGACACGGTGATCCACGCGAAGGGCGCGGCCGACACGCCCTGGCAGTTCCTGCTCGACGGACGCGCCTGCACCTCGTGAGCGAGCGCGCCTCGGCCTGAAGACGAGGCGGCGACGACGGATGCCTCGCCCCGTCGTCGCCGCCTCATACCAGTCCGCGCGGGCCCGCGTCCAGCCCTCGGCCATTCCGGCGGCGGAATCCGGCGCGTCGCTAGGCTGACGCGCGCCGCGGCACCCGCCCGGCATCTCCTCGCGAAAGGTTCCCCCCGCCTTGATCACTCTCAGCTGGCTCCTGCTCATCGCCCTCCTCGGAGGCGTGCTCGCGATCGTCGACGGCATCCTGCGCGTCCGCGGCCGCGGCAACACCGTCATCGGGATCATCGAGATCGTCGTCGCCGCGCTGTTCGTGCTGTCGCTGTTCCTCCCCGGCATCCCCTTCGGATCGCTCGTCCTCGCGATCGCGACGCTCATCGTGATCGTCATCGGCATCGTGTTCCGCGGCCGACAGGGCGTGGGCGTCGCGATCGCAGCGCTCGCCGTCATCGCGCTGTGGATCGTGCTGGTCAACCGCTGGCTCGTCATCCCCGGCATCAACTGAGCACCGCATCGGGCGCCGCCTTCGGGCGCCGCCCGATGCTGTGCACAGAATCGGAAGTTCTGGCCGACACGCCGGTTCGCGGCATCCGTCACCGTCGTGTCGTCGGAAAGTTCCGACGTTGTGCCGGGCAGCGAGCCGGGCGCCGCCCTCCTGCGGCGCCCGGCTTCGCCCGCACCCGCCCAATAGGCTGAATGCATGCACGGCGAATACAAGGTGCCCGGTGGCAAGCTCGTGGTCGTCGACCTCGAGGAGCGCGACGGCCGCATCGCGGAGTTCCACCTCGCGGGCGACTTCTTCCTCGAGCCCGACGACGCCCTCGCCGACATCGACGCCGCCGTCAACGGACTGCCCATCGAGTCGGATGCCGCGGCGATCGCGGCGGCCGTGCGCTCGGCGCTGCCCGAGGGTGCGCAGCTGCTGGGCTTCACGCCCGAGGCGGTCGGCACCGCCGTGCGACGCGCGCTGGTGACCGCTCCGGGGTGGCGCGACTTCGACTGGGAGATCGTGCACGAGCGGCCGGTGTCGCCCCGCATGAACCTCGCCCTGGACGAAGTGCTCACCGGCCGCGTGGGCGACGGTCGCCGCCGGCCCACGCTGCGCATCTGGGAGTGGGACGAGAACGCCGTCGTGATCGGGTCCTTCCAGTCGCTGCGCAACGAGGTCGATCCCGACGGGGCCGCCGCACACGGGTACGACGTGGTCCGCCGCATCTCGGGCGGCGGCGCCATGCTCATGGGCGCGAACTCGATCGTGACGTATTCGCTCTACGTGCCGGCATCCCTCGTCGCCGGACTCACGTTCGCCGACTCGTATGCGTTCCTCGACGACTGGGTGCTGCAGGCGCTGCGCGCCCTCGGCATCGAGGCCACCTACCAGCCGCTCAACGACATCGCCTCGCCCCAGGGCAAGATCGGCGGCGCGGCGCAGAAGCGCCTGGCCAACGGGGGCGTGCTGCACCACGCGACGCTCAGCTACGACATGGACGGCGAGGTCATGACCGAGGTGCTGCGCATCGGTCGCGAAAAGCTCAGCGACAAGGGCACGACATCGGCCGCCAAGCGCGTCGACCCGCTGCGACGCCAGACCGGGCTGCCGCGCGAGGCCATCATCGCGAAGTTCGAAGAGACCTTCGCGAACCTCTACGGCGCGGTCCCCGGGCACATCACCGATGACGAGTACGCCGAGGCGGAGGCGCTCGTCGATTCCAAGTTCGCCACCGACGCATGGCTGCGTCGCGTTCCGTGACGATCCAGCCGCTCCCTGAGCCCGTCGAAGGGGCCGTGACCCTCGGCTCGGTCGAGATCCACCACGGCGACAACCTCGAGGTCGTCCGCGCGCTGCCCGACGCGTCTTTCACGCTGATCTATCTCGATCCGCCGTTCAATACCGGCCGCCCGCAGGAGCGTTCGATCGAGACGGCGCGGTGGGCGTTCGCAACTCCGGATCCCCGCGAGCCGGAGTCCGAGGCCGCCGCAGGATCACGCGGCCGGGCCGGCGCCGCCGATGCGTCGATCCGGAGTTCCGAACGGACCGGGGCGGTGCGGCGGGGGTTCCACGGCCGCGAGTACGAGCGGATCCGAGGTGACCTGCGCGCCTACGACGACCGGTTCGACGACTACTGGGGCTTCCTCGAGCCGCGTCTGCTCGAGGCGTGGCGGCTCCTCGCCGACGACGGCACGCTGTACCTGCATCTCGACTACCGCGAGGCGCACTACGCCAAGGTGCTGATGGACGCGCTCGTCGGGCGCGAGCGGTTCCTCAACGAGCTGATCTGGGCCTATGACTACGGCGCCAAGACCCGCAAGCGCTGGCCCACCAAGCACGACACGATCCTCGTGTACGTCAAGGACCCGAAGGCGTACTGGTTCGACTCGGATGCGGTCGACCGCGAGCCCTACATGGCGCCCGGGCTCGTCACGCCCGAGAAGGCGGAGCGCGGCAAGCTCCCCACCGACGTCTGGTGGCACACCATCGTGCCGACGACCGGCCGTGAGAAGACCGGGTACCCGACCCAGAAACCCGAGGGCATCCTGCGTCGCATCGTGCAGGCCTCGTCGCGGCCCGGCGACCGGGTGCTCGACTTCTTCGCCGGCAGCGGCACGACCGGCGCGGTCGCCTCGGCGCTCGGACGCGACGCCGTTCTCGTGGACCACAATCCCGCCGCGATCGCCGTGATGCGCGAGCGGATGCCGCACGCCCGCGTCTCCCCGCCGCGCTGAGTCGCCTGGCGTGAAAGTGCGGGTGTCTGCGCCGCGGCGGGGTGACGGCCAATCCGAGGCTGGATCTCCGCGCTCCGCGGGGCGTGCAGGGGAGCGCGAGGAGGTGGATCTCTGCGCGATGCCCTGGGTCGAGTGGGCGGAAATATACCCTCTCGCGAGGTCGGCGGCGAGGGGCAGGAGGCAGCGGGTCGCGGCATCCGTCATCGCCCTAGGCTGGGGACCATGCGCTTCGGAACCTTCATTCCCCAGGGCTGGCGATTCGATCTCGTCGGCATCGAACCCGCGGACCACTGGGAGGTGATGAGCGGACTCGCGCAGCGCGCCGACGCCGGCGCGTGGGAGTCGCTGTGGGTCTACGACCACTTCCACACCACGCCGGTGCACAGCGATGAGGCGACGCACGAGGCGTGGACGCTGATGGCGGCGTTCGCGGCGACGACCAGCCGTATCCGCCTGGGCCAGATGTGCACGTGCATGGGCTACCGCAACCCGGCGTACCTGGCGAAGGTCGCCGCGACGGTCGACATCGTCTCGGGCGGACGCACCGAGATGGGCATCGGCGGCGGCTGGTACGAGCACGAGTGGAAGGCCTACGGCTACGGCTTCCCGCCGATCCCCGACCGGCTCCGGATGCTGCGCGAAGGCGTCGACATCATGCAGCAGGCCTGGACGACCGGGCGCGCGACCCTCGACGGCACGCACTATCAGGTCGACGGCGCCATCGTGCAGCCTCTCCCGCTGCAGGACGGCGGCATCCCGATCTGGGTCGCCGGCGGCGGCGAGAAGGTGACGCTGAAAATCGCGGCGAAGTACGCCTCGTACACGAACTTCACGGGCTCCATCGAGGATTTCGACCACAAGAGCGACGTCCTGCGCGGCCACTGCGAGAACCTCGGTCGCGACTTCGCCGAGATCACGCGGTCGTCGAACTTCAACACCATCCTGGGCGCCACCGAGGCGGAGGCGCACGAGCGCCTGCGCGCGGTGATGGAGCGGCTCCGCCCGCACGTCGGCGACGAGCGCGCTGCCCGCATCGAGCACGAGTACCTCGCGTCGCCCGCCTTCGGGACGCCCGAGCAGGTGGCCGAGCGGCTGACCGAGCGTGCGGAGCACGGCCTCGGCTATGCGATCCACTACTTCCCCGAGGCGGCGTACGACCTCTCCGGGGTGGAGCTGTTCGAACGCGAGGTCATTCCCGCCCTCAGCTGAGGCAGGGCTGCTGCCGCAGCGTCGGTCGCCCGAGTCGCTCAGACCAGGGCGCGGACGCTGCGGTAGCCGTCGGCGATGACGTCGGGAACGGATGCCTCGCCCCCGAACACGCGGGTCGCGCCGGGCGCTCCCGACCAGGCGGGCCACCCCGGGTCGTCGCCGCGGGTGAAGGCCACGGCCGCGCCGTGGAGCGCCGCGGCGAGCCGCCGCGGCGGTGCGTCGCCCGCGATCACGGCGACATGCGGGTCGTCGAGGCAGTCGAACCAGAACGGCACGTCGAGGCAGTGCAGCGCCCAGCGCCGCGTCGGGGAGGGCCACGAGAAGCGGTAGACCCACGTCGGCGCGGCGGCGCGGGCCTCGGCCACCTTGACCACCGTCGCGCGGAAGACCGCGTCGGTGACGTAGCGGCCGAGGACGGCCGCCGTGCCCTTGCGGCGCTGGGCGCCGTTGTCGGAGAGATACGCGCGGCGCCGCTCGCGCCCGACGCCGAGCTTGGCGAGCGCGAGGCTCGCGGGGACGACGCGGAGGCGGCGCGCCGCCGAGTCCAGCACCATCGTGAACTCGTCATCGGTGGTGCCGAGAACGAGGGGCTTGTCGGCACCGACGCCGGCGCGCAGCGCCGCGAGCGTCGGCTCGCGAACGAGGTCGCCGTCGACCATCGGCCCCCACGACAGGCCGTCGGTCAGCATGGCCCGCGCGCCGGCCAGCCGGTCGTCGGACTCCGGCCGGGACGCCGTCTCCTGCAGCGACTGCAGCGTCTCTTCGGGAACCGACGCGAAGCCGTCGCGCGTGGGCTCAACCGCGGCCAGATGGGCGAGGCGTGCGGAGGCCGCCCGGGCCCGCTCGGGCGAGACGTCGGCCAGGGCCGCGGACAGCGCCCACACCGCGCGGAACAGGTGCTGCGCCGCCGGCAGGGCCAGCAGCCGCAGCACGGCGCCGCCGCCGGCGGACTGCCCGGCGATCGTGACGCGAGCCCGGTCGCCGCCGAAGTGCGCGATGTTCGCCTGCACCCACTCGAGCGCGGCGAGCCAGTCGCGCACGCCGCGGTTCGCGGGGGCGCCCTCGATGTGCCCGAACCCGTCGAAGCCCAGCCGATACGAGATGGTCACGGTCACGACGCCGTCGCGGTTGAATGCCCGGCCGTCGTACCAAGGGCTCGCGGGCGATCCCGCAACATAGCCCCCGCCGTGGATCCAGACGAGCACGGGCAGCGACGCCGTGCGCCCGGGAGAGGGCGTGAAGACGTTGACGTTCAGCGTCGCGTCGCCCGGGACCGACGGCTCGGGGATCAGCGTGATGCCGGGGTCGCCCCGCTGGGCCGTCGGGGCGAACTCGAGCGCGTCGCGCACCCCGTCCCACGGGTCGACCGGCACCGGCGCGGCGAACCGCAGGGGACCGATGGGCGGCTTCGCGAAGGGGATGCCGAGGAAGGCGGCCGACCCGCCCGCTCCGGGGTCGCCGCGCCAGAGCCCGCGCACCTGCCCGGCCCCGGTGTCGGCTACCGCGTATCGGGTGCTCGTCGACGTGTCGGTCACTGTTCCTCCGGCTCGGTCAGGGTGAGCAGCTCCTCCACGGTCCCGGCGATGTCGGCCTCGGACTCGAGCATCTGCGGGCACGCGCCCGCCGTCGCTGTCATAGGGAGAGTAGACCGAACAGCCCCGTCTTCCGAGACGGACGCGGCGCGGATGCCCCGGCGACGCGCGCGGGCGCGGCGCCGGGGCATCCGTCGCCTTCGTCAGCTGTGGAGGAAGGAGAGCAGCGCCTCGTTGACCTCGGCCCCGTGCGTCCACAGCAGTCCGTGCGGCGCGCCCTCGAGCTCGATGTACGTGGCGTCGGGCAGCAGGTCCTTGAACCGGCGGGCCGTGACGTCGATCGGGAGGATGTTGTCGGCCGTGCCGTGGAGGATGAGCGCCGGCACGTCGACCGCGCCGATGTCGGCGCGGAAGTCGGTCGGCCAGGTGAGCGGCGCCGCCGCGATGGCGGTGTTGCCGGCCTGGTTCGCGACCTGCACGCTGGCGTCGAGCGCCTGCTGCGAGATCCGCGAGCCGAGCGTGTCGTCGAGGTTGTAGAAGTCCTTGAAGAATCCGGCGATGAAGGCGTACCGGTCCTCGCGCACCGACTGGGCGATGCCGTCGAAGAACTCCTGCGGGCCGGCGCCGTCGGGGTTGTCGTCGGTCTTGAGGAGGTACGGCTCGAGCGAGCCGAGGAACGCCGCCTTCGCGACGCGGCCGCTGCCGTAGCGCGAGAGGTAGCGCGCGATCTCGCCGGTGCCCATCGAGAACCCGACGAGGACGACGTCGCGCAGGTCGAGGTCTTCGACGAGCGCGTGCAGGTCGGCGGCGAACGTGTCGTAGTCGTAGCCCGAGCCGGCCTTCGTCGAGGCGCCGAACCCGCGGCGGTCGTACGCGATCACGCGGTAGCCGGCGTCGAGCAGGGCGGCCTGCTGCTTGCCCCACGACTCGCCGTTCAGGGGGAACCCGTGGATCAGCACGACGGGCTGGGCATCGGCCGGCCCCTGGTCGGTGTAGTAGAGGTCGACGTCGACCGAGTTCTCGGTTCCGACGGTGATGTACGCCACGATCGCTCCTTCCGGGCCGGGAGACGGATGCCGCGGCCCTGCGTTCGACGCTAGGCCGCCGCATCCGTCATCGCCAGTCTCTTGCGCCGCGCGTCACGAGCGTTCACGCCGCGTTCAGCGGCCGAGCGTGTACGCCGCGTTCGAGACGTTTCGTCTCGCTGGTTCCTCGCTCGCTCAACGACCGGCGGTCACGGTCGTGAGTGGAGGGCGCTTCGTTCAGCGGGCTAGCGTGAACGCCGCGTTCGAGGCGTTTCGTCCTCGCTCGCTCAACGACCGGGAGCACGGTCCTGCCTCGCGCGACGACAGAAGCTCCCGGTCGTTGAGCGGAGGGCGCCCCAGCGCCCGGAGACGAAACGCCCCGGACCTCGAGCAACCCCGGCGCGGGGCCGTCAGTCGCGGGCGGCGCCGGCAGACGGCGCGACCGTGAAGATCGTGGGGGCGGCGAACCCGGATGCCGCGAACGCGGCGGTTGCGGCATCCGTCACCGCCTGCACCTTGTCGTGGGCGACGAGCGCGATCGCGGCGCCGCCGAAGCCGCCGCCGGTCATGCGCGCGCCGACCGCTCCGGCCGAGAGCGCGGCCTCGACGGCCGTGTCGAGCTCGGGGACCGAGATCTCGAAGTCGTCGCGCATGGAGGCATGCGAGGCGACGAGCAGGTCGCCGATCGCGGTCGGGCCCTGCTCGCGCAGCGTCTGCACGGTGTCGAGCACGCGCTGGTTCTCGGTGACGACGTGGCGCACGCGGCGGAAGGTCACCTCGTCGACCAGCTCGGCCAGGCGCGGCAGGTCGTCGAGGCTGACGTCGCGCAGCGCGGGCACTCCGAGGGCCGCGGCACCCCGCTCGCAGGCCGCGCGGCGCTCGCCGTAGCCTCCGGTGGCGTGCGAGTGCTTCACGCCCGTGTCGATCACGACGAGCTCGAGGCCCGCGGCGGCGAACCCGAGGTTGATGACGTTCGCGTCGAGGGTGCGGCAGTCGAGGAAGATCGCGGAGTCGGCCCGCCCGAGGAGGGACGCCATCTGGTCCATGATGCCGGTGGGCGCACCGACGGCCTCGTTCTCGGCGCGGCGCCCGATCTGCGCGAGTGCGACCCGGTCGAGGTCGAGCCCCCACGTCTCGGCGAGGGCGACGGCGGTCGCGCCTTCGATCGCGGCCGACGAGGAGAGTCCCGCCCCGACGGGCACGTCCGACGCGAACGCGAGGTCGACGCCGGTGACGGATTCGGGGTGGGTGGCGGACGCCTCGAGCAGCGCCCACGCGACGCCCAGAGGGTAGCGGGCCCACTCCGGGATCTCGTCGCGGCGCTCGGGGAAGAGCGCGTGAAGCTCGGCGAGCGAGGCCTCGACGGTGCGCTCGTCGAACGTCGAAACGACCCGGACACGGCCGTCCTCGCGCGGCGCCAGCGCGACGTGCGTGCGGTGCTGGATGGCGAACGGCAGAACGAAGCCGTCGTTGTAGTCGGTGTGCTCGCCGATGAGGTTCACGCGGCCCGGGGACGACCAGGTGCCGACGGGCTCGGCGCCGAAGCTCGCGGTGAAGAGGGCGCGCGCAGCGTCGGAGGTGCGGGTGTCGGTAGTGGTCACGGGGTCTCCTCGGGGATGGATGCGACGGCCTCGCGCAGCTTCGCGGCGGCCGCCTCGGGCGGGATGTCGCCGATCCAGGCGCCCATGGCGGCCTCGGATCCGGCGAGGAACTTGAGCTTGTCGGCCGCGCGGCGGGGCGACGTGAGCTGCAGGTGCAGACGCGCGGAGTCGCGACCGCGGTGCACCGGCGCCTGGTGCCACGCCGCGATGTACGGCGTCGGCGAGTCGTACAGGGCGTCGACGCCGCGGAGCAGCCGCAGGTAGAGCGGGGCGAGCTCGTCGCGCTCGGCCTCGGTGGTCTCGGCGAAGTCGGCGACATGACGATGCGGCAGCAGGTGGATCTCGATCGGCCAGCGCGCGGCGAACGGCACGAACGCTGTCCAGTGCTCGCCCTCGAGGATCACGCGCTCGCCGGCACGCTCGAAGTCGAGGATGCGGTCGAACAGGTCGGATCCCTCACGCTCGATCGACGCGAGCAGGCTCGTGGTGCGCGGCGTGATGTACGGGTAGGCGTAGATCTGCCCGTGCGGGTGGGGGAGCGTCACGCCGATGGCCTCGCCGCGATTCTCGAACGGGAACACCTGCTCGACGCCGGGAAGCGCCGACAGCGCGGCCGTCCGATCGGCCCACGCCTCGATGACGGTACGAGCACGGGTCGGCGTGAGCGACCCGAACGAGCCGGAGTGCTCGGGGCTGAAGCACACGACCTCGCAGCGGCCGACGCTCGTGCGGGTGCGACCGAGGCCGGGCGCGACGAGGTCGTCGAGGTCGCGCGGGGCGTCGGCGCCCGCCGGGGCGTCGCCGTGGGCGGCGGTGAGCGCGGGACCGAACGACGGCGACTTGTTCTCGAACACGGCGACGTCGTAGAGCGAGGGGATCTCGGACGGGTTGGTCGGCGTCTGCGGGGCCAGCGGGTCGAGGTGGGCCGGCGGCAGGAACGCGCGGTTCTGCCGCGCGGCTGCGATCGAGACCCAGTCGCCGGTCAGCACGTCGCGCCGCATCGTGGCGGTCTCGGGGCGCGCGGCGAGCGCCCGGGCGTCGACGGCGCGGTCCGGGCCGAGGGCCGTGCCGGGGTCGTCGTAGTAGATGAGCTCGCGACCGTCGGCGAGGAGCGTCGCGCGCTTCACCACGCCGGCGCCGAGGGTCTGGGCGGGGATGTCGCGGGCGGGCGCCGTCGCGCCGTCCTGAGGCATGTTCACGTCAACACGGTATCAAGTCCGCTATGTTAGCGTCAACATGGATGCCCGGCCGGATTGTCGGCGTCCGTCGAAAGGTGGGGCGATGTCGGCGAGGCGGGTGTCGATGGCCGATGTCGCCGCGCGCGCCGGCGTCTCGGGTCAGACCGTGTCGCGAGTCGTCAACGCCAGTCCGCGCGTGGACCCCGCAACCCGCTCGCGCGTCGAGGCCGCCATGGCCGCACTCGGCTACCGCCCGCACCGCGCCGCCCGCGCGCTGCGGACCGGCCGCACCCAGACCATCGGGCTCGTGGTGTCGACGCTCGCGTCGGTGGGCAACTCCCGCATGCTGCAGGCGGTGACGGATGCCGCGGCCGCACGCGGCTACGCGCTCACGGTCGTGACGCTCGGGGCTGACGGCGAGGTCGCCGCCGCGTTCGAGCGGCTCGCCGAGCAGGGGGTCGACGGCGCGATCGTGCTGAACGAGGCGACCGAGCGCGTGCGCGAAGCGGACCTGCCCGCCGCGGGGCTGCGCCTGGTCGTCGTCGACTCCCCGCGCGATGCCCGATTCGGTGTCGTCGAGACCGAGCATGCCGCCGGAGCACGCCTCGCGGTCGAGCACCTGCTCGCGCTCGGACACGCCTCGGTGCATCACCTCGCCGGTCCCGAGGGCTCGTTCGCCGCGGCCGAGCGCGAGCGCGGCTGGCGTGAGGCGCTCGCCGGGGCGGGCGCGCCCGTTCCCGCTGCGGTGCGCGGGGATTGGACGTCGGCGTCGGGCTTCGCCGCGGCATCCGCTCTCGTCGAAGCCGGCGCGACCGCCGTCTTCGCCGCGAACGATCAGATGGCGCTCGGGGTGCTCCGGGCGGTCGCCGAAACAGGTCGGTCGGTGCCCGGCGATGTGAGCGTGGTCGGGTTCGACGACGTCGCGGATGCCGCCGACTACCGTCCGCCGCTCACCACGGTGCACCAGGACTTCGACGCCCTCGGATCCCGCGCCATCGCCGCGCTCGTCGACGGCATCGAGGCCGACGCGCCCGCCGCGTTCGAGACCGTGCCGACACGCCTCGTCGTGCGCGAGAGCACCGGCCCGCGGCGACGCTGACCCCCCCGGTCCGGACGCTCAGGCTTCTCGGCTGCGGGCGCTGGACCGTGGGAATCGGCCACCCCACCGGCCGCTGATCGAGCGAGGAACGAGCGAGACGAAACGCCCCCACCCGGCGCAGACCGGTGGGTTGAGGGCGTTTCGTCTGCGGGCGCTGGGGCGGCGAACCAGGTCACCCCACCGGCCGTTGAGCGAGCGAGGAACGAGCGAGACGAAACGCCCCGCACCCGGCGCAGATCGCAGGTTCGAGGCGTTTCGTCTGCGGGCACTGGGGCGCCCTCCGCTCAACGACCGGGAACCGGGTCATTCCACCGGCCGTTGAGCGAGCGAGGAACGAGCGAGACGAAACGCCCCGGACCCGGCGCAGATCACCAGGTTCGAGGCGTTTCGTCTGCGGGCGCTGGGGCGCCCTCCGCTCAACGACCGGGAACCGGGTCATGCCACCGGTCGTCGAGCGAGCGAGACGAAACGCCCGCACCCGGCGCAGACCGCCGGGTGCGAGGCGTTTCGCCGAGGGCGTCGGACCGGGAAATCCGGCCATCCCACCGGCCGTTGAGCGAGCGAGGAACGAGCGAGACGAAACGCCCCGCACCCGGCGCAGGCCGGCGGGTTCGAGGCGTTTCGTCTGCGGGCACTGGGGCGCCCTCCGCTCAACGACCGGGAACCAGGTCATTCCACCGGCCGTTGAGCGAGCGAGGAACGAGCGAGACGAAACGCCCCGCACCCGGCGCAGATCGCAGGTTCGAGGCGTTTCGTCTGCGGGCGCTCGGGCGCCCGCCGCTCAACGAGCGGGGGTCGCGGCCTGGCGGGCCTCCCAGCCGGAGCGGACCATCTCGTCCACGGTGTAGCGGTTCTTCCAGTCGAGGTCGCGGGCGGCGAGCTCGCCGGTCGCGACGATGCGGTCGGGATCGCCGGCGCGGCGCGGCGCGATCTCGGGCGTGAAGTCGATGCCCGTGACGCGGGCCATCGCGTCCATGATCTCGCGCACGCTCAGGCCGTTCTGCGAGCCCAGGTTGTAGGCGGGCTCGATCGGCTCGCCCGCGAGCAGACGCTGGGCGGCGGCGACGTGAGCCGCGGCGATGTCGGCGACGTGCACGTAGTCGCGGACGTTCGTGCCGTCAGGGGTGTCGTAGTCGTCGCCGTTGATCCGCGGTGTCTTGCCTGCCAGGAGTGCCTCGAACACGAGGGGGAACAGGTTGTGCGGGCTGCTGTCGTAGACCGACGGGTCCCCCGAACCGACGACGTTGAAGTAGCGCAGCGCCGTGTGGCGGAGCGGACGCTCCGACTCGGCGGTCGCGACGGCCTGATCGCGGATCAGCCATTCGCCGATGAGCTTGGACTCGCCGTAGGGCGAGGCCGGGCGCTTCGGCAGATCCTCGGTCACCAGCGGCACGTCGGGCGTGCCGTAGACGGCGGCCGACGACGAGAACACCAGGTTCGCGACGCCCGCGGCGTCCATCGCGGCGAGGAGGGCGCGCGTGCCCTCGACGTTCTGCGCGTAGGTGTGCAGCGGGCGCTGCACCGAGACGCCGGCGTACTTGAAGCCGGCGAGGTGGATGACGCCGACCACCTCGTGCTCGCGGAGGGTCCGCTCGACGAGGTCGGCGTCGAGGATCGAACCCTGGACGAACGGCACGCCCTCGGGGACGAAGCTCGCGTGCCCGCTCGAGAGGTCGTCGATCACGACGGGCGCCAGGCCCGCCTCGGCGAGTGCGCGGACGATGTGGGCGCCGATGTAGCCGGCGCCTCCGGTCACGAGCCAGGACATGTCACTCCGTCGGTCGGGGGCGAGGGGGTGGTCGCCGAGCGGCGCCGCGATCCATTCTGCCTCGTCGCGGGGATCCGCCCCGCCCCGACGTCGCCTCAGCCGCGTGCACAGAATCGGAGGTTCTGGCGGACACGCCGCGCGGCGGCATCCGTTATCGGCGTGTCGTGCAAAACCTCCGACGTTGTGCACGCCGCTGCGCGGACCCGACTGTCAGACGCGCGCTGCCCAGCGCGCCGCGCGCTGCAGCAGAGCCACGTGCGCGGGTGTGTCGTAGGCGCGCTCGTCGTGGCCGAGCGACGAGACGACTGCGCGTGTCGGCTCCTCGGTGATCCACACGGCGGGGTGCTCGTCGCCCTCGACATCGTGCACGGCGAGCACCCGCACGGCGTCATCGACCACGAGGTCGCTGTAGCGCTCGTCGAAGACGTCGAGATGCGGCATCCGCTCGCTCACAGGGTGCTCCGCGTCGACGACCCGCACCCGCGCGTCGCCGATGGGCGGGTGCCACGAGACGCCCGGCGCCCACTCGCCGCCGATCGCCTCGCGCCACGCGGGGTAGTCGCGCAGGCTCGACAGGGCCGCGTGCACGGCGACGAGCCCGATGCCCCGGTCGATGGCCGCGCGCAGCCCGGCGTCGGCGGACGGGTCGGCGCGATGCTCGAGCTCGACACCGCCCTCGCGCCAGGGGTCGCCGGCGTTGACGACCAGCAGGTGGACGCCGTCGAGGCCGGCGAGGGCGTGGTCCACGGCGTCATCGACCGTGACGTCCCACCCGTCGGCCCGGAGTGCGGCGGCGATGCGCGCCGATGTCGCGGGATACGGATGCCACGGGTCGGCGTACCGGCCCGTGCCCGTGGCGATGACGGCGCGAGGCCGCAGGGGTGCGTTCTCGGCGGCGGGCTCGGTTTCCGGTCGGTCCATGGATACCATGATGTGCAGGATAACGCTTTCCCGCACGAATGTCGCCGGAACGGGCATCGGAGCGCAGGCGCTGACGTCCGATCGTGCACGCCCGAGGAGAATGACGCCATGGCACACACCGTCGTGATCGCCCCCGATTCGTTCAAGGGCACGATCGGCGCCGCGTCGGCCGCCGACGCACTCGCCGCGGGCTGGATCCGCGAGCGCCCCGACGATCGCGTCCGCCTCATGCCCATGGCCGACGGCGGCGAAGGCACGGTCGACGCGTTCGCCGCCGCGGTGCCGGGAGCGCGCCGCATGCCGGTCACCGTGACGGGACCGGAGGGGACGCCGGTCGCGGCATCCTGGGTCCTGCTGCCGCCGACGCCCGACGCGGCGGACGGCACCGCCGTCGTCGAGCTCGCAAGCACCAGCGGCATCGAGCTGCTCGGGACGCCGCCGCGCCTGCGGCCCTTCGACGCGCACACCCGCGGCTTCGGCGAGGCCATCGCCGCGGCCCTCGACCACGGCGTATCGCGGCTCGTGCTCGGCATCGGGTCGAGCTCGTCGACCGACGGCGGCGCCGGCATGCTCACCGCGCTGGGCGCACGATTCACGGATGCCGCCGGCCGGCCTATCGCCGACGGTGCGCGCGGGCTCGGGGCCGTGGCCGCAGCCGACCTGTCGGGGCTCGTGCCGCTGCCGCCCGGCGGCGTCACCGTGCTGAGCGACGTGACCAATCCGCTGCTCGGAGCCCGCGGGGCGGCGGCCGTCTTCGGCCCTCAGAAGGGGGCGGGCGTCGACGACGTGCCGGTGCTCGACGCCGCGCTCGCGCGGCTGGCCGCGTTGCTGGAGGCCGACACGGATGCCGCGGGCGCGGGCGCTGCGGGCGGCACGGGCTTCGGCCTGCTGGCGTGGGGCGCTCGCCTCGTGCCCGGCTCGGCCGCGGTGGCGGAGCTCGTGGGACTCGATGCCGCCGTGGCCGCGGCATCCGTCGTCCTCACCGGCGAGGGGTCGTACGACGGGCAGTCCGCCGCCGGCAAGGTTCCGGCACACGTCGGCGCGGTGGCCGCGGCCGCCGGCGTGCCCGTGGCGCTCGTCGCGGGCCGCATCGCCGCGGACGCCGACGTCTCGGGCTTCGTCGCGACGGCCTCGCTCACCGACCTCGCGGGGTCGGGCGCGGCCGCGATGGCCGAGACCGCGCGCTGGCTCGTCGAGGCCGGCGCGCAGCTCGCGCGGGAGTTCGGCACCCGCTGACGCCGGCGCGCCGCGCCCGGCGCAGGCGGGATTCGCCGAAGCAGGGCGTCTCCGCCGAAACCCAGGGCGACGTCATGGGTCTCGGCGGAACCAGCTTGACTCGGCCCGGGGCGCGCCGGCTCGAGGCGTTTCGTCTGCGGGCGCCAGAGCGCCCTCCGCTCAACGACCGGGAGCGGTGACCGGGTTCGCCGAAACAGCTTGTCTCGGCGGAACCAGCTCGTCTCGGTGAGGGGCCGCGCCGGCTCGAGGCGTTTCGTCTGCGGGCGCCAGAGCGCCCTCCGTTCAACGACCGGGAGCGGTGGCCGGGTTCGCCGAAACAGGACGTTTCCGCCGAAACCCAGGGCGACGTCCTGGGTCTCGGCGGAACCAGCTTGTCTCGGCGAAGGGGGCGATCGCGCCGGGGCGTCAGCGCCCGGTGTGGAGCACCCCGTTGCGGCGGTGCGGCAGGCGCGCGAGCGCGTCGTCGCGGAGCACCTCGGGCAGGAGTGCTTCGGGGGCGTCCTGGAAGACCACGGGCCGCAGGAAGCGGCGGATCGCGGTCGCGCCGACCGAGGTGTGCAGCGAGGTGGTCGCGGGCCAGGGTCCGCCGTGCTGCTGCGACCACGTGACGGCGACGCCGGTCGGCCACCCGGCGAAGAGCACGCGGCCGGCCTTGCGGGTCAGCACCTCGAGCACCGCGGCGACGTCGTCGGAGGCCTCGGAGTGCAGCGTCGCCGTGAGCGAGCCGGGGACCGCTTCGAGTGCGGCGTGCAGCTCCTCGGCCGACGAGTAACGGACCAGCAGCGTCACCGGTCCGAAGCACTCCTCGAGAAGGGTCTCGGGGCGCGCGGCGACGGCTGCGCCATCCGTCGACAGCACGATCGGCTGCGCCGACCCCTGCTCGGCCGGAAGACCCTGGGCGACCACGCCGACCGAGGGATCGGCCTCGAGGTGCTCGATGCCCGCCGGGAACGCCTCGGTGATGCGGTCGGTGAGGAGCGGTCCACCGGAAGCACCGGCGGCGAAGCCCGCGACGAGATCCTCGAAGCCCGCGCCCGCGGGCACGAACACGACACCGGGCTTGGTGCAGAACTGGCCGACGCCGAGCGTGAACGATCCGACGAGGCCCTGCGCGAGCGACTCGCCGCGGGCGGCGACCGCGGCATCGGTGATCACCACCGGGTTCACCGAGCCCAGTTCGCCGTAGAAGGGGATGGGGTCGGGGCGGCCCGACGCGAGGTCGAACAGGGCGCGTCCGCCGCCGAGCGATCCGGTGAAGCCGGCCGCCTGGATGACGGGATGCTGCACGAGCGCGTTGCCCGCCTCGCGGCCCTCAACGAGCGCGAGCGACCCCTCGGGGGCGCCCGCCTCGACGAGCGCGGAGGCCACGATCGCGGCGGTGCGCTCCGACAGGCGGGGGTGACCCGAGTGCGCCTTCACGATGACCGGGTTGCCGGCGGCGAGGGCCGACGCGGTGTCGCCGCCCGCGACGGAGAACGCGAACGGGAAGTTCGAGGCCGAGAAGACGGCGACCGGACCGACGCCGACGAGCATGCGACGCAGGTCAGGGCGCGGGGGCGCGGCCGACGGATCGGCGTCGTCGACCGTGAGCTCGAGATACGAGCCCTCCTCGACGACCGCGGCGAAGAGCCGCAGCTGCCCGGTGGTCCGGCCGACCTCGCCGCGCAGGCGCGTCTCGCCGAGGCGGGTCTCCTCGTCGGCGATCGTGACGAGCTCGTCGACGTGGGCGTCGAGCGCGTCGGCGGCCGCGCGCAGCCACGAGGCGCGGGTCGCGGCATCAGCTGCCCGCCAGATCGGTGCGGCGGCAGCGGCGGCCGCGGCGAGGGCGTCGAGCTCGACGCCGGTCGTGGTGGTCGTGGTGGCGGTGGTCATCGGAGATCCTTTCGTCGCGGCATCCGCTCGGCTGTCGCACTCTGCCGCGCGGAGCGACCATTCGTGACAGGGGAGCCGAGGCCGTCTTCGCTCGCCCGTCGCGATCTGCCGCTCGGGGCGACCGATCGCGACAGGCGAGCAGGGAGTGAGTGGGTCATGAGAAGCGCATGCCGAGCCCAGCGTGGTCGGTGTCGGTCAGTGTGCCATCGGCGATGCGCACCGGCGACGGGTCGAGAAGGGCGCCGAGGGCTCCGTAACCAGCATCCTCCACGTCCTCGGCCATCGGGGCCGGAACGCCGGGAACCGCACGCAGGCACAGTGCGAGCTGGCCCGACAGTTCGGGAAGCAGGTGGGGGTGCACCGCGGCGCCGTACTCGGCCGCGATCGCCGCGATGCCGAGGAACGGCGTGATCCCGCCCACCCGCACGACATTGGGCTGCACGATCTGGGCGGCGCCGGTGCGCAGGAAGTCGTCGAAGCGGTAGACGTTGTGGAGGTTCTCGCCGACGGCGATGGGGATGCCGCTCGACGCGGCGAGGCGCTTCGCGAGTTCGCCGTGCCCGTACAGGTCGTCGGCGCGCAGCGGCTCTTCGATCCACGCGGGCGACACGTCGGCGAGCACCTCGAGCGAGCGCGTGGCGCGGTCGAGCTCCCACCGCTGGTTCGCGTCGATCATGAGCGCGCGATCGGGGCCGAGCACCTCCCGCACCGCGCGCATGCGGTCGAGGTCCTCGGCGACGTCGGGCTTGCCGACCTTCACCTTCACGGCGTCGAAGCCGGCGTCGACCCAGCGCCGCACCTGGGCGACCAGCTCGTCCTGCGTGTAGTGCAGGTTCACCCCCGAGCCGTAGGCCTGGACGCTGTCGCGCTGCGCGCCGAGGAATCCGGTGAGCGACGTGCCCGCGGCGCGGACGGCGGCGTCCCACAGGGCGAGGTTCAGGCCCGCCATCGCGATCGTCGTGACGCCGCCCCCGCCGGCCTCGTGGAGGTGCTGCCAGAGCGCCAGCGACTCCGATCCGGGGTCGGCCGGGCGGCCGATCGCGAACGCGGTGATGTCGTTCGCCAGCAGTGCGTGCACCGCCTCGGCCCCGATCTGCGGGGTCCACGAGAAGCCCCAGCCCTCGGCGCCGTCCGAGCGCACGACGTGCGTCGCGATCACGCCGACCGAGGTCACGTCCGCGGCCCAGGGCCGCGTGAGCGGCACCCGGACCAGCCGCGAGTCGAACGCGGCGATCGTCGGGGCGCCGTCGAACGCCGCCCCGGCGGGCACCGCCTTCGACGCCGCCGCACCACCGGCATCCGTCATCACAGCAGCGCTCGCCCCGCCTCGAGGATCTCGGCCAGACGCGCCTCCTGCGCCGGCGTCGGGTCGACGAGCGGCGCGCGCACCGAGCCGACCGGCAGTCCGCCGAGGCGCAGGCCGGCCTTGATGAGCGAGACGCCGAAGCCGGGGGTCTCGTCGCGCAGCTGCACGAGCGGCGAGTAGAAGCCGTCGAGCAGCTCGGCGCGGCGGCCCTCGTCGCCGTCGACATAGGCGCGGTAGTAGGCGTTCGCCACCTCGGGGATCATCGCGAACGCGGCCGACGAGTACAGCGGGATGCCGATGCCGCGGTACGCGCCCTGCGTGAGCTCCGCGGTGAGCAGGCCGTTGAAGAAGGCGAAGTCCTCGCGGCCCTCGGTCGCGACGGCGCGCACGATCTGCTGCGCCAGGCCCACGTCGCCGACGCCGTCCTTGAAGCCGACCACCTTCGAGTTGCCGGCGAGGCGCCGCACCGAGTCGACCGAGTACTGCGCGGTGCCGCGGTGATAGATGACGACGGGAAGATCGGATGCCGCGGCCACCGCCTCGACGTAGGCGACGAGTCCCGCCTGCGGACCGCCGACCAGGTACGGCGGCAGGACGAGCAGCGCGTCGGCGCCGGCGTCCGCCGCTGCCCGAGCGAGGGTGACGGCGTGGCCGAGCGGGCCGCCGGTGCCGGCCACGACCGGCACCCGGCCGGCGACGGTCTCGGTCGCGACCTGCACGACGCGGGTCGCCTCCTCGGTCGAGAGGGCGTGGAACTCACCGGTGCCGCACGCGGGGAACACGCCGCCGGGCGCGTGCGCGAGAGTCGTGTCGACGTGCTGCCGCAGCAGGTCTTCGTCGACGCGGCCCTCGGCGTCGAAGGGGGTGACGGGGAAGAAGAGGATGCCGTCGAAGTTCACGCCAGCACGTCCTTTCGGGCGAGGTCGGGGGAGGGGATCGCTGAGCCTGCGTCGGTCGCTGAGCCTGTGTCGGTCGCTGAGCCGGTCGAAGCGTCGCCGAGCTCGCCGCGCCACGTGTGGGCGGGACGCCAGCCGAGCACGCGGCGTGCCTTCGCGTTGGAGAACGCCGGGGCGGTGCCGGTCAATTCCGCCGCGAGCAGCTCGGTGCCCGGAACGAACTGCGGCAGCAGCTCGGCGAGCGGTCGGCGGGCGAGCGCGTCGTCGGCGCCGACGAAGAACACCTCGGCGTTGGGGATCTCGGGAAGGGCCAGCAGCAGCGTGTCGACGAACGTCGCGACATCGCGGGCGTCGACGTAGTTGAAGAGCGCGGGTGCCGAGAGGGCGGGGTCGGCGAGACGCTCGACGACGGTATGGCCCTGCTGGGTCGGTGCGCCGCGCCATTCCTCCGGAGCGATCACGTAGCAGGGGCGGAACGCCGCGAACCGGGTCGCGTCGCCGGTCTGCCGCGCGAGCATCGCGATGGTCTGCTCGGCCAGGTGCTTCGACAGTGCGTACGCGTTCCAGGGGCGGGGCGTCGACTCCTCATCGAGGGGAAGCCGCTCCGGCAGCCAGCCCGTCGGCGCGCCATAGCCGAGGACGGTCGGGCTCGACGCCGTCACGATCTTGGGGATGCCGGCAGCGACGCCCGCTGACAGCACGTTGAGCGCCAGTGCGGCGTTCGTGCGGAGGATGACGTCCTCGGGGGCGCTGAACGGCACCGCGATCGCGGCGAGGTGGATGAGCGCGTCGGCCCGGGAGTCGGAGATCGCGCGGGTTGCGGCATCCGCCTCCGTCAGGTCCACAGCGATCTGCTCGACGTCGATCAGCTCAGACGCGTCGGAGACCGCGCGGTCCAGCGATACGAGCTCGTGGCCCGCGGCGGCGAGCCCCGCGACGAGGCTGCGACCGAGGCGTCCGGCGCCGCCGGTGACGGCGATGCGCGTCATGCTCGTACGCCCGCGGCGTCGGCCCGGGCGTCGGCGGTGGCGGCGGCCGCGTTGGCGGCAGCGGACACGGCGGCCGCGTCGGCCGTGAGGAAGCGGATGCCGAGATCGGCGACCTGCACCGGCAGGCCGGTCTCGAGCGAGAGGTTGCCGGCGATGCCGACCGCGATGGAGCGGACGCCGTCGCGCCAGTCGGCGGGCCGCGCCAGCGGGTCGTCACCGGGGCCCTCGAACACGTCGGCGAGCAGGAGCGCGTCGCCGCCGCCGTGGCCGCCTTCGCCGTTGACGATCGGCACCTCGTAGGCGGCCTCCCAGTGGCGCTGCACGATGAGGCGCTCGCCCTCGGGACGCAGCGAGCCCGACGAGCCGGCGTCGACCGCCGACGGGTCGAGCACCGGGTGCAGGCCCTCGTCGGCGAGCACGGCCCCGCGCTCGACGACCTCGAGCTCGGCGCGGCCGAGCGTGCCGTTGACCGCGACGCGGTAGCCCTCCCACGGCGAGTGGGCGTTGAGCGAGTAGCTCAGCGTGGCGCCCGAGAGGTAGTCGACCACGAGCGCGAGGTTGTCCTCGATCGTGATCCCCTCGCCGAACACGTCGCGGTCGCGCACGTAGCCGTCGTGCTGCTCGGCGTCGAGGTACAGCGCCTTCAGGCGCTCGTCGGCGCGCAGGTCGAGTTCGAACGCGTCGGCGTCGTCGTGCGTGCCGCGGGCCGGACGGTTCTCGATGCCGCGCGCCGCCGCGTTGTCGGCGCCGTAGAAGCGCAGGGCGCCCGACGCGTACACGCGGCGGGGTGCGGACCGGATCCACCAGTTGACGAGGTCGAAATGGTGGCTCGCCTTGTGCACCAGGAGTCCGCCCGAGTGCTCCTTCTCGCGGTGCCAGCGGCGGAAGTAGTCCGCGCCGTGCTTGGTGTCGAGCACCCACGAGAAGTCGACCGAGGTCACCTCGCCGATGACGCCGTCCTGGATCACCTGGCGCAGCGCCGAGTTGCGCGGCGAGTAGCGGTAGTTGAAGGTGATGACGACCTCGCGGCCGGTGCGGTCGATCGCGTCCTCGATCGCCGCGGCGCTCGGCCCGTCGATGGTCAGCGGCTTCTCGACGACCACGTCGGCCCCGGCATCCAGCGACCGCACGATCAGCGGCGCGTGCAGGTCGTCGCGCGCGCAGATCACCACGCGGTCGACCTGCTCCTCGCGGATCATCGACTCCAGGTCGTCCGGACCGTAGACGGCCGGCGCCGGGAACCCGGCGGCGACCACGCGGTCGACGTAGTACTGCGCGCGGACCGGGTTCGGCTCGCAGATCGCCACGAGCGCGGCGTCGTCGGCGTAGCGCCCGATGATCGCGTCGACGTACATCTGGGCGCGGTGCCCGGCCCCCACGAGGGCGTACCGGCGGTGGCTCATCTCACTCCTTCAGGAAACGTTTTCTCAGGATAGCACGCGGTGCACGCGTCGGGCCGCGTGGCGTCAGTTCGCCGAAAGCCGGGCGCGCGGAGACAAGGCGTTTGCGCCGAGACACGCGGCGGCGTCCTCGGTCTCGTCGCAAATGACTTGGCTCGCGGGTTGTCGCCCGAACCGGCTGTGGTTCCAGGGAATGTGCCTGGGCCTGCCGTCCGAGGGTCAGCGGGCGGCGGGGCCGGTCGTGCCGCGGACGGTCACCTCGGGGAGGAGCGTGAGCGGCTCGCCCGGCTCCTCGCCCTCGAGCAGTCCCCGCATGCGCGCCCAGGCCTCGGCGCCGAGCTCCGCCGCCGGGACGGCCGCGGTCGTGAGCGGAGGCGTCGTGTACCGGGCGAACGGGATGTCGTCGAAGCCGACGATCGAGAGGTCGTCGGGGACGCGGCATCCCTTCGCCTGCACGGCACTCAGGAGTCCCATCGCCACGAGGTCGTTGAAGGCCAGCGCGGCGGTCGCGCCGGAGCCGAGCACCGCGTCGCCGGCGGCGGCGCCGGCCTCGAAGTCGACGCCGCACGGGATCTCGGTCACCGTGGTGTCGCCGTGCTCCGCGACGAACGCCGCGATCGCCTCGAGACGTGCGGCGTTCGCCACACTGCCCGGGGCGCCGGCGAGGAACACGACGCGCCGGTGCCCGAGCTCGTGGAGGTGGGCCAGCTCGGCCGCCAGCGCGGTGCGGTAGTCGGCGCGCACGAACGGAACCTCACCGGCGGCGCGGTTGATGAGCACCACCGGGCGCAGCCCGCCCACGAGGCGGTCGAGCTCGTCCTGTGGGAGGCGGGGCGCGCACAGGATCACGCCGTCCGTGCGGCGGCGGGTGGTGCCCGCGAGCACGCGCTCCTCCTCGACCGATTCCGCCGAGTCGGCGACGAGCACGTGGTAGTCGTCGGCGGCGGCCGCGCGGCTGAGCCCGCGAAGGATCGCCTGGAACGTGGGGTTGCCGAGGTCGGGCACGATGACGGCGACCGTCTGCGTGCGGCCGAGCACGAGGCTGCGGGCGAGCGGGCTCGCGGTGTAGTCGAGTGCAGCCGCGGCATCCTTCACCCGCTCGGCGAGGGCGGGATCCACGGTCGGATTGCCGTTTAGCGCGCGCGACACGGTCGAGAGCGAGACGCCCGCACGCGCGGCGACGTCGGCGATCGTGACGCGCGAGTCGCGGTCGGCGCGGGGCGGTCGAGGCATCCGTGTCTCCTTGCGTAGCGGCGCGCTCAGCCTAGCCGGAAACGTTTCCCCGCCCGGGAGCAGGCAGCCGCTCCGTCAGCCGCGAGGGGGAGTGCTGCCGCGGACGATGACCTCGAGCGGAAGCGCCGGCTCGGCGGCATCCCATTCCGGATCCGTGGCCGCGTGCAGCGCGCGATAGCCGAGTTCCTCCAACGGCACGCGCACGGTGGTGAGGCCGGGACGGATGTCGCGACCGGTGGCGATGTCGTCGAACCCGGCGACCGCGATGTCGGGGCCCACCTGGCGCCCGGCGTCGCGGACGGCCGACATGATGCCGATCGCCACGACATCGCTGATGCCGAAGATCAGCGTGCCGGCGGGCACGTCGCCCTCGAGCAGCTCGCTGGCCGTCGCGTACCCGGCGTCGCGGGTGAAGCCGCCGCGGCGGACCTCGCGCACCGTGCCGCCCGCCGAGCGGAAGCCCTCGGTGAAGCCCTCGACGCGGTCATCGGACGTGCGGATGCCCTCGGATGCCGCGACCACGATCGCATCGCGGTAGCCGATGCCCGCCAGCTCGGCGCCGAGCGCGGCCGCGCCGCCGCGGTTGTCCACGGCGACCGAGCGCGCCGCCCCGCCGCCCGGGCCGACCACCACGATGCGGCCGCCCATGTTCGAGAACGCATCGAGCTCGCCCTGGAGGCCGACCGCGTCGGGGCCTTCGACGCGCGAGGCGGCGAGGATGAGGCCGCGTGGGCGCTGCCCGCGCAGTGCGCGCACGAGTTTGACCTCGCGCTGCGGGTCGCGCTCGGTGATGGCGATCGTGACGACCAGGCCGGCTTCGTCGGCGCCGCGCGCGACGCCCGAGGCGAGCTGACCGAAGTAGGGGTCCGCGATGTCGGCGACCAGCAGTGCGACGATCGCGGCGGTGCCGCGCGCGGTTGCCTGGGCCGACAGGTTGGCCGTGTAGCCGAGCTTCTCGGCGGCGGCCTCGACGCGTTCGCGATAGCTCTCGGCCACCTTCCGCGTCGAGCCGTTGAGCACCCGCGACGCCGTGGCGAGCGAGACTCCGGCCTCGCGCGCGACATCGTGAAGGGTGGCGGCGCCTCGGGTAGGCGCGATCATGTCGCTCACAGGCGAGAGTCTAGAGCCTGTGTCCGGTTCGGGCGATAGATTGGGAAACGGTTTCCCTCCCTTCGCTCCCTCCGGGGATGCGTCCCGTGCCTTCTCGAAGGAGAGCCGTGCCCACCACCGCAGAGCCGCGCTTCGTGCCCGGTGCCCGCGTGCGCCTGGCCGAGGGCGTCGACCTCGATGCCCAGCGCACCGTGAGTGCGACGCTGAAGCGCCTCGACCTCGACCGTCTGCTGGCGCCGTTCCGCCGCGAGGCGGGCCTCCCGGCACGCGCCGAGACGTACGGCGGCTGGGAGGCCGACGGGCTCGACGGGCACACCGCCGGGCACGTGCTGTCGTCCGTGAGCACGCTCGCGGCGGCCGGAGATGCCGCCGCCGCCGCGATCGCGCAGACGCTCGTGCGCGGCATCCGTGAATGCCAGCTCGCACGCGGCACCGGCTACGTCGGTGGCGTGCCCGACGGCGAGGCGCTGTGGGACGAGCTGCGGGCGGGCCGGATCGACGCCGGCGCCTTCCACCTCAACGGCCGGTGGGTGCCCCTGTACAACCTCCACAAGATCCTCGCGGGGCTCGTCGACGCGGTGGAGCTCACCGACGATCCGGTCGCCCGCGAGACCCTGGCCGACCTCGGTGACTGGTGGCTGCGCACGACGGCCGAGCTCGACGAGGCGGCCTTCGAGCGCATCCTCGAGTGCGAGTTCGGCGGCATGACCGAGGCCTTCGCCCGTGCCGCGCTGGTGCTGGACGACGCCGCGTACCTGCGCTTGGCACGGCGCTTCGCTCGCCGCGGTCTGGTCGAGCCGCTCGCGGCGGGCCGCGACGAGCTCGATGGGCTGCACGCGAACACCCAGATCCCGGTCGCGGTCGGCTTCGCGACGATCGAGCGCGCCGCCCGCGCGCTCGCGCCCGAGCTGCTCCCCGAGATCGAGGCGCGCGAGGGCGCGGCCGCGCGCGTCTTCTTCGACCGCGTCGCCCGGCACCGCAGCGCCGCGACCGGCGGCGACAGCGTGCGCGAGCACTTCCCCTCCGACTTCGCGAGCATGTTCATCGCCCGCGAAGGCCCCGAGACCTGTAACACGCACAACATGGTCAAGCTCGCCGCCGAGCTGCACGCGCTCACCGACGACGATGCGTATCTGCTCTGGGCCGAGCGGGCGCGCGCCAACCACCTGCGCTCGGCGCAGCACCCCGTGCACGGCGGCCTGGTCTACTTCACCCCGCAGCGGCCGGCGCACTACCGGGTCTACTCGCCGGAGGCGGAGGGCTTCTGGTGCTGCATGGGCTCGGGGTTCGAGGCGCAGGCGCGACATGGCGCGCTCGTCTTCGCGGAGCACGCGGGTGAGGTGCGCATCAACGCCCTGGTGCCCTCGCACGCCGAGCTCGACGGTGCACGGCTCGCCGTGACGGTGGACGACCGGACCGATCCCGCGGTGATCGACGCCGCGATCGAGATTCGGGCGCCACGGCCGATGCGCCTGGCCGTGCTGATTCCGGACTGGGTCGACGGGCATGCGTCCGTCGGGGTGCAGACGGACGGTGAGACGGATGCCGCGCCCGTGGCCGCGGCGCCCGCCACCCGCGTGCGGGTGGACGTCAGCGAGGGTGTGTCGGTCGTCCGGCTGACGCTCCCGCGGCGCCTCCGCTTCGAGCGCCCCGCCGACGGCTCGGGGTGGGCATGGATCGTCGACGGCCCCGACGTGCTCGCCCAGCGCCTGCCCGATGACGCCGTCGCCTATCGCGGCAACGGCGCACGCATGGGCCACATCGCGGTCGGTCCGCTGCGGCCGCTCGCCGATACGCCCGTGCTCGAGCCCGACGCGCTCGAGCATGCGGTGCGCGAGGCGCCGGGCCGGCTGCGCGTGCCCACCGCCGACGGCGGCAGCGTCGATCTCGAGCCGTTCGCCGCCATCCACGACGCCCGCTACACGGTCTCGTGGCCGCTGGCCGCGGAGACGGATGCCGCAGCCGCCGCCGCCCGCCGCGCTGAGCTCGAACGCAGCGATGCCGCGTCGCTCGGGCTCGAGGCGCGCACGCGAGACGTCGTGGCCTTCGGCGAGCAGCAGCCCGAGTCGGACCACGGTCTCGCGGCCTCGGACGAGGAGATCGGCGCCCGCGGCGATGTGCGCTGGCGTCGCACGCGCGGCATCATCACGCTGACCCTCCGGGACTGGAGCGGCACGGCCGACGCGCTGCGCCTGGCCTGGCTCGGCGGCGACGAGCCGGCCCGCGTGCGCGTGCTCGTCGGCGACACGGTCGTGCTCGACGAGGCCGTGCCGGCCGGCGCCGGCGACACCGAGCGCGAGGTCGCCCTCGCCGCGGCCGCGGGCGCCGTCGAGCTGCCGGTGCGCATCGAGGCGGCGGGCTCGGTCACGCCGCGCCTGCGCGAGCTGCGCGCGCTCGCCGCCGCCTCCGACCGCTGAGCCGGCGCGCCTTCGGCCAGGAGGCGCCGGGTCTCGTTCGGGCGATCACGTGATCGCCGGTGCCGTCCGCGCCTCGTGCTCAGACGGGCGGCGGCGCCGTCGACGCGCGCACGATCAGGCGCGGGTCCACCTGGAGTTGGAGCGGCGGCTCGACGTCGCCGTTCTCGATCAGATCGAGGAGCAGTTCGACCGCGTGCACCCCCACGCGTCGGCGATCCGGTGCGACCGCGGTGATGGGCGGATCCGCGTGGGCCGACACGTCGTCGTCGTAGGCGACGATCGAGAGGCGGTCGGGCACCGTCAGTCCCCGCGCACGCGCGTTCTGAACGAGCCCGAACAGCGAGTTCTCGTCGCCGTGGCTGAACACGGCGGTCGCGCCGAGTCGCTCGACCGCATCCAGGACGACATCGGCGCTTCCCCGCTCCCACGTGGGACCGGCGCCGAGTTCGACCGGCCCCAGGATCGTGCTCTCCTCGTCGAAGCCGAGCCGTCCCATCGCGTCGCGCCAGCCCCGACGCACGAATTCCGCACTCTGTGAGGCGCCTCGGCTGACCATCACCAGGCGCCGGTGGCCCAGCTCGCGCAGGTGTCGCAGAGCGCTCACGACGCCGCGCTCGTGGGCGGACCGCACCGATGAGACCGTGCCGAGGCCGCCGCCCGGCGTCTCGCGCTCGACGAAGACGAGCGGTACCCCCACGCCTCCGACGAACTCGTCGAACTCCGGCATCTGGTTCACCTCCGACACGGTGGGCACCCAGAGAAGACCGTCCACGCCGGCGTCGGCGAGCTCTCGGACAAGTCGGTACTCGACCCCGAGGTCGTACTCCGAGATGACCAGCTTGATGTCGCCGATGCCCTCGAGCGCTTCGCCGACGCCTTCGACCACGTAGCGGTAGTAGTACGAGGTCGGCACGACGACGCCGATGGTCACCGACGACGTGCGGCTGGGAGCGCTCTGGCCGGTCGGCAGCATCGCGCCACCCCGCACCTTGTCGAGGACGTTCTCGGCGACCAGAGCATCGAGGTCCCGTCGCACCGTGACGTGCGACACGCCCAGGTCGGCCGTCAGGCGAGAGATGCTCACCGCGCCGTCCTGACGCGCGAGTTCCAGGATCCGCGCGCGACGTTCCGCTGCCAGCATGTGCGCCCCTCCTGTCGGTGCCGGACTCACACTAACGTTCTTCACGAGAAAGGACAGGATTCTCAGAATGAGTCAGAACTGCTCATGCGATGAAACCGAGGCTGGCTCGATCGATCCGATGCCGCGGCGGCTGACCCTGCGCGACGCGCCGGAGCTCCTCGAGGACCGCGTCGGCGAGGCGGTGCGTCTCGGCGTGCATCGCTCCCGCGATATGGGGACTCATGACGACTCCGGGAGTCGTGAAGAGCGGCGAATGCGACGGCAGCGGCTCGGGGTCGGTCACGTCGAGGATGGCGCGCAGCGTGCCGGTGCGGCAGCGCGCGATGAGCGCCTCGGTGTCCACGAGCGATCCGCGCGCCGTGTTGATGATCACACTGTGGGGGCGCAGCAGGGCCATGCGGCGGGCGTCGATGAGGTGGCGCGTCTCTGGCAGCTCCGGGGCGTGCAGCGTGACGATGTCGCTCTCTGCGAGCAGGTCGTCGAGAGAGGTCAGACGCGCCCCGGCGAGCGCGGCGCTGCGCTCGTCCTGGAGCGGGTCCGCGACCAGAACGCGCAGATCGAACGGTCGCAGCAGGTCGGCGACGCGCCGGCCCACCCGCGACAGCCCCACGATGCCGACGGTGCCGCCGAAGCCGAGCGCGGGAGGGATGTCGCGACGCCACGCTCCGGCGACGTCTCTGCTGCGCGCGTATCCCTCGATGTAGCTCGGCGCGCGCTTGGCCTCGAGCAGGATCATCGCGAGCGTGTACTCCGCGACCGGGACCGCGTTCGCGTCCGCGGCGCTGGTGACGAGGACCCCCGCTTCCCAGAAAGCGGGGCTGACGTGCCCCTTGACCGAACCGCCGGCGTGCAGCACGGCACGCAGCCGCGGCGCCATGCTCAGCAGCTCCGGCCCGAGGCGAGGGCCGCCCCATCCGGTGATCAGGATCTCGGCCTCGCGCAGGCGGGGGAGGGTCTGCGGCGCGGTGAGGTCGTCGACCCGCAGCGGATCGTCGATCGTGGCGGTGGCGCGCAGCGTCGACAGCCGCGGCGGATCGAACAGATCCGCGAAAGCGTCGGCCCCCATCGCGACGAGGGCGTGCGGGCGGGTGGACGTCATTGCCATGACCGCATCAGATCACAATCGCGATGAAATGCACAACTTAGAAACCAGATGGTTTAAATAATTTGAAAAAGGCTTGCGAGATGTGAACTTCATGCTCATACTGGCCAGGACGCACGACGCCGTGTGACCGGAACCTCCGATCCCACCGTCCGCGCGGAACCCGCGGCTGTGCCGCACAGCTCTCTCGGAGGAAACATGCACCAGCGAACACGTCGGCTCGTCGCCGCCCTCATCACCGTCCCGCTCCTCGCCGGCACCGCGGCGTGCAGCACCACCTCGGGCGAACCCGTATCGAGCGACGATGACGCCCCGGAGGACGTCACCATCACGATCATGGGCAAGCCCGCCGCCACCAACACCGCGGCAGTCGCGCTGTTCGAGAGCATGGTCGAGGACTTCGAGAAGGCGAACCCGCACATCACGATCGAGGCCTCGGATGTGCCGTGGGACGCCAAGACCTTCGCCACGCGGCTCGCGGGCGGGAGCGCGCCGACGCTCCTGCGCATTCCGCTCACCGAGCCTCCCGCGCTCATCGAGCGAGGACAGGTCGCCGACCTCGCGGACGTCGTGGCCGAGATCGAGGGGTTCGAGAACCTCAACCCCCGCATCATGCAATTCCTCGAGCGCGACGGCGCCGTCTACGGCATCCCCGAGAAGAGCTACGCGTTCGGACTGGTCTACAACCGTGACCTCTTCGAGCAGGCAGGGCTCGACCCCGACTCGCCTCCGACCACGTGGGAGGAGGTGCGCGAGTACGCGAAGCAGATCGCCGACGCGACGGGCAAGACCGGCTTCGGCGAGATCAGCACCAACAACTCCGGCGGCTGGCACCTGACGGGGTACACCTACAGCAACGGCGGGACGATGATCGAGCAGGGCTCGGACGGGTCGTGGTCGGCCGCCTTCGATGACGACGCGTCCCGTGACGTGATGGAGCTGTGGCAGCAGATGCGCTGGGAGGACGACTCCCTGGGCGACAACGTGCTCGGCAAGCAGGAGGACCTCGTCGCCGACTTCACCGCGGGGAACGTGGGCATGTGGGTCTCGGCTCCGCCGGACGTGTACCCGAACTACATCGCGCAGGGGGGAGACCCCGACGCGTTCGGAGCCGGCCCGATGCCGCAGGGGGGTGCAGACGCCACGCTCGCCGGCGCGACCGTCCTCATGGTGAGCGCGGACGCGACGCAGGCCGAGAAGGAGGCTGCGGTCAAGTGGATCGAGTACCGCGCGCTGCGGCCGAACTACGATCCGGAGTTCGCGGCGGCGACAGCCGAGGCCGCGGCCGCCGACGGTGTCCCCGTCGGGGTGCCCGTGCTGCCGATCTTCGACGAGGAGACGTACGCCGCCTACCGCGACGCGATCGAGCCGTTCGTCAACGTGCCGGTCGAGAACTTCGACCCGTACGTCGCGTCGCTCTCCTCGTTCGAGTACGTTCCCGAGCCCGTCGTGGCGTCACAGGAGATCTACGCCGCACTGGACCCGATCGTGCAGGCCGTGCTCACGGATGAGAACGCCGACATCGACGCCCTCCTCGCCGATGCCGGCGACCGAGTGAACACGATCCTGGCGCAGTACGCCGAATGACGATCGCTCCTGAGCGTCCGGGTGGCACGGTCCGGGACCGTGCCACCCGGCCCGGCGAGCCCGCCCGCCGTACCCGTCGCGGGCTGTCCGTGCGTCATCGGGCAGCGCTGGCCGGGCTGGTGTTCCTGCTGCCGGCGCTGCTCGTCTTCGCCTACTTCGCGTGGTGGCCGATCGCGCAGAGCCTGCTCCTCGCCTTCCAGAAGACGAACCTGGTGGAGCCTGCGGAATGGGTCGGCTGGCGCAACTTCGAGATCCTCTTCGCCGACCCGCTGCTGCCCACGGCGGCGTGGAACACGCTGTGGTTCACGCTGCTCTCCCTCGCGATCGGCCTGCCCGTTCCGCTGGTGTGCGCGGTGCTCATGTCGGAGCTGCGGCGGGGCGGAACTGCGGCGCGCGTACTCGCCTACCTTCCCGTCGTGATCCCGCCCGTGGTCGCCGTGCTGCTGTGGAAGGTGTTCTTCGCGCCCGGGGAGTCCGGCGTCGTCAACAGCGTGCTCGGCATCTTCGGGCTCGGACCGCTTCCGTGGCTGCAATCGCCGGAACTCGCCATGCCGAGCCTCGTCATCGTCGCCACATGGTCGGGGGCGGGCACCGCGATCCTCATCTATCTGGCCGCGCTGACCGGGGTGAGCACCGAGCTCTACGAGGCAGCGGAGCTCGACGGCGCGTCCGTCTGGCGGCGCGTGTGGCACATCACACTCCCGCAGATGCGAGGCGTGATCCTCATCCTGCTCCTGCTGCAGATCATCGGAGCGATCCAGGTCTTCACCGAGCCGTACGTCATGACCGACGGCGGCCCCGCCAACGCGACGGTGACGGTGATGCTGATGGTGTACCGCTACGCATTCCTTTTCGGGAACTACGGTGTCGCGACCGCGCTCAGCGTGCTCCTGGCAATCGTCCTCGTCATCGTCTCCGCCATCTACCTGCGACTCACTCGAACCTGGAGCACCCGATGAGCGCGCTCGCTCGCACCACCAGCCGTCCTCGCCGGCGGACCGAGGCGGCGGCCGGCCGCGGCATCCTCTCTCCCTTCGACTGGCACCGACCGCGTACAGCCACGGGGTGGCGGCTCATGCACCTGGTGCTGTTCGCCGGGCTCGTCGGCTTCGGTGCCATCCCGCTGGTGTGGATGCTGCGCGCCTCGATCTCGGAGCCCATCGATCTGGTGAACCGGCCGCTGAGCCTCATCCCTCAGCCGGCGGTGTGGGAGAACATCAGCACCGCCTGGTCGGTGCTCGACATCGGGCACTACCTCGCCAACACCGTGATCCTCGTGCTCGGGTCATGGGTGGTCCAACTGCTGGTGTCGGCGACGGCGGGGTTCGCGCTCTCGGTGATCCGCCCGTGGTACGGCCGTTACGTCTACGGTGCGTTCCTGCTCACGCTCTTCGTGCCGGGCACGGTCACGCTCATCGCCCTGTACCTCACGGTTCTGGACCTGCCGCTGCTGGGATTCGGGATCGCCGACACACCCTGGGCGGTGTGGCTACCCGCCGGCGCGAACGCCTTCACGATCCTCCTCGTGAAGCAGTTCTTCGATGAGATCCCGCGCGAGCTCTTCGAAGCGGCGCAGGTGGATGGTGCGGGGTGGTTCACGATCTTCTGGCGGATCGTGCTGCCCATGTCGAAGCCGATCCTCGCGGTCGTGTCGCTGCTGTCCATCATGACCGCGTGGAAGGAGTTCCTCTGGCCGCTGATCGTGCTGACCGACCCGGAGTCGCAGCCGCTTGCGGTCGCGCTGCCGCGCCTGGCTCAGGCGACCAACCCCGCCTACCTCATCTCGGGCCTGCTGATCGCCAGCATCCCGCCGATCCTCCTCTTCCTGGTCTTCCAGCGCTCCATCGTGCGAGGCATCGGCTTCACCGGCCTCAAGGGCTGAGCCGCTTCCACGCACCCGATACCCGAAAGAACAGCAGTGCTCCACACATCTCCCGACGGTCCGCCGTGGCGCGACCTGAACCACAACGGCCGCCTCGATCCGTACGAGGACCCTCGGCTCTCCCCGGAAGCCCGCACCGCGGACCTGCTCCCGCGGCTCAGCCTCGAGGAGAAGGCCGGCCTCATGTTCCACACCGTGATCGAAAGCGGACCGGACGGCACTCTCCTCGACGCACCCGGTGCCCTGAGCAAGTCCCCGACTCGCTCGGTCGTCCTCGACAAGCGGATGAACCACTTCAACGTGCACGCCCTCGGCTCGCCGCGGGAGGCGGCCAGATGGGCGAATGCGCTGCAACGCCTGGCGGAGGAGACACCCCACGGCATCCCGGTCACCATCAGCACCGACCCGCGTCACGCCTTCGTCGAGAACGCCGGCACGTCGTTCACCGCAGGATCGTTCTCGCAGTGGCCGGAGCCGCTCGGGATGGCGGGGCTGGATGACGACGACATCCGTGCCTTCGCCGACATCGCGCGCCGCGAATATCTGGCCGTCGGCATCCGGATGGCGCTGCACCCGCAGATCGACCTCGCGACCGAGCCGCGATGGGGACGGCAGCTGCACACGTTCGGCGCAGACCCGGACCGCACTGCACGTGCACTCGCCGCCTATATCGCGGGCTTCCAGGGCGACGGCATCGGGACCGCTTCCGTCGCCTGCGTGTCGAAGCACTTCCCCGGTGCCGGACCGCAGCAGGACGGTGAGGACGCACACTTCCCCTACGGCCGCGAGCAGGTGTACCCCGGCGATGCCTTCGATCTGCACCTCGGGCCGTTCCGCGCGGCGATCGCATGCGGAACGGCGGGCATGATGCCGTACTACGGCATGCCCGTCGGACTCACGCTCGACGACGAGCCGGTGCCGGCGGTCGGCTTCGGATACAACCGGCGCATCGTCACGGGTCTTCTCCGTGAACAGCTGGGGTTCGACGGTGTCGTCGTGACCGACTGGGAACTCGTGAACGACAACGTGGCGCAAGGGCAGGTGCTCCCGGCGAAGGCGTGGGGCGTGGAGCACCTGACGCCACGGGAGCGGATCGTCGCGATCCTCGACGCCGGTTGCGACCAGTTCGGCGGTGAGGAGTGCGTCGACCTTCTGATCGCGCTGGTGCGCGAGGGCGTGGTCGCCGAATCACGACTCGACGAGTCCGCACGACGGATCCTCGAGCTCAAGTTCCGTCTGGGGCTCTTCGACGACCCGTATGTCGATGAGGACGCAGCAGAGCAGATCGTCGGGTGCGCCCCTCATCGCGCCGCAGGCTTCCGCGCGCAGGCGGAAGCCGTCGCGGTGCTCGCCGACGGGGCGGGGATGCTGCCGCTGAAGCGCGGCTCCCGCGTCTACGTCGAGAACGTCTCCCCGGACGTCGCGGCCACCCTCGGCGAGGTCGTGGAGAACGTCGGCGATGCCGATCTCGCAGTGGTGCGCCTGGCAGCCCCCTTCGAGCCGCGGGACGATCTGCTGTTCGAGTCGCTGTTCCACCAGGGATCGCTGGACTTCCGCCCCGGACTCGTCTCCCGATTGGCCGACATCGCGGCGAGGGTGCCGCTCGTCGTCGACGTCGCGCTCGAACGCCCCGCGATCCTCGCGCCGATCGAGCGGATCGCATCCGTGCTCACCGGCACATTCGGCACGAGTGACGCCGCCTACGTCGCGGCGCTGACCGGCGAGATCGCGCCGCGGGGGAGCCTGCCGTTCGAGATCCCGCGGTCCATGCAGGCGGTGCGCGAATCGCGGGAGGACGTGCCGCACGACACCGCCGATCCGCTCTACACCGTCGGGCACCGCGTGGTGCCGCAGCGCGGAACGATCATGGCCGGGGTAGGGTTCGCAGAATGAGGCGCGCCGGCATCAGGACCGACCCCGGGCGGGTCGCGGATCGGATCTCGAGACTGCTCGACGAGTCGCTGCGGGCGGCCGTCTACGCGAAGGTCGCTCCACTCGACCTCGAGGCGTGGGAGGTGCCCGGCGAGCCCGTGCCGTTCGCCGACGCAGCGGCACAGGCGTACGCCCCGTTCACGGTCGGCACCGCGTGGGGGCGCCCGTGGAGCACACTGTGGCTGCGTGCACGGGGCCGCGTTCCCGAGGACTGGCCCGTCGACGACCGGTACCGCGTCGAGGTGGTGGTAGATCCCGGCTTCGACGACAACATGCCGGGCTTCCAGTGCGAGGGCCTGGTCTTCCGGCCGGACGGCACGATCGTCAAGGCGATCTCGCCGCGGAACTCCCGCGTCGCCGTCGTGGGACGTGACATCGACCTCTATCTCGAGCTCGCCGGCAACCCGAGCATCCCGCCGGAGTCGCACTGGCGCGCCACGCGGATGGGTGATGCGGCGACGGCCGGCGACGCCCCGCAATACCGGCTTCGCCGACTCGACGTCGCTCTCGTCGACCGTTGCGTCTGGGAGCTGCTGCAAGACATCGAGACCGTGCGAGGCCTCGCGTCGGAGCTCCCGCCCACGGCGCCGAGGCACGCGCAGCTGTGGGCCGCGCTCGACCGCATGCTCGACGTCGTCGACCCCGACGACGTCCACGGCACCGCCTCCGCGGGGCGCGATGCGCTCGCCGCCGTGCTGGCGGCGCCGGCTGCGGCGAGCGCCCATACCGTGCTGGCGACCGGTCACGCGCACATCGACACCGCGTGGCTCTGGCCGGTGCGCGAGACGGTGCGCAAGTGCGCCCGCTCGTTCTCCAACGCGCTGGCCCTGATGGAAGAGGACGCCGACTTCCGGTTCGTGTGCTCGCAGGCTCAGCAGCTGGCATGGGTGAAGTCGGCCTACCCCGAGCTCTTCGAGCGCATCCGCGAGAAGGTCGCATCGGGCCAGTTCGTGCCCGTGGGCAGCCAGTGGGTCGAACCCGACACCAACATGCCGAACGGCGAGGCGACCATCCGGCAGCTGACGTACGGCAAGCGGTTCTTCCTCGAGGAGTTCGGCGTCGAGACCCGAGAGGTCTGGCTTCCCGACACCTTCGGGTACTCGGCAGCGCTGCCCCAGATCATGCGACTGGCCGGTGTGGACTGGTTCATGACCCAGAAGATCTCGTGGAATCAGACCAACGCCATGCCGCACCACACCTTCCTGTGGGAGGGCCTCGACGGCACGCGGATCTTCACGCACTTCCCTCCGATCGAGACCTACAACGCACAGCTGTCGCCCGCCGAGCTCGCGCACGCCGAGCGGACCTTCGCCGACCACGACGCCGGCACCGTCTCGCTCGCGCCGTTCGGCTGGGGCGACGGCGGTGGCGGGCCGACGCGCGAGATGGTGGCGGCTGCGCGGCGGCAGGCCGACCTGGACGGCTCGCCGAGGGTGGTGCTCGGAGCACCCGCCGACTTCTACGCGCGCGCGTCGACCGAGAGCGAGGAGCTGCCGGTGTGGCGCGGCGAGATGTATCTCGAGCTGCACCGCGGCACGCTCACCAGTCAGCTGCGCACCAAGCAGGGCAACCGCCGCAGCGAGGAGCTGCTGCACGAGGCGGAGCTGTGGGCGGCGACGGCCGCGGTGCGCCGCGGCACGGAGTATCCCTACGACGAGCTTGACCGCCTGTGGAAGCGCGTCCTCATGCTCCAGTTCCACGACATCCTGCCCGGCAGCTCGATCGCGTGGGTGCACCGTGAGGCCGAAGCCGATCACGAGGCCATCCAGCGCGATCTGCAGGAGATCGTCGCGCGGAGCGTGACCGCTCTCGCAGCCACCGCCGACGTCGAGGCCGAGCCCGCATCCACTCCTGGGTACGCCGTCAACTCCGCGGCCGTCGCCATCGATGGCGTCGCCGCGTTCTCCATCGGCACCCCGGCCGAGCACCCGGCGGCCGTCGTCGAGGAGACCGCCGACGGCTGGCTCCTGCGCAACGGCACGGTGAGCGCCATTGTCGACCGCCGTGGGCTGATCGTGTCGCTCGCCGGCGCCGACGCCCGCGAGGTCATCCCCGAAGGCGAGCCCGGGGGCCTGCTGCGACTGCACCGCGATTCCCCCGACAAGTGGGATGCGTGGGACATCGATCGCCACTACCGCCACAATGCGCACGACCTCATCGAGACCGACGAGATCTCTGCGGGGACGGATGCCGGGACGGTGTTCGTGCGCGCGACCCGCAGCTTCGGGTCATCCTCGGTGACGCAGACCGTCGCCCTCGGCCCCGGGCGCGCGGCTCTCGACATCTCGCTCGACATCGACTGGCAGGAGCGCGGACGGCTGCTGAAGCTGGTGTTCCCGCTGGACCTGCACGCCGACGAGACCTCGACCGAGACCCAGTTCGGTCACCTGCGCCGGCCGACCCACCGCAACACCTCGTGGGACGAGGCGCGGTTCGAGGTCTCGGGCCAGCGCTGGCTGCACCTTGACGAGGCGGGTTTCGGCGCCGCCATCGCGAACGACTCGTCGTACGGCCACTCCGTCGATCGCGTCACCCGTCCGAGCGGCCAGACCACGACGACGGTCGAGATGTCGGTGCTCCGTGGGGCGCGCTTCCCCGACCCGAACGCCGATCGTGGACGCCATCGGGTGCGCTACTCGCTCCGCCCCGCAGCGACGATCGGCGATGCGCGCGAGGAAGGGCGGCGGATGTCGCATTCCCTGCGCTTCATCGATGCGGCGGAGCCCGTCGAGCCGCTCGTCTCGTCGAGCAGCGCCGACGTGATCGTCGAGACGGTGAAGCTGGCCGACGACCGCACCGGCGATGTGGTGGTGCGGCTCTACGAGGCCTCCGGTGGTCGCCGCCGGACCACCATCCGCCCCGCGTTCGCCGCGGATGCCGTCGAGCTGGTCGACCTGCTCGAGCGGACGATCGTCGGAAGGACGCGCGTCGGCGACGATCCGGCCGCGGTGACCCTCACCCTGCGCCCCTTCGAGATCGTCACACTGCGGTACCGGCGCGCGACCTGAGCGAACGCCCGCCTCGGTGCACCCGCAGACGACGAAGCGCCCGCGGGGGCGAAGACCCCGCGGGCGCTCCGAGTCGTGCGCCGCGTCAGCTCGCGACGCGAGCGCGCAGGTGAGGGGAGACGGATGCCGCGAACCCGGCGGCCGTGCGCTGCACGGCGAGGAGCGGGTCGGTGGCCCAGATCTCCTCGTTGAAGATCTCGACCTCGATGTCGCGGTCGTAGCCGGTCGCCTCGACGGCGGCCGTCAGCGACGCGAAGTCGATGACGCCGTCGCCCGGGTAGTGGCGGCTGAGCAGCACGTCCGCGGGGAGCGGGGTCTTCCAGTCGCACACCTGGTACGTCGCGATGCGGCCCTCGCGGCCGGCGCGCTCGATCGAGGAGAGGACGTCCGGATCCCACCAGATGTGGAACGTGTCGACGGTGGCGCCGACCACGGCCGGGTCGAAGTCCGCCGCGATGTCGAGCGCCTGCCCGAGCGTCGAGACGACGCAGCGGTCCGACGCGTACATCGGGTGCAGCGGCTCGATCGCGAGCGTCACGCCGGCGGACGCGGCATCCGGAACCAGCTCGCCGATGGCGTCGCGCACCCGCTCGCGCGCGCCCACCAGGTCGCGGGAGCCCTCGGGCAGTCCGCCCGCCACGAGCACCAGGATCGCCGTGGAGCCCTCGGCGCCGGCGGCCGCCAGCGTGGCGGCCTCTTCGATCGCCACGCGGTTGTCGTCGATCGACGCGCGGCGCGCCGCGCCCTCGGGCATCGTGAAGAAGCCCGAGCGGCAGTGCGTGGTGAAGCGCAGGCCCGAGTCGGCGAGCATCGAGGCGGCGGTCGCGAGACCGACCTCCTGCACGGGCTCGCGCCAGAGGCCGATCGCCTGCACGCCCGCCTCGGCGGTCACCCGCAGCGCGGTGGCGAGATCGGCGTACTTGATCGTCGCCTGGTTGATCGACAGGCGCGGGTCGGCGCTCATGCGAGCACCCCCGGGACGTCGATGCCGTTGATGCGCAGCATGCCGTGCCAGCGGACGGCCGCCAGCTCGGGCTGCTCGAGCGCGAGCGAGGAGTTGGCCAGCTCGACGATGCGCGACAGGTGCGGGAGGCTGCGCGCGGAGTGCAGCCCGCCGACCATCTGGAACGCGGACTGGTGGCCGTTCAGCCACGACAGGAACGCGACGCCGGTCTTGTAGTAGAAGGTCGGCGCGGCGAACACCTGGCGGCTGAGCTCCTCGGTGGGGCCGAGGATCTCGAGGTAGCGCGCCGGGTCGCCGGCGTCGATCGCCTGGATGGCGGCCGACGCGACCGGCGTGATCGCTGCGAAGGCGCCCAGCAGCGCGTCGGAGTGCTGGCGCGGCGAGTTCGCGTCGCGCTCGGGCTGCGTCGCGTCGGGCACGTCCTGCCCGCCGATGAGGCCCACGTAGTTGAAGTCGTCGCCGGTGAACATGCGCACGCCCTCGGGCAGGCGCTCGCGCACCGACACCTCGGAGGCGGCGTCCAGCAGGCTCATCTTGACGCCCGCGACCTTGTCGACGTTCTCCTCGATGATCTCGAGCAGCACCGACGACGCCTCGCGCCAGTCGGGCGAGCCGAAGTAGCCCTCGAGCGCCGGGTCGAACGCCGTGCCGAGCCAGTGGAGCACCACCGGCACGGTCGCGGACTGCAGCACCTCGCGGTAGACGCGGCGGTAGTCGTCTGCCGACTCCGCCACGCGGGCCAGGTGGCGCGATGCCATGAGCACCGGACCGGCGCCCTGCTCCTCGGTGAAGTGGAGCTGCTCCTTGTAGGCGTCGATGACCTGGTCGAGCGAGATCCGCTCGGCGTCGACGTGGTCGGTGTTGACGCCGACCACGACCGAGCCGCCCTCTTCGCGGGCGACCTGGGCCGAACGCGCGATCAGGTCGCGCGTCGCCGCGGCGTCGAGACCCATGTTGCGCTGCGCGGTGTCCATGGCGTCGGCGACGCCCAGGCCCCACGAGTACACGGCGCGACGGAAGTCCAGCGTCGCATCCCAGTCCACGTCGGCCGGCTGACCCGGAGTGTTGTCGGCCGAGGTCTTGGGGACCACGTGTGCCGCGGCGTACGCCACGCGGCTGCGCAGGGCGCCCTCGGGCTTCGTGTAGCCGGGTGATTCGTTGAGCTCGACGGCGGAGAGGGCTCCGTCGACGGCCAGGAGGTTGAGCTTCGTCATCCGTGCCTCGGATCAGTCCAGCGACAGCGTCGGCAGCTCGACCTTGCGGCCTTCGCGGCTGGACTGCAGACCGGCCTCGGCCAGCAGCACCCCGCGCGCGCCCGACAGCAGGTCGAACTCGTAGTCGGTGCCCTCGACGTACGACACGAGGAACTCCTCCCACTGCTGGCGGAAGCCGTTCTGGAACACGTCGTTGGTCGGAACCTCGGCCCAGTCGGCGTCGTAGTCGTGGTCGTCGGCGAGGTCGGGGTTCCACACCGGCTTCGGGGTGGCGTTGCGGTGCTGGATCTTCGCGCCGAAGAGGCCGACCACGGCCGAGCCGTGGGTGCCGTCGACGTGGAACTCGACGAGCTCGTCGCGGTTCACGCGCACGGTCCACGACGAGTTGATCTGGGCCACGATGTCGCCCTCGAGCTCGAAGATGCCGTAGGCGGCGTCCTCCGCGGTGGCGGTGTAGTGCTCGCCCTTCTCGTCCCAGCGGTCCTGGATGTGCACGGCGGCCTGCGCGTAGACGGTCTTGACCTCGCCGAAGAGGTTCTCGAGCACGTAGTTCCAGTGCGGGAACATGTCGACGATGATGCCGCCGCCGTCCTCGGCGCGGTAGTTCCACGACGGGCGCTGGGCGGGCTGCCAGTCGCCCTCGAAGACCCAGTAGCCGAACTCCCCGCGCACCGACAGGATGCGGCCGAAGAAGCCGGAGTCGATGAGGCGCTTGAGCTTCTGCAGGCCCGGGAGGTAGAGCTTGTCGTGCACGACGCCGGTCTTGACGCCGGCCTCCTGCGCGAGCTTGGCGAGCTCGAGGGCCTCGTCGACCGTCTCGGCCGTGGGCTTCTCGGTGTAGATGGTCTTGCCGGCCGCGATCGCCTTGCGCAGGGCCGAGGCGCGCGCCTTGGTGACGAGGAAGTCGGCGTAGATCTCCCAGCGCGGGTCGGCGAGGGCCGCGTCGAGGTCGGTCGTGTAGTCCTCGATGCCGTGCTTGGCGGCGAGCTCGGCGAGCTTCGCCTCGCTGCGGCCGACGAGGAGCGGCTTCACGGTGACCTTGGTGCCGTCGGGCAGCTCAATGCCGCCCTGCTCGCGGATCGCGAGGATCGAGCGCACGAGGTGCTGACGGTAGCCCATGCGGCCCGAGACGCCGTTCATGATGATGCCGATCTCGCGCACCTGCGGACGGGCCGATGCCTCGGCCGAGGCGGGAGCGAGTGTCGTGTCGGTCATGGGGTCCTGCTTTCTTCTCTGAAGGCCTGTAGTACCCGCCCGGCACGGGTGTCCGGTTGCGGGTAAACGCTTTCCAATAGTGTGCCATGGGATCGGATGCTGCGCAAGCGCTTTCCCAGCGGCATCCGATCACCGATCCGTCACGCGCGCAAGAGCACGCACCCGTGCGGCTCGAGCGAGAGCCGCACGACCGAGCCGCCGGGGGCGACGCCGCGCGCGGCATCCGACTGCTCGTGAACGGCCTCGACGGGAACGGATGCCGCATCCCACACGTCGACGACCGCGTCCGGTGCCGGCCCGAGGCCGAGGGAGCGCGTGTCGAAAGGCTCGTCCCGGGCCTTATCGGAGGTGTTGAAGACGGCGACCCAGCGGGCGTCGCCGCGTTCGGCCGCCCAGACCACGAGGTCGCGCTCGCGCAGCAGCTCGCGATTGCGGGACGAGTCGCGCAGGATCTCGAGCACCGCGTCGTTCGTGAAGAGGGCGATGGTCTCGGGTGCGCTCGTGGGCAGGTCGCCGCCGATCATCAGGGGCGAACGCGCCATGACCCACAGCGTCACCAGCGTGCGCCGCTCCGCGAGGGTCAGGGCGCCCTCGCGCGGCTCGCCGCGCTCGGCGCGGAGTCCGATGCGGCCGAGCGGCAGCATGTCGGCGTCGGGCCAGCCGTCAGGGCCGGCGAGCGGCGCCCAGCGCGCGAGGCGGGCGAAGTTCGCCTCGACGTCTTCCCACCTGTCCCACAGGTCGTCGCAGACTCGCCACATGGTGGCATGCGCCCGCAGGTGCTCGAGGTGCGCCGCCGACAGGTCGCGCCCGGGTGAGAGCGACAGCGCGATCGCGCGCGGGGCCGTCTCGATCGCCGTCGAGAAGGCCTCGATCTCGGCGGCCTGGTAGGGCCACAGCAGGTCGTCGGCCTTGATGAAGTCGACGCCCCACATCGCGTACTGGTCGGCGATCGAGTGGTAGTACGCCGCCGCGCCGGGCTTCGCGTGATCGAGGCCGAGGTAGTGCGGGTTCCACTCGCACACGTTCGCCGGATCGGCGACGGCCGAGGCGGTGACGCCGGCACCGAGTACCGGCAGGTCGCGCTCGACGGCGAGGCGGGGGATGCCGCGCATGATGTGGATGCCGAACTTCAGGCCGAGCTCGTGCACGCGGGCGGCGAGCGGCGCGAAGCCGGCGCCGCCGGCCGACGACGGAAAGCGCACCGGGTCGGGCTGCACCCGCCCGAACTCGTCGATGACCAGCGGTGCGGACTCGTTGTAGCCGTGCGACCGCGCGGTCGGGTCGGCCCAGTCGATGTCGACGACGACGGTGTCCCACCCGTACGGCAGCAGGTGCTCGGCCATGAACCGGGCGTTCGCGAGCACCTCGTCCTCGGTCACCGTCGTGCCGTACGAGTCCCAGCTGTTCCAGCCCATCGGGGGAGTGGCGGTCTTGCGCAGCGTCATCGCTCTGTCGTCCTGTCGTCGTCGGACCTGCGCCGCAGAGCGCGCTGGCAGGTGGGTGGGAATCGGAGATCCCGCGAATATCGGACGCTTCGGCCTGGGACGTCTAATATTCGCAGGATGTCCGAGATTCGCGGGCGCCGGCGACTCAGGCCAGCCGGATCGCGGCCCACGATACGGCGGGCAGCGCGACCGACAGCTCCTCGCCGTCGACGGATGCCCCGGCGTCGCGCACGCCGACGCGCTCACGGTCGTCGAGCGTGTTGGCGGCGTAGAGGTCGTCGTCGTGCAGCAGATGCGACTCGACGACGGCGACCTCGCGGCGGAGGGCCCGCACGAGCGGTGCGAGGTCGACGCGCAGGGTCGCGGCATCCGTCGTCGAACGGTTCACCACGAAGAGCGACACGCCCTCGTCGTCGATGGTCGCGACGGCGTTCAGCGCGTCGACGTCGCCGAGCTTCTCGGTCGCGATCGTCGCCGACGAGACCGGCACGCGCACGGCGCGACCCTGAGCGAGGCGCGAGGTGATCGAGAACGGGAAGAACGTGGTCTGGCGCCACGCCGGGCCGCCGGGCTCGGTCATGATCGGGGCGATCACGTTCACCAGCTGCGCGAGCGACGCTGAGCGCACGCGGTCGGCGTGCTGGAGCAGCGTGATCATGAGGTCGCCGAAGACGACGGCGTCCAGCGCGTTGTACTTGTCTTCGAGCAGCCGGGGCGCGACCGGCCAGCCCTTCTCCTCGGGCTTGTCGTTCTGGCCGCCCTCGTCGTCGTGGAGGTACCAGACGTTCCACTCGTCGAACGAGATCATGATGCGCTTGTCGCTCTTCTTGGTGGCCGCCACCGTGTCGGCGATCGCGACGACCGACTCGATGAAGCGCGCCATGTCGACGCCCGAGGCGAGGAACTCCTGCGCGTTCCCGCCCTGCTCCTGGTAGTAGGAGTGGCACGAGATGAAGTCGACGTCGTCGAACGTGTGCTCGAGCACGGTGCGCTCCCACGAGCCGAAGGTCGGCATCGAGCGCGCCGACGAGCCGCACACGACGAGCTCGACGCCCGGGTCGACCATGCGCATCGCCTTGGCCGTGCGCGAGGCGAGCTTGCCGTAGTCGTCGGCGTTGCGGTGGCCGACCTGCCACGGGCCGTCCATCTCGTTGCCGAGGCACCACATCTTCACGCCGAACGGCGTCTCGCGCCCGTTCGCGGCGCGCTGGTCGGTCCACTCCGTGCGGGTGTCGATGTTGGCGTACTCGAGCAGGTCGAGCGCCTCCTGCGTGCCGCGGGTGCCGAGGTTCACGGCGAGCATCAGCTCGCTGCCGACGCGGTCGAGCCACGCCTGGAACTCATGGAGGCCCACCTCGTTCGTCTCGGTGGAGTGCCACGCGAGGTCGAGACGGCGGGGGCGGTCGGCCTTCGGGCCGATGCCGTCCTCCCAGCGGTACCCCGACACGAAGTTGCCGCCGGGGTAGCGGATGGTGCTGACGCCGAGCTCCTTCACGAGGTCGATCACGTCGGTGCGGAAGCCCTCGTCGTCGGCCGACGGGTGCCCCGGCTCGAAGATGCCGTCGTAGATGTGGCGGCCGAGGTGCTCGACGAAGCCGCCGAACAGGCGGCGGTCGATGTCGGCGATCTCGTGGTGCGGATCGAGGCGGGCGGAGGCGTCGTGCGAAGCGGTCACGGGCGGCCTTTCATCGGTTCGGTCGGGGTGCGGATGCGGGATGTCGGTCACGGATCTTCCTCGGAAGACGGATGCCGCGGCCCCGCGCCACGGCATCCCTCACTCCATCCGCCCTCGGGCGAGGGTGCTCAGGCGATCGTCACCGCGTCGCGGTCGGGAGCTTCGGCGGCTGTGCTGGCGGGCGCGGAGACGAAGGCCACGCCCTGGGCGTCGAGCACCACGCGGTCGACGGCGACGCCGGTCTCGGCATCCGTCCCCTCGATGGCGATCTCGACGCGCGCGTCGCTGTGGTTGATCAGCGTGACGAGGTCGCCGCGACGGGCGGCTTCGACGCCGGCGGGCAGGCCCGCGACGACGGGACGGACGCCGGATGCCGCGACCACGGCCGCGACGACCGCGCCGACGCTGTCGACCACGGGCCCGGCGGCCGAAGCGCCGTTGCCCACGGGCTGCGTCGCGACGTACCAGGCCTCGCCGGCGCCGAAGCGGTGGCGCGTCAGCGCGGGAGCGCCGGTCTGCAGGCCGGAGGCGAAACTGGCGACGACCGTCGCCCCGGTCGCGTGCACGGCCTCGGCGACGAAGCGGCCCGAGAGCTCCGCGCCCTCGAGGTCGAAGGCGACGACGCCGCGCGCGGCCGCGCTGCGTGCCGCCTGGACCGCGTCGCCGTTCAGCGCGCCGACGCCCGCCGCCCCCGCCGACGTGCCGGCGAGGGCGCCGAAGTCCTCGAACCGCAGGCCGAGCACCGGGCCGAGCTGCGTGAGGAAGCCGCCGTCGCGGAACTGATCGTGGGCGTCGACGATGTCGGTGAAGGGACCGGTCAGCAGCGTGCCGCCGGCCTCGACGAAGCGGGTGAGCGCCGCGGCGCCCTCGTCGCGAAGGAGGTAGAGGGCGGGGGCGACGACGAGCTCGTAGCCCTCGGCCTCTTCGGGACCGATGATGTCGACCTGGATGCCGCGCGCGTGGAAGGCGCCGTACCACTCGAGCGTGAGTGCGAGGTAGTCGATCTCGGTCGGGTGGTCGCGCTCCTCGACGGCCCACCAGTTCTCCCAGTCGAACACGAGGGCTACCTGCGCGTCGCGACCGGGTGCGGGGAGGGTGGGAAGGGCGGCGAGCCGGGCTCCGAGCTCGGTGACCGCGTCCCACGTGCGCGTCTCGGTGCCGGCGTGCGGCAGCATCGCCGAGTGGAACTTCTCGCTGCCGGCGCGGGACTGGCGCCACTGGAAGAACATGATGCCGTCGGCGCCGCGGGCGATGGACTGCGCGGTCTCGGCGACCAGGGCGCCGGGGCGCTTGCCCGGGTTCGCGGGACGCCAGTTGACGGCATCCGTCGCCTGCTCCCACAGCAGCCACGGCACGCCCGGCTTGAGCGAGCGGACGAGGTCGCGCTGGAAGGCGGCGTCGCGCACGCGGTTCGGGTTGGCGGGGTCGGGGTAGCAGTCGTCGGCGATCACGTCCATGAACGGCGCCCACTTGCGGTAGTCCGCGGGCTTGAAGGGCCCCATGAAGTTCGTCGTGATCGGCTGCGTCGCGCCGGCGGCCTGCAGGATCTCACGCTCCATGAGGTAGCACTCGAGCCACATGTCGCTGGTGAAGCGGCGCCAGTCGAGCATCGACGACGGGTTGTGGCTGTACGGCGCGAGCCGCGGGGGGAAGATCTCGTCGAAGCCGCCGTACCGCTGCGACCAGAAGCTCGTGCCCCATGCGTCGTTGAGCGCGTCGACGGTGGCGTACCGCTCCTCGAGCCACCCGCGGTAGGCGTCGCGCGCGGCATCCGAGAAGTCCATCCACAGGTGGCAGCCGAACTCGTTGCCGATGTGCCACATGACCACGCCGGGGTGGTCGACGTAGCGCTCGGCGAGGCGGCGCACCAGCTCGCCGGCGAGGCGGCGATACACGGGCGACGACGGCGCGAAGTGCTGCCGGCTGCCGGGCCAGTAGGTGGCGCCCGACTCGTCTGCGGGCAGCGTCTCGGGGTAGGTCGCGCTCACCCACGGCGGGGGAGAGGCGGTCGCCGTGGCGAGGTTCACCGCGATGCCGCCGGCGTGCAGCTTGTCGATGACCGTGTCGAGCCAGTCGAAGTCCCACACGTCCTCGGCGGGCTGGATGCGCGACCAGGCGAAGATCCCGAGGCTCACGATGTTGACACCGGCCTCCTGCATGAGGCGGACGTCCTCGTCCCACACCTCCTCGGGCCACTGGTCGGGGTTGTAGTCGGCGCCGTACAGCACGTCGAGCAGCTCCTTCTGGCTGGGGTTTCGAGCGGGGAAAGGGAGAGGGTCAGCGGCGGCCGCGGCGGGCGGGCACGGCGACGACGGCGAACGCGGCGCAGCCGAGCCCCGCGATGAGCAGCGGCAGCAGCATCCAGGTGACGACGCCGACGAGCACCGCGGCGGCGGCGAGGTAGACACCGGCGATCGGGTCGCCGGCGACGGCCGACGGGATGCCGCGGATCGCGGCGCGCCAGCCGCCCTCGGGGGCCCACGCGCCGGCCGCGATCAGCAGCGCCGCCGCACCGGCGACGAGGCCGACCCAGCCGACGACCGAGACGAGGGCGCCGCCGGGCAGGGCGCCGGAGTTCGCCAGGTCGATGTCGAGCACCAGCAGCAGCGCGAGCACCACCCCGACGACGCCGACGACCAGGCCGCCCGGCAGAGCTCTGCGCCAGTCCTGCCAGAACGTGCGCACGTGCGACTGCTCGGCGTTCACATAGCGGCGGAGATGACGGATGCCGGCGGCCAGGGCGGCCGGCAGGGTCACGACGAGAAGTCCGGCCGCGGTGACGAGCAGGCCCGTCAGCAGCACCTCGCCGAAGAGGGCGAAGGCTCCCTTGGCGCCCGGGTAGCGGGCGGGCTCGCGCTCTTCGAGCGTGGGGCCGCTGCCCGACGCGTCGGCACGACGCGCGGCGCGGAGTTCTCGGCGGTCCATGGTGGTCGTCCTATCCCTTGAGGCCCTGGGTGGCGACGCCGTCGACGAGGAAGCGCTGGAACACCAGGAAGAAGAGGAGGACGGGAAGGAGGGCGACGAAGGATGCCGCGACGGTGGCGCCGTAGTCGCTCGACGAGGTCTGGTCGTTGTAGAGACGCAGCGCGATGGGCAGCGGGTAGTTCTCGGGGCTGGTGAGGTACAGCAGGGGCCCGAGGAAGTCGTTCCACGACCAGATGAAGGCGAAGATCGAGCACGTGATCAGGGCGGGCTTGATCAGCGGCAGGATGATCGACCAGAAGATGCGCATGTGGCCGGCGCCGTCGATGCGGGCCGCCTCGTCCATGTCGCGCGGCATCTGGCGGATGAACTGCACCAGCAGGAAGACGAAGAACGCTTCGGTGGCGAGGAACTTCGGCAGCAGCAGCGGCACGAAGGTGTCGATCAGGTCGAGGCGCTGGAAGATGATGTACTGCGGGATGATCACGACGTGGAACGGCAGCAGCAGCGTGCCGATCATCGCCGCGAACAGGATGCCGAGCCCCTTGAACTGGATGCGGGCGAACGCGTACGCGGCCAGCGCCGACGACAGCAGGACGCCGACGACCGAGCCCACGGCGATGATGAGCGAGTTCACGTAGAACCGCCACATCGGCACGCCGGCGATCCCCTCGAGCACCTTGATGTAGTTGTCGATCGTCGGGTTGGCCGGCAGCAGGCCCATGTTCTGGCCGAACTCGCTGTTCGGCTTGAAGGTGGCGAACAGCAGCCACACCAGCGGGTACAGCACGATCGCGGTGATGGCGAGGAGGACCACGAACCAGATGACGGTCTGCCACGTCTTGCGCTTGACGCCGCGTCGGGGCGTGGGGGCGGCCTTCTGGTCGGGGTCGACCTGGTTCTCGGTGAGGACGAGGGCGTTCTCGCCGAACGAGGATGTGGTGGTCATCGGTTGTCTCCGGCGTAGTGGACCCAGGAGCGCTGGGTGCGGAAGAGGATGAAGGCGATGATCGCGACGACGACCAGCAGCACCCACGCGATGGCGGCGGCGTAGCCCATCTGGCCGTCAGAGAAGCCGCGCTTGTACAGGTAGAGGGTGATGAAGTTCGTCATGCCGGCCGGGCCGCCGGTGCCGTTGGAGATGATGTACGCCTGGGTGAAGACCTGGAACGCACCGATCAGGCCGAGCAGCAGGTTGAAGAAGATGACCGGGCTCAGCATCGGGAGGGTGACGGCGCGGAAGCGGTGCCAGGCGTTGGCGCCGTCCATTTCGGCCGCCTCGTACAGCTCCTTCGGGATCTGCTTGAGACCGGCGAGGAAGATGACCATGGTGGCGCCGAACTGCCACACCGCGAGCAGGATCATCATCGGCGGCACGAGCGCCGGGTTGCCGATCCAGCCGCCGAGGTCGATGCCGATCGCCGACAGCGCGTTGTCGACGGGGCCGTCGGAGGCGAACATCGCGCGCCATACGATCGCGACCGACACCGATCCGCCGATCAGCGACGGGGCGTAGAACGCGGAGCGGAAGAAGCCCGCACCCCGGTCGCGGTAGTTCAGGAGCATGGCGACCGCGAGAGCGGCGCCGAGGGTGATCGGGGTTCCCACCAGCACGTAGACGAGGGTGATCTGCGCCGACTGGATGAACGCCGGGTCGGACGTGAACATCCGGATGTAGTTGTCGAAGCCGATCCACTTGGGCGGCGAGAAGATGTTGTAGCTCGTGAACGACAGGTACAGCGAGTACGCCATCGGGATCAGCGTGAGGCCGAAGAAGCCGATCAGCCACGGCACGAGGAACCCGTAGCCGGAGAGGGTCTCGCGCACCGCGCGCTGCCGCTGACCGGGACGGTTGACCTGCTCCGGCCGGGGCTTGCGGAACAGGGACCGGCGCGATGACTTCTCACCGGTCACGATGACTCTGGTCGCTGTGGTGCTCACGAGGACTCTCCGATGCGGGTTCTGAGGAGGAGTGGTGTTCCGGGCCCGGGCGCATCGTACGCCCGGACCCGGAAGACTGTCACTGGTTGAGGACGACGTCCATCTCGGCGAAGAACTGCGAGACCGCTTCGTCGACCGTCACGGTGCCGAAGTTGAGCTCGGTGCCGAGCTGACGGAACTTCTCCTCGAGGGTGCCGTAGCCGACGATCGGCACGGGCGGGGCGTCGCCGAGGCGGTCGGCGATCGACGCCTCGTAGTCCTTGACCTGCTGGCTCAGCGGGTCGAGCTCGGCCGCCTCGAGGGCGGTCTCCGAGGCCGGGAGGCCGCGGTTGGTGCCGAAGATCTCACCGGACTCGGGCGAGTTCACGAGGAAGTTGACGAGCGTCGCCGCCGCCTCGGGGTGCTCGGTGTTGGCCGAGATCGTGTGCAGCATCGAGGGCTTGAGGTACAGGTCCTTCGCGCCCTCCTCCGTGATCGGGGGAGCGATGAGGCCGAGCTCGGTGTAGCCCTCGCCGAGGCCCGCGAGGTAGCCCGCGCCGAAGTTGTCCCACGTGAGCTCGCTGGCCGTCAGGGCGCTGTCGAAGCCGCCCTTCGGAGCGACCTCTTCCACGCGCTGCTGCGGGATGCCGATGCCGTCCTCGCGGATCGGGGCGCCCGACTCCCAGAACTCGGTGAGCCGCTCCTCGTCGAAGCCGGCGGTGCCGTCCTCGTTGAACAGGTTCTCGCCCTCCGCGCGCAGCTGCAGCTCGAAGTTCTGGATGCGGCCGGTGTAGTCGCCGCCACCCCAGAACGCGCCGCCGGCGCCGTCGGTGACCTCACCCATCCACTCGGTGTAGTCCTCCCAGCTGCCGCCCTCGAACTCTTCGACGCCCGCCTGCTCCAGCAGCACGGGGTTGGTGAAGAGAGCCCACGCGTTGGTGGAGGTGGGGATGCCGTAGGTGACGTCGTTGACGACGCCGATGTCGAGGATGTTCTGCGGCAGCGGGTCGGTCTCGATGATGTTGCCCAGGAACGGGTCGAGGTCGAGCAGCAGGTTGTTCTGCGAGTACTGACGCAGGTACGAGTAGTCGAACTGCATCACGTCGGGCAGGTTGCCGCCCGCTGCCTCGGTCTGACGCTTCTCCCAGAACTCGGGGAAGGTCAGGAACGTGGCGTTGACCGTGATGTTCGGGTACTCCTCGTTGAAGGCGGCGATGGCCTCGTTGTAGAGCTCGGCGCGAACGTCGTTGCCCCAGAACGCGAGGTCGAGCGTGACCTCTTCGTTCGGGTCGAACGTGGGGTCGGCCTCGGGGGCCTCGTCGCTGCCGCCGGCGCAGCCGGCGAGCACCAGGGCGGTGCCGGCCGCGATCGCGGCGACGGCGAATGCCCGCTTCTTGCTGAACATCCTTGTCCTCTCTTGAACGTCTGCGTTCGCTGTCCGCGCGCGAGACGTTCGTCGTCTGTGTTGCGGTGTGGGGGCGCTTTTCTTGGTGCGGATCGGGCCGTGATTGGAAAGCGCTTGCCCGCTACGGTACCTCCAAAAAAAACGTTTCGCAAGACATGCATCCGAAAAATTAGAACGATTCAGTAACGGGGCCTGCTCGGGTTGACGGGGTCGCGAGCAGCGGGCTAACGTACTCGGAGCCCGGAAACGGAAAACGTATTCCCACCGTTTGCCGCGTCCACTACAACGATGGAGAGCTCGATGACGAACTCTGGAACGCCCACCTGGGCGCTGCGCGCCCATGCGGCGTTCGACTGGATCTGGTGGATCGTCGTCGTCAACGCGCTGTGGTGGTTCTTCACCCTTGCAGGGGCCGTCGTGCTCGGAGCCATCCCCGCCTCGGTGGCCGCGGCCGAGGTGACCCGTCGCCGGCTGCGGGGGGAGCTGTTCCCCGTGGCGCGCACCTTCGCGAGCGCGTGGCGCCGAGAGTTCTGGCGGGCCAACGGCGCCCTCGGCGCGGGCGCGATCGCGACCTGCGCCCTGGCAGCCAGCGTGGCCGGGCAGCTGGGTGCCGGCTCGCTCGCCTCGTTCCTCGGCGTGGTCAGCGCCGTCGCGCTGGCGGCGGCGTTCGCCATCACCACGATCGCCGCGGTGATGTACGCCCACTACGACCTGGCGCTCCGCGCCTACCTCCCGACCGCGGGGCGCTGGGCGGTGCGCAACGTCCCGCACGTCGTGCTGCTCCTCCTCGGCGCCGTCGTCGTGACGGCGGCGGGCAGCATCCTTCCGGGCATGATCCCGTTCCTCTCGGTCGGCGGCTGGCTCGTTCTCAGCACCACCATGTGCTTCTCGTTCTTCACCGCCAACGACCGCGCCGTCGAAGCCGCCTCGACGGCGCCCTGATCGGACCGCCTCCTCCTCCCAGCCCGATCCGCAGACTCACCCCTCGCCACCTCCCCACCTCCAACGAAGGAGTCACCAATGAAACACCGCAAGCCCCTCATCGGCATCGGCATCGCCGCTGTCGCAGCCCTCGCCCTCACCGGCTGCTCCGGCTCCGGCGGCGACACGGCCGCCGAGGTCGAGGCCGCCGAGCTCGACAGCCTCTCGATCATGGCGCCCTACCTCGTGACCAACGCCCCCGAGGAGGGCAACGAGGTGCAGACCGCGCTCGAGGACGTCCTCGGCGTCGACCTCGACATCACGTGGGTCCCCAACTCGTCGTACGGCGACAAGGTGAACATCACCCTCGCCGGGGACGACCTTCCCCAGGTGATGGTGATCCAGGGCAAGGATCCCGGATTCGTGCGCAACGCCGAGGCGGGCGCGTTCTGGGAGCTCACCGACTACCTCGAGGACTACCCGAACCTCGCGACGACGTTCCCCGAGACTCAGAAGGCGTCGAGCATCAACGGCAAGGTCTACGGTGTCTTCCGTGCGCGCGACGTGATCCGCGAGGCCGTGATCATCCGCAAGGACTGGCTCGAGAACCTCGGGCTCGAGGTCCCGACGACCACCGACGAGCTCTACGACGTCGCCAAGGCCTTCACCGAGGACGACCCCGACGGCAACGGCGCCGACGACACCTACGGCCTCATCATCCCCAAGTGGCCCGGCACGATCGGCACGAACAGCCCGTGGGACGCGATCGAGACCTGGTACGGCGCGGGCAACCGCTGGACCGAGCGCGACGGCGAGCTCGTGCCCAACTTCACCACCGACGAGTGGCTCGAGGCCGTGCAGTTCGAGCGCCAGCTGGTCGAGGAGGGCGTCGTGAACCCCGACTACGCCACCTTCGACTCGGCCAAGTGGAACGAGCCCTTCCTCACCGGCAAGGGCGGCATCATCCTCGACGTGCACTCGCGCGCCGGCGTGCTGATCAACCTGTTCAAGGAGTCCGACCCCGAGAACTTCGAGAACTACGTCGACATCGGCGGCAACCTCGAGGGTCCTGACGGCGAGGTCCACGCGCTCCCGACCACCGGGTATAGCGGCTTCCTCGCCATCCCCAAGGCGAAGGTGCGCACCGAGGAGGAGCTGCGCGGCGTGCTCGAGGTGCTCGACAAGCTGAACTCGGACGAGGCCGGCCCGATCCTCAACAACGGCATCGAGGGTGTCACGTACGAGCTCGACGGCGACCTCGCCGTGGCGATCGCCGACGCTCCGCAGGCGCTGAAGGACACCGTCATGAGCTACTCGCAGCTCGGCATGAACGTCAACGGCTTCAAGGGCTACCTCCCCAAGCAGGCGACCGACTACGAGCAGGAGATGTACGACAAGCGCAAGGCCATCGAGGCCGCCGACCTCGAGCTGGCCGAGTTCGACCCGTCCGCGCCGTACGTGTCGGAGACCTACGTGTCCAAGGGCGCCCAGCTCGACACGATCGTCGCCGACGCCCGCATCCAGTACATCGCCGGCCAGATCGACCTGAACGGTCTCGAAGACGCCGTCGAGCTCTGGCGCTCCAGCGGCGGCGACGACGTCATCGCCGAGATCAACGAGCTGGCAGACGCCGACTCCTGATCGGACACGGATGCCGGGGGCTGCGGCCCTCGCCGGGCCCCCGGCATCCGCCCCGAGAGGTTCTCCCATGGCAATGCTCGATACCGCCGTCACGGCGACCGAGACGCTCACCGTCGAGAAGCAGGGCCGGCGCCGCCGCGGCGTCCGGGTGCATTTCACGCAGTTCAAGTGGCTGTACCTGCTGCTGCTCCCCGGCATCGTCTACTTCCTGCTGTTCCGCTACTGGCCGATGTTCGGCGCCGTCATCGCCTTCAAGGACTACGTGCCGTTCCTCGGCATCGCCGACAGCCCGTGGGTCGGGTTCCAACACTTCGAGGACTTCTTCTCGAGTCCCGACTTCCCGCGACTGCTCGCCAACACGCTGATCCTGGCGTTCCTGAGCCTGCTCATCGCCTTCCCGCTCACGATCGTCGTCGCGCTCCTGCTCAACGAGATGCGCCTGATGATCCTCAAGCGCACCGTGCAGACGCTCATCTACATCCCGCACTTCCTGTCGTGGACCGTCGTCGCGTCGCTGACCTACCTGCTGTTCGCGCTCGACATCGGGCCCCTGTACCAGCTGATCAACGGCGTGCTGGGCACCGAGGTGAACTTCCTCGCCGATCCCGCGTGGTTCCGGCCGATCATCGTGCTCCAGGACATCTGGAAGAACACCGGCTGGGGGACGATCATCTTCCTCGCCGCCCTCGCCACCGTCGACCAGGAGCAGTACGAGGCCGCCATCATCGACGGCGCAGGTCGATTCCAGCGCGTCTGGCACATCACGCTGCCGTCGATCATGCCCACGATCATCGTCATGCTCGTGCTGCAGATGGGGCAGATCCTCAACACCGGTTTCGAGCAGATCTACCTGATGACGAACTCGCTCAACCGCTCCGTCGCCGACGTGTTCGACACGTACGTCTACTTCATGGGCATCACGCAGGGCTCCTACAGCTACAGCACCGCCGTCGGCCTGTTCAAGGCGGTGGTCGGCGTCGTGCTCATCTTCGGGGCGAACTGGATCGCCAAGCGTTTCAACCAGGCAGGGATCTTCTGATGGCTCGCGAGAGATACCGCTTCAACACGCGTGCCGGCCGCGCCTTCGACGTGTTCAACGTCGTCCTCATGGTCGGAATCGGCGTGGTCGCGCTCGTCCCGTTCATCTACGTGCTCGCGGGCTCGTTCGCAACCGAGTCCGAGCTCGCCACGCGGTCGTTCTTCCTCTGGCCCGAGACCTTCTCGCTCGACGCCTACGAAGCGATCCTGACCAGCCCCGCGTTCCTCCGGGCGCTGGTGACGACGATCGCGGTGACGGCCGTCGGCACCGTGGTACAGCTCATGCTGACCGCGACGATGGCCTACCCCCTCAGCAAGGCGAACCTCCCCGGCGGTCGCATCATCCTGGCCCTCGTCGTGTTCACGATGGTGTTCGGCGGCGGCATGATCCCGACGTTCCTCGTCGTGAAGGACCTCGGCCTGCTCAACAACTACTGGGCGCTGATCCTGCCGATGGCGATCAACCCGTTCAGCCTCATCATCATCAAGAACTTCTTCCAGCAGCTCCCCGCAGAGCTCGAGGAGTCGGCGAAGATCGACGGGGCGAACGAGATGCAGACGCTCTGGCGGATCATCCTGCCGCTGTCCAAGCCGGTCCTCGCGACCTTCGCGCTGTTCTACGCCGTCGGCATCTGGAACGACTTCATGTCGCCGCTGCTGTACCTCAACGACAGCTCGATGTGGACGCTGCAGATGTTCCTGCGGCAGGTCACGGTGGCGACCGACCTCTCGGTCGTCGAGGCCGATCCGTCGCAGCTGCCGCCCGCGCAGGGCATCAAGTTCGCCGTCATCATCGTCGCGACGCTGCCGATCATCCTGTTCTACCCGTTCCTCCAGAAGCACTTCGCGAAGGGAATGCTGATCGGATCGGTGAAGGGATGACGCTGCTCTATCGCAACGAGCTGCAATCGGCATCCGATCTCGAGGGGTGGGTGGCCGAAGGGCCGGTCGCCGTTGCGGAAGCCGAGAGCGGCCTGCTCCTGTCGAGCTCGGGCGGCGGCGACGATCACTGGACGATGTGGTGTCCTGAGGTCTTCCCGGACCGCGTGCGCATCACGTGGGAGTTCTCGCCCCGCGAGGAGCCCGGGCTCGCGATGCTGTTCTTCGGAGCGTCCGCCACGGGCGGCGGCGGGATCTTCGACGCCGGCGTCGCGCCTCGCGCCGGCCGGTATCCGCAGTACCACTCAAGTGACATCCGCACGCTGCACGTGTCGTACTTCCGCCGCCGGTGGGAGGACGAGCGCGCGTTCCACACGTGCAACCTGCGCAAGTCGCCGGGCTTCCACCTCGTGAGCCAGGGCGCCGATCCGCTGCCGCCCGTGGTCGACGCCCGCGAGGCGTTCTATCGCATCGAGGTGGTCAAGGACGCCGGCCACGTGGCGTTCGCCATCGACGACCTGCCGCTCTTCGCGTGGGACGACGACGAGTCCACGGGCCCGCGCGTCCGCGCCGGTCGCCTCGGCTTCCGGCAGATGTCGCCGCTCACCGCCTGCTACCGAAACCTGGAGGTTCACGCCCTGTGACCGCATCCGATCTCGTCATCCCCCTCCGCTGGCTCGACGACGCGCCGCCGGCCCGTCTCACGGCCGGCGCGACCTGGGGCGTTCCGCTTCCGCGAGGCGCGGTCGCGACGCCCGCGCAGCTGCGTCTGCGTGCGGTCGACGGCGACGCCGCACCCGCGCAGTTCTGGCCGCTCGCGTCGTGGCCCGACGGCTCGCTCAAATGGGCCGGCTGCGCTCTGGGCGCCGTCGATGCGCCGGGCGCGTACGAGGTGGTGGCGACCGAGGAGACGGCGACGGATGCCGCAGCCGGCGGCCCCGCCGGCGCCGACGCCGTGGCGACCCGTGCCGGCGGCGCCGTGGCGGTGCAGCGGGACGCGGCGGAGGTCGTGGTCTCGAACGGCGTCCTGGACGTCGCGTTCGCCGTGCCCGGACCGGATGCGGTCGACACCGTCTGCCGCCGCATCGTGCGCGACGGCCGCAGGGTGGCCGAGGATGTGCGGTTCGTGAGCCTCTGGCAGGACGAGGTGCCCGAGGACGGCGGCGCCGGCCCGCGGCGCGCGCTCCGCTCCCGTGTCTCGTCCGTCGTGGTCGAGCAGGAGGGCCCGATCCGCGCGGTCGTGCGGGTGGAGGGGGTGCACGCAGAGGAACCGGCAGCCGGCGGCGACGCCCCGCGCGAGCTGCTGCCCTTCACCGTCCGGTTCGTGGTCGTGGCGGGCTCGGCCGAGATCCGGGTCGTTCACACGGTCGTGTGGGACGGCGACGCCGACACCGACTTCCTCGCGGGGCTGGGCCTGCGCGCCGAGGTTCCGCTGCGCGCTCCGCTCCACGACCGCCACGTCCGCCTCGCCGGGGCCGACGGCGGCTTCTTCGCCGAGGCCGTCCGGGGGCTCACGGGGCTCCGCCGCGATCCCGGCGAAGACGTGCGACGCGCCCAGATCCGTGGCGAGGCCACGCCGCCGCCCGCCGAATGGAACCCGGAGGTGTCGGGCCGGCTGGAGCTCATCCCCGCCTGGAACGACGTCACGCTCACCCAGCTCAGCGCCGACGGGTTCGCGATCCGCAAGCGCACGGCGCCCGGCCATGCCTGGATCGACGCCGGCGCGGGGACGCGCGCCGAGGGCTATGTCGCCGTCAGCGATCCGGAGGGCGGCCTGGGTGTCGGCATCCGCTCGTTCTGGCAGTCTCATCCCGGCCAGCTCGACGTGCGGCGCGCCGCGCAAGAGCGGGCCGAGCTGACCGCGTGGCTGTACGCGCCCGAAGCGCGCCCGATGGACCTGCGCTTCTATCACGACGGCCTCGGCCAAGAGGATTTCGCCACCCAGCTGGAGGCCCTCGAGATCACGTACGAGGACTACGAGCCCGGATTCGGCGATGCCCACGGCGTCGCGCGCACCCACGAGCTGACGCTGTTCGCCTACGCGGCCACGCCGGCGATCGACGACGTGGCGACCGCGGTCGCGGCTGTGCAGCGGCCGCCGCTGCTGCAGCCGACGCCTGAGCACCTCCATGCGGTCGGCGTGTTCGGCGACTGGGCGCCGGTCGACCGGTCCACCCCCGCGCGGGCCGAGATCGAGGATAGCCTCGACTTCCTGCTCGACTTCTACCTCGGCCAGATCGACCAGCGTCGCTGGTACGGGTTCTGGAACTACGGCGACGTCATGCACGCCTACGACGCCGACCGGCACGTCTGGCGCTACGACGTCGGCGGGTACGCGTGGGACAACAGCGAGCTCTCACCCGATCTGTGGCTGTGGTACTCGTATCTGCGGAGCGGTCGCGCCGACGTGTTCCGTCTGGCCGAGGCGATGACCAGGCACACCGGCGAGGTCGACGTGTACCACCTCGGTCGGTGGCAGGGCCTCGGCTCACGGCACAACGTGCAGCACTGGGGCTGCAGCGCGAAGCAGCTGCGCATCTCGAGCCCGATCTACCGTCGCATCTTCTACTACCTGACGGCGGACGAACGCGTGGGCGACCTGCTGACCGAGCTCCGCGACAGCGACGCGCGGTTCCTCGACACCGACCCGACGCGGAAGGTGCGGACGGATGCCGCCACCTATCGTCCCGACCGCGGCGCGCTCGCCGTCGGACTCGGGACCGACTGGGGCGCGCTGGCGGCGACGTGGCTGGCCGACTGGGAGCGCACAGGGAACGAGCGCTCCCGTGACCGGCTGCTCGGGACGATGGCCGACATCGGCGCGCTGCCGCACGGTTTCCTGACGGGCGAGGCGCTGTACGACATCGACGCCGGCCGGTTCGATCCCACGCGCGACCGGATCGCCGTCTCGCATCTGAGCGCCGTCTTCGGGCTGGTCGAGGTGTGCAGCGAGCTGATCTCGCTGGTCGACGTCCCGGGATTCCGCGACGCGTGGCTGGACTACTGCCGGCTCTACCTCGCCTCGCCTGCCGAGCAGGAGGCGGCCGTCGGCGAGCGCCTGACGGGGATCCACCTGGAGCAGGCGCACAGCCGGCTCACCGCCTTCGCCGCCGCCGCGACGGGAGACGCCGACCTCGCCGACCGCGCGTGGGAGGCGTTCGAGGGCATCGGGGAGTGGCTCGTGCACCGCCGCGACTTCGTGCTGCGCCGCATCGAGGGCCCGGCGGTCCTCAACCCCGTCGACGAGGCGCCCAGCGTGGGCACCAACGACGTCGCGCAGTACGGTCTCGCCGCGATCCAGAACCTGGCGCTGATCGGCGACCGGCTGCCGGGCTGAGCGATTCCCCCTCCCGCCTGCCTTCGCGGCAGGCGGGAGGGGGATGGTGCCGACCGGCGGCCGCCGGGATCAGCGCTCGGCGACGAGCGCGCCGTCCACGACGCGCAGGCGTGCGACATGGATGGCGCTGCGGCGGTGGCTGCGCTCGTCGGCGTCCTCGAGCTCGCTGCCGTCCCACCAGGGGTGGGTGAAGAAGTAGAGGCGGGCTTCGTCGTCGACCACGACCACCGAGCCGTGCCGGCCGATCTGCACGCCGTCGCGGGGCGGTCCGCTCTCACCGAGGATGACGGCATCCGCTCCGCCCTGACGCTCCCACCGGACGGCGTCGTCGCTGCGGTGCACGGCCATGCCGCGCCACTCGTCGGTGAGCATGAACCACGTGCCGGCGAGGGCGAAGACGAAGGGGCCCTCGTGCGGCCTGCCGTCGATCGCCGTGCCGTCCGCGCGCCACGACTCCAGGTCGTCCGACACGGCGACGGCCGTGGTCGAGCCCGCCGCCTCGTCTTTGTACCAGAGACGCCAGCGGTCGTCGGGGCAGCGCGCGACGGCGGCGTCGATGACGAGGTCGCTGGCGAGTTCTAGCGGTCCGCGCCGCGTCCACGCGCGCAGGTCGTCCGACGTGTACTCGACGATGCGCCGCTCATGCCCGGCCCACTCCGACGGGATGCCGTCGATCTCGGTGAGGTACATGCGCCAGCGGGTGCCGTCGTGGATCACCTCGGGAGCCCAGTGCGTCTCGTCGACGGCGGCCGGAGGAGCGCCCTCGCGCAATGCCAGGTCGGGTCCGATGCCGGGGCCGGCGGTGGTCGGCTCCAGTGTGCCCACGTACCTCCATGCGAGGCCGTCGTCGCTGCGGGCCGCGCCGATGCGCGAGCCGTGCACCCACGCCACGCCCGGACCGGGGTCGGGGTGGGTGGCGCGACGCTGCGTGTAGAACATCCACCAGCCGTCGGCGTCGCGGACCACCGTCGGGTCGGTCGCGCCGTCGTAGACCGGGTCGCGGTAGAGCTCCCCGGGCGCCGGAGCGTCGGGGTCTAGGGTGGGGTCGACGGTCATCGCGTCGGCCGCAGGTCGATGACGGAGCTCGCGAAGCTCTTGCGGTGCGTGGGGTGCGCGGCCAGGTCCGCGGGCGTCACCACGTCGCCGTCGGCCGTCGCCGAGGCGTAGATCGCCGCGACGATCTCGATCGACCGGGCGGGCGCGTCCGCGGTCGGCGGCAGCGGAGCGCCGGTGCGCAGCGCGTCGAACACGTCGCGCAGGAGGGGGGCGTGGCCGCTGGGCTCTTCGGCGTCGGTCAGGGCCCAGGTCGCCGCCTCGGCGGCATCGACGTGCGCGGCGGGCGTGATGCGCCAGTTGTCGTGACCGTGCCCGTAGAGGTGGTCGACGGTGATCGTCGCCTTCTCGGTGTCGATGCGGATCGTGCTGACCTCGCGCGGCGAGAGGGTGCTCGACACCATCTGGGCGACCACGCCACCCTCGAACACGATCGTCGCGGTCGACACGTCCTCGGTCCGCGTCTCGCGGTCGAGGCGCCACAGCCGCCCTTCGACGCGGGCCCAGTCGCCCAGCAGGAAGGCCAGCAGGTCGATCTGGTGGATGGCGTGGCCGAGCGTCGTGCCGCCGCCCTCGGTCTCCCATTTGCCGCGCCACGGCACGGCGAAGTACGCGGCGTCGCGGTACCAGAGGGTCTGGCACTGGGCCACCAGCGGCCGGCCGAGCGCGCCCGAGTCGAGCAGGCGCTTGGCGTGGGCGGCCGCGGTGCCGGTGCGCTGCTGGAAGACCACCGCGAGGCGGCGATCCGCGGCGGCTGCGGCATCCGTCATGTCCTGCAGCTCGTCGAGCGAGGGCGCCGGGGGCTTCTCGACCACGACGTGCGCGCCCGCCGCGAACGAGGCCAGGGTCTGCGCGTGGTGGGCGACCGGGGGAGTGCAGATGTGGACGACGTCGGGGTGCTCGGCCGCGAGCAGCGACTCGAGGTCGTCGTAGACCGCCGGCACGCCGTACGTCGCGGCGAACGCGTCGGCCGAGGCACGGCTGAGGTCGGTCGCCGCGACGAGCTCCGCGTGCGGGTATTCCGCGATCGCCCGCGCGTGCGCGTGGGCGATCGCGCCGGTGCCCACGACGGCACAGCGGAGGGACTCGGTCACGGTGGCTCCTTCGGGTGGATCGTGAACGGATGCCGGGACCGCCGGCATCCGCTCCTTCCAGGGTAAGCGGTGTGCGCGGAAAGCGCTATCCCACCTCGGCCTCGCCGCAGGCTCCACTGCGAACGGGCCGCCGCCGGGGCAGGAGGGCGGGAGGGTCAGCGGGGGAGGCCGGCCTGGGTCGCGTGCAGGTGGGCGTAGCGTCCGCCGACCGCCACGAGGTCGGCGTGCGACCCGATCTCCACCACCTCGCCGTGCTCGAGGACCACGATGCGGTCCGCCTGACGGATGGTCGACAGCCGGTGGGCGACCACGAGGGTGGTGCGGCCCTTCATGAGGCGGTTGAGGGCCTCCTTCACGAGCTCCTCCGACTCGGGGTCGAGGGCCGAGGTCGCCTCGTCGAGCAGCAGGATGCGGGGGTCGCGCACGAGCGCCCGCGCGATCGCGAGGCGCTGGCGCTGTCCGCCCGACAGGCGCGCGCCGCGCTCGCCGACGACGGTTTCCCAGTTCTCGGGCAGCCGGTCGACGAACTCCGAGGCGTTCGCGTCGCGCAGCGCGTCGCGCAGGCGCTCGTCCGACACGTCGTCGAGGCCGTACGCGATGTTCTCGCGGATGGTGCCCTCGAAGAGCACCGACTCCTGCGGCACGACCGAGACCGACTGGCGCACCGTGCGCAGGTCGAGCTCCTGCATGTCGGCGCCGTCCAGCAGGATCCGTCCCGAGGTGGGGCGCACGAAGCCGAGCACGAGGTTGAGCATGGTCGACTTGCCGGATCCCGACGAGCCCACGAAGGCCACGGTCTCGCCGGGCGGGATGTCGAGCGACACGTCGTGCACGGCATCCGCCTCGGCTCCGGCGTAGCGGTGCGAGACGTGGCGCAGCTCGAGGTGTCCGCCGACCTTCGCGACCGAGCGCTTGCCCTCGTTCTGCTCGAGGTCGGGCTCCTGGAGCACCTCCGAGATGGAGCGCATCGACTCGAGCCCGCGCGCGCCGACGGGGATGAGCATGAGCAGCGACGTGAGGCCCTGCGTCAGCAGCGTGAAGTAGGTCGACAGCAGCACGACCTCGCCCGGCGTGATGGGGAGGATGCCGGTGAGGGCGAAGACCGCCGCGAGCACGAGGCATCCGAGCCCCAGCAGCTGCATCGCGACCCACGAGATCGACGCGACGTGGCCGTTGAGCATGTCGAGATCGAGGCCCGCGCGGCGCACGCCGTCGGCGCCGGCCTGCACACGCGACACCGCGGTGCGCTCGAGGCCGTGCGCGCGGGTCACCGGGATGAGCGAGGCCATCTCGCCGACGCGGGCCGCGAAGCCCTCGACCTCGCGGCGGAACACCTCGTTGCGTGCCCGCGACCGGCGGCTGAGCGCCCAGCGCAGGACGAGCGCGACCGGCACTGCGAGCGCGTACACCGGCAGGAACTGCGGCACCGCGATGGCGGTCATGACGATGGCGCCGATCAGCACCATCGTCGCCGACAGCAGCGGGTGCGTGACCTGCTGCAGCATCAGCTCGACGTTCTCGACGTCGCGCACCACCTTGGTCTGCACGATCGACGAGCTCACGCGCGTGTGGTAGCCGATCGACAGGCTCTGCAGGCGCGCCGCGAGCGCGTTGCGGAGGTCGGCGCCGGTGTCGCGCACCACCGTCATGAAGTTGCGCGTGTAGACGATGTGCATCGGGTAGTTCTGCAGCAGCAGCACCGCGGCCACCGAGAACCAGATGAGCACGGTCGACACGTCGCCGCCGGTGGCGACGATGTCGATGATCTCGGCCGTCACGACCGGCAGGAACCACAGCGGGATCTCCTTGCATGCGAACGCGAGGAGGGCCAGCGTCATGCGACCCGGCCGCCGCGCGAGCAGCTTGAGGACGGAACGGCCGGGACGGGGGTTCTGGGCGATCGAGATGGTGCGGATGGCGCCGGTAAACGCTTTCTGCGTCATGATGACATGGTACTGACGGATGCCGCACCCCGGCCCCGCGGAAGGCGAACATGACGTACCACCTGGCGGGCGACTCCACCGTCGCCCCTCCGAAGCCCGACGAGCTGCCGATGACCGGATGGGGCTCGTACCTCGAGCCGACCGTCGAGGCCCCGGTGCGCAACCTCGCCTACGGCGGCGCGACGACCGAGTCGTTCCTCGCCGACGGCTCGTGGCAACGGCTGATCGACGGCGTCGTCGCCGGCGACACCGTGGTCCTCCAGTTCGGGCACAACGACCAGAAGCTGCCCGAGCTCGACCCGCGCGGCGGGTACGCCGAGCGGCTGCGCGGCATGGTCGGCGACGCCCGCGAACGCGGCGCCGTCGCCGTGCTCTGCACGTCGACCGAGCGTCGCTGGTTCGACGGCGACCGGGTCACGCCCACCCACGGCGACTACCCGAACGCGGTGCGCGACCTCGCGCACGACCTCGACGCTCCGATCGTCGACCTCACAGCCTTCACCACCTGGCTGTACGAAGACCTCGGCCCCGAGGCATCCCGCTCGCTCCTCAGCCACTTCGCGCCCGGCGAGCACCCGGTGTGGCCGGACGGCCTCGCCGACGACACGCACTTCCACGAACGGGGCGCGCGCCGCATCGCCGCGTTCGTCGGGCGCTCGCTGCGGGCCATCGAGCGACGCGACGGCGACGCGCCCGCGAGGGGATCGTCGCTGGTGAGCTGAGCGGCGCGTCAGGCCGACGTCGAGGCCCGCACGATCAGCTCGGGCTGGTACACGATGTTGCCGAGGTCGGTGCCGGCGGTGCCGTTGATCCGCGCGAGCAGGAGTTCGGCGGCGGTGCGGCCCATCTCGCGTGCGGGCTGGCGCACCGAGGTGAGCGGCACACCCGCGATGGCCGCGAACTCGATGTCGTCGTATCCGACGACGGCGACGTCTTCGGGAACGCGCGCGCCCCGCGAGATGAGGCCGTGGACGAGGCCGATCGCGAGGTGGTCGTTCGAGGTCACGATGCCGTCGGGTCGCTCGGCGGGGGAGCGCGCGGCCAGCTGCTCGCCGAACGCGCGCCCGAGGTCGGAGGTGGTGCGCTCGGTCCAGATCGGCTCGAGGGTCACCCCGGGGTGGGCTGCGACGGCCAGTCGCGCACCCTGCAGGCGCTCGCGCACCTGGCGCACCGCCTCGCGGGCTCCGACGAAGGCGAGGCGCCGTCGGCCGCCGGCGATGAGGTGCTCGGCGGCGAGCCGTCCGCCGGCGACGTCGTCGAACGAGACCGAGGGCAGCTCGCCGGTGTCGTCGACCGCGTCGACGAGGACGACCGGGATGCCGCGACCCCGCAGCCGCTCCAGCCAGGGCTCGAGCGGTCCGAACGGGCTGACCAGCGCACCTTCGACCTGGACGCGCTCGAACAGCTCGAGGTGGTCGCGCTCCTTGGCGATGTCGTCGCTGGAGTTGCCGACCAGCACACGCAGTCCCGCGGCCGACGCGGCATCCTCCGCGCCCGCGACCATGTCGGCGAAGAAGGGGTTCGCGATGTTGATGACGGTCATGCCGAGCAGCCCCGACCGGCCGGCGCGCAGCTGCTGGGCCGCCTGCAGCGGGACGTATCCGAGCTGGTCGGCCGCCGAGCGGACGCGGTGCACCAAGCGCTCGCTCACCATGTCGGGGCGGTTCAGTGCGTTGGACACGGTGCTGATCGACACGCCCGCCCGCTCGGCGACATCGCGGATGCCGACTCGCTTCATGTCGCTGGTCCTGTCTTCATCGCCCGAGCGCGCCCGGGAGCGAACGCCCCCGCGCGCCCGATCCGACCATGGTAGGCGTTTTCCGCCGAAGGGGCCGCCCGCCCGGCCGACGGACGATCGTTACCCCGGCGTTACGAGATGACATTTGACGAACGGCGGGAGTCGCGCCTACTCTTCAATCGAAGCGGTTCGAAATCGAAGCGGTTCGACAATGGCAACCTGGATCCGCGTCGCTCGCGGCAGGGCCACCCCACGTACACGAAGGAGTGACATGGAACGGCGTCATGCTCACCCGGCGGCACCCTCGTCGGATGCCGCACGCCCGGGCCCGGTCCGATGACCACGCAGGCTCAGGCGCAGACCGTCTTCCAGGAGGCGGCGGTCCACAACCTCGAGAAGAACACGAAGAAGCGTCGGGGGCCACGGCCCCGGCTCCGCCCCGCAGGCAGTCGCACGTCGTTCACGCTCTTCCTGTGCATCGTGCCGTTCCTGGTGCTGGCGTTCCTGTTCTCGTATCTGCCGCTCTACGGCTGGATCTACTCGCTCTACGACTACAAGCCCGCGCTCGGCATCGAGGGCAGCGAGTTCGTCGGGCTGCAGTGGTTCCAGATGCTCGTCAGCTCGCCGACGCAGATGGCGCAGATCGGGCAGGTGCTGATGAACACCCTCGCGATCAGCTTCCTCGGCATCGCGACCTCGGTGCTCCCGCTGTTCTTCGCGATCCTCCTCAACGAGATCAAGGCGCCGTGGTTCCGCAACTCGGTCCAGACGCTGACGGCGCTCCCGAACTTCATCTCGTGGGTGCTCGTCTACATGATCGCGTTCTCGCTGTTCTCGAGCTCGGGCCTGGTCAACGACGTGCTCAACGACGCGGGGCTCATCACGACGCCCATCAAGTTCCTCGACACCGACCAGAACGTCTGGATCACCATGACGCTCTGGAGCATCTGGAAGGGCCTCGGCTGGGGAGCCATCATCTACCTCGCCGCCATCGCGGGCATCGACCAGTCGCTGTACGAGTCGGCCCGCATCGACGGCGCCGGCCGTTTCCAGCTGATGCGCTACATCACCCTGCCCCAGCTCATGCCGACGTACCTGGTGCTGCTGCTGCTGTCGATCGCCAACATCCTCAACAACGGCATGGAGCAGTACTACGTGTTCCAGAACGCCTTCAACAAGGAGTGGATCCAGGTCCTCGACCTGTACGTCTACAACATCGGCATGACCGGCAACAGCCTGTCGCTGGCCACCGCGATCGGGATGCTGAAGAGCCTCATCTCGGTCGCCCTCCTGCTCACCGTCAACGCGATCTCCAAGCGCGTCCGCGGCGAATCGATCGTGTGAGGAAGGCCCGGTCATGACCACGACGATGACGAAGACGCTCACCACCGCGAAGAAGGGCGACACGTCCGCCCGCTACCGCCCCACCGTCGGCGACGTCCTGTTCCGCATCGGCAACTACGCGCTCTTCGCGCTGTTCGCCCTCATCTGCGCGTACCCCTTCTACTACCTGATCATCAACTCGGTCAGCGCCAACGACGTCTCGGCACTCGGCGATGTGCGCCTGTGGCCCGTCGACTTCCACCTGTCGAACTACGCCCAGGTGTTCCAGCTCCCCGGCCTGCCCATGGCCACCGTCGTCAGCATCGGCCGCACCGTCATCGGCACGGCACTCACCGTGCTCGCGTCGGCGTTCCTCGGGTTCATGTTCACGCAGACCCGCATGTGGGGCCGCAAGTTCTGGTACCGCTTCCTCATCATCACGATGTACTTCAGCGCGGGCCTGATCCCGGTGTTCATCATCATGAAGACGCTGGGGCTCACCAACAACTTCTGGGTGTACGTGCTGCCGTTCGTGGTGCAGCCGTTCAACGTGATCCTCGCCAAGACCTACGTCGAGTCGATGCCGAAGGAGCTGCAGGAGGCCGCCGAGGTCGACGGCGCCAACATCCTGCAGGTGTTCTTCAAGGTGTACCTGCCGAACATGACGCCGATCCTCGCCACGATCGCCATCTTCAGCGCGGTGACGCAGTGGAACAGCTTCCAGGACACCCTGATCTACATCACCGACCAGAGCCTGTACACGCTGCAGTACCTGCTCTACATGTTCATCAATCAGGCCTCGAGCCTCGCCCAGGCGGCGCAGAACGCCGGCGGCAACATCGGCCAGATCGCCGGGCTCGCCACCGAGCAGACACCGACCTCGATACGCATGACCGTCTCGGTGCTGGTCGTGCTGCCCATCATCTTCATCTACCCCCTGTTCCAGCGCTTCTTCGTGAAGGGCATCATGCTGGGCGCCGTCAAGGGATGACGGCGGCCGGTCCCACCAAGAAAGGAAAGCAATGAAGCTGAGAAAGAAGGTGTCCCTGGCCGTCGTGGCGCTGCTCGCGGCCGGGTCGCTCGCGTCCTGCAGCGCCGGCGGTGCCGAGCAGGGCCCCATCGACGAGTTCCCCGATAAGTGGGACGAGCAGATCACGATCGACGTCTTCGACGGCCTCGCGAACTACATGGGCGTCCAGCAGGGCTGGTTCGCCAAGGTCGTCGAAGACAAGTTCAACATGAAGCTCAACATCATCGCCCCGAACGTCGCGGGCGGCGGTGACACGCTCTACAACACGCGCGTCGCGGCCGGCGACCTGGGCGACCTCATCATCACCGACAAGGGCGAGAAGCTCGACGAGCTCATCGAGGGCGGCCTCGTCCAGGACTCGGCGAACTTCTACGGCGCCATGGACAACGCCGCGCAGTTCGACAAGGCCGTCGAGTACCTCAACGACGGCAAGGACGGCGTCTTCGGCTTCCCGTCGGCGGTGTCGTCGCTGCAGCCGACCGAGCCGTCGGAGGGTCTCAACCCCACCTTCGGCCCGTACGTGCGCTGGGACTACTACAAGGAGCTCGGCTACCCCGAGATCGGCACCCTCGAAGACCTCCTGCCGGTGCTCGCCGACATGCAGGCCGCGCATCCCACCGCCGACAACGGCCAGCCCACCTACGCCTTCTCGCTGTTCAAGGACTGGGACGGCAACATGATGGTCACGGCCAAGCAGCCCGCGTGCTTCTACGGCTACGACGAGATCGGCTTCGTGCTGGCCAAGGCCGACGGCTCGGACTACCAGAGCATCCTCGACCCCGAGGGCGAGTACATGCGCAACCTCAAGCTGTACTTCGACGCCAACCAGCTCGGCCTCGTCGACCCCGAGTCGACCACGCAGAACTACGACACGCTGTTCTCGAAGTTCCAGAACGGTCAGGTGCTCTTCTCGTGGTGGCCCTGGCTCGGCCAGTCGGCCTTCAACACCGACCAGAACATGGCGGCCGGCAAGGGCTTCCAGATGGCTCCGCTCGAGGACCAGAACATCTTCTCGTACGGCGCCGAGGCGTACGGCGGCAAGCAGGTGTTCGCGATCGGCTCCAAGGCCGAGGACCCCGAGCGCATCGCCGCGTTCATCGACTGGCTGTACTCCGCCGAGGGTGCGTACGCCAACAGCAGCCAGACCGGTGCGTCGGCCGGCCCGCAGGGCCTCACGTGGGACGTCAACGACGCCGGCGAGCCCGAGCTCACCGAGTTCGGCCAGCAGGTGTTCCTCGAGGGCGGCGCGACCGTTCCCGAGGAATGGGGCGGCGGCGAGTACGCCGACGGCGTCTCTGCGCTGAACCTCAGCGCGGTGCTGCCGATCGAGGTCGACACCGAGACCGGCTTCCCGTACAGCTACACGTTCTGGCCGAGCTACCAGGCGACGATCGCCAACCCGCTGACCGAGGACTGGTCGGCGAACATGGGCGACGTCACCTCGACCATGGAGTACCTCGAGACCAACGACCAGCTGCTCGTCGCACCGGGTGCGAGCTTCACCGCTCCCGCCGACAGCTCCGAGATCGAGACGCTGCGCAACCAGGTCAAGGAGATCATCAAGCAGTTCTCGTGGCAGATGGTCTTCGCCGAGAGCGAGGCCCAGTTCGAGTCGCTGCGCGACGAGCTCATCGAGACCGCCAACGGCCTCGGCTACGAGCAGGTGCTCGAGTTCGACATGGACAACGCGAAGTCGCAGAACGACCAGCGCCTGGCCGTGACGGAGGAGTTCTCCAGCTGACACCGGCGTGACGGCGAAGGGCTCGGGATGAGGCATCCCGAGCCCTTCGTCATGTTGCCTGTCGCCGCGTTCCCTCGTCGCATCCCGCCGTCGCCCTCACCTGGCGCAACACGCGGGATGCCTCTCGCGATGCCGCGTGTTGCGCCAACCGAATGGGGGGAGTGCGGACGCGGAAACGACGGGTCGTGCCACAGACAGGAGGGGTGACGGATGCCGGAGGTCGCGGCGCCGTGGATAGCGCAGGCAGGAGGGATCGCGGATGCCGGGGGCCGCGGCATCCGTCACCGCAGCGGCGGCGGGGGTCAGGCCTCGTGGCGGGTGAAGACGCTGCGGAAGAGGAAGGCCGTCGCGTACGCGCCCACGGAGAAGCCGATGGTGGCGACCAGGATCGCGACCGGCGGGAAGAGGATCGTGAGTGCCACCGCCGTCACCGGGATGACGAGCACGCCGAGCGTGCGCACGGGCTCGGCCGCCGGCAGCAGGAGGGCGTTCTTCAGGGTCTGGCCCACGGTGTTGCGGAAGTAGGCGACCTGCGCCATCGCGTACAGGAACGCGGCGAAGAGGTAGACCGCGCCGATCACCGCGACCACGCCCGCCACCCCGGCGAAGAGGGCCGGGTGCGAGAACCAGAACACGCTCGAGAACCCGAGCAGCACGGCGGGCGCGAGCAGGCACAGCATGAGCACGGTGGCGCGCCCGAAGTTCGCGCGGAAGGCCGGGAAGTAGTCCTTGAGCGGCCGTCCGCTCTCGTCGTCGGAGTACCGGATCGTCACCTCGTAGAGCGCGCTCGTGGCCGCGCCGATCGTCACGATCGGCAGGCAGAGCACGATGTAGAGCAGGTTCAGCGCGACGAAGGTCAGGAACGTCGAGAAGCCGTTCAGCGCCCGGCTGTCGGGGTCGATCCGCATGCCGGCGTCACTCGCCCCCGCGATCGAGGGCGGCGCTGTGATCGAGGGCTGTGCTGGGCACGCTCGGCACGGTCATGCGGTCGCGGGCTCGCCGGTGAGGGCGGGCGGCAGCAGGCGGACGGCCGGCTTCGCTCCGCTGGTGAGGATCTCGCAGATCATGTCGGTCGCGGCCGCGCCGATCGCCTCGGCGGGCACGGCGATGCTGTCGGCGAGGCCCGACACCGAGCGCGCGACGTCGTCGGGGCAGAGGGCGACGATCGCGAGCTCCCGGTCGTCGCGGCGACCGCGCTGCGTGATCGTCGTGGCGACGTGGGGGAGCGCACCCTCGTTGTGCACGAAGAACCCCGTGATGTCGGGGTTCTCGGCCATGACGCCCTCGACGGTCGCGACGGCCTCGGCGGTGCTCGGGCAGGCGTGCACCGAGCCGACGACGCCGCTCGCGTCGCACGCGGCGAGGAAGCCGCGCGCCAGCCGGTCGGCGTACGACGTGTGGCGCGTCATCACCTCGGGCGGCGAGCCGATGAGGGCGACGCGGCGGTGCCCCAGGGCGACGAGGCGGTCCACCGCCAGCCAGCCGGCGGCCTCGAAGTCGAAGTCCACGCAGGGGATCGCGCGGCGCCCCTCCGGCAGGCCGATGAGGACGCTCGGATGCCCCAGCCCCGACAGGGTGTCGATGCGCGGGTCGTCGGACTCGACGTCCATGACCAGCAGCGCGTCCACCATCGATCCCTTCGCGGCGCGCTGCAGCGCCTTCGAGTCGTCGCTCGCCAGCAGCAGGATGTCGTAGCCGTGCTTGCGCGCCTGCGTGACGACGCCGGTGACGATCTGCATCACGACGTGCACGTCGACGCCGGTGCGCAGCGGCGCCTGGAGCCCGATGACGTTCGTCGAGCGCGAGGCCAGCGAGCGCGCGCCCGCGTGCGGGCTGAACCCGAGGCTGTCGATGGCCTTCTCGACCCGATCGCGTGTCTCTTGCGAGATCGCACGCTTGCCGCTCATGACGTACGACACGGTCGAGATCGATACGCCCGCCGCCTGTGCGACGTCCGCGATCGTCACCATGGAATTCCCCGTTCCCCTGCATCGATCACCCGGGTTCCTCCCGGGGCGAGATCGTACGTGCCGATCGCGCCGCCCGGCCCGTGCACCTTCATTGTCGCCGGTCGCGCACCCGCGCGAAGACGCGCCCGCACGAGCGCGCCGCCCGCCCACTCCACATCGATCGTCACGTCGCCGCGCGAACGGATGCCGCGCACCCGGCCATCGGGCCACGCCGACGGCAGTGCGGGCAGCAGCCGCAGCGTCACGCCGACCGGGAGCCTGTCGTCCCCGGGGCCGGCGTCGTGCCGCTCGGGCTCGAGGAACGACTGCACCAGCGCCTCCGCGATGGCCGCCGTGACGCCGAGGTTGCCGTCGATCTGGTACGGCGGGTGGGCGCTGAAGAGATTCGGGTACAGCCCGCCGCGGTGCTCGCGCGAGGACTCGTCGGCGGGCCGCAGCGCCAGGCGCAGCTGCGCGTGCACGGCGTCGCCGTCGCCGAGTCGCGCCTGCATGGCCGCGCGCCACGCGAGCGCCCAGCCTGTCGACTCGGGGCCGCGCAGCCGGATGGATTCGGATGCCGCGCGAGCGAGTCCGGGCGTCGCCTGCGGCGTGATCTGCGCCAGGGGGAAGAGCCCCACCAAGTGCGAGAGGTGACGGTGCAGCGGCTCGGCCTCGGGGCGCTCCCGATCCCATTCGAGCAGGTCGCCGCGCTCCGAGACCGCCGGGTCGGGAAGCGCGTCGGTGCGGGCGCTGAGCTCGGCGAGCCACGGCTCGTCGGCGCCGAGCACGGCGGCCGCGCTCCGGCAGACCGCAGCGAGCTCGCGCAGCAGTGCGACGTCCATCGTCGCCGTCTCGCCGACACCGCGCGCGCGGCCCGCGGTGTCGAGGTAGTGGTTCTCGGGCGAGGTCGACGGGCTCGTCCACGAGCGCTCGCCGTCGGACTGGATCCACGACAGCGCGAACGCGGCGGCCGACGCGAGCACCGGCCAGGCCTCGTCGCGCAGGAAGGCGCGGTCGCCGCCGAACGCGTAGTGCTCCCACAGGTGCAGCGCGAGCCACGTGCCTCCGAGCGACCAGTTCGCCCACGCCGGGTCGCCGTGACCGGCGCCCACCGGCGCGGCGAAGGCCCAGGCATCCGAATTGTGGTGTGCGACCCAGCCGTCCGCGCCGTACAGCTCGCGAGCGACCACCGGCCCCGTCGTCTCGGACAGGCGACGGGTGAATCGCAGCAGCGGCTCGTGGCACTCCGCGAGGTTCGTGGTCTCGGCGGGCCAGTAGGCCATCTGAATGTTGATGTTGAGGGTGTACGCGCTCGACCACGGGCCGGGCAGCTCGGCGTTCCAGAGACCCTGCAGCGTGACGGGCAGCCCGCCCGGCTGCGACGACGCGATGAGCAGGTATCGGCCGTAGTGGAACGCGAGGGCCGCCAGGGCGGGATCGTCGTGCCCCTCGGCGCGCCGCACGCGCTCGGCGGTGTCGAGCGCCGCGTCGGCGTCGGCCACCGGCAGCTCGAGTACGCAGCGCCGGTAGAGCTCCCCGTGTGCGGCTTCGTGGGCGGCGAGAAGGTCGGCGGCGGTCGCGTGCACATCGAGGGATCCCCGGATGCCGCGCAGCACCGCCGCCGCGCGGCCGAGCGCGTCGCGGGCATCGGCCGGATCCCCGGGGAGCGGGGGCGCCGTGGCGGTCGCGACGGCGAAGAGGTGCGTGGTGGCGGGCTCCGAGATCAGCGCTCCGCCGGCCACGGCGGCGGGGCCGCGGGACTGGACCAGGATCGCGCCGTGCCGGCCGTGGTCCTCGTCGTACCGGATCGGCTCGGCCGGCTCCTCGTGGCCGGGCGCCACGTCGACGGGCAGCCACCATTCGGTGGCGAGGTCGCCGCCGGCCGAGCGGGGCGCGGAGCGCGGGCGCAGCAGCGAGCCGACCTCAAGCCGCACGCGCACCGGCGCGCTCGCCGTGATCTCGAGCATGACGGCGCCCGTGACGAGGTCGGCCCAGGTCCGGTGGCGCACGTCGACCTCGCCGACGGCGTACGCGTGGGACGCGACGCCGGTGGTGAGATCCAGATGTCGTTCGTACCGCTGAGGCGTTTCGTCTCCCTCGTTCCTCGGTCGCTCAACGGCCGGGACGCGCGACGTTTCGTTCCGCTCGTTCCTCGGT
>NZ_JADIJC010000002.1:85600-603098 GCF_015278255.1 Microbacterium hibisci
CGCTCAACGGCCGGGGCGTGAGGCGTTTCGTTCCGCTCGTTCCTCGGTCGCTCAACGGCCGGGGCGTGAGGCGTTTCGTTCCGCTCGTTCCTCGGTCGCTCAACGGCCGGGGCGTGAGGCGTTTCGTTCCGCTCGTTCCTCGGTCGCTCAACGGCCGGGGCGTGAGGCGTTTCGTCTCCCTCGTTCCTCGGTCGCTCAACGGCCGGGGCTACCGACGTTTCATTCCGCTCGCGGTCCCTGAGCTCGTCGACGGGCGCTCGCTCGACAGCCGTGAGCTCAGGCCCTCGGCCGTTGAGCGAGGGAGCGCCAGCGACCGAGACGAAACGCCCCGGACCCGGCTGCGGCCGCGGGGCCGCGGCATCCGTCTCCACCGTCACGTCGATCCAGCCGAGCGGGAGGTAGGCCTGCACCCAGGGAGCCTGCAGGCCCCGCAGGAGCGCCTCCGCGGCGTCGAGGTCGCCCGCATCGATCGCCGCGCGCACCTCCGCGAGCGTCGTGGCGCCGCGCGCCGTCACACCCGCGAGCGGGTCGGCGTCGGCCTGCCCCGACCACGCGGTGATGTCGTTGAGCCACAGCCGATCACCGCCGACGAGGCCCGCGCACATCGCCCCGCGCAGGCCGTTGCCGACCGGGTACGCCTCCAGCCAGCGCGACGCCGGCGCGGACGCGCGCAGCGCGTGGAGCCCTTCGGCAAGCTCAGGGGCCGCGGCGGCCGGGGCCTGCGGGGCCGCGTCATCGCGGCGCGTGGACATCGTCACACCCTTAGTATATGGTCTCGGTGTTGAAGCGCTTCGAAAGTTCGACGCTCGACCCTTGACCGGCTCTCCGGCCCCGCCCACGAACGAAACTCAGCGAAGAGGTTCCCGCTCCATGGTCACCACGACTCCGCGCCGACCCGGTGCGTTCGCCGAGCTCACGCGCGAGCTCGGCATCGGCTTCGGCGGTGACTACAACCCCGAGCAGTGGCCGCGCGAGGTGTGGCGGGACGACGCCGAGCTGATGGTCCGCGCGGGGGTCAACCTCGTCACGGTCGGCGTCTTCAGCTGGGCACGGCTCGAGCCCTCGCCGGGGGAGTACGACTTCGCGTGGCTCGACGAAGTGCTCGACCTGCTGCACGCGCACGGCATCGCCGTGGATCTCGCGACCCCGACGGCCTCGCCGCCGCCGTGGCTCGGCATCCTGCATCCTGAGACGCTTCCGGTGAATCCCGACGGCGTGCGCCTCGCGGCCGGATCGCGCAACCAGTTCACGCCGGCCTCGCGCATCTACCGTGAGCGCGCGCTCGCGATGGCGACGGCGATGGCCGAGCGCTACGCCGCCCACCCCGCCGTGCGCCTGTGGCACGTCGGCAACGAGTTCGGGCAGATCGACTTCGGCGACGAGGCGGCCCGCGAGTTCCGGCTGTGGCTGCGCGAGCGCCACGGCACCATCGACGCGCTGAACGACGCCTGGGGAACGCTCGTCTGGGCGCAGCGGTACCGCGACTTCGACGAGATCGTGCCGCCTCGCCGCATGCCCTATCTCGTCAACCCGGCGCAGTCCCTCGACTTCCGGCGGTACACCTCGTGGGCGCTGCAGCGGGTGTTCGCCGAGCAGCGCGACGCGATCCGCGCGGCCGGGGCGACGCAGCCCGTCACGACGAACTTCATGGGATTCGAGCCGCTCACCGACCTGTGGGAGTGGGCCGGCGAGGTCGACGTCGTCGCCGACGATCAGTACCCCGACCACGCGTCGCCGACGGCGTCGTCCGACATCGCCCTGGTGCAGGACCTTATGCGCTCCCTCGGCGAAGGTCGCCCGTGGGTGCTCATGGAGCAGGCGATCAGCGCCACCTCGTGGCGCCCGCACAACCTGCCCAAGAGCGCCGACCGCGCCAGGTTGGACTCGCTGCAGGCGGTGGCCCGCGGCGCCGACGCCATCTGCTTCTTCCAGTGGCGGCAGGCGCGCACCGGCGCCGAGCGGTTCCACTCCGCGATGCTGCCGCACGCGGGGGCCGACACCGAGGTGTTCCGCACCACGTGCGCCCTCGGCGCCGACCTGCGGCGACTGCGCCCGGTGGTCGGCGGGCGGGTCGCGGCATCCGTCGCCCTCCTCTTCGACTGGCCGTCCCGCTGGGCGGCCGAGGAGCCGGGGCGGCCGACCGAGCGCCTGCAGACGCTCGAGCAGGTCGCGCGCTGGCATCGCGCGCTGTGGCGGCGCGGCGTCGCCGTCGACCTGGTGCGCCCGGGCGCCGACCTCGCCGGTTACGCCGCGGTGCTCGTGCCGCATACGTACATCGTGGAGACGGATGCCGCAGCCGCCCTGAGCCGCGCGGTCGAGGGTGGGGCGAGCCTCGTCGTCGGGCCGTTCTCGGGCGTCGCCGACGGCAACGCCGGCATCCTGACAGGGCGCTCGCCGGTGCTCCTGCGCGGCCTCGTCGGCGTGAGCGGCGAGGAGTGGGTCGGCCTGCCCGACGCTCCCACGCCGCTGGCGGTCGAGCCCGCCTGGGGGGCCGGGCTCGCCGCGGCGGCGACGACAGCTACGGTGCTGGGCGAGCGCCTGCGGCCCGAGGGCGCCGACGTGCTCGCACGCTTCGCGAGCGGCCATCTCGACGGCGCTCCCGCGATCACGCGGCACCGGGTCGGCGAAGGCACGGCCTGGTACCTCGGCGCAGTCGTCTCGGACGACGCCCTCGCCGCCGTCCTCGACGACGCGCTCGATGCGGCCGGCGTCGCCGGCGTGCTGCCCGACCGCGTGCTGCCCGACGGCGTCGAAGCCGTCCAGCGCGGCGAGGCCCTCTTCCTGCTCAACCACGGCGACGAGACCGGGCACCTCACGGTGCCCGGCGCGCGCCGAGACCTCTTGTCGGACGCGGACGTCGACGGCCAGGTCACGCTGGCCCCCGGCGCCGCCATGGTGCTCATCGAAAGGCACGCAGAGTGAAGTTCACCGATGGCTACTGGCTGACCCGCCCCGGGCTCGCCCCCCTCTACGCGGTCGAGGTCGATGACATCCGCCACGACGAGACGGCCGGCACGATGACCGTGTACGCGCCCACGGCTGTGATCCGCGACCGGGGCGACACGCTCAACCGGGCGATGCTCACGGTCGCGTTCTCGGCGCCCGCGCCGGGCGTGGTGAAGGTGCGGATCGAGCGCCACGCCGGCGCCGTGCACCGCGGACCCGACTTCGAGGTGGTCGGCGATGACGGCTTCCGGCCCGAGATCTCCCTCGATGACGAGGCCGGCGTCCTGCGCTCCGGCCCGCTGAGCGTGCGGGTGGCGCGGACGGCGGGGCAGTGGCGCGTCGACTTCGAGAGCGACGGCCGTGTGCTGACCAGCTCGCTGCCGCGCTCGATCGGGCACTTCACCGACACCACGGGCAAGAACGGCAAGACCGGCACGCCGGGCACGGCGGGGACCGCCGCCGGCGGCGCGCAGCCCACGTGGGTGCACCAGCAGCTGAGCATCGAGCCGGGCGAGCGCGTCTACGGGCTCGGCGAGCGCTTCGGGGCGTTCGTGAAGAACGGCCAGACCGTCGACACGTGGAACGCCGACGGCGGCACCTCGAGCGAGCAGGCCTACAAGAACGTGCCGTTCTACCTCACCAGCCGCGGCTACGGCGTGTTCGTCGACAACCCGGCGAACGTCTCGTTCGAGGTCGGCAGCGAGGTCAACTCGCGCGTGCAGTTCTCGGTCGACGGAGAGTCGCTCGAGTACTACGTCATCGCGGGCCCGGAGCCGAAGGACGTGCTGCGCCGGTACACCGCGCTCACCGGCCGTCCGGCGCGGGTGCCGGCGTGGTCGTTCGGGCTCTGGCTCACCACGTCGTTCACCGCGAGCTACGACGAAGACACCGTCAGCGCCTTCGTCGACGGCATGGCCGAGCGCGACATCCCGCTGTCGGTGTTCCACTACGACTGCTTCTGGATGCGCGAGTACCAGTGGACCGACTTCGAGTGGGACTCCCGCGCTTTCCACGACCCCGTGGGCCAGATCGCCCGCATGCACGAGCGCGACGTGCACGTGTCGGTGTGGATCAACCCGTACATCGCCCAGCGTTCCGCCCTGTTCGCCGAGGCCGCCGAGCGCGGCTATCTGCTCAAGCGCACGGACGGCAGCGTGTGGCAGTGGGACATGTGGCAGGCGGGCATGGGCCTCGTCGACTTCACCAACCCGGATGCCGCGGACTGGTACGTCGCGAAGCTGCAGGGCCTGCTCGACCAGGGCGTCGACGCCTTCAAGACCGACTTCGGCGAGCGGATCCCGGTCGAGGGCGTCGTGTGGCACGACGGCTCCGACCCGTACCGCATGCACAACTACTACGCGAAGCTCTACAACGAGGTGGTGTTCCGGGCCCTCGAGCGGCACCACGGGGTGGGCGACGCGGTCGTCTTCGCGCGGTCGGCGACGGCGGGGTCGCAGCAGTTCCCGGTGCACTGGGGCGGCGACAACGACTCGACCTTCCTCTCGATGGCGGAGTCGCTCCGCGGTGGGCTCTCGCTCGCGATGTCGGGCTTCGGCTACTGGAGCCACGACATCGGCGGCTTCGAGGGCACCCCCGACCCGGGGCTGTTCAAGCGGTGGCTCGCCTTCGGCCTGCTCTCGTCGCACTCCCGCCTGCACGGCTCATCGTCGGTGCGCGTGCCGTGGGCGTTCGACGACGAGGCCGTCGACGTCGCCCGCTCGTTCACGAAGCTCAAGATGCGCCTCATGCCGTACCTCGCGTGCGCGGCCGAGGAGGCGCACGCGGTGGGCACCCCGATGATGCGCCCGATGGTGCTCGAGTTCCCCGGCGACCGCTCCGGCTTCGACGCCGACACCCAGTTCATGCTGGGCGACGCGCTGCTGGTGGCGCCGGTCTTCACGGCGGACGGCAGCGTCGAGTACTACGTGCCCGAGGGCGAGTGGACCTCGCTCCTCGACGGCTCGGTCGTCGACGGCCGGCGCTGGGTGGCCGAGACCCACGGATACGACTCCGTGCCCCTGCGCGTGCGGCCCGGCACAGTGCTGCCCTTCGGTGCCGACGGCTCCCGCCCCGACTACGACTGGGCGGACGGCGTGACGCTCCGGTGCTTCCAGCTCCCCGACGGGTACGACCGGGTGACGACCGTGCCCGGCCACGACGGCACGGCGCCCACGAGGTTCCGCGTGCGCCGCGACGGCGACACGATCACCGCGAGCTCGGACGACGCCCGCGCCCCGTGGGCGCTGCAGGTAGGGGAGCGGATCGCCCGGGCCGAGGCATCCGGAGATCTCCGCATCCAGATCCAGGAGGATGGCGCGCGATGAGCGACACGATGACCCAGAACGCTCCGACGCCGGCCGCGGCCGCTGACCAGCCGCTGCCCCTGTTCCGGAGAATCGACCAGCCGCTCGAGGCGCGCGCCCGCGATCTGCTCGACCGGCTCACCCCCGACGAGCGCATCGCGATGCTGCACCAGGCGGCTCCCGAGGTCGAGCGCCTCGGGGTGTCGGCGTGGCACACCGGCTGCGAGGCGCTGCACGGCGTGGCCTGGCTCGGGCGTGCCACGGTGTTCCCGCAGCCCGTGGGGCTGGCCGCCACGTGGGACACCGACCTGGTCGAGAAGGTCGGCGAGGTCGCCGCCATCGAGGTGCGCGCCAAGCGGGCCGAGAACCCCCTCGTGAGCCTCAATGTATGGGCACCCGTCGTGAACACGCTGCGTCACCCCGGCTGGGGGCGCAACGAGGAGGGCTACTCCGAGGACCCCCACGTCACGGCGGTCTTCGGCACGGCGTACTCGAAGGGCCTCCGCGGCGACCACCCGCGGGTGTGGCGCACCGTGCCCGCGCTCAAGCACTTCCTCGCGTACAACAACGAGACCGACCGCTCGACGACGTCGTCCGAGATGTCGCTGCGCACGCTGCACGAGGAGGAGCTGCCCGCGTTCCGCGCGGCGATCGAGGCCGGCGTCGCGGGCGGCATGATGCTCGCGTACAACCAGGTCAACGGCATCCCCGCGCACACGCAGCCCGAGTTGGTCGCGGAGGCCCGGTCGTGGTCGGACGAGTCGATCGCGGTCGTGTCGGACGCCGGTGCCCCGACATTCCTCGTCACCACGCAGCGCGCCCAGCCCGACCACATCCACGCCGCTGCCGCGCTGCTGCGCTCGGGCCTGGACTCGTTCACCGACAACGAGGCGAACGCCGCCCCGACCATCGGGTACGTGAACGAGGCGCTCGCCGCGGGCCTGCTCACCCGCGACGACATCGACCAGGCGGTGCTGCGGCTTCTCGAGCTGCGCATCCGCACCGGCGAGTTCGACGGCGACGACGACCCCTACGCGGGCATCGGCGCCGACCAGATCGACGCGCCCGGGGCGCGTGAGCTGGCTCGGGAGGCGGTGGCACGCTCGGTCGTCGTGCTGCGGAACGACGCGGGCGTGCTGCCCCTCCCGGACGTCTCGAAGGTCGCGGTGGTGGGTCCCCTCGCCGATCTCGTGCTCACGGACTGGTACGCGGGCACGCCGCCCTACGCCGTCGGGATCGGTGCGGCCGCCGCCGAGCGCTTCGGTGAAGCCGAGGTCGTCACCGGCGCCGACACCGTCGCGCTGCGCGCGACCTCCAACGGCCGCTACGTCGTGGTCAGCGCCGACGGGGCGGTCGTCGAGGCGTCGGCCGACACCGCCGGCGCGGGCGCCCTGTTCGACCTGACGGACTGGGGTGACGGCATCCTGACGCTCCGCTCCCAGGCGAGCGGGCTGCTGCTGACCGGTGGGTCGTGGCCGGTGCGCGCCGACGCGACACGGGTCGGGGAGTGGGTCGTGCAGGAGAGCTTCCGCAGGCACGTGCACGCCGACGGCACCTGGTCGCTGCTGCACCTGGGCTCGGGCCGCTGGCTGCGGGTGTTCCGGGACTCCGGGCTTCTCGCCGCAGAGGCGGTCACGCTCGACAGAGCGGAGCGGTTCGGCGTGCGCGTCGTGCGGTCCGGCGCCGCCGCGGTCGCCGAGGCCGCGGCGAAGGCCGACGCCGTCATCGTGGCGGTCGGCAACGACCCGCACCTGAACGGCCGCGAGACCGAGGACCGCCCGCACCTGCGCCTGCCCGAGGCCTGGTCCGAGCTGTGGCGCGCCGCCCGCGACGCGAACCCGCGCGCGGTGCTCACGATCGTGTCGAGCTACCCCTACGTGCTGTCCGAGGTCGATGCCGAGACCGTGGTGTGGTCGAGCCACGGCGGTCAGGAGCTCGGGCACGGCGTGATCGACGTGCTCTCGGGCGACCGTGAGCCGGCGGGACGCGTCTCGCAGAGCTGGCCGGCGACCGAGGAGCAGGCGGGCGACCTGTTCGACTACGACACCCTCCGGCAGGGCGCGACCTACCGCCACCAGGCCGAAGCGCCCACGTTCGCCTTCGGGCACGGCCTGACGTACACGTCGGTCGCGTACGAGTCGGTGACGATGACGGATGCCGCGACCCCCGCGCCGGCGCCGACCCACCGGCACGCCGCGTTCGACGTCCGTGCCGACGAGGCCGCGGTGAGCGCGGTGGTGCGGGTGCGCAACACCGGCGATCGCACCGCGGAGGAGCTCGTGCAGCTGTACGCACTTCCCGCCGATGGCCTGGACATCGCGACCCCGCGCCGGCTGCTCGTGGGGTATGAGCGCGTACGGCTCGCGCCGGGGGAGACGCGCGACGTAGAGCTGTCGTTCTCGCCCGCGCGCCTTGCCGTGTGGGACGACGACGTGCGGCTCCCGGGAGCGGTCGACGACTGGCTCCACGCGGGCGCACTGCGGGTTCAGCCCGGGACCTATGCGCTCGCCGCGGGCCCGTCGGCCTGGGACCTCCCGGTGCGCGCGACGCTGGTGATCACGGCCGACTGAGGTTTCTCGCACACGCGAGGCGTTTCGTCTGCGGGCGCCAGAGCGCCCTCCGCTCAACGGCCGGGCCCCGGGCCCTCGAGCACCGGCCGTTGAGCGAGCGAGGTACGAGCGAGACGAAACGCCCCGGACGCGGGACCGAGTCCCTGAGCACCGGCCGTTGAGCGTGCGAGGTACGAGCGAGACGAAACGCACCGGACGTGGCGCTCAACGGCCGGGCCCCGGGCCTCGAGCACCGGCCGTTGAGCGAGCGAGGTACGAGCGAGACGAAACGCCCCGACGCGGGCCGCTGAGCGAGCGAGGTGCGAGCGAGACGAAACGCCCTGGGCGCGGCGCTCAACGGCCGGGCCTCGGGGCCCCGAGCACCGGCCGTTGAGCGAGCGAGGAACGAGCGAGACGAAACGCCCTGAGCGCCGGCCGCTGAGCGAGCGAGGTGCGAGCGAGACGAAACGCCCCGGACGCGGCGATCCGGCCCCTGAGCACCGGCCGTTGAGCGAGCGAGGAACGAGCGAGACGAAACGCCCTGGACGCGGCGCAAAAGCCCAGACGGGCGGCGGCCTGCGAGACCGGCCGGAAAGTGCATTCCTGGCGCGCGACCGCGGGATTTTGCCGCGTGCTCCGGGCGCTGTCAAGGGGGAGACCCGTTCCGGCCGTCAGGGCCGCCCGAGCGGTAGCGTCGTCGCATCTCAATGGAGACATCGCACCCCCCGCGGTGTCCACGAGACAAAGGAGAGATCATGCTCTGGACCATTCTCGGCCTCATCGTCATCGGCCTCATCGCCGGTCTCATCGCTCGCGCCGTCATCCCCGGCAAGCAGAGCATGGGCATCCTGCTGACCATCGTGCTCGGCATCGTCGGGTCGTTCGTCGGCGGCTTCCTCGGCTTCCTGATCTTCGGAAGCGACCCGGAGGGCGGCTTCCTGCAGCCCGCGGGCATCATCGGCTCGATCCTCGGCTCGATCATCGTGCTGGGCATCTACGTGCTCGTCACGCGCCGCCGCGGCGTCACTCGCTGACCGGGTCCGCGACTCCCCTCGCGAACCCGCGCCAGAAGCGCGGACCCACACGCTCCGGCGTGTGGGTCCGCGCTTTTCTGTTCGTGTCAGGGCTCGGCGGTGACGGGCGGGCCCGGTTCAGGCCCCGGCGAGTGCCGCCGACACCACGTCGCGAGCCTCGGCCTGCACCTGCGCGAGGTGCTCGGGGCCGCGGAGCGACTCGGCGTACAGCTTGTAGACGTCCTCGGTGCCCGACGGGCGCGCGGCGAACCACGCGTGCTCGGTCTGCACCTTCAGTCCGCCGATCGCCGCGCCGTTGCCGGGAGCGTGCGAGAGCTTGGCGGTGATGGGCTCGCCGGCCAGCTCGGTGGCGGTGACGGCCTCCGGTGCCAGCTTTCCGAGCGCGGCCTTCTGGGCGGGGGATGCCGGGGCATCCACCCGCTGGTAGGCCGAGGCGCCGAACTCGGCCTCGAGCTCCGCGTAGCGCTGCGAGGGGGTCTTGCCGGTGACCGCGATGATCTCGGCCGCGAGGAGGCACAGCAGGATGCCGTCCTTGTCGGTGGTCCACACCGAGCCGTCCTTGCGGAGGAACGACGCTCCTGCCGATTCCTCGCCGCCGAAGGCGACGGAGCCGTCCAGGAGGCCGGGCACGAACCACTTGAATCCGACGGGCACCTCGAGCAGCGCGCGGCCGAGGGATTCGGCCACGCGGTCGATGATCATCGAGCTCACGAGGGTCTTGCCGACCGCGGCATCCGTCGGCCACTCGGGCCGGTGCGAATAGAGGTAGTCGATCGCGACGGCGAGGTAGTGGTTGGGGTTCATGAGGCCCGCGTCGGGCGTCACGATGCCGTGGCGGTCGGCGTCGGCGTCGTTGCCCCCGAGGATGTCGTACTCGTCGCGGCGCCCGATGAGTCCCGCCATCGCCGAGGGAGAGGACGGATCCATGCGGATCTTCTCGTCCCAGTCGAGCGTCATGAAGCGCCAGGTCGGGTCGACGTCCGGGTTCACGACCGTGAGGTCGAGGCCGTGCACCTCGGCGATCAGCGCCCAGTACTCGACGGACGCGCCGCCCAGCGGGTCGGCGCCGATGCGCACGCCGGCGTTGCGGATCGCCTCGACGTCGATGATGTTCGCGAGGTCGCGGACGTAGGCGTCGCGGAAGTCGTACTGGCCGAGGGTGTCGGCATCGAGGTCCTTGAAGGGCGTGCGTGCGACGCCCTCGAGGCCCGCGCCGATGAGCTCGTTCGCGCGATCGGCGATCCAGCCGGTCGCGTCGGTGTCGGCGGGGCCGCCGTTCGGCGGGTTGTACTTGAAGCCGCCGTCGCGGGGCGGGTTGTGGCTGGGCGTGACCACGATGCCGTCGGCGCGGCCGGGGTCTGCGGCATCCCGGCCCCTGTTGTAGGTCAGGATCGCGTGACTCAGTGCCGGCGTCGGCACCCACGAGTCGCGGGAGTCGACCCGCACGTCGATGCCGTTCGCGACGAGCACTTCGATCGCGCTGCGCTCGGCGGGCAGCGAGAGTCCGTGCGTGTCGCGGCCGAGGAACAGCGGACCCTCGATGCCCTGCGACCGCCGGTAGTCGACGATGGCCTGGGTGGTGGCGAGGATGTGGGTCTCGTTGAAGCTGCCCGAGAGCGCTGACCCGCGGTGACCGCTCGTGCCGAACGCGACGCGCTGCTCGGCGACGGCGGGGTCGGGCTTGATGTCGTAATAGGCGGCGATCAGCTCATCGATGTCGATGAGATCGGATGCCTCGGCGGGCTGTCCTGCGCGACTCATGCGTCCAGTCTGCCCGTCCGGATCGACCTGCGCACGGTCCGTGACAAGCGGCGGCGCGGTCCGTATGATCGGCCGGGCCGAATAGGCTGGCACGCGTGACTTCCGAGGTCGTCGCCGATCAGGCTTCCGTTCCCGCCCGCCGTACCTACAGCTATCTGGGCCCCGCGGGCACGTTCACCGAGGCGGCTCTCGCGCAGGTGCCTGAGGCCCGGGGTCACGAGTGGCGGCCCGTGCGCAACGTCGGCGAGGCGCTGGCCGACGTCATCGCCGGTCGCTCCGACGCCGCCATGATCGCGATCGAGAACTCCGTCGACGGCGGTGTCTCGACGGCGCAGGACGCGCTGGCGACCGTGCCGGGGCTGCGCATCGTCGGCGAGTACCTCGTCCCGGTCGAGTTCGTCCTGGTCGGTCGCCCCGGCGCGCGCCTCGAGGACGTGTCGCTCATCGCCGCCCACCCCGTCGCATACGCCCAGTGCCTCGAGTGGCTCACGGCGCAGCTGCCCGCCCACGCCCACGTGCCGGCGGCGAGCAATGTCGCGAGCGCGATGGGACTGCTCGACGGGTCGAGCGACGCGGATGCCGCGATCGCCCCACCCGGGATCCTCGAGCATCACCAGCTCGAGCTGCTCGCCTCGAACATCGGCGACAACCCCAACGCGGTGACGCGCTTCGTCCTGGTGAGCCGCACGGTGGTGCCGCCGCCGCCGACGGGCGCCGACAAGACCTCGCTCATCGTCGAGCTCCCCGACGACCACCCGGGCGCGCTGCTCGAGATGCTCGAGCAGTTCGCGACGCGCGGCATCAACCTCTCGCTCCTGGCCTCCCGCCCGATCGGCGACGAGCTCGGCCGCTACCGGTTCGTCGTCGACGCCGACGGACATCTCGAAGACGAACGCATGGCCGACGCACTCATGGGCCTGCGCCGGTTCAGCCCGCGGGTGACGTTCCTCGGGTCGTACCCGCGCGCCGACCGCGCCGTGGTCCGCTACCCCGAGCGCTACGCGGACGACGTCTTCGTCGAGGCGCGCGACTGGCTGCGCGGACTCCTCTCCGGCGAGCCCGAGGACGCCTGAGGGCCGGCGCACCCGCGCCTGAACGGCGCCGGGGCTCAGCCGAGTCCCACCTCGCGCGCCAGAAGCTCGAGGGTCTGCAGGCGGCCGGGGGCGGCATCCATCGGCTCGTTCTCGTATGAGCCGGCGATCGGCGAGATCATGATCTCGTCGACGCCGTGCCGCGAGGCGAAGGTGCGGAGATCGGATACCACGGCCTCGGCGGTGCCGACGAACCACTTCGCGCGGGCCGAGGCCATGAAGGTGTCGCCGAGACCGGCGAAGTCGGCGGCGTTCGCCCGCGCGTGCTCGACCGTCTCGAGCGCGACCAGAGGCTTGTTGGTGCGCAGGCGCGCGGTCATGCGCAAATTCGGCAGGGCGCGCTCCTCGGCCTCGTCGTGGGTCGGTGCGACCAGCACGTTCGCGGTCAGGAAGGTGCGCGGGGCGGCGAGGGTGTCGGAGGGCTGGAACGCCGACCGGTAGAGATCGAGCGCCCGCTCGAGCCCTTCGCCCGAGAAGTGGTTCGCGAAGACGTAGGGGAGGCCGAGCGCGGCGGCGAGCTGCGCCGAGTAGTCGCTCGAGCCGAGCAGCCACACCTCCGGCGTCGTGGTGGCGGCGGGGGTCGCGTGGACGTCATATGTGCCGCCCGACGTGAAGCGCAGCGACGCGCCGTCGGGGGCGACGAGCGACATGATGTCGCGCACGTGGTCGGGGAACCGCTCGACGTCGCTCGTCGTGCCGCTCTGGCGCAGCAGCTGCGTGATGACGGGGTCCGACCCCGGGGCGCGGCCGAGACCGAGGTCGATGCGGCCGGGTGCCAGGGCTTCGAGCGCCGCGAACTGCTCGGCGACGACGAGCGGCGAGTGGTTGGGCAGCATCACGCCGCCCGACCCGAGCCGGATGCGCGAGGTGCGTGCGGCGGCGGCTGCGGCGAGCACGGGTGGGGTCGTCGAGGCGACGGCGGGCATGTTGTGGTGCTCGGCGAACCAGTAGCGCCGGTAGCCCAGCCGGTCGGCGGCGTCGACGAGGGAGAGGGATGCCGCGACCGCCTCCGCGCTCGTCTGCCCGGTGCGCACCGGCACCAGGTCGAGGACCGACAGCGAGAGGGTCAAGAGGGAGGCCGGGGCGGGGACTGTAGTGCTCATCGATGACTGCAACCCCGCGCCCCGGCATCCGCATTCCGGATCTTCGGGGATTACGGGAGGCGGTTGGCCTTCGCGAGGTTCTCGCGCAGCTCGTCGGCCGTCTGCGCGACGACGTAGGCGGGACGGTCGCGCTCCAGGCGCCACGACTCGCTGAGCGGACCGGCGCTGACGGTGTCGAAACCGAGGGCGTCGTAGACGCCGGTGACGAACTCGATCGCCTCGGGGAAGTCGCTCGCGGTGCCCAGCGCGCGGCGGCCCGTCGCGCCGGCGGGGGAGCTGCCGCTGTTGATGTCGGACGCGTACAGGTGGTTGAACGCCTTCACGACCTTCGAGCTCGGCAGGTGGTCCTGAAGAAGGCCCGAGGTCGTGGCCTCACCCCGGTCGAGCTCGTCGAAGTGACCGTCGCGCTCGAAGTAGTAGTTGTTCGTGTCGAGGACGATCTTCCCCGACAGCGGCTGCACGGGCACATCCTTCAGTGCCTTGAGGGGAACCGTCACGACGGCGATGTCGGCGGCCTCGGCGGCTTCCTGCGCCGTCGCGGCGGTCACCTTCGGGCCGAGCTCCGACACGAGTTCGGCCAGGCTCTCGGGTCCGCGCGAGTTCGAGATCACCACGTCGTAGCCGAGTCCCGAGAAGGCGCGCGCGAGCGCGCTGCCGATGTGTCCTGCACCGATGATTCCGATCGTTGTCATGAGGGTCGGCAACCACGACCACCTGTCGAGCATTCCGCGGCGGCGCAGAGGGACATCTGGGAAACGTTTTCGGAAACGGGCCGGGTACCCCGCACGGCGTGTGACGATGTCGGCATGGATTACGTGCATCTCGGACGAACCGGCACCTCCGTCTCGCGGATCGTGCTGGGGACGATGAACTTCGGCGACCGCACCTCGGAGGAGGATGCGTTCGCCATCATGGACCGGGCACTGGAGCTCGGCGTCAACTTCTTCGACACGGCGAACGGCTACGGCGGCGCCGGCGGTCGCGGGACCACCGAGGAGATCATCGGGCGCTGGTTCGCGGCACGCCCCGGCGTGCGCGACGACATCGTGCTGGCGACCAAGGTCCACTCGCCGATGGTCGACCCGGGGCCCGACGGCGACGTGGTGAACGCGCGCGGCGCGTCGGCGTGGCAGGTGCGCCGTGAGGCGATCGGGTCGCTACGGCGCCTCCAGACCGACCGCATCGACCTCTACCAGTTCCACCACATCGACCGGCACATCTCGTGGCAGGAGCTGTGGCAGTCGATGGAGGTGCTGGTCGCCCGTGGCGAAGTCGTGTACACCGGCAGCTCGAACTTCGCCGCGTGGAACATCGCCCAGGCGAACGAGATCGCGCAGCAGCGCCACTTCCTCGGGCTCGTCAGCGAGCAGTCGCTGTACAACCTGGTGCAGCGCTCGATCGAGCTCGAGGTGATCCCGGCGGCGCAGAACTACGGCCTCGGCATCCTGCCGTGGTCGCCGCTGGCGGGCGGCCTGCTCAGCGGCGGCTCAACCGACGCGAAGGCGCGTTCGGCCTCGGAGCGTGTGTCGGCGCAGCGCGCCGAGCGCAGCGACCAGCTCGCGGCCTACGAGAGGTTCGCGCAGGAGCGCGGCTGGACGCCGTCGGCCCTCGGCCTGGCGTGGCTGCTCCACCAGCCCGGCGTCACGGGGCCGATCATCGGTCCGCGTACCGTCGAGCAGCTCGAGTCCGCGGTCTCCGCGCTCGACATCCGCCTCAGCGAGGACGACCTGAACGAGCTGGACGCGCTCTTCCCCGGCCCGGGTGGCCAGGCGCCTGAGGCGTACGCCTGGTAGCGCCCGCAGCGGGCCGCGCGCTCACGGGCGCGGGGCCCGCTTGACGTGCTCGTAGGCGTCGAGCGCCGCTGTGCGCGTCTCGCCGAGGTCGACGATCGGCTCGGGCGGCTCGTCGCCGAGATGCTCGGGCGCCCACTCGCGCACGTAATGACCGTCCGGGTCGAACTTCTTCGCCTGCAGGTCGGGATTGAAGATGCGGAAGTACGGCGCCGCGTCGGCGCCCGAGCCGGCGACCCACTGCCAGTTGAACGGGTTGTTGGCGCCGTCGGCGTCGACCAGCGTGTCCCAGAACCACTCCTCGCCGCGTCGCCAGTCGATGAGGAGGTTCTTCACGAGGAAGGATGCCGCGACCATCCGCACCCGGTTGTGCATGTAGCCGGTGCGCCAGAGCTCCTTCATGCCTGCGTCGACAAGGGCCACGCCCGTGCGCCCCTGCTGCCATGCCTCCAGCCGGCTCGGCGCGAGCCGCGGCCAGGGGAACGCGTCGAACTCCGGCCGCAGGTTCTTCGTCGCCAGCTCGGGGAAGTGGTACAGGGTGTGCCACGCGAACTCCCGCCACCCGAGCTCCGACAGGAACCGCCCGCCGTGCCCGGCCTCGACCGTATCGTGCCACACCGTGTGCGGACTCACCTCGCCCCAGCGCAGCCGCGGCGACAGCAGCGACGTGGCGCCGGCCGCCGGCTCGTCGCGTGCGCGGTCGTAGCCGGCGAGGTCCTCGCTGAGGAACGTTCGCAGCCGCCGCCGGGCGGCCGGCTCGCCGGGCTCCCACGTCTCGCGCAGCCCGGCCGCCCAGTCGGGGTGCCGGGGCAGCAGCCCCCATTCTTCGAGGGAGTCGGATGCCGGAGCCCGCCGAGGTCCGTCCACCTGGCGCGGCTCGGGCAGCGGCGGCCGCGGTGCGGGCAGCGACAGGCAGGCCCGCCAGAACGGCGTGAAGACGGAGAAGTGCGTGCCGGCACCCGTCTTGACCGTCCACGGCTCGAACAGGAGCGATCCGGCGAAGGAGGCCACCTCGACGCCGTCGTCGCGCAGCGCGGACTTCAGTCCGGCGTCGATCCCGCGCTCGGGCCCGCCGTAGCGGCGGTTCCAGAAGACCGCGCCGGCCGCGGCATCCGTCACCGTCTCGCGGACCACGCGATCGGCCGGGCCTCGCCGCAGTACGAGGGTGGAGCCGCGCTCCTGCAGCCGCTCGGCGAGAGAGGCGAGGGAATGGTGCAGCCACCAGCGGGCGGCGCCGCCGAGCGGACGGATGCCGGGGCTCTCGTCGTCGAGCACGTAGAGGCCGATGACGGGTTCGCCGCGGTCGAGCGCCGCGCGCAGCGCCGGGTTGTCGGCGAGGCGCAGGTCGTCGCGGAACCACACGAGGGAGGGGCCGGCCATGGCTCCATCCTCGCCCGCCGGTCCCGGGCACCCGCGGTCTTGACAGTCCGGGCCGCGGGCGCTCTTCGCAGGCTCGGCGGTCAGGTCACGAGAGCCGGGATTCTCGCCGAAACCGAGGGCGAGGTCACATGTTTCGGCGGGGAATGCCTTGTCTCGGCGGGTGCTTCTCGCGGCTTGCGCACGGATCGTCCGTGCTTGCAGGGGCTTGCGGAATCCTGCAAGTTCTTGCGTACACTGAGCGCATGTCGAAGCGACTCGCAGAGGTGGCCCGCAAAGTCGGCGTCAGCGAAGCCACGGTCAGCCGGGTGCTCAACGACAAGCCGGGGGTGTCGGAGGCGACACGCCAGGCGGTGCTCACCGCGCTCGACGTGCTGGGCTACGAGCGGCCGACGAAGCTCCGCGGCGAGCGGGCGCGACTGGTGGGGCTTGTGCTCCCCGAGCTGCAGAACCCGATCTTCCCGGCGCTCGCCGAGATCATCGGCGGGGGCCTCACGCAGAACGGCTACACGCCGCTGCTCTGCACGCAGAACGCGGGAGGCATCACCGAGTCGGACTACGTCGACCTGCTGCTTCAGCAGCAGGTGTCGGGCGTGATCTTCCTCGGTGGAAACTACAGCCAGGCGGATGCCGTGCACGAGCACTACGACCGGCTCCGGCAGGTCAACCTGCCGACGGTGCTCGTGAATGCGCGGCTCGATGCGCTCGACTTCGCGACGGTCTCGACCGATGACGCGGCCGCGGCTGAGCAGGCGATCCAGCACCTGCACCAGCTCGGTCATCGTCGCATCGGGCTGCTGCTCGGTCCGGTGGACCACATCCCGTCGCAGCGCAAGCTCGCCGCCGCACGGCGGCTGCTCGAGCGTCTCGGCTCGCCGCTCGACGACGCCCGCGTCGTCCGCGGGCTGTACTCGCTGGAGTCCGGCCAGGCCGGCGCGACCCGCCTCTTCGCCGCGGATGCCACCGCGATCGTGTGCGCGAGCGACCCGCTCGCCCTCGGCGCCGTGCGCGCCGCCCGGCGCGCGGGCCTGCGGGTTCCCGACGACGTCAGCATCGTGGGCTTCGACGACTCGTTCCTGATGAGCTGCACCGAGCCCCCCCTGACGACCGTGCGCCAGCCGATCGAGTCGATGGGTCGCACCGTGATCGAGCTGCTGCTCTCGCAGATCGCCGGCACCACGGAGGCCGGCGACGAGCTTCTCTTCGAGCCCGAGCTCGTTCTTCGCGCCTCAACCGGACCCGCCTCCGCCTGAGCCGAGGGACGGGCGTGAGGCCCGCCGGTCGTTGAGCGGAGGAGCGACGTCGCCTCACGATCCCGGTCGTTGAGCGGAGGGCGCTCTGGCGCCCGCAGACGAAACGCGTTGGGGTTTCCGGGATCGCCGGGGCGTTTCGTCTCGCTCGTTCCTCGCTCGCTCAACGGCCGGGGGTACAGCGACGCCCGCTGGCGGCTCGCTCGTTCCTCGCTCGCTCAACGGCCGGGGTACGGCGACGCCCGCCGGTCGTTGAGCGGAGGGCGCTCTCGCGCCCGCAGACGAAACGCGTTGGGGTTTCCGGGATCGCCGGGGCGTTTCGTCTCGCTCGTTCCTCGCTCGCTCAACGGCCGGGGGTACAGCGACGCCCGCCAGAGGCTCGTTCCTCGCTCGCGCAACGGCCGGGGTACAGCCACGCCCGCCAGAGGCTCGTTCTTCGCTCGCTCAACGGCCGGGGGGGTACAGCGACGCCCGCTGGCGGCTCGCTCGTTCGTCATGCGCTCAGCGCTGAGCCTTGGTCGCGCTGGCATCACAATCTTGCAAACAAATGTCGAAGAGTTGCGTAGACGGGTGGTGAGCAATACATTGATCACACCCGATCCTTTCATCGCCGAGGAGAACGCCCCTTGGACACTGACGTCCTCACCCCGCACCGGCCTGCCGTCCCTGCGGGCGACGACCCCCTGTGGTGGCGGTCGGCGGTCATCTACCAGGTCTACGTGCGCAGCTTCGCGGACGGGAACGGCGACGGCACGGGCGACCTGGCCGGCGTCCGCGCCCGCCTCAGCTATCTCAAGGACCTCGGCGTCGACGCGATCTGGTTCAACCCCTGGTACCCGAGCCCGCTGGCCGACGGGGGCTACGACGTCGAGGACTACCGCGACATCCACCCGCAGTTCGGCACGCTGGCCGAAGCCGAGCAGCTGATCGAAGAGGCGCTGGCCCTCGGCATCCGCACGATCATCGACGTGGTGCCGAACCACATCTCGGATCAGCACCCGTGGTTCCAGGCGGCGCTGGCCGCCGGTCCCGGCAGCCCCGAGCGCGAGCGGTTCTGGTTCCACCCGGGCACGGGCGAGTCGGGCGACGGCATGCCGACGGACTGGGTCTCGAGCTTCCAGGGCGACACGTGGACGCGGACGACCAACGCCGACGGCACGCCGGGGGAGTGGTACCTCCACCTCTTCACGCCCGAGCAGCCCGACCTCAACTGGAACCACCCCGACGTGCGTCGCGAGCACGAGGACATCCTGCGGTTCTGGTTCGACCGCGGCGTCGCGGGCGTGCGCATCGATTCGGCCGCGCTGCCGGTGAAGGACCCGGCCCTGCCGCCGCTCGGTGACGGCGACCACGGTCCCGGCGACCACCCGCACCTCGACCGCGACGAGCTGCACGACATCTACCGCGCGTGGCGCAAGGTCGCCGACGAGTACGAGGGAACCCGCGTGCTCGTGGGCGAGGTGTGGCTGGACGACGCCGAGCGCTTCGCGCGGTACCTCCGGCCCGACGAGATGCACACGGCGTTCAACTTCGACTTCATGACGCAGCCCTGGAGCGCCGCGGCGCTGCGAGGCTCGATCCAGCGGACGCTCGCCGAGCACGAGCCGATCGGCGCCCCCGCGACGTGGGTGCTGTCGAACCACGACGTCACGCGGCCGGTGACGCGCTACGGCCGCGCGGACTCCGCGTTCGCGTTCGCGCGCAAGCGGTTCGGCACGCCCACCGACCTCGCCCGCGGCACCCGTCGCGCGCGGGCGGCCGCTCTCCTCAGCGCGGCGCTGCCGGGGAGCCTCTACATCTACCAGGGCGACGAACTCGGCCTTCCCGAGGCCGAGCTGCCGCGCGAGGTCATCCAGGACCCGATGCACTTCCGCTCCGGGGGAGTGGATCCGGGACGGGACGGATGCCGCGTCCCGCTGCCCTGGTCGGGCGTCCGGCCGCCGTACGGCTTCGGTGCGGCCGACGGCGTCGACACGTGGCTGCCGCAGCCGGCGGACTGGGCGCCGCTCACCGCAGCGGCCCAGAGCGCCGACCCCGACTCGATGCTGTCGCTGTACCGGGAGGCGCTGCGGCTGCGCTGCGACCTCGACGACCTTCGCGGCGAGAGCCTCGCGTGGCTCGAGCTCGGCGCCGACGTGCTCGCGTTCCGCCGGGGCGACCGCACGCTCTCGATCACCAACCTGGGCGCGGTTCCCGTCCCGCTGCCCGCACACCGCGCCGTGCTCCTGTCGAGCGCGGCGATCGAGGATGCCGCGGGCTGCGGCATCCTTCCCCCCGACTCCACGGTGTGGCTCACGTTGTGAGCACGAACACCCACCTCGAGGAGAGTGCGCCGCGACGCGGACGCACGAACGCATCACACAGCAGAAGAAGACGAAAGGACCAGACAATGACGTCCACGATCCGGCGGGCCGCCATCGGCGCGCTCGCACTGACCTCCACGGCGGCCCTGCTCGCCGGGTGCTCGACCACCGGCGGCGACGAGGCTGACGGCGTCACCCTCACCGTCGCGATCGACGCCGGCCTCGAACAGGAGGCGCGCGACAACTTCGACGCGCGCGTCGAGGCGTTCGAGAAGGACAACCCCGACATCACCGTCGAGGCCCAGGAGTACACCTGGACAGCGCCGACCTTCACGACCGATCTCGCCGGCGGCACGCTGCCGGACGTCTTCACCATCCCGTTCACCGACGGGCGCGGCCTCATCGCGAACGAGCAGATCGCCGACGTGTCCGAGCTCGTGGCCGAGCTGCCGTACGCCGACCGGTTCAACCCGAACGTGGCGCAGGCCGGGCAGGCAGAGGACGGCTCGCAGTGGGCGATCCCGATCGCCGCGTACGGGCAGGGCCTGCACTACAACCGCACGCTGTTCGAAGCCGCCGGCCTCGACCCCGACGCTCCGCCGACCACGTGGGACGAGGTCCGCGAGGCGGCAAAGGCGATTTCGGACGCGACCGGTGAGGCCGGCTACGCCACGATGACGTCGGGCAACACCGGCGGCTGGATCCTGACGACGCTCGTCAACGCCTTCGGCGGGCGCACCGAGGACGCCGACGCGGCTGCGCCGACGCTCGACTCCGACCCGGCCGTCGCCGAGGCGCTGGAGTACCTGCACGAGCTGCGCTGGAGCGACAACTCGATGGGCGCGAACTTCCTCTACGACTGGGGCACCATCAACCAGGACTTCGCGGCCGGCCGCATCGGCATGTACGTCTCGGGCGGCGGCAACTACGGCAACCTCGTCACGCAGAACGAGCTGAACCCCGACGACTACGGACTGACGGTCCTGCCGCTCCAGGGCGAGGACCCGGGCCTCCTGGGCGGCGGCACCCTGGCCGCCGTGAGCCCGAAGGCGGGCGAGGCGGAGCAGGCGGCCGCTGTGAAGTGGATCGACTTCTACTACCTCGCCAAGCTCGCCGACGAAGACACCGTCGTCGAGACCGCCGAGCTCGCGGACTCGCTCGGGCAGCCGGTCGGCGCCCCCGAGCTGCCGGTGTTCGACTCCGAGCAGTACGAGCAGTACCAGTCGTGGATCGCGCCGTACGTCAACGTGCCGATCGAGCAGATGGCTCCCTACACCGACGCGATCTTCGACCAGCCGCTGATCGCCGAGCCCCGCGTGGCGACGCAGGACGTCTACGCGCTGCTCGACACGGTCGTCCAGTCCGTGCTCACCGACGAGAGCGCCGACATCGCGGCACTGCTGGCCGACGCGCAGGCGCAGGCCGAAGCGCTGTACGACAAGGCCGGCGAGTAGGCAACGGGTTCTCCGGGGCGGCGTCGCCGCCGCCCCGGAGAGCCACGCGTGGAACAGGACCACCGATGACGCAACTGACGCCGACGACGGCGCCGCCGCCCGCGGCCGAGACCGCCGACACCATCGACCGGGCCGTGTCCGCCGCCCCGCGCCGTCGCCGCGGGCTGCGCGGCTGGGTGCGCGGCGACGGCCCGCACACCCTCGTCTTCCTCATCCCGCTGCTGGTGAGCTTCGTGCTGTTCTCCTGGAAGCCGATCGTGGATGCCGCGGTCATGGCGTTCCAGCACACCAACCTCATCGCGCCCGCGGAATGGGTCGGGCTCGACAACTTCGCCACCGTGCTGAGCGATCCGCTGCTGGGCACCGCGGTGCTCAACACGCTGTGGTTCGCGGTGCTCGCGCTGATCCTGGGGTACCCCATCCCTCTCGTCGTGGCGGTGCTGATGAGCGAGGTCCGCCGAGGGAGGGGGCTGTACAGCGCCCTGGCCTACCTGCCGGTGATCGTGCCGCCGGTCGTCGGCGCGCTGCTCTGGAAGTTCTTCTACGACGCATCGCCCAACGGGGTGTTCAACACGATCATCGGCTGGTTCGGCCTCGGGCCGCTGCCGTGGCTGCAGGACCCGGCGACCGCGATGCCCTCCATCGTGCTGTTCGCGACGTGGTCGGCCGCCGGCAGCACGGTGATCATCTACCTGGCGGCGCTCATCGGCGTCGCGCCCGAGCTCTACGACGCCGCCGAGGTCGACGGTGCCGGCGTGTGGCGAAAGGTGTGGCACGTCACGGTGCCGCAGCTGCGCGGCGTGCTGCTGGTCACGTTCATCCTGCAGATCATCGGCACCGCGCAGGTCTTCCTCGAGCCGTTCCTCCTCACCGCCGGAGGCCCCGCGAACTCGACCTTGACGATCCTGATGCTCATCTACAAGTACGCGTTCCAGAACAGCCTCGGCGGCGATTATGGCGCGGCGACGGCGCTGAGTCTCATGCTCGCCCTCGTGCTGGCGATCTTCTCCGCCGTGTACTTCCGCCTCACCAAGAGCTGGAGCACCTCGTGACCACCACCGCAGCCCCGCCGGTCACCCGCCGCCGAGGCCGTGCCGACGACGCCGATCGCGGCATCCTGTCGTCTTCCGACTGGCGCCGCCGGCGCGTGCGCGTGACGACCCGCGTCACCCATGCCGTGCTGCTGCTGTCGCTCATCGTCGTGGGACTCGGGCCGATCCTGTGGCTCGCGAAGTCCGCGGTCACCCCCACGCAGGACACGCTCCGGCAGCCGCTGGCACTGTGGCCCAACGGGATCGACTGGGCGAACCTCGGCGAGGCGTGGAACCGCGTCGAGATCGACAAGTACTTCGCCAACACCGTGATCATCGCCGTCGGCGTGTGGGTCGTGCAGGTGCTCGTCGCGACGACGGCGGGCTACGCGCTGTCGGTGCTGCGGCCACGCTACGGCAAGGTCGTGGTCGGCGCGGTGCTGGCGACGCTCTTCGTGCCGAGCATCGTGCTGCTGGTGCCGCTGTACCTCACCATCGTGCAGCCGCCGCTCCTCGGCCAGTCGCTCATCAACACGTTCTGGGCGGTCTGGCTCCCCGCCGGCGCGAGCGCCTTCAACGTGCTGCTGATGATGCGGTTCTTCGACTCGCTGCCGCGGGAGGTGTTCGAAGCCGCCCGCATGGACGGCGCCGGCCCGTACCGCCTGTTCTGGTCGGTCGTGCTGCCGATGTCGCGGCCGATCATCGGCGTGGTCTCGGTGTTCGCCGTGATCGCGGCGTGGAAGGACTTCCTCTGGCCGATGCTCGTGCTGAAGGATCCGGCCCTGCAGCCCCTGTCGGTGCGACTGCCGCAGCTGCAGCAGTACATCGAGCTCGACGTGTTCCTCGCCGCCCTGGCGATCTCGACGGTGATCCCGATCGCGCTCTTCCTGGTGTTCCAGCGCATCTTCCTCAAGGGCGCGGGCATGGGCGGCGCCGTGAAGGGCTGACGCCTGTGATGACGGATGCCGCGGCCCCCGGCATCCGTCATCTCACAGGTCGTCGGTGTCGTGCCCCTTGGGCACCACGACGACCAGTGCCGACGGCTCGACGCGGGTCTTGACCGAGAGGGCTTCGCCGAACTCGTCGCCGTCGAGCTGCACCGGGCGGGCCTCGTGCGTGGCGATCTCGATGCCGGCGCCGCGCGAGTAGATCACGGCGTTGTCCTTCGTCCGCAGCGACAGCACCCGCCGGCCGGCGCGGAAGCGGCGCAGGAAGCTGTTGTCCCATGCGACGCGACGCCACACGAAGAGCCAGCCGAAGGGCCCCTTCGGCTGGAAGATCACGATGTCGAGCGCGCCGTCGGCGACGGACGCCTCGGGGATGAGGTCGAGGCCGGCCGGCAGCTTGCCGCAGTTCGCGAACAGCACGCTCTGCACGCGCGAGGAGTGCAGGCGGTGGCCGGGGAGCTCGTAGACGACGCGGAAGGGCTTGGCCATCGGCAGCGCGCGAGCGGCGCCGTCGACGTAGGCGACCCAGCCGACCGTCTTCTTCAGCTGCGGGTTGGTGTTCGCGATCATCGCCGCGTCGAGGCCGATGCCGCCCATCACGACGAACGCGTGCTCGGCGGTCGTGCCGTCGGGGCGGGCGAGCTCGGTCCAGCCGACGTCCATCGACAGCGTGTCGCCGTCGAACACCGCCTTCACCATCGCCTCGGGCTCGGTGAGGGGGAGCTTCAGGTTGCGCGCCAGCAGGTTGCCCGTGCCGCTCGGCACGATCGAGAGCGGCACGCCGCTGCCGCTCATGGCCTCGGAGACAGCCCGGACGGTGCCGTCGCCGCCGGCGACGAGCACGGCGTCGACGCCCTCGTCGAGCGCCTGGCGGGTCACGTCGTCGCCCAGGTCGTCGACGGTCGTCTCGTAGAAGAGCGGCTCGGACCAGCCGGCATCGGCTGCCAGCCGCGTGACGATGTCGCGCAGCGCGTCGGCGTCCACCTTGATGGGGTTGTACACCAGCGCGGCCTTGGGGGAGGGGCGCCCGCCGTCGGACTCCATCGGGCGGGTCTCGCCGCCCGGGCCGACCCGGCGCGCCTCGCCGCTGTCGTCGTCGGTGGTGTCGGACTCCACGTCGTCGGGCTCGTGGATCACCTCGTCGGGCTCGGCGGCCTTCTCGGGGTCGGGCGCGCCGTCCGGATTCGCGCCGCGGGTGCCGTCGCCTCCCTCGCCGCCGGGCGTCTTGTCGCCGCCGGGCGTCTTGTCGCCGCCCGGCGTCTTGTCGCCGTCGGACGAAGCTGCGGGTGCGGCATCCGTCCCCTCCGCGGTGACGTCGGAGGCGTCGAGCTCGGCCGTCGAGGGGCCGTCGGCATAGATGGCGTCGGCCGGATGAGGATCGATGTCGGTGGGGATCTCGCCCGTGCGCAGGTCTTCGACGGGAGCGCCGCCCGTGGCAGCACCGTCCTCGGGAGCACCGTCGGCGGGAACGCCGTCCGTGGGAACGTCTTCGCCCGATCCGGATGCCGCCGCCATGTGCACCAGATTAGGGCGCGAACGGGCTCGCCGGGCACATCCGACGCGGGGCTTGACAGCCGGAGCGCTGCGGCACGCGCCGACTAAGCTTGCAGAGTGATCGATCCCGTGCTGCTTCGCGACAATCCCGAGCTGGTCAAGCGCTCGCAGGAGGCGCGGGGTGAATCGCCCGAGACCGTCGACGCCGCCATCGAGGCCGACCGCGCGCGCAGGGCCGCGATCACCGCCTTCGAAGAGCTCCGCGCCGCGCAGAACGCGCACGGCAAGAAGGTCGCACAGGCGCCGAAGGAGGAGAAGGCCGCTCTCGTCGCGCAGGCCAAGGAGCTGAGCGAGCGCGTGAAGCAGGCCCAGCACGCGGTCGCCGCCGCGGAAGAGGCATCCGCCGAGGTCTTCGGAGCGCTCGAGAACATCGTGATCGAGGGCGTGCCCGCCGGCGGCGAGGACGACTTCATCACGCTCCGCACGCACGGCGAGATCCCCGCATTCGGCTTCGAGCCGCGCGACCACCTCGAGCTCGGCGAGCGCCTCGGCGCGATCGACATGGAGCGCGGAACCAAGGTCTCGGGCAGCCGCTTCTACTTCCTCACCGGCATCGGGGCGCGGCTCGAGATCGCGCTCATGAATCTCGCCCTCGATCGGGCACTGCAGGCCGGGTTCACGCCGATGATCCCGCCGACTCTGGTGCGGCCGGAGGTCATGCGCGGCACCGGGTTCCTGGGCAAGCACGCGGCGGAGGTGTACCACCTCGAAGACGACGACCTCTATCTCGTCGGCACGAGCGAGGTGCCGCTGGCCGGCTACCACATGGACGAGATCCTCGACCTGTCGCGCGGAGCCAAGCGCTACGCCGGCTGGTCCACCTGCTACCGCAGCGAGGCCGGGTCGTACGGCAAGGACACCCGCGGCATCATCCGCGTGCACCAGTTCAACAAGCTCGAGATGTTCGTCTACACCACGCCCGAAGAGGCCGAGGCCGAGCACCTGCGGCTCGTCGCGCTGCAGGAGGGCATGCTGCAGGACCTCGGCCTGTCGTACCGCGTCATCGACGTCGCCGCGGGCGACCTCGGCTCGAGCGCGGCGCGCAAGTACGACGTGGAGGCATGGGTGCCGACGCAGAACGCGTACCGCGAGCTCACCTCGACGTCGAACTGCACGACCTACCAGGCGCGGCGGCTCGACATCCGCTACCGGACGCCGTCGCCCGACGGGAAAGGCGCCGGGAAGACGCAGCCGGTGGCGACGCTCAACGGAACGCTCGCGACCACGCGCTGGATCGTGGCCCTGCTCGAGACCCACCAGCGCGAGGACGGATCGGTCACGGTGCCGGAGGTGCTGCGGCCCTTCCTCGGCGGACTCGAGGTGATGGAGCCGGTCGCGTGAGCCCCGAGCCCGGGGACCTCGGACGCGCCACCGACGACCTCGAGACCGACGCCCACGTCGAGGAAGCCCTGCCGGAGACGGGCGAGATCGAGGTGGAGGCGCCGGCGGAGGCTGCCGAGCTCGTCGACGAGCTCGCCCGCGAGACGGAGCGCCCCGACGTGGCCGTCGCCCGGATGCTCATCGTGCTCGACATCGACGGCACCGTGCTGCTCGAGGACGAGTCGCTCAGCCCGGGCGTGGTCGACGCGGTCGCCCGCGCGCAGGACGCGGGCCACGAGGTCATGATCGCGACCGGACGCAGCTGGGAGGGCACGCGAGGAATCCTCCGCGTGCTCGAGCTCGCCCCCGAGTACGTCGTCTGCTCGAACGGCGCCGTCGTGCTCCGGCGCGTCGACGGCGACGAGCTGCTCTACGACCGGTGGCACGTCGAGACCTTCGATCCGCGCGAGGTGCTGAGGCTGCTGCGCGAGCACCTTCCCGAGGCCCGGTACCTCGTGGAGCTGCCGGACGGGAAGCGGCTGTACACGGAGTACCTCGAGGATTGGAATCTCGTCAACGCGCGCCGGGTGCCCTTCGAGGAGCTCGGTGCGGAGCGCGTGTGCCGTGTCGTCGTCGTCTCCCCGGAACAGGACGAGCACGACTACCTCGAGCTGGTGCGCGAGATCGGCCTGCACGAGGTCTCGTATGCGGTGGGCTGGACGGCGTGGCTCGACATCGCGCCCCAGGGGGTCGACAAGAGCACCGGCCTCGAGCTCGTGCGCACGGAGCTCGGGATCGAGCCCGAACACGTGCTGGTGATCGGCGACGGCCGCAACGACGTCGGCATGTTCGAATGGGCACGCGACCACGGCGGCCGCGCGGTCGCGATGGCTCAGGGACCGCAGGAAGTGCGGGATGCCGCGGGCGAGACCACCACCTCGGTGCACGAGGGCGGCGTCGCGGCGGTGCTGCGCGCGCTCTGAGCGCAGCGGGCGGCCGACGCGGTCGCGCGTCGCCCGCCGGATCGCCCAGCGGTCTGCGAAGGATGGCGACGGCGGTGCGGTCGGCTAGACTCGACGCCTGTTCGACGGATGCCTCGGCAACGAGGGATCGGTCGGGAGGGTTGTCCGAGCGGCCGATGGACCTGGTCTTGAAAACCAGTGGGCAGCAATGTCCCGTGGGTTCGAATCCCACACCCTCCGCAGTGTGCTGTCCGCGTCAGCCGATCTTCGACAGGCGGATGTTGGGGGAGCCTTCGGGGCTCGCGAAGAGAGCGCCGCAGTTCGCGTCGACGGTGACCTCGGTGTGGTTGGGTCCGGGCGAGTGGCGCAGCTCGAGCGGGCCGAGATCTCCCTCGGGGAGCTGAACCTCGTACGAGATCGTCCGCCTCTCACCCATCTCGAGGAGAAGCGTCCGGCTGAGTGCGGTGTTGTCGTGGTCGACACCGGAACGGTCGCGGAAGCGGTTGCCCTGCCAGTTCGCGGAGTCCTGCCAATCTCCACGCTCGGGGTCTGTCCACAGGATCTCCGCCCCCGGCGGCGCGAAGAACAGCACGTCCAGCATCATGGTCCGCGGATCGATCCCGCGGAACTGGTTGCGCAGGCCCAGGGTGTACTCGCTCTTGATGTCTTCGCTCATCCGGCTGTGCAGGTCCATCGTGACCGTGATCGTGCGCTGCTCCACGTTGCAGCTGGCACGCTGCGAGTAGTCCAGCCAGTAGTTGAGCTTGCCGACGGTGTAGTCGTTGAAGTAGATGCCGAGCTGCGTGGCCTCGGTGTTGTCCTCGCGGAGGGCTCCGTCCAGGCCGTACTCGTGCGCGAGCGCGTTCAGGCCCTCGTCTTCGAACCACACGAAGACGCGGCCTTCTTCGGCGCTTCTCACGAGCTGGTCCCACATGGCGGCGATCTCCCAATCGCCGCCGGTGAGGGCGTCGAACATGACCGTCGTGACCTCGCTGAAGAACGCGTCCATCGCGGCGTTGTCGGTTCCGAACCGCTCATAGGGCTCGCTCATCAGCAGAGCGGCGGTGTTCTCCGCGTCGACGACCTCGCCGGAGGCGAGCGTCAGCGGTCCTGTGGCCTCGATCAGGTGCGCCAGCACGACCGGGTCGATGGAGATCACCCCATCGAACTCCGCCTTGCCGGTCCACTTCCGCGTCGCCTGGAAGAGCTCGACGGCGCGGGGGAAGTGCGGCGTCATCGTGAAGTTCGACGACCAGTTCGTCAGCTCGAAGGGATAGAGCGAACGGGTCTCGGACGGCAGCCTGATGAGCGACCCGTTCACTGTGTCGAACCCCCGGTCGGGCAGCTCGCTGTACATCAGTTCGACGCCGTTCTCCTGACCGAGCAGCTCCGCCTGGCCGTTCTCGACTTTCAGTACCAGCCAGTGCGCGGGCCCGCCGCCCACCGCGCGGATCTCGGCCGGCGTCTGGATGACGAGCTGGTAGAGCATCGGGCCCTCGGACCCTGCGGCGCGCAGGATCTCCGGGAGATGGTCCTCGACGAGGTGCAGGGTGGGAACGGCCACCTCGATCAGGCCCACCAATCCGTCGAGCGGTTCGTACACGGCGGGGTACACGCCGGTCCGATCCAGATTCGCCGCGATCGCCGAGGCATCCTCGAGGGAGGAGATGACCGTGGGGAGGACGGTCTCGGCGCCGAGGAACGGTCGCAGGTCGATTCCCAGGCTGTTCTCGGTGCGCTCCTCCGTGCCGGCGGCGGACATCATGTCGACCAGAGGCGGAAGGGATTGCGAGGTGATCGTGTTCACGGCCTCCGCCACGGTGCGCACCGCGAGCACATTGTTCCCGACCTCGGGGAGTTCTGCGGCCAGATCCCACAGCACGCCGTTCGATGTCACGTGAGCGCGTTGCGTCCTCGTGACGACGTCCTCGCTGGCTCGCTGGAGCTCGGGCACGTCCATCGACACCGCCGCCTCCGCGATGACCTTCAGCTGATCCTTCGCGGCCTCCAGGTCGTCGCGCACCTGCAGGACCTGCTGCACGAACGCGCCGACGGCGAACAGCGCGACGAGAAGCGCCACAGCCACGGGGCCGCCGACCAGGCAGACCACGAGATACCTGCGCCGACGGCGGAGCTCGGCGTGCGTCTCGCGGGCGGCGTGGCGGGCGAGGGGTCGCCTCGTCCCGCGGCGCTTCCGCGCAGCAGGACTCTGCGTGGCGGAGTTCTGCGATGGCGAGGGCGCGGGGGCGGTCACGGCGGGATGCTACCGGGTGAATGTGGCGAGAGTATGACCGGCCGGAGTCGGCCGTCCGCGCAGGCATGGCGTGCCCACAGCGCACCCACAGGGGGTTGTGCCAGGATACATCGGTACTTCGACATCGGTCTGGCGTCGTCCTTGCCAAGAGTGGAACGTCTCGGGAACGCCTGTCGGCGGTGAAGCCCCGCAGGTTCGCCCGATGACCGTTTCCTCCCGCCGTGGCCCGACGCCTGGAAAGGAACCGCGTGAGCCCGACGCACCAGTCTCCGAGGCGGGGCCGCCGTACGGTGGCCCGGCACGGTGAGCTGTCGTCTCCGGGCCCGGTCGCGTTCCTGCTGAAGATCGTCGCCGTGGTGGTCGCCGTCGTCCTCGCATCGGGGGCCGGGGTGGCCGCGTACGCCGCGATCGACCTCGGCACGAGCCTCGCCGACGGCGCCGTCGAGCTGGAAGGCCAGGAAGAGCTGCCCCCGCCGACGATGGGCGCCATCGAGGGCGAGGCGAACTTCTTCCTCGCCGGCACCGACGCCTGCGAGCCGGAGTACGCGCACTTCTTCGGCAATCGATGCACCGGCCCCGAGGCCGAGGCGGAGCTCAACGACGTCAACCTGCTGGTCCACATCTCCGACAACCCGCGCCGCGTGACGGCGATCTCGTTCCCGCGCGACCTGCGGATCCCGATCCCCGCGTGCACGCGCGAGGACGGCACGATGACGTCGCCGATCAGCAAGGAATCCATCAACGCGGTGTATTCGCAGGGCGGGCTGTCGTGCATCGTGAGCGCCGTGTCGGAACTCAGCGGACTCAACATCCAGTACGCGGCGAAGATCACCTGGGGTGGGGTCATCGAGCTCACCGAGGCGGTCGGCGGCGTCGAGGTCTGCCTGGCCGCCGGCATCCGCGATCCCAACACCGGCATCGACTGGCCGGCCGGAACGCGCGAGATCGCGGGAATCGAGGCGCTGCAGTTCCTCCGCACCCGCTACGGCGTCGGCGACGGCTCCGACCTCGGCCGCGTCTCGAATCAGAGCGTGTACATGTCCAGCCTCGTGCGCAAGGTGATGAGCGAAGAGGTGCTGTCGAACGTCGGCACGCTGTACAAGCTGGCCACGACCGCGGTCGACAACATCACCCCGAGCCAGTCGCTGACGAACCCGGTGCGGCTCGCTCAGCTGGCGCTCGCCGTCAAGGACGTGCCGCTCGACGAGATCGTCTTCGTGCAGTTCCCGACGCTCGCCGACCCGAGCGACTCGAACAAGGTCGTTCCGAACGAGGCGGCGGCAGCAGAGCTGTGGGCGGCCCTCGCCGCGAACGAGCCGCTCCAGCTGACCGGCGACGTGGCCGCCAACGACGGCGTCGTCCTCTCGGACTCCCGACCCGCCGAGCAGCCGGCGCCGGAGGCGAGCGCGCCCGCGGCCGATCCCACTGCGACGACGCCCGCGCCGGAACCCGAGGCCCCCGTCGCGCTCCCTTCCGAGATCACCGGTTCCAACGCCTCGCAGACCACCTGCTCCAACGGAAACCTGCGGGGCCGCGGCTGATGTCGACGAAGAAGAGGCCCTCGGCAGAGGGCACGATGCCCCTTGCGCGTCACGGCGTGCTGCGGTCGCGGCATCCGTTCACCACCGTCTTCGCGTTGTTCGGAGTCCTGCTCGCCGTCTTCGGCGTGAGCGCCGCGGGCATCGCCGCGTTCAACGTCTGGGATGCCACGCAGGCGGTCGCCGCGAACGCCGTCGTGCTCGACCAGGACAAGCCGCTGCCGCCGTCGCTCGGCGCGATCGAGGGCGGCGTGAACGTCCTGATGGTGGGAACCGACTCCTGCGAAGGCGAGAACGCGAAGCTCTCGGGTGCGTGTCAGGCGCGCACCACCGAAGGAGAGCGCAACGACGTCACCATGCTCGTCCACATCTCGGACGAGCCGCGCCGGGTGACGGTGGTCTCGTTCCCGCGCGACATGCTCGTGCCGATCCCGTCCTGCCCGAAGGAGGACGGCAGCGGCGACTACTCCGCCATGTCGTCGCAGATGCTCAACGCGTCGTACGAGTACGGCGGGCTGGCGTGCACCGTGCTCACCGTCGAGTCGCTCATCGAGGATCAGATCGACTTCGCAGCCGCGATCCGGTGGACCGGCGTCATCAACATGTCCGACGCGATCGGCGGTGTGGACGTCTGTGTCGCCGGTGACATCAGCGACTCGCACACCGGCCTGCAGCTGACGGCGGGCACGCACACGCTGGAGGGGGTCCAGGCGCTGCAGTTCCTGCGGATCCGCCACGGCATCGGCGACGGCTCGGACCTCGGCCGCATCTCGAACCAGCAGCAGTTCATGTCGTCGATGGTCCGCAAGCTGCAGTCCGACGCGGTGCTCGCGAACCCGGCCACGCTGCTGAATCTCGCCACGACCGCCATCAGCCAGGTGCAGCAGGGACAGCTCGTGCTCAGCTCGGGGCTCACCAACCCCACGCTCATGGTCCAGATCGCCATGGCAGTGAAGGACGTGCCCTACGAGGACATCGTCTTCGTCCAGTACCCGACCGAGTACGCCGGTACCCGGGTCATGCCGGTGAAGGATGCCGCGACCGTGCTGTTCGACGCTCTCAAGGCGAACCAGCCGCTGGCCCTGACCGGTGAGGCCAGCCAGGGGCTGGGCGTCGAGGTCACCGGCGAGGCCACCAAGCCCGAAGCGACGCCCGCCACCGAGGAGGCGCCGGCGCCCGAGCAGACGGCGGCGGCTCAGACCCCCGCGCCGACGGACAGCGCCGCCGCTCCCGAGACACGGGTCGAGCTGCCGTCCGACATCGCGGGGCAGACGGCGGCCCAGACCACCTGCACGCGCCCGGAGGGGTAGCGGGCGCGGCGTCCGCCGCGCTTCGCGCGCGAGACCTGTGCGCCATCCACAGCGCCGCCCTGTCGGGGCCGAGCGCCCTTGTGCGTCTTGCGTATGATCCTGTCGCGTGAGCGCTCCATTGCGATACGTTTTCGGACGCAGACCGCGCGCCCGACGCGGGGGAGGAAGCCGATGACCGGCCCGGAGATCGACGCGCTTCCGGTGGGAGTCGTTCGCGTGGACGCGGACGACCGCATCGTCGAGACCAACGCGTGGTTCCGGCAGTGGGCGGGCGAGGAGACGGTGGGCCGCACGCTCTGCGACGTGCTGATCCAGGTCCCGGACTTCCTCGAAGGCACGGGTGCGGTCTCGACCATGATGTCGCGCGTCGGAGACCCCGAGCGCGCGGTGCTGGTCGCGCGAGCGGCGGACGGCGACGGCGCTGTGCTGACGGTGATGGATGCCTCGGACCGCTACGCCTCGGGCAACCGCCTGCGCCGGCTGCACAATCTCGCCGATCGCACCCAGATCCGGCTGCAGCTCATCATGGACGCCTCCATCGCGTTCGCAGCGGCGACCGACGAGGAGCGGCTGAGCGCGATCCTCGCCGCCACGGCCGCGCAGGCCTATCAGGCGGAGGAGTCGCTCGTCGTCCTCTTCGGAGACGACGGGCTGCTGCACCGGACCGCCGGGACGAATCCGCTGCACGGGATCTTTCCCGAGATCGCAGTGACGGGCCGGGCCCGCGAGCCGGATCACGTCGTCAAGGTGAGCGGAGACGCCGAGGCCGAGGCATTGTCGCCCGAGCTCGCCGCCGCGATGCGGCAGGCGGGGGTCGACGCCCTGATCGCCGCTCCGCTGCGGCTGGACGGCGTCGCGCTCGGCATGTTCGCCTGCTTCTTCCGGCACCCGCGCGCGTTCGACGACGAAGCGACGCCGCTCGCCGAGGCCCTCGCGGGCCAGGCGGCGCAGAAGCTCGACGCGGTGCGGCTTCAGCGGCGCCTGGAGCACGCCGCGATGCACGACGAAACCACGAACCTCCCGAATCGACGGGCCCTCGACGACCTCGCGGCCCTCGCCGACGTGTCGCACGCCTCGGTGATCTTCATCGACCTCGACGGCTTCAAGGCTGTGAACGACCGACTCGGCCACGAGCTCGGCGACGAGGTGCTGCGCGAGGTCGCCCGCCGCCTGCAGGGCAGCGTCCGCGACAGCGACGTCGTCGCCCGCTACGGCGGCGACGAGTTCGTCGTCGTCTGCGACACCGATGCCGACGGCGCCGGCGAGATCGCCGAGCGGCTGCTGCGAGCGGTCGAAGGGGGCTACGGGTTCCTCACGGAGGCCCTTCCGATCGGAGCGAGCATCGGCGTCGCCAGCGCCGGCGCCGGGCGGGGCATCTTCAGCGTCGACCACCTCATCCGTCGCGCCGACCAGGCCATGTACGTGGCCAAGAGCCGCGGCGGGCACCAGGTGGCGATCGCCGACTGACGCTGGGTCGGATCCTTGGGTTACGCACCGGATGCCCGGTGCGGGTGTGGTTCCGCAGGGCTCGGGTGGCGCGGGGCTCGGGTGCCGGTGCGGTTCAGCGAGGGCTCGGGTGGCGCCGAGCGCTCGGCCGCAGGTGTGACCGCGCGGGTGTAAGAAGCGGCTCCGGTCTCGGTTATGATTGCTGGGTGCATCCGCGCCTTCGCGGCCGGATGCCTGGAGACGTCGCATAGTCAGGCCTAGTGCACCACCCTGCTAAGGTGGAGTCCTCGCAAGGGGACCGAGGGTTCAAATCCCTCCGTCTCCGCAACTTTTCCCCCGATTCCGACGTCGTTCTGAGGCGTCCTCGGGCCGTTTCGTTCCTTGTGGATCTGCGTCGATCTGCCTCAGCTGTGGGCACGCTGAGCGCGGAGATGTCCCGATCCAAGGGTAGATCGGCGTCATGGGTGGACCCATTGAAAGACCTGCGCGCTATCCAAGCCACATGATGAGCAATCTGCTCGCGGATAGTGGCTTTCGTTGCTTCGCCCACGGTCTGCCCACGAGTGGAGACGGAGGGGTATTGGATTTGCGTCTCCACGGTGCGGGCTCGGGCTCCGGTCTCGTCGGGTGAGTTCGGCGTTGGCATTCTCACTGACTGGGGGATCGTGTTGCCGGTCGCCTCGTAGAAGCCGTGGTGGGTGTGTCGGGTCCGCCCGATTAGCGCGCGCCCTAGGCGCATCTCTGGGAGTGGGACAATCGGGCGTCGCAGGCTGCCATTCAAATGCCCCGATGCCTCGGGGGTGCAGCTTCCAACAGTCGACCGCAGGCTAGGCCTGCGGGCAGCAACGGGGCTCGACGACCGCCATCCGCGCGATGACCTATCGCGACTGCGGGCGGGGCTGACGCTTCTGAAACAATGATCTGGCACGCCGGCCAAGCGCTTCGGATGTGCACGACTGGGGAGTTGACTTGAGCGACGCAGAAGGTCGCGTGGTTTGCCGACGTTGCAGCCACGTGTTTGTGGGGACAGGGAGGTCCGCGTTCGCAGGCATGTGGTTGTTCGCGTGCCCCGAGTGCGGCAAGGCTGTCACCTATCCGTTGAGCCGAGGATGGCGGATCTTCTGGTGGGTGTTGGCAGTGATGACTGCGACTGCCGGAGTGGGCGCCAATGCCACGCTCCACGAGGGTTACTCGTGGATCCCAGCCGGGGTTGGATTGCTTTCCTTCGTCATTCTTTGCATAGATGTCGGCCTACAGCGCCGAGCCGCGCAGGCATACCGCCATATCGCACCGCTCCCGATCGTCGCGGACGACGACAACCGTCCAGCCGCTAACAGGATCGACCCGAAGCGACCTCGGGAAGCCGCTCCTGTTTACGTCGCCACACTCACCGTGGTGATCATGTTCTCCGTACTTTCGAGCCTTCTCGGAGCGCTGGCGGTTGCCGGTCTGAACAACGCCTACTCGTATGAGGTTGTGCTGCAGCAGGCCTCCCCGGCGACGACACAGGACGGTTATGGGAGTGCGATGAACCTCACCCAGAGTGGCGGTGTCCTCTGCGGTGACGATGAAGATTACAACGGCTGCCTAAACATGCACATCGCGATGTACAACAGCGTGTGCGTAGGCACGACGCTAACGTCCTCGGCTCAGTCGACCTGCGAATCACTGCTCGACTTCATCGACGATGTCCGGGCTCAGGTCGATACCTGCGGCGCCGGGTGCACGACTCAGGCGGACGCTGAGGGCCGCTGGGGCTGGGAGTATCTGCGACCTTCACCCGGCCGCGCGTCCATCTTGAACGACAACGCCGTGTCGGAGATCAAATACCAGGAGCACTGCCTATTCAGCCTTGGTCCGATCCAGATCGGCAGCTGCCCCGGTCAGCCTGGTTCTCTCGAAACGGCTGAGGGGGACGCGCGCGGTACGGATTCACAACGCCTCCCCTGAGAATCAGCCACGCCGAACAAGAGCACCGCTCGTGTACGCTCGCGCACCGCCTTGCGAGCGCCCGAGAACCGGCAACCGCGTGTGACTAGGCGGTGAATGCCACCTGCGTGACGATGACACGTGCATCGCCTGACGAGACCCCCACCGCGGAGCGGACTGATCGGGTCGCGGTCGCAACTCAGACGCTGTCAGCGACTTCGGAGCGTTGGTCAGTGAGCTCTTTGTCCTCATCGATCCGGCGCGATTGCCTCATCGTCGTTACAACGATATTCCGGAACATGGCGGAGGCTGGCAGAGCCTGGGTGTTGATCCGCCCGGCGAGCTCCAAAGACCGGGGCGCCCACAGGTTCGCGTGGAGCCGCATCGCGAGGTGAGGGATGGGTGTCGGCTCCCAGCTTGCCCGTTCATGCACGGGTCGACCGTCGACCAGCCAAACGATCCGGTCGGTGGTCCACCCGATGGCATATTCGTGGAAGTCCTGGGTGGCATCGAAGCCAAGGTCGATCCAGTGTGGCGCGCCGCGGTACCCGTATTCCATCGCCATACCCGCCTCACCTGGGTTGAAAAAGACGTTGGTCAGCATGCGGGTCGGATCAGCTCCAACTATCTCGATGTCGATCTCCTGACGCGGGGAAGCGCGGTGCAGAAAGAACCCTGTGATGAGGCCTGGGCCGGACGCCGCGCGGATCTCTGCCCGAAACCAACCGTGCGTGAAGGACCGAGATGAAGCGAACGCGCCAGACGTTAACCGACGACCATTGCCCGCTCCTTCGTCGAGAACAACGCGCACGCCCTCGTCGCTGAATGACATGCAGTGAGGTGAGAATGACGCCAGATTGCCTGGAAACGTCCCCGTCACGCTCGGGAACTGCTCAGATGCGCTCGTCATCGACGAGGCCACCAAGACCGTGTCGCCGTAACCTACGGGACCTATGCTCGGTTCAGCCGGTCGCCAGCGCGCGGAGGGTGGGAGTACCCACGGGGAGTTGTCCATCGGTACCGCCTTGCGCAGCACCTGACCATCCGTCACACGAGGCGTCGACTCGTTGCGGCGAAAGAGTCCAAAGGAGCGTGGCGCGCCGAGAGGGAATGCCTCGACTGGGGTGGCGATCTTCAGGAAGCCGCACAGTGCCTGCCAGGTGTTCTCCTCAGAACTCGTGGCATCAACTACTGCCACCCGGGAAGGAGCGACGCGCGTGCGCAGTGTCGTGGTCGGCCCTAGGTGAGGGCTCTCCAGGATGAACTTGGTTTCCTTTGTGGCCATGGCGGAGGTCAGCGCGGGCGGCAGCAAAGGTGGGTCGACGAGGGCGTCGAAGAGTTGCAGCTCACCCAAGAGGGCGGCCGGTGACAGTGCCGCCTCGTGTTGGTCGAATACACGAACTCTTAGACCCAGCATCGACAGCGCCATTGCAAGACTCTCGTGGTCGCCGCGACGAGTCCAGGCGAGAACCCGTTCGGAGCCTAGGACGCCCGAGTGCTTGATTGCATGGCCTCCGTCGACGACCCCGGCTCGCGCCAAGTAGGGCATCACGGAGTAGGCGTTGTCGGACTTTCCGTCGAGTCGCTGAGCGATTGCCGGCGAAGTCATCGCGAGGGCGTCAAGCTCAGCAAGCCGGTAGTTCATCCAGAGATCGACGGGGCCCTTGACCGGCATGGAACGCAGTAGCTTCATCGCACCCGCTTGCGTGAGTACGTACCCGGAGAGATGCCAGAGGCCGCGGACTGGTCGAAATACGCCGCTCCGCTCGTCCTCCCTCGATGCAGTTCCTCCGGCGTCCTCGTACGATATGAACACGATGTCTGGGTTCCCGGCCACATTCGAGCGCTGGTGTATCTCGCGCCAGATTCCATCGATCGAGGCTCGCGCCCTGGGCTTGAACCAAGCGTCATCTTCCAGGATCAGCACCAGCGAGTCTGGTCCGGTCGCGATTTCCTTCCAAGCCTCGATGTGTGATCTCGCGACGGCGACCTCCTGTCGAGACATGCGAACTGGCTCATCGGCCGAGAATGCCTGCGCGAGTCGCTCATCGGGTTGGACGAACAGCTGATCACCTATGTGGTAGACGGGGTCAACATCCGCGGTTGCCGCGACCGCCCGGCCGTCTCGCGCGTCAATCGCGGCAACACGGCGCACTATTGACATGAGGTTGTCGCCGTCGGACGTCGTGAAGCGTTGAAGCTCCCGGGCGATACGTCGCCATCGCTTTGGTTGGCGATCCAGATTGATCACGAGGATCGACTCAATCCGATTTCCTTCATGCCCAAAGGCCTCGATGCGACCGCCTGGGATTGCCGCGACGGTCGCGCGCCATACTCGGAATGCAGCCGCTCTGAGCGGGTCGAGCGCTTCTGCGAGATTCATGCGGGTCGAGCAGCCTTTCGTCTAGCGGGGGCGGATGTTGCGCCAGTTGCGGGAGTCGTTCCGATAATCGAGCTCCCAGAATGGTTCGGCAGTGGCGTACCAATCGAGCAATATGTGGAAGTCCGTAGGCTCGCCAGAGATCGCTAGAGCCCGAGCATGCGCGGCCAGGGAGGCTGTGAGGTTCCCTGGCCCAGTGGTCGACTGAATCTCGAGATCAGAGCCATCGCGCAGAAGCGCGTCGATTGCGCGATTAAGCGCGCGCTGCAGTACGGGGTGATGTGGCGGTGCTGCGATCGGGTTGTTGTTCACGTAGAAGATTCGATCGCGCGTCGGCAAGTCGACGTTCCGTAACTCGTTCATTGGGACCATCGAGTGAAGCTTCACGTCGTATGCCAGCGGCTGCACAAGCAGTCGATGATCCTCAAAGATCTCGCGCCAATCGTTTCCCAGAAGCACGTCATCAGCGTCGACGTAGAGTCCGCCTTCGATGAGGATGAAGCACATCCTGAAGAAGTCGCTACGCATTGCGGGGTGATGACACCGGTCGAATGCGGCGACTGCTCGCGGATCAAACCGCTCAGCGATGTAGTCACGCGCCGCGTCGTCCCCGAAGAACCGAAGTTCAACGCCTTCGTCGAGGAGTGGTAGCCAAGTCTTGAGGCACCGGACCACGTCGGGAGGGATGGCCGAGGGGTCGTGCCAGTAGCGCATCAGCGTTCGAGGGATGGTCGGTGGCGCAGCTATTGGGGCAACATCACCACAAATCGCTGCTCGCGAGATCTGGTCGATTGTCAGTGCTCGTATGTACTCGGAGCGGAGGCCGTCGTCCTCCTCAAACCCTTGAGGCGGCTGAAGCGATGACGCGTGATGGTCGGCGTCGGGCGGGGAACTCATTAGTGTGCCCGCTCACGAAAGCCGATGTAGGGGCCGGAGTCTCGTCGAAGGAACGCCTTCCCGTCCACGATGAATCCGTCCAAGCCGTGGTCCCACGCGTACGTGTCCAAGTCGACGAGGTTGTTGATAAAGCCCTTGCCGTTGAAGTTCAGCGAAGTGTTGCAGAGTACACCGAAGCCTGTGCGCGCCTTGAACGCCGTTAGCAAGTCACAGAGGGCCGGGTTCGTACTCTGACTGACGGTCTGCAGGCGTGCCGATCCATTGACATGCGTCACGGCCGGCAATGCATCTGTGGTTGCCTGCGAGGTATAGAGCATGAACGGGCTTTGCCGATTCATACCGAACCAGCGCGCCGCGTCATCCTCCAGGCAGACGGGGGCGATCGGGCGGAACTGCTCCCGCTGTTTGATCTCATTGAGGCGAATCCTCGTCGCGTCGTCGAACGGGGCCGCGAGGATAGATCGATTGCCGAGCGCTCTTGGACCGATTTCGTATCGGCCGTTCACCCAGCCGAGGATCAGTCCGCTGCTCAGCATTCCCGCGACGTCAGCCGCTGAGACGTCGAGGACGTCGTAGCGCCCGTCCGTGACGGCCCCATCGTTCACGAAGGGAAGCCCAGCGTAGACATCCCATTCAATCTTCGCGTTGCCCGTGAAGTGGAACTGCGCATCTATCGCCGTGCCGATTGCTGAGCCGGAGTCGTTAGGGACCGGAGGAACGAACACGTCGGAGAACAGTCCTGTTGCTTGCCACTTGGCGTTCCAGTCGCAATTGAGCCCGCAGCCACCTGCGATTACGAGCGGGAGCCCCCGTTGAAGGTTCGCTTCTGCGAAGCGGGTGAAGGTGTCGAAGATGCGATCACTGTAGATGCCCGCGAAGTTGCGGAACTCTTCATCCTCGACTCCGACGTCGTAGTGGGGCGACGAATCCAACTGGTCGTACTTGTCGAGCCGCACATCGATGGATCCCAGGAGGAACCTTATAAGTTCTTCTTCGGCATCGGTGGGGTCGGTCCTCTTGGAGTATGAAGCCAGAGCCATGAGTTTGCCGGCGTCCGAAAGTCGTGAGAACGGAGCATCCTTCGGGAACGTGGGGTCCGCAAGGCCGTAGATGGACGCATATCGATGGCCCGGCTGATTCATCACGTTGCCCAGAAGTTTGATGTTCACGTCGCTGTCGATCTCGTAGAACGCGCCTATCTCGCCTTCCCAGATGAGCGCGTAGCATGGTTCGCCTTGAGGGGCCGGCGACATTCCATACGCGCTGAGGAGATGGGATCTCTCGTGGGACGAAGAGAAGTAGTCCACATCTGTTGCCATGAAGGTGCTCCGGAGCATGATGACGTCGCTCCGATCGAGACCGCGATATCCGACGTGTCGGGTGCTCCCAGTGGGCCGCGCTTCGCGGGGCCACCATCCCCCCGCGGCAATTACCTCGGGAACCCGGTCGAGGCGAGCAATCGCGTCGAGCATGTCGGAGCTCGCTAGCGGTGAGTACCGGTAATTTGAGTCCTTCTCCGCCTCGATCGACGAGACGAGCTTGCCATCGCGCAGATGCGCGACGGCGCCGTCATGCCCGGGGTTGTAGGCGAAGATATCCACCATTGGCACCTTTCAAGACCGTTAGTCACAGCAGCTAGCCGGCAATGCGCAGGAGAGACCAACTATCCGGGCGCTCGCCCTGCTCAGTTGGGACCAGCCATGCGTTCGACGGCCGCCCCACTCTCGCAGGTCGCGGCTCCCGCTCGTCAGCGAGACACGGCTGCTACGGCAGTTGTTACGGCGGGAGTTCAAGCCGTGAGTCGTTATGTCGCAGGGCGTGGGTACGCTGAGCGGTATGGGCCCGATGGAGGAGATCACTCCGACGCCGAGCAACGTGGCCGAGTGGCGGAGCACCGTTTCGGAAGTTGAAAGCGCTCTGTTGTCCTATCCCGCGCGTGCCGACAACATGTGGCTAAGGAACTACCCCAACGGCTCCTGCTCGATCGTGTCGTTCACCGTCGGAAGTGTGCTGCTTCAGCGACAGGCACAGCCCTGGAGGCTACTTTCGAAGTTCAGCGGTCGACACTCGCACACGTGGCTCGTTGGGGGCACCGACGGCGCGGCGCAAGCATCAATCGACGCTACGATCCACCAGTTCCCGGAACTTGCAACCGGACCGTTCGTCGGGTCGGGCCCGTCACCAGCGGAACGACTGTTCGAGGGGTACGCTGGCACATCCGTCGCGGTCAATCAAGTGCCTCAGTGGTGGCATCACGGGGAAACCCTCGATGTCTACGAATGGGTCTTTCCTCGGCTAGGTATTTTGACGACGACTGCGGGAATCGTCTGAACATCCCGCCCGCAACGACCGGCCTGCGGAAACTGCACGAACGGCGCAGTGCCGCACCGACATGGATTGTGGTGTCGTAGCGCTCGCGTCCAGGCGGGGGTGGCTAGCCTGGTCGTCAGCCTAGGCGTCGGATATGGGATCCGGAGAATCAAGGGGACAGGCGGATGTCAGAGAGCGTCGACGGTCGCGACGCTGTTCCACCTTTGCCTGTGGGCGATTCGAATTTGCGTCAGGTCGGAGCGAGCCCGTACGCGACGGGCGGCGGGGGGACCTCGTTTGCTCACCGGGTCGCTGCCGCATATCTCGCAAGTGTGCTCACGGGCAGTCGACGTGCTGAACTGGGAGAGCAATCGGTCGACCGCATCTCATTCCAAACCGGCCCCAGTCACCCGGTCGACGATCTACTGGTCGCGTACTCGAGCGGGACTGTCGACGGCACGTTGGCCATTGCCTGCAGGGCGACGCCAAACTGGGTTCGAAGCCACCCAAGCACCGTTGACCTCGTGAAATCGTTGCTGTCCGAGCTTGCGGCTCATGATCGTGAGACTCATCGGGTCGCCGTCGCGGTGTCCGGACGTTCGAGCCAGAGCGATCAACTCGCGAGGGTGTGCGATATCGCTCGCGCGCACGCCGACGCGGATGCGTTCCATGCGTCTTTCGACGTTGACGGACGTTGGTCCGCGCCGGTCAGACGTCGCTACTCGCAGTTCTTGGACATGGTCGAGCTGGCTGTGGGAGCCGCACCGTCCGACCCTTCGATCGCGCGGCGTGCGTGGCACTTGCTTTCGCGATTGTACGTTCTCCCATTTAGGGTTCAGGGTCACGACGACGCAGATCGGGTGTCTCTCGCGACATCTCTGGATGCTGTGGCATCGCCACGGGGCGACGGTGTTGCTGTCAGGGACCGGCTCGAAGTTGAGGCGACTCGGTACGACGCGACCGGCGCGACTGTAGACCGGAACCTTCTCCGACGCGACCTTCATTCTGTCTTGGACTCGCCGCTCACCCGAAGCACCGTCGCGTGGGGTGTGCTAGCCGAACATCGAAAAGTAGCCACCGCCAGCGTGCGACTCACCATTGGAGACGACGCCTCTTCGAATAGGCCATTGACGTTGAGTTTTTCCGATCGTCGTGTCCAGCTCGCCACGCGGCTGGAGGCGAGCGCTGCGTCTGGCGGTGCCCTGCTGGTCGTCGGCGAGTCAGGTGCCGGCAAGAGCGCGTTGGTGTTGTCAACGGTCGCCGACCTAGAGGAGGCGAACGCCGACGAGTTCGAGGCGCTCGTCATCAATTTTCGCAACTTGCCCGATACGGGGATGGAACTTCGCGCCGCGCTCGGCATGTCCGTTCAGGACCTACTCGGCGAGCTGTCCGCAGCCCGCCGACTCGTTGTCATCGACGCTGCAGACGCCGCGCTAGAGAGATCTTCGGGGCTCCTGCAGGAGCTTGTCCACGCCGCCCGATCCGCTGGCATCGGGGCTGTCGCGGTCACCTCGGCATCCGCCGTCGACTACGTGCAGGAACAGCTCGCCGCTGCTTACTCATCCGAAGTTGACACGTTCGAGGTGGCGCCGCTCCGCGACGAGGACGTGCGAGAGGTGTCCGACCACTTTCCACTGCTGCGGAATGTCTTGCGCGACCTGCCAGCGTCCTCGTTGCTGCGGCGGCCGGTGGTCCTTGATCTCCTCGCGCGAACCGAACTGCAGGTCGAACGCTCTCTGGGGGAATGGGAATGCCTTGAGCTTGTGTGGCGCAAGATCGTGCGCGGAGAGGGGCGTACCGGGGCGGGCTCTTCGGAGGCGCGCGAACGGACCTTGCTCGCGACCGCCGCTGCCGCACTCAACCTACCCATCCAGTCGCGCCCGGAACTCGGTTTCGATTCAGCCGCGGTAGATCAGCTTCGCCGAGACCATCTCCTGTCCCCAGCCAGCCCGTATCGACATCGGCCCGAGTTCGCACACGACGAGATACGCCGCTACGCCACCGCGATCCTGCTCGTTCGTGCCAATGCGCCCACCGAGACCCTTGAATCGGCAGACGCGCCGAGATGGGCGCTGTCCGCGGCCACACTGGCTCTAAAGGGGCAACTCCTGGCGCCGGGCGCTCAGCCGCCCCGAGTCTTTACCGAAGCGTTGCGCGACTTCCATGGCTTCGCCGACCGCCACGGTGCACGATGGGCGGACGTCCCCATCGAAGCTGTCACCGAAACTCCCCACGCGTACGACTGCTTCAAGGCCGCTCTCACCACCGAGCACCCCACCCTGGTGCTCACCGACGTCGTGCGAGTCGTGCAACAACGCCACCAAGTCGCTGGCCGGCTCGACGCTGTCGCAGCGACGCCGGTGATCCGGGTTCTCTTGGACGAGGAGCGGCCCTGGGATGTCTCGAAGGACTCGTTCCAGCTTCTGGTCAGCTGGCTGCAAGCACTGGTCCTCGCGCAGCTCCCGTCCGGGAACCTTCTGCGCACGAGACTCCGCGACCGACTCCTCACCTTCTGGGAGCTCCATCCATCGCGGCAGGTCCCGGCCGTCGATCCCAGCAGCTATCTCGGTGAACATCGACGCCGCCGACGGCGAGCACTGGACTACCGCGTCACCTCCGAAGCGTATGTCGAGTCGCTAGCCCTTCTCGGCCCGGACCTGAACGAACGCGTCGAGGTATGCCTGCGTGCGATCGCAGCTGACGCTCCCGCGTTCCTCGCTCCGGCGGTCGACGAACCATTTAGCGCGAGGGCTCTTGCCCTGCATGACCCTGAGTTGCTGGCCGACCTGATCGAGGCCTACTACATCGACGACGACGCCGAGGATTGGCACCTCGACCACGGCGTGCGACGCCATCACAGCCGATGGACAGGGTTCGGGGTTCCTCTGTTCGCCTACTACTTCGGGGGGTTCTGGCCGCTGTTCCAAACAGCCCCTTTCACGACCTCGATTCGCGTGCTCAACAAGATCCTGAATCACGGCGCGGCCACTCGCCTCCAGAACCTCGCGCGGCACCGTAGTCGAGGCGAGATCGACAAGGACGACCGTGGCGTGACCATGAACCTTGATGGCGTCGAGCGAACCTACGTGGGTGATACCCACGTCTGGAGCTGGTATCGCGGCACCTCGGTCGGCCCTTATCCGGGGATGAGCGCGCTTCTGGCAATGGAACGGGTCGCCGAAGGGTGGCTCGATCAGGGGATCCCACCCGGAAGAGTAGTCGACGTGCTGCTCGCGGGGTGCGAGAACCTCGCCGTCCCTGGAATGCTTTACGGGATCCTCGTGCGGCATATCGAGAAGGTGGGTTCCGAGCTCGACTTCTTCCTAGCCGAGCCGGCGGTGTGGGAACTCGAGTTTGGCCGGGTCACCAACGAGTATTCGGGACTGCGCGCAAACACCGATGGCCTCCCGAACAATGACCGCCGTCAGTGGTCGCCCCGAGACGTCAGCGCCTGGTTCATCACCCATGGTGAGGAAGAGCGCATGACTTCACTCAAAGCTGTCGGAGAGACGCTAGTTCGAAACGCTGAGCGGGTCGGTGTCACCGACGAGCGTGCGAAAGGCTGGGCCGCCAGCCTCGATGCGTCCCGTTATCGGGTCACGCAGCACGGGAATCAGTACTATCTCGAGGTAGTGCCGCCACCGGAAGTCATCGCGGCACAGCGGGAGATGGCTTCCTACCAGGAGGAGGTACAGACATCACTCCGACTCCAGAATCGTTACTGGGGTCCCGCGAAACACGACCCCGACTATCAATCCCCGACCGTCGCCGAGATCGCTGCTGACCTCAGGACGGCCAAAGAGCTGCTGGAGTCGGACGGACAACAGCTGCCAAGCGACCGCATCGACGTCGCCGCACAGGTGGTGGCCACGGCCGTCTCTCGCGCCGCGGAAGGCGAGCCAGAGGCCTTCGGAGATGAAGGGCAGTTCGCCACCCGTCTCGTGCTCGATGTGGCGCTGTCGTTTCGGAAGGCACACAGTCAGCGCCACGAAGGGCAGTACTTCGACCTAGGCGCCGACCGCGCTGTCGCACGATGTCTTCCGGCGTACCTCACCACCCCCCTCAGACCAGTTCTTCACGAGGTCGGGGCAACCGACAAGGACGTCGCCGCGGGGGGACTGGCGATGGCGTCACGCGCAACATCGGAAACCCGCCTCTATCTTGCTCGAGGATGCGACATCGTCTGGGCAGCCCCGTGCCTGGGCAACCCCTGCGCCCACGAGATAGCGGTCGGCTGGCTTCTGGAGAGCGCCCGCGACGCGGAGATCGGGCCGTGGAGTCAAGAGAAGCAACGCCCCACCCATAAGCGCATCAAGGGCGATGTAATCGCCCGTCTGCAGCGCATCCCGGGCGATTCCATACGCATCGAAGCACTCGACCCGGCAATCCGAGGCTTCGGCGCTGCTTCTCGATGGCAGCACTGCCGTTCCAATGAGGCTTCAAGTGCGCTGAGCACGCTCCTTCATATCCAGCGGCACGCGATGATCGTTCATGAAGAAAAGGGCTGGACCGCCGACGACCGGGGCAGTCACACCCTGATCGCCGCGCGAGCCCTGCTCGACGCTGCGTCCGCAGTAACCGATTCAAGTGCGGTTCTTGACTACCTCGACACGCTTCGTGTTGACGCCGGTCTGATGACCAACTTCCTTCACGGTCTCGCCGCGGCCGGCGCAGAAACCCGGGAGCGCGCTGACACCATTCGTGAGCTGTGGCCGTCGCTGTTGGCTCACGCGTCGGGCTACACAAATGGCGGCACCAACACCTTCCGAGACAGACACTGGGGCGACTGGGCGGCGGCCGCGTTGCTACCGGACCCACTGACGTGGACGCATGGCCTCTACAACGAGGTTGTCGGGACGGCGATCGATTGGGTTCGGGCTGACGATTTCTCGGACCTGATCGATGGGTGGTTACCCGCCGGCCGCGGAAGCGTAAAGAGCGTGGACGCGTTGATCCGCATCCTTCGCCGGATGCCCATGGCCGATCAGGTTGTCCGCGGACTTGCGTGGATGAGCGAACTCTGCGTTCAAGACAACCGAGCGACCGTGAAGCAGACCTGGACGTCGGACGAATGGCTGAAAGAAGTTAGGAGCACCGCCGAAGAACACGGACGGCTCGGCCAATGGCAAATGCTGGTAGACGCGATGGTTGTCGCCGGTAACGAAGGTCTCGCCCCCTACAGCCGGTAATCCCCTCACTCCATCCGGCGCCGACTGCTCGCGACTCCGCTGGGGCAAGAACCCGCGCGGGGCCCACCGGCCGACGGTTCGGGCGCCCCCCTCTGCCGAGTCAGGTGACGCTCATCTCGCCACCGTTCGATGCCGGCCTTGAGCGGATAGCCCGCGCGCTGCCCGGATGCAGATAGGCCGCGCCAGAGACACTTGTGACAGTCCAAGCCAGCTTCGGGCCCTCAGCTGCGAGCCTCTGCGCCATGGATATTCCGTGGCCGGACATCACGCTCGGGCACCTGGTGGTCGAGCGGCCTGTTCGAGCGCCCCGGTCGCTTCGACGCAGGCCCCGTTCACCGTCCCAACGAACTGTGCCATCACGACATGAAGCAGCTGCACGGAAGAGCCTCGCACCTTTGACGTCGCCAGGTGCGCGAGTGTCATGTATGAGAAGTGAGAGAGGTCGCTGAGCATCCCCCACGTCATGAACTCCTGGCTCTGGTCACCGTATGCGCTGGTGATCGGCCTTCGTGTCGAGAGCGGGGCTTTGACAGCCTCATAATCCAGCGAGAGCAGTTCGGTGACTGCCCTGAAGTGCTCGCGGACGCTCAGCTTTTCACGGGCCATATGTTCTTCGAGCAACGCGCCCTTAGCGGCGGCTTCACCGCCTACGCCCGCGGCCGCCAGTGCCAGCCGATTCTGATTCGTCACGAAATGCTCGGACTCCTGGTGAAGCGCCTGGAGCGCTCGTGTCAGCCGCCTGTCTCGCTCCGTGGGCTTCTGGAGCCAAACGATCGTGCTCGCATCCTCGAGAGCCGCGCGCATCAGCGGGTACATAACCGTCGCGTCGAGATTGAATTGCCCGGGCTCAGTATCGAACACAATTCGATGCAGCGCGCGGAGCATTCTGGCGATGTTCCAGGCACGCTCCCGAAGGTACCGAGAGACAGCTGGCGGCGAATCGACGACCTTCACCGCCTCGTTGTCGCCGTGCCCACGTGAGCCAACGGTGAAGTCGTCGTCCGCGAGTTTCTGGATGCGAGCCGCAATGCTTTGCCACTCTTGACACCTCGTCCACAGCGCGATGGCGGTCTCTTCGGGATCGACGGGGCGCGGCTGGCTCACGTGGCCATCCTTCCGCACGCCGGGAGTGATACTAGGGTCTGCCATCAACCTTGCGCCCGCCTCGCCATCAATGCCTCCTCTGAGAGCCAGAGCGAAGCCCGCTTCACGGATGCTGTGCCGTATTGCGCGATCTCCGTCATCACGGCGCCGATGCGTGCGGGAGAGACGTTGTTTGCGTCGACGAGGACGGCGACGAGGTCGTTCTGCTGAGCCACAAACACAGCATGTCAGGGGCGTGATCGCGCGTTCGCATCGCGATTTCCCGGTGACGCTAGTCTGGCGTCGACGATGTCCCGTTTCCTGGGAGGACGACACCGTTGACCGGACGAGGGCCGCGAATTTGTTTGTGACAGGTTGAAGTGGCCCCGTTGTGACGGCTTGGTTTGGCCCCGCTTGCGACTTGCCGGGGTGGTTGTGACGGTTTGATTTGGCCCCACTTCATCGTGGTTCTCGTCTGGCAGGTTGTCGACGGGGAGGGCCGGGATGGTGTCCAGGGTGGATCTGTTTGCGAGTATCCGCAGGGATGCGCGTGTTGAGGGGTTATCGGTCCGGGAGCTCGCTCGTCGACATAGCGTGCACCGTCGAACAGTGCGGGCGGCGTTGGAGTCCGCGGTACCTCCGCCCCGGAAGACACCGGTCCGGACAGCGGGCCGGTTGGAGCCGTTTAAGCCGCACATCGAGCGGATGCTGATCGAGGATCTGGACGCGCCACGAAAGCAGCGGCACACCGCCCGCCGGATTCTGGCAAGGCTGATTGACGAGCACGAGGCTGCCGATTTGTCGTACTCCACGGTCCGCGATTACGTGCGGGTTCGGCGGTCTGCGGTGGAGGTCGCAGCGGGCCGGCGGGTGGAAGCATTTGTCCCACAGGAACACGTCCCCGGCTACGAGGCGGAGGTCGATTTCGGTGAGGTTTGGGTGATCCTGGCGGGGGTGAAGACGAAGTGTCATTTGTTCGCGTTCCGGCTCTGCTTCTCGGGCAGGGCGGTGCACCGGATCTATCCCACCCAGGCGCAGGAAGCCTTCCTCGAGGGTCACATCGCCGCGTTCCACACCATCGGGGGGATCCCGACGGGGCAGATCAAATACGACAACCTGACCGCCGCGGTCCAGTCCGTTCTTTATGGGCAGGGTCGGGCGCGGGTGGAGAACGACCGGTGGGTGCTGTTTCGTTCTCACTATGGGTTTGACTCGTTCTACTGCCAGCCAGGGATCAAGGGCGCGCATGAAAAGGGCGGCATCGAGGGCGACGTGGGCCGGTTCCGGCGGACCTGGCTCTCCCCGATGCCGGTGGTCGACTCCCTGGCCGAGCTCAACGAGAAGGTGATCGGCTGGGATCAGGCCGATGAGGACCGTCGGATCGGTTCTCGGATCCGGACCGTCGCCGCTGACTACGCCCTCGACCGTGACGCTCTCGCGGGGTTGCCGGTCGATGACTTCGACCCCGGTCTGCCGCTCTCACCGCGGGTTGACCGGTCTTTGTTGATCACGGTGAGGATGGCGAAGTATTCGGTCCCGTCCAGGTTCATCGGCCGGCAGGTTCGAGTCTCGTTGCGTGCGTCGGAACTGGTTGTCTACGACGGTCGCACGGTAATCGCACACCATCCTCGGGTGGTCGCACGTGGAGCGGACAGCATCGACCTGGATCACTACCTCGAGGTGCTGCAGATCAAACCGGGCGCCCTGCCCGGGTCGACCGCCCTGGCCCGCGCGCGCACCGCGGGGGTGTTCACCTCGGCGCATGAGGCGTTCTGGGCGGCGACAAGAAGAGTGAACGGCGATGCGGCCGGCACCCGGCAGCTGATCGACGTGCTGCTGCTGCACCGGTCGATGCCCGCCGACGACGTGATCGCCGGGCTGGTCGCGGCGGTGAGGATTGGGGCGGTGACGGCGGACGTCGTCGCGGTCGAAGCACGCCGACACGCAGCTGCCCTAGGCGGGGCCAGTTCGGGCCGTCATCTCCCCACACAGCCGCCGCTCGTCGAGCACCGTGTTGTCAGCCTGACCCAACGCCGGTTGCTGGATCCGGCCGCGGTGATCGCGGGCCTTCCCGTTGATACGCGCCCGGCACCCTCGGTCGCCGGGTATGACGACCTGCTCACCCTGCACCGACCCGTTGTTGATCCTGCGCTGTCTGCGTCTTGGAAGGAAACCGCGTCATGACCGTGACTTCTGCCGCCCCTGTTCCCACGTTTCATCGCCGACGCGGGTTGACGGAGGAAGCCGCGATGGTCGCTATCGACCAGGCGTGCCGGCGGTTGCGGCTCCCCACGATCCGGGCGGTCGTGGACGACGCGGTCGGAATCGCGCAGAAAGAGCAGCTCAGCTACCACGGGCTGCTCGCGGAGCTGCTCCTCGCGGAATGCGATGACCGGGATCGGCGCTCCTCCATACGGCGGGTGAAAGCCGCCGGGTTCCCTCGCGACAAGTGGTTGGGGGATTTCGATTTCGACGCGAACCCCAACATCAACCCGGCCACCATCAACACGCTCGCCACCGGCGACTGGGTCCGCCGCGGACAACCCCTCTGCCTGATCGGCGACTCCGGCACCGGCAAGTCACACCTGCTGATCGGGTTGGGCACCGCGGCGGCGGAGAAAGGGTTCCGCGTGAAATACACCCTCGCCACCCGCCTCGTAAACGAACTCGTCGAAGCCGCCGACGACAAAACACTCGCGCGGACCATCGCCCGATACGGCCGCGTCGACCTGCTCCTGATCGACGAGCTCGGCTACATGGAACTGGACCGCCGAGGCGCCGAACTGCTGTTCCAAGTCCTCACCGAGCGGGAGGAGAAAAACTCTGTCGCGATCGCGTCTAATGAGTCGTTCTCGGGGTGGACGAAGACGTTCACCGACCCGCGGCTTTGCGCGGCGATCGTTGACCGGCTCACCTTCGGCGGCAACATCATCGAAACAGGCACCGACTCCTACCGCCTCGCCCACACACGGCAACACACTGCGGCCTCCTGAGACCTCGTTTGCTGAACGTCTTTACCTTGCGAGAGTCAGATAAGCGTTGCCTCTGTCGCGAGCAGCAGCGGAGGTGACAGGGTGGAGGCAGCATTGGAACCACTGCGCGCGTTCGGATGAAGGAGAGCCCCGTGACGGTCGAGACCCCCTACGAGTTCACCGGCGGCTTCCCTACGGCGGCCACGATCACCGCCGCGTACAACGCGGCCGACTACGCACGTGCGGTGACCTGCTACAAGCACTTCTTCCCCGCCGTATCCGGAATGACGATCCTGGCCGGCACTGAAGCAGTCGGAGTCATCCCGAACCGTTCCTTCGGGACGATGGACACCCGGCCGGGGCAGATCGGGTTCACCTTGAACTCCGACACCCCCTACGCGCCGATCCTGCTCGATCTGACCGCGGGACCCCTGGTGGTCACCCTCCCACCCGGGCCGATCGTGGGAGCAGCGTTAAACGTCGACCAGAGCTGGATCTCCGACCTGGGCATTCCCGGCCCCGACGCCGGACACGGCGGGCAGCACATCTTCGTCGGACCCGCCGGTCACGATGGTGAGCTTCCCGATGAGAGCTTCCCCCACACCACCCTCGGCAACCGGGTCGTCGTCGGCCTGCGCGCCATCCCCCAGGGCGGGGACGTCGGCGCCGCGATCGCACTCCTCAGGTCCGTTCAGGTCCACCCCCTCCAAGAAGACGATCACTGGACGCCGCCGACCTGGGTGGATCTGACCGGCCGCCCCCAGGACACCACCCCTTTAAACGTGCAGGGCACGCTCGAGTATTGGCGGATCCTGCACGACTACATCCGCAGCGAACCCATCCACCCCGAGGACCGCTCCTACATCGGCGAACTCGCCGTGCTCGGCATCCGCGCAGACCTCCCCTTCGCCCCCGACGAACGCCTTCAGGGCATCCTCGCCGAAGCAGCCCAGGATGCTGACGCCCAACTGCGCGTGCAGTCCCTCGCGGACCGCAGACCCGACCGGGTGGTCTGGCCCGACCGGCACTGGGAATGGGTCACCCTCCGCCCCGAGAACGCCACCTTCGAGATCGACGGCCGACCCGACGTCGACGCAAGAGAAACCTGGTTCTACCAGGCCATCGCCTCGTCACCCGTCATGTTCCGCCGCCAGCCCGGCGCAGGATCGCTCTACTGGTTCACCGCCCGGGACAACACCGGCGACTACCTCGACGGGAGCAGCTCCTACCGACTCCGCGTGCCCCTGCCCGTGCCCGCAGGTCTGTTCTGGTCCCTCACCGTCTACGACGCCGAGACCCGCTCGCAAATCAGCACCGCACAGGACGCAGCCGCCGTCAGATCACTGTTCGAACTGAACGGGAAACTCGACGGGAACCACGTCGATATCGACTTCGGCCCGCAGCAACCCGACGACGACAATGCCACATGGGTGCAGACCTTGCCCGACCGGGGATGGTTCGTCTACTTCCGAATCTACGGACCCACCGCAGCCGCCTTCGACGGCACCTGGGCACTCGACGACATCACCCGCCGCAGCTAGAAACGCCACTGACACTCCGACCATCACCGGGCGCTCCGGTGCTTGGCGACGCGCAAGGACCCTAGACACCCGCCGTCCCTACCCGCGACAACGCCCGACGCGCCCCACCCCGGGGCCAGATCAAGCCGTCAGCCGGGGCCAAATCAACTTGACATAGTCACGAATTCGTGTGGCTGGGGTGCCCGCTGACTTCCGCGTGCCCAGGGGCTGGGCCACGCCGACCGACAAGTGGGTGCGTGACAACGCGTTTTGGCTGCCACCCGTGGACTGGTTGCCGACGCCGAGCACCCCGGCCGCGCCCGAGGGCTGGGAGTTCTGGACACCGAACAAACTCTGGTGGCAGACCACCGGTGCGTACTATCGGTCGGTCGCCATCTGGGGGCGCCTCTCGAACTGGCTCGCGCTCGTATTCCTTGCCACGCTGATCGGTGCCGCGATCATCGGGCCCTCGCCGCTTCTCGCGGTGGTCCGCATCTCGGCCGCGTTGGCATCGATCACCCTGCTGATCCTTCACGAGTCCCTCAAGGCGCGGCTCACAACCAAGCTGCTCGCGCAGTTCGCGGCCGTCGCGCAGCGCGGCAGGCAGGAGCGCCTCACCCGTGAGTACCAGCGTTATCTGACGGCGCTGGCATGACGCTCGACGAAGCACGCGCCCACCTCGGCGTCACCCCAGCCGCCACAGTGGACGAGATCCGCGACGCGTTCCGCCGACGCGCGCGAGCGCTCCACCCCGATCTGCACCCGAACGCTGACCATGACGATCGCGCCCGCCTCGGACGCGAGTTTAACAGCGCGCGGGAAGCCCGCGACATACTCGTCCGCTACACCAGCGACCCACTCCGAAAACCTCATCCGACCGCCCCATCACCGGGCGGCCCGAAGCAACCGGCTGAGTCTGAGCCGGAGGCTCGGCCGCACGCACCCCGGACCGGAACCCCGCCACAATCCACCTCGTCGGCACCACCCCCACGGGTGACGATGCGATTCGATGAGTTCGTCGCTTGGACCGACGCGGCCGGGTTCGGCGCGGGCACCCGATCACGTCGCTACATCGACTGGACGCGCATCATCGTGTGGTCAAGTCTCGGACTCCTCATCGTCGGACTAGTCGGCGGAGCCATCATCTACGCGAACCTGATCTAGTCACACCCCCGCAGGAGCGAAGCCGAAGCCGCACGGCTCGGCTGCAGTGAGCCGCCCGCCAGGCTCCTCTTCCGCGCATTGCCCGCATACGGATCCTGTCTTGGGTCGCGCGGGCGCCAGGCATGCCTTTGCTTGATTCGGCGCTTCTTTTCCTGCGCGACCGGCCCTTATATTGCGTGCAACTCTCCGCTAACCTGACGCGTATCTGCCGCAAAGACGCTGGCAGCTCGGACCCATTAGAGCTTGGGGGCTCATATGACCGACACTCCTCCTCCCACGCCCGCAGGCTGGTACCCAGCGCCACACGCGAACGGGGAACAGCGGTATTGGGACGGAACGCGGTGGACAGACTTGACACCGGAAACTGCTCCGGTGGTGTCATCCAGCCCTGAGCGTCCGCCAACGCCGGAGCCGGCAGCGGCGCCGACACCCGACCAACAGGCGGAACAGTCGGCCGCGCCAGTCGCGACTGCGATCGCAGAGCCTCCGCCAAGAAAGACGGGATTGCGATGGTGGGCATGGGTGCTGATCGGCTTGGCGGCGCTGATCATCCTCATCGTCATCATCGCTTCGATCAACGGCGCGAGCAGCGCGGACGACGACCCCGAGTCGGCGCCCTCGGTCTCCGAGCCAGCAGCAGAGCCGTCGGCGGAACCTGAGCCGGTGGAGTCGGAAGAGCCCGAGCCGCCTGCGGCAACGGCTGTGGAGCGGCAGGAGTGGTCGGGTACCGGCGACATGGTGATCGACGCGAACATCGCCGCACCGGCGACCGTCTGGTTCAACTGCAACCCGTGTGAGAGCAACACGGTGCTCGAGACGAACGGGCGAGAGTCCCTGCTCGTGAACACCATTGGGTCTTACACCGGAAAGCGCCTGATCAACGTGAACGATGGATCGGTGGTCACCCGCTTCACCATCACGGCGTCCGGGCCGTGGCAGCTCGTCGTCGAAGACCTCAGTTTGGCCAAGTCGGTTGCCGGGGCCGCAAGCGGTGCGGGCGACGACGTGATCTTGATGACCGACGAGTTTGATGTCGCCGCGATCACCAACGACGGCAGCAGCAACTTCGTCGTGTACGCCTACGGTGAGGGCAATTTCTCGCCACTGATCGTGAACGAGATCGGGGCCTACTCCGGCACGGTCCCCATGGTCGGCCCCGCCTTCGTCGAGGTCACATCGACAGGCAATTGGAGCATCACACCGCAGTAGACATTCACCAGAGCAGAGGCGGCATCTCCACTGGTGCCGCCTCTGTCTCTGAGGTCATGGAAAGGTGTGGGCGAGGATTCGTCTGCAGATGCGACTTCTGCTACCCCCGTCGCGACTGGGAGTTGAACCGCTCCCGAGATGGCAGTTTCCGGGTGCACTCCGGCCGACGCGGTGGATGTTCTAGTCGCTCATCTTGTAGCCCGCGTCAACGCAGTATTGAAGTAGTTCGAGGTTGCCGGACTTGAAGTCGTCGGTCGTGAAGCTCAGGCTGCCACCGCCATTTTCGACGACTGCCTGTACCTGGCGAATGGGATCTAGAAACTTCCCCACGATCGCTTTCGCATCGGCGGGAGCCGCGTTCTCGACCTCTCCCGCCCAGGCGTTGTATTCGTCGTGCACAGCGTCGTCGAACTTTCCCTCCGAGATGGCGAGTACGTAGTCGGGATAGTCCAGCAACCGTTCGCTCGCTACCTCGCAGAGCTGCAACGCGCTCGCCTGCGCGGCGGTGGGTGTGGGTGTGCGTGTGGGGGTGGGTGTTCCCGCGGTAGCGCCGGTGTCGCTCGCGCATCCCGTGAGCAACAGGGCCACCCCGATCAGAATCAGCCCGTTGAAGCGCATGGCGCGAGTGTATGCCCCTGCGCGTGCGCAGCGACAGGCGCCCGTAAGCGAGACGCAGCCGCACGACGGGGTGGCAATGACCGAGATCGCTGACTCGATACATGTCCGGAAGTGGACGTGACGCGACTGTCCGGCATAGTCGCGACGATTGCGCGACGAGCGTCCCGCTTCCGTTCGCTACCCGTTTGAGGATCGCGCTACGCAGTCAATCGCGGTGGAGGATCTGCTCGATCGTCGCCGCCCTGAAGATCAGCGCCGCCAGCGCCGCAAGTGGCTGAGCTGGTGGGGCCGACACCGCTAACGCGCGCGTCGGGTGCGCGGCTTCTTCGGCTCCTCTTCACGCGGCAGCCGTATCGGTGGCCGGCGGCGCGGGCGGCCGATCGGATCGAGCGCAACGTGGACCGCGACGACCCACACGAGGACCCACCCGGCGCCCGTCAGCACGCCGAATATGCTCGCGCTGACCGCACCGTCGAACGAGTAGATCAGCGCGAAGATGATCCCAAGCGGGATCAGTGTGAGATACAAAGCTGGCCAGAACCACGACCGACGCGGAACGCCCCACCCTGGCGCCGGTGGCAGCGGCTTCTTGTTCAGGTTCAGATTCGCCAAGTCTTCTCGATCCAGTCCGAAGGCGGAAGTCGACCTTATCGATGGACTGCGCGATTCGCGCGGTGTCCGCGTTGGGGATCGTCATTGAGGCAATTGCCCGCCCATGGTGCCCCATGCGTCCTACGCCCGCCCTGGGCTCAAGGACTCACCGCCGCAACCCCTCGAGCGGTCTGGCCCGGCATCGGGCCGCGATTGGTTCGAATGCTCGAGAGCGGGACGGCTTCCGCTCGTCGCCCGCTTAGGGATGCCTATCGGCGGTGCAGCCGCTCGACGAACCGCTTCCGGATGGACGCGTAGTCAGCCAGGGTGGGTGAGTATCCATCCTTCGGGTAGTCGGACAGGTCAAAGCTGCCGATGAAATTCCAAGCACCCGAGCTGTGTACCGAGATTTGCGTAATCGCGCGGTAGCTGTCGCCATCGGGCTGCTCGACATCGACCCACAAGACCCATCTCGGCTGGCGCAGGAACCCTCCAGCGTCTGGTTTCACGCCAAGGTCCGGCGCGGCCTGAGCGAACTCGGCAGCACACAAGTCGACGTCAACGAGCCAGCGTTCGCGACTCTTCGCCCTCGCTTGGTCGAACTTCTGCCGCGCGGCCGCCCTCGCGCTGATCGCTTGGCGGGCCTCCTCAGCCATCCCCATGAGCAGAGGCTAGCGGGATAGTCACGTGCAGAGCGCTTCTCACCACTTGACCTGGCGGCTCCCAAAGTGCTCACTGACCGCGGGTCGCAACGGAGCCGGTGGTGGAAGCGCTCGCGGATGGTCTCGCGAGTGACGCGGTTCGTGGCACTCACCCTGACGTCTGCAACTCCGCGGTGTCGACGGCGCTCGAAAACTGGTCAGTAACGGCGCGCGAAAAGTGAACACTCAACGATTGGAGAGTGATCACTTTGGAGGATTGGGCGCTCATCAGGCGGCTGGCCGCGGAGGGTGAGCCGAAGGCGCGGATCGCCGAGCGTTTGGGGATCTCGCGGACGACGGTGATCAAGGCGGTGAACTCCGACGCACCGCCTCACTACGAGCGAAAAGCGACGCCGACGTCGTTCACCCCGTTCGAGCCGCGGGTGCGTGAGCTGCTGGCGGAGACGCCGGATATGCCGGCGACGGTGCTGGCCGAGCGGGTCGGCTGGACCGGGTCGATCCGCTGGTTCCGAGACAACGTGAACCGGCTGCGGCCGGAGCAGCAGCGGATCGATCCGGCGGACCGGCTGGTGTGGGAGCCGGGTGATGCGGCGCAGTGCGACCTGTGGTTCCCGCCACGAAAGATCCCGCTCGAGGACGGGACGGCGAAGCTGCTGCCGGTGCTGGTGATCACCCCGGCGCACTCGAGGTTCGCGGCCGGGCGGATGATCCCGACCCGCAAGACCGAGGACTTGCTGCTGGGCATGTGGGAGCTGATCGAGCAACTCGGGCGGGTCCCGCGCCGGCTGCTCTGGGACAACGAGCCCGGCATCGGCCGAGGCAAGCGTCACGCCGACGGTGTCGACGCGTTCATGGGAACTCTCGCGACGAAGCTGGTGCTGTTGCCGCCCCGGGATCCGGAATCGAAGGGGGTGGTGGAGCGGCGCAATGGCTGGTTCGAGACCTCGTTCATGCCGGGCCGCTCGTTCACCTCGGCGGCGGACTTCAACGAGCAGTTCACCGACTGGCTGGCCTTCGCCAACCGACGGATCGTGCGCACTCTCGGCGCCTCACCGGTGGACCGGCTCGCGGCGGATCTGGCGGCGATGCTGCCGTTGCCGCCGATTCCGTTGCATCTGGGGTGGCGCAACCGGATCCGGTTGGGTCGGGACTACTACGTCCGCATCGACACCAACGACTACTCCGTCGACCCGCGCGCGATTGGCCGGGTCGTGGACGTCACCGCGGACCTGCACCGGGTGCGGGTGCGTTTGGAGGGCCGGGTCATCGCGGACCATCCGCGGCTCTGGGCGCGCGGTCGGGTGGTCACCGATCCTGCGCATGTCGACGCGGCCGCCGGGTTGCGCCGCCAGTTCCAGCAGCCCCGCGCCGCTGCTGCTGCCAGCGACGACCTCGCCCGGGACCTCGCGGACTACGACCGCGCGTTCGGACTCATCGATGGCGGGCTCAGCTGATGGCTGCCGCCAAGAGCGCCACCGAGTCGGTGAAGCAGATCACTTACCTCGCCGGCGCGTTGAAGGCACCTCGGATCACCGAGGCCGCCGCCCGGATGGCGGACCAGGCTCGGGATGCGGGCTGGTCGTTCGAGGATTACCTCGCCGCCGTGCTCGAACGCGAAGTCTCCGCCCGCAATGCCTCCGGCGCGGAGCTGCGGATCAAGGCGGCTGGGTTCCCGGCGCGGAAGACGTTAGAGGACTTCGACTGGGACGCGCAGCCCTCCGCCCGCCAGCAGGTCGCCGCGTTGGCCTCCGGCGGGTTCCTCCTCGAGGCGCAGAACGTGGTGCTGCTCGGCCCACCCGGAACAGGGAAGACGCACTTGGCGGTCGCATTGGGGATCGTCGCCGCCCGGCATGGGCACCGGGTGCTGTTCGCGACCGCGACGGACTGGGTCACCCGGCTCACCGACGCGCACCGGCAAGGGAACCTGCCCCGCGAGCTCACCCGGCTGCGCCGTTACGGGCTGATCATCGTCGACGAGGTCGGCTACCTGCCATTCGAGCAAGACGCCGCGAACTTGTTCTTTCAACTCGTCTCATCCCGCTACGAGCACGTGTCGCTGATCCTCACCTCGAACCTGCCGTTCTCCGGCTGGGGCGGGGTCTTCGGCGACCAGGCCGTCGCCGCCGCAATGATCGACCGGATCGTCCACCACGCCGACGTCCTCACACTCAAAGGCGCCAGCTATCGACTCCGCGGCAGGGGTATCGACAGCCTCCCCAGCATCCGCATCACCACCGACGAAACCCCTGGCTAGACTGCCCGCAACCGTTCAGTATTCGAGCGCCGAAAACGTTCAGAGTTCAAGCGCCGCCGACACCGCGGGACCGAGTCTTAACGCACGCTCGATGTCCCGCCGTCGTTCCTCGCCCGCTGAGGGATCCGTCGGGTGCCGGGGCGGCGCCGTGGCGAACTGGCGCTCCGTTCTCACGATTACTGGCGGGCTTCTAATCCGGTCCACGGTGTACCTCGACGAGGCGTTGGAGAGTTGCGCGTCCCGGATGCGGTGCTGGGCCTTTCGACGCGGTCAGTTTCGCGGCAATCTAGACAGTGCCGAGGCGCATCACGTCAGCCGTGAAGTGCTAGAGGTGGCGTCCGTGCGTGCCCACCTGGTGCCCACGGTCCAGCGAGATTCGCCAGGATCGACCAGGCACGAGAACTGAAATGGCGTGAGCGTAATTCGCGGATTTCCGCGGAGTACCGACTCAGACGGCGCGGCAAGGATCGGCGCGGATCCCCCGAGGCGAGATTCAAATCCCTCCGTCTCCGCCGAAAAAACCCCGGTCAGAGGTTCTCTATTCTGCTTCTGCCACGGAATCCGCCACTTCTGCCACGTTTTGCCAAGCGTCTCACGCTGGGCGATCTGAACTCGATCGGGCGCTCTTGTTCATCAACCTGCTCGGTTGCGGCCGGACCGGTCGAAGGTTCAGTGCCGCTGCCTGCGAGACCGCGTGCGCGAATCCCTCGGTCTCCACGGGCCATGCGAAGGCCCCCCGTCCTCCACAGCGGCGGATTCGGGCAGGCTGTCCCCAGTTCGTCGGATGCCGCCATCAGAGCGACGTCCTCGTCGAGATGCTGGCCGCATGGGAATCCGCTACTACGCATACGCCTTCGACGCCGACCTCGCTGAGCAGGCGGTCGATGACCCGCACAGCATCCTCTCCAGTGACCCGCTTGCTGACGCGTGGGGCCTGGAACCGCACGCAAGCGTGAGTGTCGCGACGTTCGAGCAGGTCTCGCCGAAGCGCGACATGCTCTATCTCGACAAGGCATGGTCCGCCCTGCAGTCCCTCACGTGTCCGACGACCGATGTTCCCGACGCAGGCTCCTGCTACCGGATGTTCGAGGGGAGCGTAACGATGCACGGGCTCGGGTGGGACCCGTGGGTGAGGACGATCCTCCCGGTGGAGGTGCCGGCGATTCGGGACGACCTCTGTGCGATCGACGAGGACCAGGTGCGAACGTGGGCGCGCACTTGGCGCAGCAGGCACGGAGCCGACGACGACGACGAGCTTCGCTACGTCCTTGACTACCTCAGGCGGGCGCAGACGTTCGTCGAGACGCTCGCAGCGGACGGCCGTGGAATGGTCTACCTGATCGGGTGACTCCGTCCGAACTATCCGCGGCTGTCGTCGCGTCAACGGATGTCGGTGTGTTCCTTCAGAATGGACGCGTGCCCGCCGTCGCCCAGGTCCTCGAGCTCGCCCAGCTTGCGGAGCGCGATGCGGCGTGGAAGCTGCTTCGCGCCGACAGCGCACCCGTGGTCGCCGGTCTTCTCGGCACCCACCTGGGCGGAGACGAGCGCCGAGTCGACGCTGAGGAGCTGTACGAGCGGATCGATGCCGACCTCGAGCGGCTCCGCGCACAGGGGCTGATCCTGCCGTTGACTGCGAAGGGGTACTGCGGGGAGTGGCGCTCGGCCGGCTTCCTGGTGCGTCGGCCGTCATCGGAAGCGCGGGGTGAGACGCTCGAGCTTTCCCCGGACGCGATCGCCGGGATCCGCTTCCTGCAGGGTCGCGCCGCCCCGCGTTCTAGTGTGACCGAGTCTCGGCTTGCGAGCCTTGCGGCGCGGATTCCGGGACTCTTTTCGACCACCGGGATCTGTGGGGGACCGATCCAGAACCGAATGTCGGCGTGCTCGAGCTGCTCGCGCCCGGTGAGCGCGCGACTCTTCAGTCGCTGAGCGCGGAGGGGAACATTCGCCTCGAGCAGGAGCGCATCCCGTGGAGCTACGCGCTCGCGCGACTCGGAGTGTCTTGACCGGGCAGTCGAGCTGCTAGCCCAGCGATCTGTCGGGGATATGTGCTACCGTAATCGCAACAAACGCAATCCCCTGCGTTTACCTGTATTGAGGTGATTCCCGTGTCTCGCGCTGCAGTCGTTGAAGAGACGTACCTTCCCAGCAAGGGCTACGAGCTTGCCCCTGTTCTGGACTTCCTCACCGCCCATGAGGCTGCCGGTAGAGCTCTTCCCGAGCCAAGGTACTTCCTTGCGGGAGCGCGTCCAGGCGATCAGGTAGAACTCCCGGAAGAGGTCTACCTTGCACTCCGCAAGATTGTTGATGCGATGCAAAGCGGGCTAGCCGTATCGGTTGTACCGCAGACGACGCGGCTGACCACTCAGCAAGCAGCGGATCTCCTAAACGTAAGCCGCCCGACCGTTGTAAAGCTCCTCGACGAGGGCGAGATCCCCTTCGAGAGGGCCGGAACGCATCGCCGTGTTCTCCTTGCAGATCTGCTCGAGTATCGGGAGCGCCGTCGTGAGCGTCAGTACGACATGCTCGCTGCCACGCGTGACGCTGTCGACGAAGACAACGTCGAACAGACGCTCGAGGACCTCAAAGCGGCGAGGAAGGCGGTCGCGTCGAGGCGGGCTGCCCGCCTCTAGCTCCGCAGCCTGACAGGATCGGGGTCGTGTTCACGGCGACCCTCGACACCAGCGTGCTGTGGCCGAGCCTGCAACGTGACTTCCTCCTTTCCCTCGCGGTCGAGGGCGCGTATCGACCGACCTGGAGCTCGGCGATCCTGGAAGAGCTCGAGTATCACGAGGAAGCCAAGCTCGTGAAACGGGGAATCCCCGTAGCGGAGGATGCAGGCCGCGCAGCGACCCTCATTGCAGCGATGCGGCGCGAGTTCGCCGATGCGGAGGTCGAAGGGTGGGAACCGCTGGAGGGCACGTTCGGTCTTCCCGATCAGGACGACGAGCACGTGGTCGCCGCGGCCGTCATTGCAGGAGCCGGCGCGATCGTCACTGAGAACCTCAAGGACTTCCCCGCAGACAAGATTCCGCCGACGATTCATCCGACGTCGTTCTGAGGCGTCCTCGGGCCGTTTCATTCCTTGCGGATCTGCGTCGATCCGCCTCAGATGTGGGCACGGCGCGGGCGAGGAAGTTCCGGTCGACGCGAGAATCTCGCGCATGCTTCGATCCGGTCAGCGCGGTGCGCGCCATTCTGAGGGCTGCCCGAGCATTCTGCTGATCGTGCGTCGAGGGCCCTCACGGCCGCGTGTAGCTGAGCATCCACGAATAGATGTCGTCTCCGCCGGCGCCGCTGTAGGCAGGGTCCCACGCGTTGTGGTCGACGCCTTCGTAGACGGAAAGCTTCGCGGTCTCCTCTGTCACGCCGGGGCATGTGCGGAGCGCCTCGATCGTGTCGATGGTGCCCCACGGGCTCACCTCGACATCCTCATCGCCGTGGATGCCCCACACCGGCACTTCGCTGAGACCGCAGCCGATGCTTCCCCACATCGGCCGGCCGTCGCCCGCGATCGGCACCGCCGCCGCGACCTGTTCATCGCCATACTCACCCAGGTACTCCCACGTACCGAACGCGCCGCACGACAAGCCGGTCACGTACACGCGGGCGGGGTCGATGTCGTAGTTCGCGACGGCGTAGTCAATGAAGGCATGCAACTCGTCGGGCGTGGTGCAGGGCGACTGCGGCGGGTGGCCCTGGTCGTGCTGGGCCTGCATCCAGCACGACCCGAACCACACGCCGTCCTCGCACGAGGTCGACAGCCCCGGCGGCGCTTCGATGTGCTGGGTCGACAGCACCACGAACGGCCGGTCGACGGGCCAGCCACCCACGTCGATGAACCTCGGGATGCCGGTGAACAGCAGCCAATCCAGGCGCTCGGCCGAGCCGTCGCCGTTCTCGCCGTATCCGTTGGCCACGACCAGCAGAGGACTCCCGCCCTTGCCGTAGGACGGAGGCAGGTACTCGTAGTAGCCCATGCCGGCGGCGGTCGTCCCGAGGGGCCGAGGCGTGTGGCGGTCGGCCGAATCGCTTCCGACGATCGGCGCGACGAGCTTGCACAGGTCGGTGTCGAAGCCCGCGTGCGGCCCGCTCACGCTTGCCCCGAGGAACTCGAAGAAGCCGGATTCCGGGTCTGTCCGGAAGCTGAGGCGGAGGTTCCCGCGATCCCGAACGAGCACCTCACCGTCGACGGAGATCACGAACGGCTGACCGGATTGCTGCACCGTCACCTCGTAGAGCGTCCCGCCGAGCGGTGTCGCGCTCATGTCCTTCGCGAGGAACCGGCCCGAGAGCGTGAACTGCTCCTCATCGGAGTTGGTCCAGGTTTCGGAGAAGTCGACGTTCTGCTGAGCAAGGATCGGCCCTCCACGCGGATTCGGGCGTGTGAGGAATCGGCTCGTCACCTCACCCTCGATCTGCAGTGGATACCCGCAGTCCCACGATTCGAACGCATACTGCTCGGTCGTGGTCTCGGGAGGCCCAGCCGCGGTGGATGAGCAGGACGCGCCAGCCATGGCCAGCACGGCGATCCCGGAACCGACGAGGAGAGTTCGGAATCGCAGGTTGTTCGACCGGGATGACGTGCGCATGATGCATGCACCACCTTCGTTGGACCGTAGATTCGGTCGGCGGAAACGGAGGCGGGTGGAGCATGCTCGGCCTGCGCCGAGTCGGGGCCAGCGCGCGGGCTACGCTGCCCGCATGAGTTGTCCTCGGCTGCTTCACTCCCCCCAGAGCAACCGTCGCGGGCTCAGTGTGCACCCACCGCCTGCGCCCGTCAAGAGCGTCAGGCGCGGGCGGGCGTGAGCCGCGCGCAGACACCGGGAACTTCGCTTCAGGGAGGAGCCCGCGCCCGCCCGTCCAAAGACAGGATCCAGAGATGTCGGGGTCAGTCGCGGAGCGGAGAGCCAGCTACCTCGAACTGGAACCCACCGAAAACGCCGGAAAGCAGAGGGCGTGCCTCTGCGATGGACGCGAGCACTTCCGGCAGCGCGAGCGACGCGTGGTGCGCAGCAGCGTCCTGCCAGAGTTCGATGACGAACACGGTGTCGGGCTCGGCCTCGTTCGTGCCCACCTCGTACGCGATGCAGCCCATTTCGGACAGAACGCGGCTCCTTCGTGTCAGGTGAGCAACGAGTTCGTCGCGCTTACCAGGGAGCGTGCCAAGTGTGCCAGCATTCGCAAAGACCATGCCACGAACGTACAGACGACCCCCTACAAGCCACCGGCTTACGGGCGCGTACTGCCACCCAGGATCGCCAGCACCCGCGATCGCAGTGCATCGGGTTCGACGCCGTGCCAGCCGCCGGGTTCGCTCCAGCTCGGCGCTCCCAGGCGCTCGGCGAGGCGGGCGCTCATGCCGGTGATCTCGTCGGGTGAACCGTCGCTCACGATGAGGTGGACTGGCGCGCGCACTTGGCTGATCATCGTGTCGTCCACGACGGCGACGTCGATCTCGGTCGGCAAGGTTGCGGCGCCTCGGACCACCGCGGGCCAGGATTCGGACGTGACGATCTGCTGGACGATGTCGTCTGGGACACCGGTGGCTTCGTAGAACATCCGCACAGCTGACTCGTCGTCGCCTGCATCGATCGCCGCGGTGAGACGTTCGCGCAACCCGGTGTCGTCCCGGGTTTCGTCCGTGGCCGGCTCGAGCAGGATGAGAGTCGAGTGCTGCAGCCGAGGTGCCGCGCGTAGCGCCACCGCTGCCCCCGACGAGAACCCGACCACCGCCGCGGCGCAGCCGACGTGATCGATGACGGCGGCGAGATCGCCGACTTCGTGATCGACCGACGACGCACCAGGAGCGTTCCGGCCGCGCCCGCGCCGGTCGTAGGTGACGACCTCGAAGTCGCGCGTGAGTACATCGATGGCCCCCTGCAGCGGCCTCATCGCGCTCGAACCCAGTGCGGGGTCGACCCACACCAGCCGCGGTCCGGTGCCGGCCTTCGCGACGTGCACGCGGTAGCCGTCGACATCGACGCTAGCCTCGATCCACGCTACTTCTGTACTCATGAGTACATGTGTACTCTCGAGTTCATGTTCACCGCAACCCTCTCCGTCTCAGACCGAAAACGGCAGGCGATCCTCGAGTGCGCCACGCAGAGCTTCCTCCGCGTCGGATTCACCGGCACGAGCCTGGACGACGTTGCGACGGCGGCGAACGTATCGAAAGTGACGATCTACCGTCACTTCTCCTCGAAGGAGAGCCTCTTCCGCGCTGTCATCGAGCGGGTGATCGCGCAACGCACGGAAGGCGGTCCGCCCCTCGACTCGGACGTCGGGGCGGCGAAGCTGCGCGCCGCAATGATTGCGTCGGCGACTGATCTCGTCGAGACGGTCCGCGACCCGGTCGTCATAGGGCTGCGCCGTGTGCTGATCGCCGAGCAGCCGAGGCATCCGTCGCTCGCCGCCGCGTGGCGTTCCGCGGCAGTGGTCGCGTCGATCGAGGAGTTGGCGGTCTATTTCGGCGCCTTGCAGGAGCGCGGGCTGCTGCGGCGATTCGAGACGACCGCAGTCGCCCGACAGTTCCTGTGGATGCTCGTCGGCGACGCGCTCGATGCCAGCCTGTTCGATCCTGCGTCACCTGCTCCGCCGGCGCACGAGTCGGCAGAGATCGCCGTGGACACCCTGCTCGCCGCCTTCGGCCGAGCACCAGCGGGAAGGGCGGGAGCAAGCCCAGCCGCGGCACCGCGAGCGAGACGATGAGAGCGACCACACGCATCGCGAGGTGACGAGTCGTCGGCCAGGTCGTTCCGGAGCTGTCCAGGCTCGGACCGGTAGGTCTCCGGCTCGACGCGATCCAGAAGATCCTCTGCATCGGCACGCTGCCAGCACCGAGCCCGATGCTTCTGGTCATCCGCCTTCACGCGGTCACGCACCCGGGGGTTTGCAGCGCCTGCGCGCAGAGTGGCGCGCTCGAAGACCGGCGCGGCGGCGCGTCGGAGCCGGTCCGGATCCTTCTAGGCTTCCGTCATGTCGTCGGATGTCCAGGCTGCGTACTCGAATCGGGCGGCGGAGTATGTGCAAGCGCTGGGCTCGACGGCGTCTGCCCACCCTTCCGACGTGCAGCTCATCACGTCGTGGGCGGCTCATGTCGGCGGCCCCATCGTGGACGCGGGGTGCGGGCCGGGGCACTGGTCCGCCTGCCTCACCGAAGAGGGCCACCGCGTCCGCGGTATCGACCAGGTGCCTGAGTTCATCGACCACGCTCGCGGCGCCTACCCCGGAGTGCCCTTCGACCTCGGCAACATCGACCGACTGCCGTTCGAGAACGGCAGCGTGGGCGGAATCCTGGCTTGGTACTCACTCATCCATCACGAGCCGAGCACGATCCGCGCCACGCTGGAGGAGTTCGCTCGAGTCGTTCAGCCCGGCGGCTCGCTGTTGGTGGGCTTCTTCATCGGACCCGTGGTGGAGCCGTTCGATCACAAGGTCGTCGCCGCCTACCGTTGGCCGCCCGAAGCGTTGGCGAACGAATTGGACATCGCAGGGTTCGACGTCGTCGAGACCCACACCAGAACGGGACGCGAGCCAAAGCCCCGACCCCACGGAGCGATCCTCGCCAGGCGCGCTCCAGCCGAGTGAGGCGCGAGCTCGACCGCTTGGTCGGGGAGCGGCCGGCCCGCAGCGCGACCCGGTTTCGCGCTCCGTGATCCGAGTGCCCGATGTGAGCGGACTGGCGAACGCCAGGGACCTGGGCGGCCTCCACCGCGAGGACGGCTCCATCACCCCGCACGGCGTCTTCGTTCGCACGGAATCGCTTGACCTCGTCGACGAAGATGGCTGGGACACACTGCGCCCGTCGCGATAGAAGACCGGCGACCGGGCCGCTGCCCTCACATCAGGCGATCCGACCGGCGGTGCAATCACGGCTCGAGATACGCCGCGAGGTTGGACAGGGATGATGTCAGTCCCTCGGCATGGTCTCGGGCTCGAACACCGTCCGGCACGTCTCGCGCCTCGAACTCGACCATCGTCCCTTCGTCCACGCTTCGCAGGCTCCACTGCATCCGCATCGTCCCCTGGAAAGCAGGATCATCCGAGTCGAAGGTGACCTGTTGCAGAACAGCCTCGTTGTGAACGATCCGTGTGATCATCACCTCGGACACGTCGGAGTCGGCCGACGTCTTACCGGGTGACGTCGACGCGTCGTCATAGGTGAGCACGAAGCGGTACGAGCCCCCTTCGCGCATGTCGAACCGCTCGAACCTGCCGCGCATCCCCTTCGGCGGGAGCCAGTCGGCGAGTGCGACGGGATCGGTGAGCGCGGCGAACACGCGCTGCCGGTCGACGTGGATGAGGAGAGACGCGCGGTCCGTTCGACCCATGGACCGATGGTAATCACGCCTGTCGGCTGTCGAACAGTGCACGCCGTCCCTCTCAGTCGCTTGCGCGCGTACCATCGCGCTCATGATGAGCGGCGGTCCGATCTCGATCACGACGCTGATGTGGCGACGACTTGACGTGCCGGGCACCGAGATCGCATTCGTCACGGAGCAGACGGGCCGGCTCGCCGTACGCGGGTCGCAGCACGCGTTGGATCCCGTCCCCTACTCGCTGACCTATCAGCTCCACGTGGGCGCGGAGCGCACCGCTCTGGCAGCACACGCCGAGGGCGCAGACTGGTCGCGGCGCCTCGAGCTCGCCCGCGTCGCAGAACGCTGGCACGTGACCACTGAGTCGCATGGCGCATCAGACCTCGCCGCGTTCGACGGAGAACAACTTCGGCCACCGGCGCCGCCTGGCATCGCGGACCCTGATCAGCTGCGTGACGCCCTGGATGTGGACCTCGGTGGATCGCCGATGACCAACTCCCTGCCCCTGCGCCGACTTCAGATGCTCCACCGCGAGCCCGGATGGTCGACCCGGATCCTCACCGCGTGGGTCCTGCCGCCGACACTGGAGGTCGTGCCGTCGGTGCAGTCTTACGCTGTCGAGGGCAGTCGCCTGATCCGGTACGGCGACGCCTCGTCGTCGCTGCTCGTTGAGTACGCCTCCGACGGGTGGGTGGCGCACTACCAAGGCGTCGCCGAGCGCGTCACCGCCCTTCCGAGGACCTGATCCCGGCGCCGGCGGATGCCTCTCGCCGCGCGCGTGCGGAATTGCCGCCTCGTTCTCGCGGTCGACCATGCCGGAACTTCGCCCTCTTCGCAGCATCCCCCGAGGAGTGGACGGGAGGGAATTCGAAATCAAGCTGTGGACAAGGGAACGAGTCGGATCGCGGTGTTCAGGGGCGGGGACCGCGGCCACCGTCAGCGCCGGGCGGCTGGGAGAGAGTCGCATCCGTGGTGGTGTCGACGCCGATGGCGAGCGATCCGGAATATCCGGATGCCGCGGTGCCGGTGAACGTGCCCAGCTGCAGGTCGTGGCCGTCGCCGAAGACGTTGTCGTTCCCGATGCCGCCGATTCGCGCGAGGTTGCCGGCCGAGCCGGGATAGGTATCGAGCGCGTAGACCGCATCGAGCATGTCCTGCGGGAAGGCGAGCTGCGAGATCGCGATGGCGTTGGCGCCGGTGGTCGCCGCGGCCGCGTTCTCGTAGATCTCGAAGTGGATGTGCGTCCAGCGTCCGGAATAGCAGCCGGGCACGATGGTCCGGAACGCGACCTGCCCGTTCGCGTCGGCGATCTGGACTCCGCGGAGGTATGTCTCGTCCTCGACGCCTTCGGAGTACATCGAGTAGCGGCCGTCGGCGTCGCACTGCCAGGCGTAGACGGCTACGCCCTCGAACGGCGCATCGCCGTTGGCCATGTCGGCCACGCTGAAGGTGAGCGACAGCGGGACTCCCTCCACGGTGGTTCCCCCGTCGAGGCTCGACGTGATGTCGCTGCGGACGATCCCTGACTCTTCGAGGATGTTGACGCCGTTCGTGCCGTCGGCCGGGTAGGGGCCGCTCGTCTCGTCGGGGATCTCGCCGGCGGCTCCCGTGGTCGCGTCCGTCGTGGACGACTCGCCTGGCGCCGGGGTCGACGATGATGCGCCGGTCGAGGACGAGCCGGTCGTCGCCGCAGCAGAGCATGCCGCCAACGCGACCGTCCCGACGCCGATGCCGACGAGACTGAGGACCGCGCGTCGGCTCACCAGTGTGCGGAGGTCGAAGCCGACGCCCTGGTCGACGATCTCGTCGTCGGGTCGAGCGAGCAGTCGGCCCTCGAAGGCGGGGCCATCCGGAGTCGCGTCGGGCTCGGGGATGCGGGCCATGTCGGCCTCCTTTCGGCTGTCCGCCTCTGGCGGATGACGCCAGCATGCACGCCGAATCTTGCCGAGGCCGGTGGCTTCTCTATGCCTCTGCTATGCCCGCTTCAGCCGGCATGCACGGACCCGTGTCGGCATCTCGCACGCCCACTGTGATGGCGGAATGTCCGGGGGTCTGGTTACCGTCGCCTGCGTGGCAGTTGGTGATGCGCTTGCGGGGCTGGATCCGGCACAGCTTGAGGCCGTCGAGCACGGCGAAGGGCCGCTTGTGATCGCGGCGGGGGCCGGCACCGGGAAGACGCGTGTGCTCACCGCACGGGTGGCGCGGTTGCTCGAGGCGGGGGTCGCACCCGAGCGGATCCTGCTGCTGACGTTCACGCGGCGCGCGGCATCCGCAATGCTCTCCCGTGCTGCAGTCATGTGCGGTGACGCGCAGGCGGCGCAGCGCATCGCCGGCGGCACGTTCCATGCCGTCGCGCACCGCATCGTCGCCGAGCACGCACAGTATCTGGGGCTGGAGGACGTCACTGTCATCGATCCCGACGACGTCATCGACCTGATCGACCTGCTGCGCGCCGAGCACGGGCTCGACGGCACCGAGGTGCGGTTGCCCACGACGCGCACCATCGCCGACATCGTCTCCCGCGCGATCAACACCGCGACCCCTGCCCGCGCCGTCATCGAAGCGCAGTTCCCCTGGGCGCTGGAGCAGGCCGACCAGGTCGTCGCCCTGTTGCGGCATTACCGCGAGCGCAAGCGCGAGCGCGGTCTGCTGGACCTCGATGATCTGCTCATCGCCTTGCGCGCGCTGGTGTCTGATCCGGATGTCGGTGCAAGGCTGCGGGGGCGCTGGGACTGGGTGCTGGTCGACGAGTACCAGGACGTCAACCAGCTGCAGGTCGACATCGTGCGCGGCCTCAGTCCCGACGGCCGCGGGCTCACGGTCGTCGGCGACGACGCGCAGGCGATCTACGCGTTCCGGGGTGCAAGCGCCGGGCACCTGCTCGACCTCGTCGAGGCGTACCCCGATGCCACGCTCGTGCGCCTGGAACGCAACTTCCGTTCCACGCAGCCGATCCTCGACCTCGCGAACCAGGTGCGACCGGGCGAGCTGAGGCTGCGGCTGGTCGCCGACCGTGCCCAGACGGGCGCCCGGCCGAGCCTGGTCGCCTGCCGCAACGCCGACGACGAGGCCCGCACGATCGCGGACCGCATCCTCGCCGCGCACGTCGACGGCACGCCACTGCGTTCGCAGGCCGTGCTGATGCGGACCGGGTCCCACAGCGCGCAGCTCGAGGTCGAGCTCAAGGTGCGGGGGATCCCGTTCCACAAGTTCGGCGGGATCGGCTACCTCGAGACCTCGCACGTGCGCGACCTGCTCGCCAGCTTCCGGGTGGTGCTCAACCCGGCCGACGAGGTGTCCTGGTACCGGCTCCTCACGCGGCATCGCGCGATCGGCAAAGCGAATGCGCGCGGACTGGCCGCGATACTCGCGGACGGTGGCGACGATTGCGCGGCCGACGCGGTCGCAGCGGCACCGGCGAAGGGGCGCACCGGGCTCGCGTCGACGCTGTCGCTGCTCGGCGCCGTCGACGCCACGACCGCCGTGGCGGAACTGGTCGAGGCGTGCCGGGGCGCGGTGGATCCGCTGTTGCGCGCGCACTACCCGGATTGGCACCGCCGCGTGACCGAAGTCGACTCCATCGCCCAGGCCGCCGCAGCGCAGAGCGACCTCCGCACCTTCGTGAGCGAGCAGGCGATCGACCCGGTGAACGTCGCCGGCGACTGGGCAAAGCAGCCGCATCTGGACGAGGACTGGCTGACGCTGTCCACGATCCACTCCGCGAAGGGCCTGGAGTGGGACGCGGTCCACCTGATGCGCGCCAACGACGGCGCGATGCCCTCCGACATGGCACTCACCTCGACCGCCGGGCTCGCCGAGGAGCAGCGCCTCTTCTACGTCGCACTCACCCGCGCACGCGACACCCTCGACGTGTACGTGCCCTCGCAACTGCCCACCCACCCCACCGCCTTCCTCGCCAAACACGTCGCCGCCAAACGCAGCAGGTTCCTCACCGAGTCCGCGCAGGCCCTCATGGAACAGGTCAGCACCACCGCCATCGCCTCGGAGCCCGCGATCAGACGAACCGTCGCGGCGCCGCGCGTGCGCACGGACTCGTTCGACGAACTCTTCGCCTGAACCCTCGGTGCGGATCGGTCGAGAGAATGGGGGCATGGCTGACGCTTCGTTCGTGGTGACCGGCGGTGCTGGCGGCGTGGGGCGAGCGATCGCTGACCGGCTTCGCGTGCATGGGCACGTCGTGGTCATCGACTCGACCACAGCCCGGGCGGAAAGCGATGTCGACCTCGTGGTCGGGGATGCGGGCGACCCTGATGTCGCGAGCGAAGCGGCTCGTCGTGCCGAGAATGCCGCACCCTTGCGCGGCTGGGTGAACAACGCCGCGGTCTTCCATGACGCCGGCATGACCACCGCTGCACCGGGTTTGCTCCTTGATCTCATCAACGCCAATCTCCGATTGGCGCTGACCGGCTGCCACACCGCGGTCAACCACTTCGCTCGGCATGGGCGCACGGGCTCGATCGTCAATGTGTCTTCTCACCAGGCGCAACGGGCGGTGCGGGGTGCTCTCCCGTACGCCACGGCGAAAGCAGCCATCGAGGGCCTCACCCGCGCGTTGGCAGTCGATCATGGGCCGGTCGGAATACGCGTCAACGCGGTCGCGCTCGGCTCGATCGACACCGAGCGGCTCGCGCACTACCGCCGGTCACACCCCCACGTTGATGCGGAGATGGCCACCCTGCACCCGCTGGGGCGCGTCGGGACCGTCGGTGAAGTGGCAGCAGCGGTCGACTTCCTGCTCTCCGACAGCGCGGGGTTCATCAACGGTGTCGTGTTGCCGGTCGACGGCGGACGGGCTGCCCAAGGCCTCGATCCGGAACAGCTCTAGCGTCCGCGCCCGCGACACGATCGCGCCGTCCCCCGATCGGGTAGCGCCTGCGCCCGCGGGCGTTCAGCGATGCCGCGCGGCATGGGATAGTGACGGGATGCCGAGCGCACAGGACATCGCCACCTTCTCAGACAGCCCGCCGCCGCCCGGCGCGAGCCCTTGGGTCGCGGGCGTGGAGACGCGAGAGGGCGACATCGCCATCGTCGAGCCCGACCCCGCCTGGCCGGACGTGTTCTCCCGCGTTGCGCGCGTCGTGCGGGATGCGCTCGGCGCACGGGCGCTGCAGGTCGAGCACGTCGGATCCACGTCGGTCCCCGGCCTGCCGGCGAAGCCCATCATCGACGTCGACCTGATCGTCGCGGACCCGGCGGACGAGGACGCGTGGCTCCCGGCTCTGGAGTCTGCGGGCTTCGTGCTGACCGTTCGCGAGCCGTGGTGGCACGAGCACCGCTGCCTGCGCCATGCGACCCCGCGTACGAACCTGCATGTGTTCGGACCGGAGGCGCCCGAACCCTGGAGGCACAGGATCTTCCGCGATCACCTGCGCCGCGACAGGGCCGAGCGCGAGCTCTACGCCGCGATCAAGCGCGAGGCCGCCGCCGTTGCGAATGCGCACGGCGAGACCGTTATGCAGTACAACGCCCGCAAGCAAGCGGTGATCCGCGAGATCTACGGCCGGGCGTTCGCCGCCGCGGGCCTCTGAGCCGACGAGGTCCCCGGCCCGCCAAGGCTCGCAGCCGCGTTCTCCTATCCACTTCCCAGCCCGCCCGGCGGCGCCCAGGCGTAGCATTTGCGCATGGATAGGCGGCATCCGCGCCGGTCACCTGCTCGTTGGCTCCCGATCGCCGGCGCGTTCGTCCTGGTTGCGGCCGTCGCCGCGGCCGTGGTCATCCCGACAGCCGCCGATGCCCAGGTGGATCTTCCCGACAAGACCCCCGCCGCGCTTCTGGACTTCGCCGCCGCGAGCGATGTCACCGCGATGACGGGGACGATCGAGCAGACGTCGGAGCTGGGCCTGCCTGACCTCTCGAGCCTCACGGGTCCCTCGGACGGTGGGGATTCGAGCGCCGGCGCCTCCGACGCGATCGACCTCCTGACCGGTTCGCACACGGCCAAGGTCTACCTCGACGGCGACAGGTCGCGGCTGCAGGTGCTCGATCGCCTTGCCGAACGCGACGTGTATCTCGACCGGTCCGCGGGGGAGGGCTGGTTCGTCGACTCCGAGACCAAGACCGCGACCCACTACACGGCGGGCGATGACGTGACATCTTGGGAGCGGCAGCCGGACGCGATGGTTCACACCCCGCAGCAGCTGCTCGATGACGCGCTCGCGAAGCTCGGCGACTCGACCGAGATCTCGGTCGGGACCGACGGGCGCGTGGCCGGACGGGACGTGTACGAGCTCGTGCTCGTGCCGAAGGACGCGGCCAGCCTCGTCGGTGAGCTGAGGTTCGCGATCGACGGCGAGACCGGCGCGGCGGTCGCGGCATCCGTCACCGCCCGCGGTGCCGACCTGCCCGCGTTCGACATCGCGTTCACCGACCTCTCGTTCGCGGCGCCCGACCCCGCGACGCTCACATACGACCCCGCGCCGGGATACACCGTCGAGAAGAAGACGCTGTCGTCGCCGCACATCGATTCCGGAGCAACGCACGACGGCGCGACGGATGCCGCGGCGCGGCCGGTCGTGCATGGCGAAGGCTGGGCCACCGTCGTCGAGCTGCCGCAAGCCGACCGCGGCACTCCGGATGCGGCGGGCCCGTACGCGGCGGCGCTCGAGCGCCTTGCCCGGCCGGTAGCGGATGGACGCGTGCTCGAGACCGCGCTCGTGACGGTGTACTTCGCCGACGACGGACGTGTATTCGCGGGTGCTGTCAGCGCTGATCACCTCGCCCGCGTCGCGGCCGGCGACTGAGCCCGCGGTGACCGACCTCGCCATCCAGACCTCCGGGCTGACGAAGCGGTTCGGCGCGCAGACGGCGGTGGATGCCGTCGCACTCGGCGTGCCGCACGGTTCGGTGTTCGGATTCCTCGGACCCAACGGGTCGGGCAAGACCACGACGATCCGGATGCTTCTCGGCCTGGTCCGCCCGACGGCAGGGGAGGCCCGCGTGCTGGGGCAGTCCGTGCCCGGCGCGCTCCAGACCGTGCTTCCGCGGGTGGGCGCACTCGTCGAAGGCCCCGCGTTCGCCCCTTTCCTCACCGGGAGGCAGAATCTGCATCGGTTCGACGCCGCGGGCCGGCACGCGGCATCCGTCACCCGCCGCAGGCGCATCGACGAGGCGCTCGAGCGGGTCGGGCTGACGTCGGCGGCCGACAAGAAGGTGCACGCGTACTCGCTCGGTATGAAGCAGCGCCTCGGCATCGCCAACGCTCTGCTCACGCCCCGCGAGCTGCTGGTGCTGGACGAACCGACGAACGGGCTCGACCCGCAGGGCACGCGCGAGGTGCGCGGACTCATCCGCTCCCTGGCCGGGGAGGGATCGACCGTGTTCGTCTCGAGCCACCTGCTCGCCGAGGTGGAGCAGGTGTGCACGCACGCCGGGATCATGCGTGCGGGGCGGCTCGTCGCATCCGGCACGCTCGACGAGCTGCGCAGCGGCGACGATTCGGGCCGCCTGCAACTGCAGACCCCCGATGTCGCGCGGGCGAGAGAAGTGCTCGCGAGCATGGGCATTGAGGCGACGGATGCCGCGCCCTCCACGCTCGCGGGAACGCTCGGTCCGCACGCGCCCGAGCCGGAAGCCATCGTTGCGGCCCTCGTGCGTGCCGAGGTGCGGGTGCGTGGCATTGCGGTCGAGCGGACGAGCCTCGAGGACAGGTTCGTCGAGCTGACGGGGCAGGGCTTCGATGTCGTCGCGTGATGCCGCCCCTGCCCCGACCGACGCGCCGACGGCGTGGTCGGCCCCGCTCAGCCCGGGCCGCGGGAGCGGCATCCCTGGTCTCCTCGGGAGTGAACTGGCGACGCTCTTCCGTCGCCTGCGGACGTGGATGATGCTCGGAGCGCTCGGCCTCGTCCCCGTTCTCCTGGGCGTGGCCGTGCGGATCGCGGGCGGCGCCCGCCCAGGCCGCGGGCCGGCGTTTCTCGATCAGCTCACCGACAACGGCGTCTTCGTCGGCCTCGCCGCGCTGACGATCGCGATCCCGCTCTTCCTCCCGCTCACCATCAGCGTCGTCGCCGGCGACACGATCGCGGGTGAGGCGAGCCTCGGCACCCTTCGCTACCTGCTGGTGGCTCCATCGGGGCGCGTTGCGCTGCTCGCGGTCAAGTACGTCGCCGCCGCCGTCTTCTGCGTGATCGCGACCTTCGCTGTCGTCGCGGTCGGCGTGATCGTCGGCGCGATCCTCTTCGGTGCCGGCCCGTTGACCCTGCTGAGCGGCACGCAGGTGAGCCTCGCCGAGGGGCTGCTGCGGTGTCTTGCGGTCGTCGCCTACGTGTCGGTATCGATGCTCGGGCTCGCCGCGATCGGCGTGCTGCTCTCGACCCTCACGACAGTGCCGGTCGGCGCCATGGCGGCTACCGCGATCCTCGCTGTCGCGGCGCAGATCGTCGGCCAGATCCCGCAGCTTTCGGCGCTTCACCCATACCTGTTCACCGATCGCTGGCTGGACTTCGGCGACCTGCTGCGCTCGCCGATCTCATGGGACTCGTTCCTCGACAACGCCCTCCTGCAAGCGGTCTGGATCGTGGTCGCCGGCGCACTCGCCGTCTGGCGGTTCACGACCCGCGATGTGCTGACCTAGCCGCGGTCCGCCCTACCTCGGGAGGCGTCCGCTCCGCCGTGCTAACCAGCTCTGCCATCGCAGGGTGCGCATGTGCGGGCGGTCAGCCTTGCCACCAGTGCTCAGGAGACATCCGCCCGGATCGGGACGATGCTGCGCCGTCGAGAGGCGATCCTCACCGCCGTCTGACGACCCCGTCTCGCGGCATCCGATTCTGTGCGCTCGACGGGTCAGCTGCTCTCGCGCGGGTCGCGCAAGCTGTCCATGGCGGCTATGAGGGTCGAGTGGATGTAGTCGAGTTCGGGTGTGGCGAAGTCCTCCCACGACTCGCCGGCATCGCCGGCATCCCAATCGCCGGTGGCGCCGGACGACTCGGCGGCGTCGGTGGAGTCAGGTGCCGCGTCCCATTCCTTTTCCGCCGGCGTGTGCTGGTAGACCCACCACAGGTGGCCGAACGGGTCGGCGAAACGGGAGAACACATCGCCCCAGAACTCGGTGGGCTCTGTGACGATCCGCGCACCGTGCGAGACGGCCCGCTCGAGAGTCGCCGACGCGTCGGCAACGTACACGCGCGTGAACGCGGGCGTATACGGCCACGTCGGCTTGCGGTCGGCGATGGTGAGGAGCGAGTCGCCGATGTGCACCTCGGAGTGGAGAACGAGCCCGTCCGCGTCGGCCGTGCGCGCGTCAGGGTTCTCGACCGCGTCGAAGACGGAGCGGACGAAGGCGATGAGGCCGGTCGCGTCATCCGTCATGATGAACGAGTTGACGGTGTTCGAGCCGGCGGGGGCCGGTGGGATGGGGCCGTAAGGCGGTGCGGACATGGGAATCTCCTTCGGATGACGGTCACACGATTCCCGACAACCCGGACAGCGTCGGTCCTCGGTACCCACCATTTCGCTGTCCCGGCTCGCCCGCAACGCTGGTCATGGATCGCGGCATTTCGGCACCGGGATCGGGCGGCCTGCGCGGGTGAGGGAACGCGCGCGAGGGAGCGCGCGTGTTCCTCGCCGCCTGCGGCGACCACTGATCGCCGAGCGGCGAGGCCGTTCGACGATCGCGACATGCGCGGGCGTGTCAGGTCGGCAGGTCCTCCGTGCGCTCGCCGGCAGGGCTCGGCGTGCTGGTGGCCGCCCAGCTCGCGAGCAGCTTGAGCCGATCCTCGTGCGGCGTGCCGGGCTCGGCGGTGTAGAGATTGAGGTTCCGCGCGGCGCGGTTGGGATCGGCGAGCTCTGCTGACTGATAGGTGAGCTCGATGTCGCCGACGACCGGGTGGCGGAGGCGTTTGAGGCCTTCGTGGCGAGTGCGGACCTCGTGCGACGACCACAGGCGGGTGAAGTCGTGACTTCTGGTGGAGAGCTCGCCGATGAGCTCTCGGAGTGCTCGGTCATCCGGCTCGCGTCCGGCCTCGGCACGCAGCAGCGCGACCGTGGCGGACGCGCCGCCTTCCCAATCCACGAAGAAGTCGCGCGCCGTGGGGTCGAGGAAGTGGAAGCGGGCGAAGTTCGCGCGGTCTCCGACAGTGGTCGGGCTGTCGAACATCGGGGCGTGGAGCGCGCGCGCGAGCGCGTTGGTCGCCAAGACGTCCAGGCGGCCGTTGCGGAGGAAGACGGCGCTGAGGGTGACGGAGTCGATCAGCCAGCGGACGGGGCCGTCGAGGGCACCGTCCTTCGGGCGCGGCAGTCGTCGGACGCTTGGGCGCGCGGCCTTGGCGAGGTCGAACAGATAGGCGCGCTCGTCGTCATTGAGCTCGAGAGCTCGCGCCACGGCCGCGAGGACCTCTTCGGAGACGCCCGTGATGTGGCCCTTCTCGAGGCGGGTGTACCACTCTGTGCTGACGCCCGACAGCACCGCGACTTCTTCACGGCGCAGGCCCGGAACGCGCCGTCGGCTGCCGGCGGGGAGGCCGACCTGCTCGGGGGCGATGCGCGCCCGCCGGCTGACGAGGAAGTCCCTGATGTCGTCGCGGTTGGTCGGGCTGTCCATGACCCCACGGTAACCCCGTCCGTCCGGCGGAGGGGGGTGGAGCCTGTACCCCCGATAACGCCGACCTCCCGCGCAGATGCGAGCCCGGCTGTGATGGGTGTTGTCGCCGCGAGATCCGCCGACATCCGGAGGAGCCACCAGATGACCACCGACAGCCACGCGGTCGCGGGTGCCGCCCTGTCCACTCCGCTGGGCGTGCAGGGACCGGCTGCCGTCGGCGCGATCATCGTGGCGCTCACGCTGATCCCCACCACGGCCCTCGCCGTGCTGCGGCGCCGCAGCCGCCGGCCGGTCTGATTCCTCCTGCCCGTCCTGAACCACCACCGAAAGGAAGCCATCATGCGCGCCACGCTCATGCACGGTCCCGGCGATGTCCGCGTCGAGAACGTTCCCGACTCCCGGATCAAGAACTCCACCGATGCGCTGGTGCGGATCACCGCGTCCTGCATCTGCGGATCCGACCTGCACCCCTACCACTCCATGGACCCGGCCGGAGGGCCGGCGCGGATGGGGCACGAGTTCATCGGCGTCGTCGAAGAGGTCGGAGCCGACGTCGTCACCGTGAAGAAGGGCGACCTCGTCGTCTCGCCGTTCGCGGTCTCCGACAACGTCTGCGGCATCTGCCGGGAGAATCTGCAGACCTCGTGCGTCCATCACGAGGCGAACTTCTGGGACGGCATCGCCGACGAGGGCGGACAGGCCGAAGCCATCCGCGTCCCGCTCGCGGACGGCACCCTCGTCAAGCTGCCCGTCGCGGAGGACTCCGCCCTCATCCCGTCGCTGCTGACCCTGTCGGACGTGTTCGGCACCGGCTACCACGCCGCCGTCGCCGGGGGCGTCGCGCCCGGCACATCCGTCACCGTCATCGGCGACGGCGCGGTCGGTCTGCTCGGTGTGCTCTCCGCCAAGCGGCTGGGCGCCGAGCAGATCATCCTGATGGGCCGCCACCAGGTGCGCACCGACCTCGGCCGCGAGTACGGGGCCACCGACGTCGTCTCGGCCCGGGGCGAAGAGGGCATCGCCCAGGTGCGCGACCTCACCGGCGGGATGGGTACCCATGTGGTCCTGGAAGCCGTCGGCTACATGTCGGCGTACGAGCAGGCACTCGGCGTGGTCCGCCGCGGCGGCACCATCAGCCGCGTCGGCGTGCCCCAGTACGAAGACGCGCCGATCGGGATGGGCAGCCTGTTCCGCCACAACATCCGCCTCGCCGGTGGACCGGCGCCCGTCCGCGCCTACATCGAGGTGCTCATGCCCGACATCCTCGACGGCACCATCCAGCCCGGCAAGGTCTTCGACGCCACCACCGACCTCGACGGCATCCCCGCCGGATATCAGGACATGGACGAGCGCAAGAGCCTCAAGGTGCTCATCACGCCCTGATGCCCGTCGGACCTCGGCGGCCCATCACCCCGCGCGGGTGGTGGGCCGCCGTCGTCGGGTGCCCCCACGGGAACGCCCTGCCGCTCGTCGGTCGCCGACCACGCATTTCGCCTCTGACCGGCGGCTTCAGGTGCCAGCGCGTCATTCGGCCACGGTCTGGCGTGGACCGGGCCACGTGGTCGCACGCGATGGTTGTCAAACGGTCGGTCTCCGCCCTACGATGCGAAGTGAATGGAGATTCACATTCTCATCCGTGCCGGACGAAGGAGTTCGAACGTGGCAGATATCAGCAGGCGCAAGCTTCTTCTGGCCGGAGGCGCGCTCGGCGCGGCCGGGGCCCTCGCGGCGGTCACGCCGGCACACGCGTGGACCTGGTCGTCGCTCGGGTCGATCGCCCAGACGAACACCACGCGCGACCCGCGGTTCGTATGGGACGACCCCGTCGACCCCGTGATGGCATCGCTCCTCGACCGCGGCGGGGTGCCCGAGGTCAACCGCATCCTCAAACCGTGGGTCTACAACGGGCAGTCCTTGCCGCCGGGGCTGCCTGCTGACGTGCACGGCATCGTCGACATGGCGCGGAAGCTGCCGGCGTGGGCCGATCTTCGCAAGCTCGACGTCGCGTACCGCTTCGCGACGAAGCGGGGACTCTACCTCGGCGTCCTCTACGGGATGAACAGCGGGATGATGAGCGCGGCCATTCCGCGCGAGGCGCGAGCGGTCTACTGGTCCAAGGGCGGCGCCGACATCCGCGACCGGATCGCCAAGACCGCGAAGCTCGGGTACGACATCGGCGCCTATCACGCGTACCGGCCGGACGGGAAGATGGTCGTGACCTGCGTGAAGACGCGCCTGACCCACTCCGCGGTGCGCCACCTCCTGCCGCAGTCGCCGCACTGGCGCGCGTCCGCCGACGAGCAGGTGCCCATCAGTCAGTACGACATCCTCGTCACCTGGCACAGTCTCGCCTCCAGCGTCATGCACAAGCTCAACGAGTGGGGCGTGCGGATTCCGCAGGACGAGTCGGATGCCTACCTGCATCTGTGGCAGGTGACCGCGTCGATGCTCGGCGTGAACGACGAGTTCGTCCCGGTCAGCTGGGAGCAGGCCGAGCAGCAGCGTCAGCAGGTGCTCGTGCCGCTCCTGGCCCGCACCGACGAGGGCGTGAAACTCGCCGACATGCTGGTCAATCTCGGCGAGTACATCGATTTCACGCTCGTGACCCAGCCGCTCTTCGAAGCGGTCACACGGTACATGCTGGGCGACACCGTCACCGACATGCTCGAGCTCACGCGGCGCCCGCTCGTGGAGAAGACCGTCTCGGAGGCCTGGCCGATCTTCATCAGGATCCGTGAAGCGGGTCTGCCGATCCCGCTCGCGCCGACGATCTACTCCGCGTTCGAGGAACTCATCCGCCTGTTCGCGTTGTTCTACCTGAACCCCTTCCAGCAGATCAACATCGACATCCCGACCGGGAACAACCCCGACTACCCCTACTGACGCGGGTTCTTCCCGTCGCGCGGCGCCGGCGGGTGCCGGCCTGGCGGACGAGGTTGATTCCGCAGTCGGTGTCTGCCCGAGGTCGACAGAAGCGCCCAACGGTCCGAACCTGCGAGGCGGTGAGCCCGTCGGATCGCGGTGGCGAGTGAGGTCGTCCGCCGGGAGCCACGCCGTAGGGTGAGAGGAAGTCTCGTCTCGAGGAGGGCGTCGATGTCCACCGCCGGCACCACTCGCAAGCGCGCTGATGCGATCCGCAACATCGAGTCCATCGTCGAGGCCGCCACCACGCTGCTTGCGGCGGATCCCGACGCCAGCATGCTGGCGATCGCGCAGGGGGCGGGGGTGGGCCGCGTCACGTTGTACGGCCACTTCCCGTCACGACCGGCGCTGGTCGCCGAGGTCGCCGCGCGGGCCATCGCGCACACCGACGAAGCGCTGAGCACCGTCGACACGGACGGCGATCCGCGCGAGGCGATGGAGCGCCTCCTCGCGGCGACGTGGCGACTGACGTACCGGTACGGGGGGATCGTGGTCGCCGCGAACCAGGCGTTGCCGCCCGAGGCGGTGCGGCGGGCGCACGATGAACCCGCGCGGCGCGTCCGCGCGCTGCTCGAGCGCGGTCGAGGGCAGCGCGTCTTCACCTCCGACATGCCCGTGGAGTGGCAGCTCACGACCATCCAGGCGGTTCTGCACGCCGCATCCGCTGCGGTTCATCGCCGCGAGATCACCGCCGAAGAGGCGCCTGGTCTCGTCACGGCGACGGTCCTCGCCGCCCTCACCCCACCCGGCCGAACGCGGAAGGCCGCGGGCCCGGGTCGCTGAGCCCGGACTACCCGGCGGCGGCCGCGGCCGAGGCCGTGCGCCCGGGCAGCAACGCGAAGGCCAGCACCGTCGAAGCCACCGCGACGACCACGAGCAGCCAGAACCCGTCGCTGTACGCGGCGTAGCTCTCGCCGCTGATCCCCGCGGCTACGATGCTCGAGACCGCCGAGACGCCGGTCGCCGCGCCGAACTCGTGGAACGTGCTCAGGGCTCCCGAGCCCACGCCGGCGTCCTGCGGGGCGACCGCCGAGAAGACGCTCGCCGCAGAGGCGACGAAAGCGAGCCCGATGCCGAGCGCCGCGAGGCTCATCCCGACGACGAGCAGGGTCATGCTGAAGGTCGTCGCGGCGAGCAGCGACGCCACGGCGGTGACCGCCAGGCCGGCGCCCCCGACGACGCGAGGGGAGAACCGGCCGAGCGCGCGTCCGCCGAGCTGCGCTCCCGCGATCGACCCGAGGGCGACCGGGAGGAAGACCAGGCCGGTGTCGAGTGCCGTGAATCCGTGCACGCGCTGGAAGATGAACGAGCCGAGGAAGAAAACGGCGATCATGAGCGCCGTGGCGACGAAGATGAGCCCGAAGCCGGTGGCGACCGGTCGGCGGGTCAGCATCGCCAGGTCGATCAGCGGGTTCTTCGCGACCCGCTGGCGCCAGACGAACGCTGCGTACCCGAGCGCGGCGACGACGATCGGAATCAGCGTCGCGAGACTGATCCATCCGGAATCGCCCGCGCTCACCAGTCCCAGGATCAACAGTGCGGTGGATGCCGTCACGACGACCGCCCCGATCCCATCCAGCCGTCCGCCCGCGGGCGTCCGCTGCGGCACCGTGCGGGGGAGGGCGACGAAGAGCACGACGCCGACGGGGACGTTGATCCAGAAGACCCACGGCCATCCTGGGCCCGAGGCGAGTACCCCGCCCAGCAGGACGCCGACGGCGGCGCCCGCGCCCCCGAGAGCGGACCACACGCCGAGCGCCTTGGCGAGCTCGGCGCCCTGGAAGGTGCGGGCGACCACCGACAGCGCGGCCGGCGAGAGCGCGGCTGCTCCCAGCCCTTGAGCGGCCCGCGCGGCGAGCAGGCTGAACGGATCCGAGGCGAAGCCGGCGAGCAATGAGGCGACGGTGAAGACACCGAGTCCGAGCAGCACGACCCTGCGGCTGCCGTAGACGTCGGCCGCCTTGCCGCCGAGGAGCATGAGGCCGCCGAACACGAGCGCGTAGATGCTGACGACCCACGTCAGCGTCTCGCGGCTGAGCTGCAGGTCGGCCTGCATCTGCGGGAGGGCGAGTGCCACGACCGTCACGTCGATGATGAGCATCAGCTGCGCTGTCGCCAGCAGCGCCAGCAGCAGCCAGCGCCCGGAGACGGTGCTGGGGGATGTCGTGGCTGGCCGTGTCGAGCGGGACATGCGTTCTCCTAAATCGGATGGTGATGTTCGAGTTGCGAAAGTAACATGAACACGCGTGTACGACAACGGTGCGGAGGGTCCATCGATATCAGAACGGGCGGAGGGCCATCCACATCGCCGTCTGCCGCAGCATCTCCGCCTCGCGATGACGGCGGGCTCTCTCGAGCTGGCGCAGGTGGTGCTGCTCTTCGTTCGTCAGTGGTTCGGGCGGCACCTTCCACCGGAGGAGTCGGTCGCGAAGGCGTGGGCGGCGAGCCGGCGCGCCGTCGGTGACACCGAGCGCGGGCGCGAGGTTCTGCAGGGACAGTTCGTCGAAGGCCATGCGCCCAGACTCGCGATCGTCGCCCCGCGCGACATCGCGCAGACCGTCAGAACTCGGCCTCATGTGTTCGAGTTGGGAATCAACCGATCGGTGGACGCCGTGATCGCCCGGGCCGGGTTGACTAGGCGTGCGCCCTGCGTAAGGCATTGCTTACATACGAATCGCAGACGAATGGAGTCGAATGAACGAGGCCACTGATCCCCTCAGCAGGATCTTCTTCGCGTTCGCGCATCCGCTCCGGCGCGACATCCTGGCGCGCCTCGAAGGAGGGGCCATCAGCGTGGGGGAGATCGCGAGCGCGTACGACGTGAGCCGGCCTGCCGTCTCCCAGCACCTCGGGGTGCTGGAGGCCGCCGGACTGATCGAGCGGACGGTGCATGCGCAATGGCGCGTCTGCAGCCTGCGGCCGGGCGGCATGGTCGACGCCGCCGCCTGGATCGCCGAACACCGCGCCGGCTGGAGCCAGCGCTTCGACCTCCTCGAGCAGCTTCTCGCACCCGGTGCGGACAGCCCCAAGAAAGGAACACCACGATGAAGACGCCCTCGTTCACCCTGACCCGCGAGTTCGCCGCAGGACCGGAAGCGGTATGGAGCGCCTGGACCGACCCCGTCCTCATGTCGCGCTGGATGCATCCGGCCGGCGTGACCACGCCGCTCGAGTCGGTCTCGTCCGACCCCGTCGTCGGCGGATCCTACGCCTACACCATGGTCGACGAGTCCGGCACGGAGTACCCGACGGCCGGGAAGTATCTCGAGCTCGTACGTCCCTCGCGGATCGTGTGCACGTGGGGGCCGGCGGGTGACCCCGCAGCCGCGTCGCGACTCACCGTCGAGCTGGAGCCCACCGCGATCGGCACGAGGATGACGTTCACGTGCGGCGTCGAGGCGGCGCCGGGCGACGACGTGCACGACGGCTGGGCGGAGGCGCTCGATTCCCTCGCCGCAACCCTCGGCACGCCGGTGCGATGAGCAGCTCGTCGCTCACCGAAGCGCCCGAGCGCGACGCGCCGCCCGGCGGAGGCAGGCGGACGTTCCTGCACCTCCTCGCCAACACGGTGCTGGCCAACACGGCCACCGGGTACCTCTGGTTCGCCGTGACGTTCTGGGTCTACACCGAGACGCGGAATGTCATGGCCTCCGGTCTCATCGGCGCGCTCTACCTTCTGCTCGTGGCGGTCCTCGCGCTGCCGATGGGGATGATCGTCGATCGGTTCCGCACGCGCCGCGTCCTCCTGGGTTCGGCCGTCGTCACGGTGGTGACGTTCGCCGGTGCCGGTGTCGTGCTCTTCACCCGCGCTGACACCGAGGTGCTGCAGCTCGGCGGGCCGTGGTTCTGGCTGTTCGCCGGTCTGGTGCTGCTGGGCGCGGTGTGCGAGCAGATCCGGGCGATCGCCCTGTCGACCCTGGTCACGCGGCTGCTCCCCGTCCCGGCTCATGCCCGCGCCAATGGGCTCGTGGGCGCCGCGCAGGGCGTGACCCTGATCGCGACGAGCGCGCTCAGCGGCATCACGGTGGCGTTCCTCGGCATCGGGTGGGCGTGGGCGCTCGCCACCGCGACGACGCTCGCGACGCTCATCCACCTCGCTGTGATCCGACTCGCCGACGGCGCTCCGACCGGAGCTTCGGGCGCAGCGACGTCGCAGGCTGCACCGCGCGCGCCCGCGGATCCGGGCGGCTGGCGCCTGATCCGCGGCATCCCGGGTCTTGTCCCCCTTCTCGCCTTCTGCATGCTGAACAACCTGATCGCTGGGGTCTACGTCGCGCTGCTCGACCCGTATGGTCTCAACCTGCTGCCCGCGCAGTGGTGGGGGCTGGCCTTCGGCCTCGCGTCGACGGGGATGGTCGTCGGTGGTGCGCTCGTCGCACGATTCGGGCTGGGGCGCCGGCCCGTCCGCACGATGCTGCTGGCCGTGATGCTCATGGGCGCGGTCGGCATGGTCTTCGCCCTCCGTGACTGGTGGATTCTGTTCGTCGTCGGGATCTGGGTGTATATGGCGCTCATGCCGGTCGTCGAGGCGACCGAGCAGACGGTCATCCAGCGCATCGTCGCCTACCGAGTGCAGGGGCGCGTGTTCGGGGCGGCGATGCTGCTGGAGTCCGCCGCGTCGCCGTTGATGGCGTTCCTCGTCGCGCCGCTCGCCGAGCTCGTGGTGATCCCGTACCTCGAGAGTCCGGAGGGGGCTCAGGCCTGGGGATGGCTGCTCGGTGACGGAGAGTCGCGGGGCATCGCCCTCATCTTCGTGTGCGCGGGCGCCGCGGCGGTGATCCTGGCGGGTGCGGCGTTCCGGACCCGGGCCTACGTCCTGCTGGCGAGGTCGGTGGCCTGACGCGGTGGCCGTGTCAACCGATCGGTGGACCGCAGACTCATCCGTCACCGACGCACGGCGCCTTCGCGGTCGATCCGCGGGGGAACGGATGCCGCGAAGCTGACGTCATGGCGATCATCGAGGTCTCAGAGGTCAGCAAGTCGTACGCCGGGCGCAGCGCGCTCGCCGACGTGACGCTGTCTGTCGACGCGGGCGAGGTCTTCGGGATCATGGGCCCGAACGGCGCGGGCAAGACCACGCTCGTGGAGATCATCGAAGGGCTGAGAGCGCCCGACGCCGGGTCGGTTCGCGTGCTCGGGCTGGATCCGCGCGCCGAGCGGCGCCGGCTCAACGAGTCACTCGGGGTGCAGCTGCAGCACACCCAGCTGCCCGACAACCTGAAGGTCGCCGAAGCCCTGAAGCTGTATGCCTCGTTCTACCGCGCGCCCGCTGACTGGCCCACCGTCATGCGGACGTGGGGGCTCGCGGAGCTTGCCGGCAGGCGCGTCGGCAAGCTGTCCGGCGGGCAGAAGCAGCGGCTTTTCATCGCCCTCGCCCTGGTCGGCGACCCGGATCTCGTGGTGCTCGACGAGCTCACCACCGGACTGGATCCGGGTGCGCGGCGGGAGACGCTGTCGATCGTGCGGCGGGTGCGCGACAGCGGGGTCACGGTCGTGCTCATCAGCCACTTCATGGAAGAGATCGAGGCGCTCTGCGATCGGGTCGCCGTCCTGAGTCAGGGGCGGGTGGTCGCGGTGGACACGCCGGCGGCGCTCGCGGCGCGGGTCGACGCTCGCACGCTCGACGGGGCGTTCGAGAAGCTCACCGGAGGGATCGAATCATGAGCTCGAATCTGGCCCGAGCCGACCGCCGGAGTCCGCGCGACACGGCCACCGCGCAGCTCACCATCGTCGAGACGAAGCTGCTGACGCGGGAACCGGGAGCCCTCTTCACGTTCGTGATCCCGGTGTTCATCCTGATCGTGTTCGGCACGTCGATCGGCCAGGGCGACACGACGCTCCTCCCGATGACCCTGGCCATCTCGGTCGCGCTGGTGGCGCTCTACCTGATGCCGACGACCCTGGCGTCCTACCGCGAGAAGGGCATCCTGCGCCGGCTGTCGACGACGCCGGTGCGGCCGGGAATCATCCTCGTCGTGCAGCTGGTGCTGCAGACCGTGGTCGCGCTGCTGACCGGCCTGATCCTCATCGCCGTGGCGGGGCTCGCCCTCGGGGCATCGCTCCCCGCCGACCCCGTCGCGTTCCTGGTCGTCTACGCCCTCGGCATCCTGTCGATGTTCTCGATCGGGCTCGTCATCGCCGCGGTGGCGCCGAGCGGCATGGCCGCGAACGGCATCGGAGTGCTCCTGTATTTCCCGCTCGCGTACCTGGCCGGGCTCCTGCAGCCTGTCGCGCTGATGCCCGCTACCATGGTGCGCATCGGGGAGCTCACCCCTCTGGGCGCGTTCCGCCAGGCATTGCAACAGGTCTGGCTGGGGCAGTCGCTCGAACTCGCGCCGCTGGGTCTGATGGCCGCATACGCAGTGGTGCTCAGCCTGGTGGCGGCCAAGCTCTTCCGCTGGGAGTGACGATGGACCAGCAAGACGCGAGACTGGTCGCCTTCGAGCAGCAGCTGGAGCGGGCGGTGACGGTCGTCCCCTACGTCATGCTGCTGCTGTCGACGGCGTTGTCGCTGATCGCGGGGCCGCAGTCCTGGGACGAGCGTGTGGTGACGCTCGGGCTCGCGCTGCTGGCGGCGCTGTGGATGTGGCTCCTCTCGAGCGTCCGACCGCCGGGACCGCTCTACGTCTGGGGTCTCATCGGGTTCATCGGTGTCCTGGCCTTCCGAGACCCGTGGTTCGCGGCGTTCTTCGGCTTCGTCGGCTACCTGCAGTCGTGGCACGTCCTGCGAGGGGCATGGCGGGTCGTCGGGATCGCCGCCACCGCGGTGGTCACGCTGACGCCACTCCTCAGAAACGTGATCCCCTTCACACCCCTGGGCGCGCTCGTGTACGCCCTCGTGATCGGCGCGCTCGTCATGCTGGTGGTGCTGTTCTGCCTGTTCGGCGACGTCACCGCCGAGCGGGCGCGCGAGCGCACGGGGATCATCGCGCAGCTCGAGGCCACGCTGCGCGAGAACGAGGAGCTGCAGCAGCGGCTCGTCCAGCAGGCGCGGGAGAGCGGGGCGCGCGACGAGCGGGAGCGGATCGCGATGGACATCCACGACACGCTCGCGCAGAGCTTCACGGGCATCATCACGCAGCTGCAGGCGGCGGAGAGAGCCGGCGATCGCCGCGATGAGCCCGCCGCGCGCCACCACCTCGACCTGGCGATGTCGCTTGCCCGCGGGGGACTCGATGAGGCGCGTCGGTCGGTGCGGGCGATCGGGCCGCGGATGCTGGATGCCGCGCGACTGCCGGACGCCATCACCACGCTCGCGGCCGAGTGGAGCGAGCGCAGCGGCGTGCGCGCGATCGTCCAGACCACGGGCAACGCGCAGCCGCTGCACCCGGAGGTCGAGACGACCCTCCTCCGCGTGGCGCAGGAGGCGCTTGCGAATGCGGCCAAGCACGCTCACGCGACGAGAGCGGGCGTCACCCTGTCGTACATGGGTGATCTGGTGTCGATCGACATCCGCGACGACGGCACCGGCTTCGACCCGGCGGCAGGCGCGAGCCCAGGCGGGTTCGGACTCACCTCGATGCGCGAGCGCGCGGCCCGCGTGGACGGGTCGCTGGCGATCGAATCCGCTCCCGGCGCGGGCACCGCCGTCTCGGCGACGCTTCCGGCGCTCTCACGGGACAGCGCATGACGGGCTCCGCCATCCGCGTCATGATCGTCGACGACCACCCCATCGTCCGCGACGGGCTGCGCGGCATGTTCGAAGGAACGACGGGCATCGAGGTCGTCGCCGAGGCCGGCGACGGCGCACGAGCGGTCGATCTCGCGCTCGTGCTGGAGCCGGATGTCATCCTGATGGATCTGCGGATGCCGCGCCTCGACGGCGTCGCCGCGATCCGCCGCCTCGCCGAATCCGGCTCGCAGGCAAGGGTCGTCGTGCTGACGACGTTCGACACGGAGGCGGAGGTGCTGCCCGCCATCGAGGCGGGCGCGACCGGATACCTCTTGAAGGACGTCGCGACGGAGGATCTGCTGCGGTCGGTCGAGGCCGCGGCGCGCGGGGAAGCGGTGCTGGCGCCGGCGGTCACGAGTCGTCTGATGGGTCGGCTCCGCGAGCCCGAGCCCGCCCTCAGCGATCGGGAGCTCGAGGTGCTGCGGCTCGTGGCGCAGGGGACGACCAATCGCGACATCGCGTCCGCCCTGTTCCTCAGCGAGGCGACGGTCAAGACGCACCTGCTCCACATCTACGCGAAGCTCGGCGCTGCGGACCGCGCGGCCGCGGTGGCGGTCGGGTTTCAGCGCGGTCTGCTCCACTGACTCTCGCTGCCCCGGGGACGGGGAGAAAGCCCCTCCGGGCGCGGGGCGGACTGGCCTAGTCTCATCACCATGGGGACGACGGCGCACGCCTATCTGACGGGGTTCGGGTCCTACCTGCCGGGGGAGCCGGTCGACAACGACGCGATCGTGACGCGCCTCGGCGGCGAGGATCCGGTCACCGACCGCATCAGACGCCGCATCCTCGAGTCCAACGGCATTCGTCAGCGCCATTACGCGCTCGACGCGCACGGCGAGCCGACCGAGCTCAACGAAGAGCTCGCGGTCAAGGCGCTCCGCGCCGCCCTCGACGACCGCGGCATCACCGCGGACGACCTCCGCATGCTGGCGTGCGCGACGACGATGGGCGATGTGCTCGTTCCGGGGTTCGCCTCCATGGTCCACGGACGCCTCGGCGGGGGCCCGATGCAGCTGCTGTCGGCGTCCGGGGTGTGCGCGTCGAGTCTCGCGGCCCTCGATGCGGCGGTGAGCAAGATCCGGCTCGGCGATCACCCGCGCGCCGCCGTCGTCGGCTCCGAGCTCGCGAGCCGGAGCCTGCGGCAACGCCGCTATGACGGCATCCGTGCGGGCATGGACTCCCACTTCCTGCGCTGGATGCTCTCGGACGGCGCCGGCGCGGTCGTGGTCGAGTTCCAGCCGCACCCGAGCAAGCCGTCGTTGCGGGTCGACTGGGTGCGGCACGTGTCCCTCGCCCACGAGCACGACGTCTGCATGCGGGCCGGCATGGTCGGTGCCGAGCCGGTCGTCGGCGGCACCTGGCAGGATCTCGACATCGACGATGCCGAGGCGGCCGGCATGTTCCTCCTCCGGCAGGACGTCGGCATGCTCGACGACCTCGCGGATGCCGGCATCCGGCAGTTCGAGGAGCTCGTCGACATCGGGCTCGTGGACGTCCGGCATCTCGACCACGTCGTGTGCCACTACAGCACGAACGTGTTCCGCGACGTCGCCTTCGACGCGCTGCGACGGCGCATTCCGACGCTCGACACCGACCGCTGGTTCTCGAACCTCGAGACCCGCGGCAACACCGGCTCGGCGAGCATCTTCATCGCCCTCGAAGAGGCCTGGCGCACCGGCCGGTTCGCCGTCGGCGAGACGGTGCTGCTGGCGGTGCCCGAGTCGGGACGCTTCTCATTCGCCTTCGCCCACCTCACGGTGGTCGGCCCGCCCGCACAGCAAGGAGCATGACATGACGACCACCGCCACGACCGCCGCCGCTTCGTCGGAGGATGCCGCGGACCTGTTCGAACGCCTCGCCGGCGTGTGGGTCGAGCTGGAGGAGCGCCTCGCCGACGTGCCGCTGCTGCGTCGGCTGGCCGACGGCGACGTGACCCTCCACGACTACGAGCGGCTGCTGTTCAATCTGCGACAGCAGGTCGTCGACGGGTCGCCGTGGATCTCGCGGGCGGCCTCCAGCTTCGACATCGACCACTTCGAGCTGCGCGCGGCGGCGATCCACCACGCCGAAGAGGAGCATCGGGACTACCTGATGCTCGAGCGCGACTACGTCGCCATCGGCGGATCGCTCGACGAGCTGCGCGCCGGTCGCAAGAACGTCGGGTCGGAAGCGCTGTCGGGATACATGTTCCACTACGCCGCGCAGCCGAACCCGGTCGGGCTGCTCGGCGCGATGTTCATCATCGAGGGCCTGGGCGCGAAGCGCGCCGCCGGCTGGGCGGCCAGGTTCCAGGAGGTGCTCGGCCTGGCCGACAACCAGGTGCACTTCATGCGCTACCACCAGGACGCCGACAGCGCGCACACCGGCGATCTCGAGGCGATCCTGACGTCGGGGATCATCGGCGAGCGCGACGCCGACGAGATCGTCCGCTGCGCGCAGGTGGTCGCACGCCTCTACGCGCTGCAGCTCGAGGAACTGGACCGCTGATATGGCGGCGCCTCGGCCGAGCATGCCGGAGTTCGTGCGCTCCGACCCCAGCATGTGGGAGGCGGTGTACGCCGACCCCTCCGTTCCGCTGGATCGCGCGGTGGTCCGGCAGATCATCAACGACCAGCGGCGGCTGTCACGACGCTGGCTCTATCCGATCGCGCGCATCGTCTCGCGCGTCCTGGTCGCGATCATCTCCATCATCAAGCGCGTGCTCCCGTTCCGCTGGATGCCGCTGCGCACGATGGACGCGCTGTGCGTCTGGTTTCTGCGGCGGTTCGTCGCGCCGGGGGCGGTCGAGCTGCTGATCCGCCACTTCGTGGTCGAGACGAACCTCGTGAACTTCATCATCCGCAACACCCCGGTCGACATGGCACCCGTCACGCTCCGGCCCGAGACCCTCTCCGGGTTGGGCGATTCCGCCGTGGTCGAGCACGACGTCAACGTGTACGACGTTCTCATCGCGCTGGACGGCGTCCCGCTCACCCGGCCCGAGGTGCTCGACTTCGCGCAGCTCGACATCCCGCCGCTCGATGCCGAGCGAGGTCGTCGGCGCTACCTGCGGCTCGACATCCAGACGGCGCTGTGCTTCATGAACATCCCGTTCTCGATGGCGCTGACGGTGGAGGAGTACCGCCGCGCGGTCCACTCGATCCGGTTCGACGATTCGTTCCTGGAGATCCTCGCCCTCGTCACCGGCGACGACACCTTCCGTCACTGGAAGCTCGCCGGCATGAGCCTGTGGATGGACTCGAACGTCGATGTTCCGCGCATGGTGTACCGTCACGCGCTGGTGTGCGAGTACGCCCACGCCCATCTGGTCAAGCTGGCCGGCGGGACCTATCCGCGCGAGACGGCGGCGGAATTCGACTGAGTCGGCACCACCATGCGGCGGAGGTGCTCGTACTCCTCGCGCATCCCCGGATTCGCCAGGCGGGGGTCGTCCGGCACGTGGCCGGCCATGACGGCGGCGAGGTAGCGCCGGTCTGCGGTGAGCCGTGCCCCGGGATCCGATCCCGGCGTCCCGTGCCCCGGGATCACCACCGCCGCCTGCGCGACGTACGGCTCGAGAAGATCGAGAGCCGCGAGGTACGAGGGCAGGTCGTCGGGATAGAAGGGGAGTGGCAGCTCGATGTCGCTGAGCATGTCGCCGGCGATCAGCACCCGCTGCTCGGGCAGCCACACCGCGGTGTGGCCGGGCGCGTGGCCGTCGTGGACGACGAGCTCGGGCGCGAAGCCGTGAGGAACCGACGACCCCGGGATCGCGGCATCCGTCCCCTCGACGCGCCCCATGAGATCGACCAGTGCGGGCGGGAAGTCCCCGCCCAGCTGGGCGACGAGGGTGGCGCGCTCGTCACGGGCCAGCACGGCCGTCGTCGTCGACGCCCACCGTGGTGGCGCGCCGAAGCGCGGGTGCCACAGCAGATGATCGTGATGCGCGTGGGTGGCGAAGCCCCCGACGACGCGGAGCCCGCGAGCCTCCAGTTCGTCGGCCAGGGCATCGAGCTCGTCCGGCCGCCACGCCGGATCGATCAGCAGCGCCTCGCCGGCACCGCAGAGCACCGTCGAGGTCGTCGACATCGCGCGGCTGGTCGCGACGAGCACGCCCTCCGCAACCTCGATCATCTCGCGCACTCCCGTCTGCCGGTCCCGCTGTTCCGCTGTGGCACTAGCATCGCACCGACGGAACGCGTGCGACGAGAGGCAGGCGCGATGAGCCTGGACGACATCGACCCCACCGTGCCGCCCTCGGGCGAGGGCTGCGCCGACTGCGACGACCTCGGCGGGTGGTGGGTGCACCTGCGGCGCTGCGCCGTCTGCGGACTGGTCCGGTGCTGCGACACCTCGCCGGGACAGCACGCGACCGCGCACTTCCGCTCGAGTGGGCACCGGTACGTCCGCAGCTTCGAACCGGGGGAGGAGTGGTTCTGGGACTACGTCGACGGCGATTACGTCGACGGTCCTGCGCTCGCGCCGCCCGAGTCCCGTCCGGCGACGCAGCCGGTGCCGGGTCCGGCCGGGCGGGTGCCGGCCGACTGGCGCGCGCTGATCCACTGAGGTCCCGCGTCGATGAGTGATCGCGAGATGGTTCGATGAAACAGCACGAGATCGAGCGGATGATGAAGCCGTCCCTCACCGATGCGCAGTGGGAGCGCCTGCTCGCCTTCGGAGAGCCGCACGACGTCGCGGAGGGCGAGTACCTCTTCCAGGCCGGCGATCTGGACTACGACCTGATCCTGGTCGACACCGGGGAGATCGAGCTCGTCCGCGTCGCCTTCGGCTGGGTCGACGAGACCCCGATCGGCCGGATGGGTCCGCGCAGCTTCGTCGGCGAGCTCGGCCTGCTCAACGGGCAGGGGGCGTTCCTGTCGGCCCGGGCCTCCCGCGCGGGCCGGATGCTGCGTGTCAGCCGCGCGCAACTGCGGCTGCTGATGGCCGAGGACGACGAGCTCTGCGACCTCGTGCTCCACGCCCTCTGGGCGCGTCGCGAGATCCTCCGGAGCGGCCCCGCCGCGCTCACGCTCAAGCTCGTCGGACCCCGGTCGTCCCGCGACTTCCTGGCGCTGCGGCGCTTCGCCGAGCGGCTCGACCTCGTCCACACCGCGATCGAGCTGGCACCCGGCGACCTCGGTCAGCTCGGCGAGCACGGCATCGCCCTCGACGACCTGCCCGTGGCCTTCATCCAGGGGGAGCCCCTGCGCCGCGCGACACCCGGCCAGGTCGCCGACCGCCTGGGGCTGAGCTACCAGGCCACCGCCGACGAGGTGGTGGATCTCGTCGTGGTGGGCGGCGGTCCCGCGGGACTGGCCGCCGCGATCTACGGTGCGTCCGAGGGGTTGAGCACGGTGCTGCTGGATGCCGTCGCACCGGGCGGACAGGCCGCCGCGACCTCGCGCATCGAGAACTTCCTCGGGTTCCCGTTCGGCGTGAGCGGCGGCGATCTCATCGGGCAGGCGTCGCTGCAGGCGCTCAAGTTCGGCGTGCGCGTCTACGCGCCCTGCGAGGCCGTGGATCTGCGCCCCGCCGGCGACCACATCGACATCGCCCTGACCGACGGGCGGGTCATCCGCACCCGAACGGTCATCGTCACCTCGGGCGCCGCGTATCGCACGCTCGATCTCGACCGCTGGAGCGAGTTCGAGGGTGCCGGCATCTACTACGCAGCCACGCCGCTCGAGCTCCGCCAGGTGCTGGAGTCGCCGGTCGTGGTGGTGGGTGGCGCGAACTCCGCCGGGCAGGCGTCGCTGTACCTCGCGGCGAACGGATGCCCCGTGCACCTGGTCGTGCGCGGCGCCGACCTCGGCACCCGGATGTCGTCGTACCTCGTCGACCGGCTTCTCGAGGACCCGCGGATCACCGTGCACACCGGATCGCGGGTCGTCGGCCTGAGCGGCGACGCGGCCCTCGACGGCGTCAGCATCGACTCGGTCGGGCAGGTCGCCGCGCGCGGGCTCTTCTGCTTCATCGGCGCGGAACCCGCGACGTCGTGGCTCGCGGAGCTCGACCGCGACGCCGACGGGTTCCTGCGCACCGGCACCGATGTGTCGGTGCAGTCCCTCGCGCGCTGGCAGGGCTTGGGCCGCGAGCCGCTGCCCTTCGAGACCTCGGTACCCCGCATCTTCGCCGCCGGCGACGTGCGACGCGGTTCGATGAAGCGCGTCGCCGCCGCCGTGGGCGAGGGCTCGAGCGCCGTGGCATCCGTCCACCGCGCGCTCGCCGACCTCCGCTGAGCCGCGGCGCGGTCACCAGCCGCCGCGCGTCGGCGTGTGGTCATCGCGGGCGTCATCGGGCATGGCCATCTCGGCGCGGACTCCGAGCAGCCGGAGCGGCCGGCCCGGCTCGATCTTGGCCACGAGCTCGAGGGCGCGCTCGACGACGACGGCGCGATCGGAGGTCGACGGGATCTTCTTGGTGAACGTCTTGGTGAGGAAGGGCGCGTAGCGCACCTTGAGGCCGAGACCGACGACCGGGCGATCGTCGGCGGCGACCTCGTCGAGCACCTGGTCGAGGAGGTGGCGGGCGGCCGCCTCGATGTCGGCGGGGTCGACGATGTTCGTCTGGAAGGTCGTCTCCTTGCTGTGCCCGCGCGCGACCCACGGGGTGTCGTCGACGACGGCACTGCCGTCGCCACGACCGAGCTGCCGATACCAGAGACCCATCTTCGGGCCGAACTCGGCGGTCAGCGCGTCGGCATCGCCGACGGCGAGTTGTGCGACCGTGTCGATGCCCAGGAGCGCGAGCCGCTTCGAGATCTTCGAGCCGACGCCCCACAGAGCGATGGTCGGCTTGTCGCCCATGACCTCCAGCCAGTTCTCGGCCGTCAGGCGGAAGGTGCCGCGGGGCTTGCCGAAGTCGGTCGCGTTCTTGGCGCGCACGAGGGTGTCGCCGATCCCGATGCTGCAGTGCAACCCGGTGCGTTCCAGCACGGCGGCCTGCGTGCGTCGCGCGTAGGCTTCCGGGTCGTCCGTCGACACGCCGACGAACGCCTCGTCCCAGCCGATCACCTGCACGACGGCGCCCGGCTGCTCGCGCAGCGCGCCCATGACCTCTTCAGACGCGGCGAGGTAGGCGGGTGCGTCGACCGGCAGGATGACGGCATCCGGAATCTTCCTCGCGGCGATGCGCAGCGGCATGCCCGAGCCGACGCCGTACTCGCGCGCCTCGTACGACGCCGTCGACACGACTGCGCGCTCGGTGGGATCGCCGCGGCCACCGACGATCACCGGCTTGCCGGCGAGCTCGGGGTTGCGCAGGATCTCGACGGCCGCGATGAACTGGTCGAGGTCGACGTGGAGCACCCACTGCCGCCGCGCGAATCCCTGCCTCACCGCGCTGTCGCTCACCCGCTCGCCCTCGCTGTCCGGCGCATGAGACGAGCGTATGCCCGGCGTCCGACGTGCGCGCGGTTCGCGGCGACCGGCGCCCCCTCGGCGCGACCCGACATGTATCACTGCGTCACGTCGTCCCCTCTTCGGACGAGCACCGTCACATCGACGAGCAGAGGAGCCTTCGATGGAACCCACACCGGCGCGGCCGGGAAGCCGCCGCAGTCTGAGCCGGGTCGCGATAGCGGCCGTCGCCCTCCTCGCGGGATCGACCATCGCCGTGCTCATACCGTCCGCCGCGAGCGGCGAGACCCTGACCAACGTGCGCGTCGTCATCGAGCGCGTCGAGGAGCGCGGCTGTACCGACACGTTCGACGGCTCGGACTTCTATTCGCGCGTCACGATCGACGGCAACGACACGAACTTCGGCGAGATCGAGGACGAGGACGAGATCTCGCCCAACTGGATCGCCGAGCACGTGGTCGACGCCGACGTGACGACATCCGTGCCCGTCGTCGTCAAGATCTCGGACTCGGACGGCTTCCTGAACTTCGACGACGATGTCTGCGACCTCACCGCGGGTCCAGGGGACGATCTGCACCTGACTGTCGATCTGACGCTCGGCGGCTGCACCGTGACCGGCGACGTGAGCGGGCAGTGCGACTCGCAGCTGACGACCACCGGCGGCGGCGACGAGAGCGTGTTCGTGCGCTTCCGCGTCGAGGCCGACGTCGACGCGCCGCCGCAGACGGCGTCCGATGCGCTGGTGCGCTGCACGCACTCGCCGCTGTGGCCGCAGCCCGGCGACACGGTGACCATCACCGCCGAAGCGCTGGACCCTGCGCTCAACGTCGGCGACACGATCCAGGACACGTCCACGGGATCGGGCCCGCCGCTGGTCAACCGCACCGTCCTGGTGGACCAGCTCGAGATCTGGGTGAACGACAAGGCCGGACCGGACCAGGTCGCGACCACGGCATCCACCACCACCTTCACGGTGCCCAATGTCAACGCGGGTGACCTCGTCTATTCGTGCAAGGTCGCGACAAACGGCGAAGAGAGCTTCACCGGCTGGCGACGCACGCGGGTCGGCCCGCCCGAGCAGGGGTCCGCGGTGCCGGTGCTCCTCACCGGTGGGCGCGCGAACCGGGTCGATGTGGTGCTGATCGCCGACGGCGACGACTTCACCGGCGCGGCTGACACGGCCTTCCAGACCGCCGTGGCGAGCACGATCCAGGGCGCGCACTTCGGGGAGGGCTTCTTCCTCGCGCGGCAGCAGGGCTTCAACTTCTGGCTGGCCACCGGCACGGGCGACTCCGAGGTCGCCGCCCCCACGCCATCCGACCCCAACGCGACGAAGTGCCAGCCGCAGGGGCCGGCGAACTGGGCGACCGACTACTCGTGGGCCGACACCGGTGCCGTCCTGCACGCCAACACGTTCCGCGACTGCGCCTCGAACGGCATGTTCACCAGCGAGCCGACGTCGCTCGGGACGGTGCTGCACGAGACGGGCCACTCGCCCTTCGGACTGCCCGACGAGTACTGCTGCGACGGCGGCTACTGGGAGAACACGCCCAACCCGACGATGTTCGACACGCAGGCCGAGTGCGAGGCCGATGCACCGAACCTCGGACGCACCGCGGCCGACTGCCGCTCGATCGCCGAGACCGACGGGCCGACGTGGTGGGTCTCCGAGCCCGATCCCGACGACCTCATGAACAGCGACAGACGACCACCCAGAGCCGGCGACATCCGGCGGATGGACTGGTTCCTGACCGAGTGCCTCGACGGAAACTGCTGAGGAGACGACGATGAACACCACGACGAAGCGCCGCACCGTGCTGGTGGCGGGCGCTGTGGCCGCAGCGACGGCTCTGACGCTGACCGCCGGCGCCATGACCGGGTACGCCGATCCGTTCAGTGACACCGACCCGGTGGCCGCCCCGATCCCCGAATACGACTACGACGACACGGCGCGCTCGTTCGTCGTCGAGGCCGACTTCGGCGCCACGACGGCGACGCCCACCGCGGTGGTCGTGGGCATGCAGCGGGCACGCACGCACATCGGCGACCCGGCGCTGCTCGAGCTGCGTCTCGAAGGCAACACGGGCGACCTGGTCGACAGCATCGACGCGTGGGACCCGCGCTGGGTCTTCGAGGAGACCGAGACCGGGGGAGAGCGTCGCGTGATCCGTCCCGGGCCCGGGATCCTGACGGTGCCGTTCGACGCGGACGCCGAGACCATGGTGGTGAACGACCTGCGGGCCGGCACGACGCTGGCCGAGATCGACCTCGCGCCCGCCGTGCGGGAGTACTGCCTGGAGCATCCCGAGGACGCCCAGTGCGTCGAAGCCGATCTGGCGGTCACGGCGATCGCCGCGGACGGCGTCGGGTTCAGCGTCGTCGGCGCGACCACGTCCTTCGAGGTGGCGACCGAGGTCGAGAACCTCGGCCCCGACGGCCCTGTCGACGCGGTCGTCGAAGAGACGGTCACCGCGGGCCCGGGTGTCGTCGTCGCCCCGGCTTCGGCGACATGGGATGCCGACGCGCTCGCCGTGGGGGTGCCGCGGGAGCACACCGGCTCGTACGACATCACCTGCACCGAGCCCGGTGTCCACACCGTGACGATCGCCGCCGTCGTAGCGCCGGTGCTCGCCAAGGTCGCCGATCCCGATCCCGCGAACGATCAGGCCCCGACCGACTTCTCGATCGACTGCGCCGTGCCGGTGAAGCTCGACATCAAGCCGGGGTCGGCGCGCAATCCGGTGAACGTGAAGGAGGCGAGCATCCCGATGGCGGTGCTGACCACCGCCGCCGGGGAATTCGGGCTGCCGCTCGCCTTCGACGCCACCGCGATCGACGCCGACAGCGTCCGCATCGGCGACCGTGATCCGCTCGTCGCGTCGGCTGACGGCGTGCCCGAGCGGCACGGCAGGGTGCACCTCGAAGACGTGACGACGGCCGACGGCGATCGTGACGCGATGCTCCACGCCGCAGGCCGCGACATCCCCGTGCGCAAGACCACCACGGAGCTGTGCGTGCGCGGCACGACCGCCGATGGGCTGAGCTTCTTCGGCTGCGACGCCGTCGACGTGGTGCCCTGACCCCGGTCACCTGAGGGGGACGGATGCCGCGGCCCGCGGCATCCGTCCCCCTTCCGTTGACGGTGCCGACGTCGAGGGACGAGAGTTCGCCTCGATGTACCCGGCCCTCCGGCCAGGCGTCAAGCCCCGTGCGACTGCCGCACGGCGCACCTAGCGTGGGCGGTCAGCGAGAGAGGAAGAACGATGTCGGACAACCTGCCTGATGACATCCCCCGAGCGCCGGACGGCCAGGTCGGCGTGCAGCCGCTGCGCGACGAGGACACGTCGATCGAGCCCGATCCCACGCGGGATCCGGCCCAGGTCGAGTGGGACCGGACCGCCGGCGCGGACGCCGACGTGTTCGAGGAGGACCCGGCGACGGCCACCGGCGACGACCCGGCGCACCTGCCCGCCGACGACGAAGAGGTGCCGCGCGCCGATCTGCCGCCCGCGGCGGTGCAGCCCGAGACGCAGGACCTCGACCCCACGATCGCCGAGCTCGGCGACGAGGGGCAGGGCGACCTCGCGCCCGAGGACTACTGACGATCCGCGCGGGCGGAGACGGATGCCGGGGCAGCCGTCTCCGCCCTCGCGGCTGCCTGCCAACTGCCGAAACGGCTGATGCACTTCCGGTTCACACAGCCTTCAGCCCGGGCCCCGTGTGAGCCCGCGCCGCGCGACCACGCGTGACGCCGCGCGACCACGCATAACGCCGCGCGACCGCGCATGACGCCGCGCGACTACGCACGACGCCAGGCGGGAATGAGGGCGCCCGCGAGCTGTTGGGATGGAGGGGCGATCCCGCGCCCCGACGCCCGAAGGACACCGATGAGCCGCCCCGCGAGCACGCCCGACACGATCACCGACGAGCGCTGGAGAGCCCTGTCGTCCGAGCACGGCATCGCCGCGCTGCGGCACACGCACTGGCTGGACCCGGAGGCCCGGGCGTACGAGGGCGCTCCCGGCGTCTGGCGCGCCGTGGATGGCCGAGTCGTGGGCACCGGGCTTCGCGCGGATGCATCGACCGGGCTTCGCACGGACGCACCGACCGGGCTTCGCGCGGACGCATCGACCGGACTTCGCGCGGACGCATCGGAGGTCGTGCCCGACGACGTGGTGCTGGCTCCGGGCGAGCACCTCGATGTGGGGCAGCTGCGACTGAAGGCGATCAGTCGCGAGGGCGCGCCGGCGTTGCGCGTCTTCGACCCCGAGACTCCCGGGCGTACCCGGCTGCGCGGCATCCTGTCGTTCCCCTTCGCCGAGGAGTGGGTGCTGCCGGGCCTGTTCCGCCCCGCCGCCGAGGGCGAGGTCAACGTCATCAGGAGCGTCGACGGCTACGAGCGCGAAGAGGCCGCCGTCGGCACCGTCTCGCTCGAGGTCGGCGGTGCGCCGGTCGAGCTCACCGTCACCGGCGACCCCGCACAAGGGCTGAGTGCCGTGATCGCCGACGCGACGAGCAACGTCGATTCGTACCGCTTCCGGTTCCTCCCGATCGACGGCCCGGCAGCCGACGGCTCGGTCACGGTGGACTTCAACCGGGCTTACCTGCCGCCGTGCGCGTTCAGCGACCACTACGTGTGCCCGCTGCCGCCGGCGAACAACCGTCTCGCGGTGCGCGTCGAGGCCGGGGAGCGCGTCACCGCACACGACTGAGAGTGGTGCTCGCATGCGGACCGCAGGTGCGAGCACAATGGGCCTGCATCCGGAGTGCGTCCGGATCCAGCCCGATCCGAGGAGCCGACATGGCCCGATCACTCTCAGAGATCCGTGAGCGCTCGCGCGCCCGTGCGCAGGCGCGTGCGGCAGCCCGCGCCGAGCTGAAGAACACCGCGTACGAGATCTTCATCGGCGCCCTGTCGATCCTGTCGATCGCGAACCTGGTACTGGTCTACCTCGTGGCGGGCGATTCGGCGCTCGAGCTGGTGCTGTCCGTGATGAATGCGCTTTTCAGCGTCATCTTCCTCGGCGACTTCATCTACCGCCTCGCCACCGCGCCGTCGGCCGGCCGCTACTTCTTCCGCGGCTTCGGGTGGGCTGACCTGCTCGCAAGCCTGCCGTTCCCGCAGTTCAAGATCCTGCGCCTGTTCCGGCTGCTGCGCGTCTTCCGCCTGCTGCGCGAGCTCGGGCCGCGCACCGTCTGGAACACCCTCGTCAAGGATCGCGCGAACAGCGCCCTGATGACGCTGCTGCTGCTGGGCGTGCTGGTGCTGCAGTTCGGGAGCATCTCGATCCTCGCGGTCGAGGAGAACGCCGAGGGCGCGAACATCACCTCCGCCTCCGACGCGCTCTGGTACACGCTCGTCACGATCTCGACCGTCGGCTACGGCGACCAGTTCCCGGTGACCAACGCCGGCCGGCTCATCGGAGCCCTCATCATCGTGGTCGGCGTCGGCATCTTCGGCACGTTCACGGGCTATCTCGCCAACCTGTTCCTCGGGCCGCGCAAGGCTGCGCAAGAGCTCGAGGAGACGGAGACGGATGCCGCGCCCCCGGCGTCGACCGAGGGTGCCGAGGTCGTGGCAGGAGAGCCGGCAGCGGAGCCGAGCGCGACAGTCGCGTCGTCCGCCGCCGCGGAATCCCAGCCGCCCTTGGCCGTGCACGCCGCGAAGGGCGTCGCCGCCGGCGCGGTCGCGGGTGCCGTCGCGGCGGGCGTGGCGGCCGGCTCGTCGGGGGCGGGGCCGCGCAGTGCGCCCGGCGCCCCCGTGTTCGCCGAGGATGCCGCCGCGTCAGGCGACGGCATGTCTCCGCGAGCAGCCGCGGGTGAGGCCGACGCGGCGACCGCCGAGCGGCTGCACGTCCTGCTCGCCCAGCAGGAGGAGACGCTCGCCGAGATCCGCCGACTGCTCGCCGGCGCCCCATCCTAGAGCGGCGCCCGAATTCCGCCCGGCAGCCGTTCGTGGGCCGTGCCGGTAGGCGGGTCGTGTCATCGGCCCATCGCCTTCTCGGCGCCGAAAACCTGGTCGATCACCTCGACGCGCCGATGACGGATGCCGCGAGCCGGCGCGTCGCGCGATCGGCCAGGTTTTCGGGCACCGTGCCCGCGGTCCGGGCGCCGCCGCGCCGTCACCGGGGTCGCGTCGATGCCCGCACGACGAGCTCGGGCGGGAACACCGTCTGCCGGGCGATGCTGTCGGGGTCAGCCGCCTCCTCGAGCACGATCCGCAGCGCGGTGCGTCCGATCATGCGGCTCGGCTGACGGATCGACGACAGCGGCACCGCGGCGGCGGCGGCGAACGAGATGTCGTCGAATCCGATGATCGCGATGTCGTCGGGCACCAGCATCCGTCCGTCCACCACCAGGGACTGCAGCAGGCCCAGTGCGAGCAGGTCGTTGGCGGCGAACAGGGCATCGGGCCACTCGCGGCGCGGGCGCGCGATGATGCGCGTGCCGGCCGCGACGCCCTCCTCGACCGTCATCGCGGCGGTCGCGACCACCTCGAGGTCGACGTGGTCTCCCGCGTTCTCGGCGGCGACGCGCGCCCCGGCGAGCCGGTCGTTCACTTGGCGGATGTCGAACGGCCCGCCCACGAAGGCGATGCGACGCCGGCCGCCGTCGATGAGGTGCTCGACGGCGAGTCGCCCGCCTGCGACGCTGTCGACCGACACGGAAGAGAAGCGGCCGTCGCCGCTGAATCGATCGACGAGCACCGTGGCGATGCCGCGCGCGTGCAGCCGATGCAGGCGCGAGGTGACGTCGCCGTACGGCGCGATGAGGAGACCGCGCACCTGCTGCTCCTCGAACAGGTCGAGGTAGAGGCGCTCGCGGCGGTGGTCCTCATCGGTGTTGCCGTAGAGGATCGCGATGCCGTGGCGGGTCGCCTCGTCTTCGGCGCCGCGGACGACGTCGTTGTAGAAGGGGTTCTGCCCGTCGAGCACCACGAAGCCCACGGTGGTGCTGACGCCCGCCCGGAGCTTGCGCGCGGCGTCGTTGCGCACGTAGCCGAGCTCTTCGATCGCGCGGATGACGCGGTCGGCCGACTCGGCCGACACCTCGTCGGGACGGTTGAGGACGTTCGAGACCGTGCCGACCGAGACCCCCGCGCGCTGCGCGACATCACGGATGCTCACTGGCACGTCATCGTCTCCACTTCGTCGTCGGATCTGCGTCCGGTCACGATTCGGTCAACCTCGCCGAGCGACTTGACCGCGATCGCACTGAACTTTAGAGTAGCCTGAACTTCACCTGAATCGATTCAGGAACTTTCAGAATCTTTGACTCACCTCGATGAGGAGGATGCCGTGGCCGCCGATGTCGCACCCGCCGCGCCCGCCGCACCCGACCCGACGCCCGCGCTCGAGCTGCGCCGCGTGGTCAAGTCCTTCGGTCCCGTCGTCGCCCTGCGCTCGGGCAGCCTCACCCTGGAGCGGGGATCGATCCACGCGCTGATCGGTGAGAACGGCGCCGGCAAGTCCACGCTGGTGAAGATCATCGCGGGCCTCTACCGCCGCGACGCCGGCGACCTGCTGCTCGACGGCGAGACCGTCGACTTCTCCAGCACGGCCCAGTCCAAGGCCGCGGGCATCGCCGTGATCTACCAGGAGCCGACGCTCTTCCCCGACCTCTCGGTGACCGAGAACATCTTCATGGGTCGCCAGCCCACCGGCGCGCTCGGACGCATCGATCGCAAGGCCATGCGCACCGAGGCCATGGAGATCTTCCAGCGACTCGGCGTCGCCCTCGACCCCGATCGCGTGACCGAGGGCCTCTCGATCGCCGATCAGCAGATCATCGAGATCGCCAAGGCCATCTCGCTCGACGCGCGCGTGCTCATCATGGACGAGCCCACCGCCGCGCTGTCGGGCGTCGAGGTCGAGCGGCTCTTCGCGGTCGCACGAAGCCTCCGCGACGAGGGCCGCGCCCTGCTGTTCATCTCGCACCGCTTCGACGAGGTGTTCGCGCTGTGCGACACCGTCACCGTCATGCGCGACGGGTCGTACATCGAGACCACTCCGATCGACGAGACCTCGGTCGACGAGCTCGTGCGCCTGATGGTCGGCCGCGACGTGACCGAGCTGTTCCCGAAGCTGCCGTCCGAGGTCGGCGACGTCGCCCTGAAGGTGGAAGGCCTCACCCGCAAGGGCGTCTTCCGCGACATCTCCTTCGAGCTGCGTGCCGGTGAGATCGTGGGCCTGGCCGGGCTGGTCGGCGCCGGCCGCAGCGAGGTCGCTCGCGCCGTGTTCGGCGTCGACCCCTACGAGTCGGGGCGGGTGACCCTGCTGGGCGCGCCGCTCCCCGGCGGCAACCCGCGCCTCGCGACCACCCGCGGCATCGCGCTCGTGCCCGAGGACCGCCGCAAGCAGGGTCTCGTGCTCGACGACGGCGTCTCGCGCAACATCACTCTGGCCATCCGCTCGAAGCTCGCCAAGTGGGGCCTGCTGTGGACCGGCCTCGAGAACGAAGCTGCCCAGGTGTGGGCGAGCCGCCTCGAGGTCAAGACCGCAGCGCTCGACGCCGAGGCCGGCACGCTGTCGGGCGGCAACCAGCAGAAGGTCGTGCTCGGCAAGTGGCTCGCCACCGAGCCCAAGGTGCTCATCGTCGACGAGCCCACGCGCGGCATCGACGTCGGCACGAAAGCCGAAGTCCACCGGCTGCTGTCGCAGCTGGCTCAGCAGGGGATGGCGATCCTGATGATCTCGTCGGAGCTCCCGGAGGTGCTCGGCATGGCCGACCGTGTGCTGGTGATGCGCGAAGGCCGCATCACCGGAGAGTTCGCGCGCCAGGACGCGACGCCCGAGGCCGTCATGCACGCCGCCACGGCCGACGCGGAGGTCACCCGATGAGCACCGCCACCGCCCCCGTGCAGCCGCCGGTCCAGCCAGGGTCCAGCGCGGCATCCCGTCTGGTGCGCCACCTCGCGACCGCGCGCGAGACCGGCATCCTCGTCGCGCTGCTGCTGGTGATCGTCGCCGCGACCGTCGCCAACCCCAACTTCCTGTTCTCGTCCGATGGCTTCCGCGACCTGCTGCTGACGCCATCGCTGCTGCTGCTGGTCGCGGTCGGCTCGGCGGTCGTCATCATCACCCGCAACGTCGACCTGTCGGTCGGCTCGATCGTCGGGCTCTCGGCGTATCTGACCGGCCGGCTCTTCATCGATGTGCCCGGCATCCCCATCATCGGCGTCTTCGTCGGCGGCGTGCTCCTGGGCGGTCTGCTCGGTGCGATCAACGGCGCGCTGGTCGCCTTCGCCCGTGTGCCCGCCCTCGTCATCACGCTCGGCACCATGTACATCTACCGCGGCATCAACGTCGCGTGGACGGGCAGCGATCGCATCAACGCGTCCGACCTGCCGCGCGACTTCCGCGGGCTGGGCACCGACCAGCTGATCGGCATCCCGATCCTCACGATCATCGCCCTCGTCGTGCTGGTCATCGCCGCCTGGTACCTGCGCAACATGCGCGGCGGGCGCGAGTTCTACGCGATCGGCTCCGACCCGGCCGCCGCACACCTCTACGGACTCAAGGTCAACCGCCGCATCATCACGGCGTTCGTGGTGTCGGGCGCGCTCTCCGGCCTCGCCGGCGTCCTCTACGCGGCGCGCTACGGCACCGTGAGCTCGGCGGCCGGCTTCGGCTGGGAGCTGCAGGCGATCGGCGCCGCGGTCATCGGCGGCGTCGCGATCTCGGGCGGTGTCGGCACGGTGTGGGGCGCGGCGATCGGCGCGTTCCTGCTGCTGACCATCAACCGTGCGCTGCCGATCCTCGGCATCGACGACTTCTGGCAGCGCGCCGTCGTCGGCGCGCTCATCCTCGGCGCCATCGTGCTCGACCGGGTGCTGGCCGTCCGTCAGCATCGACGACTCATCGCTCAGAGATTCAGCGAACAAGGGGAGGGGGCGCGATGACTGCCGTGACGGATGCCGTGACCACCCGCGTCTACAAAGCCCACGCTCGTCCTGCCTGGCGCCGCGCGCTCGTGACGCGCGAGGCCGCGATCATCGGGATCCTGATCCTCGTGATCGTCGTCGCCCTGGCGACCGTCGAGAACTTCGACAGCCCGCTGACGGTCACCTACCTGCTGCGCGAGATCGCACCGATCCTGCTGATCGCGCTGCCGATGACCCTCATCATCATCACCGAGGAGATCGACCTCTCGGTGGCGAGCATCGTGGGTCTGTCGAGCGTGATGACCGGCATCCTGACGCAGGCGGGCCTGCCGTTCCCGCTCGCGGCGCTCGCGGCGATCGTCGTCGGAACCCTCGCCGGGGTGTTCAACGGCTTCTTGATCACCGTGGTCGGGCTGCCGTCGCTCGCCGTGACGATCGGCACGCTCGCGCTGTTCCGCGGCATCGCGGTGGGCCTGCTCGGCACGACGGCGATCACCGAGTTCCCCGAGGAGTGGACCGACCTCGCCAAGGCGAACATCCCGGGCACCCCGATCCCGGTCATCATGATCCCGTTCATCGTGCTCGCGGTGATCTTCGCCGTGGTGCTGCACTTCACCCCGTTCGGCCGGTCGCTCTACGCCATCGGTCTCAACAAGGAGGCGGCGGCGTTCTCGGGCATCGACGTGGGCCGCACCAAGTTCCTGCTGTTCGTACTCTCGGGCGCGGTATCGGGCTTCGCGGGCGTGTACTTCACGCTGCTCTACTCCAATGCCCGCGGCGACAACGCCATGGGCATGGAGCTGCAGGTGATCGCGGCGGTGCTGCTCGGCGGCGTGTCGATCTTCGGCGGCCGCGGCGCCCTCCACGGCGTGATCGCCGGCGTCCTGCTGATCGGCGTGCTCGGCTCGGCCCTGCGCCTCGCCGGCGTCACGAGCGATGTCATCAACATCATCACGGGAGTGCTCCTCATCCTCTCCGTGGTGTCTTCCAGCCTCCTCGCCTGGCTGCAGCGCCGACGCGTCGCCGCCATCGGGAAGAGAAAAGGGCGGGGCGAGACGGTCGACGTCTCGTAGCCGCATCCATCCACCACCCGCAGCACTGCACCAGCACCTGCACCAAGAAGGGAAACAACGATGTTCGGACTTCAGCGCAAGGGCCGGATGGCTCTCGCCGCGGTCGCGCTCACGGTGGGCGTCACGCTCGTCGCGACCGGCTGCGCGGGCGGCAACGGCGGCGACGGCGGCGGCGACGGGGGCGATGGCGGCGACGCCGAGCTCTCGATCACGATGCTGCCCAAGAACCTCGGCAACCCGTACTTCGACACCTCGACCTCGGGCGCGCAGGAGGCCGCGGACGAGTTCGGCGGCACGCTCGAAGAGGTCGGCCCGACCGAGGCCAGCCCCACCTCGCAGGTCAGCTACATCCAGACCGCCGCGCAGCAGGGCGTCGGAGCGCTCGTCGTCTCTGCCAACGACCCCGAGGCGATCTGCGACGCACTCGACGAGGCGAGCTCGGCGGGCGTGAAGATCGTCACGTTCGACTCCGACACCAACCCCGACTGCCGTGACCTCTTCATCAACCAGGCCACCGCCGAGGGCATCGCCAAGGTGCAGGTCGACCTCATCGCCGAGCAGATCGGCGACGCCGGCCAGATCGCCGTGCTGTCGGCCTCGGCCAACGCGACCAACCAGAACGCGTGGATCGAGACGATGAAGGAGCTCCTCGCGGCCGACCACCCCGACATCGAGCTCGTCGAGGTCGTCTACGGCGACGACGACGACCAGACGTCGTTCGACAAGACCGCGGCTTTGCTGCAGACGTACCCCGAGCTGAAGGGCATCATCTCGCCCACCACGGTCGGCATCGCTGCGGCGGCGCGCTACCTCTCGACGTCGGAGTACAAGGGCAAGGTCGCGCTGACCGGCCTCGGCACCCCGAACCAGATGCGCGAGTACGTCGAGGACGGCACCGTCACCGCGTTCGCGCTGTGGAACCCGGCCGACCTCGGCTACCTCGCGGCGTTCGCGGCGCAGGCGCTCGCCACCGGTGAGATCGCCGGCGAAGAGGGCGACTCGTTCGAGGCCGGAAAGCTCGGCTCGTACGAGGTCGGCGCCGACGGGGTGGTGCTGCTCGGAGAGCCCTACGTGTTCGACGCCGACAACATCGGCGACTTCGACTTCTGAGTCGTGTCGCATAGAACGCCCGGCCCGCCTCTGCGGGCCGGGCGTTCGCTGTGTCTCCGTGCCGAAACCTGGTTCGTCGCCGGCTCGCCCGAACCGTCGGGTGCCGAAAACCTGGTCCGTCGCCCCGACACGCGGGTGACGGATGCCGTGACCCGGCGTGTTGCGCGACCGGCCAGGTTTTCGGACCGGAGCAGCGCGGCTCAGCGGCGCGAGGCGAGGGCGTTCCAGACGCCGGCGGCGAGCACCACCGAAGCCGCGAGGAGCGGGGCGACGAGCGCCGAGCCGGCACCGGCGGAATCGGCGACGACGCCGGTGAGGGCGGATGCCGCGGACTGGCCGACGACGACCGCAGAGCCGAGCATCGTCATGACCGTCGCCGAGCGCCCGTCCGGGCTGAAGGCGGCGGCAAGGCTGTACTGGGTGACGAGCGTCGGGCCGATGCCGACGCCGATGATGAGGAGGCAGACGGCGATCGCGCCCACCGTCGTCACGAACGGCAGCGCGACGGCGCCCGCGACCAGGATCACCGCGAAGGTCAGCCAGCGCGCGCCGAGCGTGAACCGCGCCGGGAACAGCGCGACGCCCAGGGCGAGCGCAGCCGACCCGATGCCCATCGCGCCGTAGACGAGTCCCGCCTGCTCGGGCACGCCACGCTCGGCCATGAATGCCGTGAGCGAGGTGAGCATCGCGCCGAAGAACAGGCCCATCCCGAGCGCCCCGGCGACCGGCGCCAGCACCCGGGCGCGGAACAGCTCCCGTGCGGGCGCCTGCGCGGGGCGGGCGGCGTCTCCGGAGGCACTCGCCGTCCGCGCCGTGGGGTGCAGCGCGAACGCGCTGACGAACACGAGGCCCAGTACCGCGGCCCCGATCACGGGTGCCGCCGGGTTCAGAGTGGTGGCCAGCAGGCCGACGATCACCGGCCCGAACACGAACACGATCTCGTCCGCGGCCGACTCGTAGGCCATCGCCCCGTTCACCACCGGGGTCCGGCGCTCGGCCGGGTACGCCCGCCCGATGATGCCGACCAGCCGGCTGCGCGAGAGCGGGGCCACCTGCGGCATCGACGCGCCGATGAGGAACGCGGCGCCCAGGAGTGCGGCATCCGGAACCGGCGCAAAAGCCAGCCACGCCATCATCGCGAGCAGCGCGCTGTTCGCCACGCCCGCCACCAGCAGCACGCGGCGCTGGCCGAAGTGGTCGGCCGCTGCGCCGAGGAGCGGTCCGACCAGCGCGGTGCCGAGTCCCGTCATGGCGCTCGTGGCTCCGCCGAGCGCGAGCGAGCCGCGCGCCGAGACGACGAGGGTCAGGATGCCGACCACCATCATGGCGAAGGGCAGCCGCGCGACGAGCGCCACGGGGAAGTACGCGAAGCCCGCCTCGCGGATGAGGCTCGGGCGGCGTGCGGCGCGCGCAGCGGTGTCGGTTTCGACGAGTGTCGTGTGCATCTCTCTCCAGGCCGTCCGCCGAGGGTCGGCGGCATATGGTGCCGCCTTGTCCGCAGCCGGAGCCGCAGACAGGTAGATGCACATCGAAATGGGCACTGCCAGTCTACCCGGCGGCACCTGAACGCCCCCTGGTGTCCAGACGCCTGGCTCGACTGCTTGAGGGCCCGGCGCGTGCGTTCGGGGCGTGCCCCGTGCGCGCCGAAGGCACGGCAGGCTCCCGAAGGCGCGGCAGGCGCCCCGAAGGCACGGCGGCTCAGAGCACGGCGCCGACCATCGCCTCGCCGAGCGGCGTGCGGCGATGGAGCACGCGCGCGCCCTGCCGGGTGCTGGCCAGCAGCCCGGCATCGGCGAGCACCGTGAGGTGATGCGATGCGGTCGACACGGCGATGCCGGTGTCGCCGGCGACCTGCGAGGTGGTGCGCGGCTCGTGCGCCTCGAGCAGGATGCGGGCGCGCGCCGGGCCCAGCAGGGCGGCCAGCGCGGTCATCACGTCGGCGGAGTCGCGCGCCCACGTGGCGGTCACGCCCTGCGCCGGGTAGAACAGCGTGGGCTGCGCCGGAGGCTCCGTCAGCACGAAGCAGCCGGTGCTCCCCATCACCGAGGGCACCAGCACGAGACCGCTGCCGCGGCAGTCGACGACTTCGCTCCAGATGCGCATCGTGACGCGAACCGCGCCGTCGGACCACTCCACCCGATCGTGCAGGGTCTGGATCATGGCGCCGATGCCGCTCTCGGCGATGCGCCGCGAGCGCACCGCGATGTCGGCGCGGAGCAGCCGCTCCAGCTGCGACCAGACCGGTGCGACTCCCGTCTGCCACACCGACAGCCACGCGTCCGCGATCATGGCCCGCGCGCGGTCGGGGTGGTCGAGCATGCGCTGCACCGCGTCGCGGCGCGAGCCCTCGCTGCGCACGAGCACCTTCGTCATGTCGACCTCGAAGCGCGCGTCGTCGATGTCGCGCAGACGCTCGGCCTCCGCCTCGGGCGTGAGCTCCCACGTGGGGGTCGTCGTGAGGAAGTCGGGGAAGTAGCCGTCCTCGCGGATCAGCAGCGCGAGCACCTCGAAGTCCGCCCGGGCGATCGCGCCGCGGGTCGCCCGCATCCATCCCCACTGCAGCGGATAGTCGTCGGGGCGCAACAGCGCGCGCACCGCATGGCAGAGCTCGTGGCCGGGGGAGATGCCGAAGCGGATCGCGGTCAGGTCGTCCGGCGCGAGCTGGAAGTCGACGAACTTTCGATCCACATCGAAACTATAGGGCGGGGCGCCGGTGCCCGCGAGGCTGGTCGCAGCACAGGCAACCTACGGACGGAGCATCCCATGAGCACTCTCATCCCGGCCGTCGTCCCTGCCGCCGACCTGGTCGTCGGCGGCGGGCGGCTGCGCCGATTCGTCGGCGCCGAGCACGGCGCCGCCGTGTCGTACTTCTTCGTCGACAACGAGCCGGGGCAGGGCCCCGACATCCACCGCCATCCTTACGCCGAGACGTGGGTGCTGCTCGAGGGCGAGGCCCGCATCACCATCGACGAGGAGGTGCTGCACGCACGCGCCGGCGATACCGCCACGGCTCCCGCGGGGGCCTGGCACGGCTTCAAGAACAGCGGCACCGGTCGGCTGCGGGTGCTGTGCATCCACGCCTCCGACCGCATCATCCAGGAGTGGCAGGACGCTCCCGGCATCCTCGACATCCCCACCAGCGACTGAATAGGAGACACCCATGTCGTTCCAGGCATACCTCGACAACATCGAGGACAAGACCGGCCTCACGCCCCGCCAGTTCATCGAGAAGGCGGACGAGAAGGGCTTCGGCGCGGGCACCAAGGCGGCGCCGATCGTCGAATGGCTCGCCGCCGACTACGGCCTCGGCCGAGGGCACGCCATGGCGCTCGTGCACGTGATCACGAAGGGGCCGCAGATCAGCGACAAGCACGTCGGCACCGACACCACCCACTCCGACCCGACGAACACGCTGTGGCTCGACGGCAAGGCGACCAACCCGAACCCCTGAGCGCAGCGACGGCCGGCGGTGTGCGTTCCGCCGGCCGTCGTGCGTCGGTGGTCGGTGTGCCGACCGCCGTCGCGATGCTCAATCCGCGAGCGTGAACCTCACCTCCGTGGTGTTGCCGGCGGCGTCCGTCACGACGAGCAGGTTGTCACCGAGCTGCGCGCCGCGCTCGCCGGGGACGATCCGGTCCACATCGCTCTTCTTGCCCTGCGACTGCTGCGGCACGCCGTTGACGGCCACGGAGGCGACGCGATCGTTGTCGCGGATCTTGAAGCTGACCGCGGCGTAGGTGCCGTCGCCGCCCTTGGTGAAGGCGGCCCCCTTCTTGACCGTCACGCTCGGCGCCGTGGCATCGATCGAGAACGCGAACGAGGTGGTCGCCGACACGTTGCCGGCCTCATCCTCCGCGTGGTAGCGCACCGTGTAGTCGCCGTCGGCGAGGCCGGTCACCGTCGCGGTGTGGGACGCCGCGGTCGCGCCTTCGACGTCGGTCCGGGTCCTCTCGACGAGCTTCCCGCCCTTGTAGACGTCGGCGACGATCTTCGCGAGTCCCGCGTCGTCGGTCGCGTCGACCTGGATCGAGAGCCCGCTCAGCGGCCCGGCGACGGCCGGCGAGACGAGGACGGCTCCGGGTGCCTCAGTGTCGGGCTCCCAGAGTGCGACGAGATCGACCGACGTCGTGCCCGCGGGGATCGTCCACTCCGCCGGCAGCGGCTCCGTCGAGCCCGCCAGCGCCCATCCGGCGAAGCGCTCGCCGGGGCGGGACCAGTCCGTCCCGGCCACGTCGGTGATGGAGGGCAGTGCGAAGCCCTGCGCCGGTGCGTCGACGGTCACCGACTCATCGCCCGAGGAGAGCGAGACCTTCACCGGAAGGATGTAGGCCGAGGTGCCCTGCGCCGCGGTGCGCGTCGTGTCTTCGAGCATCCAGCGTGTGCCTGCCGCGGCATCCGTCAGCGTCATCGACACCCCCGAGCCCGCGCGGCCGTCCAGCACGAGAGCGCGGCCGTTGGCCCGGTTCACGAGCTGGCCGTCGTAGGCGTTCGACGTCGTGGTGGCATCGGAAGCGAAGGTCCACGTCTGACGGGGGTCGGACGCGTCCCGCGTGATCCCGAGATAGCCCACCTCGGTGTCGGAGAGGGCGGTCAGCACGCCGCTGCCGTCCGAGGCGCTGATGACGAAGCCTCCGCCCTCGTAGGCGAGCTTCCACACGCCGCCGCCCCAGCGGAACCAGATGACGATGTCACGCGACGGGTGGTCCGGGTCTCCGGCGTAGCGGTCGATCTGGTAGTCCGAGCCCAGGCTTGTCGTCACGATGCGGAAGACGTCGTTCGCGTAGTCCACGTCGGTCGCCTCGACGCGCGCCGGCTGCGCCGGCTCCTGCCGGAAGTCGCCGTGATACACGTCGGGCCCGGGCACGTCCCACGGCGACGGCATCGCCACGTCGGCCGGGTAGATGGACGCGAAGAACTCGTACGCCATCGGGTCGTACTCCTTGAGCTCCGCTCGCGTGTTGATGGGGCTGCGCACGCCGTCGTTCCAGTCGGGCTTCTCCGCCATGTTGTCGAACCAGATGGTCGACAGAGTCGCGAAGAACTCGTCGCGGTTCGACATCGCGTAGGTGTTCGGCCAGCGCCCTGTCGTGTACGCGTTCTCGTACGCGGCGAAGAAGGCGTCTGCGAGGGTCTGGTCCTCCTGCTCCTCGATGCCGACCGACAGCACGGCGTGCCCGAACTCGTGCACGAGGATGTTCTCGTTCGGGTAGGACGTGTTGAGGAACGCGTTGGCGTCACCGCGCGTGCGCAGGACGTTGCGCTCCGAGATCGACGACACGCAGTTGTTCCACATGTTTCCGCCGTACCCCTCGACGTCGTACATGGTGGGGTTGTAGCCGCCGCGATGCTCGGGCACGAGATACGCGTTCTCGCGCGCGCCGTACACCGCGAGGGAGCACCCGTTGGCGGCCATGGTCCGGGCGATGCCGGTGGAGGTGACCGCGAGCTGGGCGTCGACCTGCGCGGCCGCCTTGACGAGCGTGTCCGCGGCCACGCGCTCGCCGGCCTTGACCTTGATCCCGGTGGCGGTCGTCACCGACTGCGTGTAGTAGTCGAGCTTCGGCACACCCGCGTAGGTCGCGGTCTTCGCGGTCTTGCCGGTGGCATCCGCGATCGCGGCGCCGTCGATCTCGAGGGTGAGCGGCAGGCTCGGGTCGATGGTGCCCGTGTAGGCGATGCTCGAAAGGTGGAGGTCCTCGGGCAGCCGCGCCATGCTGTTGGCCGCCGTCGCGGCGATCTGCTTGTTGTCCTTGTCGAAGAAGATGGTGTCGGTGCCGCCCTGCGCCGGCTTCGCCCGGAGCGAGACGGTCCGGTCGCCGTTGCGCAGCGTGATGTTGCCGGGACTCACCGCCGCGTTCTCGTCGACGTAGCGGTCCCAGTAGATCTCGAGGTACTTGGCCTCGTTGATCACCCGGACCTCGGTGACCTGCGGCCCGTCGAAGCTCGTATCGATCTGCACCGTGCCGTCGGCGCCTACGGCCACATCGCCGTCGGCTGCGACCGCCGCCGGGCCGGTCCAGGCCAGCGCCGAGGCGACGACCACGCCACCGACGGTCAGGCCGCCGATGAGGGTTCTCCTGCGTTTCATCTGCTCACTCCGTTGATCTCAGCCGGGCGACGACACTCGGCGAGCAGCCGGGGCTGCGGGGTGGAGCGTCGTCGCGTCACAATGCTTCCGCTCCTGATGGCCGCGGTAGTGGTGCAATGGTACTGGTGATGGTGCAATGGCACCAGAGATTTCATCGGATGGAAACACCTCGCGGCCCCTGGGTCTCCCTGGGGCCGCGATCACGCAGGGGAAGTCAGGACGTGGTCAGCGCCCCGTCGACGCGCCGAGGGATCCCGAGCGGGTTCGCTGCCCGCAACGCCGGAGGAAGCAGGGCATCAGGCATGTTCTGATAGCTCACCGGCCGCAGGAACCGGGTGATCGCGGCTGCTCCCACCGAGGTCGTGCCGACCGCGGTCGTGGCGGGGTAGGGTCCACCGTGCTGCTGCGCCCAGGTCACCGAGACGCCTGTGGGCCATTGGTTCCACAGCACGCGCCCCGCCTTGGTCGCCAGCACCGGGACGAGTTCGGTCGCGATCGTGTCGTCCTCCGACCCGACGACGGTGGCCGTCAGCTGGCCCTCGAGCACCTCGGCGACGGCGACCATCTCGGTCTCGTCCTCGTAGGTCGCCACGAGCGCGGCCGGACCGAACATCTCGGAGATCAGCGACTCGTGGTCGGCGCGGAGCGCCGCCGCCGTCGTCCTCAGCAGCACCGGGGCGGGATCGCCGGAGGCGCCGGTCGAGCCGGCCAGCACCTCGACCGCGTCGTGGGACGCCGTCGCCTCGACGGCCTCGCGGAAGCCGTCGGCGATCCCGTCGTTCAGGAGCGGCGCCGGTCCCGGCAGCGATGCGGAGGCGAGCAGGGCGTCCAGCCCGGAGTCTGCGGGCACCAGCAGCACGCCCGGCTTCGTGCACAGCTGTCCGGCGCTCCCGGTGACCGAGGCGACGAAGCCCTCGACGATGTCCTGGCCCCGCTCCGACGCGGCCGAGCGGGTCACGAACGCCGGGTTGACACTGCCGAGTTCGCCGTAGAAGGGGATGGGCTGAGGGCGGGATGCTGCGATGTCGAACAGCGCGCGACCGCCCGCGATCGACCCGGTGAACGCGGCCGCCTGGATCAGCGGATCCTTCAGCGCCTGCACGCCGGCCTCGGTGCCGTAGACGGTGTCGAACAGCCCGGCCGGCGCGCCGACGGAGGTCAGTGCGTCACGCACGACCGTCGTCGTCGCTGCGGAGAGCCTCGGGTGTCCGCGGTGAGCCTTCACGACCACCGCATTGCCTGCGGCGAGGGCGCTGGCGGAGTCGCCGCCGGCCACGGAGAACGCGAACGGGAAGTTGCTGGCTGCGAACACGAGCACCGGACCGATCGGCTCGAGCTGCCGCCGAAGATCCGGCCGTGGCGCGCCCATCGGCCAGTCGCCGTCGGCGTGGTCGATGCGGGCGTCGAGCCAGGTGCCCTCCTCGAGCACCTCGCCGAACAGTCGCAGCTGGAAACTCGTCCGGCGCACCTCGCCGCGCAGGCGCGGCTCGGGCAGGTGCGTCTCGCGCTGCGCCTCGGCGATGAGCTCGTCGGCGTGCGCGTCGAGGGCGTCAGCGACGGCGCCGAGCGCGCCGACCCGGTCGCCGATCGTGCTTCGACGCCAGAGGGCGGATGCCTCGGCCGCGCGTCGCACGATCGCGGCGACGTCGTCGGGGGTCGTGGCGGGAACGGTCATGGTCAGTCCTTTCGGTCGGCGAGAGCTGCGAGGTGGGCGACGGTCAGCGGGACCGCCAGCGGGCGCTTCACGAGCGGCTCGAGGTCGGTGGGCTCTGCGGGTCGCCCCACCTCGGCCGAGACGAGGCACGAGAGGGAGAAGCCGCACACGCGGCCCTGGCACAGGCCCATGCCGGGGCGCGCCGTGACCCGCACGTCGCGCGGGTCGTCGGCGGCCAGGGCGGTCACGGTGGTGCGCACCGCGGCGGCGTCCACCTCTTCGCACCGGCAGACGGTCGTGTCGGGCGAGAGCCACGTCGGCCACTCCGCGGGCACGGGCGAGGCCCGGTGCATGCCGACGGCGAACCGGCGGCCACGAGCGATGCGTCGACGCAGGCGCGCGCGACGGCGTGCGTCGTCGGCGCGCCCGGCGTCGACAGCGGCGGTGAGCGCCGCGAGCTCGCCCTCTGCGCACGACTGCACGGCGCCCCCGATACCGGTCACCTCGCCCGCGAGGTAGACCCCGGGCGAGGTGGAGCGCTGGTCGGCGTCTGCGACGGCGACCAGCGACGAGTCGACATCGACGCGGGTCCGCGCGCCGAGCCCGACCGCGAGCTCGAGCTGCGGGGTGAACCCCCAGCCCAGCGCGACGAGGTCGGCCTCGACGACGCGCTCAGTGCCCTGCCGGATCCGGCCCTGGGCGTCGACACGCGCGATCGTCACCTGCGAGACCCGGCCGGAGCCTGTCATGGAGGTGACGACGCTGCGGGTGCGCAGCGGGATCCGGCGCTTGAGGAACGTCGCGGCGTACCCGAGACCCTCCCACAGCTTGCCGGGCTCTTGAATCGCCCGGAGTGGCGTGGCGGCCCAGCGCGACAGCGCATTCGCGTCGCACACCGCGACGACCTCGACTCCGGCATCCGCGAGCCCTGCGGCCACCGAAAGGAGGAACGGACCGGTTCCCGCCACGACGGCTCGGCGGCCGGCCGCCACCTGATTCGCCTTCAGGAGCGCCTGCACCCCGCCGGCCGCCATCACGCCGGGCAGCGTCCAGCCGGGGACCGGCAGCTGGCGATCGTAGGCGCCGGTGGCGAGCACGACGCGCTCCGCGCGAACGTCCCGCGAGTCCGCTTCGGGAACGCCGGCGCCGGCGCGCTCGACGTCGGATGCGGGCGTCGTGCGCAGCACGAGCAGGCTGTCGATGCGGTCGATCCGCCACACGTGCCGGGCGGCGAGGTGGACGAGCCGCCCGCCGTCGACGGCCCGCCGGAGCCGTGCGCGAAGATCGCGATAGTGCGTCCAGTGGTGGTGGCCGGTCGACTCCGGCCGCGAGAAGGCCGAGAGGTGCTGCTCGTCGGGGTGGCGCCAGTACTGACCCCCCGTCTGCGCAGCCGCATCGACCAGCGCGACCATCAGGCCGCGCTCGGCCGCCGCGACGGCCGCCGACAGGCCGGCGGGCCCCGCGCCGACGACCGCGAGTTCGAAGACGGATGCCTCAGCCAACGTCTGCTCCTGTCACCGGCAGGGGCTCGCTCGGGTCATCGCTGCGTACAACCTGTCCGTCGCGTGCGGCCGTGACGCAGGCGCGCCGCGCGCGATGGCCGTCGACGGTCAGGATGCAGTCGTAGCAGACGCCGATGCCGCAGAACAGTCCGCGCTGCTCGCCGGTGCCGCGGGTGATCCGCCAGGACGAGACTCCGGCCGCCGTCAGCGCGGCGCCGACCGTCTGCCCGCGGCGGAAGGCGATCGGCCGGCCGTCGAAGGTGAGCTCTCCGGCGGTGTCGGGCTCTGCGGCGCTCATGCGGCGGGCCTCTCGTCGAAGCGATGGGGGCGGAACGGCTCGAGCGACAGGTCGGTGCGCTCGCCCCGCATTGACTGGACCAGGAGCTTGGCGGTCCCGACCGACAGCCCGATCCCGGCGCCCTCGTGACCTGCGGCGTGCCACAGCCCCGGCATCCGTCCGTCCTCTCCGATGACGGGGAGGTGATCCGGGCAGTACGGGCGGAATCCCGAGTACGTGCGCATGATCTGGACGTCGGCGAGGACGGGGAACAGCTCGATTCCCGCGCGTGCGATACGGCCCACCGCCTCGGGCGAGAACGTCGCGTCGAATCCGACCCGTTCGCGGCTGGCGCCCATGAGGATGGTGCCGCTCGGTGTGCCCTCGACGACGGACGAGACCTGCAGGCCTGCGTCGGAGCTCGCGACGTTCTCGACGTACTCCGCCGAGTACACCTTGTGGCGGACGGTCGGCGGCAGCGGTTCGGTGACGAGGACGAATCCGCGGCGGGGGAGCACCGGAACCTCGACGCCCGCGAGCGCGGCGACCTCGCCGCTCCACGGCCCGGCGCACACGACGACAGCGCCGGCGTCGATGCGGCCGGCGGAGGTGTCGATCCCGGTGACCCGGCCGCGACTGACCTCGATCCCGTGGACGACAGTGTGCGTCAGCAGCCGGGCGCCGCGGTCGCGGGCGAGCCGCAGCAGGTGGTGTGCTGCGAGGACCGGCTGCACCTGGGCATCGTCCGGGTAGAACGCGCCGCCGGTCATCGCGGGATTCAGATACGGCTCGATCTCGCGCAGCGCCGGCGAGCCGGTGACATCGTCGACGCGGATGCCGAGACCGCGCTGGTGCGCCACGAGCACGTCCAGCGCGCGCTTGCCGCGAGCTGTCGACGATACGACCAGACCGCCCTTCGCCTCGAACTCCCAGTCCGCCGCGTGCTCGGCAAGCTCGCCGCGCCAGATCGTCTGCGAGTACAGCGAGAGCTCCAGCTCGGGCCCGACCTCCTTGTCGGAGACCAGCAGGTTGCCCTCGCAGCGGCTCGTGGTCCCGGACGCGATCGAGCCCCGCTCGACCACCGTCACCGACAGTCCCGCGTGTGCGGCGAAGTACGCGACGGCCGCGCCGAGGATCCCCGCCCCGACGATCACGACGTCCGAGCGGGGTGCTGCCGCGCTCATGCCGGTCTCGGGACGCCCGCGGGCGCGGGCCCGGCGGCGGAGTAGTCGGACCAGTCGGTCAGGACATGCTCGATGTGGGCGTGTACGAGATCACGGGCGCGGACCGCGTCGCCGGCCTCGATGGCATCGAGCATGTCGTCGTGCTCGCGTGCCGAGGAGGTCAGACGACCCTGCTCGGCGAGCGCCGAGAGCCCGAACAGCCGTGTCTGCGAGCGCAGCATGGCCACGAGCTCGGTGAGGCGGGCGTTGCCGGCGTACTGCAGCAGTGCCAGGTGGAAGTCGCTGTCGGCCGTGAGGTAGCCGATCAGATCGCCGGTCTCGGCGCCCTGGACGATGGCCGCGGCCTGCCGGCGCAGCTCGGGCAGGGCCGCGGCGGGGACATGCGGGGTCGCCCGCTCGATGGCGGGCGGCTCGAGCATGAGGCGGAGCTCGGTCACCTCCCGGAGATCCTGCGGCGACACCTCGGTGACCTGGAACCCGCGGTTGGGGAGCGCGATGACCAGGCCTTCGCGGACGAGGTCGAGCATCGCCTCGCGGATCGGAGTGGCGGACACCCCGAACTGCTCGCCCAGGCTCGGAGCCGAGTACACGCGTCCGGGCTGCATCTCGCCGCTGATGATGGCGGAGCGAAGGGCTCGGGTCACGGTGTCGCGGATGCTCGGCTGCTTGCTGAGGCGCACGACGCTGCGCAGCTCGGGACCGGTCATGTGTACGCCTCCTCGGACGCGATCGGCTCGTCCACTCGCGTGGATCCCATGATGCTCTCCACCACGGCCAGGTCTTCCCACGCCATGCCGACCCCCGTGTACACTGCCGGCGCACCGGGACGTCTGACGACCTCGCCGCGGACCAGCTCGGCCAGGTTCGCGATCGGCTGGACGCCCGTGGCCCACTCGCCGTCGCTGCGGGCGGCGGCGAGATTGCCGTTCTCCCGGAGGGCGGACGCGCGCGCCTCGACCACGAGGTCGGCGGCGCGCACCAGCCGGTCGCCCAGCTCGCGGTGGCCGCGTCCGTGGGATCCGATCGCCGCCACCACGGTGCCCGCGCGGATGTCGTCGAGGTCGAGGATGGGGGCCGGCGACGAGGTGGCGGTGACCACGACGTCGGCGGCCGCGAGGTTGTCCCGCGATCCGGCGTGTGCCCGGACGCCGGCACCGCGCAGCGCGGCGACGGCGGACTCGACCCGGTCGGGCGTCCGCCCCATCACGCTCACGCGTTCGACCGGCAGCCGGTCGGCGAGCGTGAGCGCATGCTCGACCGCCTGGGGTCCGGACCCCGCGATGGCGAGGTGGCCGATCGAGGTCCGGGGGCCGGACGGATCGGCCGCCAGCAGCCCGGCGACCGCCACCGCCGTCACCGCAGGGGTGCGCAGCGTCGTGAGGCGTGCGCCGTCCAGGATGGCGCGGGGCGCGAGCGTGTCGCGGTCGAACAGCAGGTACCAGGCGTGGATCTTCGGCAGGCCGCGCCGGGTGTTGCCGGGCGCGATCGTCGCCACCTTGATGCCCGCCGAGGCCGAGGACTCGGCCGGCATCAGCAGGAACTCGCCGCCGGCGAGCGGGGCGAACAGGCGGTCGTGATCGTGCTCGATGTCCCAGCCGGCCCGGAGGGCCGCCGTGATCGCATCGACCGCGTCGCCGCGCGAGAAGATCGCGTCGATCTCGGCCGCCGTGACGACCGGGATGCCGAGCGCGGGTGAGGAGGTCACAGCAGGAACCCCCGCGGGAACGGGTCGGACGGATCGAGCATGTACTGCGCGGTGCCCGTCACCCATGCCCTCCCGGTGATGGTCGGGACGACCGCCGGGATGCCGTCGACCGAGGTCTCTTCGACGAGCCGGCCGGTGAACGACGTGCCGATGTAGGACTCGTTGACGAAGTCGGTGTCGAGCGGCAGGAGCCCCCGCGCGTGCAGCTGCGCCATGCGCGCGCTCGTGCCGGTGCCGCACGGCGAACGGTCGAACCACCCGGGGTGGATCGCCATCGCGTGGCGCGAGTGGCGAGCCGTCGAGCCCGGCGCCTCGAGGTACACGTGGTGGCAGCCTCGGATCGTCGGGTCGAGCGGATGCTGCGGGGCATCGGCTTCGTCGATCGCCGCCATGATCGCGAGCCCCGCGGCCAGCAGGTCGTCTTTGCGGGCACGGTCGAACGGCAGCCCGAGGCTGTCGAGCGACACGATGGCGTAGAAGTTGCCGCCGAACGCGAGGTCGTACGAGACCTCGCCGAAGCCGGGGACGTCGACCGAGCGGTCGAGCCCGACCACGAACGAGGGCACGTTGCGGATCGTCACGCGCTCGGCGTGGCCGTCGGTCACGGCGACGTCGGCGATCACGAGACCCGCCGGGGTGTCGAGCCGGATGGTCGTCACCGGTTCGACGACCGGCACCATTCCGGTCTCGACCAGCACGGTGGCCACGCCGATGGTTCCATGACCGCACATGGGAAGGCAGCCCGACACCTCGATGTACAGCACGCCGAAGTCCGCGTCCGGGCGCGTCGGAGGCTGCAGGATCGCACCGCTCATCGCGCTGTGGCCGCGGGGCTCGTACATCAGGAGGGTGCGGACGTCGTCGCTGTTCGCCATGAACCACTGACGACGCTCTTCCATCGTCGCTCCCGGGAGCACGCCCACGCCGCCGACGATGACGCGGGTGGGCATGCCCTCGGTGTGGGAGTCGACGGCGTGGAACACGCGCTTCGATCGCATTCGGGTCCTCGGATCAGCGGTAGCCCTTGGCCAGGACGGCCTCGGTGTCGGAGATGATACGCGCGCGGACGTCCTCGGGCAGAGGCAGGCGCGGCGGGCGCGTGGTGATGCCGGCGGGCGCGACGCCGGCGACCTCCTGCGAGAGCTTGATCGCCTGGACGAACCAGGTCTTCGAGTCCCAGCGCAGCAGCGCGTGCAGATCGCGGTAGATCTCGCGCGCCTTGACCCAGTCCGCGGGGTCGTCGGACGTCGACAGATTGTACAGCTCGACGGTCGAGGCGGGGATCGCGTTCGGGTAGCCGGCGACCCACCCGACGGCGCCGTTGATGCCCAGCTCGAGCACGACGTCGTCGGAGCCGATCGAGATGTCGAGGCCGGGTGCGAGCTCGCGGATCTCGAATGCGTGGCGCACGTCGCCCGAGAACTCCTTCACCGAGACGATGAGCCCCTCCTGGTACAGGCGTGCCAGCAGGTCGGGGCGCAGGTCGACCTTGGTGTCGATGGGGTTGTTGTAGGCCAGCACCGGCAGGCCGACAGCCGCGACCCGGCGGAAGTGGTCGACCACCTCGTCGTCGCTCGCGCGGTACGCGTTGGGCGGAAGGAGCATGACGGCGGGGGCGCCGTGCTCGGCGGCGTGCTCGGCGAGGCGGACGCTCTCGAGCGCTCCGTACGCGCCGACGCCGGGGATGACGGCCGTGCCCGCGGGGGCGGCCTCCACGGCGGTCAGATAGACCTGCCGCCGCTCGTCCTCGGTGAGCGTCTGATACTCGCCGAGCGACCCGTTCGGGATGATCCCCGTGACGCCGTGGGACGTCGTGAACCGCACGTGCTCGGCGTACGCGTCGTAGTTCACCGAGAAATCGGGATTGATGGGGAGGGTCGTGGCGAGGTTCACACCGTGCCAGGGCTTGCGGTCGGTCATCATGTCTCCATTGTCGATGGGTGCAATTGCAATTGTAATCACCGTGAGTCGGTTCCGTCTACGCCGGACGGCGTGGCGGCAGCACGAGCCGGCGGCGCGGCTCCTCGTTGCCCGCGCGGTCGGTCGCGGCGTATTCGATGATCTGCTCCTCATCGGTGAGCGCCCGCACGAAGGCCTCCTGGAACGTCGCCCAGAAGGTTCCCGGCCCCTCCCATTGGATGCGCTCCGCGCCCGACACGTCGTCGCGCGCGACGAACGTGATCTCCACGCTCGACCCGAGCGACTTCACCCGTGCCTCCGTCCGCGGCGGAGTCGTGTCGATGTGCAGCGTGCGCACCGCGAACCCCGTGCGCCCCTCGGCGCGCGCGCGTGCTTCCACGCGCACAGAGCCCTCGGCGCCGATCGCGAACGCGCCGGTGTACTCCTGCCACTCACCGCCGGCGATGCGCACCTCGACAGCGTCGAGCTCCCGCTGACCAGGTGCCGTGCGCACGCTGATCCGGGGCGGCAAGGTGTGCCAGCCGGACGCGGCGGGCTCGCCCACGAGGATCTCGACGATCGGGACGGATGCCGCGTCCTCGGCGTCCGCCGCCTGCTCGAGCCACGCCGCGGCCGCGGCGAGGTCGGGCGTGTCCTCCGGCTCGGCGTGCAGAGCGCCTGTGTCGAGCTCCATCGCGCCGCGCAGGACCGTGCGCGCCTCTGGGAGGGCGAGGAGGCCGTCGGCGTGACCGCCGCGCACAGCCCCGAGCACGCGCGCGACGAACGCGCTCCGGCTTCGAGGGAGCGGCTCGGCCCACACGTCGTTGAGGATCGTCGTTCCGTCTTCGCGACGGCGTGCGGCGACGCCCGTGTCGAAGCCCGCGAAGCCGATGGTGGCGTCAGCCGAGCGCACGTACATGTGGTACCTGGCGTCGGATCCTGTCCACACCGGCTCGAAGGGCACGCCGTCGACGTGCACGGCTCCCCGCGACGCCAGAGATCCGCCGGGGTCGGCATCGTCTGCGAGGATCGTGCCGTCCAGGAGGCGCCGGCGGTCGAGGGTCAGCTCCAGCCACGTCGTGCTGTCGGACCGTGCCGCCAGCACGCTCGGGCCGAACGCGAGGTGCCTCACCTGCGGGTCGTCCGGCGTCGGGACGGCCCGCAGGCTGATCGGCAGCTCGAGGACCAGCTCGTCGTCCGCGCTCCACTCATGCTCCACGACCGCATACTGCCCCGCAGGCGCGCGTTCCGCGACCGTCGTGGTGCCGATGTACGCGCTCGCATGGCCCGCGACCCACTCGGGGACGCGGACGTGCAGAGTGAGCGGCACCGGCGCGGAGGATGCGTCGAGCCGCTGCACCCGGACTCGCACCGCCGAGGCGAGAGGGAGATCCGAGTCGACGACCACCCGGATTCCCCGCTCGCGCCACGTCAGCGTCGCCGAGGTGTGGGGGTTGATCCACAGCTCGGCGTCGGCGCCCACGCCCCGGAAGAACACCGAGTCCTGATACTTGACGTGATTCTCCAGGCCGGTTCCGCCGCAGCAGGTGCCGACGTTGTCGTACTCGGGAAGGGCTCCCGGATGCACCGGGAACATGTAGGCGACCTCGGGGCTCGTGTCGGAGCGGGCGTCTCGTCGTGAGCCGAGGATGTGATTGAGCGCGCCGCGCTCGTAGTACTCCATGTACTTCGGGTCGAGCGTGTGCTGGAACAGCAGCCGGGAGAGCTTCAGCAGGTTGTAGGTCGCGCAGGTCTCGGCGTTGCGGTGTCCGATGTCGCCGGCGACCCGGCCCGCGGGACCCCACAGCTCGCTCTCACCGGTGCCGCCGTGCGCGTACATCCGGCCGGGGATCACCTGATCCCACAGCCCCACCGCGGCGTCCAGGTGATCGCGCTCGCCGGTCGCCTCGTACTCGTGGACGTAGCCGATGAGCTGCGGCAGGTGCTGGTTGGCGTGCATGCCGTCGAGGATGTCGCGGTGCGATGCGCCCGCGGCGACGAGCTCGTGCTGGTCGAACATGCGCGCCGTCTCGAGGAAGACAGGCTCGCCGGCGACGACGGCCAGTCGGGCCATCGTCTCGTTCATCCCCCCGAACTCGCCCGCGATGTACAGCGACCACATGTGCTGTCGGCGGGCGTCGTCGAGCCGCGAGAGGCGGCCGTGCACCCAGTGCCCCATCGCCGTCGCCACGGTGAGCGCCTGCGCGCTGCCGGTGAGCTCGTATGCGTCCAGAAGCCCGGCCATGATCTTGTGGCACGTGTAGTACGGCGCCCAGATCTCGCCGTACGGGGCGCCGTCCTCGAGGCGGGAGAACTGCCATTCGCCGTACGCGGCGAGGAAGCCGGGGTGCGAGTAGCGGCCCGTCGCCGCCAGCGCAGCCTGCACCTCGGCGAGCCCCGTCACGAACTCCTCGGTCTTCGCTTGCAGTGCCGGGTCGGACTCTCCGGAGGCGGCCATGGCGAGCATCGACAGGAAATGCCCGGCGTAGTGGCCGCGCAGCAGGTTGGCGGTCTGCGCGCCCTCCCGACCCGGGTAGTCGTGCTCGCTCCACGAGTCCTCCGCGGGGTGACCGAAGTCCTCCCATGACCCCGGCGGCAGCGCGCCGCGCGTGTCGAGCCCGGCATTGGCGCGGAACACCGCGAGCAGCCGATCCACCGGGTACACGCGGGCCAGATGGAGCATCTCGACGCGGGCGCGCTGGAACACGCTCGTCGCGCCCAGCCGGACGTCGGCGAGCGGGAAGTCGACTGCCCGCCGCGGGGCGGTCGCCGTCGTCATGCGGCGGATCCGAGGTGCACCCGGGTCCACTGCTCGACGCCCGCCGCGTCGATAGGAAGGGCGGCGGACAGCACCTCCGAGCCCGATCCGGTGACCAGCACATCGTCCTCCAGCCGCACCCCGATGCCGCGCAGCTCCGGAGGCAGCGTCAGATCGTGGGCGTGGAAGTAGAGTCCGGGCTCGACGGTCATGACGACGCCCGGCTCGAGGTCGGCGCCCATGTAGTCCTCGTAGTGCGCCTGGCTGCAGTCGTGCACGTCCAGCCCGAGGTGGTGCCCGATGCCGCACGCCAGGTACCGGCGGTGCTGCTGGCCCGCGGGGGAGAGCGCCTCGTCGACCGACACCGGGAGCAGCCCCCAGTCGTGCAGCCCCTGGGCGATGACCTCCATCGCGGCGAAGTGGAAGTCGAGGTACGGCGTGCCGGGACGGATCTGCGCGAGCCCGGCGCGGTGCGCCTTCTCGACGAGGTCGTGCACCGCCCGCTGAGACGTGGTGAAGGTGCCGGACGCGGGCACCGTGCGTGTGACGTCGGCCGTGTAGAGCGAGTGCGCCTCGACGCCCATGTCGAGCAGGAGGGCGGCGTGGGGAAGGATCGGCCCGTCGCAGCGCACCCAGTGCAGGATCGGGGCGTGCGCCCCCGAGCCGACGATCGTCGAGTACCCCGGGCCGTTGCCGAACGTGCGGGCATGCCGGTCGAACGTGCCCTGCAGCCAGCGTTCGCCGAGACCGTCGGTGATGGCCCGGGGCACCTCGGCGACCACGGCCGCGAACCCGCCGACCGTCGCGTCCACGGCGGCGCGCAGCTGCGTGATCTCCCACTCGTCCTTGACCATCCGCAGGCGCGACAGCGTGCGCTCGAGCTCCGGCGACACCGAGGCGCCCGTGGCCGCCGCCAGCGACGCTGCCGACCGCGCGGCATGCGCGCCGCGCAGATCGGCGTGCCGCGCCTCGAGCGCCTCGAGCGGCTCGACGGTCACCTGCAGGGCGTCGCTCCACTCCGGCAGCCCCGCCGAGGGGCCGACCCACAGCTCCCCGTGCAGGGCATCCGAGAAGAAGCCCGTGTCGCCGGGCCGGAACGGGCGCGGGAGGTACAGCACGGCGTCGTGGCCGCCGGCGACGGGCCACATCACCAGTACGGCGTCCTCGACCTGGCAGCCCGTGAGCCACACGAAGCTGCTGTCGGCGCGGAATCCGTATGCCGCGTCGTCGTTGCGGATGGGTGCGGTGCCTGCCGCGGCGACGAGCGTCAGGCCAGGCAGGGCCGCGCTCAGGCGCGCCCGGTGGGATGCCGCGGCCGCCGCGGTGCCGACGGGGAGCGCGGGGTGCACGGCGACGTCGTCCCACCCCGTCGCGATGAACTCCGTGAAGGCCGGGATCTCGGCGAGCCGCGGGTACCGCGAGCCCGCGTAGGGCGGCCGGACGTCGGCGGTGTGCTGGTGCGTCATCGTGTCTCTCCTCCGCGGTCGCGCACGAGTTCCCGCAGCGCGGTGAACGTCCGGCCCGAACCGATTCCGTCGTGCTCGAATTCGTTGGTGACCCAGTACTGGGCGTTGCCGATGCGCGACAGCGAGTCGAGCTGCAGCCCCGCATCCACGAACATGTCGTCGAAGTACACGGCCGCGGCGAGCGGCACCTGCGAGGCGGCCAGCCGGTCGGCGTCGTACAGCGGCGTCCACGCGCTCCGCGCGGCGAGGGAGTGCACCGCATCGCGGAAGCCGCGCAGCAGACGCACCTCGTCGAACATCCACGGGAACGCCATCTCGCCCGTGAAGAGCAGCGGTCGGCGATCCGGGTCGAACTCGGGCCGTGCGTCCCGCGCTTGCTGGGCCGCCCAGCCGGTGGGTCCGCTCTCCGGGTCGCCGTAGATCGACTCCTGCAGCGTCCAGAACAGCGGGCCGCCGGCGCTCGAGGTCAGCGACATGGCATCCTGCAGGAACCCCGTCGACAGCCGCCCCGGCCGGGTGAAGGCCTTCTCGATGAGCCAGTGCAGGCGCTCGTGCCCGGGCTTCATGCCGAGGTCGATTCCCAGCGACTGGAAGCGGTGGACCGTCAGACGGTCGCCGTCGGGGAGAAGCACCTCCTGCTGCGAGAGCACGTCGGCGATGCGGCCGACGGCCGCGGCGTCGTCGGGGAACCGCCGGTAGAGCTCGGCCGTCTTCTGCGCCACGCGGTCGAACGTGCGCGCGTAGACCTCGCTCGCGCGGGGCGGCGTGCCCGGGATTCCTCCGCATACGTAGCAGGCGGCCAGCGCCTCGGGTGCGAGAGAGAGGTAGGTGAGGGTGAGGAAGCCGCCGTAGCTCTGTGCGAGGGTCGCCCAACGGCGGCCCCCGTAGCGCGTCGTTCGCACGTGCTCGAGATCGCGGACGATGGAGTCGGCACGGAACAGCGCGAGGAGGTCGGCGCCGGCCTCGCCGCCCAGCGGTTCGACGTCGGCGGCCTCCAGCGGGTGGCTGCGCCCCGTGCCTCGCTGGTCGACGAGCACGACGCGGTAGTCGGCGAGCGCCTCGTCGAGCCAGCCGTCGCGTCGCAGCGGGCGCGGGTTGGCGCCGCCGGGGCCGCCCTGCAGGTAGGTGAGGAGCGGAAGATCGTCGCTCACCCGCGCGGGGTCGACGAGTTCGCGCACGAACACCTCGATCGAAGGGCTGCCTGGGTCGTCCCAGTCGAGCGGGACGTCGACGTAAGTCTCGGTCACGTGGATGCCGGGCAGGTGGTACGTGGTCGTCATGAGGCCTCCGATGCCATCGCCGTGCGGCGTCTCTCCGCCTCGCGTCGGCGCGCGTCCCACGCCGGGTCGATACGAGGGACGGCCGCGAGGAGCGTGCGCGTGTACTCGTCCTGCGGGTCGGTGAAGATGCGGTCGCGCTCGCCCTGCTCCACGATCCGGCCCCTGCTCATGACCGCCACGCGGGTCGCGATCTGGCGCACGACGGCGAGGTCGTGCGCGATGAACAGGTAGCCGAACCCCTCGTCGCGCTGGAGCGAGCGCAGCAGGTTGATGACCTGCGCCTGCACCGAGACGTCGAGCGCCGACACGGCCTCGTCGCAGATCACGAGCTTGGGGCCGACCGCGAGAGCGCGCGCGATGCCGATCCGCTGCGCCTGGCCGCCCGAGAACTGCGCGGGGTAGCGCCCGGAATGGTCGGGGTTCAGACCCACCCGCTCCATCAGACCGCGCGTGAACGCGCGCGCCCCGCCCGGGATCTTGCGCTTCTGGTAGCGCAGCGGCGCGGTCACCAGGCCCTCGACGGTGTGCCGGGGGTTCAGCGACGAGTACGGATCCTGGAAGATCACCTGGACGTCGCTGCGGAAGGAGTGCAGCGCACGGCCCTTGAGCTTCGTGACGTCCTGGCCCTCGAACTCCACCGTGCCGGAGGTCGGCTCCATCAGGCGTGCGACGATGCGCGCCGTCGTCGACTTGCCCGAGCCGGACTCGCCGACCAGGGCGAGGGTCTCGCCGCGGTGCACGTCGAACGAGACGTCGTCGATGGCGCGGAAGGTGGTGGCGCGGCCGAGCATCGCTCCGTGGCTGGTGAACTCCTTCACCAGACCGGTCGCACGGCACAGGGGCGTGGCATCCGTCATCGCTTCTCCTTCGCGGGCAGGACGGGGACGGCCGTCGTGCGGAGTTCGCCGATCTCGTCGTCGATGCGCGGCACCGCATCGAGGAGCCGACGGGTGTACTCGTGCTGGGGATCGCTGAAGACATCCTCGACGGTCCCCTTCTCGACGAGGCGCCCGCCCCGCATGACCACGATCCGGTCGGCCACCTCGCTCACCACCGCGAGATCGTGCGTGATCAGGATCAGCCCGGCGCCCGTCTCGCGGCGGATCTCGGCGAGCAGCGCCAGGATCTGCGCCTGCACCGTCACGTCGAGCGCGGTCGTCGGCTCATCGGCGATGATCAGGTCGGGCTCCATGCTGAGTGCCATCGCGATCATGATGCGCTGGCGCATGCCGCCCGAGAACTGATGCGGGTAGTGGTCCGCCCGGCGAGCCGCCTCGTGGATGTGGACACGCTCCATCGCCTCGATCGCGACCTTCTTCGCGGCGCGCGCCGACACCCCGGACCGGTGCGAGCGGTACGCCTCGGCGATCTGGACGCCGACCGTGTAGTAGGGGTTCAGCGATGACAGCGGGTCCTGGAAGATCATCGCGATGCGGTCGCCGCGGATGCGGCGCATCGCGCTCTCGCGCTGCGTCAGAAGGTCTTTGCCGTCGAATGCGATCGAGCCCGTCGCCGCGCCGCCCTTCGGCAGCAGGCCCATGATCGCGAGACTCGTCATCGACTTGCCCGACCCCGATTCGCCGACGATCCCGAGGGCGCCGCCGCGCGGCACGGAGAAGTCGACGGAGTCGACCACGCGGGCGACGCCGTTCGCCGTGCGGAACTCGACGCTCAGGTCTTCGACGCGCAGCAGGTCGCTGGTCGTAGGGTTCACGTTCTCTCCGGTCATGCGCGCGCCGCCGTCCGTACGCGAGGGTCGATCGCCGTGTACAGCAGATCCACGACGAGGTTGCCGACGATGACGAAGAACGCCGACAGCAGCGTCACCGCCATGATCACCGGCTGGTCGTTCGACGAGATCGAGTCGGCGGTGAGCTTGCCGACGCCGTTGAGGCCGAAGACGGTCTCGGTGATCACCGCGCCGCCGAGCAGCCCGGCGATGTCCATGCCGAAGATCGTCACGATCGGGGTGAGTGCGGGGCGCAGGGCGTGTCGGCGCCAGACCAGCGCGGCGCTCAGTCCCTTCGCGTTGGCGGTGCGGACGAAGTTCTCCTGCAGAGTCTCGATGACGTTCGCGCGGGTGAGCCTCGTGTACACCGCCGCGTAGCCGACGGCCAGCACGATCCACGGCATGAGGAAGTTGAGGAACCACTGACCGGGATCGTCCGCGAACGGCACCGCCTGGGGGAACGGAAGCCAGCCCAGCGCGACCACGAGGACGAACTGCAGCACGAGCGCGAGCACGTAGTTGGGGATCGACATCGCGCCGAGGGTGAGACCGGCGATGAACTTGTCGGTGAATCTGCCCTCGCGGACGGCGCTCAGCACGCCGCCGACGAGACCGCCGATGAGCCACAGGATCGCGGCGCCGATGGCGATCGTCGCCGAGATGGGCAGCCGCTGCACGATCATCTCGCTCACGAGCTGGCCGGTCTGGAACGAGTAGCCGAGACACGGGGCGGGGCAGCTCACGACGGCGCCGGCGACGACGTACTCGCGGCCGGTGAACAGGCCCGAGACGTACTCCCAGAACTGCTGCCAGAACGGCAGGTCGAGGCCCAGGTTGGCGCGGATCTGCTCGATGCGCTCCGGGTTGCAGTTCTTGCCGCAGATCTGCACCGCCGGGTCGGGCGAGAGGACGAAGAAGATGACGTAGGTGAAGAGGGTGACCAGGAAGAGCACGACGAGCATGCCCAGGACACGGGAGCCGACGTAGCGGATCATGCACGCACCTCCGAGCTGCCGATGAGCACGCGGATGCGGTCACCCAGCGTCGTGAACGACAGCACGAGCAGGAAGAGGAAGGTGCCGGGGATGATGAAGTACATCGGATCGACGGCGTACCAGGGCGCCGCCGCGGCGATCATCTGGCCCCAGCTGGGCGTCGGCGGCACGACGCCGACGCCGAGGAACGACAGCCCCGCCTCGGTGCCGATGTAGCCGGGCACGGCGAGTGTCGCCATGACGACGATCGTCGACATCAGATTGGGCAGGATCTCGCGGAAGATGATGTGCGCGCCCGAGGCCCCCGAGGCGCGCGCGGACTCCACGAACTCGCGCTCCTTGAGCGACAGCGTCTGGGAGCGCACGATGCGCGCGAGGTAGGGCCAGCCGAAGAACGAGATCACGATCACCAGCAGCACGACGCGGTTGTCGGAGGGCAGCGCCGACAGGATGGCGATCATGAAGATGAGGGCGGGGAAGGCCATCAGGAACTCCATCACCCGCGAGACGACGGTGTCGATCCACCCGCCGAAGTAGCCGGCGAGGAGTCCGAAGACCACGCCCAGGATCGTGGTGAGGAAGGTGGCTGACAGCGCGACGGTCATCGACACGCGTGCGCCGTAGGCGATGCGGGCGAAGATGTCGCGTCCGCTGCCGGGCTCGACGCCGAACCAGTGCTCGGCGCTGATGCCTCCGAGCGGGCCCAGGGGGATGGAGCCCATGTTCGGATCGATCGCGCTCTGGTCGAATTCGTACGGCCCCCACCCGCTCAGCAGCACGAGGAGCGGGGCGAAGATCGCCATGAGCAGGATCAGGACGATGTAGGCGAGCGAGAGCATCGCCGGCACATCGGCGAGGAATCCGTGGAGAAGCTTGCGGCCAGAGGCCGGGCGGTTCGCCAGTGACTCTTCGAGTACTGGGTCGCCGCCCGGCGTGGCCTCGACCTCGATGACGGTCGAGGGGATGGTCATGCTCAGCCCTTCGAGGGGTCCTTCAGACCGACGATGGTGAGATCGGTCATGTTGGTGCTGGGGTAGTAGCCCGCGATGTTCGTGCCCGGCAGGAAGATGCCGTTCTCGAACACGAGCGGCGCGATCGGAGCGAGCTCCATGATCTGCTCGTCGAGGTCGCCCCACGCGGCATTCGCCTCGTCGACGTCCGTCATCGCCCGCACCTCTGCGATCCGCGCGTTCACGGCCGGGTCGTTGAGCTGGGCGAGGTTCTGGTTGCCCTTCTCGGTGATCATGGCGCCGTCGAACAACGGGGGGATGAACGTGCTGGCGCTCGACGCCCAGTCGGGGCACCAGCCGGTGATGGCGGCGTCGTTCTGCTGCGCCGGCGTGGCGATCGTCTCGTAGTAGATCGCGGTGTCGATCACGTTGAGATTGGCCGTGATGCCGACCTTCTCCAGCGACTGCTGCACAGCCTCCGCCTGAGCCTGCATCGCCGGCTGCGAGCGGATGTCGAGCGTGAAGTCGAAGCCGTCGGGCAGGCCGGCCTCGGCGAGCAGGGCCTGGGCCTCTTCGACGTTGCCGCCCTCGTCGGTGGCGGGATACAGGTCGAACTCCCGGTGGCCGTTCACCGCCGGCGGGATGATGGTCGTGGCGACGTCTGCGAGCTGGTTGCCGCCCGAAGCGTTCTGCACGGTGGTGCGGTCCAGCGCCCAGTTGACAGCCTGACGCACGCGCACGTCGTCGAACGGCTCCTTGGTGGTGTTCATCGACATGTAGGTCGTGCAGAAGGCCGGCGCCTTGATGGCGCGCTCCTGCAGCTCGGGGGTCTGGATGCGCGGAAGCGCGGCGCCGGAGATCTTGCCCGCGATCGCATTGACGTCGTCGCCCTGGCCGGCGATCATCCGCTCCTCGATCGTCGCGCCGTCGATGCCCATGTCGAACTGCCAGGCGTCGGGGTACGCCTTGCGCACGTCGTCGGTCTCGGCGTTCCAGTGCTCGTTGCGGACGAGCTTGATCGTGCTGCCCGGCGTGTAGCTGTCGAGGGTGTACGGGCCGGAGGCGATCACGTCGTTGATGAACTCGTCGCCGCCGCCCGTGCCGAGGGGGAAGGGCACCGCGTTGGACTGCGCGAGCACGTTGTCGAACTCGGGGAACGGTGCCTTGAGGTGGAAGACGATCGTCTTCTCGTCGGGCGTCTCGATCGTCGGGATCTCGCCGGAGACGTAGGGACCCTCGTAGTCGGCGGGAGCGTCGATGACGTTCTTCAGGTAGGGCGAGCCGATGCCGATCTGCGGATCCCACGCGCGCGAGATGCCGAACTTGACCTCGGCCGAGGTGATCGGGTCGCCGTTGTCGAACGCGAGGTCGTCCTTGAGCGTGTAGGTCCAGGTCAGGCCGTCCTCGGACGCCTCGCCCAGCGACTCGGCGAGGTCGGGAACGATCGCGTTCGGGTCGTCGGCATCTCCGGCGGCCTGCATGGTGAGGCCGCGGTAGAGCAGGCGGTAGAACGCGTTGACCCCGCCGTCCCAGCCGCGCGCCGGGTCGAGGTACGAGAAGTCGGCGTTCTGGAGCATGTGCACCGTGCCGCCCTTCTGGGGCTGGTCCGACGTGCCCTGCGTCGGTGCCGAGGACGTCGTGTCCCCGGAGCATCCGGCCAGCAGCAGGGCTGCGCTCATGCCGACCGCGATTACTCCGGCGGCTCTCATCTTGGAGGTCATCTGGCGACCGTTCCTTTCCTCTTGCTCCGTTGCGTCGAGTGACTCAACAATGAAACAACATGACGGTGCAATGTACAACTGCACCTAATACCTAGAGTTTTCTATCGCGTCGCGCGCCCGTGCCGATGCGGTCGTGACCGAATCGTCATCCTGGAGGTCTGATGTTTACACCCGCGAAACACACGCCGAGCGCGACCGCGGTCGAGGAGTACCTCCACGCGTTCGCGGCGACTTCAGGACATCTCGACTTCGCGCGGTTCGGGCCGCCGTCGCTCGGCGTGGGCGCGGCGGCAGCCGGGTTCTGGAGCGCGGCCGCCGAGGGTGACGTCGACGAGGCGGCGGAGGATCTCCGCGCGCGCGAGCGGGTCGCGTGTCTCGTCGGCGTGCCGGCCACCGACGTGTCGCTGGTGCCCAGCACCTCGCTCGGGCTGTTCCACGTCGCCTTCGCGCTGCGCGGGGGCGAGGTGCTGGTGTCCAGGGGCGAGTTCCCCGCGAACCTGTACCCCTGGTGGCGCGCGGAGGAGCTCGGCATCCTGCGGGTGCGCGATCTGCCCGCGGCGCAGCTGACCGCGCCGGTCACGCCCGAGCGCATCGCCGACGCGCTCGCCCCGACGACGACGGCGGTCGCCGTCAGCGCGGTGGATTTCCGCACCGGATGGCGTGCCGACCTCGCGGGCATCCGCGGCGTGATCGGCGATCGGCTGCTCGTCGTGGACGCGATCCAGGCCGCCGGCGCGGTCGACATGCCGTTCGAGCACGCCGACGTGGTGATCGCGGGCGGCCAGAAGTGGCTGCGGGCCGGGTGGGGAACCGGGTTCGTCACCGTGTCGCCGCGCGCGCTGGCGGCGATGTCGCCGAGGCTGAGCGGGTGGACGGGAGTCGAGCGCCCCGGCGAGTACGACGGCACGCGGCATCCCGCGCTCGCCGGTGCGAAGCATCTCGGTCTCACCAACGGTTCGCCCGCCTCGGCGCGCATGCTGGCGGCCGCGCTCGAACTCATCGGCTCCGTCGGCGTCGGCCTCATCGAGCAGCGGATCTCGGAGCGGGTCGAGGCGCTGATCGCGCATCTGGACGCGGCGGGCGCCGAGGTCGTCTCGCCGCGGCCGCCCGCCGATCGCGCCGGGATCGTCGTCGCGCGGTGGGGCGACGGATCGGCGGGGGAGCGCCGCCGCCGGCTCGCCGCGCACGGCGTGACGGTCACGGTGCACGGCGACGACCGGCTGCGGTTCTCGCTGCACGCCACGACCGAGCTCGACGGGCTCGGCGCGGTCGCCGAGCTCGCGAGCGCGCCGCTGTGACGCCGCACGCTCAGTCGGCCACCGGGATCCACACGCGCATCGTCGAGGGTCCCCGCTCTGCCCACTCGTGATAGGGCACGAGCGGGACCTGGACGGATGCCGCAGCCTCGAGCGCGCCGCCGGGCGCGGTGTACGGCCAGCCGCCCCCGTCGGCCGTGAGCGGCACGACCTCGATCCACACGCGGCCGTCACGCTCGACGGGCACGGCGGCCGGCGCCAGCGCGACAGCGGCCACATCGTCGACCCCCGTCGCGCCGAGATCGACCGACTCGAGCGCGAACACCTCCGGCCCGCGCTCCACGACCAGGCATCCGCGCACGGCGTCGATGCGTTCGTCCGGGGCGTTGAGCCGCGGCGCCATCGGCAGGTCGAGCTCGACGACATCGCCGGCGCGGAACGCGCGCCGCACCTCCACCGAACCGGTCGTCGCCTCGCGGTCCTCGGCAACCGCCCCGTCGGCCGTCACCACCTGAACCCGCGCGCCCTCGGCCCACGCGGGCACGCGCAGCGTGAGCGTCCAGGGCGCGTCGGTGGCGGCATCCGCTCGCGAGATCACGCGGATCAGCCCCGAGACCGGATAGTCCGTCTCGACGTCGAAGGCGACCCGGCGGCCGTCGTCGAGGGTCGTTCGCACGATGGCGGGCGCGTACTGGTGCAGCTGCACGCCCTCGGCGTCGGCGGTGGCGACGTACGCGTCCAGACTCGCCAGCGTGCGGGCCACGTTCGGCGGGCAGCACGACACCTCGAACCACGGCGCGCGCAGCGACGACGAGGCGCGCGGCGACGTCGTGTCGGGGTCGGCGAGCACGCCGGGCACGCGCTGATGCAGCGTGTTGGCGTAGAAGAACGCGCGTCCGTCGGGCGCCGGCGAGGTGGCGACCACGTTGTAGAGCGTGCGCTCGATCAGGTCGGCGTGGCGCGGATCGCCGCCGGCGAGCAGCAGCCGCCACGAGAACATGATCGAGCCGACGCTCGCGCACGTCTCGGAGTAGGCGCGGTCCGCGGGCAGCTCCCAGTCCTCGCCGAAGGCCTCGTCCTGGTGATGGGATCCCTGGCCGCCCGTGACGTACGTGCGCCGCGCGACCGTGCGGTCCCACTGGCGCCGCAGGGCGTCGAGCAGCTCGGTGTCGCCGGTGTCGACCGCGACATCGGTTGCGCCTGCCGACAGGTAGTTCGCGCGCACCGCGTGGCCGCGCAGCACCTCGGCGTCGCGGACGGGGAGGTCGTCCTGGAAGTACTTGCGCCCCCACTCGATGTCGCGCAGCGTGCCGCGGCCGTGACGCTCGATGAAGAGCCGCGCCTGCTCGAGGTAGCGGTCGTCGCCGGTCGCGCGCGCGAGCTCGGCGAGTCCCACCTCGATCTCGGCGTGCCCGCAGATGCCGTCCCGGCCGTCCGCGCCGAACTCGCGGCACACCAGGTCGGCGGCGCGCCGGGCGATCTCGAGCAGGCCGTCGTCGGCATCCGGCCGAGTCCGTGCCCTGGCCACCGCGGCCTGGAACAGGTGTCCGAGGCAGTAGAGCTCGTGGCCCCACTCGAGGTCGGACCACCGCGCTCCTTGGCCCGGTCGGCCGAACATCGTGTTGAGGTAGCCGTCCGGCTCCTGGGCGGCGGCGACGCGGGCGACGACCGCACGGAACCGCTCCTCGAGCGCGGCGTCGTCGCTGCGGCCGATCTCCCACGCGAGCGCCTCGAGGTACTTGTACACCTCGGAGTCCGAGAACTCGCGTCCGCGCCGGCCTGCCGGGAGCGTGCCGGCGACGGCGAGGTCGAAGTTCGGCAGCCATCCTTCGGACTCGAGTCGGGAGCCGATGTGCTGCAGCGTCCCGGCCGCGTTGACCGCCTGACGGTCGCCCCAGAAGCCGCCGGTGATGCGGACGGCGTCCTGGCCGAGCGGGCGCAGGCGGCCGTGCGCCGGTGCGACGGGCGCCTGAGGTGTGGTGGTGGTCTGCATGGTCATCCCTTGAAGGCTCCCGACATGAATCCGCGGACGTAGTGGCGTTGGAGGATGAGGAACAGCACGACGCAGGGCAGTGCGAGCACGACGACCCCCGCCTCGGTCGCCCCGTAGTCGATGACGCCCTGCACCTGCACGCGGAGATTCGAGACGGCCAGCGGCAGCGTCATCCGATTGGTGTCCGTGATCAGGATGAGGGGCGCCATGAAGTCGTTCCAGGCGGCGAGGAAGGCGAACATGCCGACCGTGATCAGGCCGGGCTTCACCGCCGGCAGCAGCACGCGCCGCAGTGCGCCGAAGGTGGTCGCACCGTCGACCATCGCGGCTTCGTCGAGCTCGCGCGGGACCGACTCGAACGAGATGCGCATCATGAACATCGAGAACGGCAGCTGGAACATCGTGAGCACGATCGCGACGCCGACGAGCGAATTGCTCAGGCCGACGGCGTTGAGGATCACGTACAGCGGGATGAGCAGCGTCGTGTACGGGACCATGAGGATCGCGAGCACGGTGAGGAACAGCAGGTTCTTGCCCGGGAACGAGAAGCGCGCGAACGCGTACCCGCCGAGCGTCGAGACGACGAGGGTCAGCAGCACCGTGAGGAGGGCGACGAACGTCGAGTTGCCCAGATACACCCAGATGCCGGCCTGGTAGTTCGCCAGCGCGGCGTAGTTGCCGAGGCCCCAGCCCTCAGGCTGGCTGGTGCCGGCTCGCGGGGCGACGGACGAGACGGCCGTCCAGATGAGCGGGTACAGGAACATGATGGCGAGTGCGGTCGTGAGCACCGCATACGGGATGCCAAGCACGACCCGCGCGGCGGGCGAGCGGCGCCCCTGCCGAGAGGGCTTCACGGTGATGAGCGTCGTCGCCGAGGGAAGGGTCTGCACGGACATGGCGGGTCTCCTCAGTCCTCGTCGGTGCGGCGGAACGCGCGCAGCTGGGCGATGTTGATGAGGATCAGGGCGCCGAGCACGATGACCGACAGCGCGGCGGCGATGCCGAGGTTGTTCTGGCCCTGGAAGGCGACGTTGTAGATCAGCTGCACGATCGTCATCGTGCTGTTGTCGGGTCCGCCCTTGGTGAGGATGTAGAACTGCTCGAACGCGAGCAGCGACCCGGTCACGCACAGCACGATGGTCAACGCGAATGTCGGACGCAGCAGCGGCAGTGTGATGGTGCGGAACGTCTGCCATGTGGACGCGCCGTCGATGCGGGCGGCCTCGTAGACGTCGTCGGGGATCGCCTGCAGCCCCACGAGCATGAGCAGCATGTAGAACCCCGCATAGCGCCACACGATCAGGAACACCGTCGACCACAGCGCGCCCTCGGGGGTGCCGAGGAAGGTGAAGCCCCACGACTGCATCAGGTCGGCGAACGGCCCGGCGTACGGGGAGTAGAGCACGTAGAAGAGGAGGGATGCCGAGGCCAGGCCCAGTGCGCTGGGCACGAGGAACGACGTGCGCAGGATCGACTTCCAGCGCGTCGACTCCTGCACGAGCAGGGCGAGGCCGAGACCCAGTCCGATGAGCAGGATCGTCGTGATGACCGTGTACTTCAGCGTGAACCACGTGGCATCCCAGAAGAGCCGGTGGTCGACCGCGTCGACGTAGTTGTCGGGGAGGTTCCAGCCCTGGTTGCCCGACAGCAGCGGCCAATCCGAGGCCGACATCTGCAGCACGAGCGCCAGCGGCACGAGGAAGACGAACACCACGAAGAGAGCGGTCGGCGACGCGTACAGCCAGCCGCGGAGCGCCTCGCGGCGTGCGCGCGACGTACGGCGTTGCGGGGGCGGTGCGGTCGGCGGGCTGGTCGTCGGACTCAGCGTCTGAGCAGACATGGTGATCGTTCTCCGGTGGGGGTGGGGGCGGCGGCCCGGTCGCACGGGCCGCCGCCTCGGGTCACTGCGCGAGGATCTCGGTGATGCCGTCGTTGTCGGCGTCGACCGTGTCGGTGCCCTCGAGCACGGCATTGCGCACCAGGGTCAGCCACGGGCTGCCCGGGGCGTTGAACGCCTGCTGGAAGTTGAGGGCCACCGGGGTGTCGCCCTCGGACGCCACCTCGTTGATGGTGACCAGGCGCGGGTCCTCGGCCGCGTACTCGTTGTCGGCGAAGTCGGCGCGCGAGACCACGTCGTTGTTCTTCGCCAGCACCTCCACCTGGGCGTCCTCCGACATCAGCCACGTCAGGAAGTTCCAGGCCTGCGCGGCCTTCTTCGAGTCCTTCGAGATGCCGATGCCGTCACCGCCGACGAACGTCGAGGCGCCGCCGTCGACACCGGGGATGCCGGCGACGCCCGCGTCGAACGGGGTCGAGGACAGCAGCGTAGCGGGGTAGAACATCAGGCCGACGTTGCCCTCGGTGAAGCCGGCGGTCCAGGTCGGTCCGGCTTCGTCCTGCGAGCTCGGCAGCACGGCGCCGGACTCCCACAGATCCCGCCACGTGTCGTAGATCTCCTTGGCGGCGTCGTTCGCGAGCAGCGACTCGCGCCCGTCGTCGCTCAGGACCTCTTCACCCGATGCCCAGATGCTGGGGAACCAGGTGAAGACGAGGCATCCGCCGCAGTTCAGGCCTGTCGCCGTGCCGTAGACGCCGTCCTTGCCGAGCGCCTGGATCTTCTTCGCCGCGTCCGCATACTCGGCCATCGTGGCCGGCGCCTTGTCGGGGTCGAGACCTGCCTCTTCGAACAGCTCCTTGTTCCAGAACAGCATCGACAGGTCGAGCACGAAGGGGAGCACGTGCTCGTTGCCGTCGGCATCGGTGCCGGCCGAGAGGTGGCCCTTGTTGATCTGGTCCTTGTAGTCCAGCCCGTCGATCTGCGCGGTCAGGTCCTGGAAGAGGCCCTGCTCGACCCAGTTCGGCACGTAGACGATGTCGGCGGCGAACAGGTCGGGCAGACCGCCCGAACCGGCGGCCGCGCCGACCTTGGCCACGTAGTCGTCGTTCGGGACGACCGTCAGCTCCACCTGGTTCTCGTGCGTCTCGTTGTAGGCGTCCACCAGCAGGTTCGCCTGCTTCTCGAGAGGCGCGCGCGTCCACAGGGTGAGGGTGGTGCCGTCATCGGTGCCCTCGGTCGGGATGTCCTCCGGCGCGGTGCTCGCGCCCCCGGTGCCGGAGCAGCCGGCCAGGCCCACGAGGGCGCCCGAGAGGAGGAGTGCGGTCGCGGCCCGCAAGCCCGCGGCGCGACGTCGGGTGTGTGTCATTGCAGTCTCCTTGGCTCATCGTCGAGCGGGCGCCTGCGCGAGGCAGCGCCGCTGCTGTGTGGGATTCCGAAAACATCGAAATCGCTTTCGGCAAGGTATCGTGTGGGAACACGGGCGGTCAAGACGTTGGTTCGATAACGTTTCCGCTACGAGGAGGGGTGATGACGCCGAGCGATGGTGGCGGGGGACGCAGTGCGACGCTGAGCGATGTCGCCCGGAAGGCGGGCGTATCGATCGCGACCGCGTCGAAGGCCCTCAACGGCCGGGACGACGTGGCGACCGCGACGCGTCGCCGGGTCGTGGCCGCCGCCGAGGAGCTGTCGTTCACGCCGAACGCGATGGCCCGCGGGCTGCTCGCGGGGCGCACCGGAACCGTCGGCCTCCTCACGAGCGACCTCGAGGGCCGCTTCATGATCCCCATCCTGATGGGCGCCGAGGACGCCTTCGGCGCCGGGAAGGTCAATGTGTTCCTGTGCGATGCGCGCGGGGACGCGATCCGCGAGCAGCATCACCTCAAGGCGCTGCTGAGCCGCCGCGTCGACGGCATCATCGTCGTCGGGCGCCAGACCGATCCGCGTCCGTCGCTCGGGCAGGAGATCCCGGTGCCCGTCGTGTACGCCTACGCGCCGTCGGACGACCCGCGCGACCTGTCGCTGACGCCCGACAACTACGCCGGCGGGCGCCTGGCGATCGAGCACCTCATCGCGTGCGGCCGGAGGCGCATCGCCCACATCACCGGCGACCCCACCTACGCGGCCGCGCAGGACCGCATCGCGGGGGCGAGAGCGGCACTCGACGCGGCCGGACTCGAGCTCGTCGGCGATCCGATGTTCTCGGAATGGACCGAGCACTGGGGGAGGGATGCCGCGGCTCTGCTGCTCGAGCGGCACCCCGATGTCGACGCGATCTTCTGCGGATCGGACCAGATCGCGCGCGGCGCGCTGGACACGGCGCGCGATCTCGGCCGCAACGTCCCTGAGGACCTCGCCGTGATCGGCTACGACAACTGGGAGGTGCTGGCGACGAACTCTCGCCCCGAGCTGACGAGCATCGACGCCAATCTGCAGCAGCTCGGCCGTCAGGCGGCGCAGCGCGTGTTCGATGCGATCGACGGCGTCGACATCGGCGAGGGCACGCACCACCTGCCCGTGCGCCTCATCATCCGGGGCTCGACGATCCCCCGCCGCTGAGCCGGCCGGGCTGGCCGGGCTCGGGCGCACCGCGCCCACCGGGCTGGTCAGGTTGCGGGCCGCACCGCGAACGTTCGGAGCGCACCGCGGGCCTTCGGGGGCGCCACCCCGAGCGCAGGGCATACGCCCCGAACCGGAGGGGGACTCAGCCTCGCGGGCGCCGCCACCACGGCCGGCGGCGCCCGGGCGCGGCATCCGTCTCCGCCGTCGCATCGGCCGCACCGCGCGCGTCGCGGCGCTCCCGCCACGCCTCGAGCTCCGCCTCGACGTCGCGCGTGGGCGTCACGACCGGCGGGCCGCCGAGCAGCTGACGGCGGGCCTCGATGACGCGGCGGTTGAAGTCCTCGAGCGCGTCGCGCACCTCGTCCTCGCGCGACAGGTCGTCGAGCTTCGCGTCGAGCTCGACGTTCTCGACGCGCAGCATGAGCGCGGGCGGGCCGAGCCCGGTGAGCTGCTCGGTCTCGATCTTGCGGCGGATCCACCAGTCCGGATCGTGCGTCTCGCCGAGCCCGGGGATCGGCTTGCCCGCGCCGGGCAGGTCGTCGAACTCGCCGCGCCGCATGGCCTGCTGGATCGCCGTCTCGACCACGGCCGCGCGATCGGCCGCCGAATACGCCCGCGCGACCTGCGAGCCCGCGGGCGCGGCATCCGTCCCCTCATCGTCCGAGCCGTCCTCGCCCGACTGCGCCGCACGATAGCGGGCGGCGGCGAGACGCGGGTCGTCGCTCATGACCCCGCGACGTGGTCCCGCCAGGAGTGCTGCGGGTCGTAGCCGAGCAGACGGCGGGCCTTGCCGATCGACAGGAGCGTGTCGTGCTCTCCGAACTCGCGCGTCTCGACGCCCGGGAAGACCTCGGCGACGAGCTCGGCGTTGGGGCGCGACATCACGGTGTCGGCGGCGGCGATGATGTAGGTCTCGAAGCCCGGGGGAGCGACCTCGAGCGCGCGCTGCACCGCGTGCGCTCCGTCGCGGGCGTCGATGTAGCCCCACAGGTTCCACTTGCGCGTCGCGGCGTCGTCGTCGTACGACGGGAAGGCCTCGTAGTCCTCGGGCACCATCACGTTCGAGAACCGCAGGCCGGTGATCGACAGATCCGGGTGCCAGCGCACGAGCTCGACGGCCATGCGCTCCTCGAGGGTCTTCACGAGCGAGTAGACCGACTCGGGCCGCGGCGGGTACTCCTCGTCGACCGGGATGTACGGCGGCGGCACGTCGAACGGCAGACCCAGCACCGTCTCGCTCGACGCGTACACCAGGCGACGGATGCCGAGCCGCACCGCCGCCCAGAACACGTTGAACGTCGCGGTCATGTTGTTGTGGAAGGTCGCAACGTCGGAGCGGATGCCGGGGGCCGGGATCGCGCCGAGATGCACGACCGCGTCGAACCCGTCGTGGCGGTCGTTCACGGCGGCGAGGGCGTCGACGACCTGGCCGTAGTCGGTGAGGTCCACCTGGACGAAGTCGGGGCCGCGGGTTCCCACGAGGTCGAGGCCGATGACGTCGTAGCCGGCCGCACGCAGTTCGCGGGCGACGACGGTGCCGAGCTTTCCGGAGGAGCCGGTGAGGGCGATGCGCATGACTCCAGCCTGCCACTGCCCGGGCCCCGTCGGCTCGATCAGCCGGGCGTCTCGATCACGGCGCGGGGGCGGTCGCGGTGGTGGCCGGGGTTGCGGGGGCCGCCTCAGCCAGGCGCCGCAGACGCCGCCGGGCGAAATCCTGGGCACGCGGACCGCGCGCGAGGGCCTTCGCGGACACCGCCAGCACCAGCCGGGTGAGGGTGATCACCGGGAGCGGGGCTCGACGCAGGCCGAGCACCTTGCGGTACCGACGGGGAAGGCTCGCCACGGCCGCGGCGAACAGCACCCGGTAGGCGACCCGCATGACCCCCGTGAACGGCACTTCGCGCAGGAATCGGACGACCTCGTCCACGCGCGCGTCGCGGCGGAGCTCACCGCGGTCGAGGTAGCGGTCCATGCGCGCGAGCAGCTCGGCCTCGGTGACGGGAGGATCGGCGAGCCGCATGAGCCGTCCGGCCTGCGCCCACTCCCGCACGTAGGCGTCCGGACCGCCCGGTATCGCCCCGCCCCAGCGCTCGTGCGCGCCGAGGAAGGCCTCGGTGAAGGCGAGATGGACCCACTCGACGAGGTCGGAGTCGGCGGCCGAGTACTCGCGTGGGCCGTCCGCCGCGTCGTACGACCCTCGCACCCGCTCATGGAGCCGAGCGACACGGGCGGTCTCGCGCGCCGCCTGCTCCGTCGAACCGTAGGTGACGCAGATGATCCAGCGGACGGTCCCGGTGAGGCGCCCGATCGGGTCCTCGCGGTACCGCGAGAAGTCGTGCACGCCCGCGAGCGCACCCGGGTGCAGCGCCTGGAGGAGCAGCGCGCGGATGCCGGCGACGAACGAGCCGGTGCCGGCGTGGACGGTCCACACCGGACCGTTGTCGGCGAAGTAGCCGGCGTCGTCGCCGTCGGCGAGGGCGCGGACCCACGGCGGTGTTCCGTCCGGGTCGCCCGAGAGCGCGGTCAGCAGTCGGCCGCGCAGCGTCGGCCGCTCGGCGTTCCGGGAGCGTGCGCGCATGACTCCAGCGTGCCATCTCGCCCGACCGTGAGGGGCGGGCGTTCGCAGCCTTGTCACATCCGGGCGTGAGCTGCGGAGATCACGGCGAGGGGGCGCGCGTCGACGCACGCACGATCAGGTGCGTGGGGATCGGCGTGTCCTCGGTGACGCTGTCGGGCTCCTCGACCGAGACCAGCACCTTCTGCATGATGAGCTCGCCGAGGGTGTCGAAGTCCTGCCGGACGGTCGTCAGCGGCGGATAGAGGTACCCGGCCTCGGGCACGTCGTCGAAGCCGACGACGCTGACGTCCTCGGGCACGCGGAGTCCGCGCTCGCGGAGTGCCGACAGCAGGCCGATCGACATGTGGTCGTTTCCGACGAAGACGGCCGAGCCGGGACGGATGTCGAGCTCGAGACCGACGGCGTGGCCGCTCGCCGCCGACCAGTCGCCGTGGCGGGGCTCGATGATCTCGAGGCGGCGCTCGGCCAGCTCGTCGCGCCACCCGCGGATGCGCTCGAGCGCGTCGGGCGCCCGGGTGGGGCCGGCGAGGTGGAAGATGCGCGTGTGGCCGAGCTCGGCGAGGTGGCGCACGGCCGATCGCGCGCCGCGGTACTGGTCGATCGACACGATGTGCGGACTCCGCCGCGCGGCGGCGGTCGCGGCGACGAGCGGGATGCTGAGGTCGAGCCCGCGGACGACCTCGAGCACGCCGATGTCGTCGACGATGAGCACGATGGCGTCGACGCGCTGGCGCAGCAGCCCTTCGACGACGCCCTTGATCGCCGCGGGGTCGGGATCCACCGCGCTGACCGTGTCGACGCTGTAGCGCGCGGCGCGGGCGGCGAAGTTGAAGTGCGTCGCGATCGAGGTGGGGCCGAAGTCGGGGACGCCGGGCGTCACCAGGCCGATGGTGCGCGTGCGGCGGGTCACGAGCGCGCGGGCGGCGGGGGACGGGCTGTAGCGCAGCTGGGCGATCGCCTGCTCGACGCGCGCGCGGGTCGCGGGCCGCACGTTCGGCAGGTCGTTGATCACGCGCGAGACGGTCTGGTGCGACACCCCCGCGAGCCGGGCGACGTCGAAGATGTTGGCGGCGCGCGTCGATGCGTCGTCGGCCGCCGCCCGCGGGTCAGTCATCGAGCTCATCCGGTCGGGCGACGAGCGCGAGCAGCGAATCCACCGTGAGCGCGTCGGAGGGGAGCGTGTCGACGATGCGGCCGTCGCGCACGATCGCGACGCGGTGCCCGACGCGCAGCACCTCTTCGAGCTCCGCCGAGATGAACATGACTGAGAGGCCGTTCGCCGCCATCTCGCCCACGAGGTTCTGGATCTCGACCTTGGCCCCCACATCGATCCCGCGTGTCGGCTCGTCGAGCACGAGCACGCGAGGCGACAGTGCGAGCAGGCGCGCGAGCAGCACCTTCTGCTGGTTGCCACCGGAGAGCGTGCCCGCCGGGCGGTCGAGATCGGGCGGACGGATGTCGAGGGCCTCGACCCAGCTCGCCGCGAGCTCGCGCTGACGTGCGGGCGGGATGCGGCGCAGCACGCCGCGGTCGGCCTGGAGTGCCAGCGTGATGTTCTCAAGCACGCTGAGCTCGCTGATGATGCCCTCGGTGCGGCGGTTCTCTGACGAGTAGACCACGCCGAGAGAGATGGCCGAGCGGGGACCGGACGGGCCCCGGCCGTTGCCCTCGATGCGGATGACGCCGCTGTCGATGCGGTCGATGCCGGTGAGTGCACGGGCGAGCTCGGTGCGGCCCGCCCCGAGCAGCCCGGCGACCCCGAGCACATCTCCCTCGTGGAGGTCGACGTCGGCGTCGCGGATGCCGATGCCCGCGCTCACGCCGCGCGCCGACAGCACGGGTCGGTCCTCGTCGTCGGACGACTCGGTGCGCGGGACGGTGCGGAGCGCGGCGGCGCTCCGCCCGAGCATGGCCTGGACGAGGTCGATGCGCAGCAGCTCACGGGTCAGGTACTCGCCGATGAGCTTGCCGTCGCGGAGCACCGTCACGCGGTCGCACAGCTCGTAGACCTGGTCGAGGAAGTGCGAGACGAAGAGGATCGCGACGCCGCGGCTCTTGAGGTCGCGCACGACGCGGAAGAGCTCGGCCACCTCGTCGAGGTCGAGGCTCGACGTCGGCTCGTCGAGCACCAGCACCCGCACGTCCGTCGAGATCGCGCGGGCGATCGCGACGAGCTGCTGCACCGCCAGCGAATGCGTGCCGAGCCTCGACGCGGGATCGATGTCGAGGCCGAGGTCGGCCAGCACCTCGTGGGCCTCGCGCCGCATCCGGCGCCAGTCGATCGCTCCTGCCCGCCGCGGCTCTCGGCCCAGCGCGATGTTCTCGGCGACCGAGACGTTGGGGAGAAGGTCGATCTCCTGGTAGACCGTGCTGATGCCGGCCTGCTGCGCATCGTGCGGCGACGTGAACCGCATGACCTCGCCCGCGAGGGTCAGCACACCGGCGTCGAGTGGGAGCGCTCCGGTGATCGCCTTGATGAGCGTGGACTTGCCGGCGCCGTTCTCGCCCATGAGCGAGTGCACCTCGCCGGGGAACAGACGGAAGTCGACGCCGTCGATCGCGGCATCCGCTCCGAAGCGCACCGTCGCCCCGGAGAGCAGCAGCAGCGGCCGCGCCTCGTCCATCAGGCCATTATCCCGGTGGAGCGAGGCGCGGCCGCCGTGCGCGGACGTGGTGTCGCCGCTCTATCTGCGCCGCTGCGAGCGGGCGACGATCACGCGCTGCACGACGATGAAGACGAGCAGGAGGCCGCCGATGATGATCTGGGTCCACGCCTGCTCGGCGCCCATGAACGAGATCAGCTTCTTGATCGTCGCGTAGACCAGCACGCCCACGAGCGAGCCCAGGACGTAGCCCATGCCGCCCGTGAGGAGCGTGCCGCCGATGACCACGGCCGCGATGGCGTCGAGCTCGGTGCCGATGCCGTTGCGGGGGTAGCCGGCGCCCGAGTAGGCCGTGAGCAGCAGGCCGGCGAGGCCGCCGCACACGCCGCTGATGACGTAGACGACGATCTTCGTACGCGCGACGTTCAGGCCCATCAGGCGTGCGGACTGCTCGTTGCCGCCGATCGCGTAGACCGTGCGCCCGAAGCGGGTCCACAGCAGCACCGCGAACGCGATCGCCACGGTCAGCAGGGCGATGATGCCGGTCGGCGTGATGTACCAGCCGCCCACGCTGAACCGCGTGCGCTGCAGCCAGAGCACCGCCGGGTCCTCGACGCGGATGGACGACAGGCTCACGACGAACGCCAGTCCCCGCGCCAGGAACAGTCCCGCGAGCGAGGCGATGAACGGCTGCACGTCGAAGTACTGCACGAGGATGCCGACGAGGAGGCCGATCGCGGCGCCGGCCAGGAGCATGACGGGCACGGCGATCGCGGCCGGGATGCCCTGGGACAGGAGGCTCGCGCCGAGGATGCCGGTGAACGCCATGACCGACCCGACCGACAGGTCGATGCCCCCGGTGAGGATCACGAAGGTGAGGCCGACGGCCAGCACGACCAGGTAGGCGTTGTCGAGGAGGAGTGCCGAGATGTTGCCGGGGCTGAGGAACCGGGGGAACCGGGCCTGTGCGCCGATCAGCAGCACGATGAGGATCGCCACCGCCGCGAAGGTCGGCATGAGCGAGGCGTGCCGGCTCATGAAGGTCGTGTAGCGCGACGGCGCTGCGGCGCGCCGCACGGGTGCTTCGAGACTGGTCATGACGCCACCCCCGCTCGGCTGCCGGCATCTGTGCGGTTCCGTGCGCTCGCGGACCGCAGGGCGCCACGCGCCCAGCGGTGCAGGCGCGGAGACTGCACGAGGACGACGACGATCACGACGATCGCGAAGAACACGGGGCTCTGCGCCGAGGGCACGCCGAGGAACAGGATGGTGGCCTCCAGGGTCTGGATCGTGAGCACGCCGATGACCGTGCCGGCGATGGTGAACTTGCCTCCCATCAGGGAGGTGCCGCCGAGCACCACCGCGAGGATCGCGTAGAGCTCGATGAAGAGGCCGGCGGCGTTCGCGTCGGCGGCCCGGATGTTGGAGCTGTAGATGATGCCCGCGACGCCGGCGAGGCCACCGCTCAGCACGTAGGCGCCGAAGACGATCCCGCGCGCACGGACGCCGGCGAGCCGGCTCGCCTCGGGGTTGATGCCGACCGCCTCCGTCAGGACGCCGAGGGCTGTGCGCCGCTCGAACAGGGCGATCACCGCCACGGCGGCCACCCAGATGAGGAAGGCGAAGGGGAGGGCGAGCAGGTACCCGGTGGCGATGAACTCGTACGGTGCGCTGTTGACCGTCGTGATGAAGCCCTCGGTGATCAGCAGGGCGACGCCGCGGCCGGCGAGCATCAGCACGAGGGTGGCGATGATGGGCTGGATGCCGACGATCGACACGAGGAACCCGTTCCAGACCCCCAGCACGAGCGAGACTGCGAGCGCCACGGCCAGGGCGACCGCGACGGTGCCGAGATTGCCGGGGTCTGGTGACCCGTCGATGATCGTCAGCGCGACGGCGCCCGAGACGGCCATGATGGCGCCGACCGACAGGTCGATGCCGCGCGTCGCGATCACGATCGTCATGCCGAGCGCGACGAGCATGAGCGGGGCGCTGTTGCGCAGGATGTCGATCAGCGCGCCGTAGAGCTCGCCGTTGCGGACCGTCACGAGGATGAACTGCGGGCGCGCGATCGTGTTGATCGCGATCAGCGCGAGCAGCGCGACGACGGGCCAGAACAGCCGGTGCTTCAGGATCGCCTTCATGCGACGCTCTCCTCTGCCTGGGTGTCTTCTGCCTGGTTGGCGATGTAGTCGATGAGTCCGTCGAGGTCGACGTCGTGCGAGTCGAGTTCGCCGATCTTGCGGCGGTCTCGCATCACGACGATCCGCTGCGCGATGCGGAGCACCTCTTCGAGCTCGGATGAGATGAAGATGACCGAGAGGCCCTGCGCGCTCAACTCGGCGACCTTGCGCTGGATGTCGGCCTTGGCGCCGACGTCGATGCCGCGGGTGGGCTCGTCGAGGACGAGGAGCTCCGGCGCCGTGGCCAGCCACCGGGCGAGCAGCACTTTCTGCTGATTGCCTCCGGAGAGATTGCCGGCGAGCATCGCCGGGTCGGCGGGCCGTACGCCGAGCGCCGCGATGTACTCCGTGACGATCGCATCGACCTCGGCCCGGGGGATGCGGCGCATCGCGCCGCGGCGGGCCTGGATGCCGAGCACGACGTTCTCGGCGACGGTCAGATCGGCGATGATGCCCTCGGCGCGGCGGTTCTCGGACGAGAAGGCGATGCGGTTGTCGATGGCCTGCCTCGGCGATCCGTGCCTGGCGGCGCGGCCGTGCACCTCGATCTGGCCGGTCTCGGCGCGATCGGCGCCGTAGAGGAGGCGCACCAGCTCGGTGCGGCCGGAGCCCAGCAGACCGGCGACGCCGACGACCTCGCCGTCGTACACCTCGAGGTCGACCGGCTCGAGGAAGCCCCGCCTGCCGATATCGGTGGCCCTGAGCACCGGCGTGCCGGTGCGATCGATCGACCGGTCGGCGACCGAGGCGAGCGCTGTGAGCTCATCGAGCTCGCGACCGATCATCTTGGTCACCAGTGCGCCGCGGGGAAGGTCGCGCACGGGGTACTCGCCGACGAGGCGACCGTTGCGCAGGACCGTGATGCGGTCGGAGATCTCGTAGATCTGGTCGAGGAAGTGGCTCACGAAGAGGATCGCGACGCCCTTGCCGCGGAGGTCGCGGATCACGCCGAAGAGCTGCTCGACTTCGCCGCGGTCGAGGCTCGAGGTCGGCTCGTCGAGGATGAGCACCTTGGCGTCGAGCACCATCGCCCGTCCGATGGCGATCAGCTGCTGGATGGCGATCGAGTGGCTCGACAGCGTCGAGCGGGTGTCGATCGTGAGCCCCAGGCTCTCGAGGTGCTCGGCGGCCAGGCGGTGTACGGCCTTCCAGTCGATGCCGGCGGCGGTGCGCGGCTCATGGCCGAGCATGACGTTCTCGCCGACCGAGAGGTTCGCGCACAGGTTCACCTCCTGATACACGGTCGAGATGCCGGCGGCCTGCGCGTCGGCGGTGCTGGTGAAGCGCCGTGGCCGCCCGCCGACGGCGATCTCACCGGCGTCGATCGCGTAGACCCCGGTGAGGGCTTTGATGAGCGTCGACTTTCCGGCGCCGTTCTCGCCCATGAGCGAGTGGACCTCGCCGGCGCGCAGGGTGAAGTCGACGCCGTCCAGGGCGAGGACGCCCGGGAATCGGATGGTGATCCCGGTCATCTCGACGACCGGCGGGACTGCGGTGTCCGCGGACATGATGGCTCAGCTGCCTTTCCAGCATCGGCGCGGCCGCCGGGGAACCTCGCGATTCCCCGGCGGTGCGCTGTCTACCTGCCTCGATACAGGAGGGGTGGTGCGATCAGTACGGACGGCTGTCGATGACCTCGGCCGCCTGCTCCTGCGTGAAGGTCTGGTCTTCGACGTAGACCTCCTTCTCGACCTCCTTGCCGTCGAGGACGTCGAGCACGAGGCCTGCCGCGAGGTCGCCCAGGAGCGGGTTGCACTCGACGATGAAGTTGATCTTGCCGTCCACGAGGGCCTGCATGCCATCCTTCACCGCGTCGATCGACACGATCTGGATGTCGACACCCGGCTCGGCGCCGGCCGCCTCGATGGCCTCGATCGCGCCGAGGGCCATGTCGTCGTTGTGCGCGTAGACCAGGTCGATGCCGTCGACGCCGTACTTCTGGAGGAAGCCCTCCATGACCGTCTTGCCGCCGTCACGCGTGAAGTCGCCGGTCTGCGAGTCGATCTTCTCGATCGCGGTGTCCTTGACGGCCTCGTCGAACCCGGAGGCGCGGTCGTTGGCCGGCGCGGATCCGGTCGTGCCCTCGAGGACGACCATCTTGGTCGGGGTGTCGCCGAAGGTCTCGGCCGCCCACTCGCCGGCCATCACGCCTTCCTTTTCGAAGTCCAGTCCGACCCAGCTGGCGTAGAGGTCGTCCGACGCCGAGACCGTGCGGTCTTCGAGGACCACCGGGATGCCGGCATCCGCCGCCTCCTGCAGCACGTCGTCCCAGCCGTCCTCGACGATGGGGGCGATCACGATCGCGTCGACGCCCTGGTTGATGAAGTCGCGCACGGCCGCGATCTGCGCAGCCGTGTCGTTGTCGGCGGCGTTGAAGATCAGTTCGAACCCGTTGTCGGCCGAGAATGCCTCCTTCATCGACTCGGTGTTCGCCGAGCGCCAGCCCGACTCCGATCCCGTCTGGGCGAATCCGACGGTGACCACGCCGTCGTCGTCGCCGCCCGCTCCCGCGTCGCCGGTGGCATCGCTGTCGCTCGCGCAGCCGGTCGCGGTGAGGGCGAGTGCCCCCAGGAGCGCGAACCCGGCGAGAAGCGTCTTCTTCTTCATTCCAAAACCTCCTCGTTCTGGTCCGGCATCGCTGCCGGCTTGGTGTGGTCGGCACCACCGCTGTGCGGCGCCGACGGTGAGATGTTAGCCCTCACATTCCGGGTGTCCGCAAGTTGTTAGCGGTAACAGTTGCATAACGCGGCAGTCGTCCACAAGGTGAGTAGCTCGCCGGGTGTCCGCGGGAAGTCGAGTCGGAAGTGAGGGATCACATTCTCGTCACACCCAGCGATCTGCAGGCGGATGCCGTCACGACCCCGCGCGAGGAGCTCGCTCCGCGTGCGGATAGGGTGAGCGCGATGAGCGAGCCGCGCGATCGAAACGCCGCCCGGGTGGGGGTGCGCGACGTCGCGCGCGCCGCCGGGGTGTCGACGCAGACCGTGTCGCGGGTCATCAACGAGCACCCGAACATCCGCCCCGAGACGCGGGATCGCGTGCTCCACGCCATCTCAGAGCTGGGATACCGCGTGAACAACGCCGCGCGCACGCTCGGCACCCGCACGACGCGCACCCTCGGCGTCATCGCCTCGGATGCGACCCTGTACGGCCCGGCCGTCGGCATCGCCGCCCTCGAGGCGGCGGCTCGCGAGGCCGGGAGGTGGATCGCGACGGCGTACGCGGATGCCTCGGCCGAGGCATCCGTCCGCGACGCGGCCGATCGCCTGCTGGCGCAGGGCGTCGACGGGCTCATCGTGCTCGCTCCCCATGCTGCGAGCCTGACGGCTCTCGCCCAGGCGCACCCCGCCGTGGCGATCACGGCGCTGCACACCGATGAGGGCGCCGAGCAGCAGGAGGCGGGGGCGGCGCTCGCCGTCTCGCACCTCGTCGCGCTCGGACACCGGCGGATCGGTCGCGTGGCGGGGCCGGGGGAGTGGCTCGAGGCGCGCTCGCGCGAGCACGGGACGCTGCAAGCACTGGCCGAGGCGGGGCTCGAGCCCGGGCCGGGGTGGCGGGGCGACTGGACCGCCGCCGCCGGAGCGGCGCTCGCACCCGAGATCGCCGCGGCCGTGCGCGCCACGGGTGGGCCGACGGCGGTGGCCGCCGCCAACGACCAGATGGCGCTGGGTCTGATCGCAGGGCTCCGTGAAGCCGGCCTCGACGTGCCGGGCGATGTGAGCATCGTCGGCTTCGACGACAATCCGGATGCCGCGTACTACCGGCCCGCGCTCACCACGGTGGGTCTCGACCTCGGCGGCGAAGCGCGCCGGGCGGTGGCGGCGGTGCTGGGGGAGCCGGCATCCGTCCCCGCCGCGCCGCGGCTCGTCGTCCGCGCGTCGACCGCGCCGCCGCCGCGCTGACCCACCCGGCCAGCCGGGCGGCGCGACTGAGCTGTCGCAACACGCGGCATCGCCGCGCCGATTCGGCGTGTTGCGCCACATCAGGGCCGGGCAGAGGTTGGCAAAGGGCGATGTTACCGGTAACATCGACGCGCGCGGCCATGGGAGCCGCCCCACACGAGACCCGACGGAGGACCCCGTGACCAGCCCGGATCCGGTGACGCCCGCACCGACCTTCAGCCCCGAGATCGAGGAGTCCATCGCCGCCGTCCGCGCCGATGTCGCCGCGCTCCACAGCGAGCTGGTGAGGTACGGCCTCATCGTGTGGACGGGCGGCAACGTGTCGGGCCGCGTCCCCGGAGCCGACCTCTTCGTGATCAAGCCCAGCGGCGTGAGCTACGACGACCTCGCGCCCGAGAACATGATCCTCTGCGACCTCGACGGCACCGTGATCCCCGGCACGCTCGGCAGCGAGCGGAGCCCCTCGAGCGACACCGCCGCGCACGCGTACGTGTACCGCCACATGCCCGAGGTCGGCGGAGTCGTGCACACCCACTCCACGTTCGCGGTGGCGTGGGCCGCGCGCGGCGAGGAGATCCCGTGCGTCATCACGGCGATGGCCGACGAGTTCGGCGGGCCGATCCCCGTGGGCCCGTTCGCGATCATCGGCGACGACTCGATCGGCCGCGGCATCGTCGAGACCCTCACCGGTCACCGCTCGCGCGCGGTGCTGATGCAGAACCACGGTCCGTTCACGATCGGGGTCTCGGCGAAGGACGCGGTCAAGGCCGCGGTCATGGTCGAGGACGTCGCGCGCACCGTGCACTACGCCCGCGAGGCGGGTCCTCTCATCCCGATCCCGCAGGACGCGATCGACCGCCTGTACGACCGGTACCAGAACGTCTACGGCCAGGCCGGCGACGAGCGGCGCGACGAGGGGGACGAGCGATGACGGACGCAGCGATGACGGACGACGTGCAGACGGATGCCGCAGCCCGGGCGATCCGCGACGGCCGCACCGCACTCGGCATCGAGCTGGGCTCGACCCGCATCAAGGCCTGCCTCGTCGACGCGGACGACCCGGCGACGGTGCTCGCGGTCGGCTCCCACGCGTGGGAGAACCGCTACGAGGACGGACTCTGGACGTACGCGCTCGACGACGTGTGGTCGGGCCTGCAGGCCGCCTATGCGGATCTCGCAGCCGACGTGCAGCAGCGTCACGGCGTGACCCTCGAGACGTTCGGCGCGATCGGCGTCTCGGCGATGATGCACGGCTACCTCGCGTTCGACGAGGCGGGCGATCTGCTCGCGCCCTTCCGCACGTGGCGCAACACCAACACCGGCGCTGCCGCAGCGGAGCTCACCGAGGCGTTCGGTGTGAACATCCCGCTGCGCTGGTCGATCGCGCACCTCCACCAGGTCGTGCTCGACGGCGAGACCCACGTGCCCGACATCCGCTTCGTCACCACGCTCGCCGGGTACGTGCACTGGAAGCTCACCGGCGAGAAGGTGCTCGGCGTGGGGGACGCGTCGGGCATGTTCCCCATCGACTCCGCCACCGCCGACTACGACGCCGAGCTGCTCTCGCGCTACGACGCGGTGGCCGCCGGACGCCTGCCGGTCGCGCACGTGGCGGAGCTGCTGCCCGACGTGCGCGTCGCCGGAGCACCCGCCGGCGAGCTGACCGCCGCGGGCGCGGCACTGCTCGACGCGTCGGGAGCGCTGCGCCCCGGCATCGGGTTCTGCGCTCCCGAAGGCGACGCGGGCACGGGAATGGTGGCCACCAACGCCGTCGCGCCGCGCACCGGCAACGTCAGCGCGGGTACGAGCATCTTCGCGATGGTGGTGCTCGAGCGTCCGCTCGAGCGCGTGCACCACGAGCTCGACCTCGTCACGACGCCCGTCGGCGACACGGTCGCGATGGTCCACTGCAACAACGGCGCGAGCGAGCTCGCGGCGTGGGTGGGCATGTTCGCGCGCTTCGCCCAGGCGGCGGGCACGCCGTTCGCCGACGACGTGGTCTACGAGACGCTGTTCCGCGAAGCGCTCGCGGGCGAGGCCGACGGCGGCGGACTGCTCGCCTACAACCACCTCGCCGGCGAGCCGATCGCCGGGCTCACCGAGGGACGCCCGCTCTTCGTGCGCACGCCCGACAGCCGGCTCACCCTCGCGAACGCCATCCGGGCGCAGCTCTACGGAGTGTTCGGCACGCTCGCGCTCGGCATGCGCGTGCTCGACGACGAAGGTGTCGCGCTCGACCGCATGTTCGCGCACGGCGGCATGTTCCGCACCGCCGGGGTGGCGCAGCGCTTCCTCGCCGGCGCGCTCGGCGCCCCCGTGTCGGTCGGCGACACTGCCTCGGAGGGCGGCGCGTGGGGCATCGCGGTGCTCGCCGCCTACGCGCGGGCCGTGGCGGAGACGGATGCCTCGGCCGAGGCATCCGGAATCTCCCTCTCGACCTATCTCGACGACCGGGTCTTCGCGGACGCGGCGATCGTGACCGCCGAGCCCGACCCTGCCGACGTGGCGGGCTTCGCGACCTACCTCGACCGCTATCGCGCCGGCCTCGCCGTCGAAGCCGCCGCCGTCTCCGCTCTCTGACCCTTTCACGCCACCGTGTCCCGCTTTCGCGACGTCATGTCCCACTCTCGGTCGCATGATGCGCCCGGAACGAGCGAAATCGGGACATGGATGCCTCTTCCCCGACGAACGAAGGAAACCCCATGACCCGCACACCCCTGTCGTCCTCGCTCGACGCCTACGAGATCTGGTTCGTCACCGGCAGTCAGACGCTGTACGGCGACGAGACCCTGCGCCAGGTGGCCGAGCAGTCGCAGGCCGTCGCGGCCGGGCTGGACGGCCTCCCCGTCAAGGTGGTCTGGAAGCCGGTCCTGAAGGACTCGGACTCGATCCGCCGTCTCGCCCTCGAGGTCAACGCCCGCGACGAGGTCATCGGCGTCGTGGCGTGGATGCACACCTTCAGCCCCGCGAAGATGTGGATCGCCGGTCTCGACGCTCTGCAGAAGCCGCTGCTGCACCTGCACACGCAGGCCAACGTCGAGCTGCCGTGGGCAGACATCGACTTCGACTTCATGAACCTCAACCAGGCCGCGCACGGCGACCGCGAGTTCGGGTACATCCAGACGCGCCTCGGCGTGGCGCGCAAGACCGTCGTCGGCCACGTGTCGAACCCGGCCGTGCGCCAGCAGGTCGAGGACTGGCAGCGCGCCGCCGCCGGCTGGGCGGCCTCGCGCACGCTCAAGCTCGCGCGCTTCGGCGACAACATGCGCTACGTCGCCGTCACCGAGGGCGACAAGACCGAGGCCGAGCTGCGGTTCGGCGTGCAGGTCAACACGTGGGGTGTCAACGAGCTGGTCGCCGCGGTCGAAGCGCAGACCGATGCCGACGTCGACGCGCTCGTCGACGTCTACCTCGCCGAGTACGACGTCGCGGAGGAGCTGCGGCCGGGCGCCGAGCGCCACCAGTCGCTGCGCGACGGCGCCGCGATCGAGCTGGGGCTGCGCTCGTTCCTCGAGGAGGGCGGCTTCGGCGCCTTCACGACGTCGTTCGAAGACCTCGGCGCGCTGAAGCAGCTGCCGGGTCTCGCGGTGCAGCGTCTGATGGCCGAGGGCTACGGCTTCGGCGCCGAGGGCGACTGGAAGACGGCGATCCTGGTGCGGGTCGCGAACGTCATGGGCGCGGGCCTCCCCGGCGGCGCCAGCCTCATGGAGGACTACACCTACGACCTGGTCGCGGGCGACGAGAAGATCCTCGGCGCGCACATGCTCGAGGTCTCGCCCTCGCTCACGACGGCCAAGCCCCGCCTCGAGGTGCACGCGCTCGGCATCGGCGGCAAGGACGACCCGGTGCGCCTGGTCTTCACCGCCGACCCCGGGCCCGCGCTCGTGGTGGCGATGAGCGACATGCGCGACCGCTTCCGCCTGGTGGCCAACGTGGTCGAGAACGTCGACGCGCCCGACCTGCCGCAGCTGCCCGTGGGTCGCGCGGTGTGGAAGCCCGCGCCCGACTTCGCGACGAGCGCCGCGTGCTGGCTCACCGCGGGCGCCGCGCACCACACCGTGATGACCACGGCCATCGGCATCGAGGTGTTCCGCGACTTCGCCGACATCGCCGGCACCGAGCTCGTCGTCATCGATGAGGACACCACGGTGCGCGGCTTCCAGCGCGAGCTGCGCTGGAACCAGGCGTACTACCGCCTCGCGCAGGGCCTCTGACCCACCAGTCCTCGTCTCGTCGAGACCGGGGATTCCGCTCGAGACCGGGGGCGTCGCCCTCGGTCTCGGCGCGGATCCCCGGTTTCGAGGCCCTCGAACGTCGCCGCTACTCTGGTTGGCGGCATCCCCTCATTCCGCAAGGAGCCCCCATGGCACGTCCCCCCGCATCCGGAACCCAGCACGCGCTCCGCGCCGGCGACTACGAGGCCGTCGTCGCCAGCGTCGGCGCGACGCTCCGGTCCTTCACCTACCGCGGCCGCGACCTCGTGGTGCCGTTCGACGCCGACGAGGTGCGCCCCGCGCACCGCGGTGCGACGCTCGCACCCTGGCCGAACCGCATCGTCGACGGGAAGTACTCGTTCGGCGGACGCGACTTCCAGCTGCCGCTCACCGAGCCGGCCCGCTCGCACGCGCTGCACGGTCTCGCGACGTGGCTCGACTTCGAGGCGATCGACAAGGGTCCTGATCACGTCACCCTGGCCGCCGTCATCCAGCCGCAGACCTTCTACCCGTGGCGCCTCGTTGTCACGACGACGTTCTCGCTCGGTCCCGAAGGCCTCACGCAGTCGGTGACGGCGCACAACGAGAGCGACCAGCCGGCACCGTGGGGCACCGCCCCGCACCCGTACCTCGTCGCCGGCGAGGGCCGCGTCGACGGCTGGACGCTCGAGCTCCCCGCCGAGCAGGTGCTCGCGGTCACGCCCGACCGTCTCATCCCCACCGCCCTCGTGGCGGTCGACGCCGACGAGCCTGAGCGCTTCGACTTCCGCTCGCCCCGGCAGATCGGCGCGGCGGAGATCGACCACGCGTACACCGGCCTCGTCCGGGCTGCGGACGGCACCGCGACGGTGCGCGTGACGGATGCCGCGGGCTCCGGTGTCGAGATGTCGTGGGACGCCGTCTGCCCGTGGGTCCAGATCCACACCGCCGACAAGCCCGACGCCGCGCAGAGCCGCCTGGGCCTCGCCGTCGAGCCGATGACGTGCGCGCCCGACGCATACAACGCGGGGTCGTACGACTACGACGCCGGTCTCACCGTGATCGAGCCCGAGGCATCCGTCAGCGCTTCGTGGCGCATCGCCGCGATCGCCTGACCGCCGAGATCGTCTGAGCGCCGCGATCGGCTGACCGCCGCGGTATCGTGGTGCGCAGGCGGTGGTCGACCCCGATCGACTGACCGGCGCGGTCGCCTGACCGGCCGGATCGTCTGACCGCCGCGCGGTCGCCCGCGCATCGCGACGCCGCGCAGAAACGACGAATGCGGAGCCGGCCCCCCGGGCGGCTCCGCATTCTTCGTATGCGAGTCAGCTGTCTCGCAGATCTTCCTTGATGTCGTTGCGCGTCTTCACCGAGTCGCGCTCCGCCTCGGCCTTGCGCACTTCGGCGTCGGCCTTCATCTCGTCGACTTTGTCCCCGACTCGATCGGTGGTGTCTTCCCAGGCGTCCTTGATCTTCTCGCCGACGGCCTGAGCGGTCTCTTTCGCGTCGTCCATGAATCCCATCGATCTCTCCTCTCATGAGGGATGACATCGACGCTACGCCGGGCCTCCGGCCCGTGCACGGGGTTGCCAAGCGGCCGCCGGCTTGCTACACCGGTGCGGGAGCTGCCCCCTATGCTGAGCGCATGATCGAGGCGAACACCATCACGTCAGGGGCCGACCTGTCGGCGCTGTATTCCGTTTCGGGCATCATCGGCCTGATCTGGTACATCCTCGTGGCGGTCGCGCTGTGGAAGGTGTTCGACAAGGCCGGGTACCCCGGCATCCTGGCGATCATCCCGATCGTGAATGTCTTCGTGCTCGTGAAGGTCGCCGGCTACTCGGCGTGGCTGGGGCTGCTGTACCTGATCCCCATCGTCGGCTGGATCTTCAGCATCGTCGTCGCGATCCGCGTCGGGAAGGGCTTCGGCAAGGGCGGCGCGTGGTCGTTCTTCCTGCTCTGGCTGTTCGCCTTCGTCGGGTACTTCATCCTCGGCTTCGGCCGGGCGACGTACACCAAGCCGGCCTGACCCGCGAGCTACAGGCCGCATCCGCGCCGGCGCCGCGTCCCCCGGCCCGCACCCGCCGTCAGCGCACCGGGGTGGTGGTGTCGATGGCGTCGCGCAGCGGCCGGCGCATGGGCGCCCAGTAGTGGTTCGGGCTGATGCGGGCGAGCACGTCGACCAGGCGCGCCTCGCGGCCGATCATCGTGCGGGGCCGGCGTCGGATCGTCGCCTCGACGATGCGCTCCGCCGCGTCGGCGGGCTCGGTGTGGTACATCGACGCCTGCGCCGCCGCGGCGCGCTGGGCGACGGCGGGATCGATCGCCGCCGCATACCGGCCGTGCAGGATGATGCCGGTCTTCACCCCGGCCGGATACACCGCGCCGACTGTCACGGTGGAGCGCTCGAGCTCATGCCGCAGCGACTCGGTGAAGCCGCGCACGGCGAACTTGCTCATCGCGTAGGGGATCCGGCCGGCGGGGGCGGCGAGTCCGTAGATCGACACGAGGTGCGTGATGTGGGCGGCCGGCTCGCGGCGCAGCGCCGGCAGCAGCGCCTGCGTGATGTTGACGGTGCCCCACAGGTTCACGTCCATGAGCCACCGCATCTCGGCCATCGTCAGCTGGTCGATGTCGCCGAGCATGGACGATCCGGCGCATGTGATGAGGGACTGGATGCGGGGATGGGATGCCTCCACCTCCGCCGCGAGCGCGGCCACGGCGCCGTCGTCGGTGAGGTCGACGACGTGCGTGGTGTGTCCCGTGCCCGCGAGGGTCGACGCGACCGACTCGAGGCCGTCGGCGTTGCGGTCGACGAGGGCGATGTGCGCGCCGCGCCGGGCCAACTGGCGTGCCACGTCGGCGCCCATCCCCGCCGCCGCGCCGGTGATCACGGCGGTGCGTCCGCGCACGTCCAGGGGTCGCTGCTTGGCCATGTGCCGCCTCTCGCTCCGGGTCGTCGCCGTCGACGATCCGCGGCTTCGATTCTCGCTGATTCGCGAAGGTCCGCTGGACGCTAGCCTGTTCAGGGGAGGTGCGATGGGCAAGACCGCGGAGGCGATCGCCGAAGGCGTGTCCATCGCGTCCGCCGCCGCACGCCTGGCGATCCGCAACCGCATCCTGGTCGAGACGATCGCGCACGACGAGCCCTTCGAGGTGACGGCGTTCACCCCCTTCGCGCACGACACGCTGATCGGCCTCGCCGAGGAGCAGGAGCAGGCGGCCGACCTCGTCAAGCGCCAGCGCAAGAAGGCCTGGGGCAAGTTCACCGATCCTGACGGCACCCACGACTACCGCGACCGCGACATGCGCAATCTCCGTCGCCGTCGCCGACAGTACGCCGGCGTCGCGCATGCGCTCCGGCGCATGGCCGACGACCCGCATGTGGTCCGCACGCTGATCGAGCAGTCGCGCGACGCCGCGTGGGGCGACGTCGAGGCCAACCTCCAGCGCCGGCTGCGCGTCGAGGGCATGCGACCCGAGCTCGATCCCGACTACGACCGCATGCGCGCCGCCCGAATGCAGTCCATCCGCCTGGTCGACCTCCCGCGGCTCGCCGCCCACAAGCGGCACCAGGACGAGGGGGAGACGGATGCCGCGCCCGCCGAACCGGTCGCGCCGTCGCCGCGCGTGTCCGGTGTGGACGTGAGCGAGCTCGAGTCCTGACGGACCGACCTACGCGCGGTCCTCGCCCTCACGGCAGTCGCCGCTCCTGACAGGGACGGCGCCGACGGCTACGCTCGCCATGTGAACGGCGACGAGCCTTCGGCTCACCCGATGTGGTTCCCGTCCGAGCACCCGCTTCCGGTGCGGGTGCGGAGTCTGTGCATGTCCTACCCCGAGGCGGTCGAGGCGATCTCGCACGGGCGGTGCACCTTCCGCGCGGGCAAGCGCCAGTTCGCGATCGTGGGCGTCGGGCCCGAGCCCGCGGTGCTGTTCATCCCCGACGAGCTTGAGCGCCCCGCGCTCCTCGAGCGCGACGACGTGTTCGTGCCGCCCTATGAGGGCGCGTACGGCTGGCTCGCGCTGCGCGTGGAACCGGATGCCGGCGACTGGGAGCTTCTCGCCGAGCTCATCGACACCTCCTACCGGCATGTGGCGCTGCAGCGCCAGCTGCGCGCGCTCGACGGCGCCGGGGCCTGAGGGGGAGCGGCTCAGCGTCCGGACACGCCCGGGAATCCGGCATCCGTCCGCCGATTCGCGCGGCAGGCGTCCGTCAGGTATTCTTGACGACGTTGTGCGCGAGAGCGCGCGACATGCGCCCGTAGCTCAATGGATAGAGCATCTGACTACGGATCAGAAGGTTAGGGGTTCGAGTCCCTTCGGGCGCGCACTGTGTTGAGACAGTGATCGAGAACCCGCGGATCTCCGCGGGTTTTCGTGTTTCCGCGGGGAGACCGCACTCTTCCCTTCGGGCTGTCGCCTGGCGCGTGCCATCGCGGCACGGCGGCGACGCCGGGCACCGCCCGGCGTCGCGCAGCGCCGGCTAGGAGTTGAGCTGGTCCACCACGTCGTCGGCCGACTCCTCGATCGCCTTGCGCAGCTTCTCGTAGTCGTCCGCGTCGATCGCCTTCGTGATGCGCTTGTCGGCCCGCTGGAGCGCCTTCTCCACACGGTCGGCCCACCGGTCGTCCACGACCGCGACGATCGCCGACGAGCCGGGCGCGAGGTACTCGTCGACGTCGACGCCCATCTTCTTCTCCTCGCGGTTCTTCTTGATCTTCCCGAGGATCGCGCCGATGCCCGCGCCGACCGCGGTCGCCGCCAGCAGCGGCGGTGCGAACAGCCCGACGACGACGCCGGCGCCGGCGCCCCACGCCGCACCGTGGCCGACGGACTTGTCTCCGTGCTCCTTGACCTGCACCTTGCCGTCCTTGTCGCGGACGAGCACCACCGCGCCGATGATCTCGTAGCCGCCGGAGTCCTGACCGCTCCGGAGTGCCTGGTAGTCCTCCGATGCCGTCGCGGTGTCGTCATAAGAGCCGACCACCAGCGAGAGATTCTTCGTGCCCATCGATGTCTCCTTCGACTCGCTCTTGAAGCGGCGGGCGCGTGGCGCGGAACGTCGCTTCCCTGCAGTGGTGCGATCCTACGTCCGGGGTTCGGCCTCGGACCAGTGCACGACACGCACCGCCATCGTCCGTTCACGGACTCGTCGGGAGCGCGCCTCAGGAAGGCTGGACGGCGGCCTCCACCGCGGTCCGCGTCAACGTCACGACTTGGTATCGACGGCCCATCCTCACCCACCGGACCGCACACTGGAGTGCATGTGGTGGAGGTTCCTCAAGGCGATCAAGCGCCGCGAGCACCGTGTCGCACCGACGACATGGGTCGCGGCCATCGCTGCTGTCGTCTACACGTTCGCGCCGATCGATCTCATCCCCGAGCTCGTTCTCGGGCCGCTGGGACTCGCGGACGACGCCGGGCTCTGGGGCATCTTCGCCGTGCTCCTGGTACGCGAGCACCGCCGGTGGCAGGGCGGTCTCACCGCGCACTAGGTGTTCCGCGCACAAGGGGTCTGCGCACAAGGGGTGTTGCGCACATGGGGTTCTGCACGCAACGGGTTCTGTGACCTAGGGGTTCCGCGCGCTAGGGCTTCTGCGACCGCTGCGAGAGTCGCTTCCGCTGCCACTCGTGCACGTCGGTCAGCCAGTCCAGCGGTGCCCCGGGGCCGATCCGCGGATCCTCGGCGTCCCGTCCGTCTCGGAGCGCCTCGACGTATCGCCGGTCGAGCCCGATCCGCTCCCTGAACTGCGTCGCATCGCCGACGGAGCCGTGCCCCGGCACGACGGCATCCACCGTCCCCATCAGCTGCTCGAACGCGTCGAGCGCGGCGAGGTAGTCGTCGATGGGACTCGCCGCCTCCAGATCGAGGAACGGCATCAGGATGTCCGACAGCATGTCGCCGGCGATCAGCACGCCGCTGTCTTCGACGAGCAGCGCGGCGTGCCCGGGTGCGTGCGCGCGGTGCTCGATGATCCTGACCGCGGGCCCCTCCCACGGAACCCGCGTGGCACCGTCGGGCAGCCCGTCGATGAGACCGAGCAGCTCCATGGGGATCTCGTCGGCGTGTTCGGGCGGTAGCCCTTCGGCGATCTGCTGCGTCCAGTCGGGCTCGGCGAGAACCGCGCGGATGGATGCCGCGCCGCGCGCCGTGCCGTAGCGCGGTGGTTCGCCGAGCGCGGGGTGCCAGAGGACGTGGTCCCAGTCCGGGTGGGTCGAGAACCCCACCACGACGACGAGTCGGCGCTCGTGGAGGTCGGCAGCCAGCGCCGCCAGCTCCGCGGTGGTGATGCCGGGGTCGACCAGCAGCACGCCGTCGGAGCCCTCCACGATGACGGCGTTGCTCTGGAGGAACTCGCTCTCGTGGACGAGGACGCCCTCGGCGACGCGGGTCAGCATGACCGCGCGGCGCTACCTGCGCTGTTCGAACGCGCCGGCGGTGATGGGCACGGCGACCGCTGCCGCGATGCAGAGCACGCCCGCGATGAAGACCAGTCCCGGCAGGATCGGCGACGCGAACGAGATGCCCACCAGCCACATGCCGCCGATGAGCAGGATGCCGTAGATCACGAACAGCATGGTCCACCTCCAGGGGAAATCGTTGTCTCCTTGATACTCCGCACGAGACCCGCGGGGGAAGGGGTTGCGCAAACGTCGGCGCTTCGCCGAGGAGGCGACCACAATGGCGGTATGAGACTCGTGCAGGTCGCCCAGCGCGCCGATGACCCCGAGCGTGCCGCCGCCTTCTACTCCACGCTGCTCGGCACCGAGCCCACCGCGGTGTTCGATCCGCCCGGACTGCTGTTCTTCGATCTGGACGGCGTGCGGCTGCTTCTCGACAGGGGCGCGCCGACGTCGCTGATCTACCTGCAGGTCGACGACGTCGACGCCGCGCTCGCGCGCCTCGGCGAGCGCGCCGAGGTCGTCTCGCCACCGCACGTGATCTTCACGCACGGCGACGACGCACTCGGTCCGGCTGGTCACGACGAGTGGCAGACGTTCGTCAGGGACTCCGAGGGCAACACCGTCGGGCTGGTCGCGTTTCGACCCCGGCCGTGAGCCCGCAGGCTGCGCACTCACATAGAGGCGCAGCGTGCAGCCTGCTGCTATCGACTCGATAACGCCGTGCAGATTGCGCGAGCCGGCGGCGTAGCCTGGATGAGATGAGCGCCTACGTCTCGGCGTTCGAGCTGTTCTCCATCGGCGTAGGACCCTCGAGCTCCCACACGGTCGGTCCGATGCGGGCCGCCGTCGACTTCGTCGCGCGACTGCGCGACTCCGGCGAGCTCCCGCGCGTCGGCCGGGTCACGTGCACGCTGTACGGCTCCCTCGGTGCCACAGGTATCGGTCACGGCACCCCCGACGCCGTGGTGGCGGGTCTGCAGGGGCTGGAGCCCGAGACGGCGGACCCGGATGCCGTGCGCTCGGCGTGGAGCGCCTGGCCCGACGACCGGCCGCTCGAGCTCGCCGGCGTGCACGCGGTGCCGTTCGCTCGCGGCGACGTCGTCTTCGCGCCCCGGACCCGCCTGCCCGGCCACCCGAACGCGATGACGCTCGAGGCCTGGGTCTCCTCCCACGATGGTCCGCCGCGCGCGCTCGCCGCGACGCCGTTCCGAGAGACCGGCGCGGCCGCGCCCGCAACGATCGAGCAGGCGACGGATGCCGGACTCCTCGTCCGCGAGACCTATTACTCCGTCGGCGGCGGCTTCATCCGCCGCGAGGGCGACGCCGCCGCGGGCGGCCCGACGGATGCGCGGTCGTTCCCGCTCGCGTTCGACAGCGCCGAGGAGCTCCTGGCGCTGTGCGACGAGCGCGGCATCACGATCGCGGAGGCCGCGCGTGTCAACGAGGAGTCCCTGCGCCCCGACGAGGACATCGCCGAGGGCCTCGACCGGATCTGGGACGCGATGGCGTCGTGCGTCGAAGCGGGCCTCGAGGCCGACGGCGTGCTGCCCGGCGTCCTCGGGGTGAAGCGCCGGGCGGCATCGATCCGCGCGCAGCTCGAGGCGAGTGAGGCCGATGGCCGCCGCGAGCTCCCGGGCGAGTGGCTGGGCGCTTTCGCGCTGGCCGTCAACGAGGAGAACGCGGCCGGCGGACGCGTCGTCACCGCGCCGACGAACGGCGCCGCGGGCATCGTCCCGGCGGTCGCGATGTACTGGTGGCGGTTCCTCGCCGACTCGGGCCTCGGGGCGGGCAACGCCGTCACGCCCTACGGCGAGCTGGTCGGCAGCGCCCTGCTCGGCTACCACGGGCACGCGGCGAGCCTCGAGGAGGCCGCAGGCTGGGACGAGGAGCAGGTTGCCGAGGCGAACCGGCGGCGCGGCATCCGTCGGTTCCTTCTCACGGCGACCGCGCTGGGTTCGCTGTTCAAGGCCAACGCGTCGATCTCGGGGGCCGAGGGCGGCTGTCAGGCCGAGGTCGGCTCGGCGTGCGCGATGGCTGCGGGCGGACTGACCGCCGTCATGGGCGGCACGAATCGTCAGATCGAGAACGCCGCCGAGATCGCGATGGAGCACCATCTCGGCCTCACGTGCGATCCCGTCGGCGGGCTCGTGCAGATCCCCTGCATCGAGCGCAACGCCATCGCCGCGTCGACGGCGGTGACGGCGGCGCGGCTCGCGCTGCGCGGCGACGGATCGCACTACGTGTCGCTCGACGCCGTGGTCGAGACCATGCGGCAGACGGGCATCGACATGTCGCACAAGTACAAGGAGACGAGCGAGGGCGGCCTCGCGGTCAACGTCATCGAGTGCTGATGCGCCCGTCCGCCCCGCCCGGAACTCGAGTGTCCACGGCGAGACGGTGGCCCGACGTGCCGAGGTGGCGTTTGTGGCCGCCACCACCGCGGTGAGGCGGCACGAGCTGCCACCTTTCACCGCGCCCGGACGCACCGCTCACCCTGGCGTCCACCCCCGACGCAGCAAGACGGCACTGATGATCGAGACCGCCGAGGGCGGCGTTCCTCTGATGTGATCCGAGGTCAGGCGTACGACCTCCCAGCCCGCGGCGGCATACGCCGCATGCTTCTCGATGTCGCGATTCCATTGCCGACGACTCGTGCGGTGGTGATCGCCTTCCACTTCGACGATGGTGCGGTGCATCCGGTACACGGCGTCCGCGATGCCCAACAGCCGACCGTCACCGTCGCGGATCTCGACATCGAGCTCCGGCTCCGGCAGCCCGGCGGCTTCCGCATCGATGCGATACTCCGTCTCCAACGGCGAGGCGCTCCCCACTCGGATCAGATCGAGCGCCCGTCGCAGCTTGCCCGAGCCGCGGCGCCGGCCCGCGTACGCCGCGCGCCGCAGCTTCTCCGGCGTGGTCAGCTGCTTGTGGGGCAGCGGTGTGCCGCGGTCGTCGCGAGGGATCCGGACGAACGCGTCGCCGAGCACCACAAGCTGGCGCACGCTCAACTCGCGGGCGAGCATCGCCCATGTCGACGCGGGGCTGCTCACCCGCAGTCCATCGAATTCCTCGACGCTGACCAGGGTGGGCGAGATCTTGATCGCACGGATGCCGCGACGCCGAGGAGCGCGCGCCGGGGCACGCACGGCGACGTGGAGGTCTTCGCCGTGCTGGAGCGGGCCGCCCCAGATGACCGCCGCGGTCGTCCCCGCGAAGAAGGCGCTCGGCGACATGATCTTGCGGTAGGCGCGCGCCAGGCGCAGCACTCGCCGTCGCTGCGCGCGGTCGCGTGCCAAGGGCGTCTCCGTCTCGGCCGACGAGTCCTGGGGTTCTGGCCGAAGACGCACGCCGCGGAACGGGGTGTCGATGTCCTTGCCGCGCAGTCGCCGGCGTGTGGCCCCGGCGTCGAGGGCTTCGGAGCAGGTGAAACTCTCGCCGAGTTGAGGGGGAAGCGGGGCGGCGGGGCTCGGCATCCTTCCAATCTGCTGGTGCTGCGGGACCTGGCAGGTTCTTGATCGCGGAGATGTGGAGAGCCCGCCCCGACTGGGTGGCAGGGGAGGAACCGAGACGCTACTCCCCGCGCCACAGCTCTGGGGCGGTCGCTCGCGCGCAGGTGGCAGTTGTGGTCGCGTCACCACCGAGGCGGCGACCTGGCTGCCACCCCGAGCGCGGCGCTCAGGCAGAAGGTGACAGTTGTGGTCGCCACCCCGCCCAGGTGGCGACCCGGGCTGCCACCCCGAGCGCGGCGCTCACGCAGAAGGTGGCAGCTGTGGTCGCGTTCCCACCCGGGTGGCGGCCAGAGGTGCCACCTTCATCCGCGCACAGGCGCCGGCTCCGGAGCCATCCCGTGTTCGTTGTGAGCGAACACCGAGCACTTAGCACTCGCGCACCCCGAGTGCTAATCTGGACGTAGTTGAGCCGAGGCGGCTCAACTCTCGAACGAGAGGAGATAACCATGGCCACGTACGACCCGTTCCGCGATCTCGACCGCCTTGCGTCCGGTCTCTTCGACGCTCGCCGCGGCCCGCGCCGCATGCCGATGGACCTCTATCGCGACGGCGACCACTACGTGCTGACCGCCGACCTGCCGGGCATCGACCCGGGCTCGGTCGACATCGACGTCGACGGCCAGCTGCTGACGATCCGCGCCGAGCGCACGCTCCACAGCGGCGACGACGTCAAGTGGATCACCCGCGAGCGCGAGGCGGCGAGCTTCCTGCGCCAGCTGAACCTGGGCCAGGGCATCGACACCGAGCGCATCGCCGCGAGCTACAACAACGGCGTGCTGAGCGTCACGATTCCGGTGAGCGAGAAGGCCAAGCCGCGCAAGATCGAGGTGACGTCCGAGGGCTCTGCGCCGACCATCCGCGCGCACGAGTCGAGCGAGACGCCGCAGCCGATCGAGCAGTAGCGACGCGCCGCTTTCGAGATGACGGATGCCTCGCCCCGGGCCAAGGGGCGAGGCATCCGGCGCGTCGGCCACGAGGCATCCGCCGCGTCCGGCTAGGTGCGTGCGCCGCCGGTGAAGTGCCGCCGGCAGCGCGCCTGGTACGACTCGATGCCGCCCACCTGAGCCCGTGTGGGGATGCGCGGATCGCCGCCGCCCTCGTCCACGATCCGCTGGTGGAAGGCGGCGTCCTCGCCGCAGACGGCGCACACCGCGGTGAGCTTGAGCACGTCCTCGGCCATCGCCATCAGCGCGGGCAGCGGCTCGAACGGGCGGCCGTCGAATGTGATGCACAGCCCGGACACCACCACTGCGACCCCGTCCGCGACGAGCGCGTCCACCGCGGGCACGAGCTCGGGGCCGAAGAACTGCGCTTCGTCGATCGCCACGAGGTCCAGTCCTCGCCCGCGCACCGACGAACCGAGCGCCTCGGCGTCCGGCACCGACCGCGACGGGATGCTCAGTCCCGAATGCGAGCTGACGAGGCCCTCGCCCCGGCGGTCGTCGAGTGCGTGGCTGACGACCTCGACCTCGAGTCCTGCGATGCGGGCGCGTCTCACGCGGCGCAGCAGTTCCTCCGACTTGCCGGCGAACATCGGACCGGCCACCACCTGCAGCCTGGCCTGGGTGCGCGTGTGCATGGCGCCCAGACTACGTGCGGCTAAGCTCTCACCGACCCGCCCCGGACCGTCAGCAAGGATGCCGATGCCCGCAGATTCCGCCGCGCCCGTGCCCGCGGCATCCGTCCGTCCCGAATCGCACCCGCGCACCGCGCCCACCCCCGCGGACGCCGGGCGCAGGGAGCGGGAACTCACGGCTCCGGTGTCGCTGACGCTGCCGAACGGGCGGCTCGACCCCGACGCCATCGGCTTCGCCCGCCGGCCGCTCGTCGACACCTCAGGCATCGGACGAGGCCTCGGGCGCAACAAGCGCTGGGAATACTGGAACGTCACGACCCCGACGCACATCCTCGCGCTCACCGTGTCGTCGCTCGACTACGCGGCGGTGCACGAGGTGTGGGTGTTCGACCGCGCGACCGAACGCTCGTGGGGGACCTCGGCGACGGTGCTGCCCGCGCGCGACGTGCACTTGGCACTCACCGTGCGGGAGGAGCGGGGCCCGGACTGCGCGGCGCGAGCGCGCGCGAAAGACCTCGAGATCGACGTCGATCCCCGGCCCGCCACGGCGGGCGAACCCGCGGGCACGCGGCTGCGGGCGCGGATCCCGGAGGCCTCGTTCGACGTGTTCGCCGCGCTGCCCGAGGGGCACGAGAGCCTGGCCGTCGTGGTGCCGTGGAGCAGCCGCCGGTTCCAGTACACGGTGAAGGACGTCGCGCGCCCCGCGCACGGCTCGGTCACCGTCGAGGGGGTCACGTACGACGTCCCCGCCGGAGAGTCGTGGGCCGTGCTCGACCACGGACGTGGGCGCTGGCCCTACGCCATCGGCTGGAACTGGGGAGCAGGGTCGGGGGTCTCGAGCGGTCGCACGATCGGCATCCAAGTCGGCGGGAAGTGGACCGAGGGCACCGGCTCCACCGAGAACGCGTTCTTCGTCGACGGTCGTCTGCACAAGATCCACGACGAGCTCTCGTGGGACTACGACCTCGCCGACTGGCGACGGCCATGGCGGGTCGCGGGTGGCGGGCTCGCGGCATCCTTCACCCCCTTCTACGACAAGGTGACGCGCACGAATCTCGGCATCGTCGCATCGCGCACCGACCAGTGCTTCGGCCACTGGGCGGGCACGTTCACGCTGCCGGACGGTGAGATCGTGGCGCTCGAGGGGATCCTCGGATGGGCCGAAGAAGTGCGCAACCGCTGGTGACGCACGCGCCGTCTTCACGTGACGCGCGCGGGGACTGGTGCCGGGGCGCGGTGGGGTCCACTATTCATCCGTGACGAATGACACGGTGACGGATGCCGTCCACGTGCGTGATCTGCAGGTCCGGCGCGGCAGCACGGAGGTGTTCGCGAGCCTCGATCTCGACATCCCGCGCGGCCAGATCACCGGGCTGATGGGGCCGTCGGGCTGCGGCAAGACGACGCTCATGCGGTCGATCGTCGGGGTGCAGAAGGTCGCCGGCGGCCGCGTCACCGTGCTCGGCGAACCGGCCGGCTCTGCTGCGCTGCGCCGCCGGGTGGCGTACGACACGCAGGCCGCGTCGGTGTACGGCGACCTCACCATCCGGCAGAACCTGCGCTACTTCGCCCGGCTCGTGGGCGCGCCGCGCAGCGACGTCGACCGCGTCATCGACGAGGTCGGTCTGGCCGAGCAGCGCGACCAGACGATCGACTCGCTCAGCGGCGGGCAGGAGAGCCGCGTCTCGCTCGCGGTCGCGATGCTCGGCGCGCCGGAGCTGCTCGTGCTCGACGAGCCGACCGTCGGCCTCGACCCGGTGCTGCGGACCGAGCTGTGGGAGGTGTTCCGCGGTCTCGCCGATGCGGGGGCGACGCTCATCGTGTCGAGCCACGTCATGGACGAGGCGCTGCGCTGCGACCGCCTGCTGCTCATGCGTGCCGGTCGCATCATCGCCGACACGACCCCCGACGGCCTTCTCGCCGACACCGCGACCACGGATCCGGATGCCGCGTTCCTGGCCCTCATCGAGCGCGACGCCCTTCGACAAGCTCAGGGGCCGGGCGGTGCTCAGGGGCCGGGCGGTGTTCAGGGACCGCAGGAGTCGGTCGGTGAGCCTGTCGAACCGCATCCGCTCACGCGCCGGGAGGCCCGCGAGCAGGCGCAGCACCCGCACGGGCAGGCGCAGCACCCGCACGGGCAGGCGCAGCACCCGCACGAGCAGGCCCAGCACCCGCACGAGGGAGGCCGGCCGTGAACGGCGCGCTGACCCTCGCGACGGCGGGGCGCGTGCTGCGTCAGCTCAGTCACGACCCGCGCTCGATCGCACTCATGCTCGTCGCGCCGAGCCTGCTGGTCGGCCTGTTCGCGTGGCTGTTCAGCGATCAGGAGGGCGTGTTCGACCAGTTCGGCGGGCCTATCCTGGCGCTGTTCCCGTTCATCGTGATGTTCCTCATCACGTCGATCACGACGCTGCGCGAACGCCGGTCGGGAACCCTCGAGCGGCTCATGACGACCCCCATCGCCAAGGCGGATTTCATCCTCGGCTACGGGCTCGCCTTCGGTCTGATGGCGACGCTGCAGGCGGTCATCACGGTGACGTTCGCGGTGTGGGTGTGCGGGCTCGAGGTCGAGGGGCCGCTGTGGCAGCTCGGCCTCGTGGCCGTGGTGGACGCGATCCTCGGCACGGCACTCGGGCTGCTGGCGAGCGCCTTCGCGCGCACGGAGTTCCAGGCGGTGCAGTTCATGCCGCTCATCGTGTTCCCGCAGATCATCCTGGGCGGTTTGTTCATGCCGCGCGAGGACATGCCCGACGCGCTCTACCAGATCTCCAAGATCCTGCCGCTGAGCTACGCCATCGACACCATCAACGCGGTGACCGCCGGCGATGAGGGGTGGGACGTCTTCGGCCCGCTACTGGTCGTGGTCGCGTTCGCCGTCGGAGCGCTCATCCTCGCGTCGCTCACCCTCCGTCGCCGAACCCCGTAGCACCACTCGTCTCTGAGCCTGTCGGAGGCGCTTCGACAGGCTCAGCGAACGGGGGCTCAGCAGCTGGGCTGCTTCTTCCGCAGCTTGGCCGTGAGCTCGCGGAGCTGGGCGAGCTCGTCGTCGGAGAGCAGCGACATGCGCTCGGCGATGGCCTTGCCGTGCGAGCTGGCGACGCGGCGGAACAGTGCGGCTCCGGCATCCGTCGCGTGCACGAGCGCACCGCGGCCGTCGTCGGGATCCGCGCCCTTCGTGAGCAGACCGCGCGCGACCATGCGATCGACGAGGCGCGAGACGCTCGGCTGGCTGATCAGCATGTTGGCGGTCACGTCGCGCAGGCGGGCGGTGAGGTCTTCCGCGCGCGTGACCGTGAGGAGCACGTCGTACTCGGCCTGCGTCAGCGTGTCTTCGTGGAAGTCGTCGTTGATGTCGCCGAACACCTCGTGCTGGGCCCGGAAGAGGCTCTCCCAGGCATCGATGGCGAGTCGGCGGTCGGTCATATCGACAAGATTAGGGCAGGGGGCGGACCCTAGGCTGACCCCATGGGGTCTTCTGTCGTCGCTTCGTCGCGTCCGCGCGCGCTCGGGATTCTCGGCCTGGTGGCGGCTCTGCTGATCGGGATGGTGTTCACAGCCGTCGACACCGCTCCGGCCCGTGCCGACGTCGATGACTTCGCCTTCGAGAGCCTCGACGTCGAATACCAGCTCGATCGGGCGGAGGACGGCACCAGCACCCTCACGGTCATCGAGACGTTCGTGGCGCTCTTCCCCGAATTCGACCAGAACCGCGGCATGCGCCGCGCCATCCCCGACAGCTACCTCGGCGCGCCGCTGCGCCCGGAGCTCGTGTCGATCACCGACGAGAACGGCGCTCCGCGTCCGGCCGAGACGGAGTCCGAGGACGGCTTCTACCTGATGGTGTCGCGCGCCGATGACTTCGTGCACGGACGCCAGACCTACGTCTTCACGTACACGCTCGAGAACGTCACGAGGTACTTCTCCGACACCGGCGTCGACGAGTTCTACTGGGACGTCAACGGCACTGCCTGGCCGCAGCCGTTCGGTCGTGTCACAGCGCGCGTCACGATGCCGGACGACCTCGACGCAGCCCGCACCGGCGCGCAGGCCTGCTACTTCGGCTACCAGGACGACGAGCAGACCTGTTCCGTCGACGTCGAGTCCGACGGCGCGGTGACGGCGTCCGTCGAGAACGTGCAGCCCTTCCAGACGGTGACCATCGCGATCGGATTCGCGCCCGACACGTTCACGGAATTCGACACGTCGTACTTCGCGTCGCCGTGGGGCTGGCTGCAGAGCATCGTCGCGGTGCTGGGGCTCGGCACCGCCCTGGTGCTCGCCCTGGTGACGCGCCGGCGCCATCTGCGCGACGCGCCCGGGCGACCCGTGATCATCGCCGAGTACACGCCGCCGCGCGAGATCGATGCGCTCGAAAGCGCGGTCCTGCTGGGGCACACGACCAAGGCCATCCCGGCCGAGGTGCTCGAGCAGGCCGTGGTCGGCAGCATCCGCATCGAGGAGGGTCCGGCGAAGCGGTTCGGCGGCACGCGGCTGAAGGCCGTGCTGGTGGACCCCTCGCTCGCGGACGGGGATGGACGGATGCTGCTGCCCGGCCTCTTCCCGTCGGGAGTGCCCGGTGAGGAGTTCGAGTTCGGGCGCAGCGACACCAGGTTCTCCACCACCGCGCAGAAGGTGTTGAAGGCGGCATCGTCGGAGCTGAGGGAGCGGGGCCTCCGCCGGCACGTGCCCGCCGGCGCTCGTGCGTGGCCGATCGTGATCGCGATCGTCTCGGCGGCGCTGGTGGTGTTGTTCGGCATCGGCGCGCTCGTCTCGTACGTGGCGCCGCTCGTGCCGATCGTGCTGCTCGTCGCGGGCGTGCTCGCCGCGCTGGTGGTCGCGGGTCTCGTCTCGCGCAAGCCGCTCACGGCGGCGGGGGCGGAGGTGCGCGACCACCTGCAGGGCTTGAAGCAGTTCATCGAGTGGGCCGAGGCCGATCGCATCCGGATGCTGCAGTCGCCGCAGGGAGCGGAGCGCGTGCAGGTCGACATCTCCGATCCTCGGGTGAAGCTGAGGCTCTACGAGAAGCTGCTGCCGTACGCGGTCGTGTTCGGTCAGGAGAAGAAGTGGGCCGATGAGCTCGCCATGCTCTACGGCGAGGGCAACTCGCCGGGCTGGTACGCGGGAGGCTCCGGCTTCAACGCGGCCGCCTTCTCGGCCGGGATCTCGAACCTGTCGAGCTCGGCGTCGGCATCGTCGTCGTCCGGCGGCTCGTCGGGCGGCGGCTCCGCCGGCGGCGGAGGCGGCGGGGGCGGCGGCGGGGGAGTGTAGGCGCGAGGCACGAGGCACGAGGCACGAGGCACGAGGCGCGAGGCACTAGGCACGAGGCACGAGGCGCGGCGCGGAGGCGCGGGCGCGCGTCGGTCCGGGCGCAAGAGTAAGGGCCGGTCGGAGAGGCTACCGACCGGCCCTTGTCCCTTGCACCAAGAGTGTCCTGCAATCACATGCCGGCAGCTGCCACAGCAAAACAACTACCGTGCCAGCACTCTATAACGGCCAGATAACAGAGGCAAGGGTTTCTCGTTATGTTTTCGTGATGTCTCGGCTCCGGGCGTGGCCTGCTCTCGAAGCGGTTCCGTCACGGAGCGTTTCTCTGCGCCTGTCATACTGCGCCGCGTGCAGACGCTGACCCGGACCGAGAGAACGATCGCGCCCGTGCTCGTCGCGCCGGCGGCACGTATCGCTGCCGTCTACGTCGCGGCGCGGCTCGCCACCACCATGTTCTTCCTCGTCGCGTCGGCGTGGTCGCCGCAGGACTCCCGCTTCGGGAACCGCGCCGACCTGTGGACGTACATCGGCGCCTGGGACGCACAGTGGTACCGGCGCATCGCCGAGGAGGGCTATCCGGCGGTGCTGCCGCTGACAGAGGCGGGCGACATCGCGCAGAACGCGTGGGCGTTCATGCCGCTCTATCCCTGGGCGTCGGCCGGCGTGGGCGCGCTCCTGGGATCGTGGGCCGCGGGAGGGGTCGTGATCTCCCTGGTGGCGGGATACCTGTGCTGCCTCGTGCTGCGCAGCATCCTCGTCGAGCGCATCGGCGAGGCGGCGGCGCTGTGGGCGGTGGCGTTCTTCGCCGCGGCACCGCTGGCGGCGATGTTCCAGGTGGCCTATGCCGAGGCATCCTTCCTGCTCCTGGTTCTTCTCGGGATCCGGTGCCTGCAGCGGCGCCGCTACGGCTGGCTGTACGCGCTCGTGCCCGTGATGGCGTTCACACGGCCCGGCGTTCTCGCCTTCGCGCTGCTGCTCGCGCTGTTCGCCGGGTGGCGGTGGATGCAGCGCCGCACCGAGCCCCTGCGGCGCCTCGAACTCTTGCAGCTGGGTGGCGCGGCAGCGCTGGCCGTGGCTCTCGGGCTCGCGTGGCAGGTGATCGCGGCACTGGTGACCGGTCAGGCGGATGCGTATCTCGACACCGAGCTGTCGTGGCGGCGCCTGTGGATGGGCGACACCGGCGCGTTCGTGCCGGGCGAGGGCTGGCTGCTCGCGGCCGACTACTGGCTGCACGAGTGGGGTGTGGCGCCCGGTCTCGCGCCGGCGGCCGTTTTCGGGCTCGTCGCGATGGTCGCGATCGTTCTCACGGTCGAACCGCACGTGAAGCGACTCGGGGTCGAGATCCGTCTGTGGGTCGCGAGCTACCTGCTGTACCTGCTCGCCGTGTTCCTGCCGCAGTCGAGCATCTTCCGGCTGCTCTTCCCGCTTGCGCCACTGGCCGGCGCGCTGGCGCTGCCGGCGAGCACGGCGTGGCGCGTCGGCGTGCTGATCGCCTCGCTCGTGGGCCAGTGGTGGTGGATCTGGAACATGTACGGACTCGGCACCGAGTTCTGGCACATCCCCTGATCCGACTGCCGCATCGACTGGGGTTGCGGCAAGAGTCAGGGCCGGTCGGAGAGGCTACCGACCGGCCCTTGTCCCTTGCACCAAGAGTGTCCTGCAATCACATGCCGGCAGCTGCCACAGCAAAACAACTACCGTTCCTGAACTCTATAACGACGGGGTAACGATGGGAAGGGTATGTCGTTATCTTTTCGTGATGGATTTCCTGAGCATCAGCAGGGGCGTTCCGCGGGCCCCGGCCCTCGCCGAGGCGTCAGAATCCGACGTTGAGCAGCCCCACCGAGGTGTTGTCGCGGAGCCACTCCAACGCCGTGCGCTCGTACGCGGGCACCTCGGCGGGCAGGTCACCGAGCGCGAACCATCTCAGCTCGGCGCACTTGTGCGGTTCCCGGATCGTCGGCTCGCCGTCCCACGACGAGCACGTGAAGAACCAGTCGACGCGCTGCTCCCTCGGGTTCGACGTGCCGTCCGTGCGCTGCATGACGGATGCCGCGACCATCGCCGATGTCGGAACGACGAGGCCCAGCTCTTCCTCGAGCTCTCGGACGGCCGCGCGGACGGCCGTCTCGCCCGGCTCGAGGTGGCCGGCGGCGCCCGCCGTCCAGAAGCCGTCCATGTACCCGGTGTTCTGTCGCAGCTGCAGCAGCACCTCGCCGTCGCGCACCAGGTAGACGTACGCGGCGGGGATCAGGCTGTAGCGGGTCACCGGACGACCCTAGCGGTCGGACTCGACATCGACATCGAGTTCGAGAGCGCGTCCGGATCCGGGCTGTCGGCGGCGTGGCCGCCGACAGCCCGTGCCTCAGCCGAGGCGCTCCCAGGGGCCGTTCTTCTTCGCCCCGGGCTCGTCGCCTCGAGTCCACCATCGGGCGCGCCACAGCTCGCCGCCGAACGACGCGATGTCACCGGCGTCGAAGATGCGCGATGCCGTCCACACCGCGACGCCCGTCGGCGTCGCCGCGATCTCCTGCCACGCGCCGTTCTTCTTGCTGCCCGGCGCCTGGCCGCGCGTCCACCACGAGGCGACCCACGCCGCGCCGCCGTGCGCGACCACGTCGCCCTCTACGTACACCGATCCCGCGTTCCACGCCGCCGGCTCTGCGGCGGCGGTGTCGTCGCCGACGATGATGCCGCGGCCGTTCGTCGCGATGTAGACACGGCCGAACACATCGGGGTCTCCCTCGATGTCGGCGCCGATCCAGCCCCACTGGTGGGCGTCGTCGTTGATCCGCCACCAGCTCGCGCCGCCGTCCGTCGAGCGATAGACCCCGCGCTCGCCGTCCCGCGACGCCGCCGTGTAGATCGCGGGCGTCGTGGCACCCGGCGCCGCCTTGCCGAAGCCGACCGTGTCGGCCTCGTCGAAGCCGCTCGTGGCGGTCCAGGTCGCGCCGGCGTCCTGCGAGTGCCACAGTCCGTAGGCGCCGCCCTCGTCCGAACCGCCGGCCAGCCACACATCGCCGATCGACCCGGGCGTCGCTGCGAATCGCACCGGGCCCTCGTCGGGGAGCGTGCCCTCGCTCACGGCGGCGAACGTCGCGCCCCCGTCGTCGGAGCGATAGAACACGCCTCCCGCGAACGCGTACACGCGCCGCGGATCGACCCGGTCGCTCTCGACGCGGGCGCCCGCCGGCAGCCCCGCCACCTCGGCGAACGTCGTGCCGCCGTCGGCCGAGTGACGCACCGCGACGCCGTCGGGCGTCCAGACGATGCCCGAGCCGTCGGCGTTCACCGTGACCGTTCCCGACCCGGTGGCGCCGTCGGCCGCGGGTGACGTCGTCCACGAGTCGCCACCGTCGACGGATGCCGCGACCACGCGCGCGCCGCTCCCGTCGGTGCCCGCGCGCACGATCACGTCGGGCTCGAGCCCTGCCACGTCCACGCTCGTGCCCCCGCCGAAGTACGGCGCCTGGAAGCTCTGCGGCACGCTGTCGAGGTCGTCATGGATGAAGCCGCCGAGGTCGAGCATCGCCGACACGACGTCGATGTCGCCGGCGGGCGCGGCGAGATCCTGGATCGCCGTCTCCTCGATGCCGAACGCCTCGGGGGCGAGGTGGATGACGCCGCCGGGCTCGTCCCACGCGGTGAGGTCGTCGCTCCGGTAGATCGTCGCCCCGGTGCCGTACATCAGCTCATCGGAGTCGAACGGGTCGATCTCGAGCGCCGACACCATCCAGCCGAGCTTCGGCGTGGGCTCCGCCCACGGCACCGGCCCGCTGACCTCCTTGCCGAACGCCAGCCACGGCACGTCGTCGATCGACTGCGAATACCGCGCGGCCACGTACGAGCCCGACTCGTCGTACGCGTAATCCCAGATGGGCGTCCACGTCTCGCCCCGGTCGGTCGAACGGAAGATGAGGATGTCGGGCCACCACTGGATCTGCGACGCGACCATGATCGTGTCGGGATCGCTCCGGTCGATCGTGAGCCCGGCGAATCCGAAGTCCACGCCCACGGGCCGCAGGGTCGGCGTGACCTCGGTCCACGTGCCGTCGTCGATGCCGTAGCGCCACACCTGCCCGTCCGACCCGTCGTACGGGCCGGAGGTGTTGCTGGTGGAGAGGTAGAGGAACCGACCCGCCTCGTCGACGATGCCGTGGTGCGGCAGGAAGCCGGTCGGCGCCCCCGCCACCGGCTGCCACGTCGCACCGGCGTCGTCGGAGCGGTAGAGGATGTCGTCGGTGTCGGCCACCGCGGTGAACACCGTGCGCGTCGGGGCTCCGGCATCCGTCGTCGACGTGTCGAATGCCGTCCACAGCACGCCGAGGTTCTGCATGAGGTAGGAGTTGCCCGACCCCGCGTCGGGCACGAAGTCGCCGGCGTTCGGGAACGACTCGACGCGCGAGAAGGTGGCTCCGGCGTCGGTCGACCGCCAGAGTCCCTGCCCCTGTTCGGCACCGTAGTAGAGCACGTCGGTGTCGCTGGGGTCGACCTGCAGGCGCTCGCCGATGCCGCGGCCGGGCATGTTGCCGCCGACCTTGAAGGGGAGCGGTGACGCGTCCCACGTGGAGCCGTAGTCGTCGGATCGCAGGATCGCGCCGGGGGACGGATCCCACTCGTTCGTGTACATGCCGGTCGCGACGTAGACCCGGTTGGTCTCGATCGGGTCGGTCGCCAGGCTCAGCACGCCGAGCCGGTTCCAGTCGTCCCAGCCGACGTGGTCGAGGAGCGGCACCCACTCGTCGCTGTCGCGATCGAGCCGGTAGGCGCCGCCGATGTCGGTGCGGGCGTACACGAGGCCCGGCTCGGTCTGGCTGTAGACGATGCCCGGCACGTAGCCTCCGCCCGAGATGGCCGCGTTCGACCACTCGTATGAGGGAGGGACGGATGCCGCGAGCGCGGGTGCGTCGGTCGGCTGCGCAGTGGCCGGGGGGACGACCGAGAGGGGGATGACGACGCCGGTCGCGACGACGAGTCCGATGGCGGAACGCCTGAATCTCACGATGAAACACTCCTGTCGTGTTCGGTGATGGGTCTTCTTCGACCGAGGGCGACGATATCGAAGCGCTTCGAATCTGTCGAGGGTGAGCGTGCCCGCGAAGGCAAGTCCGGGGAGCGGGGGTGGCGCAAACGCCACCTATCCGCGCGGGCGGCCCCGCTCCACACTGACGAGAGGCGGCTCGCGCCGCACACGATGAGGGGAACATCGCATGCGGGGATATCTGGGGGCCGCGCTGACGGCGGCGCTCGTGGGGACGCTCGGGATCGCGCCGGCCGCCGGGGCGACGGCGGCGGGGCCGCCGTCGGCCGGCGCGACCGCCCTCGGCGGGTGCGAGATCCATGTGATGAAGGGTCCGGACGGCGCCTACGACGGCACCGTGATGGACATCGAGCGTGTGCCAGGCAAGGGCGTCGTCTACTACGGCAGCATGATCGTCCCGCAGGACGACGGCACCGAAGCCCGTCGCGCGTTCGTGTGGTTCGGGCTGGGCACCGAGCCGGTGCCGGTCGGCCCGGCCGGCACACTGTGGGACGTCGCCTTCGAGCTGACGCCGAGCGGCTGGATCAACGGCCAGAGCACCGTGGACGATTCCGGCCGCGAGCGCGCCTGGGTGCAGAATCTGCGCACCGGCGCGCTGACGTGGGTGGAGACGGGCGATGCCGAGGGGATCTACGTGCGGCGGATCAACGACCGCGGCGAGCCCGCGGGCACCCTGTACACCGGCGAGTTCACGGCGGACGCCGCGTGGTGGCCCCGGGCCGACCGTGCCCCTCGCCTGCTCGGCGGCGGAGACCTCGGATCGGCCGAAGCGTGGGCGATCAACCACCGCCGTGAGGTCGCCGGCTCGTACGCGGTCGAGGTGCCGGACGGCGTCGTGCCGCAGGGTGTCGTGTGGACCTCGAAGGGCACCGCGTTGCTGGGGAGCAACCCGGGCGTCGCGGCCGACACCTTCTCGCGCGTCCTGTCGGACGCCGGCCAGGCGGCCGGCGGTGCCTGGTACGGACCGTGGGACGGCGGGCACTACGAGGCGGCCCGCTGGCCGGAGCCCGCGACGATCGAGTCGCTGGGGCTGCTGCCGGGCGGCGGATTCAGCGGGGTGTACGGCCAGTCCGAGGGCGGCTGGGTGACGGGCGTCGCCGACGTGTTCGATCCCGAGAGCCCGGCGGCGGCGGAGTGGGGTGCCGTCGACCACAGCGTGCTGTGGACCGACGACGCCGACACCGTCCGGGTGCTGCCGAGTCCGTACGCCGCCGCGAACGGGCTGACGGACTGGCGCCAGTGGTACGGCGGCATCGCGCACGGCGTCAACGACGCGCTCGACCAGGTCGGCTCGGCCTCGCACGTGGGCTGGGGCGATGCCGGCGAGGTGCTGTACGGCGCGACGGTCTACGTCCACGCGAGTGCGTGCGGTGAGGCGGTGCCGACGACGCACGCGGCCTTCTGGGAAGAGCCGTCGACGGATGCCGCGACCCGGCGCCTCTCGGCCGCGTCGACGCCGCAGCCCGAGGCGTACCGCCACGAGGCGGTGCGCGATCGGGCCGGCGACCGACCCGAGTGACCGGGATCGTGTGCCGGGGCGCCGACCGGATCAGCGACCGGCCGGAGTGATCGCCGCGCCGCGCCGGGCGGGCGACGTCCACAGGACCGCCAGCTCGGTGCGCGACCTCGCGCCGGTGCGCGCGAACAGGTCTTCGACGTGCTTGCGCACGGTGCGGGGCGAGATGCCGAGCCGCAGCGCGATCTGCTGGTTGGTATGGCCGCGGGCCACCAGCGCGACGACCTCGGCCTGGCGGGCGGTGAGCTCCCGCGCCGCGACGGCTTCTCCGGACGCCTCGCCGTCGCCATCGACCGCGGTCGCCGCGACGGAGAGCCGGTCCAGCAGCGCGCGCAGCTGCAGGGCATGGCGGAGCGCCTGCACGATGGTCGCCGCCGGCTCCAGTTCGTTCTCGGTGAAGTCGCGCGACGACCGCCACAGTGAGACGAGTGCCAGCCCGTCCGGAGTGCGCGCGACGCGCATCGCCGCCTGGTAGCGCGCGCCCGTCGGCTCGAGGCACACCTGGAACACCTCCGTGGCGGCGAACTCGCGCAGGTCGACGACGTCGGTGAGCCGCGGCGCCGGGGCGTCGGCGGTCGCCACGTGATGGGCGTACGGGTGTGTCGGCAGCAGCCGCGCCCACTCCGCGTACTCGCCGGGGCTGAGCGGCGCCCGGCCGTGCTCGGTCACGACCGACTCCCGCGGGTGCACGAGCGAGATGTCGGAGAACGACGCGAAGTCCGAACCCACGAGGCGGGCCAAGAGTCCCAGCGCATCGGGCAGGCCGTCGTGGCCGTCGACCACCGCATGGCACACGTCGGCGACGCGGCGTGCCACAGCATCCCCCTGCATGCCTCGAGTATGAGCCGCCGTGCCGTGCCGCGCCAGAGCGGATCCGGCGGGGCGATCCGAAGACGCCCTTGACGCCGGCATCCGCATGTGTACAGTGTGAACATACGCAACCACTCGGAGGTTCCGATGCAGACCACCACCCAGAAGCCGCTGCCGCCGATCGTCGATGCCGCCGCGTGGCGCCGCGAGCTCGACGAGCTGCGCGTGCGCGAGAAGGCCGCGACGCGTGAGCTCGACGCGATCGCCGCGCAGCGGCGGCGCCTGCCGATGGTGGAGCTGCCCGAGTACACGCTCGTCGGCAAGGACGGGCCGGTGCGGCTGGCCGACGTCTTCGACGGCAAGTCGCAGCTGATCGTCTACAACCACATGTGGTTCGAGGGCAAGGAATGGCACTGCCCCGGCTGCACGGGCTACACCTCGCAGTTCACGCGCCTGGACTTCCTCGATCCGTACGACGCCCGCTTCGTCATCGTCACGCAGGGGCCGATCGACGAGGCGCTGGCCTACAAGGAGCGGACCGGCAACCGCATGGAGTGGTACTCCACCGCCGGCAGCCCGTTCGGCGCCGACATGGACGCGCCCGCCGGCGGCGGCTTCGCGGTCAACGTGTTCCTGCGCGACGGCGACACCGTCTACCGCACGTGGCACACCAACGGCCGCGGCACCGAGCAGCTGAGCCACACCTTCCCGCTGATCGACCTGCTGCCCTACGGACGGCAGGAGGAATGGCAGGATTCCCCGGAGGGCTGGCCGAAGACCGACGCCTACGACGGCTGGTTCTCGTCGCAGAAGATCGGGGAGCTCTACGGCTCCGACTCACGTCAGGGGTGACGGGTGACGGATGCCGCGCCCCGCGACTGCGGCCGGGCGCGGCATCCGTCGATCACTGATCAATACCAGTCGGTCGCCTGCGAGTGTCCCCACGCGGCGCACGGCGTGCCGTACGCGCGCTTGATGTAGTCCAGGCCCCACGCGATCTGCGTCGTGGCGTTGGTCTGCCAATCGGCGCCGAAGGTGGCCATCTTGCTGCCGGGGAGCGACTGCGGGATGCCGGTGGCGCCGCTGCTGCCGTTGTAGGCCTGGTAGTTCCAGTCGGACTCCTTGTCCCACAGCGACGCGAGGCACGAGAACTGGCCGTCGCCCCAGCCGTACTGCGAGGCGGCCATCTGCCGGGCGGTCGCCTTGGCGCCGTCGGGGGTGTTGGCCGCGGCGAGGGCGGCGGCCGCCTCCGCCTGGCGCTGGGCTTCCGCGGCTGCGGCGGCCGCTGCGGCTGCGGCGGCCTCCTCGGCGGCCTTCTGGGCCTGCGCGGCCTCGAGGCGCTCGCGCAGGTCGGCGACGCGCTCCTTGACGTCGGAGATGGCCTCGGTCGTGTCGGCGGTGATCGCCGGGACGAGCAGCACCGGGACCAGGCCGATCTCGGTCAGGCGGGCGGACGCCCGCTCGAGGTCGGCGGTGTCGACGGAGGTGTCGGCGACGCCGAGGTCGAGACCCGCGGCGGTGATGTCGGTGGTGAGGGTTTCGGCGTCGGCGAGCACGGCCCGCGCCGAGAGCAGCGAGCTCTGCGCGTCGGTGCGGATCTGGCGGAAGGTCTCGGCGCTGGCCTCAGGCGCGGCCACGGAGGCGATCGCGGCACCGGCGGTCGGTGCGGCGGCGGCGAGGGCGGGGGAGGCGAGCGTGAGCCCGGTCGTGGCGAGGATGCCGAGGGCGGTGCCGGCGGCGACGGCGGGGGCGAAGAAGCGGCGGCGGGTGCGGCGGGTAGGGGTGAGCGACTGGTCTGAATGCATGACGAACGTACGATCCTTCGGGTTGTGCGCCGCGGGTGGGGGCGCGGTGCGCCCTCGGGCGGGACGCACAAGTCGACGAGTCTGCCTCATCGTGTCTGGACGAGTCCCGGTGGTTTCCTGGACAGAACGTGGGAGCGCCTTTTCCAGAAAGCCCTGATCGGAGGATGAGAAACCTCTCACGGAGCGACGCGATGACCGGGCGCCCCGCTCTGGCGCCGCGTGAATCGCCATTCACTTGACTCTTGCCCCGCGGGCGGTGCGTCGTGCATGCTGGCCGCAGCAACGGCGCACCAGGAGGCCCCCATGACGTTGACCGCAGCGCAGCGGGCGACATTCGAGTCCATCTTCGACACCTTCGCCCCGGGCGACGGCAACGGCATCCCGTCGGCTACCCGGCTCGGTGCCGTGCCGATCGCTGAGGGCATGCTCGAGGCCAATCCCCGCAGGGAGGAGGCCGAGCTCCTCTCCCGCGTGCTCTCGCTGTGGGACACCCCTCTGGGCGGCGTGCTCCTCGGCATCGGCCCGCGCCGGTTCTCGAGCCTGCCGGCGGCCCGGCGCGAGGCCGCGCTCATCGCGCTGTCGGACTCGCGCGTGCCGCTCAAGCGGGTGCTGTTCCAGAACCTCAAGTCGGCGGCGATGCTGTCGTACTACGTCGCGCCGGGCGCCGACGGGCAGTCGCCGCTGTGGGCGGCGATGGGATACCCCGGCCCGCCCGGTCCGCGGCAGGATGCGGCCACTCCGCCGCTGCATCCCCAGACGCCCGTCTCGGATCTCAGCCTCGACTGCGACGTCGTCGTCGTGGGCTCGGGTGCGGGCGGCGGCACGGCGGCGGCGGTGCTCGCCGCCGAGGGCTTCGACGTGGTCGTGCTCGAGAAGGGCGCCTACTACGACGACCGCGACTTCGACGGCAGCGAGCTGGGCGGCCTCGCGCGCCTGTACGCGCCGGGACCGTCGGCGACCGCTGAGGGGCAGCTGAGCATCATGTCGGCGCAGTGCCTCGGCGGGGGCACCGTGGTGAACTTCTCCACGTCGTTCCGGACGCCCGACCACGTGCGCCAGGAGTGGGCGGCGCACGGGGCGACGCAGTTCGCGACCTCCGAGTACGACCAGGCGCTCGACGCCGTGTGGGCACGGCTCGGCGTGACCGGTGCGTACAGCGCACCGTCGCGGCGCGATCAGATCATGGAGCGGGGACTGCAGAGCCTCGGCTGGCACGTGGGAGCGCTCGAGCGCAACGTCATCGGCTGCGACACCGGCGTCGAGTGCGGCCGCTGCGGCTACGGCTGCCGCATCGGCGCGAAGCAGTCGGCGACCAAGACCTGGCTGGCGGATGCCGAGAGCAACGGTGCGCGGCTCATCACCGCCGTGGACGTGCGCCGGGTCGAGACCTCGAACGGCGTCGCGACCGCCGTGACCGGCCGAACCGCCGCCGGCCACACGGTGACGGTCCGCGCCCGCGCCGTGGTCGTCGCCGGCGGCAGCGTGCAGACTCCCGCACTGCTGCGGCGCTCCGGACTGTCGAACCCGAACATCGGCAAGCACCTGCGGCTGCACCCCGCGACCGCGGTGTGGGCCGAGTTCGAGGAGGAGGTGCGCCCGTGGGAGGGGGCCATGCAATCGCGCTACTCGGCCGAGCACGCCGACCTCGACGGCTCGGGCTACGGCGCCGTGTACGAGACGGCGGCGGCGAACCCGGGGCTCTCGGTGGCGTTCCAGTCATGGCGCGGTGCGCAGTCCCACCTCGAGGTCATGAAGCGCCTCGCGCACTACTCCAGCGTCGGTGTGATCACGCGCGACCAGGACGCGGGCGAGGTGCGGGTGGACAAGGCCGGCGAGCCGACGATGCACTACCTGCTCTCCGACCGCGACGCCGCGCGCGTGCAGGCCGGCGTCGCCGGCGCCTCGCGGATCCTCGAGGCCGCCGGCGCACTGCGGATGTTCTCGGGCCATCAGGCGGGCATCGAGTGGACGCGCGCGAGCGGTGAGCCGCTCGAGGACTTCATCGCCCGCTGCGGCGCGGCCGGGTACGGCCCCGGCCGGTGCTCGATGGCCGCGCTGCACATCATGGGCTCGGCGCGCATGGGCGGCTCGGCGGCGACGAGTGCGCTCGATCCCGACGGGGCCACGTGGGAGGTCCCCAACATCGTCGTGGCCGACGCGTCGACCTTCCCGACAGCCTCGGGCGTCAACCCGATGATCTCGATCGAGGCGATCGCGTACATGAACGCCACGCGTCTGGCCGGGCGGCTGCGCGCCTGAAGACGGTGATGACGGATGCCGCGACCCGGCGCGAAGCCGCGGGCGGGGCATCCGGAATCCGTGTTCTCACCGGGGTATATCGCTCGGCTAGATGCGGGCGCTAGCGTAGCGCTCGACGGGGCACGGGCGTGGAGTGCGTCGTCGACGCGTTCCTCGAAGGAGAGATCCCATGGGTACATCGTCTGCAGCCGACATCGTCACCGCCGTGGGCGGTGCCCAGAACATCGAGAGCCTCACGCACTGCGCGACGAGGCTGAGATTCCAGCTCCGCGACGCCTCGGGCGTGGACGCGAAGGCCGTCGAGGCGATCCCCGGCGTGATGGGAGCCGTGCCGCAGGCGGGCGAGCGGTTCCAGGTGGTGATCGGCGGCGGCGTGCAGAACGTCTACAACGACATCATGGCGCTGCCCGACATGAAGGACGGCGGCGGTGCGCCGGCCGACGACGACATCGACGCGATCAAGGCGCGCGAGCGGGCGAAGGGCGTGCGAGGCAAGGTCGCGTGGATCGACTCGCTGTTCGAGTTCCTCTCGGACTCCTTCCGCCCGATCCTCGGTGCGCTGCTCGGCGCCTCGTTCTTCATCACGTTCATGGCGCTCATGGCGACGCTCGACGTGATCCCCGACTGGAACGCGCCCGGCGTCACGCTCGATCCCTCGTGGGCGTTCATCAACCTGATGTGGCAGAGCGTCTTCGTCTTCCTGCCGCTCATGGTCGCCTACAACGCGACGAAGAAGGTCGGCGCCGACCCGTGGGTGGGCTTCGCGATCATGGCGGTGCTCATGCTGCCCGGGTTCACGTCTCTCGCCGAGGGCGTCGAGCCGACGGCGCTGTTCGGCATCGAGGCCGCGCAGGTCGCGATCGTCCCCATCTTCGGCATCCCGATGCCGATCGCGAACTACAGCTCGCAGGTGTTCCCGCCGCTGCTCATGGCGGCGGCGCTCGGCCCGCTGTACAAGCTGCTGCGGAAGATCATCGCGGCGAACCTGCAGCTCATCTTCGTGCCGTTCTTCGCGATGCTCATCATGATGCCGCTGACCGCTTTCGTGATCGGGCCGATCGGCGTCTACGTCGGTGCGGTGCTGGCTCAGGCTCTCGCGGCGATCAACAGCTTCTCGCCGTTCATCTTCGCGATCGTGATTCCGCTCGCGTACCCGTTCATGGTGCCGCTCGGCCTGCACTGGCCGATCAACGCGATCATGCTCCTCAACATCCAGACGCTCGGGTACGACTTCATCCAGGGCCCGATGGGTGCCTGGAACTTCGCGTGCTTCGGCGCCACCGCCGGCGTGCTCGTCCTGTCGATGCGTCACCGCGACACCCAGATGCGGCAGACCGCGACCGGCGCACTCGCTGCGGGCCTGCTCGGCGGCATCTCGGAGCCGTCGCTGTACGGCATCCATCTGCGGTTCAAGCGCATCTACCCGCGCATGCTCGTCGGCTGCTTCGTCGGCGGCCTGACGATCGGCGTCGGCAGCCTCATCATGGGACTGGAGAACGGCGTCACCACCCAGGCGTTCGTCTTCACATCGCTGCTCACGATCCCGGCGTTCCAGCCGACGGGGCTGTACGCGATCGCGATCGGACTGGCGTTCTTCACGTCGATGTTCCTGGTGATCTGGTCGAACTTCCGCACGCCCGAGCAGCAGGCCGAGTTCGAGGCGGCGCGTGACGCCGCCGAGGCCGCGGCGGCTGCCGAGCACGTGGCGCCGGCGGCGGTCGAGGCTGCGGAGCCCCGCACGATCGACGCGTCGGACGCCGCTCCGGCCGCCGCCGCGGCGACGGCTGCGCCGGCGACCACCACGGCCACGGCCACCGCCGTGCGCGAGGTCGCCGTCGAGGTGCTCGCGCCCCTCGCGGGCCGCGTGGTGCCGCTGTCGGAGGTGCCCGACCCGGTGTTCGCCGGGGGAGTCATGGGACCGGGCGCCGCGATCGAGCCCACCGGCGACACGGTGTTCTCGCCCGGCGCCGGCGTCATCGCCGCGGCCCAGCCGACCGGGCACGCGTTCGGCATCGTGCTCGACGGCGGCGTGGAGCTGCTGATCCACGTCGGCATCGACACCGTCAACCTCAAGGGCGAAGGCTTCGAGGTCAAGGTGAAGAACGGCGACCGCGTCGAGCTCGGCACGCCGCTCGTCACCTTCGACCGCGGGGTCATCGAGAAGGCCGGGTACCCGCTCATCACACCGGTGATCGTGCTCAACGCCGACGACTTCGGCGAGGTGTCGCCGGTGCTCGAGGGCGAGGTCGCCGTGGGCGCCTCGCTGATCACGGTCGAGAAGAAGGAGTAGGAGAGGACGGATGCCGCGACCCGGCGCGCGCCGGGTCGGGGCGTTTCGTCTCGCTTCGCTCGCTCAACGGCCGGGGGGATGAGGTTCCCGGTCGTTGAGCGGAGGGCGCTCTGGCCGGGTCGGGGCGTTTCGTCTCGCTTCGCTCGCTCAACGGCCGGGGAGGAGGTTCCCGGTCGTTGAGCGGAGGGCGCTCCCGTGACGCGGCGTTCGCGCCGGGTCGGGGCGTTTCGTCTCGCTTCGCCCGCTCAACGGCCGGGGAGGAGGTTCCCGGTCGTTGAGCGGAGGGCGCTCCCGTGACCCGGCGCGCGCGCGCCGGGTCGGGGCGTTTCGTCTCGCTTCGCTCGCTCAACGGCGGGGGACGAGGTTGCCGGTCGTTGAGCGGAGGGCGCTCCAGCGCCCGGAGACGAAACGCGTCGAGCCCGCGGGCTACTTGCGGTGGGCCGCGTAGTAGGCGAGGAGCGTGCGGGTCGAGGCATCCTGCGCGGCGATCGCCGCCTCGTCGCCCTCGATCGCGGGTGCGATCTGCAGAGCCAGCTGCTTGCCCAGCTCGACGCCCCACTGGTCGAACGAGTTGACGCCCCAGATCACACCCTGGGTGAAGGTGATGTGCTCGTACAGCGCCACCAGCTGGCCCAGCACCGCGGGCGTGAGCGCGGGCGCGAAGATCGAGGTCGTCGGCTTGTTGCCGGCGAACGTGCGAGCCGCGACGAGCGCACCGGTGGTGCCCTCGGCCTCGACCTCTTCGGCGGTCTTGCCGAACGCGAGCGCCTTGGTCTGCGCGAGGAAGTTCGACAGGAACAGGCCGTGCACATCGCGGCCGCCGTCCTCGAGCGGGTACGCGGGGTTGGCGAAGGCGATGAAGTCGGCCGGGATCAGGCGCGTGCCCTGGTGGATCAGCTGGTAGAAGGCGTGCTGGCCGTTGGTGCCGGGCTCGCCCCAGAACACCTCGCCGGTGTCGGTGGTGACGGGGGAGCCGTCCCAGCGCACCGACTTGCCGTTGGACTCCATGGTGAGCTGCTGCAGGTACGCCGCGAAGCGGCTGAGCTGCTGCGCGTAGGGGAGCACCGCGTGCGACTGGGCGCCGAGGAAGTTCGAGTACCAGACGTTGAGGAGACCCATGAGGACCGGCACGTTGTGATCGAGCGGCGTGGTGCGGACGTGCTCGTCGACGGCGTGGAAGCCGGCGAGCAGCTCGCGGAACACGTCGGGTCCGAGCTCGATCATGAGCGACAGGCCGATGGCGGAGTCCACCGAGTAGCGGCCGCCGACCCAGTCCCAGAACCCGAAGGCGTTGACCGGATCGATGCCGAAGGCGGCCACCTTGTCGAGCGCCGTCGAGACGGCGACGAAGTGGTGGGCCACGGCATCGGTCTTCTGCTCCTCGCCGCCGTCGATCGCCCCCGAACTCTCCAGACCCGCCCAGAGCCAGTCGCGTGCGAGGCGCGCGTTGGTGAGGGTCTCGAGCGTGGTGAAGGTCTTCGACGCGACGATGAAGAGGGTCGTCTCGGGGTCGAGGTCCTTGGTCTTGTGCGCGAGGTCGAACGGGTCGATGTTCGATACGAAGCGGGCTTCGATGCCGGCCGTCGCGTACGGCTCGAGCGCCGCCGAGATCATGACGGGGCCGAGGTCGGAGCCGCCGATGCCGATGTTGACGATGTGCGTGACCTTCTTGCCGGTCACGCCCTTCCACTCGCCGTCGCGGACGCGGGTCGCGAACTCGGTCATGGCCGTCAGCACCGACTGCACGTCGGCGTCGATGTCCTGGCCGTCGACGACGAGCGCGGGCTGCGCGCCCGCCGGGCGCCGCAGTGCGGTGTGGAGCACCGCACGGTCCTCGGTGGTGTTGATGTGCTCGCCGGCGAGCATCGCGGCGTAGCGGTCCGCGACGCCCGTCTGCTCGGCCAGGCGCACGAGGGCAGCGAGGATCTCGTCGGTCACGAGGTTCTTCGACAGGTCGACGTGCAGGTCGGCCAGCTCGAAGCTCAGGCGCTCGGCGCGGCGCGGATCGATCGCGAACCAGTCGCGCAGATCGGGGGCGAACGAGTCGCGGATCGAGCTGAGCTCGGCCCAGGCGGACGTGGTGGTGGCATCGACGGGAGCGGTCACGCCCCCTAAGGTACCCGCGCCGATGCGCCCGGTGGCTTCGTGTTGCTCACCGATGGCGGGTGTGCGTTGTGAGCCGGCCGTGCGCCCGTCGCAGCCCGGCGGTCGCCCGCGGCCCGCCTCCCATCGCAGCTTCGCGCTCGCCGCGGCCTGGGGTGCCGGCATCCGCCCGCCGTCCAACGCGCGCCGCCCGCCGCGCGTTCAGGTGCCGATCGTAGGCTGGGTGCGCCATGCCTTTCCCTTCTCCCGACCTCCGCCTGATCGCCGTCGACATGGACGGCACCCTCCTCGACGGCGCCGGCCGGATCCCCGATGCCCTGTGGCCCCTGCTCGACCGGCTGCACGCGCGCGGCATCCGCTTCGCCCCTGCCAGCGGGCGACAGCTCGCGACCCTGCAGCGCGCCTTCGCGCGGCATCTCGACGACACCGTCTTCATCGCCGAGAACGGCGCGTATGTCGTCGAGGGCGAGGCCGAGATCAGCTCTGACGCGATGGACGGCTCCTTCACGGCCGATCTCGTCGGGAGGGTGCGCGCGCTCGCCGTCGCCGGCCGCGACCTCGGCGTCGTCGTCTGCGGCAAGCGCTCGGCGTACATCGAGCGGGCCGACGCCGCCTCCCTCGCCGAGGCCGAGAAGTATTACGCGAGGCTCGAAGTCGTCGACGACCTTCTCGCGGTGGACGACCAGATCCTCAAGGTCGCCATCTTCGACTTCGCGGAGGCCGCTGTCACCGCGCCGGCGCTCGACGACCTGCGCGCGACGCACCAGGTGGTCGTGTCGGGCCACCACTGGATCGACGTCATGAACCAGGGTGTGAACAAGGGCGTAGCCCTCCGCCGGCTGCAGGCGGCGACCGGCATCACCCACGAGCAGACGGCGGTCTTCGGCGACTATCTCAACGACCTGGAGATGATGGATGCCGCGTCCCTGTCGTTCGCGATGGCGAACGCGCATCCGGACGTGACGGAGCGGGCGCGCTACCGCGCGCCGTCGAACCTCGACCATGGCGTCATCACCACCATCGAGAAGCTCCTCGACGGCGCCTGACCTCCGGCGCGGTCGCCGGGTCGCGGTCTTCTGCGCCGAGTGCACGGGGTCTGCTGCGCCGAATGCACGGATCGCCGTCGACCGCACGGGGTGGGCGCGTCCACACGTCGGGCATCCGGTGGAAACCCGTGCACTCGACGCGCGCCGCGTCGCCCGGGCCTCCGCCGCCCCAGTCGGTAGCGTGGCGGCATGGCGGTGAGTCAGACCAGGCGTGCGCGCGCAGCGCGGCGGCGGGCGCGCCGCGTCGCGGCCGCCGACAACGACCTCACCCTCGATGAGTGGGCCGCCCTTCTCGAAGCCTGGGGTGCCTGCGCCTACTGCGGGGCCGCCGACGGCCCGTTCCAGAAGGACTGCGTGCTGCCCATCTCGCGCGGCGGCCGGTACACCTTCGAGAACGTCGTGCCGGCGTGCCGCTCGTGCAACGCGAGCAAGTGCAACGACGAGGTCACCGGGTGGCTGCGCCGCAAGCGCCTCGATGAGCGCGCGTTCCTGCTGCGCCACGTCGAAGTGCTCGCCGCCTGGCGTGCGGCGACGACGGCGTCCGTGTCCGTCGCGCCTCACGAGCCCCGCGACTGAGAGGACGTCACGCGCAGCCACGCTGCCGCCCGCCGTGACGAGGATGATCCTCGCCGACACGGCGTTCTCGTTGTACAGCGGCACCTGGACGCACACCGACGGCGTCGCGGACGGGAGCGATCCGGGGACGGGCAGGCGCCTGCCTCGCCACAGGAACCCGATGCGCTCGACGAGGCCGGCCGCGAGGAACGCGGAGATCGCCCAGAAGGGCGCGTGCAAGGCGAGGGTGGCGGCCCACCAGGCCGGGCTGCCCGCGGTGGGCGCGGGGAGCACGGCGACCAGGGCTGCCAGCGACAGCATGGCGATCCCCACCCCGACGGCGATCCGCCACCACGGCCGCGCTTCGCGAGCGGTCGGTGGCGCCTGCTGCTCGGTGTGTGCCAAGCGGGTGTCTGCGAGCATCGGCGTTCCCTTCCTCGTCCGGGCGGGGAACACCGTTGTTCCGTGGCACCGACCGTAGGGAGCGGGCGTGTGCGGGCTCTAAGCCGCACATGAGACCTCGCTTTCCCGCGCGCGCGAACGACAGCGACCCGCGCGCGGGAAGGAGAAGCGGCCCGCGCGCTTCGGGTGCACGCGGGCCGCTGGTCCGTGGGACTGCTCAGTGCGCCGCGTAGCCGCCGTCGACGAGGTGGTAGCTGCCGCTGACGAAGCTCGCCGCGTCCGAGGCGAGGAAGGCGACGATGTTCGCGACCTCCTGCGCGTCGCCGAGGCGACCGAGCGCGTGCTGCGCGGCCAGGGCGGACTGCGCGTCGTCGTCGAGGTTCGCGTCGACGAGCGGCGTGTGGATGAAGCCGGGGCCGACCGCGTTGACGCGCACGCCCTGGGCGCCGTACTCGAGCGCCGCGTTCTTGGTGAGGCCGACGACGCCGTGCTTGGACGCGACGTACGCCGACGACATCGGGATGCCGACCGAGCCCAGCACCGACGAGATGTTGACGATCGAGCCGCCGCCGTTGCGGGCGATGGCCGGCGCCTGCGCGCGCGTTCCGTAGAAGACCGCGTTCAGGTTGATCTCGATGACCTTCTGCCACGAATCGATCGGGTACTCGCCGACCGGGGCGGCCGCGCCGCCGATGCCGGCGTTGTTGACCGCGATCCGCAGCGGAGCCATCGCCTCCGCGGCGTCGACGGCTGCCTGGCCGACAGCGGGGTCGGACACATCGCCCACGAACGCCGTGGCGGTGCCGCCCGCGCCGGCGATCTCGGCGACGACCGCGTCGGCGGCCTCCTGTCGCACGTCGGCGACCAGGACGGCCGCGCCGTTGGCGGCGAGGGTCAGGGCGACGGCCCGGCCGATGCCGGATCCCGCGCCCGTGACGATGGCGGAGCGGTCCGCGACATCGTACGTAGCCATGATGTACCTCCGTTGGTGGCGTCATCGCGTGGCGCCTGTTGCTTATCCGACAGATGTCGGTTACATAGGAGTTAACCTACACCTGTCGAAAAGATTCCCGGAGGCGCCATGGACCCGCGCAAGCAGCGCAGCCGCGACCGGCTCTATGCGGCCGCGCTCGATCTCGCTGCAGAGCACCCGATCTCCGACCTCACGGTGACGCAGCTCGCCGAGGCTGCGGGGGTGCATCGGTCGACGTTCTACGAGCACGCGGATTCGCCGGAGGCACTCGTCGAGGCGGCTCTCACCGCCGAACTCGACGTGCTGCGCGCCGACCTTCTGAAGGACCGGGCGGATGCCGCCACCGCCGTCTCGACGGTCACCGAGGCGGTGCTCCGCCACATCCTCGATCACGTCGGCCTCTACCGCCGCGAGCTCGCCGACGGCGGCGGCGGGCTCCACGCGATGCTGAGCCGGCACTTCCGCGGCACGACTGAGACGCTCCTGGAGCGGGGGCGGGTCGAGCTCGACGTGACGGTCGCCGGGATGCCGCGATCGGACGTCGCCGATGCCGCCGCCCGCTTCCTCGCGGACGGCACCGTGGGGATCATCGACGGGTGGCTGCGGCATCCGTCTCCCCGTGTGGAGGACTTCCTGCGCGTCTACGAGGCGCTCCTCCCGGACTGGTGGCCGCACCGCCCGGCGGCCTGACCCGCGGGACCCGTTGGTGCGGCGCGCCCGTTGATGTGGCGCAACACGCGGGATGGGTGGCGCGATGCCGCGTGTTGCGCCCACCGAACGCGGACCCAGAGCGGCTGGGGCCAGTGCCGAGGTCGAGCCAGGGCCGGGCGGTGGGAGGGTCAGGCGGCGTCGGGGCGGCCGAGCAGCGCGATGCCGTCGAGCACGGCCTTGTGCGTCTCGGGGGAGTCGAGCAGCCGGAAGTGCCCCGCGGCGGGCACCGCGATGTTCGTCGCGCCATCCAGCGCGCTGCCCTCGGGGATGTGCGGGTCGTACGGGCCGAACACCGACACGATGCGGCCGTTGATGGACGTCTCGCGGCCCAGCATGACGATCGTCTCGTCGTCGGGCAGGAACGCGCGGATGCTCGGGTCCACGAAGATCCGCGCACGCCGGGCGCCGCCGAACGGCGTCGCGACGGCCACGAGCCCCAGCAGGCCGAGCGGACGCTCGCCGGAGGGCGGTGTGGCGCGTGCTGCGGCATCCGTCGGATCCTGCCCGCGGGCCGCCGCCTGCGCCGCCTCGACCGCCGCCCCCGACGTGACCAGCACGTGCTTGCCGATGAGCCCGCCCTTGCTGTGCGCCACGATCACCCGTCCCGCGCTCGGCGCGGGGGTCTCGGCCAGCATGCGCGCGAGCCGGTCGGCGGTGTCGGGGATGCCACGCCGGTTCACACCGAGCCCGTGCACGACGCACACCCGATGGCCTGCGGCGGCGAGGGCGTCGCCGAGCGGGCGCAGGAAGGTCCAGTGCTCGTAGACGCCGGGGAGGAGGTACACCTCGGGCAGTCGGGGGTCGCCGCGGCGCCAGCGGTCCGGCGTCGGGCGGGGTCGGCCGATCGACCACGGGAATGAGAAGAGCGCGAGCTGACGACGCCCGGCGTAGACGTAGTCGGCGGCCCACCACAGTCCGCGCCGCAGCAGCGTGGGGCGGGGGGCTGCGACGGATGCCGCCACTTCGGCCATGTGCGGCAGTCTACGAGTGCGTGGGTGCCCGAGGGTCAGGCTGCGGGCACCGGGGCGCCCCGGACCCCGGTGATCGCCGACTCCACGACGGATGCCGCGAGAGCGTCGATGACCGAGGCCGACTGCCACCGCACCGGGCCGTGCACGGCGATGTCGGCGAACCCGTGGACGGCCGACCAGCACGCCCATTCGGCGTACGGCCGGCGCGCGGGATCGAGCGCTCCGGCATCCACCATGGCGTCGAGGGTGTCCATGAGGAGGCGGAAGGGCGCGACGATCTCGTCGTCGAGGGTGACGATCCCCTCGTTCGCGTGGGTGTCCTGCGTGAAGAACGCGGTCTCGAACCAGCCGCGCTCGGCGCGCGCGAAGTCGATGTAGGCGAGTCCGACCCGCCGCAGGCGCTCGATCGCCGCAGCCGCAGGGGAGGGGTTGTGCGGGGCCGCCTCGACCCGCTCGACGATCGCGGCGGCCAGCGCGAGCTGCGCCTCGCGGGCGACGGCCCGCACGAGCGTGTCGCGGTCGGCGAAGTGACGGTAGGCGGCGTTGGGCGAGACGCCGACGGCGCGGGTGGCCTCGCGCAGCGTCACGGCGGCCGGGCCGCCGGTGCGCGCGAGCTGAAGCCCCTCGTCGATGAGAGCACGTCGGAGGTCTCCGTGATGATAGGTGCGCGCGGTGCTCATTGCGTCCTCCCGCCCCGGTGTGTACGTTGTGAACACCGAATGTGAACAGTGTCCACATTCAGCTTAGGCCTCGTCACCCCTCCCTGATCGGAACACGCCGAAGGAAAAGCCATGACCCAGCCGAGCCCTGCGGGGCCCGCCGGATCCGAAGAGACTCTCCAGATCACACCCGGTCCGCGCACGCTGCGCGCGTTCTACCAGGTGCTCGTCAATACGGCGGTCGCGAACGTCACGACCAGCTACCTCTGGTTCGCGCTGACCTTCTGGGTCTACCTCGAGACGCAGTCGGTGCTCGCCACCGCGATCATCGGCGGCTCGTACATGCTGCTCGTGGCGGTCTTCGGCGTGGTGTTCGGCGTCATCGTCGACCACATGAAGAAGAGGGCCGTCATGCTGCTCTCGAGCGTCGTGACGACGGTGACCTACCTGCTCGCCGGCGCGATCTTCCTGGTGTTCCCCGAGAGCACCCTGCTGGACTGGACCGGCCCGTGGTTCTGGGTGTTCGCCGGCGTCATCCTCGTCGGCGGGGTGGTGGAGAACCTGCGCAACATCGCCCTGTCGACCACCGTGACCCTGCTGGTTCCGGCCGAGCGGCGCGAGAACGCGAACGGCCTCGTCGGGGCGGTGCAGGGGATCGCGTTCATGGTGACGAGCGTGTTCTCGGGGCTGTCGATCGGCCTCCTCGGCATGGGCTGGACGATCGCGATCGCCATCGCCGCGACCGGCGTCGCCCTCATCCACCTGCTGTTCGTGCCGATCCCCGAGCGCGGCGTCGCCCACGCCGAGGGGCAGGCGCCGCAGGGCTTCAGCTTCCGTGGTGTGATCCCCGCCGTCATGGCGGTGCCCGGCCTTCTCGCCCTCATCCTGTTCGCGACGTTCAACAACCTCGTCGGCGGTGTGTTCATGGCGCTCATGGACCCGTACGGCCTCACCCTGTTCTCGGTCGAGATGTGGGGCATCGTGCTCGGCGTCACGAGCTTCGGCTTCATCATCGGCGGCGCGCTGGTGGCCAAGTTCGGGCTCGGCAAGAACCCGGTCCGGACGCTGCTGCTCGTCAACATCGGCGTCGCGCTGCTCGGGATGACCTTCGCGATCCGCGAGTGGTGGTGGCTGTACGCGCTCGGCATCCTCGTCTTCATGGCGCTCATGCCGATCGCCGAGGCCGCCGAGCAGACGATCGTGCAGCGCGTCGTCCCGTTCGAGAAGCAGGGACGCGTGTTCGGCTTCGCCGCGAGTGTCGAATCGGCCGCCGCACCCGTGTCGGCCTTCCTCATCGGACCCATCGCCCAGTTCTGGCTCATCCCCTACATGGAGTCGCCCGAGGGGCAGGAGTCGTTCGGCTGGCTGCTCGGCGAGGGCGAAGCCCGCGGCATCGCACTGGCCTTCGTGGGCGCGAGCCTGCTCCTGCTGCTCGTCGTGCTGCTGGCGTTCTTCTCGAAGCCGTACCGCGAGCTCTCCGACGCGTATGCATCGGCCCCGCCCTCGCTGCACACCGACGGCGAGGCGGCGGGCGCCGAGCCCACGAGCGACGGCGACGGACGCGCCGGGGATGACGGCGACGGACGCGACGGCGACGGACGCGATGGACGTAGCGACGAGACGACGACGGATGCCGCGACCGCCGCGTCCGAGTCCGCCGGCGAGGATCTCCGGTCGGGCCGGCGCTGACCCCACCCCGCAGGCCGTCGCTGACGCCGTCGGGCGGGCGATGCGCCCGCCCGTGTCAGAAGCGGGTGAATCCCTCCGCCGCGGCCTGGTCCGGCCGCCCGGCGAAGACGTCGAGCCCGAAGCCGACGGTGTCGACGCTGACGGTCAGCAGGGTCGCCCACTGATCCACCCGCGGCAGCGTGAGGTCGGGGCTGATGCAGATCGCGGCGTCGGCGCCCTGCGCGCCGCACGCGGCGAGGGCGCGGTCGGCCGCGTCGAGGCCCGCGAGCTCGTGCCGGACGGTCTCGAGGTGGGCCAGGCGCTCGACGGTCGTCGAATCGGTGGACGGCATGAGGTCGCCCGCCGCCAGCGCGGGGTCGAGGAAGTGATTGGTGTGGAACAGCCAGCCGTCGGCGGCCGGCTCGACCACGCCGAGGCCGGCGGGGGAGAGCTCGAGCGACGCGGCGTGCGACCCCCGGGTTCGCGATACCGAGCCGGCCGGGTCCGCGGCGTGCGACGCCCGGCCCGACGACCCCGACGAGCTCGGGCCGGACGAGCCCGGGGCGGACGACCCAGACGAGCCCGGGCCGGACGACCCCCACGAGTTCGGGGCGGACGACCCCCGCGAGCCCGGGCGGGACGAGTCAGGGTCGTACGACTCGAACACCGTGAGCACCGTCGAGGCGCTCACCGCCGCGCTCGCCGCGAGGCGGCGTGCGTCGTCGATGGAGCGGGCCTCGTCGAGGATGCGCCGGGCGACGGCGTGCACGGGCACGCCGCCCGCGTCGGAGTCCGACGCGTGCGACAGGATGTTGAAATGCAGGCCGAGCCCGGCGCTGTTCACGCCGATCTTGCCCGGTGTGCCGAACTCCGTGAACGTCTTCACCCGCAGCCCGGTGCCGGACGTGTAGGCCAGCAGAAGCGCGTCGGGCACCAGGAAGTCGTGCCAGTCCCACGTCTGCAGCGTCTCGGCCGGGCCGGAGCCGACGTGCACGGCCGTGGAGCACTCGCCCTCGGTCGGCCTCGCGGCAGCTGCCAGGATCTCGGTGCGCGCCGCGACCGCGGCGACGCGCCACCGGTCGATCCCGGCGGCGGCGGCGACGGCGTCCGACTCCGCCGCGATCCCGGGCGCCCAGTCGGCCAGGGCGGCGCGACTGCGCTCCGCGATCGCCCGTGCGCGCTCCGGGGTGATGCCGAGCTCGGCGAAGTGCTCGAGGTAGAGCGCGGCTGCACGCGCGAACTGCGGCGCGAACGCCGCGCCCAGCTCGCGGCCGCGGGCGACGGGGTCGATCTGGGCCGACGTGGCCGTGCGAAGCAGCATCGCTCTCCTCCTCAGCGGATCGTGGTCCGGATGACCGGCACCCGGTAGCGCTTGCGATACACGCCGGGAGGCAGCCCGGTGACACGTTTGAACAGCCGCCGGAAGAAGGCCGGATCCTCGTAGCCGACGTGCCAGCCGATCGCCTCCACCGACTCCTCCGTCTGCTCGAGGCGCCGTTTGGCCTCCTCCACGCGCAGCCGCTGCACGTAGGCGAGAGGGCTCACGCCGGTCGCCTCGGTGAAGCGCCGTTTGAAGGTGCGCTCGGCGAGCCCGGAGCGCACCACCAGCTGCTCGACGGGTGCGGCCACCGAGTAGTGGGTGCGCAGCCAGTCCTGCGCGTCGGCGACCACGGCGTCGCCGTGACCGGTCCGACCCTCGAACACCATGTAGGGCGCGAGGCCGTCCTGGTGCCACTGGAGGGCGAACATGCGCGCGGTCTCCTGCGCGAGCGCTGCGCCTGCGAACCGCCCCGTCAGGTAGAGCACCAGGTCGTGCCACGTGGTCGACGCCCCCGACGTCACGAGCTCGTCGCGCGTCCCGGTGACCAGGAGCGCGCGCTCCGGGTGCACGCGCACGTCGGGGTGCGCCTGCCGCAGCTGCGTCGCGTAGTCGTAGTGCACGGTCACGTCGCGGTCGTCGAAGCGGCCCGTCTCGGCGAGAAGGAAGATGCCCGAGCACGCCGAGCACAGGAGTGCACCCTGCTCGTGCATGCGCGACGCCCAGTCGACCAGCTCAGGATAGCGTCCGGTCTGCCAGCCGTCGGCGCCGAGCACGATCGACGGCACGATCACGATGTCGGTGTGCGCGATGTCGCCGACGGCCTGCGACACCGGCACCGGCACCCCGCTCACGCCCATGAGCGGCCCCTCGTCGGCGCCGACGATCCGGGCACGGAAGGGAGCCGGCGCCGCCGCGTCACCGATGCCCATGACGGCGAACGAGTTCAAGACGTCGAGCACGCCGAACATCGTCGCCACCCCGGTGTCGGGCAGCGCGACGACGCTGACGTCGAGCGTGCGTGCGGTCATGTCGCCTCCTGGCACCACATCGTGGCACGAATGACCCGAACGAGGGTCGGGATGCCCCTGAACCCGAGGCTGCGGCATCCGGAGCATGGAAGCACAACGTCGATCGGACAACGAAAGGACCGACACCATGACGACGACCACCGTCGATGAGACAGCGCTGAATGCCTTCGTGCTGCGCGCCGTGGACCACCTCGGCGCCGGCTACCTCGGGGTGATGGTGAGCCTCGGGGCGCGCCTCGGACTCTACCGCGCGCTCGCCGAGGCGGGCCCGCTCACCTCGCAGCAGCTGGCTGACCGCACGCACTGTGCCGAGCGGTACGTGCGCGACTGGGCCTCTTCGCAAGCCGCCGCCGGCTACGTGACCTACGACGCCGAGGCCGGCACCTTCGCGCTCAGTCCCGAGCAGGCGATGGTGCTGGCGGATGAAGACAGCCCGGTCTACCTGCCGCCCGCCTGGAACACGCCCGCGGCGATGTGGAGCGACGAAGCCCGGGCGCTGCACGCGTTCCGCACCGGCGAGGGCATCGCATGGGGCGACCACGACCCGCGACTGGCGCACGGCACCGCCGCCTTCTACCGCAACGGGTACCGGGCGAGCCTGGTCTCGCAGTGGCTTCCCGCGCTGGACGGCGTCGTCCCCGCCCTCGAGCGGGGCATCGCCGTCGCCGATGTGGGCGTGGGGCACGGACACACGAGCGTGCTCATGGCGCGGGCGTTCCCGAACTCGCGATTCCACGGTTTCGACACGCACGCGCCCTCGATCTCGGAGGCGCGTCGCAACGCCCGCGAGGCCGGCGTCGAGGAGCGCGTGCAGTTCGCGCAGGTCAGCGCGAAGGACTACGACGCCCGAGGCTTCGGACTGATCTGCTTCTTCGACGCGCTGCACGACATGGGTGACCCGGTCGGGGTGCTGCGGCACGCGGCCGAGGCGCTCACGCCGGACGGCACGATCCTGCTGGTCGAGCCGAACGCCGCCGACCGCCTCGAAGACAATCTCCACGTCGTCGGCCAGACCTACTACGCGGCTTCGAGCATGATCTGCACCGCGCACTCCCTCGCGGACGGCGGCGAGCTCGTGCTGGGCGCGCAGGCCGGTCCGGCCCGCCTCACCGAAGTGCTGAACCAGGCCGGCTTCTCGCGCGTCCGCGTCGTCGCCGAGACACCGTTCAACCTCATCCTGGAGGCCAAGCGCTGACCCACGACGCACAGCTCTCTTCTCAGATGCACGCGGCGGCGGCCCCACCCGGGGTCGCCGCCGTCGGCCTGCCCCCGACGGATCAGAGCTCGGGCGTGCGCGGGGGAGCGGTGCGTCGCGCGCGCAGCGCCTCGAAGGCGGCGGCCCACGTCAGCAGCTCCGTATCGCCGTAGGCGGGCCCCGCGATGGTGAGGCCCACCGGCATCCCGATGTCGGCCATCGTGCCCATCGGCACGGTCACGGTCGGGATGCCGAGATGACGGATCGCGAGGTTGCCGTTGGCCACCCACACGCCGTTGCGCCAGCCGAGGTCGGCCGACGCCTCATTCACGTCCATGTCGGCCGGTCCGACATCGGCCACCGCTGGGAAGAGCACGGCGTCGAGGCCGAGTCCCGACATCCATTCCTCCAGGTCCCTGCGGCGGGTCTCCTCGAGGCCGCGCACGCCCGCCTCGAGTTCGGGGATGTCGGTGAAGGCCGCATACGGGTGCTCGCGCACCTGCGCCGGGTAGGTGGCGATGTCGTCGTCGAAGCCGGTGTAGCGGTCGGGCAGCGCGCCGTCGGGGTGCGGGAAGACAGCGGCGCCGTCGACGGCTTCGAGCCGGTCGAGCGCGGGATCGCCGTTCGCGCGCAGGAAGTCGTCCCACGCCCATGCGGACAGGTCGACGATCTCGCGGTGGAGGAACTCCTCGGTCACGAGTCCGCGGCTCTTGATCGTGGGTGCACCGGGGCGGTCACCCTCGTAGTTCGTCACCACGGGGAAGTCGACCTCGACGACCTCGGCACCGGCTGCCTGCAGATCGCGGCGCGCGGTCTCCCACAGCGCGATCACCGCGGCGCGCGTCTCGACGCGCGTGCCGGTCGGACCGCCGATGCCGCCTTCGGGGTTCGTCCCGGCGTCGGGGTCGGCGTTGATGTACATCCGCGGCACGCCGAACCGTCGACCCGCGAGCGTCGCGCGGGCGCTGTCGGCGTCTACGGCGCCGAGCGCCGGGTATGAGGCAGGGCGCAGGGAGGAGGCATCCGGAATCTCGATCCACGGTTGCGCGCGCCAGAAGTCGCCACGCGTCTCGGGGTCGTCGGCGACCATCACGTCGAGGATCTCGAGCAGGTCGGCCATCGTGCGGGTGTGCGGCACGACGACGTCCATCGTGGGCACGAGCGGCCAGTTGCCGCGCACCGAGATCACGCCGCGCGAGGGCGTGTACGCGCACAGCGCGTTGTTCGAGGCGGGCGCGCGGCCGCTCGACCAGGTCTCCTCGCCGAGGCCGAACGCCGCGAACGACGCGGCGGTCGCCGTGCCCGACCCGTTCGAAGAGCCCGAGCCGAACGCCGACGTCAGGAAGTCGGCGTTGTACGGGCTCTCGGCGCGGCCGTACACGCCGCGTTGCATGCCGCCGTTGGCCATCGGCGGCATGTTGGTCAGCCCGAGGAGCACCGCCCCGGCCTCGCGGAGCCGCTCGATCGAGAAGGCGTCGCGCTGGGCGACGAGGTCGGCGAACGCCGGCGACCCCGCCGCGACGGTCAGCCCCTTCGCCATGAACGAGTCCTTGGCGGTGTACGGGATGCCGTCGAGAGGCCCGAGCGTGCGGCCCTCGGCGCGACGGAGATCGGATGCCGCGGCCTCGGCCCGCGCGTCGGGATTGCGTACGACCACCGCGTTGAGTGCTGTCGCCGTGCCGGGGGCGTCGTACGCGTCGATGCGGGCGAGGTAGGCGTCCACGAGCTCGACCGCCGTGACCTCGCCGGCTTCGAGCGCGGTGCGGAGCTCGGCGATCGTCTTCTCGACGACGGGGAAGGAGCGGGTCATCGGTGTCCTCCGCGCTCGCGGCGTTTCGTCTCGCTTCGCTCGCTCAACGACCGATGCCCGGCGCGTTTCGTCTCGCTCCGCTCGCTCAACGACCGATGCCCGGCGCGTTTCGTCTCGCTCCGCTCGCTCAACGACCGATGCCCGGCGCGTTTCGTCTTGCTCCGCTCGCTCAACGACCGATGCCCGGCGCGTTTCGTCTCGCTCCGCTCGCTCGACCACCCAGGGCCGGTCGTTGAGCGAGCGAGGAACGAGCGAGACGAAACGCGCCGCGGGTCGCGCGCGCTCATCGGCCGGCCACCTTCGGCTGCTGCTGGGTGATGCAGTGGATGCCGCCGCCGCCCGCGAAGATCTGGCGCGCGTCGACCGTGACCGCCCGGCGCCCGGGGTAGGCGGCCTCGAGGATCTCGCGCGCCCGCGCGTCGGCGCGATCCTCGCCGAAACCGCACGCGATGATCCCGCCGTTCACGACGAGGTGGTTGACGTAGCTGTAGTCGACGAATCCCTCGTGGTCGCGCAGCGTCTCGGGGGCGGGGAGGTCGATGATCTCGAAGGCGCGGCCCGCGGCATCCGTCTGCTCCGACAGGAAGGCGCGCAGCGCGCGCGTCACCTCGAAGTCGGGGTGGTCGGGGTCGCGCTGGTCGTGCAGCAGGAGCCTGCCCGGGGTCGGGATGGTGGCCACGATGTCGACGTGGCCGTTGGTGCCGAACTCGTCGTAGTCGCGGGTGAGGCCGCGGGGCAGCCACACCGCCTTCGTGGCGCCGATGGTGCGTTGAAGCTCCGCCTCGACGCGCGCCTTGTCGGCGAACCGGTTGCGGCGCGGGTCGAGCTGCACGGTCTCGGTGACGAGCACGGTGCCCTCGCCGTCGACGTGGATGCCGCCGCCTTCGTTGACGAGGAGGGAGCTCACGAGCTCGGCGCCCACCAGCTCCGCGGTGAGGCGTGTGTGCGCGGCGGCCTTCTCCCACGACGCCCATTCGGGGGCGCCCCAGCCGTTGAAGACCCAGTCGACCGCGCCGAGGACGCCCGGACGATCGTCGTCGACGACGAACGTCGGCCCGTGGTCGCGGAACCAGAACTCGTCCACCGGCGTCTCGACGACCTCGATCTCGGACGACAGCCGGCGGCGCGCGTCGTCGACCCTGGAGGGGTCGACCAGCATCGTGACGGGTTCGAAGCCGGCCACGGCGTGCGCGACGGCGCTCCACGCGTCGTAGAAGCGCTCGCGCTCGGCGGGGTCGTCGCCGAGCGTCGGCCCCTCGTTCGGGAAGGCCATCCACGTGCGCTCGTGCGGGTCGCCCTCGTGCGGCATCCTCCAGGCCATCGTCGCCCTGTCCCTCCGTGTCCGTACTTAATTGATCTAGCGATCAATAGAGAAGCTACCTATGCTGGCGGGAACATGTCAAGCACAGCCGCACGACCTCGCACCCGCAAGGCTCCCGCCGAGCGTGCCGCCGAGATCGTCGCCGCCGCGACCGAGCTCGCGCGCGAGGACGGCCTCAGCGCGCTCACGCTGCGCGCGGTCGCCGAGCGGGCGGGCGTCGCATCGGGACTCGTCGCCCACTATCAGCCGTCGATGGACGACCTCGTGGCGCGGGTCTACACCGACCTCGTGGAGGAGGAGGTGCGCGACGTGGAGCGGGTCGTGGCGGCGGCCGACGAGCCGGCCGGCCGCCTGGGCGCGCTCATCGAGACGCTCATGGACGGCGCGCGCGAGGAGCTGACGGTGGTGTGGGTCGAGGGGTGGGCGCTGGCACGGCGCAATGAGCCGCTGGCACTCGCCGTCCGCGCGCAGATGCAGCGGTGGCAGTCCCTCGTCGAGAGCATCGTGGCGGACGGATGCCGCGCCGGCACGTTCTCGACGACGGAGCCCGGCGAGGTGGCGTGGGAGCTGATCGGCATGATCGACGGACTGAATGCGCAGTCCCTCGCGCGCGGCACCGACACGACGCGCTTCGCGCTGCGCACCGCCCGCGCGGCCGAGGCCCTCGTGGGGGCGCAGCCGGGATCGGTCCCGGTGCGTGCATGAGCCGCGTGCAGTGGTCGGAGATCCCCGCGGCGGTGCGCGCGGGGATCGAGGACGTGCTCGGCGACGCGGTCGTCGAGGCGACGTCGCAGTCCGGCGGCTATTCGCCGGGCTCGGCCGACCGTGTGGTGACGGCCTCCGGCCGTCGCGCCTTCGTCAAGGCGGCGAGCCCCGCCGTCAACGTCGATACACCGACCATCCACCGGCGCGAGGCCGAGATCTCCGCCCGCCTGCCCGCGGGCATCCCCGCGCCGGCCCTCCTCGGCGCGGTCGACGACGGCGAGTGGATCGCGCTGGTGCTCGAGGACGTCGAGGGCCGGCATCCCGTCACTCCCTGGGAGCCGCGCGAGCTGGACGCGGTCTTCGACGCGCTGCATCGGATCTCGGCGGTCGAACTGCCCGCCGACGTGCCGGTGACCGATGTGGCCGACGCGCTCGCCGGCGACGCCGCTGCGTGGCGCGGGATCGACGTCGACGCCCTGGGGTCGCTGCCGCACGGCCTCGACGACTGGGTGCGCGCGCATTTCGAGGGACTCGTGGATGCTGCCGCCCGCGGGGCCTCGGACGCCCGGGGCGACCGGCTCGTCCACTACGACACGCGTGCCGACAACATCCTGCTGCGCTCCGACGATTCCGTCGTGCTGATCGACTGGCCCTGGGGTGCGCGCGGGGCGGGGTGGTTCGATGCGCTCAGCCTGCTGATCAACGTGCGGTACTTCGACGCGGCTGCGGACGTCGAGAGCCTGATCCGCCGGCATCCCGTGTTCGACGGCATGCCGGCCGACGCGGCGACGAACGTGCTGGCCGGGTTCGCGGGCATGTTCCTGTCGTCGTCGCTGCGTCCCCATCCGCCGCGCATGCCGACGCTGCGCCCCTTCCAGCGCGCCCAGGCCGTCGTCACCCTGGACTGGGTCCGCGAGCGCTGGAAGGGTTGACCCCGTGGGCGAGCTCGACGATCCGGTGGTGGTGGAGTTCCCGCTGCGCGGCGAGGGCTGGATGGCGGTGACCACGCCCGCCGCCCGCATCCCCAGCCACGGGGTCGACATCCTCGGCCAGCGGTACGCGTTCGACTTCGTCCGCGTCGACGACCGCGCCGGCGTGCACGTGCACCCCGGGTCGACGTTCACGACCTCGACGGTCGGCGGGCGCACCGACGAGTGCTACGCCTGGAACGCCGAGATCCACGCACCGCTCGCCAGCGAGGTCGTCGCCGCCTCGGACGGGATGGCCGAGCGGCGGTGGATCAACCCGTTCCGGGAGGCGGGGCGGATGGTCTGGAACGGGATGACGTTCCGGCCGGAGAAGATCCCGGCGATCCTGGGCAACCATGTGATCCTGCGTGCCGGCGACGTGTACGCCGGCTTCGCCCACCTGCGGCCGGGCACCGTGGCGGTCTCGGTCGGGGAGCGGGTCGCCGCGGGCGACGTGATCGGCCGCGTCGGCCACACCGGCAACTCGACCTCGCCGCACCTGCACTTCCAGCTCATGGACTCGGCCGACCTGATGTCGGCGCGCGGCATCGCGTGCGCGTTCGCCGCCTACGACGTGCGGCAGGAGGACGGGTCGTGGCTGGGCGTGGAGCGCGGCATCCCGGGACCGCGCGAGCGGCTGCGCGCGGTCGACGGCTGAGCCGGCGATACCCGCTGGGCGCCGGCCCCGCAAGCCCCGTGCGCCGCTGCGCGCGCGCTCGTACGTTCGAGGCAGCGAAAGGAGAGCGCCATGACCAACCAGAACCCTCTCATCCCACCCCTCGGCGGCGATGACGACGACCGACCCCTCGACGACGGAGTCGACCGCCCCCTCGCCGACGGCGTCGACGACGCTGTCGATGACGGCGACGGTGTGCTGGGCCGGGGCGACGACGATCGACCCCTCGACCCCGACCTCGATGACGACCAGATCGACAGCGCGACGGCCGACGAGCGCGCGGCCACCGAGGGCACGCTGGACGTCGACGACCGCCCGTGAACCTGCGGGCCGCCCCGCGGGGTGAGATCCAGGCCAGGATGGAGCCATGAGCGCGATCCCCACCGTGAATCTCAACGACGGCTCCTGGTTCCCCGAGCTGGGCCTGGGCACCTACAACCTGCGGGGCGACGACGGCATCGCGGCCATGGTCGCCGCGATCGAGTCCGGCTACCGGCTCCTCGACACCGCCGTCAACTACGAGAACGAACGCGAGGTCGGTGAGGCCGTCCGCCGCAGCGGCGTCGCGCGCGACCAGCTCCTCGTCACCTCGAAGATCCCCGGCCGCCACCACGGCCGCCAGGAGGCCCTCGACAGCGTCAAGGGATCGATCGACGCGCTCGGCCTCGACCACATCGACCTGCACCTGATCCACTGGCCCAACCCCAGCGTCGGCAAATACGTCGACACGTGGCGCGGGCTCATCGAGGCCCGGAAGCAGGGGCTCGTCCGGTCGATCGGCGTCTCCAACTTCACCGAAGAGATGCTCACCGAGCTCATCGAGGAGACGGGCGTCGCGCCGGCCGTGAACCAGGTCGAGCTGCACCCGTACTTCCCACAGGAGTCTCTGCGCGCGTTCCACGCGACCCACGGCATCCGCACCGAGAGCTGGAGCCCGCTCGCCCGGCGCAGCGAGCTGCTGACCGAGCAGCTCCTCCACGAGCTCGCGACGGTCTACGAGGTCACCCCGACGCAGATCGTGCTGCGCTGGCACACGCAGCTGGGCAGCACGCCGATTCCGAAGTCGGCCGATCCGGATCGCCAGCGCGAGAACGCCGACGTCTTCGGCTTCACCCTCACCGACGAGCAGGTCGCCGCGATCAGCGCCCTCGAGCGCGGCCGGCTGTGGGACGGCGACCCCCGCACCCACGAGGAGATGTAGGCGACGGATGCCGCGCCCCGTCGCCACGCGCCGGGCTGCGGCATCCGTCCCCTCCGCGTCCCCTCCGCGTCCGCGCCGTTCGCGCCGAACCACGGTGTTTCGGTCGAGACAGGTGACGGGGCCCTCGGTTTCGGCGGGAACACTGTGTCTCGGCGGTCCGGGGCGCGGGCCGAGCGGGGGCGGGATGCCGGGCTGCGGCCCGCGCCGGGTTACGGCATCCGCCCGCTACGCGTCGGGGAGGGCGTCCAGCCACTCGTCGAAGGTCTGCGTGCCGCGGAGCGCCCCGGGGCCCGGCAGCAGCGCGCCCGAGCGGAAGGCGCGGCCGAGCGTGCCCGGCGTGTGGACGACGGGGAGCGGCCCGCGGTGGCCGATCGCGTGGGCGTAGCGCTGCACCATGTCTGCCAGGCTCTCCTCACGCGGTCCGCCGAGCTCTGGCGCGCGCCCGGCGGGCTCCTGCTCGGCCAGACCGACGAGGTGCGCGGCGACCTCGCGCACGGCCACCGGCTGCACCCGGCCCGCGGGGGCGACGTGGGCCCCGGCGTGCGTGCGGTGGAACATCATCGCCGCGAACTCGTGGAACTGCGTGGTGCGCAGGATCGTCCACGGCACGTCGCCCTCGGCGACGAGCCTCTCCTGCACGAGCTTGCCGGCGTAGTAGCCGTCGGGCGCGGCCTCGGCGCCCACGATGGTGAGCACCACATGGTGCGGCACGCCGGCCGTCCGCTCCGCCGACAGCAGGCTCTTGGTCGCGCCCGCGAAGAAGAGCACGGAGACGTCGGGCTTGGCCGTGGTGACGTTGGTCACGTCGACGACGGCGTCGACGCCGTCCAGTGCCCCCGCGAGGCCTGCACCGCTCAGCAGCTCCACGCCGGTGCGCCGCGACAGCACGACCACCTCGTGCCCGCGCCGGCGCGCGAGCTCGGTGACGTGGACACCGGTCATGCCGGTGCCGCCGGCGACGGCGAGTCTCACGGGTCCTCCTCGGTCCGGGGGCGGAGACGTCGTCAGCGTAGTCGCCCGTGCGACTCACGTCGCCCGGGCGACGGAATGAGCGGCCCGGACCCGATCGGGGGAGAGTGCGCGCCCGAGCCGCTCTCGAAGGCGATGCGGACCGCCTCCGAGGCGGAGGAGGCCGGCGCCGCCGGGCTGATACGCGGGCTCAGCCCTGTCGGCCGAGCCACTCCGCGAACGTCTCGGTGCCGAGCAGGGCGTCGTCCGCCGGCAGCGCGTAGCCGGCGCGCAGGCCCTTCATCTGTGCGCCGGGAAGACTGACCGAGGGGATCCAGCCGCGATGGCCGATGCGCCGCGCGTACGCCTTCACCATCTCGTCGAGCCGCTCCTCCCGCGGGCCGCCGAGGTCGGCCGCCCGCCCCTGCGGCGAGCCCGCGGCGAGGTCCGCCAGGTGCGCGCCGACCTCGCGCGCCGCGATCGGCTGCACGCGTGCGCGCGGCGCGACGTGCAGCGGCCCCAGCTTCGCCTGTCCGAAGAGCTGCCCCGCGAACTCGTGGAACTGCGTGGCGCGCAGGATCGTCCAGGGCACGGCCGCGGCCTCGACCACGCGCTCCTGGGCGAGTTTGCCGGCGTAGTAGTCGTGCGGAATCCGGTCGATCCCCACGATCGAGAGCAGCACCAGGTGCCGCACGCCCGCGCGCTCGCCCGCCGCGACCAGGTTTCCCGTCGCCGTCTCGAAGAACCGCGTGGCGGCGTCCGCCGACAGCGTCGAGACGTTCGCGGTGTCGACGATCGCGTCGACGCCCGCCAGGGCGGCGTCGAGCCCCGCGCCCGTGGTCAGGTCGACGCCCGTGCCGCGACTCAGCACGACCGCTTCGTGCCCCTTCTCGCGCAGCGACTCCACGACGTGGTGTCCGACGACGCCCGTGCCTCCGGCGACCGCGATCCTCATGACATGACTCCTCTTGTCCCGCACGATGCGGGAGCCTTCGCATCATCGACGACGCAGCGCGCCAGAATGTGAGTGCGAGATCGCGCCGCGAGGCCGGAGAAGCGAGAAGGAGCACCGGATGCCGCCCATCGACGACGTCGAGAGCGAGCGGCGTTCCCTGCTCGGCCTCTGCTACCGCATGCTCGGCACCGTGGCCGACGCCGAGGACGCGGTGCAGGAGACCTACGTGCGGTGGTACCGCCTGTCGGACGCCGAGCGGGCCGCGATCCGCAACCCGGGTGGGTGGCTCACCCGCGTCGCGGGCCGCGTGTGCCTCGACATGCTGGGCTCGGCGCGCGCTCGGCGTGAGCGCTACGTCGGCGAGTGGCTGCCCGAGCCGGTGCCGGGCGACTCGCCGCTCGCCGCCGCGGCGCCGGTCGATCCGATCGACCGGGTGACCCTCGACGATTCGGTGTCGATGGCGCTGCTGGTGATGCTGGAGTCGCTCACGCCCGCCGAGCGGGTGGCGTTCGTCCTCCACGACGTGTTCGCGGTGCCGTTCGGTGAGATCGCCGACACCGTGGGACGCAGTCCTGAGGCCGTGCGGCAGCTCGCCTCGCAGGCGCGACGCCGGGTGCGCGAGCACCGCGCGGGCGCAGCCACGCGCGCGCAGCACGACGCGGTCGCGCGCGCCTTCGCCTCGGCGGCATCGACGGGCGACTTCGACGCACTCGTGTCGGTGCTCGACCCCGACGTCGTGCTCCGCTCCGACGGCGGCGGGCGTGTCTCCGCCGCACGCCGCCCGGTGCAGGGCGCCGACCGCGTCGCACGGTTCCTGCTCGGGCTGCCGCGCCTGGAACCGGATGCCGTGCTCTCTCCCGTCGAGACCCCCGACGGCCTGGGTTTCCTCGTCACGCTCGACGGGCGACCGAGCGCCGTCTTCTCCCTGCGCGTGAGCGGCGACGGGATCAGCGACGTCTACGTGATGCGCAACCCCGACAAGCTCACGCAGTGGGCCTGACGATCAGGCGTTCCGCGGCCTGAGAGCGGTCGGTTAGCGTGGAGCGCATGGCGACCCCATCCCACCCCACCCCCTTCGACTCGCTCACCGACTACATCGCACTTCCCCGGGTGGAGGGCCTCGCCCTCTCGCCCGATGGAACGACGGCCGTGCTCACGGTCGCCGCTCTGAAGAAGGACGGCACCGGCTACGAGCGGGCGCTGTGGGCGGTGCCGGCGGCCGGCGGCGGCACGCCGCGCCGGCTGACGAGGTCGGCCAAGGGCGAGGCGGGCGCCGCGTTCACGGCGAGCGGCGACCTCCTGTTCGTCTCGGGCCGCCCCGACGCCGAGTCCGACGCCGACGACGAGTCGGGCCAGCTGTGGCTGCTGCCCGCGGCCGGAGGTGAGGCGCGTCCTGTGACGCGGCTCGCCGGCGGCGTCGACGGCATCACCGCGACGGCCGACGCCTCCGATCGAGTCGTCATCGCCGCCTCGCTGCTGCCCGGCGCCGACACCCTCGAGTCCGAGGCGTCGCTGCGCGCGAAGCGCAAGGAGAAGAAGGTCTCGGCGATCCTCCACGACACCTACCCCGTGCGCTACTGGGACCACGACCTCGGTCCCGCCGAGCCGCACCTCTTCGCGCTCGACCTCGGCGACCTCGAGGACTCGATCGCCGCGGTCGTCGCCGAGGCCGCGGCTGCGCGCGAGGAGGCCGCCGAAGCGCTGACGGATGCCGCGGACGCCGAGGCACCGGCATCCGCCACCGAAGACAAGCCCTACCCTGCGACTCTTCCCCGCCCCCGCGACCTCACGCCGAAGCCGGGCCGCGCCGCCGACCACGCCGAGGGCGCGCTCACGCCCGACGGATCGACGCTCGTGGTCTCGCTCGACAGGCGTGAGCAGCGCGCCGGCCGCCGCGTCATCGTCGCCGTCGACACCGCGACCCGCGAGCGCACCACCCTCTTCGATGAGGTCGGCGTGGACTTCGAGATGCCCGCCGTGAGCCGGGACGGGTCGCGGATCGCGTACCTCCGCACTGTCAAGAGCACCCCGGCCGCTCCCACGGACTACGAGGTGTGGGTCGCGGGAGTGGACGGCTCGGCGCCGCGCCGCATTGTTGCCGACTGGGATCACTGGGCGTCGTCGCTGTCGTTCGCCGCCGATGACACCGCTCTGATCGCGACAGCCGACGAGAACGGCCGCGGTCCGGTCTTCCGTCTGCCGCTGGACGGCGGCGCGGCCGAGCGCCTCACCGACGACGACTTCTCCTACTCGAATGTGCGGGTCGATCGTGCCACCGGCGACCTCGTGGCGCTGCGCTCGTCGTGGGTCGTGCCGCCGCACCCGGTCCGCATCGCGCGTGGCGGCGGCGTCACGCCGCTCGCGACCCCAGCCGCCGCACCGGTCGCGCCCGGCAGCATCACCGAGGTCGAGACCACCGCTGACGACGGCGCGCGCGTGCGCGGCTGGCTGCTGCTGCCCGAGGGCGCGTCGGCGGACACCCCGGCCCCGCTGCTGCTGTGGATCCACGGCGGTCCGCTCAACAGCTGGAACGCGTGGAGCTGGCGCTGGGCGCCACTCCTCGCTGTCGCGCGCGGCTACGCCGTGCTGCTGCCCGACCCCGCCCTGTCGACGGGCTACGGCCTGGACTTCATCGCGCGCGGCTGGAACAGCTGGGGCGCCAAGCCCTACACCGACCTGCTGGCGATCACCGACGCGGCCGAGGCGCGCGACGACATCGACCAGACCCGCACCGCCGCGATGGGCGGGTCGTTCGGCGGCTACATGGCGAACTGGGTCGCCGGGCACACCGACCGCTTCCAGGCGATCGTGACGCACGCCAGCCTGTGGGCGCTCGACCAGTTCTCGGGCACCACCGACAGCTCCGAGTACTGGCAGCGCATCTTCACGCCCGAGGCCATGCTCGAGCACTCGCCGCACCGGTTCGTCGCCGACATCCGCACGCCGCTCCTCGTCATCCACGGCGACAAGGACTACCGCGTGCCGATCGGCGAAGGGCTCCGGCTGTGGTCCGAGCTCGCCGAGCACCACGCCGACGAGGAGGGACGGATGCCGCACCGCTTCCTGTACTTCCCCGACGAGAACCACTGGGTGCTGAAGCCTCAGCACGCGGTGATCTGGTACGAGACGGTGTTCGCGTTCCTCGCCGAGCACGTGCGCGGCGAAGAGTTCCAGCGGCCCGAGCTGCTCGGCTGAGCGCCGGCGCACGCCGGACCGGCCGCGCACGGGCAGGCGCGGAGGCGCGCACAGCGTCGGAAGTTCTCCACGACACGCCGGCAGGCGGATGCCGCTGCCGGCGTGTCGGGAAAACCCTCCGATTCTGTGCGGGCGACTGGGCGAGCAGCAGCCGGTCCCTGAGCCTGTCGAAGGGCCTCTGCGAGCGGGGATCTCCGCCGACACGCGTCCGGCGTCAGTGCGGGGCGTGGTACTCGGTCTCGCCGCGCTTCCAGTAGCCCTTCACGGTGACCTGGTCGGCGTCCAGACCCCAGCGGTCGAGGAGGAGCGCCCGGCCCGGCTTCACGATCGACTGCTCGGCCGCGACGAACCCGAACACCGAACCCTCCGGCCGGTCGTGTGCGCCCAGGGCATCGAGCCGCGTCGCGAGCGCGGAGTCGCTGGGGGCGTCGCCCCGGTGCAGGTGCTCGACCACGACGCCCGACGGGGCGTCGATCGCGAGCTCGTGCGCGGCATCCGTCACCTCCACGACGATGCGTCCGACGGCGTCGGAGTCCATCGCCTGAGCGAAGCGGCGCATCGCGGGCACGGCCGTCTCGTCGCCGGCCAGCAGCCACGCGTCGGGGCGGCCGGTCAGCACCTTCGAGCCCCGCGGGCCGCCGATGCCGGCGAGTGCGCCAAGGGGCGCGGTCGCGGCCCACGCCGCCGCGACGCCCGCGGTCCCCGCCGCGGGGTCACCGTGGATCGCGAACTCGAGCTCGAGCCAGTCCTCGCCCCACGCGAGCGGCGTGTACTCCCGGCTGGGCGAAGCGCGCAGCTCCTCGACGGTCTGCGGGTCGCCGTCGGGGAAGAAGATGCGCAGGTGGTCGTCCGCCCCGAGTGAAGTGAAGCCCGCGAGGTCGGAGCCCTCCAGTCGCACGCGCACGTACGAGCGCGTCAGCCACTCGCGCGCGGCGAGCGTCACGCGACGGAAGCGCAGCTCGAGGCCGGTGGGTTCCAGGGTGAAGGTCGTGGTCGAGGTCATGGGTTCTCCTTCTGGTGAATTCTGCCGGGTCATTCCCACAGCACGATGGGGCGGCCGTCGATCTCGGCGACGCGTGCGGGGGTGTCGTAGAGGGCGGCGAGCCGCTCTTCCGTCACGACCTCGCTCACCGGACCGTGGTGCACGACGCGTCCCTCGCGCATGGCCACGATGTCGTCGGCGTACTGGGCCGCGACGTTGATGTCGTGCAGCACCACGACCACCGTCATCCGTCGCTCGTCGGCGAGCCGGCGCACGAGCTTCATGAGCGCGACGCCGTGGCGAGGGTCGAGATTGTTGAGGGGCTCGTCCAGCAGCAGGTGATCGGTGTCCTGTGCCAGGGCCATGGCCACGAAGGCGCGCTGGCGCTGTCCGCCCGACAGCTCGTCGAGGAACCGGTCCCGCACGGCGTCGAGGTCGAGCAGCTCGATCGCGCGGTCGACGTGCGCCCGGTCGTCGCGGGTGCGGCCCGAGCCGCCGTGCGGGAAGCGTCCGTACGCCACGAGGTCGTCGACGCTCAGCCGGATCGCGAGGTGGTTGTCCTGGCGGAGGATCGCGAGGCGCCGGGCCAGGTCGCGGGTCTTCGTCGTCGCGACGTCGAGGCCGTCGACCGAGATCCGGCCGTCGTCGGTGCCGACGAGCCGGCCGATCGCCGCGAGAAGGGTCGACTTGCCGGCGCCGTTGGGCCCGATGATGGCCGTGACGCCGGGACGGAGCTGGATCGACACGTCGTCGACGGCGACGAGAGCGCCATGACGCTTGACGACCGAATCGGTGAGGATCATCAGCGGGCCCTTCCGGTGAGAACGAGGACGATGAAGAACAGCCCGCCGACGAACTCGATGACGATCGGCAGCTCCGTGCCGAAGCCGAGGACGCGGGCGAGGATCAGCTGGCCGCCGACGAGCGCGATCACGCCGATGCTGATCGCGGCGGGGATGCTGCGCAGGTGCCGGTGGCCGGCGGCACCGTAGGCGAGATTCGCGACGATCAGCCCGAAGAACGTCACCGGGCCGACGAGGGCGGTGGATGCCGCGACCGTCGCCGCGATGACCACCACGACGTGCATCACGACGCGGCGGTGGTTCACGCCGAGCGAGATGGCGGCGCTCTCGCCGAGCGACAGCACGTCGAGCTCGCGGCGCACCGGCCAGAGTGAGGCGAGCGCGACGGCGACGAGGATGCCGGTGGGGATCAGCAGCTCGCGATCGACCGCGGTGAAGCTCGCGAAGGTGAGGTTCTGGAGGATCGCGAACGTGTCGGGGTCGAGCAGGCGCTGGAGGAACGCGGTGACCGACCGGAACAGCACCCCGAGCACGAGCCCGGCGAGCACGATCACGTGGAGGTCGAGCCGCCGCCGCTGGAAGAGCCACCAGTACAGCAGCACGACCGAACCCGCCATGAGCACGAGCTCCACGAGCCAGGAGGCGAGCGGCGGAGCCGACACCAGCAGCGCCGGGCCGATCGCGAACGCCACCAGGGTCTGGATCGCGAGGAAGACCGCGTCGAAGCCCATGATGCCGGGCGTGAGGATGCGGTTGGCGGTGATCGTCTGGAAGAGCACTGTCGCCGCCCCGACTGCCGCGGCGGCGATGACCATGCCGGCCACTGTGCGCGAGCGGAGACCGAGCGCGTACTCCCACTTGCCGGGCAGGTCGGTGAACAGGAAGAGCAGCACGATCGCCAGCGCAAGGGCGGTGAGCGCCACGAGCGCGCCGCTCGGGTGCCGGAGCGTCCGCGTGGCACGGCGCGCGCCGTCGAGGAAGGTCGCCGTCATCGCGCCACCGCCCGACCGGCGGGTGCGCGGCGGCGCCGTGGCGGTGCGGCGGACGCGGAGGGGCGCGCGGTGCCGAGCAGCAGCCACAGGAACACGATGCCGCCGAGCACGCCCATCACGATCGAGATGGGCAGCTCGAACGGGAAGCGCACCACCCTGCCGATGATGTCGCAGAGGAGCACGATCGCGGCGCCGAGCAGGGCCACGAGCGGCACCGCGCGGCGCATGTTGTCGCCGATCAGCCGGCTGACGATGTTCGGCGCGATGAGCCCGAGGAACGGGAGGGTGCCGGTCACGACCATGAGGATGCCGGTGACCACCGCGATGATCGTGACGCCGATGCCCATCACGGCACGGGTGTCGAGGCCGAGGCCGCGGGCGGCGTCGTCGCCGAGCCCTGCGACTGTGAAGCGGTCGGCCGCGATCCACGCGATGAGGGCGGCGGCGGCCGCGAGGTAGAGGATCTCGTAGCGCCCGCGGAGGATGCCCGAGAAGTCGCCGACGCTCCAGCTGAGGAGCTCCTGCAGCAGCTCGCTGCGGTAGGCGATGAACATCGTGACGGCGCCGATGACGCCGCCGTAGAGGATGCCGACGATCGGCACGAGCACGCTCGACCGCGACGGGATCCGCCGTGCGAGCGCCAGGAAGCCGAAGACGCCGACCAGCGCGCCGGCCGCGGCGAAGACGGCCTTGGCCCAGAGCGGCAGGCCCGGGACCGACATCAGCACGGCCAGCAGGGCCAGGCTCGCGGCATCCGTCGCTCCCGTCGTGCCGGGCTCGACGAACCGGTTGCGCACGAGCAGCTGCATGATGAGGCCGGTGATCGCGAAGGCGGCACCGGCGAGCACGAGCGCGACCGTGCGCGGGATGCGGCTCGCGAACAGGATGAAGGCGTCGAGCTCGGCAACGCCGATGAACAGCGAGATCGTCGCGAGGGCGGCCACGGTGGCCACCCCCGCGACGATCCACGTGGTGGGCGAGAGGCGGGTCAGGATTCGGCGCTCCCCACTCGGAGGTCGTGCGTCATGGAGCTGCTCAGGCGGCGACGGCCTCGTGGACCGTGGTGAGCACGTTCTCGATGGCGGTGAGCCCGTTGATCACGATGTAGAGCTCGCTCGCGGGGAGGGCGACGATGTGCTCGTCCTGCGCCGCGGCGGTCTGGGCGACGAGCTCGTTGTCGAGGGCCTCGTCGGCAGTCGATCCCTCGCCGACGGCGGCGCCCCGGTCGAACGCGAAGATCCAGTCAGGGTTCGCGGTGAGGATGAACTCGTTGGTCACGGTGTCGCCGTGCGGCGAGCCCTCGGCGCCGGGCAGGTCGGCCGCAGCGACGGCGGGCGTCCAGCCGAGCTCGTCGAAGAAGTAGCCGAAGCGCGAGCCCTCGCCGAACGCGCCGTACTCGCCGCCCGACACCGACAGCACGAGTGCAGTGCCGTCGGCCTCGGACTCGATGGCCGAGACGAGCTCTTCGATGTCTGCGGTGAGCTCGGCGACCTCGTCCTCCTTGCCGAAGATCTCACCCAGCTGTGCGGCGCGCTCCAGACCCGCGCTGGGGTCGAAGGTGCCGGCGTAGGCGCCGGTCAGATCGATCGTGGTGGCGATCTCGGACAGCTCGTCGTACTGTCCGGTGCTGCGCGCGGCGGTCACGATGAGCTCGGGCTCGAGCTCGGCGACGGCCTCGAAGTCGGGCTCGAACAGCGTGCCGACCTTCGGCAGGTCGGCGTACTCCGAGAGGTAGTCGGGCAGCACGACGTCGGGGATGCCGACGACGGCGTCGCCGGCGCCGATGGCGTGCAGGGTGTCGAGCGTGGCGATGTCGAAGGTGACGACCGACTCCGGATCGGCGGCGACCTCGACGGAATCGCGGGCGACCTCGGTGTCTTCCTGGTACGAGGACTCGCCGTCCTCCTCGACGAGCACCAGCGTGGGCTTGGCGTTCTCGACGACGACGGTGGTCGAGGTCTCGGCCGCCTGCGCAGCGTCGTCGGTCGCGGCCGGCGTGGCGCACGCGGTGAGGGCGAGAGCGGTGACGCTCAGAGCAGCGGCGGGCAGGAGCAGGCGCGTTCTCTTGTGCATGGGAGTTAGGTTAGCCTAACCAACAACGCGGTGCAGACTGATAGGGTCACGGGCGCGCGCGGAGGCGCGAGGCAACCGGGCGCGCATCACGTCGGAGGTTTTGCGCGACACGTCGGTTGACGGATACCGCTTCCGGCGTGTCGAGAAAATCTTCCGATTCTGTGCCCGGCGGCGCCGCCGGTGCGGGGACCGAGCGTCGGCAGCGCGCGTGTGACAGCCCGAACAGCAGCTCAGGAGGCGTGGCGGACTTCGCAGTCGCTCCCCGGCGACAGGATCGCCTCGTGGCCGTCGTCGTAGCGGACGACCAGCAGCGGATTGTCTCCGTTCCCGCGGACTTCGATGACCTCGCCGGCGCGTTCGACGGCCCCGACGACGCGCCCGTGGATGATCACGCGGTCGCCGACGTTCGCATGCATGCGGACCACCTCCTGAGGCTCACGATACGACGCGGGACGCCTCAGGGGTAGAGCGCAGGCGCGCGGATGCCGGCGGCCCGCCGCGCGGGCGCCCACCTGCGCGGCGAGCGGCTCGCGCGCGGGTGGGGCTAGAGCTGGGCGCCGTCGTCGTCGCGATTCTCGAGGCCGACGTTGCGGCCGCGCCACGACTCGTACGCCATCAGCCAGCCGATCGACACGGCAGCGGCGAGCACGACCCCGAGCAGCACGTTGCCCCAGATGAGGCCGAAGACGATGCCGAGGGTGAACATGAGCGCGGTGCCGAGCACCCAGCCCGAGTGGCCGCGCGTCCAGCCCTTCCGTGTCGTGGTCATGCAGAAAGCCTAGGGCCGTCCTCGTGTGCGCGGGCAGCCCTCGTGCCCGAGGCAGTCGGTAGGTTGGAGAGAGACCGCCTACGGAACGGACACCATGACCCTGAACGTCAGCCCGCTCACTCTCGGCACCTCCGGCCTCGGCCGTGACACCATCCCCGGTTCGCCGGAGGAGGACGCCGCCGTCGCCTTCGCCCTGCAGCTGTTCGCGAGCACGCACGCGTTCGTCGACACCTCGAACAACTACGCCGCGGGACGCTCCGAGGCGGTCCTGGGGCGCGCGATCGCGCGAGCGGGGGAGGAAGCCGCAACCCGTGTCATCTCGAAGGTCGACTGCGACCCCGAGACGGGTGCCTTCGACCGCGATCGGGTGCTGCGCTCGTTCGACGAGACGACGACGCGGCTCGGCGTGGACCGCCTTCCCCTGCTGCATCTCCACGATCCGTACACCGTGACGTTCGACGAGGCGATGGCCGCCGGCGGCGCCGTGGAGGGCCTCATCGAGCTGCGGGAGTCGGGCCGCGTGGACGCCATCGGCGTCGCCGCCGGACCCGTGCCGATGATGGCGCGCTACGTCGGCACCGGCGTCTTCGACGCGGTGCTGGTGCACAACCGCTTCACCGTCGTCGACAGCTCCGCGGCGCCGGTCTTCGCCGACGCCCGAGCGCGCGGCATGACGGTGTTCAACGCGGCCCCCTTCGGCGCAGGGATCCTCGCGACCGGCGCGCGCGAGGGCGCGATGTACGGCTACCGCCCGGCCACCCCGGAGCTCCAGGAGTGGGTCTCGCGGCTCGAGCGCGTCTGCGCGTCGTTCGGTGTGACGCTCCCCGCCGTCGCCCTGCACTACTCGCTGCGCTCGCCGCTGATCGACTCCACTGTGGTCGGCATCTCGACCGCGACCCGGTTGGCGCAGCTCGACGAACTCGCCGCCACGCCGATCCCGGAGGACCTCTGGGTCGAGGTCGAAGGGCTCGGGGCCGCGCCGTCCACGATCGACGACAGCGAGTACGCCTGACCGCACCGTTCTCGACCCGACCCTCGCCGGTGACCGGGCCACGGCCCTCCGCCGCGGCCCGGTCACCGGTCAGGACTGCGGTGCGTTGACCGCGACCATCCAGTCGATGCCGAAACGGTCGGTGAGCATGCCGAACTTCCCGCCCCAGGGCGGTGTGTCGAAGGGCATGGTGATGGTGCCGCCGTCGGCGAGCCGGTCCCAGAACCCCTGCAGCGATGGCTCGTCGTCGCCGCTGATCGAGACCGAGATGCCGGCCGGCTTCTGATAGTCCATGCCGGTCGGGGTGTCGGCCCCCATCAGCACGAATCCGTCGGGGCTGGTCAGCTGCGAATGCATCACGAGGTCGTTTTCGGCGGGATCCTGCACCATGCCCTCGAACTGCCCGAAGGTCGAGATGTCGAGCTCGCCGCCGAACACGCTCTGGTAGAAGGTCATGGCTTCCCGGGCTTCGCTCCGGAAGGACAGGTACGGGTTGAGGCTGGGCATGTCGAACTCCTGAGAGAGGGGGTGGATGCCGCGCCCGGCCGCGTGGCGCTCCCCAGTGTCGTCGCCCCCTCCGACATCGACAAGGTGCCTGCGTGACGACCTCCGCAACGCACCCGGGCCACCTGTCCGCGGCGTGCGCCGCAGACGGCGATCAGCGGTCGCGGTGGTCCTCGGGGTGCAGCCGCGGGCCGCGCCGGGCCTCGCGCACGCCGCTCGCGCCGATGAGCCGGATCACCCGCTGACGGTGGCCCGGCCAGGCGGCCAGCAGGCGCAGCATCCCGTCGTCATCGGTGCGATGCCCGGCGAGCGCGTGACCGACCTCGTGTGCGAGGTGGTAGTCCCCGACGCTCACGGCGTCGGGGTCGCCGAGCGCCCGGATGCGCGTCTCGGCAGAGGTCCACGGGCCGATGCCGTGCTGGCTCACCAGCACCCGGTCGACGGCCTCGCCGTCTTCCGCAGCGAGGACCGCCCGCACGATCGCGTCGCCGCAGCGGGCCGCGCGCACGACGGACTTCGACTGCGGCGGCTCGAGCCCGGCGCGATGCCACACCCACGACGGCACGTGCTGCCAGCCGTCGATCGTGGGGGGCGCGAACATGGGCGACGGCGTGGGGCCGGGCGCGCGCTCGCCGCACCACGTGACGATGCGCCGCCACGCGGCGAAGGCCTGCGTGCCCGTGACCTTCTGCTCGAAGATCGCGCAGGCGAGCGCGTCGAAGACGAGGCCGGTGCGCGACAGCCGCAGACCGGGGTTGCGATGGTGCGCGTCGGCGATGAGCGGATGCCGCCCCGCCTCGAACTCGGAGGCATCGTCGTCCGCACCGCACAGCGCCGGCAGCTGCGCGAGCGCCCACTCGCGGCCCGGACCCCAGGCGGCGCCCCGGATCACGCCGGGGTGCGTCTCGCGGATCGCGAGTGTGGCCACCCCGGCCGGCGTGCGGCTCGCGCGCCAGATGACTGCGCCCGCGACCGCCATCGTCGGATCGCCGGCGCCGCGTCGCTGGAAGAGCACGGTGCGACGGAGGTCGAGCGGATGCCGGGGGCGGTACTCCGTCTCGAGGGGCCGGCCAGGCTCCGGCCGGGGATCGCGACCCGTCGCCGCTCGCGGAGCGAAGCGCTCGGCGTCCCTCACGCGAGGGATGCGCGAGAGCGAGGTGGTCATGCCGCCCACCCTACGCCTCGGCCTCGGACATTCCCGCCGGCGCATGGTCGCGGCATCCGTGTCCCCGCTCGCCTGTCGCGCAGCGTCACCGGGTGCGGCTCGTCGCGACAGGTGAGCGGTGAGGATCAGCGGCTGCGCGCAGGTGCGACGCCGCGATGCGTCAGAAGCGGTCGGGCGACGGGGTGCCGTGGCCGTAGCGGATGACGACGTCGGCGTGGCGGTCGAACCGGTAGCCCACGCCGCGGACGGTGCGCACGATGTCCTCGTAGCGGCCGAGCTTGGCGCGCAGGCGACGGACGTGCACGTCGATCGTGCGCTCGCCGGGAGCGTCCTCGTCGGTGGCGCCCTGCCAGAGCGAGGTCACGAGCTCGGTGCGCTCGATCGTGCGGCCCTCGCGCAGCACGAGGTACTGCAACAGCTCGAACTCCTTGAACGTGAACGCGGCCGACTCGCCGTCGATGAGCACGCGCTTGCGCGAGATGTCGACGACGACGCCGCCCGAAGCCGGCTCTTCGTCCTCGGGTTCCTCGTTCTTGGTGCGGGCGACAGCAGAGGGCTCGTGGAGCGCCAGACGCACCACGTCGACGTCGCGACCGCCGGAGCCGACGGGGGCCAGTGCGACGGTCGCGTAGGTCTCGGCGGAGGGCGCCAGCTCGGCGATCGTGCGGCGCAGCGCGTCGACGAGGACACCGAGGTTGACGCCGGACGCGGCGGCCTTCGCCTCGTCGAGGCCGACGTAGAGGGCGAACCCGCGCGGGGCGGTGCCGGCCGGAAGAGCGCGGGCCTGCGCCGGCTCGGGAGCCGGGGCGGCGGGCGTCTCGACGGCGGCCGGGTGGTTCACGGCACGGAGGTGACGGACGGGGGCGGTGGCGGGACGGTCGAGGAGAGCGGTGGTCGACATGGTGATGGTCCTTGCGGGAGGAACCCGGGAGGCGGAGCCGGGTTGATGATGTGCTGCGGCCCTGTCGTCGGAGGCGAGGAGGCCGTAGGCCGGTAGTGGCCTGTGCCCGACGTTGGGCGGTGTGCGAAGCGGATCCGGGTGCGCGTGATCGACGCACGAAACCGGTGCTTCGGGGGACTCCTTACGATCCGTGTTCAGAAGCGGAGGAGGAGTCCGGCGGGGTCACCGTGCTAGTGGCACATTCGACAACACATGACAATGCGGCCGGCCATCATCATGCCGGCAGTCCTGTTCGCCTCCCGGGCGGACAGATACAGCGCGTTGTCAGTCATGAGCCCGATTATTACCGACTTTGTCGGAAAACGTCAAATCGCACGGCTTCTGGGGCGTGATCGTTTCGGAATGTGACAGATTGCTCAATCTCCGGGGTCGGAATCCCCGCCCCGGCGTCCGCGCGGTTGACTAAGTCATGTGACTGCGTCGTCCGCACATCGTTCCGGCCGTCTGAAGAGCTGGTGGCTGGGCTTCATCCAGCGCCGCCTCAATCCGTGGACGCTCGACCTCGCGCGAGCGGGCAAGGGAGGCTTCTCGCTCGTGCGGCACGTCGGGCGCAGGAGCGGGACGACGTTCGAGACGCCCTTGGTGCTCGGCGAGACCGATGACGCGCTGGTGGCCGAGCTGACGTACGGCCCCGACGTGAACTGGTACCGCAATATCGTCGCCGGCGGCGGCGAGGTGCTGCATCGGCGGCGCTGGTACCGGATTCTCGCGGTCGAGCCCTACCCCTCCGATCGCGGACGCCGGGCGTTCGGCCGCGGGCGGCGGGTCGTGCTGGCGATCCTGCGGCGGCACGAGTTCCGGCTGCTGCGCGTCGAACTGCTCGAGGCGCCTCCTGCCCCGTTGCCCGAAGCCTGAGCGATCGCCGCGACATCCACTCCGCTAGGCCCTCGTGGGGGAGGGCGGGCGTAGCCTGTCCGCGTGACCGAGCTGCGCTTCACCAAAGAGACGGATGCCTCGCGCTACACGCTGCACCGGGGTGACGACCTCGTCAGCGTGCTGGACTACCGCGACGACGGCCGCACGGTGGCCATGACGCGTGCGTACACCGTCCCGACCTTCCGCGGCCACGGCTACGCCGGTGAACTGGTCGAGCGTGCCGTCGACGAGCTCGAGCAGACCGGCGACCGCAAGGTCGTGCCGGTGTGCTGGTACGTCGCTGACTGGTTCGACGCCAACCCCTCGCGCCGCGGCATCCTGAATCCGCGTCCCTGACGCCTGCCCCTCCACGGCATCGACCGTCGTCCTTGTCAAGCCCATGTCGCCGGAAGCGGCGGTACCGGAGGCTGGAGACTGACGAGAGGAGCACGCCATGGATCGCGAGAGGTCGACCGACCCGGACCTCCCCGAGGGCGTCATCAACGCTGCCCCCGCCGGGGGCTGGGAAGCGGTGGACGACCAGGAGTCCCGCGAGCGCAGCGCCGCGACTGCCGAGGAATCGGAACTGCTGACGGATGCCGCGCTGCAGCCGGACGACCCGGTCGAGGGTGAGGCGGCCCGGCGCGGCGCCGATCCCGACATGGTGAGCGACAGCGAGCGAGGGGAAGAGCCCTGATGAGCACGACAGGCAACGAGTACGAGCAGCCCGGGGTCAACTACCCCGACCGGAACGACGCCGATGGCGCGACCGACACCCCGGGTGCCGGCGAGCCGGCTCGTGCCGAGCAGCCGGCGGCGGCGCCGACGATGGGCGAGCCCGCCGAGGACGCGGAGCCCGCGGGCACCTGGACCGAGGCGCCCGAGCAGGGCGGCACGGCAGCGCCGTCGCCGACGGAGGAGGGCGGGGGTGCCGGGTCGCCGACGCAGGACGGCGCGGGCGCCGGGTCGCCGACGCAGGACGGCGCGACGTCGTCAGCCTCCGAGGTCCCCGGCGCGCACTCGCCCGCACCGCCGGCCCAGGGAGCGGCCGCCACGGGGCCTTCTGAAGGAGCCCGCAGCGGTGAACCCAGCCACGAGGCCGTGGGGATCGGGGTCCTGGACGACGGCGCCGACCATCACGGCCACGACGAGGGCCGCGACACCATGACCGCGAGCGAGGCGCAGCAGACGCCCGGCGCCCTCGGCACCGAGCAGGAGCAGCGGCTGCCCGCCATGGCCCAGAACAACGCGTCCGACCTCGAGAAGGTCACCGGCATCGTGGCGCAGACGCGTCAGGACGTCGGCACCGAGCCGCTCGAGCGCATCGCCGAGGTCCTGCGCCAGCGCCTGGACCAGTCGGGCATCGATCTGCCCGACGCCGACGTGCAGGAGCTGGCGCGTCAGGTCTCGACCGGCGACGCCGACAGCCCGACCCAGCCGGGGCGAGACGACTCGGCCTGAGATCCGTCCGCGATTCCGGCGGCGATGGGGGCCCGGACGGCCCTAGGCTGAGCGCGTGCACATGGAGGCCGTGTTCACCGCCGTCGCCGTCGGATTCGAGGCGATCGGCGCCGCCGCCATGATCGTCGGCTTCGTCGTCGCCCTCGTGCTGGGAGCCCGTTCGCTCGCGCGGCATGAGGGCGGCCAGGCCGCGTTCACGACGTTGCGGACCACGCTCGGCGCCGCGATCCTGCTGGGTCTCGAGGTGCTCGTGGCGGCGGACCTGATCCGCACCATCACGTCGAAGCCGTCGCTCGAGGACGCCGCGATCCTGGGACTGATCGTCCTGATCCGCACGATCCTCTCGATCTCCATCCAGATCGAGATCGAGGGCACGTTGCCGTGGCGTCGCGCGCTGCTGCGCAGCGGCGGTCAATTGATGAGCGATGCCGTCGCACGCGATCGAGCGGCCCAGCAGGCGGCGCGGGTCAGCCCGCCCCGGCCCGACCCGAGCGCCCCGTGACCGGCTGCCTAGCGGCGGCGAACGCGACCGAAGCCAGCGGCCAGCCGGCCGCGCATGCGGCGCGCGTCAGCTCACCAGCCGGCCGCGCAAGGGGCCGAGGTCAGCCGGTCGCGGCCGGACCCGGCGCCCCGTGACGGCTGCCTAGGCGACGGCGCAGGCGGCGGGGTGCTCCTTCGCCGCGTGCAGTCCGATCGGCCGGGCCCACACCGCGCGCTGCGGGCGCGCCGTGGCGGCGACGACGTGGGTCGCGGGCTGCGGTGCGAGGGCGGCGAGCCTCCGCTCGCGGATCGCGGCCAGGACTCGCTGCTCGCGGTCCCTCGTCCAGGTGTCGTGGTGGTACTGCTGTTCGGCGGCGTATACAGCGAACATGGTTTCCTCCGTTGGTTCCGACACTGTGAAACCTACGCGGGGGTTCCGACATTGCCGGCTGCCCGGGGGATGGCAGGAATCCGCGGCCAAGAGGCAGTCGCGATGCCGGTCAGCCTTCTGCGGCGAACTCGCGGATGAGGCGGGCGACGGGTGCGGCATCCCGGATCATCGTCTCGTGACCGTGGTCGGGCACCTCCTCGAGCCGGCCCTGCGGCAGGCCGTCGGCGACCTGCCGGCACCAGTCCGGAAGCACGACGAGATCCTCCTCGCCGCGCAGCACGAGCGCCGGGACGTCCGCGAGGTGCAGGACGTCCTCGGGGCGGTGCACGAGCATCGCATGGAACTTCGCGCGAAGCCGGGGCCCCGCGCGCAGGTACTCGCGTGCGCCGCGCACGATCACCGTCGGGCTCTCGACGGCGATGTCGAGCAGCAGGCGCCCGATCTGGCGAGGCGCCGTTCGCGCCGCGGGGTCGACGGTCGGCCCGATGAGCACGAGGCGATCCACGACCTCCGGGTGTCGCACCGCCATCTCGAGCGCCACCTGCGCCCCCATCGAGTGCCCGACCACGACCGCCGGACGGGCGACGCGCTCCCGCAGGTACGCCGCGACCAGGTCGGCGGTGCGCTCCATCGTGAGGACGCGCGCGGGCTCGGGAGCATCCCCGTACCCGGGCAGGTCGATCGCGATCACCTCGCCGTCGCCCAGATGGCGCGCGAGGTCGGCGAACACGCTCCGCCCCATGCCGATGCCGTGCACGAGCACGTACACGTGCCCGCCCCGCCCGCGGCGCTCGGCGACGATCGTCGCGCCGGCGTGCGCGAACCGTTCCACCCTCGCCATGGATCAGGCGGCTCCCGGCTGATCGCGCAGGCCGACGCGATCGGGGATGTCGAACTGCACGCGCGGCAGCCACGACGACGGCTCTGGCCACGGTCGCGACGCGGGGAGCGCACGCAGCCGGGCGCGCAGCGCGGCGCCGGACGCCTCCACCGGCAGCACCCGCGACGGCGCGCGGTGGGCGAGCGCGCCGAGCCACCAGTGCCGCCAGGTGCCCTCGATCGCCTCGGGCCCGGCGACGACGTAGTAGTCGGGCATCACCGCTTCGCCGGAGGCGAAGAGCGACAGCAGCGCGCCCACCTCCGCCTCGAGCGAGCCGAGCGTCGCGCGCTCCTCGTACAGCTCGACCCACGCCGAGGCGACATGCTCGAGCGGATCGGCGTCGTGCACCACATACGGCATCGAGACAGAGGCGACGAGGTGGGCGGCGACCGCCGGCTCGGCCTCGCGCAGCGACAGCGCGACGAGGGCGGGGACGTCGGCAAGTCCCGTCAGCAGCTCGTCGCTGTCGGCGCCGACGAGCGCCACGACGGTCGATCGCGGGGCGGTGTCTGCGGTGTGAGCCATGTTCCACGATACGTCCGCGGCCTCGCCTACGGGGCGGCACCTCGCCGCGAGCCCTGGACTCGGCGTGGACAGGCCCGGCCTTGGCTGTTCCGCGGCCTGCCTGGGCGCCGATGTCCGCGGGCGAACGTACCGTGTGAGCATGCGGATCCTGCACACCTCGGACTGGCACATCGGGCGGTCGTTCCACGGCCATGCCACGCTCGATGCGCTGCGCGGTGTGCTCGGGGCGCTGGTCGAGCAGGTGCGCGAGCACCGGGTGGATCTCGTGATCGTGGCGGGCGACGTCTTCGACTCCGCAACGCCTGCCGCAGGCGCCTACACGCTCCTCTCCGACACGCTGCGGAGCCTCGCGGATGCCGGCGCCGCCGTCGTCGTCACCAGCGGCAATCACGACTCGGCCGCGCGCCTCGGCTTCCAGGCGCAGCTGCTGCGCGAGGGCATCCACGTGATCACCGACCCGGAGTCGGTCGGCACGCCGGTCACGCTGGCCGACGAGCATGGCCCGGTGCACGTCTACGGCATCCCGTACCTCGAGCCGGTGCTGCTGCGCTCGCTGTGGACCGGCGTCCGGACTCAGGCCGATGTCCTGGCGCACGCGATGGACCTGGTGCGGACGGATGCCGCGACCCGGGGCGGGCGCGCGGTCGCCGTCGCGCACTGCTTCGCCGCGGGCGTCGAGCCGACGCCCCACCTCGAGCGCGACATCCAGCAGGGCGGCCTCGACATCGTGCCGCTCTCCACGTTCGACGGCGTCGACTACATGGCCCTCGGCCACATCCACGGCCGCCAGCAGCTCGCACCCGGCGTGCGCTACGCCGGGGCGCCCCTGCACTACAGCTTCGACGAGGGCCACAAGCCGCGCGGCTCGTGGCTGGTCGAGCTCGGCGCCGACGGCCTCGGGGTCGTGGAGTGGCTGCCGCTTCCCGTGCCGCGCGCCCTCGTCACCCTCACCGGCACGCTCGACGAGCTGCTCGAGGACGAGCGCTTCTCCGCGCACGGCGGGGACTGGGTGCGAGCCGAATACACCGACCCGCTGCCGCAGCGCGACCCGATGCGGCGCCTGCTCGCGCGCTTCCCGCACTGCGCCGAGGTCCGTCACTCGCCCGCGGCGGCGCGGAAGGACGACGCCCGGACGTACGCGCAGCGCGTGCGCGCCGCCCGCAACGACGCCGAGCTCGTCGACGCTTTCCTCGTGCACGTGCGCGAGGGTGAGGGCGCGACCGAGCGCGAGGCCGAGCTCGTCGGCGAGCTCCTCGAGGAGCGCACACGGGTGGAGGCGACCGCGTGAGGCTCCACCATCTCGAGCTCACCGGCTTCGGTCCGTTCCGTGAGCGTCAGAGCGTCGATTTCGCCGCGTTCGAGCGCGACGGCATCTTCCTCATCGCCGGCCGCACCGGCGCGGGCAAGTCGAGCATTCTCGACGGCGTCTGCTTCGCCCTGTACGGCAGCGTGCCCCGCTACGAGTCCGGCGACAAGCGTCTCCGCAGCGATCACTGCGCCCCGGAGGATCCCACCGAGGTCCGTCTGGAGTTCACGGTCGGTGAGCGCCGCTGGCGCGTCACGCGCGCTCCGGAATACCAGCGGCCGTCGCGCCGGGGCGGCGGGCTGACGACCGAGCCCACGCGCGCGGAGCTCGATGAGCTCGTCGACGGCGAGTGGGTGGGCCGTGCGGGCAAGCCGCGCGAAGTCGGGCTGCTCCTCGACGAGGTGCTCGGCCTCAACGCCCTGCAGTTCCAGCAGGTGATCCTCCTCGCGCAGAACCGGTTCTCGCGGTTCTTGCTCGCGTCGGGCACCGAACGCCAGTCGCTGCTGCGGGCGCTCTTCGGCTCGCGGCGCTACGAGGAGTATGCGCGCGAACTGGGGGAGCGCAGCAAGGCCGCCCAGCACGAGCTCGACGCGCTGGGTGAGCGAGCCCGGACCCTTCTCGATCAGGCCGAGCGGCTCATCGCGACGCACGAGCTGCTGCCGGACGACGAGAGGGCCGACGATGCGCTCGCCGACCTGGCCGCGCGGCGGGCGGCTGTCGAGCTGGGCGAGCAGCGCGCCGCGTACCGGCTCGACACACTCGTGCGCGAGCGCGCGGCGGCCGATGAAGCGCGCGTGGCCGCCGAGGCGGCGCACGCCGCGGTGGTCGCGCTGGCGAAGGATCAGGCCGAGCTCGGCCGTGCTCGCGCGCGGCTGCAGGCGCTCGAAGACGCGGGCGACGAGATCGCGACCGACCGCCGCCGTCTGGACGCCGCCCGTGCCGCCGAGGTGCTGCGCGCGACGCTCGACGCCGTCGCGCGCGCCGACCGCGTCGCCGTGGCCGCGTCGGAGGCGGCCGCGGACGCCGACGCGGCGTGGGCGCGAGCGGCCGCGACCATCGCGGCCGACACCCACGACACCGACACCGTCACCGCCACCGGCGCCGCGGCCGACCTCGCGGCCGACCTCTCGGGCGTCGTCGAGCGGCTCACCGGAGTGCTGGCGGTGGCCACCGCAGCGCTCGCGCAGGAAGCGGCGCTCGCCGCGGACGAGGCGGAGCTGACGGATGCCGCGACCGCCGCGGCGCGCCTGGACGACGACATCGCGACCCTCGACGCGCAGCGCGCGGAGGTGCCCGGTGAGCTGGCGCGGATCGATGCCGAGCTCGAGACGGAGCGTGCGACGGCCGCAGGCCTCGAGCCGGCCCGCGTGCGTCACGCCGAGACGGCCAAGCGCCTCGCCGCCGCGGAGGAAGCCCATCAGCTCGCCGGCGCGCAGCGGGCGGCGGAGCGGGCGCATCGCGACGCCGCCGAGGCCGCCGCGGCCGCGGCCGCGACGGTCGCCCGTCTGCTGCAGCGTCGCCTCGACGGCTACGCGGGCGAACTGGCGACCAAGCTCGCCGACGACGAGCCCTGCGCCGTGTGCGGCTCGACCTCGCACCCCGCTCCCGCCGCACCTGCGGCCGAGCCTGTGACCGACGACATGCTCGCCGGGGCCGAGACCGCGCGCGACGCGGCCGCCCGGACCGAGCGGTCCGCCTCCGACGCCGCGAAGACCGCGCGCGAGCGCCACGCCCTCGCCGCCGCGCGCGCAGGCGGCGAGACCGTCGAATCGCTGCGCGACAGCCTCGCCGTGGCTGCGGACGAGCTCGCCGCGGCGCAGCGCGCCGGCGTGCGCCGCGACGGCCTCGTCGAACGGCGCACTGCGCTCGTGGCGCTCGATGCGGAGGCGGAGGCGTCGCGGGCGGCGCTCGGCGAACGGGCGGACGCCGCGCGCTCGCGGATCGCGGCACTCACCGCGACGGTCGACGCGGCGACCCGCGTGGTGATCGCCGCGCGCGGCGGTTTCGCCAGTGTGGCCGAGCGTGTCGCCCACGTCACCTCGGTCCGCGACGCCGCGCGCGCCGCGCGGGACGCCCGCGATGCGGCCCGTCGTGCCGACGAACAGGCCGCGCAAACGCATGCGGAGGCAGGCACGCGGATCGCGGCATCCGTCTTCGCGACCGCCGAAGAGGCGACCGCAGCCCTCCTGCCCTCCACTGCCGTCGACGCGATGGCGCAGCGGGTGTCGACGCACGACGCCCAGCTCGCCGCGACGCGCGCGCGGATGCTCGAGCTCGAGCTGCACCTGGCGGGAGCACCCGAAGAGCCCGCCGACACCGCGGCGTCGCAGGCGGTCCTCGAGGTCGCCGATGCGGCCCGCACCGTCGCCCTCCGCGCCGAGCGTGACGCGCACACCGTGGTCGCATCGCTCCGCGACCTGTCGATGCAGGTCGACGACGCGTACGCCGGCGTGGCGGCGCGCGCCGCCGATGCCGCCGTGGTCACGCGCCTCGCCGACACCGTGGCGGGCCGCGCCCCCAACACCATGAAGATGGACCTCGAGACGTTCGTGCTGGCCGCCGAGCTCGAAGAGATCGTGGCCGCGGCGAACCTGCGACTGAGCGACATGTCGTCGGGGCGCTATCGCCTGCAGCACACCGACGCGCGCGCGGCACGCGGTGCCGCCTCGGGTCTCGGCCTCGAGATCATGGACGCGTTCACGGGTCAGGCCCGGCCGGCGCAGTCGCTGTCCGGTGGTGAGACGTTCCTCGCCTCGCTCGCGCTGGCGCTCGGGCTCGCCGAGGTGGTCACGGCGCGGGCGGGCGGAGTCCGGCTCGACACGCTGTTCGTCGACGAGGGCTTCGGATCACTCGACGAGGAGACGCTCGACCTCGCCATGCGCACGCTCGACGAGCTGCGCCAGGGTGGCCGCACCGTCGGCGTGATCAGCCACGTCGCCGCGATGAAGGAGCAGCTGCCCGCGCAGCTCGCCGTCGAGGCGACGCCCGAAGGACCGAGCGTCGTCCGTCAGGACGCCGCCGTCGTCGTCGCGGCCGCATAGGCTGGGGTCGTGAACAAGGGCACCATCTGGACGATCCTCGGCGTCATCGCAGCGATCGTGATCGCGTGGTTCCTCGTCGACGTGCTGTTCTCGCTGCTGTGGTTCATCGGCAAGCTCGTGATCGTCGCGATTTTCGCCGTCATCGTGTTCTTCGTGCTGCGCAGCGTCTTCTCGCGCAGCAGCAGCGACTGAGCGCAGCCGTCGCCGGCTCCGCTGCGGGGGTCAGACGCCGTAGTCGGCGCGGATCCGGTCACGCAGCTGGTGACTGCAGGCGGTCACGGCCGCGTGCCAGTCGGTGATCGCACCGTCCTGCGCGCGATCAGACACAGCCTTCAGCACGCGGATCGGCACGCCGAACTGCTGCGCCACCCAGATGTACGCGTAGGTCTCCATGTCGACGAGCCCCGCGCCGAGCGGTCGGATCACGGCGACGGCCTCGGCGTCGTCGACGAAGTGGTCGCCGGTCGCGATGACGACGCCCTCGGCCCCGAGCTCGACGCGCGGCGGCAACGAGACGTGCTGGCCGACGATGCCGTCGATGTCGGTGACGTCGTGCTGGAGGGCGCCCGAGATCTCGTAGACGGATGCCTCGAGCAGCGTGTCGATGGCCCCCGCGGTGCCGACCACCACGACCTCGTCGTAGGCGGTCGCGTCCAGCGCGCGCGTCAGCGCGTAGGTGGCCTGGAGCTTGCCCGGCCCGGTGACGAGACGTTCGAAGCCGGGCAGCGGGTCGGGGAAGGCGACGAGCTCGGAGGCGAGGGCGGCGACGAGGAGTCTCACCCCTCCATCATGTCCCGCTTCCCCTCCTGCATGTCCCGATTTCGTCCACTCCGGGCGGCGCGAACGGGCCAAAGTGGGACATTCGCCGGCCCGGGGCGAGGCCTTCCCCGAGTGCGCCGGCCCGGGACGGGCCCTGCCCCGAGAGGACGGCAGTAGCCTGGACGGGATGCCTGAGCCCGCGCCGAGACCGACGAAGACCTCGAGCACGGCCCGTGCCGTGCCGGCGACGACCGCGGTCATACCGATCTCCTCCGGCGCACGCTGGCGGGCGTTCTGGGTGTGCGTCTCGGTCGCGGCGATCACGATCCTCGACATGACCAAGGTCAACGTCGCGCTGCCGTCAATCGGCGAGGTGCTCGATGCCGGGTCCACCGAGCTGCAGCTGATCGTGTCGGGCTTCGTGCTGACCTTCGGCCTGGTGCTGGTGCCGATGGGGCGGCTCGGCGACCAGCGCTCGCGACGCACGCTGTTCGTCGTCGGCCTGTCGCTTTACACGGTGACGAGCGTCATCTGCGCGCTGGCGCCGACCGCAGAGGTGCTGCTCGTCGGGCGACTGCTGCAGGGCGTGGCGGCCGGCATCCAGATGCCGCAGGTGCTGGGCATGGCGCAGGAGCTCTTCCAGGGCAAGGAGCGCGCCCGCGCCTTCGGGCTCTTCGGCGCGACGATCGGCATCGCCACGGCCTTCGGCCCCACGCTCGGCGGGCTGCTCATCGCTCTCGGCGGCCCCACCGACGGCTGGCGCCTGATCTTCTGGATGAACGTGCCGCTGTGCCTCGCCGCCATCGGCCTCGCGCTGTGGCTGCTGCCAGACACCCGCACGCGATCGCAGCGACCGGTGCAGCTCGACCCGGTCGGCGTGCTGCTGTTCGGGGCGAGCATCGTCTCGCTGATGTGGCCCTTCCTCTTCACCACCGGCGCGCCGACCGACAACCCCGCGCGATGGTGGCTGCTCGTGGCCTTCGCGCTGTTCGTCTCGGCGTTCATCGCCTGGGAGCGCCGGTACGCCGCGCGCGGCCGCAACCCGCTCATCCCGCTCGGACTCTTCCGCATCTCGTCGTACCGCAACGGCACGCTGCTGCAGACGGCGTACTTCACCGCGGCGCCTGCGATGTTCCTCACGACGACCCTGTTCCTGCAGATCGGCCTGGGGCTCGAGCCGGTGTACGCGGGCATGGTGTCGATCGGATTCGCGCTGGCCAGCGCCGTCACCTCGTGGGTCGGGGGCAACCTCGTGAGCACGCACGGCCGTGCGGTCGTGGTGTGGGGCCTGGCGGGCGTCCTCGCCTGCGTGATCGGTCTCGTGCTCACGGCGCTGTACACCGACCCGGCGTGGACGCCCTACATCGCCGCCGCTTTCATGACGCTCGGAGGGGCCGGCGGCGGGCTGGTGATCGCGCCGAACCAGGCTCTGACGCTGGGCGACATCCCGGTCAAGCAGGGCGGTCTCGCGGGCTCGGTGGGCCAGCTCGGCCAGCGCATCGGCGCCGCGGTGGGCACCGCCGTCGCCCTCTCGCTCTTCTACGCGACCATCTACCGCGAGTCCGGCTCGCACGACAGTCTCGTCGTCTACCACGACGCGTACGCGTTCGGGATGCTGTCGGTCGGCGTCTTCCTCGCCCTCGCGTTCGTGGTGGGCATCGTCGATCTCACGGCCCGCCGCAGCAAGGCGACCCGCGAGGACGCCGGCGACCCCGTGCCCTGACCCCCACCCATGCCGGCTCCCGCCCGTTCACCTGGCGCAACACGCGGAATCGTTTCGTCGATTCCGCGTGTCGCGCCAAGTGAAGGGGGGTAGGGGAGGGAGCGCGGTCCGCCCGGGTCGCGCCGGCTGAAGGCGCCGGCGACTCAGCGGCGCAGCGCGACGGGGCCCATGACGGGCCGGCGGCGGTCGCGGACCCACCGCGCGCGCGAGGTGCGGAACTCCTCGCGGGTGCTAAAGCGGTAGCGGTACGACACCGCCCGCACCCAGCGCGGCCGCTGGCCGTCAAAGGGATCGTCGGCGAGCAGGCCCAGGGTCGGGGCATCCGCTTCCAGCAGCCTCACGAGGAATGCCGAGAACCAGTCCTCGAGCGACCGGCCCAGCGGCAGGAACCACATCAGCCAGTCGAGCCGCAGATGGTACGGCGCGAATTGGCGGGGCACTCGCCGCACGTCGCCCGGCTTGCCTTTGAAGGAGTACTCGCGCCAGGTCGCGGCATCCGGATCCTCGTCCATCGTGCCCTCGACGACGATCTCGATCCGCTCCTTCGTCACGGTGCCGAACGCGCCGTACGCGTTGGCGAGCTGCCACCGGTTGAACGCGGCGTTCATGAGCTGCCGGCGCGCGAAGAGGTTCTGCAGCGGCCACCAGCTCAGCACGAGGAAGAGCACACCGACGGCGCCCGTGACGACGGCCCAGTACAACGGGATCCCGTCGACGGTCCACGGGACATCGGATGCCGCAGCCCGCGGCTCTGCGCCGACACCCGGCACGCCGATCGCGGAGAACGCCAGGACGATCGTCATCCAGTTGAGCCACGCGAAGTTGCCGGTGACGACGAGCCAGGTCTGCGTCGCGATGACGATCACCGCGGCGACCGCGCCGACGATCGCCGGCATCGGACCCGGGACGAACAGCCCGAGCAGTGGGGCGAACAGGAACCAGGGCACCACGAGCTGGGCGAAGTGGTTGCCGATGACCTCGCCACGGTGGAACCAGCGGGGGAGCAGGTGCGCCTGGCGGCTCAGGGGGCCCGGCATCGGCTGCGTCTCGTGGTGGTACATCAGGGCGGTGAGGTGGCGCCACTCCCGGCCGCCGCGGATCTTGATCATCCCCGCGCCGAACTCGAGGCGGAAGACGAGCCACCAGAACAGCACGATCACGACGGTCGGCGGCGGCTGGTCGTCCGAGCCGAGGAACGCCGCGAGGAACCCGGCCTCGAGGAGCAGCATCTCCCAGCCGAAGCCGTAGAACGTCTGGCCGATGCTGGTGATCGACATGTAGCCGAGCCACAGCGCGAGGAAGCACAGCATCGGCACCCACGGGGGCGCCAGCTGCGGGATGCCGGCGACCAGCGCGGCACCCACCACGATGCCCCCCGCGCACAGCGCCACGAGCCGCCCGTCGGTGTACCGCACGTGGCGGAACACCGTCGGCCGGAGGAGTCGCCGCCCGCGCTTCGAGGAGCGCGCCCAGTCCAGGAGCTCGGGCGCCGGCAGCAGGCCGCGTTCGCCGAGCAGGGGCCGGAACTGGTTCAGCGTCGAGAGGAACGCGATGACGAACAGCGCCGCGATGCCCCGCTGCAGCACCTGCCGCGCGAACTCGAAGTCGACCGCGGCGAAGCCGTCCATCAGCCCGGCTCCCCGCCGTGTTCCGGGACGCGGTGAGCCGCAACGATTGCGTACCGCCGCCGCTCCGGTCTCATCTCGCCGTCCCGACAGCGCGGCACAGGATCCGTGAGGAGTCGCAGCCCGAGGCGCATGTCAGCTCCCGAAGAGGTCCTCGAGCTCCAGGCGCTCGCCGCCGCGGCGGTCGCGCAGCGCCTGGCGCGCGGCGAGCCAGCCTGGCATGCCGCTGACGCCGGGCCCGGGCGGCGTGGCGGCCGACGCGAGGTACACGCCGCGCAGCGGCGTGCGCCACGGGGTGCGCGAGACGACGGGCCGCCGGAACGCCTGCGCGAGCGTGAAGGCGCCGCCCAGGATGTCGCCGCCGATGTCGGCCGGGTTGTCGGCGGCGCGCTGCGCCGCGGTCGTGGCGTGGCTCGCGAGGATGTGACGCCGGAACCCCGGCGCGAAGCGCTCGATCTGCCGCACGATCACCTGGGTCGGATCGAACGTCGAGCCGGCCGGCACGTGGATGTACGTCCACAGCACGTGCTTGCCCTCGGGCGCGCGCGTGCCGTCGAGCACGCTCGGCTGCACGGTGAGCACGTAGGGCCGCTCGGTCATGCCGCCGCGCGCCACCGCGTTCTCGCCGGCCTCGATCTCTTCGCGGGTGCCGCCGACGTGCACGGTGGGGGCCAGGGCGACCTCGGGGTGCGCCCACGGCACGGGGCCGTCCAGCGCGAAGTCGACCTTCGCGACGGCCTGCCCGTACCGGTAGTGCCGGAGCGCCTGCGCGTAGCGCGCCGGCAGGTGCGGGTGCGTCAGCAGCAGCCGCGGCGTGGTGTCGAGCAGCAGCAGGTCTCCGGCATCCGGATCGCCCCACTCCAGCCCGTCCAGCGTCTCCACCCTCACACCGGTCTCGACGACGCCGCCGTGCGCGCGCAGATCGGCCACGAGCGCGTCGGCGATCGTTTGGGCGCCGCCGCGCGGAAAGGCCCAGCCATCGGCCGAGTGCGCGTGCGCGGCGAGGAAGAGCCCCGACGCGGCGGCACCGATCGAGGGCAACGGCGTGTTCGCGTGCGCGAGCACGCCTGCCAGCAGTGCGTTCGCCTCCTCGGTCTCGAAGGTGCCGCGTCCGAGCCGCGTGCCGAGCTGGAGGGTGCGCAGCCCGAAGCGGGCGGCGGTGATCGGATGCCGCGGCCACCGCAGCAGCTGCGATCCGGTGAAGTCGACCACTCCGCCCAGGCGGCTGCTGAGCGGCCGGAGCACCGCCCGCCACGTCCGGCCGTCACGGCCGAGGGCATCGGCCGTGCGCTCGAGGTCGCGCCATGCGATCGCCGCCCGGCCGCCGTCGAGCGGCTGGGCGTACGACGCGAGCGGATGGATCCAGCCCACTCGTTCGTGGATGCCGAACGCGCGGAAGAACGGCGACGAGAGCGCCGCCGGGTGCACCGCCGAACCGACGTCGTGGCGGAAGCCCGGCAGCGTGAGGTTCGCGGTGCGGACGCCGCCGCCGGCGGTCGAGGCGGCCTCGAGCACCCGCACCTCGTACCCGGCGCGCGCCAGCGCGACCGCGGCCGACAGCCCGTTCGGCCCGCTGCCGATCACCGTCGCACGCCTGGCCATGGGCTCATCCTCCCAGCGGGCCGCGCCCGCGGGAGGGGGTTGACGTGCTGGGCGGATTACCGCCCGAACTCGGAGATCTCCCGGAACTCGGATGCTCCGGACTTCGGCGCGCAGCCCGCGGTCGCGGACGGCGGTCAGACCAGCCGATACCCCACGCCGCGCACCGTCTCGATGCGGCCGGGGCCGAGCTTCTGGCGCAGGTAGCCGACATAGACGTCGGCGACGTTGGAGCCGGGGTCGAAGTCGTAGCCCCACACGCGGCTGAGCAGCTGCTCGCGGCTGAGGACCTGTCCGGCGTTGCGCACCAGCTCCTCCGCCAGCGCGAACTCGCGTGCCGACAGCTCGACGGCCATCGTTCCCAGGTGCGCGCGCCGGGTGCGGACGTCGAGGGTGAGATCGCGATGCGTGAGCTGCGTTCCGCCGACGGTCTCGTCGCGGCGCATGCGCAGGCGGATCCGCGCGAGCAGCTCGTCGAACCGGAACGGCTTGCCGAGGTAGTCGTCGGCCCCGCCCTCGAGGCCGGCGACGGTGTCGTGCAGCTCGACGCGAGCGGTGAGCATGATCACCGGCATCCGCGATCCGGATCCTCGGAGGCTCTCGAGCACCGCGAACCCGTCCATCCCGGGAAGGTTCACGTCGAGGACCAGCAGGTCGAACTCGCCGCTCAGTGCCAGGTCGAGCGCGTCCGGACCCGTGGTGGCGACGCGCGTGGCGAAGCCCGCAGAGCGCAGGCCCTTGTCGATGAACCCCGAGATGCGGGCCTCGTCATCGGCGATCAGGATGGATGCCACGTGTTCCCCTCAATCGGCTTCCAGGTCGGCGGTGGGCAACGGCGGACGGGGCGGGACGACGAGCCCCGCCGGCACGGACTGGCGTGCTGCGGTCAGCGGCAGCCACCCCGTGAAGACCGCGCCTCCGCCCGGGGCGTCCTCGACGCGCGCACCGCCCCCGTGCGCGCGAGCGATGACCTGCACGATGTTGAGGCCCAGGCCGCTGCCCGAGCGGCCTTCGGCATCCGCGCCGCGCACGAAGCGATCGAAGACGTGTGCCCGGGCGTCGGGTGGGACGCCCGGGCCGAAGTCGCGCACCGAGATCTCGAGGGCGTCGCCGGCGACGGCGCTGGAGATCACCATGCGCCCGCCGCCGTGCGTCACCGCGTTCTGCGCGAGCTGCAGCACGGCCTGCGTGACACGGCCCGGGTCGAGAGCCGTCACGACCTCGGCGATCGGGCCGGCCTCGATCGCCGCTCCTTCGATGCCGTGCGCCTTGCGCACGATCTGCTGCACGAGGTCGGCGGCGTCGACCGCGACCGGCTTCACCGGCGCGGGGCCGTGCAGCGCCGCCGCCGACGCGAGATCCTGCACCAGCTGTGCCATCCGGGCGAGCTCATCGACCGCGAGGTCGCGGGTCTCGCGCACGTCGCGCGGATCGTCGGGGTCGACGACGTCGAGGTAGCCGCTCACGATGGTGATGGGCGTCTTCAGCTCGTGGCCGACGTCGCTGAGCAGCCGGCGCTGCGAGTCGAGCGCCTCGTCGAGGCGGTCGAGCATGTCGTTCATGGTGGCCGCGAGCTCCGAGACGTCGTCGCGGCCGACGATCGGGAGACGCTCCGACAGCGACTGCGCCGACACCCGCTCGGCGGTCTCGCGCATCTGACGGAGCGGACGCAGCAGCCTGGTGGTCACGAGCGCTGCGACCGCCGCGATGACGACGAGCGTCACCGCCGAGGCGATCGCCCACACACGGGCGGCGGAGTCGATCTCGGCGAGCTCGGCCTCGACGTCGTACGCGATGATGAACAGGCCGGTGTCGTCCGGTTCGGCGCCGACCGAGATGGGGGCGCCGAGATAGCGCCACGTGACGCCTTCCTCCGCAAAGGTGCCGATCACGGGGTCGCCGCTCTCCGTCCCCGCGACGACGTGCGGCACGAAGCCGTCGACGGCGAGCAGGTCGACATCGAGCGGAACCCCGGGCACGAGTGCGGGAGTGCCGTCGATCACCCCGACCGTGCCGGTGTTGTCGTCCGGCGCCGCGCGCTGGACGACGACAGCGAGCGCCTGCGCGGTGGAGTCCCACGTGCCGGTGTCATCGTCGCCCCGCTCCACGAGGTACCCGGCGGACTCGAGGTTCGCCTCGAGCAGGCGATCGACCTGCTGCAGGATCCGTCCGCGCTCTTCGAGATAGACGACGAAGCCCACCGCGAGCATGCCGATCGCCGAGACGATCGTGATGACGGCGATCAGCCGCGTGCGCACCGAGAGCGCCGGAAGACGGCGTTTCGGGGCGTGCGCGGGATCGTCCACCCCTCCAGTATTCCTGCGTGCGGATGCCGCATCCCGCTCCCTAAGAGAGGTCTCATGCCGTGCGGCCCGCGGCCGTGCTGGGATCGAAGGATGCACCCGCACCCCGCCGCGCCCGAGGCCGACCTGCTCCGCGAGGCACTCGAGCTCGCGCCCGTGACCGACATCCGCCTGCTCAGCCGTGAGCCGCTGGGCTCCGGCACCGTGGCCGGATTCCTGGTCACCGAGGCGCCGGCCGGCGCGGACACCGCGGCGCCGGCCGCGGACGCCGAGGCTCCGGCGGCGGACGCCGACGCCCGTGCGACGGACACCGCGGGGGTGGGTGTCACGTACTTCGTCGACACGTCGCGCCGGCCGGTCGAGCGTGAGACCGGGCTCGCGACAGGGCCGGCCGAGGCGCCCGATGCGCGCATCTGGCTGCACCCGGCCGACCCTCATCTCCCGTCCCTGGCCCCGGTCGCCTTCGCCGATGCCGCGGCGGTGCTGCTGACCAGGCTCGGGCTCTCGCCGTCCGGTCCGCCGGTCTTCGTCGCGTACCGCCCGGGACGACGCGGCGTCGTGCGCGTGCCGACGACGACGGGCGACGCCTGGGTCAAGGTTCTCCCTCCCGCCCGCACCCGGCGGATCGTCGACATCCACACCGCGCTGGCGCGCGCGGGCGTCCCGGTGCCCGCCATCCACGGCTGGTCGGAGGAGGGCCTGCTCGTGCTCGCGCCCGCCGCGGGCAGGCCGGTCGCCGACGCCCTCGGCGATGCAGAGTGCCTCCTCGACGAGGTCGACGCCCTCCGGCGGCGCATCGCCGCCGTCCCGGTGACCCACGAGGCCCGCACCGGGCTGGAGCGGCGGCTCGACTGGTACGCGGGTCGGCTGAGGACGTACGACGGCGCGTTCGGCGCCCTGGAGTCCCGCGTCAGGAAGGCGTGGCGCGACGCGGCTCCCACGACGGTCATCCACGGCGATCTGCACTTCGGCCAGCTGTTCCAAGACGACGGCGGCCGGCTCACCGCCGTGATCGATGTCGACACCGCGGGCGTCGGTGTGCCGGCCGATGACAGCGCGGCCTTCCTCGCGCACGCGGTCGCGAGTGCCCTGATCACCCCTGCGCCGCGCGACGAGCTCGTGTGGACGCTGGCCCGCGCGGCTCTGCGCCGGTGGGACGACGACGCCGGCCGGGCGCAGGGCTTCCGCGCCCGCGCCGCGACGCACCTTCTCGGGCACGCCCTCGGTGCGGCCGAGATGCGGGAGGACGCCCGCGCCGCCGCGCTGCTGCGGGCCGCGGCATCCGTCGTCGACCAACCCGCCGACGCCCTCGGCCGAACCTAAGAGCCGTCTCATCCGCGACTTCGAAGCGGCTTAGCCGCCGTCGCCACGATGGAATCACCGCCGGGGCCCTCGTCCCCCCGGAGCCCCGGCGGTTTCGAGAGGAGAAAGACATGCTGAGCAAGAAGAAGTGGATCGGATTCGGGGTCGCCGGTGCCGTCGGGCTGACGCTCGTGGGCGGCGCGGCGGCGGCGACGGCCGCGACGATGAACCTGCAGACCTCGGACGGCACCGTCCTTCCGGGCGGTGCGATCGTGGGGCCGCAGGGCAAGACGATCGACCCCGCGGGCGTCACGCTGCGGGTCACCGACACATCGGCGTCCGTGGTCACCGCGGCCTCGCCCGCACCGTCTCCGGCGGTCCCGTCGCCCGCGACGGCGGCTTCACCGGACTCGCCGCTCAGCGCGGTGAGCGCCGCCACCCCGGTCGCCCCGTCCGCGCCCGCCCCGGCACCCGCGGCGCCGGCCCCCGCTCCGGTTGCGGACTCGCCCGCGGACTCGCCCGCGTCGGCGGGTTCGGTCGCCTCCGCCTGGTCGGACTGAGCCGGACGCGAAGGGCGGGGCCTGCGGGTCCCGCCCTTCGCACTGTCGACGGGACGAAACCGCCTCGTGGCCGAGGTGCCGGACGCCGCGTGCGGGACGCGACACGCCGGGCGGCGGCATCCGTCACCGGCGTGTCGTCGTCACCGGCCCGCCTTCGGTCCGCTGCGTGCAGCGCGGTGAGGGGCGTCGAACAGGCGTGGCGATCTTCCTCACCGTCCATCGCCGGGACAGGATGGAGGGGCGGACGGCCCGCGGAGATGAGGTGGATCATGCAATCGGTGCTTCTCGAGACTCCGGCGGGGATCACGGCACGGCTCGGCTGGGAGCCCAAGCTGTCGGACCACGACCGCAAGCGCGCCCTCGCGAAGGAGATCGTCGCGGGAAAGCTCGGCGTCGACGTCAAGGACGTCCGCGTCGAGCGTGAGGCGCCCCGCACCTTCGGGTTCCACACGCAGCTGATCGCCGAGGTCGCAGGGCAAGAGGTGCCGCTGAAGATCCGCAACGTCAGCTTCCGTGCCGCCACCGTCGTCGCGGTGACCGACCCCGAGATGTCGCTCGGACTCGACCTGCGCGATGCGCACCCGGATGACGCCGAGCTGCACATCATGCAGCGGCACTCGCACCTCTTCGACGAACACGACCTCGGCAAGCTCCTGGCGCACTGGACGCGCGTGCAGGCCATCCGCGACGCCGACGGCCGCGGCGCCCGCGTCGCCGCCGACCACGTGCGACTCGACAGTCCCCTGACCAAGGGCTGGATCCCCGACCGCAAGGTCTACTACCAGCTCGCCGATCTGTCGCGCGACAGCTGGATCATCACGCTGGCGTACACGCAGCCGCCCGCCTGACACGACACGGCGGTGATGACGGATGCCGCGACCCGCGGCATCCGTCTTCCTACTCTTCGATGAGCTCGGGGAGTGCGGCCTTCAGCTCCGCCAGCCACGCCCGCGCGTTGCCGTCGGACGGGGCGCGCCAGTCGCCGCGCGGCGAGAGCGACCCGGCAGGCGAGACCTTCGGGCCGTTCGGGATCGCGGAGCGCTTGAACTGCGCGAAGGCGAAGTACCGCTTGAGGAACACCTGCAGCCACTTCGCCACCGTCGGCAGATCGTAGGCGTAGCGGTCTTCGGCGGGGAACCCGGGAGGCCAGGCTCCGGCATCCGCGTCCTTCCAGGCCTCCGCCGCGAGGTACGCGATCTTCGAAGGCCGGAAGCCGAACCGCAGCACGTGGTAGAGCGCGAAGTCGTGCAGCGCGTACGGGCCGATGCGGTCCTCGGTCGACTGGATCTTGCCGTCCTGCCCGGCCGGCACCAGCTCGGGGGAGATCTCGGTGTCGAGCACGGACTGCAGCACCGCGCGGGCGTCGTCGGTGAGGTCGGTGGAGCCGCCCTCGTCGCCGCGGTGGGAGATCACCCAGCGGATCACGTGCTGGATGAGCGTCTTCGGAACGCCCGCATTGACGGCGTAGTGGCTCATGTGGTCGCCGACGCCGTATGTCGCCCAGCCGAGCGCGAGCTCCGACAGGTCGGAGGTGCCGATGACCATGCCGCCGTGATGATTCGCGAGGCGGAAGAGATAGTCGGTGCGAAGGCCCGCCTGCACGTTCTCGAAGGTGATGTCGTGCACCGGCTCGCCCCCCGCGAACGGGTGGCCCAGGCGCTCGAGCATCTCGATCGCGAGCGGGCGGATGTCGATCGTCTCGATCGAGGCGCCGATCGCCTCGGCGAGGGCGATCGCGTTCGACTTCGTGTGGTCGCTCGTCGCGAACCCCGGCATCGTGTAGGCGAGGATGTCGCTGCGCGGACGCCCCATGAGGTCCATGGCCCGCGCCACCACGAGCAGCGCGTGCGTCGAGTCGAGACCGCCGCTGACGCCGATGACGGGCTTCGGACCGCCGATCGAGCGCATGCGCTGGACGAGTCCCGACACCTGGATGTTGAACGCCTCGTAGCAGTCCTGTGCGAGCCGCTGCGGATCGTCGGGGACGAACGGGAACCGGTCGAGCGTGCGCCGCAGCCCCACGTCGGTCTGCGGCGGGTCGAGCCGGAAGTGCACGGTGCGGAAGGCGGCATCCGCCCCCGTCGCCCGGCGATTGTCGTCGAATGTGCCCTGCCGCAGCCGGTCCTGGCGCAGGCGGTCGAGATCGACGTCGGCGACCGAGCGTCGCGGCCCGTCGGGGAACCGCTCGGTCTCGGCGAGGAGGTTGCCGCCCTCGTAGATCATCGTCTGCCCGTCCCACGACAGGTCGTTCGTGGACTCGCCCTGACCTGCCGCCGCGTAGACGTAGGCGGCGAGGCAGCGCAGCGACTGCGACTTGCAGAGGTCCTTGCGGTCCTCGGCGCGCGCGATCGTGATCGGGCTGCCGCTGAGGTTGAGAAGGACGGTCGCCCCCGCGAGGGCTGCGGACGACGACGGCGGGATGGGCACCCACACGTCTTCGCAGACCTCCGCGTGCACGACGAGCCCCGGGATGTCGAGCGACTCGAAGAGCAGGTCGGGGCCGAACGGGGCCTCGAGCTCGCCGACGCGGATGTCCTGGTCGCCCTGGTCGTCGCCCGGTGCGAACCAGCGGCGCTCGTAGAACTCGCGGTAGTTCGGCAGATACGCCTTGGGCGCGACGCCCAGCAGCTCGCCGCGGTGGATGACGACGGCGCAGTTGTAGAGCCGGTTGCGGTGGCGCAGCGGCGCGCCCACGACGAGCACGGGGAGGAGATCGACGGATGCCTCGACCAGGCGCTCGACGGCCGCCACGACGCCGTCGAGCACGGGGTCCTGCAGGAAGAGGTCGTCGATCGCGTAGCCGGTCAGGCAGAGCTCCGGGAAGACGGCGACGGCGACGGCGTCGGCGTCGCACTCCCGCGCCGCCTCGAGGACGGCGTCGGCGTTCGCGGCCGGGTCGGCGATCGAGACCGGGATGGTGCAGGCCGCGACGCGGGCGAAGCCGTGCCGGTACGCGCTCTCGAAGGGGAGGCTCATGCGCTCCAGTCTGTCAGGTGGGTTGCCCGCCCGGTCGGGGGTTGCGTCGTGGTCGGTGCGCCGCGGGCTTTCGAATCGCGCACTTTGCAGATGTGCGACCCGATCGGCTGCGAAGTGCGCGACTCGAACTCACTGGACGGAGGTGTCGGATGCCGCGGCTATCGTCGATGGGGAAGGGCGGGGCATGCGATACATCGAGGACGAAGGCCGGATCGTCTGGAGCGCGAGCGATCTCAAGACGGCTGCGGAGTGCGAGTTCGCGTGGCTGCGCGCGATCGATGCGCGGCTCGGTCGCATCGCGGCGGTCGAAGAGCCCGAAGACCTCACCCTGGAGCGGGCCGGGCGGCTGGGAACGGTGCACGAGCGCCAGGTGCTCGCCGACTACGTCGCGCGCTTCGGCGACCGGGTGGCCGAGATCCCCGAGACGCGGTCGTCGGACGCCGCGGCCCTCGCCGATGCGGTCGCCCGCACGAACGCGGCCCTCGCCTCCGACGCCGAGGTCGTCTACCAGGCGGCGTTCGCCACGGCGGACTTCGTCGGCTTCGCGGACTTCCTGGTGCGCGACTCGTCGGCCGGCTCGGGCGCTGACCGGCCGTGGATTGTGCAGGACACCAAGCTCGCGCGGCACGCGCGCGTGACGGCGCTCATGCAGCTGGCGGCCTATGTCGATCAGCTCGATCGACTCGGGGTGGCGCGCTCCGGTCGAGTGCAGCTTCTGCTCGGCGACGGGAGCGTCAGCGAGCACGAGGTCGACGACCTGCTGCCGGTGTTCTCGCTGCGCCGCGAACGGCTGGGCGCGCTCATCGCCGACCGGCGGCTCGAGCTCGGCGACGAGGGCGAGCCGATCGCGTGGGGCGACCCGCGCGGTGAGCTCGGAGTCGTGGCGTGCGGACGCTGTGCGACGTGCGACGCCGAGGTCGTGGCATCCCGCGACCTCCTCCTCGTGGCGGGCATGCGTCCGGTGCAGCGCGAGCGGCTGCGCGCCGCCGGCATCGAGACGATCGAGCAGCTCGCCGCGGCCCCGGCAGGGCCGGCCGGAATGAATCCCGACGTCTTCGCCTCGCTGCGCACCCAGGCGCGGCTGCAGCTCGAAAGCCCCGCCGGCACGCCGCCGCTGATCGCGCCGAAGCCGCCGGCCGCCGTTGTCGCGGCGGCGGCCGTCACCGTCGGAGCGGCGGCGGCGGCGGTCGCGGAGTCGGACGCGGCGGAGCTCGGCATCTCGGCGCTCGTCGACGAGCCGGGCGCCGGCCCCGCCGAGGCGCCGCCGGTGCCGGTGTTCGAGGTCGTGGCGCCGAAGGCGCTGGGCGCGCTGCCTCGGCCGGATCACGGCGACCTGTTCTTCGACTTCGAGGGCGACCCGCTGCACACCGAGCCGCCGACACCGGGCGAGGCGACGCAGTGGGGCATCGACTACCTCTTCGGCTGGGTCGACACGCGCGAGCAGTACACCGCGCTGTGGGCGCACTCCTTCGCGGAGGAGAAGCGGGCGCTCGAGACGTTCCTCGACCTCGTGAACCTGCGCCGGCAGCAGTACCCCGGCATGCACATCTACCACTACGCGCCGTACGAGCCGACCCACCTCCTCGCGATGGCCGCGCGCCATGGCGTGCGAGAGGCCGACGTCGACCGACTGCTGCGCGACGGGGTGTTCGTCGACCTGTACCCGATCGTGCGGCGGGCGCTGCGCGTCGGGTCGCGCTCGTATTCGATCAAGAAGCTCGAGCCTCTGTACATGGGCGACGAGGTGCGCACCAGCGACGTGCAGAAGGGCGACGACTCGATCGTCCGCTACGTCGAGGCGCGTGCGCTGCACGCCGACGGCGCCGTCGCCGAGGCGGCGCTCGTGCTCGACGACCTCGCGGACTACAACCGGTACGACTGCGTCTCGACGCGGCGACTGCGCGATTGGCTCGTCGACCGGGCGCGCGAGGCGCGACTGGTGCCGTCGCCGAACCCGGAACCCGACGAGCGTGCCTACGAGCCGTCCGCCCGTGCGACGCTGCTCGACGCCCTCGCCCTGCACCACCCCGAGGAGTCGGTCGCGGGCCGGATGCTGCGGCTCGGCGCCGCCGCGATCGACTACTACCCCCGCGAGGCCAAGTCCTTCTGGGCGACGCACTTCCTGCGCCTGCGCGAGCCGGTGTCGCTGTGGGATGAGACCCGCGACGTCGTCACGATCGATCCCGCGCGCAGCCGTGTGCGCGAGGACTGGCATTTCTCCGAGAGCGGCAAGGGCGGCGAGCGGCGCACGATCGAGCTGCGCGGCGATCTCGCGCCCGGCACACGTCTCAGCGAGGGCATCAGCCCGTTCGCGCTCTACGAGCTGCCGGCGCCGTATCCCTTCGAGGCGTCGCCCCGATGGATCCACTCCTACCGCTCGGTGACCGTGGTCGAGGTCCTCGACGACGGCGCCGTCATCGAGGAGACGGCTGTCGACGGCGTGACGTGGAGCGCGCTCCCGCTCGCCCTGACGCCGGCCGCCCCGCCGCCGGCGGGCAACCAGCAGGCGGCGATCGACGCGTGGGCCGATGGCGTGATCGACGCGGCGCCCGCGCTTCCCGCAGACCCCGCCACCGACATCCTGTGCCGCCGCCCGCCGCGCACTCTGACCGGGGGGCTGCCCGCCGCGGGCGACGACGTCGTCGATGCGATCGCCCGCGCCGTGCGCGACCTCGACCGCAGCTATCTCGCCGTCCAGGGCCCTCCGGGCACCGGCAAGACCTACGTCGGCTCGCATGTCATCGCGCGGCTCGTGCGCGAGCAGGGCTACAAGGTCGGCGTCGTCGCGCAGGGCCACGCGACGATCGAGCAGCTCCTCGAACGCGTCATCGCGGCGGGCGTGCCCGCATCGCAGGTCGGCAAGGCGCCCAAGGATGCCGCCGCCGCACACGGATTCACCGTGCTCACGAAGAACGGCGTGGCCGCTTTCACGGCCGAGCACGAGGCATCCGGGTACGTCATCGGCGGCACCGCGTGGGACTTCAGCCATGAGGGCCGCGTGCCGCGCGGCAGCCTCGACCTGCTCGTCGTCGACGAGGCGGGGCAGTTCTCGCTCGCGTCGACGATCGCGGTGTCGCTCGCCGCGCCGAGACTTCTGCTCCTGGGCGACCCGCAGCAGCTGCCCCAGGTGAGCCAGGGCACCCATCCGGCGCCGGTCGACACGTCGGCGCTCGGCTGGGTCATGGACGGGGCCGACGTCATCCCGCCCGAGTACGGCTACTTCCTCGCGCAGACCCGTCGGATGCGGCCGGAGGTCGCCGCTCCCGTCTCGACGCTGTCCTACCGCGGCGCGCTCGCGGCGCATCCGTCCACGGCGCTGCGCCGCATCGACGGCGTCCGCCCCGGCCTGATCCCGATCGCGCTGCGCCACCACGGCAACGCGACGCAGTCGCTTCCCGAAGCGGCCGAAGTCGCCCGGCTCGTGACCGATCTCATCGGTCGCGAGTGGATCGACGCCGTCACCGACGACGGAGACGGCTCGTCGAAGACCCTGCCGCCCCGGCCGCTCGAGCCGCGCGACCTCATCGTCGTGACGCCGTACAACGCGCAGCAGGTCGCCGTCGAAGCGGCGCTCGCCGCGGCGGGATTCCCCGACGTCCCGGTCGGGACGGTCGACAAGTTCCAGGGCAAGGAGGCCGCCGTCGCGATCGTCTCGCTCGCGGCCTCGAGCGGGCGCGATGCACCGCGCGGCCTGGAGTTCCTGCTGCTGCGCAACCGGCTCAACGTCGCGATCTCGCGCGCAATGCACACTGCCTACCTGGTGTACTCGCCGGGGCTTCTCGACGACCTTCCGTACACCCCCGAGGGAGTGGCGCGGCTGAGCGGTTTCGCGCGGTTGGTCGGCCACGCCTGAGCGCCGCGTAGACTCGCGCTCACGTCGCACACGACCGCCCCGAGCGTCTCGCACCGGTGATCCCGAACGAGGTGCCCGCCCGAACAGGAGCCCGCATGGCCGACGACGCATCGCAGCAGTTCGAGATCGACCTTCCGCCCGAGCTCATCGGCGGCGCCTACGCCGACTTCGCGAACGTCTGGCACACGCCCACGGTGTTCGTGATGGACTTCCTCACTCTCGCGCAGCCGCCGCGCGAGCAGGTGGACGCCGAGACCGGGCAGCGCCACACGGTCGTGCCGGCGCGCGTGGTCAGCCGCATCCGCATTCCCCCCGACCAGGTGTTCGAGCTGGCCAAAGCGCTGACCCAGCAGCTGGAGTTCTGGGAGCGCGAGACGGGCCGCCGCAACCCGCAGGAGCCTCCGCTCGGCGACTAGCCCGCCGTCGCCGGCTGAGCCGCGCAGCGGCCGCGCGTTGCGAACTCGCCGCACGCCGCACGGCGCACGCCGCAGGCCCCACGCCGCGCGGCGGACTGGCGCGAGCGGGGCACGCACCGGCGTGTACGACCCCCATGGCCGATTCCCATCAGCGCGCCCGCGCCCCCGCCGCGCCGGCGCACGTCGAACCGACCGTGCCGGAGCCCGCACGACGGCGCGACGCGCGCTCGTGACTAAACTCCCGCCTCGGGCAATGTCAACCCCGTTGGGGGAGAATTTCGGGCCACGTACGCTGAACCAGCGCCCCCAGAGGCGCGTAGGCGCGGCATCCGTTCGGCGAGGGGCGGATGTCGCGCCGTTGTCTTGCCGGAGTCTCCCGGCGGCGACGCAAGCCGCCGCGCTGCCCCGCCGTACAACCCCGCGTCGCGCCGCCGTGCAACCCAGCGGCGGCCGGTCGTGCCGCCCCGCGGCGCCCCGTTGTCCTGCCCCGCGGCGCCCCGCGGCGCCACGCCGTTCAGCGGCGTCGTGCAACCCCGCGGCGCCCCGCCGTGCCGACGCGCAGGCCCGTCACACAGCGCCCGCCGCGGGTATCACCGCCGGTGGGATCTCCTCTGTCACACGGAGGAGGTCGAGATGACCACGATGGAGCCGTCGCTCGCCGCCCCGCCGACCGCCACGCCCGCTCCGGCCGCGTTCGCGGCGTCGGCGCCGGCCTCGCCCGCACCGACCTCGCCCGGACCGGCGGAGACCGCACCGGCCTCGCCTGCACCTGCGGAGACGGCGCCGGGTGAGGCGGCGGAGACCCGCCGTCGCGGCGTGGCCTTCTGGATCCGCCGCTACCTGCCCGCAGAGGTCGCGGGCACCGTTGCGATGGTGATCGCCGGGCTCCTTGCGACCGTGTGGACCGACGCGGCGCCGCTCATCGCGGTGGCGGCGCTCGTCGGCGAGATCCTCGGCTTCTACGCCGTGCTGGCGGTGACGATCTTCCTCGAGCAGGCGCGAGTGGCGCGCTCTCGGCGACATGCGGCCGCGCGCACGCTCGGGCTGCTCGTGGCGGAGTTCGGTGCCGCCGAGCTGCTCGACACCTTCCTCGTCCGTCCCGCCGCGCTGATGCTGGGCGTCTGGCTCATCCCCGACCCGCTGTGGGGGATGCTCGCGGGCAAGGTCGCCGCCGACATCGTGTTCTACGCGATCGCGGCGGGCGCCTTCACCATCACGATCAAAGCCGGCCTGCGCGACGGGCGTCGCGCCCGCACCCCCGAGGTGGCCCCATGAACCTCGCAGCGCTCCGTCGGGAGCCCCGCAGCACGCCGTCGTACGAGGACCGACGGCGGGCCGAGGCATCCGCTCTCCTGTCGTCCGTGGCGGCACGCGCGGCCGTCGCGCTGCACGGCACGCCGTTGCTGCTGCTCGATCCCGAGCGCGTGCGGCGCCAGTACCGGCACCTGCGCGACGCGCTGCCGTTCGTCGGGTTCCACTACGCCGTCAAAGCGCTCGCCCACGACGCCGTGCTCTACGTCCTCGACGACGCCGGCTGCGGCTTCGACGTGGCCACCGGCGAAGAGCTCGGGATGCTGACGCGTCGCGGCGTCGACGCGACGCGCATCATCCACACCCACCCGATCAAGAAGCCCGCCGAGATCGCCGAGGCGCTCGCCGCAGGTGTGCGCACCTTCGTGGTCGACAACGACGTCGAGATCGAGAAGTTCCGCGGCGCCCCGCCCGACACGCGACTGCTGGTGAGGCTGGCCTATCGCAGCCCGCAGGCGAAGAGCGACCTGTCGAGCAAGTTCGGCGTCGGACCGTTCGAGGCGGCCCACCTCGTCGAGCGCGCGCTCGCGGCCGGTGTGAGAGTGGCGGGTTTCAGCTACCACGTCGGCAGTCAGCTCGACGATCCGAACCGGTTCGCCGCGGCGGCCGCCGACACGCTCGAGCTGATGGGCATCCTGGAGCGCCGGCTGAACGTCCAGTTCGACACGCTCGACATCGGCGGCGGGTTCCCCGCCTCGTACGACGCCGAGTCGGCGGCGATCGACGACGTGGCCGCTGTGCTCCGGCCGGTCCTCGAGCCGCACGCGCGCCGCCTCGACATCATCGCCGAGCCGGGCCGCGTCATGGTCGCCGAGGCGATGGCGCTCGTGACGAGCGTCGTGGGCATCGCCGAGCGCGGCGACGGCCGGTGGTACTACCTCGACGACGGACTGTACGGCTCCTATTCCAACGTCCTCACCGAAGACGTCCACCCGCTGATCTTCGCCGAGCGCGACCTCACCGAGACCGACCCCTGGACCGGACGCGTCTCGGCCCGTGCGCGCACGGCGGACCACCGCTGGGCGACCCTCGCCGGTCCCACGTGCGACTCGTCCGACGTGATCGCGCGCGATGTGCTGCTGCCCGACCTCCACGTGGGCGACCTGCTGGTGAGCCCCACGATGGGCGCCTACACGACGGTCACGGCCACCCGCTTCAACGGGCGGCCCTTCACTCCGATCGCCGTCGTCGGACGCGGGCCGACGACCGCCGAGGGCGCGGTGGCGTCCGACGTCCGTCGCGTCCCGATCGTCTGACGACCGCGGCGGCGCGCGTCAGACCGTGCCGTACAGGCGGTCGCCGGCGTCGCCGAGGCCGGGCACGATGTAGCCCTTCTCGTTCAGCCGCTCGTCGAGTGCGCCCAGCACCAGCGTGACGTCACGACCGTCCACCTGCTTCTCGATCGCGGCGACGCCCTCGGGGGCGCCGAGGATGCAGATCGCGGTGACGTCCTGGGCCCCGCGGGCGAAGAGGAAGTCGATCGCCGCGCCGAGCGATCCGCCCGTCGCGAGCATCGGGTCGAGCACGAAGCACTGGCGGTCGCTCAGGTCGTCGGGAAGGCGCTCGGCATAGGTCGAGGGCGCCAGCGTCTCGTGGTCGCGCACCATTCCGAGGAAGCCGACCTCGGCCGTGGGGATGAGCTTGACCATGCCCTCGAGCATGCCGAGCCCGGCGCGGAGGATGGGCACGACGAGCGGGCGGGGGTCGTCGATCCGCACGCCGGTCGTCGTCGTGACGGGCGTCTGGATCTCGATCGGCGCCACACGCACGTTGCGCGTCGCCTCGTAGGCGAGCAGCGTGACGAGCTCCTCCGTGAGCTGACGGAACACCGGCGACGGCGTGCGCTGATCGCGCAGCACCGTGAGCTTGTGGGTGATGAGGGGGTGGTCGGCGACGTGCAGGCGCATAGAGACAGATTAGTGCCGCCCCCGTCCTTCGCCGTGGCCGAATACCCGGTCGGTCACCGCGACGCGCCGGTGACGGATGCCGCGCCCCGGGGTGTGGGACGACCGGCCCGGTTTTCGGCACCGCGGTAGCCTCGTGCTGTGAACCTCGCCCCCGCCGACCTCGCCGCGATGGACCGCGCGCTGGCGCTGGCTGCGGCAGCGGGGGAGGTGGGCGACGTGCCGGTGGGAGCGGTGGTGACGGATGCCGCGGGCTCGGTGATCGGTGAGGGCCGCAACCTCCGCGAGGTCGAGCACGACCCCACGGCGCACGCCGAGATCGTGGCGCTGCGCGCGGCAGCCGCTGCGACGGGCTCGTGGAACCTCGAGGGATGCACGCTCGTCGTCACGCTCGAGCCCTGCCTGATGTGCGCCGGCGCGGTGCTGCAGTCCCGCATCGGCCGGCTCGTCTTCGGCGCGTGGGACGACAAGGCCGGCGCGGCGGGATCGATGTACGACGTCGTGCGCGACCGGCGCCTGCCGTATCGTGCCGAGGTGGTCGCGGGCGTGCGCGAGGATGAGGCATCCGCTCTCCTGCGCGCGTTCTTCGACGCCCGCCGCTGAGCCGGCCACCGTCGCGCGCGCCGCGTTCGGGGGACAGCCGCGCGGGATCGGGGGGACAGCACCCTCCTGGCGCCTGCCGGCGCGGGCCTAGCGTGACGCTCGTGACCCGCCTCATCGAACCCGTCCGCACCGCTCCGGCCGTCGCGCGCCCCGGCGGGGTCCGCTCCCGCGTCGGCTGGACCTTCGTCCTGCTCACGGCGGTCGCCATCGTGGCGTACTCGGCCGTGCCGTACTTCACCGCGTCGCTCGCCGATCTCGCCGGCCAGGACGTGGGCCTCGCGCCGACCTACGCGGCGGCGTCGCCGTTCGTGCAGGGCGCGCTGTACGTCCACATCGTCGGCGGCGCCGTGGCGCTCGTCGCCGGACCGCTGCAGTTCTGGCGCGGGCTGCGCACGCGCGCGCCGCGCGTGCACCGCTGGATCGGCCGCGTCTACCTCGTCGCCGTCGCGGTGGGCGGAGTCGGCGGCCTTGTCATCGCTCCGTCCAGTCCGGCCGGCTACGTCGGGTTCTTCGGGTTCGGCGCCCTCGGGGTGCTGTGGCTTGTCACGGGCTGGCGGGCGTACCGGGCGATCCGGCGCGGCGACGTGCCGAGCCACCGGGCCTGGATGATCCGCAACTACGCCCTCACGTACTCCGGCGTGATGCTGCGCATCTGGCTGCCGCTGCTGCTGTTCGCGCCGTTCGTCCTCGGGCAGTCCTGGGAGATCGACACGGCCTTCCCGAATGCGTACGCGGCCGTGCCCTTCCTCTGCTGGCTGCCCAACCTCGTTTTCGCGGAGTGGCTGATCCGCCGCCGCGGCCTGCCGTCGTACCGTCTTCCCGTGTGAGGCGCGGAGAGACCGCGGTCTCGCCGAGCGACCCCGTATCCGGCGCAGACGCCGTGGTCGGTCGGCGCGGAACCGCGTTGTCGACGAACGACGAAGCCGCTGAAGCCCGCGGCGTCAGCGCGGCAGGCGGGGGAGCACCTCGGTGCCGAGGTACTCGACGTGCGCGACGTCCTGCAGGTCCATGAGCTGGAAGTACACGCGCTGCGCGCCGAGGGCGACCAGTCGCTCGACCTTGGCGACGATCTCGTCGCGGGCCCCGACGATGTTCACGTCGCCGCGCAGCTCGTCGACGGTGCGGCCGATGTTGGCCGCGCGCTGGTCCAGTTCGGAGACGGATGCCGCAGCCAGCGTCGGCAGCGCCACCGAGAGCTTGAGCGAGTCGGGGTCGCGCCCGATGCGCGCGCACGTCTCCCGCACGACGGCGAACTTCTCCGCCGACTCCTCCTCGGACCGGAAGCCGATGTTGAACTCGGTGGCGAAACGCGCCGCGAGCTCGGGCGTGCGCCGGGGGCCGCCACCGCCGACGATCACGGGGACGCGCTCCTGAACGGGCTTCGGCAGGGCCGGGGCATCCGTCAGCCGGTAGTGCGCGCCCTCGAAGCTGTAGGTCTCGCCCACGGGCGTGGACCAGAGACCGGTCACGAGCTCGAGCTGCTCCTCGAGGAGGTCGAACCGCTTGGCGGGGAACGGGATGCCGTACGCCTCGTGCTCGCGGCCGAACCACCCGGTGCCGAGGCCCAGCTCGGCACGGCCGCCCGACATCGCGTCGACCTGCGCGACCTGGATCGCCAGCAGTCCGGGCACGCGGTAGGTCACCGACGAGACGAGCGTGCCCAGCCGGATGCGCGAGGTCTCGCGTGCGAGCCCGGCGAGCGTCGTCCATGCGTCGGTGGGACCGGGCAGTCCGTCGCCGTCGCCCATGTGGAGGTAGTGGTCCGAGCGGAAAAACCCGTCGAACCCGAGACGCTCGGCCGTCTGAGCGAACGCCAGCTGGTCGTCGTAGCTCGCACCCTGCTGCGGCTCGGTGAAGATGCAGTACTCGATCGCCACGGCGCGCTCAGTCCGTGGACCTGATGACGAACTCCGACGTCGGCGGAGCGGGGTCGACCCCCGGTCGGTAGATGTCGGGCTCGAGATAGATCACCCGGGCCGCCGGCACCGCCGCGCGGATGCGGTCCTCCACCCGGTCGATGGCGCCTGCGATATCGACGAGCGGGGCGTCGGCCGCGAAGCCGAGCTTCGCGGCGACGAGGAACTCGTCGGGGCCGAGGTAGAGCGTCTTGATGTGGATGAGCTTCTCGACCTCGGGACCGTCGGCGATGGCGTCGACGATGCGCTGGCTGTCGGCATCCGTCGCCCCCTCGCCGACGAGGAGGCTCTTGGTCTCGATGCCGAGGATGATCGCGATCAGGATCAGCAGGGTGCCGATCATGAGCGTGCCGATGGCGTCGAAGACGGGATTGCCGGTGATCACCGTGAGGCCGACGCCGAACAGGGCGAACACGAGGCCGATCAGCGCGCCGACGTCCTCGAGCAGCACGACGGGGAGCTCCGGCGCCTTCGAGTGACGCACGAACGAGACCCACGACTGCCCCGTGGCGCGCACGTGGTTGCTCTCGCCGACCGCGGTGCGAAGGGAGAACGACTCGAGCACGATCGCGATGACGAGCACGACGATCGGCAGCCACCACCACCTCTCGTCGAGGGCGTGGGGATGGGTGAGCTTCTCGACGCCCTCGTAGATCGCGAAGAGGCCGCCGACCGAGAACAGGATGATCGACACCACGAACGCATAGACGTAGCGCTCGCGGCCATAGCCGAACGGATGCTCGCGGTCGGCCTCCTTCCGGGCCTTGCGGCCGCCGAGCAGGAGGAGCAGCTGGTTGCCCGAGTCGGCGACCGAGTGGATCGCCTCGGCGAGCATCGACGCCGAGCCCGAGAGGAACCAGGCGATGAACTTCGCCAGGGCGATGCCCATGTTCGCCAGGAAGGCGGCGATGATGGCCTTGCCGCCGCCGGAAGCACTCATGCGGACGAGTCTACGGATGCTGCGGGGCGCGCTCCGCACCCCTTGCGCGCCCGGGTGCGGAGTGTCAGTCCGACGAGCGCAGGATGATCGCCTCGGTCGGCGGCGCCGGGTCGTGCGGGTGCCCGACGTAGCCGATCGCCTCCAGCAGCGCGTGCCGGAACTCGGCCGGCCGTTCGAGGTGCGGGGCGTGGCCGACGCCCTCGAGCGCGACCTCCTTCACTTCGCCGCCCGCGGCCGCGTACCGCGCGAGGACGTCACGCGTCTGCGACACCATCTCCTGCGGCGGGGCGACCTCGTCGCCCGGCCAGTCCGGCACGAAGCCGAGCTTGCCGAGGTTGTTGTAGTCGTAGAGCGAGGCGTCCGACACGATCGGGTCGGCGGTGCCGCGGATCCACAGGATCGGCGGCTTCTCGGCGAGTGCCACGATGCCCGAGACGTCGAAGTTGCCGGGGGCCATCGTGTTCAGCACGCCGATCGTGCCGGCCGCGAAGCCCGGCCAGTTGTCGCTCGACACCGCGTCGCCCGGGTAGTTGCCGGTGGCGGTCGAGGTGGTGAGCATCGACTCGACCCACACGTCCTCGTGCTCGGTGCGATAGTCCGCGGTGACGTACTGCGAGCGGAACACCGACCGGGGGGACGTCGGGGCCTCGGTGGTCGTGTCGTGGTCGATCAGCCGCTGCACGAAGTCCTGGTTCACGGTGCCGCCGCCGCAGCCGGCGTCGTCGTCGGTGAGGCGCGACCCGTCGCGGCGCGTTCCCCCGAAGCCGTACGGCGAGATCGGCGCCTCGAGCGTCAGGCTCAGCACCGGGTGGTCGAGGGCGTACTGCATCGCGACCCCGGCGCCCATCGACCAGCCGACGAGGTGCGCCGTGGTGATGCCGAGCTCCTCGAGGGTCGCGTGGACGTCGTCGCTGAAGTCGCGCACGCCGCGGGTCGCGTCGATCGGCGCGTGCTCCGTGCCGCCGTACCCGCGGAGGTCGATCGCGATCACCCGGATGTCGGTCGGCAGATCCTGCATCGTCTCCTGCCAGAACAGCGCCGACGAGACATTGCCGTGGATCAGCACGACCGTGCGATCGGGCGGCGTCGCGGAGTCGTCGCCGACGCGCTCCAGCACGTTCACGGACAATCGGGGGATCTCCACGGTGCGCGCCGAGATTCCGTCGAAGAGCGTCATGCGAAGGCCTCCCACATCCTCCGGAGGCACCTGCGCCCCCGCACTCCCGAGGATAGACCGGCTCGCCGTGACGCGGACGACGTGGCGGGAACGGATGCCGGGGGCTCCGGCATCCGTTCCGCTCGCGTTCGAGCTTTCCCGCGGCCGCCGCGGCCGGCGTCAGGCCGAGGGCGTCTGGCCGGTGTAGAAGGCGTAGGTGTTTTCGGCGCCGCGGGCGGCCGCCTCCGCGTCGGCGCCGTCGGCCGCGTGCGCGGCGCCCCACGCGTCGGCCGCGCCACGGTAGAACGCCCGTCCCTCGTCGGTGAACGCCCAGGCCTCGGCCTGTTCGGGCGAGATGCCGTCGCCCGACCCGAGGTGAAGGGCGAGGCCCAGGAGGCCGCCGTCCCAGCCGACGCCCGTGGCGCCCGGCCCGTAGATGTCCCAGAACTCGGCGGGCACGTCGTCGACACGGGCGACGTGCTCGAGCTCGAACCGTGTGGCATCCTCGCCCTCGGCCGTGAGACGTACGGTCAGCCAGGTCACTCCGCCGCCGTACTCCCACGTCGCGCGGAAGTGCGCCGCGCCGTCGGCGGGCGGTGCGCACTCCTGGATCTCGCCGCCGGCGTTGCCCTCGATCTGGTAGCGGCCGCCGAGCACGAGGTCGCCCGAGATCGGCTGGAACCACCGTGCGATGCGCGCGGCGCTGGTGACGGCATCCCACACGTCGTCGATGGGAGAGGGGTAGGTCTGCGCGAGGGTCTGGACGCGCGCGGGGTGGCCGTCGACCTCCTCGCCGGTGATCTCGCGGCTCACGGCGCTGAGCTGCGCCTGTACGTCGACCATGTCAGTCCTCCTGGGGTTCGGTCGGATCGGATTCTTCTTGTGCGGCGTCGTCCTGTTCCGGGGCATCGTCGCGCTCGTGCTCCGCTGCCAGGCGGCGCTCGCGGCGCCCCCGCGCGAGCTCGGTGCCGAGCGCGTCGAGGTGCGGCTGCCAGAACCGCCGGAACGGGTCGAACCAGGCCGCCGCGTTCTCGAGGGGCTCCGGCGCGATGGCGTACAGCCGTCGCACGCCGTCGGGGCGCACCGTCGTGAACCCCGACTCTCGCAGCACCCGCAGGTGCTGCGAGACCGCCGGCTGCGAGATGCCGAACTCGCGCTGCACCGTCTCGCCGATGTCGCCCGCGCTGCGCTCGCCCTCCGCCAGGAGTTCGAGGATGCGCCGGCGCACCGGGTCGCCGAGGATGTCGAGTGCGTGCACGCTCCCATGATTGCGTGGTCTCTTATATAAGTCAACACTGAATCAGCCTTGCCCGCACGGCTCCGAGCCGGACCGCTCGTAGGATGACGCCATGCCTGCAGACGCCTCCGTTCTCCCTCCCATCGCGATCCTCGGCGCCGGTTCGATGGGGGGCGCGATCGCCCGCGGCCTCTCGCGGTCAGGCCTCGCGGCGGGTGGGGTGACGACCACCAACCGCTCGCGCGCGAAGGCCGCCGAGCTCGAGGGCCTCGACGGCGTCACCAGCGTCGCTCTCGAGGCCGACCCGACGGGGAACACGGATGCCGCGGCCGCCGCCGGCGTCGTGCTCGTCGGCGTCAAGCCGGCCATGGTGCCCGACCTGCTGCGCGAGATCGCACCCGTGCTGCGCCCGGGGACGATCGTGGTGAGCCTCGCGGCCGGCGTGACGATCGCCACCTTCGAAAGCCTCCTCAGCGCTGACGTCGCGGTGCTGCGCTCGATGCCGAACACGCCGGCGCTCGTCGGCCGCGGCGTCACCGGCCTCGCGGCCGGCACGCGCGCCGGCGACACCGACGTGGCCACCGTGCGGCGCCTGTTCGAGACGGTCGGCACGGTCGTCGAGGTTCCCGAGGAGCAGATCGACGCCCTGTCGACAATCTCGGGTTCGGGTCCCGCCTACTTCTTCCTGCTGGTGGAGGAGTTCACCAAGGCGGCCCTCGGCAAGGGCTTCACCGCGGCGGAGTCCCGGCTCATGGCCGAGCAGACCTTCATCGGCGCCGCGGCGCTGCTCGAGGCATCCGCTGACGACCCGGCGGAGCTCCGCCGTCGGGTCACGAGCCCCAAGGGCACGACCGAGCGCGCTGTCGCGGTGCTGCAGGACGCGCACCTGGACGCCGTGTTCGGCGAGGCGACCGACGCCGCGCTGGCGCGCGCCAAGGAGCTGGCGGCCGGAGCGTAGCGGGGTTCTGCGGGCTCAGCGCTCGAGCGAGGCGAAGCGCTCGATGTCGGAGTTGGTGCCCGAGACGATGATGAGGTCGTGGTTGGTCACGACCGTGTTGGCCTCCGCATAGCGGAACGGCTTGCCCGGGCTCTTCACGCCGACCACCGTCACGTTGTACTTCGTCCGCACGCCGGACTCGTTCAGTCCCACGCCGCGGATGAACTTCGGGGGATAGAGCTTGGCGAGGGCGAAGTCGTCGTCGAACCGGATGAAGTCGAGCATCCGTCCGCTGACGAGGTGCGCGACGCGCTCGCCGGCCTCGCGCTCGGGGTAGATGACGTGGTTGGCGCCGACGCGAGCGAGGATCTTGCCGTGCGACTGCGACACCGCCTTCGCCCAGATCTGCGGCACCTTGAGGTCGACGAGGTTGGCGGTGATGAGGACGGATGCCTCGATCGACGAGCCGACGGCGACCACGGCGACCTGGAAGTCCTGAGCGCCGATCTGCTTCAGCGCGTCGATGTTGCGCGCGTCGGCCTGCACCGTGTGCGTGACCCGCTCGGACCACTTCTGCACGAGCTCGAGATTGTCGTCGATCGCGAGGACCTCGCGATCGAGCCGGTCGAGCTCGCCCGCGCACGCGGCGCCGAAGCGCCCGAGTCCGATCACGAGAACGGGCGCATCGCCCCTCATCCGCTCAACCAACGATCGGCCTTTCCACCGGCAGCGAGTACAGCTGCGATCGTGACGACGCGGCCACAGCCGCGGCGAGAGTCACTGTACCAACGCGACCCATGACGATCGTGATCGCCAGCACATACACAGCCGGATCCGGGAGCGTCGCGGTGAGTCCCGTCGACAGCCCGACCGTCGCGAAGCCCGAGATCACGTCGAAGAGCACATCTCCGAGATCGGCCTTCGTGATCTGCGTGATGATGATCGTCGAGATCGCCACGATGGTCGCGCCCCAGGCGACGACCGACAGGGCGACCCGCAGGACGTCGCTGGGGATGCGCCGGCCGAACACCTGGTTCGACGCGCGGCCCTTCGCCTCGGAGACGACGGCGAGGGCGATCACGGCCAGCGTCGTGACCTTGATGCCGCCGGCTGTCGACGCCGAGCCGCCGCCGACGAACATCAGCATGCACCCGACGAGCAGGCTGGACTGGTTCAGTTCGCCGATGTCGAGGATGGCGAAGCCGCCGGATCTCGTCATCGCCGATAAGAAGAACGCCTGGAACGTGGTGTCCCACGCGTCCTCCGTGCCGAGGGTGAGCAGGTTGTCGTACTCGAGCACGAGGAAGACCGCGCCGCCGAGGAAGAACAGGGCGACCGTGGTGATGAGGGTGAGCTTCGCGTGCAGCGACCAGCGCCGCACATGCCACCTCTGCCGCAGCAGCGTGTAGATGACGGGGAAGCCGATCGAGCCGAGGAAGACGCCCGCCATCAGCACGGTGAGGAAGAAGTAGTCGTGCCGGAACGGCTCGAGCCCTTCGGCATTCGGCGTGAAGCCCGTGTTGGTGAACGCCATCGCCGCATAGAACGGCGCCTCCCACAGCGCCGCCTGCCACGGCACGCCCGCGATGATGAGGCCCGGATAGAGGAGGATCGCGATCATCGTCTCGATGGCCAGCGTCGACAGCGCGACCGTCGCGAGCAGGCTGCCGATCTGGCCCAGCTGCACCGTCTGGCCCTCGTTCACGGGACCGCCGTGCGTGCGGAGCGGGTTCGAGTCGCTGGCCGCGATCAGCTTCGCGCGCAGTCCGAGGCGCCGCGAGATCACGAGACCCAGGATCGACGCGAGCGTGAGCACGCCGAGTGCTCCGATCTGAACCCCGACGAACACGAGCACGTGGCCGAAGGGCGACCAGTGGGTCGCCATGTCGACCGTCGCGAGGCCCGTGACGCAGATCGTCGACACCGCCGTGAAGAACGCGTCGGCGAACGGCGTGGCCTGCCCGTCGGCCGCCGCGAGGGGCAGCGAGAACAGGCCCGTGAACACGAGGATGAGCGACAGGAAGATGAGGATCGCGAACCGGGCGGGGGAGCGCTGCGTCAGGTCGCGGAAGAACTCCATGACCTCGTGGCCCAGCGCGCGCAGGCGACTCGACGGTGAGACGGGGGCGGCGCGCCTGCCATCCGTCATACGGGGTTCCTCCTGATGCGAAACGTTCCTCGTGCGGGCGGCCCGGCGATCGTGCTCATGGTACTCCGCAGGGCTCCCGACTAATCTGAGCACATGGCGGACATCTTCGACGTGATCGCAGACGGAACGCGTCGCGACATCCTGCGACTGCTGCTCGATCGATCATCCGCCGGAGAGCGCGGCACCAGTGTGTCGCACATCGTGACCGAGCTCGGCGCGAGTCAGCCGACCGTGTCGAAGCACCTCAAGGTGCTGCGCGACGCGCACCTGGTGTCGGTGCGCGAAGAGGGGCAGCACCGCTACTACAGCCTCTCCGCCGCACCGCTCGACGAGGTCGACGACTGGCTCGTGCCCTTCCTCGACGACGGCGAGGCGGACTCCGACCTGGCCGCTGTGGCCCTGCCCGACTCCGCCGCGCACGCCGCCGAGGTCGTGGGCCGTGCCGCGGCATCGGCCAAGCACGCCCTCGAGAACGCGCTCAAGCGCCTCCCCGGCCGCTGACCCCGTCCTTCTTCTCCACCCACCCAGCAGTAGCGCGGCCGACCTTTCCGCCGACAGAGCGGAGCGGGGTCATCCGTAGAGCGTGCGGGCTCGGGACGGGCGCGCGCCGCCGGCGAAGCCGACGCCGCGGGTGAGCACGCCGGAGGATGACCCCGCGCAGCGGAGATCGAGCTCTTACCGCCGCCCCGCCTTGCGCCGGAACAGCCACGCCCCCCAGACGAACGACACCGCGAGGATGGCGAGGCACCAGCCCACGGCCCACCATGCCGCATCGCCCATCGGCGTGCCCATCAGGAGGCTCCGCAGCGCCTCGATGATCGGCGTCACCGGCTGGTTCTCGGCGACCCACTGCAGCCACTCCGGCATGGTCGAGACCGGGACGAAGGCGCTCGACAGGTACGGCAGGAACAGGATGATGAAGCCGTAGCCGTTGGCGGCCTCGGGGCTGCCCGAGGCGAGGCCGATCGCGGCGAACAGGTAGGTGATCGCGAGGATGTACAGCGCGATGAGCGCGATCGCGCCGAGCCACCCCCACACGTCGGCGGTCGGCCGGAACCCGACGAGCAGCGCGACGCCGATGACCACGCCCGTCGCGAGGAGGTTGCGCAGCAGGCTCGCGACGACATGGCCGGTGAGCACCGCTCCGGCCCGGAGCGGCATCGTGCGGAACCGGTCGATGATGCCGGTGCGCATGTCGTTGGCGACGTACACGGCGGTGGACGCGGCGCCGAAGCCGGCGCACAGCAGGATGATGCCGGGGACCACGTAGTTCACGTATCCGCCCGACGGGTCGATGGCCCCGCCGAAGACGTACGTGAAGAGGATCATCAGCATCACGGGGAGCATGATCGCCATGAGCAGCGACTCCCCGTCGCGCAGCGAGTGCAGCAGGCTCCGCCCGACGAAGACGCTCTCGGCGGTGAGGCCCGTGATGCGCGGGCGCAGCGCCGGGGCGGTGGAGGGGGCGAGGGCGGTCATGCGAGCTCCTTGAGGGTGTCGGCGGGCTCGCGCCGGCGCGAGCCCCGGTGCGCGCTGCCCTGGCCGTCGGGCGAGGTGAGCGCGAGGAAGACGTCGTCGAGGCTGGGGCGACGCAGCGTGACCACGCCCTCGGCCCCCGACTCGTCGAGGACGTCGAGGGCACGACGGAGGCCCGAGACCGAACCGTCGGTCGGCACCTCGCGAAGAAGGGTGCCGTGCACGTCGTGCAGCTCGACGGCGTCGCCGCCGACCCTGGCCTTCAGCTGCGGCGCGGTGCCGCTGGCGACGACCCGTCCGCCGTCGAGCACGGCGATGCGGTCGGCGAGCTGGTCGGCCTCCTCCAGGTACTGCGTCGTGAGGAAGACCGTCGTCCCGGCGTCGGCCAGTGAGCGGATCACGTCCCAGAGCTCTCGGCGGCTGCGGGTGTCGAGGCCCGTGGTCGGCTCGTCGAGGAACAGGATCGCGGGCGCGACGACGAAGCTCAGCGCGAGGTCGAGGCGTCGGCGCATGCCGCCGGAGTAGGTGCCGACGCGGCGGGCCGCGGCATCCGTCAGTCCGAAGCGATCGAGAAGCTCCGCCGCGCGGGCGCGCGCGCCGCGGCGCGTGAGGCCCGAGAGGCGTCCGAGCATCACGAGGTTCTCGATGCCGGTGAGCGCATCGTCGACGGCGGCGGACTGGCCCGTCAGGCTGATGCGTCGCTTGACCTGGTCGGGATCGCGCGCGACGTCGACGCCCGCGACGGTCGCGGTGCCGGCATCGGGGCGGACCAGGGTCGTCAGCACGTTGATCGTGGTGGTCTTGCCGGCGCCGTTGGGGCCCAGCAGGGCGAACACCTCGCCGCGGGCGACGGTGAAGTCGAGGCCGTCGAGCACCTGCTGGCGGCCGAAGGCCTTGCGCAGGTCGTCGACCACGATGACCGGTGGAGCGGTGCGGTCGAGCATGGGTCATCCTTCCGTGAATCGTGTACCGGGGAAACTGTTTACGTCCCGTACTGTTTATGACGGTAACACACTGTTTATGTAATAAACAGACGTAGACTGACGCCATGACCGATGCACCGGAGCCCGAGCTCCCGCGGGGTATCGCGCTGGCGTGGGGCGTGGCCGCCAATCCCCAGCGCGGGCCGAAGCGCGAGATGAGCGTGGAGCGCATCGTCGAGGCGGCGGTCGAGATCGCGGATGCCGAGGGCCTGGGTGCCGTGTCGATGGCGGCGGTCGCGTCGCGGCTGGGGTTCACGCCGATGTCGCTCTACCGCTACGTCAGCGCGAAGGACGACCTGATCCTGCTCATGCAAGAGGAGGCGACGGGCGCTCCTTCCGACGAGACCCGCACCGCGGGCGGCTGGCGCGAGCGCCTGGAGGCGCTCTTCCGCGAGCAGCTGCAGCACTACCTGCGACACCCGTGGGTGCTCGAGATCCCCATCACGGGCGTGCCCGCAACACCCAACAGCGCTGCCTGGATGGATGCCGGGCTGAGCGCGCTGGCCGAGACGCCGCTCACCTATGAGGAGCGGCTCGCCGTGATGCTCCTCGTCACCGGCACCGCGCACTGGGCGGGCACGATCGTGGCCGGCTACTCCCGAGTCGAGCGCGAGCAGGGCCTCGCACCGGACGCCATCTCGCGCAATGAAGATGCGCTCTTCCGCGCGCTCATCACCGAGGACGCCTACCCCGAGCTGCGGGCGGCGATCGAGTCGGGCGTCTTCCTCGACGACTCCGATCCCTTCTCCTTCGCGCTGGAGCGCGGGCTCGACGGCGTCGCCGCCTACATCGACGCCGCCTCCGAGGCCGCGGACGACCGGCGGCAGCGCCCCCGGTGGCTGGGGCTGGACGACGCCGACATCGCGGACGACAAGAGGTTCCGTGAGGCCCAGAAGGCCGTGCGTGCCGCCGAGAAGGTGCTCCGCGACGCGCGCAAGCTCGAGCGACAGGCCGCCCGCGAAGCGCACGAGCGTCGCGCGCGGCAGACCCCGAGCGCGTGAGCAGAATATTCCCACCGGCCTCACCGGTCACACCGGTTTACACGCGTACCCTCGTCGTTCTAAAGTGACTCCAGCACCACTGGGGAAGGGAATCGACATGGCGGAGCTGCCGGACGTGCGCTTCCTCACCGTCGCCGAGGTCGCCGAGCTCATGCGCGTCTCGAAGATGACGGTGTATCGCCTGGTGCACTCCGGCGAGCTGCCCGCGGTGCGCTTCGGACGCAGCTACCGGGTGCCCGAGTCGGCCGTCACCGAGGCCCTGCAACGGCCGATCGCCGACGTCGGCTAGACTGATCCGAGGCATTTTCCGTATCTGCCCGTTCCCGGGCGCCGCACACGCCGCGCCCAGACCCCGACATAGTGAGGTTTTCCGTGGGTTCTGTCATCAAGAAGCGCCGCAAGCGCATGGCGAAGAAGAAGCACCGCAAGTTGCTTCGCAAGACTCGCCACCAGCGCCGCAACAAGAAGTAAGCGGCATCCGCACCAAGCGCCCCCAGGGTTCTGCGCTCCGACGAGCGCAGCCCTCCGCAGGGGGCGCTTCGTGTATGCCCGTGCTGCACCCCCGAGCCCGCATCCCGAGAGGCATGCCATGAAGTCCATCACCGTCCAGCAGCTCCGCGACCGCGTCGAGACGCCGCTCATCGACGTCCGCGAGGTCGACGAGTTCGCCGCGGGCCACGTGCCGGGAGCGATCAACATCCCGATGTCGTCGATCGGCGGCCGGCTCGAGGAGCTCCCCGACGGGGCGTTCGACGTGATCTGCGCGGTCGGCGGCCGGTCGGGCCGCGTGGTCGAGGCCCTCGAAGCCCGCGGCTACGACGTCACCAACGTCGACGGCGGCACCAACGAGTGGGTCGCCGCGGGATACCCGGTCGAGGCCTGAGGCGCGGGCGGCGATGACGACCCTCACGCTCATCGGCAAGCCCGACTGCCACCTCTGCGACGTCGCGCGCGAAGTGGTCGAGACCGTCGTCGCCGATCTTCCCGACGACGCCGTCGAGGTCGAGGAGCTCTCGATCGCCGACGATCCGGCGCTCTACGCGCAGTGGTGGGAGAAGATCCCCGTCGTGCTCATCGACGGCGAGCTCCACGGCCACTGGCGCGTGTCGCCCGACCGCCTGCGTGCGGCGCTCAGCGCGGCACCCTGACGCCTCAGCCGGCGAGGCCTCCGGCGCGTCGCGCTCAGCCGGCCAGGCGTGCGCGGAGGGCCTGGAGCTCGGTGTCGGCGAGTCCGCCGGACTGCAGATAAGCCGCCGCGCCGCCGCGCGCATCGGTCCAGGCGAGCGCCTGCTCGATGGCCGATGCCGGCGTGCCCGTGATGAGGGCGTCCAGCTCGGGCGTCAGCGGCACGCCCATCGCCGTGATCGTCCCGCGCATGCGGTCGGCCCAGGGCCCTTCGAGGTGGGCCGACGACGAGGCGTAGTCCGCGACGACCGCGGCACGCTCCGCGCCTACCGCATCGAGCAGCAGCGCGACGGCGACACCCGTGCGGTCCTTGCCGGCGGTGCAGTGCACCAGTACGGCGGCAGGGGCCTCGGTCCCGGTCAAACTCGCAGACGCGGCCGTCCCGTTCGCGACCAGGCGCGCGAGCTCCGCGAACGACGCCGCGCCGTGCTCGAGCATCGAGACGTACAGGTCGCCCAGGCTGGGCAGCTGCGCCAGCGCGGCCGCGATCGCCGTCTTCGCGGCATCCGGATCCTTCGCCCGCAGCGCCGACTGCGCGAATCCCGTCATCGCGCCCTCGAGGAGCGGGAGGTCCACGACGTGGAAGGGCCGGGAGTCGGGCAGCACATCGGGCGCCATGCGCCGCTCGAAGTCGGTGCGGAAGTCCGCGATGACGCCGATGCCGCTCGCCGCCAGCGCCGCGACGCCCGCCGGTGTCAGCGTGCTGAGGGCCTCCGACCGGTACAGGACGCCCGGGCGGGTCTGCCCGCCCGCAGTGAGCGGAGTGCCGCCGGTGTCGCGGAAGTTCTGGAGGCCGTCGAGCGTCTCGGTCACGGCGCGAGGCGCGTCGGACCGCGGAACAGGTAGGTGACCTCGCGGATCGACGACTCGCCGAGCAGCAGCATCAGCACGCGCGCGAGGCCCATCCCGAACCCGCCGTGCGGCGGCGCGCCGTAACGGAAGAAGTCGAAGTAGAAGTCGAGGTGCTCGGCACCGAGACCCTTCTCCTTCGCCTGCTCGATCAGCACGTCGACGCGGTGCTCGCGTTGCGCGCCCGTGGTGATCTCGACGCCCTTGAAGAGGAGGTCGTACGACTTGGTCAGCCCGGTCTCCTCGTCGCGCATGTGGTAGAACGCGCGGATCTCGGGGTGGTAGTCCGTGATGAAGACGAACTGGTGGCCGTAGGTCTCCTCGACGTAGGCCGAGATCTGGCGCTCGCCCTCGGGGTCGAGGTCGCCGTCGGTGCGGGGGATCTCGTAGCCGCGGCTCTTGACGATCTCGCGCGCCTCGGCGAGCGGGATGCGCGGGAACGGGATGGCGGGAACCTGCACCTCGAGGCCGAAGAGCTCCTCGATCTCGGCGCCGTGCTTGTCCTTGACGGCCTGGAACGCCGTCTGCAGGAGCTCCTCCTGCATGCGCGCGACGTCCTCGTGCGAGTCGATCCAGCTGATCTCGGCGTCGACCGACGTGAACTCCGTCGCGTGGCGGGAGGTGAACGAGGGGTCGGCGCGGAAGGCGGGCGCGATCTCGAAGATCTTGCCGAAGCCCGCGACCTGCGCCATCTGCTTGAAGAACTGCGGCGACTGCGCGAGGTAGGCCGTCTTGTCTTCGAAGTACTCGACCGAGAACAGCTCCGCGTTGGACTCGGATGCCGAGGCCATGAGCTTCGGCGAGTGCACCTCGATGTAGTCGCGCTCGATCCAGTAGGAGCGGAACGCGTGCTCGAGCGTGGTCTGCACGCGGAAGATGAGGTTGTTGCGACGCTGACGGAGGTCGAGGAAGCGCCAGTCCATGCGCTTGTCGAGGCCCGAGTCCGCCGCGATCGGCGTCTCGGGGAGCGCGGCGGCCGCGATGTCGAGGGCGCCGATCTTGATCTCCACGCCGCCGAGCTTGACGCGCTCGTCGTGCTTGAGCTCGCCGGTCACCGTCAGGAACGTGCCCGTGGCGAGGTTCGAGATGAGGTCGGTGAGGGCGAGGGCCGCGGCATCCTGGGTTTCGGCAGGCTCAACCGCCGCAGAGGGGTCCGCGGGACGCGTCGCCGGGTTCACCAGCTGCACCGCACCAGACTCGTCGCGGAGGATGACGAACTGCACCTTCTTCTGATCGCGGACCGTCTCGACCCATCCGGAGACGGAGACGGGACCGTCGGCGAGGTCCTGAAGCTGCTTGACGAGGACGCGTTCACTCACGAGCGACAAGTCTACGTCGACGCGACGCGGGTACCTGCTCGAGAGCGGCGGCGCTGTGCGGCGCGCGCCGCACGGCCTGGGGCCGACCCCACCGGCATCCGGGGGTCTGCACCCGGGAATCGTTCATCTCCGGCCCGTAACGTGGAAAGCGTCGCGCCGGACGGTCGCGGCCGCCGCCAGGTGACGACGACGGACGGGACCCCGACGAATGACCGCTGCGACGACGACCGACGGATCGTGGCTGAGCGCCCTCGCGGACTGGGCCGTATCGCTGATGGACGTGATCGGCCCCGCAGGCGCCGGGATCGCGATCGCGATGGAGAACCTGTTCCCGCCGCTGCCGAGCGAGGTGATCCTGCCGATGGCGGGACTCGCGGCCAGCCGCGGTTCGTTCTCCGTCGTCGAGGCGCTGGTCTGGACGACGGTCGGCTCGGTCGTCGGCGCGCTGATGCTGTACGGCCTCGGCGCATGGCTCGGCGTCGCGAGGCTCCGGGCCATCGCGACGAAGGTGCCACTGCTGCACCCGGAAGACATCGATCGCACCGTCGCGTGGTTCGAGCGCCACGGTGGCAAGGCGGTCTTCTTCGGCCGGATGATCCCGATCTTCCGCAGTCTCATCTCGATCCCCGCCGGCATCACGCGCATGCCGGTGTGGCGGTTCACGCTGCTGACGGCGGCGGGGAGCATCATCTGGAACTCGATCTTCGTCTTCTCGGGCTTCTTCCTGGGGGAGTCGTGGCACATCGTGGAGCGCTACGCCGACATCCTCCAGTACGTCGTCATCGCGGCGGCCGTGATCGGGGTGGCCTGGTTCCTCTACGTGCGGGTGCGCGCGCTGCTCGAGTCGCGGTCGGGCGGGCCCGAGCCCGAGCTCGACTGACGCCGGGATCGACGGGCCTGGGGCTGGGGGAACGCTCAGCCGGTCCACAGAACCCGCGCACGTAGACTGGTCGGGTGCCCGCCGATCGCCTCCATCTCGTGCGCCATGGAGAGGTTCACAACCCCGCCCGCGTGCTCTACGGGCGACTGCCCGGTTACGGGCTGAGCGCCGATGGGCGCCGCATGGCCCGGCAGGCCGCCGAGTACGTGAAGTCGCTGGACCGTCCGGTCACCGCCCTCATCTGCTCACCCCTCCAGCGCACGCAGGAGTCGGCGGAGCCGTTCACTGAGCTCTTCGGCCTCGAGCCCGTCATCGACGACCGGGTCATCGAGCCGACGAACGTCTTCGAGGGCAAGCGCATGGCGATCGCCCTCGTGAACCCCTGGAACTGGCGGCACCTCAGCAAGCCCGCGCTGCCGAGCTGGGGCGAGCCCTACGCCGACGTCGTGGGTCGCATGAACAAGGCGATGACGGAGGCGTGGGATGCCGCGGACTCGGGCGACGTCGTCATCGTGGCGCATCAGCTCCCGATCTGGATCACCCACCTCGCCGTCGCCGGGCTTCCGCTCCGGCACGACCCCCGCGCGCGACGCTGCGCGCTGTCGAGCGTGACGAGCTTCGAGATGGTCGACGGCAAGTGGACCGAGACCGCCTACGCCGAGCCGGCGTCGACGGCCGGTGCGGTGGATGTGGGAGCGGTATGAGTCAGCCGGTCGTGGAGCGAGCCTGCGAGTCGAAACGTCCTGGGCGCGGCGCGCGCCTGCGGGCGGCGGCATCCGCTCTTCTCATCGTCGGACTGATCGGCGGCCTCGCCGCGTGCACGAGCGATCCGCTTGCCGAGCAGTACCGTTCCGGTGACAACAAGGGCTTCGTCGCCGCCGACGGGTTCCGCGTCGACCCCATCGACTCCGCGGAGCGCACCGATCCCGTGGAGTTCGACGCGGTGCTCGACACGGGCGACACGACCTCGAGCGCCGACTACGCCGGTGACGTGCTGGTCGTCAACTTCTGGTACGCCGGATGCGCCCCCTGCCGGGTCGAGGCCCCGGTGCTGGCGGCGGCCGACGCCGAGTTCGAGGGCGAGGACGTGTCGTTCCTCGGGGTGAACCTCTACGACGGCGCCGAGGCGTCGCTGGCGTTCGCCGACACCTACGGCGTCACCTACCCGAGCGCGCTGGCGACCGAGGACGGCTCGATCAAGCTGGCGTTCGCGGGCGAGACCCCGCTCAACGCGGTGCCCGTGACGCTCGTGCTCGACAAGGAGGGGCGCGTCGCCGCGCGCCTCATCGGCCAGATCAAGGCCGAAGACGCGTCGATCCTCGAGACGATCGTCCGCGACACCCTGGAGGAGCCGTGAACCTCGGCGCGCTCGTCGCCGACGGCTCGCTCCTGATCGCGATCCCGATCGCGGTGCTGGCCGGCGCCATCTCGTTCCTCTCGCCGTGCGTGCTGCCGCTCGTGCCCGGGTACCTGGGCTTCATCGGCGGGGCGGTGAGCCCGCGGCCGGCACAAGTTGCCGTCGGCACCGCCACCCGGTCGGCGCGCGAGCGAGGAACGGGCGAGACGGGACACGCCGCGCCGACGGCAGGCGCTGAACCCGCCCCCGCGCGCGGCCGCCTCGTGCTCGGCGTGCTCCTGTTCATCGCCGGGTTCACCGTCGTGTTCGTCAGCATGGCGATGCTCGGCGGCACCCTCGGCCGCTTCCTCCTCGAGTACGCGGACCTCATCACGCGGATCCTCGGCGTCGTGATCATCGCGATGGGTCTCGTCTTCATCGGCTGGTTCGGGCGCGCACAGCGGATCGCCCGCCCCCAGGTGCGCGGCAACCTCGGCCTCATCGGCGCCCCGCTCCTGGGCATCGCGCTCGGCATCGGCTGGGCCCCGTGCATCGGCCCCACCCTCGCCGTCATCCTCACGATGGCCTTCGACTCCGGTTCGGCCGCGCGTGCGGCGCTGCTCGGCGTCGCGTACTCGCTGGGGCTCGGCATCCCGTTCCTCCTCCTCACCCTCGGGTTCGGCTGGGCCACCCGCTCCGTCTCTTTCGTGCGGCGCCACATCCGCGTGGTCAACCTCGTGGGTGGGGCCCTGCTGATCGTGCTGGGGCTGCTCATGGTGACCGGCGTCTGGACCGCCGTCATGGCGCAGCTGCAGGGGGTGTTCGCCAGTGTCCCGGCCCCGCTCTGACTCTCCGGAAGCGGTGAGCGACCGCGCGACCGACCCGCTCCGCCCCTCCGACCACGCCGACGGCGAGGACGCCGGCATCACCCAGCCTGCGCTCGGCGTCGTCGGGTGGCTGCGCTGGGGCTGGCGTCAGCTCACCTCGATGCGCACGGCGCTGGTGCTCCTGCTCCTGCTGGCGATCGCGGCGGTTCCCGGATCGCTCGTGCCGCAGCGCAGCGCCGACCCCAACGGCGTGCGCCAGTACTTCGTCGACAACCCCGACCTCGCGCCGGTGCTCGACAACCTGAGCCTGTTCGACGTCTACACGTCGCCGTGGTTCTCGGCGATCTACATCCTGCTGTTCATCTCGCTCGTCGGCTGCGTCATCCCGCGTACGAAGCACCACTACAAGGCGATGCGCGCGCAGCCGCCGCGCACGCCCGCCCGGCTGTCGAGGCTGGACGTGCACCGGTCCGAGATCCTGGAGTACCAGGACGACACGGATGCCGCGGCCGCCGCGTCGACCGCGGTCGAGGCCGCTCGGCAGCAGCTCCGCAAGGCCGGGTACCGCGTGGCGCGGTACGACACCGCGAAGGCGCTCTCCGTCTCGGCGGAGCGCGGCTACCTGCGCGAGACGGGCAACCTCGTCTTCCACGCGTCGCTCGTGGGCGTGCTGCTCGCCGTGGGCATCGGCGGCGGCTTCACCTACACCGGGCAGACCGTGATCATCGAGGGTCGCACGTGGGTCAACACGATGCTCGACTACACGTCGTTCAACCCCGGCCGCTTCGTCGACGAGGAGGCGCTGCAGCCGTACGCGCTGACCCTCGACGACTTCTCGCTGTCGTACGTGACCCCCGGTCAGCAGGGCGCCGGACAGGCGGGCGACTTCGTCGCGCACCTCACCACGCAGTTCCCCGACGCCGACGCGACGGACGGCGAGGTGCGGGTCAACCACCCGCTCGAGATCGCCGGCGATCGCGTCTACCTGATGGGCAACGGCTACGCCCCGTCGATCACGATCCGCGACGCGCAGGGCGACGTCGTCTTCTCCGAGCCGGTGCCGTTCCTGCCCCAGGACAACAACATGACCTCGCAGGGCGTCGTGAAGGTGCCGGACGGCCTTCGCGAACAGGTCGGGCTGGTGGGCTTCTTCTATCCCACCGCGCAGGAACTCACCAACGGCGCCTTCACCTCGGTGTACGGCGACCTCGAGTACCCGATGCTGACGTTCTGGGTGTACTCCGGCGACCTCGGCATCAACGACGGCATCCCGCGGTCGGTCTACACGCTCGACCCGAGCGAGATGACCCAGCTGGCCGGCGGCGACTCCGGCGTCGAGTCGCTCGCCCTCAAGCCCGGCGAGACCGTCGACCTTCCCGACGGCCTCGGCACCGTCACGTTCGAGAACGAGGCCCCGGACGGCGCGAACGGCTTCCAGGACTCGGTCAAGCGCTACGTGTCGCTGTCGATCCACCGCGACGCCTCGGCCACGTGGGTGCTGGTGTTCGCGGTGCTGGCCCTGGCGGGCCTGCTCGCCGCCCTGTTCGTGCCGCGCCGCCGCCTGTGGGTCAAGGCGACGACGCAGGGGCACACGGTGCAGCTCGAATACGCCGGCCTCGCGCGGGGCGAGGACCCCTCGCTCGACGCCGCCGTCGCGCAGTTCGCGCAACGGCACCTCGCCTCACTCGCCGACCTCTCCGTTCTCGAATCGCGCACTTTGCAGGATCCGGCGCCGGAAAACCGCAAAGTGCGCGACTCGAATCCCGAATCGACCCCCGACGTAGACTGAGAGCCATGCCCGACGCCACCCCCCTCACCCTCGACGACGTCTCGGTGCTGCTGGTCTGGACGGCCATCGCGGTCTACGCACTCGCGTTCATCGCGTACGCGGTCGACCTGGCCCGGCGCGGCGCCGTCGCGGTGGATGAGAAGGATGCCGCGGTCGCGGCCCGCAGCGTGCGCGAGCGCGAGCTGGTGAACGCGGGCGGGGCCTCGTCGCGCACCGGCATCGTGGAGCAGCTGCGCGCGCAGGAGGCCGCTTCCGAGGAGGCGCTCAACGCCCCGGTGGGCCGCCGTGCGCGCCTGGTCTGGGCCCGCATCGGCACCTCGCTCACGGTCCTCGGATTCCTCTTCCACCTGGGCGCCGACGTGACGCGCGGCATCGCCGCGGGCCGCGTGCCGTGGTCGAACATGTACGAGTTCGCCCTCACCGGGACGCTCCTCATCGTCGCCGTCTACCTCGGCGTGCTTTTCCGTTACGACCTGCGGTTCCTCGGCACCTTCATCACGGGGCTCGTGGTCGTGCTGCTCGGCGGCACCGCGATCTGGTTCTACACCGACATCGTGCCGCTGATGGACCCGCTCAAGTCGGTCTGGCTCGTCATCCACGTGTTCGTGGCCTCGCTCGCGACCGCGCTGTTCGCCCTCGCGTTCGGCCTCTCGGTGCTGCAGCTCATGCAGGCGCGTCGGGAGCGGCGGGTGGCGATGGCGGCGGGTGCGCAGGGCGCCGCGAAGAATGCGGAGACGGATGCCGCGACCCCGGCTGCCGTGCCCGCCAAGACCGGTCCCGGCTTCCTGCGGACGCTGCCGAGCGCCGAGGCCCTCGAGTCGCTGGCGTACCGCTTCGCGATCCTCGGATTCATCTTCTGGACCTTCACGCTGATCGCCGGCTCGATCTGGGCGAACGACGCGTGGGGCCGCTACTGGGGCTTCGACACGAAGGAAGTCTGGACCTTCGTCATCTGGGTGCTCTACGCCGGCTACATCCACGCGCGCGCCACGCGCGGATGGCGCGGAGCGCGGTCGGCGTGGCTCTCGATCATCGGCTTCACCGCCGTGATCTTCAATTTCACCATCGTGAACATGTTCTTCAAGGGCCTCCACGCCTACTCCGGCCTGAGCTGAAACCCCTTCCCTCCGCTCTCATGCCGCACCCGGCATGAGGTGCGCGCGAAGGGAATATCCCAATCGCTCTTGACGCACGTCTCGCGGCGGGTCTAGCTTTGCCGCTGTCGGTCCGCCGTCGCGTCATCTTCGGGTAGGCGGCGCTCGGGGAACCGGCATTGGGGTTCGATGCATTGTCATCGCCGGGGTTCGGGGGAGCCGCGTAGCGGAACGAGTGCACCGGCGCGTTGTTGTCACTTTCGTCGATCGAGCGACAGGCGCGTCATGGTTTGGGGTGAGGGAAGGAAGCGCTCTCGGAGCGCGGCGTTCGGCATGCTCGCATATGCGACGGCGATCGCCGTCGCGGTGAGCCTGGCCGTCCCCTTCAGCGCGCCCGCCGTCGCGTCTCCCACGACCGTCGCCCCATCGCCTGCGGCTGCGGAGCGGGCACCCGAATCGGCGCCCGAGCCTTCCGTGAGCGGGCCTTCGGCCGCGAACGAGTCGTCCGGCACCGCCGAGATGGTGGGTTCGCCGGCGGCGCTGAACGTCCGGCCCTTCGAGGTCGTCGATGGAGTCGCTCCGGCCGAGCCCGCGCCGACGGAGCCTGCGCCGGCCGAGCCCGCGCCCGCGCCCGCCGCGCCGGTCGAACCTGCGCCGGTCCCCGAGCCTGCTCCGGTCGAGCCTGCTCCGGCCGAGCCCGCGCCAGCCGAGCCTGCTCCGGCCGAGCCGGCGCCCGCCGAACCCGCACCCGCAGCGCCTGCCGGGACTGCGCCGGCCGGCCCTGCGCCGGCAGCTCCCGTCGAGCAGGCTCCGGCCGCTCCGGTGGCACCGGCCCCTTGGCACCTCGCCATGTCGGGCACATTCGCGACGCTGGTGTTCCACGGTGACGGCACCGTCACCTTCGAAGGGGTGACCCGGTCGCTCGCGGAGATCTCCGAGATCCGCGTGACGGGCACCGGCGGCGACGACACGTTCACCATCCACTTCGGCGGCGCGCAGCCGGCCATCGTCGTCGGCTTCGACGGCGCTGCCGGGTTCGACACGCTCGCGATCGGCGGCGGAGGCGGCTTCGCGTCGAACCCCGTCGACGGGTCCAGCGGCGTCATGCAGTTCGGCGCGACGCGCGTCGAGTACGCCGGCATCGAGCCCATCGTCACCGACAACGACGCCGGCGCGGGCGTCGACTTCGCCCTGGCCGACGGCGCCGATCAGGCCGTCCTCGAGGAGGGCCCCGCCGCCGGGCAGCTGCAGCTGCGCAGCGCGAACGGCACGTTCGAGACCACGGTGTTCAACGCTCCGGTCGGAGCCGGCACGGTCCTCAAGATCTCGGGCGGCGGCGGGTACGACACGCTCACCGTGAACGGCATCATCGATCTGCTGAACGCGGCGTTCGAGGCGTACTTCGAGTCGATCGTCTTCCAGAACGCGCAGGTCACCGCGGCGTCGGTCACGGCGGTCGCCGAGGAGACCAACACCGCGGGCATCCCGTTCGACGTCGCCGACTGCACCGACTTCGACGACTTCTCGATCCTCGGCTGCCTCGACCAAGACGCGAACACGTCGGTGATCGTCGACGGCGGGTCCCTCACCACAGGCGATCTGATCATGACCGCCACCTCGACCGTCAATCCGGACACGAGTGCGGCCACCGCGTACGCGGTGATCGTGAACTCGAGTGCGAATGTCGAGGTCAAAGGCGGGGCGAGCATCGTCGCGAACGGCGACCTGACCGCCACCGCGACGTCGAACGTGGGCGCCTTCACGCTGAACAAGCAGTACGGCGATGCCGCTTTCGTGACCTCGAATGCCACCGTCACCATCGGCGGCACCTCGTCGGTCACCGTCGCAGGAGCCGCGACGATGAGCGCGACCTCGACCGTCACCGCATCCGCTGTGCCGCAGACCGACAGCTCGAAGCAGGAGTCGGCCGGCAGCTTCGACGCCGCCGTCGCCGTCCTGTGGACCACGGCGAACGTCGTCGCCAAGATCACAGGGGCCGCCCGGATCGCCGTGACGGGAGCCCTCGGCATCGCCGCGGCGAACACCGCGACGCTGACGGCGACCGGCGACGCGCACCAGGCGGCCAGCGGCGCGGGCGTGGCGGTCGTCCACCTGTCGCAGTCGACGGACGCCGCGATCGAGACGACCGACGCGACCGGGGTGTCTGCGGCATCCGTCGACGTCCTCGCCGAGCAGACCGCGAACGTGACGGCGACCGCCACCGCCAGCAAGGGCGGCGCGACCCAGTCGAACAAGAGCCAGAACAGCCCCAGTCGCGGAGCGGGGCAGTCCAACACCGGCAGCAGCGCGAGCGGCGGAGGCGACATCGACATCGCGGCGGCGTTCGGGCTCGCTCACGTCGAGACCGACACACGGGGCCGTGCCGTCGGCGCGAAGATCGTGACCACGGGCGCGCAGGCCTACCGGGCGCACGCCAAGAACACCATCGCCGTGACCGGGAACGGCGGCACCACCGACGGCTCGGGCGGAGCGAGCGGAGCAGGCGTCGGCATCGGCATCGGCCTGCTGATCCTCGACTTCGTGACGCGCGCCTATATCTCGGGCGGCGCGCTCGACGCGGCGGGTGGAACGACCGTGGAGGCCGCCGGACCCGACTCGGGCGACTCGTCGTTCACCGCGACGGCTGTCTCCGGAGCCAAGCCGGCGTCGGGATCCGTCGCCTTCGCCGGCTCGTTCGCCCTCGCGAAGATCGACACGCTGACGTCAGCGACGCTCGAGGGCGCGAGCTCGTTCGGCAACCGCGCCGTGACCGTGACGGCCCGAGGCAGCAGCAAGAGCACCGCGCAGGCCACTGCGAAGCAGGAGCTCGGCGGTGACAACGGCAGTGCTGTCGGCGCCGGCGCCTCCGTCGCTCTGACGCTGATCCGCGACGACATCACGGCGGCGATCGCTGCCGGCGCTGCGCCCACGGGCATCGCCGCGCTCACGCTCACCGCCAACGGCACCGACGACGCCACGACCAAGACGGTCGGTGGAGCCGACGGAGGCACCAGCGCGACGCTCACCGGCGTCGCGAGCATCGCGATCCACAATGTGCGGACGTTCGCGGGGATCCTGTCCGGCCCCGCTCTCGCACTCGCCTCCCTCGCCGCGACGGCGACGCAGACGGCCAAGGCCACGACGTCCGCGATCGGCGCCACGAAGGCCGGCAGCGGCTCGTCGCTCGCCCTCACGATCTCGTTCGCACTGGCGAGCGTCGACCATGAGTCGGAGGCATCCATCGCCCGCGCGATCACGGCGACCGGTCCCGTCTCGCTCGCCGCAGACGGCGTGTCGTCCACCACCACCACAGCTGAGGCCAGCGCGGCCGGTGCGCCCGGCGAAGGCGCCGGCGGCAACGCGACCAACGACAACGTCAAGACGAAGTCCGATGCGAAGCTGGGGGACGCCGGCAGCAAGACCAAGGGCGGCGCCGGCGGTGGAACCTCCACGCCCGACCAGAAGAACGAGGACGGCACGTCCGTGTCCGTCGCGGCGGCGATCGCCATCAACCTCGTCACCTCGGTCTCGCGGGCCATGCTGCTGGCCGGATCCTCGATCACCACGCCGGGTGCGGTCACCTTCGCCGCGACGAACAACACGGATGCCTCGACCACCGCCAAGGGCATCGCGACCAACTCCGACACGGTCGGCATCGGCGCGGCAGTCGCCGTCAACAAGGTGCGCCTCGTGAACGAGGCGGGTGTTGGGATCGGGGCCTCGCTGCACGCGGCGTCGCTGGCGGCAGCGGCCACCGTCAAGGCCGACGGCTCGGACGACACGCACACGTTCGAGGCCGTCGCGCAGGCCGGCGCGACCGGCACGGGTGGCACGCTCGGCGTCGCCGGTGCCTTCGCGATCAACCTCGTCGACGAGGACACGCGGGCCGTGGTAGACGCCGACGACGACCAGAACGCGCCCGACCCGGTCACGCCGCCCCCGGGCATCGTGCTCACGGGCGGCACCGCGAGCTTCACCGCCGGCTCGAAGAGCAACGACAAGGCGTCCGGCAAGGCGACCCAGTCCGGCGAGGGCACCGTCGGCATCGGCGCGGCGTTCGGTCTCAACCTCGTCACGCACGAGGTGTACGCGGGCATCGCACCCGCGGCCAACGCGACCCGTGGCCCTCCCGTCACCGGCGCAGGCGCACTGACCATCACCGCCACGCACGGCGTCACGCTCACCACCGAGGCAGAAGCAGGCGCGGCAGGCGGCGGGGTGTCCATCACTCCTTCGGTCGCCATCGTCATCGCGACCATCCACACCGCAGCATCCATCGGCACAGGCTCCGCTCCGCTCACCGCGTCGAGCATCACCGCCACCGCCACGCAGACCGTCACCGCCGACACCACGGCCAAGGGCTCGACCACCGCCGGCACCACCGCCGGGATCGGCGTCTCACTGGCCCTCGCGATCCTCGATGACATCACATCGACGTCGGGCAGCGACCGCAGCCTCACGACGGCAGGTGCGGCCTCGTTCACCGCCACGCAGCGCGTCGATGCGAACACGACCGCCAAGGCGTCCGCCCAGGGTGCCTCGCCTTCCGAGGGCAAGGGCGAAGGCGGAAAGGACGTCAACCAGAAGGCCGACGCCAACCTCGGTCAGGCGAGCTCCACGAAGCAGCAGAACGGCGGCGGGGCGACGTCGACCTCATCGACGCCGAAGGCCGCGACGAACGACAACAACGGCTCCTCGCTCTCCATCGCGGGTGCGATCGCCATCGCCGTCGTCTCGCCCACCGTGCGCGCCCGCTTCGCGAACGGCGTCGCCATCGTCGCGGGAGGGCTCGTCACCCTTCGCGCGCTCGCCGACATCGACTCGAAGGCCGACGCGCGCGGCGACACGTCGACCAAGGGCGACGTGGGCATCGGTGCCGGCGCTGCGGTGCAGGCGGTCGAGATCACCGTCGACGCGACCACCGGCGCCTCCACCATCACGGCGACGGGTCTCGTCGTCGAGGCGGGCATGCTCGACGGCGACACCGACGACGTGGTGCGGCGCTGGGATGCCGCCACGAAGACGTGGATCGTCGTGGACTCCGGCGAGCAGCTGCCCGGACCGTCGAAGAACGACACCGCGTACGTCAAGGAGTCCGGCCAGGAGGGCATCTACACGTTCGACGGCTCCAGCTGGTCGAACACGACCCCCGGCGCCATCACCGCCGGCGACAAGCTGCCGGCTTCCCCGTCGAATGGGGCACTGTTCCTGCTGCGGGCCGAGAAGGACGGGCACCCGGGCAACTCGGTCTGGAAGTTCAACGGGACGATCTGGGAGTTCCAGACGGCCGCGGTCTACGCCAAGAAGGACGACCTTCCCAAGGACGAGATCGAAGAAGGCGACTGGTTCCAGCTGACGAAGCAGGACGGCACGCACGCCGCAGGCTTCTACAAGCGCAACGGCAGCCATGAGTGGGTCCTGCAGGCTGCGACGGTGGGCTCCGGTGACCGGCTGCCCGCGTCGCCGTCCGACGATCAGCTGTTCCGCCTGTTCGAGCACGAGGTGACCTCCACCGCGCGGGCCGGCGCCAGCAAGTCCGACAGCGTCGGAGTCGCCGGCGCGATCGCGATCAACGTCCTCGGTAACCAGACCGAGGCCCTCGTCCCGGCCGGCGCGACGGTCACACTGTCGTCTGCGGCATCCGTCATCTCCGCAGAGAGCAACGAACGGGATGCCGCGACCGCGACCTCGCAGTCAGCGCAGGGCAAGGCGACCGGCGTCGGCGCGGTGTTCGTGCTGCAGGTCGTCGACGGCAGCGATGTCCTCGCCGAGATCCAGGACGGCGCCGCTCTCACCGGCGGCACCGGGCTGGCCATCACGGCCCACGGTCTCCGCGAGTTCATCACGAAGGCCGAAGGCGGCAGCAGCTCCACCGGTGCGGCCGCCATCGCACCCGTAGTCGCCTTGGTGATCAGCGTGGACGACGACGTCACCGCGCGTCTCGGAGCCGGAGCAGCCACCGATGTCCTCGGGACGCTGAGCGTCACCGCCACTCACCAGCTGCGGATCCGCACGGACGGCAACGCGAAGGCGGCCGGCAAGAGCGCCGCGGTCGGCGCGATCATCGCCGTGAACGCGGTCGTCGGGTGGGACACCCTCGCCGAGGTCGCGAGGGATGCCTCCGCGACGGCGGTCTCGGTCGTCGCCGACTCCCTGGCCTTCACCGAGGCGAAGGTGGAGGCATCGGCGGAGGGCGCCGAGGCGAGCGACACCAAGTCGGGCGACCAGAAGTCCACCGAGGCTGTCAACGGCGACAAGAACCCGAACACGGCGGGCACGCGCGACGACACCGCGGGCATGCCGACCTCCAACGGCGGCACCAACGGCCAGAACGGCGGCAACGGGGCGAACCAGCAGCAGTCCGCGCAGTCGGGACAGTCCGGCAGCGGCAGCAGCGACACCACGGCCGTCGCCGCAGCGGTGGGCGTCAACTGGCTCGTCGCGACCTCGGCAGCTCGCATTGCCCCGAACGTGACGGTCACCGCGACGACGGGCGAGCTCGTCGTGCGGTCGCTCCTGGCCCAGCGGGCCTACGTCTTCGCCATCGGCACCGCGATCGACGTCACCAACGGCGGCACGCGCGTGGGCGCCACGATCGGGCTCAACGTGCAGGACGCGACCAACCGCGCGACCATCGGCGCCGGGACGCACGCGACCGGCCAGACCGGGGTCACCGTCGTGGCCGCAGCTCCCGCCGAGACCCACAACGACTTCATCGTGTGGTCGTTCGCTGCCGCCGGCGGAAAGAACACGTCCGTGGCCGGCAGCGCGGCGGTGCAGATCCTGCTCCTCAGTTCGGAGGCATCCGTCGGCGCGGGAGCAGAGATCGACGCACCGGCCGGGGGAGTGACCGTGTCCGCCGCGCAGCCCATGCGGCTGCAGAACCTCGCCATCTCGGGTGCCCTCGGGACCGGGTCGGACGCCGCCGTGGGCGGCGCATTCCTCGTCAACTACCTCGAGGTCGACACCCGGGCCTGGGTCGACTCGACGGTCGGATCCGTCACGGAGGTCGACGCATCCGGCGCGATCTCGGTCACCGCGACGACGACCCTCGACCCGATCGCGCCCGACCTGCCGGACCCCTTGAAGGGCAAGGTCGACATCCCCGCCGTGAGCAACATCGCGATCGCCGGCGGCGCGACGCAGGGGACCGCGGTCGTGGGGGCGTTCATCGTCAACATCTTCAATCTGCAGACGCGCGCGTGGATCGGCAACGGTGCGCAGCTGAATCAGACGGGCGCCGTGGGCGGCGCCGGGCAGCACGTCGCCGTCTCGGCGAGCGACGCCGTCACGGTCGTCGATGCCTCCGGCGCGCTGGCCCTCAGCATGGACTCGTCGAGCGTCGGCATCACCGTCGCCGTCGAGATCTCCAACTCCGATGTCCGCGCCTGGATCGGCGACCAGGCCGCGGTGCGCGCCGGCGGGGACGTGAGGGTCGAGGCCACGTCGAGCGAGGACTGGTTCGTTCTCGCGGTGTCGGGTGGTGTGACGATCAGCGGCAGCGTCGCGGCGACCGGAGCGGTGCTGGTGATCGTGGCGAACCAGGGCGGCAGCGACCCGCAGACGCTCGCCCGCATCGGGCAGTCGACGGTGCGGGCCAACGGAGACCTCGCCGTGCACGCGAAGAAGACGGTCGTCGCGAAGCTGTCCAGCGGCAACATCGCCGTCTCGGGCAGCGGCACGGGCGTCGGCGCGTCGGTGACGGTGAACGTCCGCGACAACCACGTCACCGCCCAGATCGCGGGCGGTGCCGATGTCCAGGCCGCCGGGGACACTCTCGTCAAGGCGGAGCAGTCCGGCGACTTCCTCCTCTTCGCCGTCGGCGGCGCGGGCGGCAACTCGGTCGGCGTCGGCGGATCGGTCACTGTCAACGTCCTGACCGACACCACGAGCGCGAGCATCGGCGACGGGGCGAAGGTCAACTGCGTGGGGGCTTCGTGCGTCAACGCGAACCCCAGCCTCACGCAGGACGTCGTGGTGCAGGCGTCCGACGAAACCACGGTCCTCGCGCTCGCCGGCGTGCTGGCGGTCGGCGGGACAGCGGGCGTCGGCGTCGGCGTCGACGTCGAGGTCGTCCACAAGACCACGCAGGCGAACGTCGGCAGCGGCGCCGTCGTGAACGCCAACGGCGACGTCGTGGTGAGCGCGACCTCGTCCGAGCAGATCGACTCGATCTCGGCGGGCGGCTCGGTCGGCGGCACCGCCGCGGTCACCGTCAACGCTGCGGTCCCCGTCATCACCGTCACCACGAAGGCCTGGATCGGAGCCTCTGCCACCGTCGTCGCAGGCGGCAACGTGATCGTGGCCGCGGCCGACGACTTCACGCTCTTCACGATCGCGGGCAACATCTCCGTGGCAGGGACGGCGGCGGTGGGCGCCGGCGTCGCGGTGCCGGTCGTGACGAAGACGACGCACTCGTGGATCGGCGACGGCGCACGTGTGACGTCGCGGGCGCTGGCCGGGCACATGACGCACACGACGGTGTCGTCGGGGCCATTCAACCCCGCGGGCGCCGACACCCGCTTCGATCCGCGCGCCACCCTCGGCGGCTACCCGACGCCCTACCCGCACAGCCCCATCAACGGCACCGGTCTCCAAGCCGACGGCGCCACCATCAACCTCGGATACCAGCACGGGTTCAAGTCCGGGCAGCAGGTCGTGTACGACGCCGGCGGCGGCGCGCCGATCAACGGACTGACCGACGGCGGTACCTACTACGCCATCCCGGTCTCGAGTACCGCGATCAAGCTGTGCACCCAGCGTGGGCCTCCGCTGTCGCCGGGATCCAACGAATACTCCTGCGCGCCGGGCTCCCTCCTCGGCGGTCTGAGCCTCCCCGCCGGCGTCAAGATGGGCGAGAACCAGCGGTTCGTGCCCACCACCCAGCCCGGCCTCCCCTCCGACGTATCGCCGCGGTTCACCGCACAGTACGCGGTCGGGGCCGACTACCTCGTCCTTCCCTACGACCTGACGGTGAACGTCGGCGACCCGGTCATCTACAGCGCCGGCGGCGGCACTCCCATCGGCGGACTCGAAGACGGCGCGACCTACTACGTCGTCAACGCCGATCCCGACCACTTCCAGATCGCCCGCACCCAGTGCCAGGCCACCGGACTGGCAGACGACTGCAACGGCGTCGCCGGACCCGTCGTCCCCATCGTCTTCAACTCGACCGGCAACGGCCGCTCGCACAGCATCGTCGGCTCGGGCGAGCTTCCGGCGGCGGATGCCTCGGCCCTCGGTCACCAGTCGACCGGCGCACCCGTCAAGAGCGGCTTCGCGGGCGTCGCCGTCACGGCGACCGACAGCACCTACCTCGCCGGCATCGGCATCTCGGCGGGCGGTTCCGGCACCGCGGCCGTCACGCTCTCGGGCTCGGTGTCCGTCGCCACCGTCCACGTCGAATCGTGGATCGGCGCAGGCGCCCTCATCAACTGCGGCGACGTCGCGTGCAGCGGCAACGACCCCGCGTCGGCGGGAACCGGCCAGTCCGTCCTGGTGTCGGCATCCAGCTCGTTCGGCACGCTCGGCCTCGCCGCCGCACTCGCGATCGGCGGAACCGCCGGCGTCGGCGCCTCGGCTGCGGTGCGGGTCATCGACCTCACCACGACGGCCGAGATCCGCGACGGCGCCGTGGTGAACGCCCGCGACGACATCGTCGTCGTCGCCCACTCGTCGCTCCGCATCGTGTCGGTCAACGCCGCCGCCGGCGGCGGCACCGTCGGAGTCGCGGGCACGGTCGGCGTCACCGTCGTCACCACGTCCACCATCGCCCGCACCGGCGACGACGTCGTGCTGCGCGCCGTCGGCGACATCGGCGTGCTCGCCCGTTCCGACGACCGCCTGATCCTCGTGACCGCCTCGGTCGCCGCCGGCTACGTCGGCGTCGGCGTGGGCGTCGGCGTCGCGGTCATCGACAAGACGACCAGGGCCGTTGTCGGGCAGACCAACACCATCGTCGTCGGAGGCCATGGCTCGGGGCTCGGCGGTGTCAGCAACGGCCTCATCTCGGCGGGCGACTTCCCGTCGTTCGGCGAGTTCCACGGCCTGGCTGTCCAGGCGATCTCGCGCGAGAGCCTGTTCGGGCTCGTCGCGGGCGTCGGCGCCGGCTTCGTCGGCGTCACCGCGAACGTCGGGGTGAACATCTTCACCGTCGTCACGCAGGCTTACATCGACCTCGGCACGACCGTCAACGCGGCGGGCACGGTGTCGGCGGCTTCCAGCCAGCAGGGCGTCTCGGTCACCGCCGCCGATCGCTTCGACTCCGTCACGTTCGCCGGCGGTGCCGCGGGCGGCTTCGTGGGCGCGGCGGGCGGCGTCGACATCGGTGTCGCGAGCATCGGCGTGACCGCCTACCTCGCCACCGGAACGGATGTGTGGGCGAAGGGCGACGTCGCGGTCAACGCCCTGGGCGTCAAGCACGTGCAGTCGTATGCGATGAGCGTCGGCGCCGGCTTCGTCGGTGCCGCTGGAGCGGTCTCGGTGTGGTCGATCGGCACGCAGCCGACGGCGTCGTACTCCAGCGACGGCAGCGGGCCCGACCGGGGTGAGTGGGCCGGCGACGTCGAGTACCACACCGCCGATGTCGTCACCTTCGGCGGGCAGCGGTACACCGCCAAGCGTGTCAGCAAGGGCGCCCAGCCGAACAGCTCGCCGGCCGACTGGAGCGCGATCCAGGACACCGACCCGACGAACTACGGCGGCGGTCAGAGCTCGCAGACCGACGCCGACAAGGTGGTCGCCGGCGGCGGGAGCAGCGGCTGGAAGTCGATCCTCGGCGCTGCACCATCGGGCTCGGGCAGCACCCCGTACGCGACCACGGTGTACGGCACGATGGCGAGCACCGGCACCGCCGTCGGCAATTCGTCGAACCAGACGTCGCCGACCGCACAGCGCTTCACACAGCCGGCCCCGCCGTCCGGAACATCCGCGGGAATCTACGGCAGCGTTCACTCGCAGCTCGCCGGCATCAGCGTCGTCGCGACCGACGAGCTCGTCGTCTTCGCCCTCGCGGGTGCCGTCGCCGGAGGCGTCGGCGCGATCGGAGCCGGCGTCACGGTGCTCACGATCGGGCTCGACACGGACGCCGGCATCTACAGCGGGGCGCACGTCGACGCAGCCGGTCGCGTCGACGTCAAGGCGCTCGCGACCGAGCGCACCACCCAGATCGGCGTCGCGGGGGCCGGAGGCTTCATCGCGATCGCCGGACAGGTGGCGGTACTCAACGATCACGCCCAGCAGACCGCCCACGTCGACACCGGCGCGTCCGTCGATCGCGCCGACGGCGGGCTGTACGTGAACGCCCGGGCAGACCGCGAGGTGTCGGTCTACGCGATCGGCGTCACGGTCGGCGCCGGTGCCGCGGGCGTCTCGGTCGCGGTCATCACCATCGACGGCAACGCGCTGGCGAGCGTCGGAGCCGTCGCCCTCGACCACATCGCCGGCCTCGACGTCCGTGCGTCCGACCGCTTCGTCCCGACCGTGCTGTCGGTCGGCGTCGCGGGGGGCATCGCCGTCGGCCTCAGCGGAGTCGTCGCGGTCATCACCTACTCCGGCCTCACACGGGCCGAGTCCTTCGCGACCGGAACCGTGGACGGCGACGTCACGGTCGCCGCCTCCGCAGAACGCTCCACCATCGCGCCGCTGGCCGTCAACGTCTCGACCGGCCTGGTCGCCGTCGGCGTCACCGTGCTGGTCGCCACCAGCGACCGCGACACGGAGGCGGAGCTCGGCGGGAGCCTCAGCCTCGCGGCCGTCCCGACAGCCGACGTCAGCGTGACCGCATCCGCCGTCAACGCGGTGCAGGCTTACACACCTGGCGTCTCCGTCGGTGGCGCCGCCATCACCGCCATGGTGCCGATCGCCACGGTGTCGGGTCACACCACAGCGCGCCTGAGCGGCTCCGTGTCGGCCGACGACGTGACGGTGAGCGCCGCGGGTCGCCAGCAGGCGACCGCGCAGGTCGACGTCGTCGGTGTCGCCGGCGCGGCGTTCAACGCATCGGTCGCCATCGCCGTCGTGACCGACGGTGCGGAGATCGCGGCCCGCGTCACGGGACCGGCGGCCATCTCCGCCACCGGAGCCGTCGTCGTGACCGCGACGCAGCCGGGTCGCAACGAGGCGATCGCGCTGGTCAACAGCATCCAGGTCAGCATGGCGTTCTCAGGTGCGGTCGTCATCGCCGACGCGCGGGTCGGAAGCGCGCTCGTCGCCGCGCTCGACGGCGACGTCGTGTCGTCGGCCTCGGTGCAGGTGACCGCGAACGGACAGAACTTCGCTCAGGCGCGGGTGCTGCTCGTCGCCGGCTCGCTGGGCGCAGGCATCGGCGTCAACGTGCTGACCGCCGCCGTGACCGCCGCCGCCGTGGTCGCCGCCACCTCGGCGGACGCGAACAACGACCAGCTGATCGCCAGCACGGGCGCGGTCGCATTCACCGCGACGTCGGCCAACACCGCCGACGTGCACACCGACCTCGCCGCCGGCGGGCTGCTCGGCGGTGCCGCCGTCTCGGTGCCGACCGCAACGGTCTCGGGCGCAACGACCGTGTCGGTCGAGGGCGACGTCACCGGCAACGCGGGCGTCAGCGTGACGGCCACCAGCGCCAACCGCGCGACGAGCGAGGTCGCCATGGTCGGCATCGGCGGCATCGCCGGAGCGGCGGTGAACGTGTCGACCGCCCGGATCGCCGCCGCGGCGGCGACGACGGCCGAGGTGAAGGCCGGCTCGATCGTCAGCGCACCTGGTGACCCCGTCACGGTGCAGGCGACGTCGACGAACCGCGCCACCTCGAACACGCTCGCCGTGGGCGCCGGCATCGCCGCGGCCGTCACCGTGCAGGTCACGACCGCAGAGGTGGCCGGCGCGACGACCGCACGCTTCGACGGCGACATCCTGTCGACGCCGATCAAGACGGCCAGCCTGTTCGTACAGGCTCAGGCCGGCAACCAGGCGGTCGCCGACACGAAGACGGCCACGGTGTCGGCGGGGACCAGCGTCACCGGTGTCAGTTCGACCGCGATCGTGTCGGGTGAGACGCTCGCCGTCGTCGGATCCACCGCGTCGGTGAACGTCTCGGGCGCCGTCACCGTGAAGGCGCTGCTCTCCACGTTCTCGGGTGAGCAGAACCTCGCGCGCAGCACGCTGGCGGGCCTCGGCGGCGGTCTGATCTCCGCAGGGTTCGTCGTGATCGAGGCGACCGTCTCGGGGTCGGTGCGCGCCCTGCTCGACGGTGCCATCGCGGGATCGGGCTCGATCACGATCGACGCCGACGCGATCATGAAGGCCGACGCCGACAGCTTGTTCATCGCGGCGGGCCTCGGCGCCATGGCCGGGATCTCGACGACCGCGAAGGTTTCGGCCGACACGGTCGCCGGCGGCGACGACGCCTTCAGCACCGCGGCCACGTCGGGCGCCTTCATCGTCACGGCCGACTCGACCTACGACGCCACGTCCACCTCGAACGCGCCCACGGTGGGGGCTGTGGCGGTGACCGTGCAACTGCCGCTCGCGAAGGTGAGCGGTCGCACCGGCGCGACGTATGCCGGACAGGTCACCAGCGGACTGTCCGCCTCGGCCACCGCCAACTCGCACAACACCGCTCTCGCCGACGCATCGGAGATCATCTCCATCGGATTCGGTCTGAGCGTCGCCGTCGCCTATGCCCGCGCCGAGGTGGGCACGGCGACGGAGGCCGCGCTCGGCGGGGCCATCGTCTCGGGAGCCGTCACGATCTCCGCCATCTCGGATGACGACGCCACCGCGAACGTCGGCGGTGTCTCCGGCGGCACGCTCGCCGTGCAGCTGCTGCAGCCCGACGCCCGCTCGCAGGGTGACACGCGGGCCTACGTCGGCAACGGCAAGACGGTTTCGGCGAGCTCGCTCACGATCACCGCGACGGCGACCCCCGACGCCGTCACCGATGCGAAGATGGTGGGCCTCGCGGCACTCGCCAGCATCCTCGTCACCAATCCGGTGTCGCGCGTCGGCGGGACCACCGAGGTCTTCATCGGCGACAACGAGACGGTGACCCTGGGGTCGGGTGCGATCACGATGACCGCGAGCCGGACCGCCGTGTCGACCGCGACCGCCACGCGCATCACGGTCGCGCCGATCAGCATCTCGTTCGTTCATCTCGAGGCGTACACGGCCGGACTCATCGCCGCGCACATCGACGACCGGGCGGACGTCACGGCCGGATCTGTCACGATGACCGCGGGCGGCACCAGCAGCCCGAGCGTCTCCAGCGCTGCGGTGGGCGTGTCGCTCATCGGCGGAGCCGGCGTCGAACTGCACGCCGAGGACACGACCACGACCGCGGCGTACATCGGACCGAAGGCGGGCACCACCGCCGCCGACCCGGCAGACCCGACCAGCGTGACCACGACGGGGGCGGTCACGGTCACGGCCGCGCACACCTCTCAGCCGCTCGCCTCGTCCGCATCGCTCAGCGTCAGCCTCGGCCTCGACATCGCCGGCACGGACGCGACGGCGGTCTCGTCTCCGACCGTCCTGGCGTACCTCGGAGACCAGGCGCAGGTGAACGCGGGCAGCGCCGCGATCTCGTTCGTGGCCGCCGCGATCGCGGTGGCCGTCGCCGACGCGAAGGGCTTCGGCCTCTCGGCGGGCGCCGCAGCAGGGTGGACCACGTCGAACGCGACAGTGGCGCCGACCGTCAAGGCGTACACCGCCGGCGGCGGGTCGCTGTCGGGCGGCCTCGTGGAGCTGGTCGCGCGCGCCAACGTCGATGCGGCGGGCAACCCCCTCTCGCCGAGCTACATCTTCGGTGCTATCAACGACGACAACGGCGCCATGTCGGATGCCGCCCAGATCGTCGCGCCGGCGTTCGCGCGAGCGACGCTGGGAAGCATCGGTCTCGGCGCGGGCATCGGCGGCGCCGAGGCCAAGGCGACCAACTCGCCGGTGCTGGTCGCCGGCGTCGGCGGCGGCACTCAGATCAGCGCCTCGTCGCTCCTGCGCGTGCTCGCCCGGTCGTTCGGAGATGCCCAGGTCGACGCGCTCTCGCTCGCGGCAGGCCTTCTCGCGGGCATCGGCGTCGTGATCGGCACCGCGACGTCCGGTGGCAGCGTCGACGCGTACTTCGACGGAACGTCGGGCGCGATCCAGAGCGCCACCGTGACGGCGCGTGCCGACGCGCGTCCCCGCATCGAGGGGCGCTCGGCTGCAGGCTCGGTCGGGCTCGGGTTCACCAGTGCATCGCTCAAGGCGATCGCCTCGGCGGCCGTCACGACACGGGTGGGCGGTTCGCTGCAGACGGTTGCCGACGCGACCGTCCTCGCCGACGCACGGATCGCAGTGTCGGCGCTCTACAAGGCGATGGCGATCTCCGTGCTGGCCTCCGGTGTCGGCGGTTCGGTGACCGCGATCGATCAGACCGTCACCGCGTCCTCGATCTCGGGCACCGGGCTCGTCCGCAGCACGCTCGGGAACGCGTCGGTCCTGGCGTGGCACAACTTCGACGGCGCGAACGACATCGTCGGCAACGCCGTGAGCGCCTCCGCCGGTTCGGTGACGTTCTCGATCGGCCTCGCCATCAGCAGCGTCAGCATGCTGGCGCAGGCTCACGCCTCCACGACCGCGACCGTGGAGGCAGGTGCCACCCTGGCCGCGGCGTCGGCCAGCGCCACGCTCAGCGCCCGCTCGTACAACTCCGCGAGCGCGACGTACAAGCGCACCCAGGGTGCGTTCCTCGCGAACATCGCCCCCGACGCCGATCCGACGGCCGACGCCTCGGGTACGACGCGTGCCGACCTCCTCGGCCACGTGCGTGTCGGGGCGGGAAGCGGAGCGGCGACGCTCGTCGTGCTCGCGAAGGCCAAGGATCTGTCGTTCGCGGGCATGGCGAACGCCGGTGGCGGACTGCTGTCGATCAGCGACTCCTCGTCGACCGCGACCGGGACGCCCACCGTCGCCGTGACGCTCGGCGGGCCCACGTCGGTCATCATCGCCTCGGGTGACATCTCGGCGAAGGCCGAGAGCTTCAACGATGCCGACGCGGCCACGTCGAGCGGCACCGGCGGTCTGCTCAACATCAACCTGTTCGGCGCCTCGGCCTGGATGAACCCGACGGTGCGGGCGACGATCACCGGCGGAGCGTCGATCACGAGCACGACCGGCGGCATCACCCTCGACGCGACGAGCAACGTCAAGCCGGCGGATGCCTCGGACGGCACGTTCGACGGAGCGGCGGTGTCGTCGAACACGATCACGTTCAGCAAGGTGCACAACGCATACGACGGTCAGGCCGTCATCTACCGGTCGCAGGGCGGCACGATGATCGCGTCGAACCTGGAGGGACGCACCGTCAACGTGATCGTGACCGGCGCGACGACGCTGATGCTGGGCGTGACCTTCATCTTCGACGACCCCTCGACGCCGGAAACGGTCGAGGGCGCCACCATCGACCCGGCGACCGACATCATCGACTTCGGCGGGCGTGCGCACAACCTCAAGACCGGCGACGTGGTGGTCTATCAGCCCGGCGGCGGGGCCATCGGCGGTCTCGTCGCGGGTGGGGTCTACAAGGTCTACGTGATCGACGTCTTCCGCATCAAGCTCCAGTCCGCGTCTGTCGACGTCGTGCACCCGCCGCAGGTGATCACCGGAGGCGACATCGACGACACGGACGACCGGATCTCGGGCGGCTTCAGCAACGGGCAGTACGTCACCTACCACACGGCGCCGCCCGCGGGCCTGTTCTCGAGCGCGGCCGTCGCGGGCAACGTCATCAACGTGGGCATCGACCAGGACGGCAACCAGTCGATCGATGACACCGTGCCCACCAGCGGCACCCGGGTGTACTACACCGCCGCCGGCGGGAGCGCCATCGGCGGGCTGTCGAGCGGCACGTACTACTACGTGATCCGCAACGACGGCCAGCACCTGCGCCTGGCGACCACCTACTGCCGCGCCGTCGGGATCGACGAGCACGGGAACGGGTGCCAGTCGTCGCCGGCCGGCCTCGGCGGCAACGACACCCTCGGCGGCTCGGTCATCGCGATCGGCCTCACCGCCGACCAGACCGCGAACGGAAAGCTCACGCGCCACCGCCTGGACGCCGACGGCGACTTCGAGATCGGCAACCTCGACGACGGACGCGGCTACTACGTGGTCGGCGCGAACGGCTCCACCTTCCAGCTCTCGCTGACGCTCGGCGGCACTGCGATCAACCTGACGGACGGCGGCGGGTACCCGCACATCTTCCGCGTGGAGGGCCTGGACCTCACCGGCGCCGGCAGCGGCGAGCAGCGCCTGGTCCTGCAGCTGGCCGCCGGGACCGGCGTGCAGAAGCTCGACGGGATCGGCGGCCCCTCCGGCGCGGCGAGCTCGAGCGACGGCGTCGTCTCGGCCACCGCGGCGGGCGGCGGCGGCGGTGCGATCAACGTGTCGACGGCATCCTCCGACGCCACCACGACCCTCGTCATCTCGGCGACGGTCGAGGCGGGGGCCCACGTGAAGGGTGGCGACGTCAGCATCACCACGCACGGCACGGCGCTCGCCAAGGGCGTCGCGGGCAACGCCGGCGGCGGTGCGATCTCGATCGGCGACTCGGCCGCCCGGGCCAAGACCACGGTCACGAACACCGTCACCGTCGCGGCGGGCGCGGTGGTCGAGGCATCCGGTGACGTCCTCGTCGCCTCGCACAGCGACCTGCGCCCGCGGGTGTACGCCAACACGCAGCAGGGCGGATTCGTCGGCGGATCGTTCGGATCGACCACCGCCTGGGCGGCATACGACACCAAGACGGTGACCGCGGGGACTCTGCGCGGTGGCAACCGGGTCGCCGTGGAGTCGCACACCTACGTCGATGGCTTCGCGGACTCCATCGCCGACGTCGGCGGCCTGGGGGCCTCGGCCGAGACGGAGGCGAATGTGTACGTCGGCATCGGCGACGACAGCGCCGACACGACGACCGAGGCGGGCGGCGTCATCACCGCGCGCCACGTCCGCATCGGCGCGTTCGTCGACGCGATGAAGGCATACGCGCACACGAAGACGTACGCGATCGCGCTGGGTGCCGACTCCGATGCGGACTCCGAGATCGCGATCGAGGGCTACACCCGCACCTACCTCGTCGCGGGCCTGCAGCTGACCGGCCACGTCGACACGTCGATCCTCGCCGAATGGCTGGGCGTCGACCTGAACGCCGATGCGTTCGCCGAGTGCGATTGCGGGGGCGGCGCCACCGACTCCTACGCCCGCATCTTCGAGATCCGCAACCTCATCGGCCCCGCTGATTCGCCGGTCGAGCCCCAGGCGATGCAGGCGAAGGTGATCGGCCGGTCGGGCGCGACCATCACGACCTCGGACCTCACTGTTGCGGTCAACGACCAGATCGCGCAGCTCCGCCGCCACGCGACGACCTCGGACGGGCTCCTCGATTTCGGCAACGACGGCGACGACAACGGCACCAATGCGACACTGCGCCGCGACATCTTCTGGGAGAGCCGCGTCATCATGCTCGGCGAGCCCAACCCGGTGCTCGAGGTCGCCGCCGACGGCACGATCATCGCCATCTCGAACGTGCGCGTCTGCGACGACCAGGGCCACTGCTTCGAAGACAACCCGTTCACCGACACGCACACCACGGGCCAGCTCACCGGCACCACGATCACGGTCGACGACATCGTCTACGACCACGGCGCTCAGGCGCGGTTCCTGGCGAACAGTCTGGCCGGCGTGTGCGGGCCCCACGACTGCGGTCCGGTGGGTGTCATCTGGGGCGGCGTGGGCCGGTTCGAGTTCCAGCAGACGTGGGACTTCGTGCGGATCCTCAACGCGTCCAGCCTGAATCTGGTGACCAACATCATCGATGTCGTCAACACCCAGAACCCGCCGCGCATCGACATCCGCGTGGACGACATCCGCGACAACGGCGCCGCGGCGAACGTGTCGCTCGCAGAGGACTCGCCGAACACGACCTTCGACTTCGACATCGAGTACACCTTCCCGCCGACCGAGGTGAAGGTCCACAACACATGTGCATTCGTGTGCCCGGTACGTCAGCCGTTCATCCGCCTCGACGATTACATCGAGAACCCGCTGGGAAGGACGTGGATCCACAACGCGTCGGGGGACATCCTGTCGGGGTCCGGCCACGAGCTCATCCGCACGAACGTGCTGACGCTCGACGCACCGCACGGGAACATCGGCCACCAGAGCCCGACGCACGCCAACCCCGACCCGGAGCGGAACCCGATCGAGGTCGAGCTCGTGGACTACATCCACCCCGACGACGACTTCTGCGGCGGACCCGGCACCGGCCCCTGCCGCAAGCTGCCCGGCGTGACCATCGACGCCGGTCGCGACGCCGTGGTCGATCTGACCTACTTCCGGCGCATCGACCCGGCGCAGATCGCGCTCGGAACGCCCGGGACGATCGTCATCGACCGGGTCCGTGCCGGCGACGACGTCGACGTGGTGCTCAACGACTCGAAGAACGGCGACGGCCAGACCGGGCTCGTGCTCGTCGTCGTCGACCTCTACCACCCGTCGATCCTGTCGAGGTACTACCACTACGCGCTGGGCTCGGGTTACGCGCCGGCCGTCAACGACGGCAGCTCTTACGACCGGAACCTCTGTGCGGGACCGTATCCGGGCAACTGCGGCACGGGTTCAGGCTCGTACGAGACCCACTTCCGGCCCGACGTCTCCGACCCCGACCTCGCGCACATCCTGCGCGCGCTCGGCACAGACGTCGACGGCGAGATCGAGTCCACCTACGACTTCGCCGACCTCCGCGCGGGCGACGACATCGACGTGTGCCATGTCACGACCGGCGGCCAGGAGCCCAAGACCTGCTTCACCACCAGCATCGACAGCGCCACGCACGGCGTGATCGCCGACAGCCCTGACACGACGGTGCACATCGTCGCGCAGGTCGACTCCGCCTGGACCGGCGGCGCCGGCCACACCGGACCGGTCGACGACCCGGGCATGGTCTCCAACGTGTCGCAGATCTTCCTGCGCACGAACGGGAACATCACCGCCACCGAGATCGTGGGCGACATGCTGGTCGGCCACATCCACTCGACGGACGGCGACGTCGTGCTGCACTCGCCGGCGCGGATCCTGGATGCCGACGGCCGGCCCACGATCGACGTCACGGGCGTCAACATCACGCTGTACGCGGGCGAGGCCGGCGTCCTCGGCGGGATCGGCACTCCGAGCAACTGGCTCGAGATCAACACGGCGGTGAATCAGCCGAGCGGCGTCTCGGGTGGCGTGCTCAAGGCCTACGACACGGCGGCGGCGCTGGGCGGGGGATCGACCGAGGGCGTCTTCCTCGACGAGCTGACCGGCGACATGCCGATCTGGGAGATCTTCACCGGCGGCAGCTCATCCCTTGCGACCGGGAACGTGGGTCTGCGAACAACCGCCGGCAGCATCCTGAACGCGAAGGTCGACGACCAGCAGGACAACGTCCGCGGCGACTCGGTCGACATGGATGCCAACGGGGGGTCGATCGGCCTCGTGTCGAAGGACGTCATGGTGGACTCGGGCCGCGCGCCCCCGTTCGGCTGCACCTACGTCAACTGCGCCGACAACCCCGTCACCGGGGCATCCGATCCCGCCCTCGCCGCAGCCGGCGACGATGTCGGACTCGAGGCCACCGGCGGCATCCACTACACCGAGACCGACTCCTCCCTGCGGCTCGTGCTCGCGCACTCGCTCACCGGCAACGTGCGCCTGACGGTCCGCGAGACGGCCGACCTCGACGAGGACCTGTACCTCATCCACAGCGGCACCGCCCGCTTCGCCGAGTCGAACACCCGTGGTCCGAACAGCGATGCCGACGCTCCGCGCACCATCCCGAACGGCACCGTCTTCGCCGAGACCGGAAGCGTCGAGCTCCGTGTCGGCGACGATGTCACGCTCCACCAGAACAGCCAGATCCTCGCGAACCTGTCCATCGACATCCGCGGCGATTTCTTCCAGGCAATCGGTGCGAGCTTCGGCCTCGAGGGCGCACCGCTGAGCGAGTACGGCACCTCGATGATCCTCCGCGGGCGCGTCGTCGCCGACTGCAGCGTCGCCGCCGGCGGACCCGGCGACGAGCCCATGGGCGTCTGCAGCCCGTCGACCGCGAACCCCGTGGCGGGTCGGCAGACTCACGCCTGGGGCAACGGCGAGGTCGACGTCGTCCAGCTCGGCGACCGCTCCGGCCTCGACATCAGCCAGCCCGGCACGAAGACGACGTGGGGCAGCCAGGGTTACATCTACCTCGGCGCCAAGACCACGATCCATGGCAATGCGACAGCTGCCTCGAACACGTTCGACGGCGAGGACGAGATCACCGTCTGGTACCTGCAGTCGATGAACGTGGTGACGAGCCCGACCGGCCTGCAGTCCGGGACCGGCGCCGGTCACACGCTCAACCTCGACGGCCAGGGCGAGACCGACCACTACTCGATCTACACCAGCGGCAGCCACGGCAGCATCCGCAACTACGTCATCAATGTGCTCGACACGGGGCTGGCGAACCAGGGCGTCGACGAACTCGACGTCTACGGCTACGACAACGCCGCGCCGGGCTACAACGGCGCGAACGGGGCCACCGACGACATCTGGCTGCTGCGGGCCCTCACCTGCATCGACAACGAGTCGCCGTTCGCGCTCAACGCGGGCGTTCCTGCGACATGCGCGTCGCCCACCGAGGCCGCTGATCACCCCGCCTTCATCGCCCTGCTCGCCGGCAACGGCAACGCCGACGGGGGCATCGGGCTGTACCGCGATCGCACGGCCGGCAACGAGCCGAGCGCGTCCGTCCAGCGGATCAACTACGACCGGGCGCTCAACGGCCGCATCACGGTCTTCGGCATGGGCGGCAACGACGCCTTCTACGTCGACGACACGCAGGCGACCATGACGCTCGACGGCGGCGCCGGCAACGACGCGTTCCAGATCGGCCAGATCTTCGGCACGCAGCGCGACGGGCAGGCCGCGCCCGAAGGCGGCGCGCTGCTCCCGGCCGACACGTTCCCCGTGCTCGTGCCGACGACGCGCGGCTGGCTGAGCCCGGGCGCCCATGCACCGCTGCTGGCGACGGGCGGCACCGGGAACGACCGGTTCGTCGTGTACTCGAACCAGGCCGAGATCCAGCTCAACGGCGACGACGACAACGACCTGTTCATCGTCCGGGCCTTCGCGATCGCCGCCGTCTGCGACCTCAGCGCCGACAACGACGCGGACTGCGATCTCGCCGACGTCGACTTCCGCCCGGCCGGGGGAGTGTTCCCGCAGGTCAACGGCAGCGCGCTCCACCCCGTCACGGGCCTGCCGACGCCGAGCTGCACCGGCACCGGCTACCTCCGCTTCGACAACAACGGCGACGGCACGTGCAACAACGCCGACGCCCACGTCACCTACAACCACCACGACGGCTCCAACGTCGACCTGGATCACACGATGTGGCAGGACGACGTCATCCCGCTCGACCAGAACGGCGTCGCCGTCCCGGTCATCGGCCTCGGGTTCTCGACGAACCGGCCGCTCGATATCCGCGCCGGCGGCGGCGAGGACGAGGTGCAGTACAACGTCAACGCGCCCGTGAACGTCGACGGCGGCACCGGCTTCGACAAGCTGGTGGTCCTCGGCACCGAGTTCGCCGACGACTTCGCGATCACCGACAAGGCGATCTACGGCGCCGGCCTGAACGTCAGGTACACGACGATCGAGGTCCTCGAGGTCGATGGCCTCGAGGGCGACGACCAGTTCTTCGTGCTCTCGACGGCCTACGGAGTCGCGTACCGGGTCATCGGAGGGCTCGGCAGTGACCAGATCTCGGTGGCCGGCGATGTCACGAGCGACATCGTGACCCGCGAGCTGGAAGGCCTGTCGGGCGCCGTCGACCACATCGTGCGCTCGAACGACCCGCGCTACGACGGCATCGTCGTCGACGGCGTGCCGTACAACCTCGCCACCGGTGCCTCGGGCCTCGTCGTGATCCGTGAGGTCGGCACGTCCACGAGCGTGCGGGAGGCTGCGGCCGGCCCGATCGGGCAGACCGCCTACTACGAGGTCACCCTCAGCCGGGATCCCACCCTCAACGGCGTCAACAAGCATGTCTACGTGTCGGTCTCGGCCGCGGCATCCCCAGACGAGGAGGCGCGTGACACGTTCGACAACCCGACCGGCTTCGGCCTGACCGACGGAGCTGCCGACACGATCTGGCTGTGCGTCGACAGCGGGCCGGTGTACGGCGACCAGTGCAACAGCGAGGCCGACTTCCAGCGCCACTACATCCGCAACGGGCAGATCGTCGACGAGGCCGGCCGTGCGGTCGTCCTCACATTCGACGGGACGAACTGGAACTCGCCGCAGCGCGTGTACGTCCGCGCCTACGACGACGAGCGCTCCGAGGGCGATCGCACCGTCGTCGTACAGCACTCGGTGATCAGCGACAACCCGCTCTTCCACGGCACCGCCGTACGCCAGGTCAACGTCCGCGTCTACGACGACGACACCCCGGGCGTCTACGTCACCCACGTCGAGCCGGGGACGAACGTCCTCGACGACCGCGGCGTCGTGATCGAAGGCGACACGAACACGACGCGCCGGACCGACGACGTGCTCGTGCAGCTCGCCAAGGACCCGTGCCCGAAGGACAACCCCGCGTGCGGACTCGTCATCACCGTGAAGATCACGATGGATGCCGACAGTCAGAGGCTCCTGCAGATCGACGACGACGCGGCCGAGGCGCTGCTCGGCACACGCTGGACCAAGTTCACCGACCCCGACGGCGGCACGCACTACGAGCTGACCTTCGACCACTCGAACTGGAACGTCGCGGTGCGGCTCACGCTCATCGCCCGGCCCAACCCGGACGCCGGCGACCCGACGACGGCGGTCATCACGTGGGGCCAGGCGAACGCGACGAACGCGTACCGGTTCCCGAACCTGCGCAGCGGCACCCAGCGCACCGACGTGCTGGTGTACGACGACGAGTCCGCCCAGGTGGTCACGATCCCGACCGGCACCGACAGCGTGGTGGTGCAGGGCGGCGCGAACGACGAGTACCTCATCCGGCTCACCACTTCTCCCACCGCCGACGTCAACGTCGCGATCACGCCGGACGGCCTCGTCGACGTGGTGAAGATCGGGGGAGTGGCTGTCACGCCGCTGGACTACGTCGAGATCGGCGGCGACATCCCGTCGCGCCTCTTCCTCGGCTTCCTCACCTTCGCCGGCAACACCGTCAGCCGTGCCAACGGCAGCGACACCGGCAGCTTCATCGACGACGGCATCGTCGCCGGCATGCGCCTCACCTTCGGCGCGTGCACCGGCGTCTACACCGTCAACGCCGGCTCGGTGACGGCGGGGTCGTTCACGGTCACCCCGGCCCTCGCCTGCGGTGCCGTGCCCGTGGGCGGCACCACGATCAACGCGCTGACCTACCGCGGCAAGTGGAGCGGCGCGCTCGCCGCCTCGCCGACCCAGGTCGCCGGTGACGACAGCGTGCTGCGCTGGCGGATCACCCGCGCCGGCGGCGGCTGGCTCGCCGACGGGTTCCTGGAGGGCCAGTGGGTCAAGGTGTGCGACGGCTTCGGACACTGCGCGATCGGAAAGATCCAGAACATCCGCGGCACGAACGCGGCTCGCGACGAGCAGCTCGAGTTCGGCCTGTCGCTCTGGGGTGATTCGTTCGGCAGTCTCGTCGGCCCGGTCACCGTGACGCGGATCGCCGCGCAGGCCGTCTTCACGACGTCGAACTGGATGACCGACCAGCGCGTCGAGCTGCAGGGCGATGCCGGCTACTACCAGCCGCTCATCCGCCAGGGCGTCAAGACCTTCCCGGCGTCCCAGCACCTCTTGACGCGGCTGCGCGGTCCGCTCGCGGTCGAGGGCGGCGTGACCGGCGCCGACCGCTCGCTCGAGCTCGGGCTGAAGCTGCCGGGCGAGCAGGATGGTCCGCTGTTCGCCATCGCCGCGCAGGCCCCCGAGTCCAAGCAGATCGACGTCCTCAACATCTACGGCGACTCCAGTGTGGCGAACAACTGGGGTGTCATGACCTCGACGACGCTCCGTGGGCTGGGCATGGCCAGGGACCTCGACTTCGGCGCCTCGTACGGCGGCGCTCAGGGCGAGACCTTCGGCGAGCCGCAGATCTTCCCCGGCGGCATCAGCTTCGGCTCGGTCTCCTTCGATGGGACGAACTACTCGACGGATGCCGGCAAGTCCTCGATCGAGGTCATCAACCTGTTCCTCGGCTCTGGCAACGACCGGCTCGACGTGCAGGGCACGCTCCAGCCCGACGTTCCGGTCAAGGCGGTCGGCGCGGTCATCGTGACGGCGCAGGGCGGGGGGATCGGCATCCCGAGCGGAACGACCCACCGTCTCTCGCGTTCCGTGCCGTTCGACTTCAAGGCGCAGGGCTTCCTGGTCGGCCAGACGATCACCGTCAGCCAGGGCGGCCACGTCACCCGCTACCTCGTCAAGGGCTTCGGCGACGACGACCCGGGCGACACGACCGACAACACCGTGATGTACCTCGCGTTCGTCGACGACGTCCTGGCGTCCACACCGGTCGCGATGGTCACGGCATCCGACGTGCCGGTCACCGTCACCGTGCCGGTCACGATCGCGGGCGGCGCGGCGGGCGGCAGCGTCACCCGGACCTCGGGCAGCTTCGTCGCCGACGGGTTCGTCGCCGGCCAGCTGGTGCGCATCGCCGGCATCGACGGGCAGTGGCGCCTCATCGGCATCTCTGCCGACGGCCGAACCCTGACCCTCGACCGCGGCGACGTGCTCCCGAGCCGGGCGCTCGCGCCGCAGAACCTCTTCGTCCCGGGTCCGCACGGCGGTCTCACCACCATCCACGGCGGCGGCAACTCGGCGATCCAGACCGTGTTCAGCATGACGCGATCCGCGGTGGCAGGCGGCGGCCTCCGCCTGACCCGGCTGGACGGCGGCAGCTGGACGTTCAATGGCCGGTTCGCCGGCAGCGGCTACTTCGCCGGGGACCCGTACCTCCACGCCTTCCAGCACGTCCAGCTCGCGGGCGAGACCTTCACCCGGATGATCCTCGGCTTCGAGGACGCCGACTGCCTGGCGCTCGGCATCACCGACCCGTACCCCGGCTGCGGGAAGAGCGCGATCATGATCCTGAGTGCGCCGCTCGTCCCGACCGGCGCGCCGGCGGGGACGGTGCTGCCGACCGGCACCGCGAACACCGATGTGAGCGTCGTCGCCCCGCTCAAGATCGAGACCGCCACTTCCGTCGAGGTGCACACATCGAGCCTCGTGCGGTCCTCGGGCAGCTGGAAGGCCGACGGTTTCCGTGCCGGCATGCAGGTGCGCATCAGCGGGTTCGCAGGCCCGTTCACGATCTCCGCCATCAGCGACGACGGGCGCACCCTCACCCTCGCGAACACGGCGTTCGCGCCGAGCGCGCACCTCAACGCCGCGGGCATCGCGATCTGGCACTCGGTGCTCCTGACCGTCACCGGTTTCGACGCCTCGCGCAGCGGCGGCCTGCTCATCGGCGGCGATCTCATCACGGTGTGCAACCGCGCCGCCGACGCGCTGCTGTTCAAGATCGCCAAGGATGCCGACGGTATCGAGAACGACCCGGTGCGCTGCGACGAGACACGCACCGCCGGCCCGGGATCGCCGCTCGTCGTCTACGGCGACACCTCGCAGGACGGCGTCTGGTATTCGGGCAACCCCGGCGACACCCTCGGCATGGAGTTCGGGCCGAAGCCGTTCGACCCCTTCACCCACATCCCGGACGCCGAGAACGAGGACGACGAGTGGGTGTTCGGCCTTGCGAACCCCTACGACTACGCGGGCAACGACATCATCGATGCCTCCGGCCTGTTCGCCGAACTGCCGCAGAACCTTCTGCCGACCGTGGGGCTGACGATCTACGGCGGCCTCGGCGACGATCTCGTCATCGGCAGCCAGGCGGGCGACCACCTCGCAGGCGGCTCGGGCGACGATGAGATCCGGGGTCAGCGCGGAGTCGACCACATCTACGGCGACTCCGGCATCAACGTCGACGTGCTCACGCGTGCGCTGCAGATCGCCACGGTGAACACCAGTCCGCGGCCGTCGGTGACCGGCGCCGGCGTCATCTCCAACGGCACCACGATCATCCCGGCTCCGGGCGGAGTCACCGGCATCGTCGACGACCTGCAGGTGCCCGGCCGCGATCTGATCCACGGTGAGGGGGCGCCGGGCCTCGGCCTCGGCAGCTTCGTGGTCAACGCCGGCGGTGCACCCGAGTACGCCTACGCCGACATCATCTTCGGCGACCACGGCGCGGTCGACCAGGATGTCGCCGACCCCAACCAGCCCGATCCGCGCCTGCAGAAGATCCAGACGACGACGCTGGCGTCGGTACTGCGGATCCGCAGCGTCCGCCTCGACAAGGGCGACGACGACACGGTGTTCGGAGGGCTCGGCCAGGACGTCGTCGTCGGCGGCGCAGGGGACGACATGGCCGACGGCGACGAAGCCGACGACCTCGTGTTCGGCGACGCGGTCGACCTCCTGCGCACCGTCGGCGACTGGACGAGCCTGCGGTTCCAGACGCTGTGCGGCACGCTCCTGTACAGCCGCAGCGACATCACCGATGCCGCCACCCTCTGCAACGGGCTTCACCCGGTGCCCACCGAGAACAACTCGGGCGTCCTGCTCGTCGACGGCACGCCGCGTGCCTACCGCGACCCCGACGGCGCACCGTGGTGGGCCGAGTACGACGTGAAGAACCTGTATCACGACCTCGCGTCCGACAAGGGCGACAAGTGGGCCGGCACGTGGGGCAACGACTACCTCGCCGGCGGGCAGGCGCACGACATGCTGTTCGGCGGCCTCGGCGACGACGTGATGCAGGGCGACGGCGGCATCGACGACGCGCACCGCCGCATGATCGACGACGCCCGCGTCGCGTGGCACGTCGGCGCCAGCCGCACGCCGCTCGGCTGCGTGGGTCCGGCGGGAGCGATGGTGTGCGACTACACCGGCGTGCTCGTCGTGGTGCCCTCGTTCGAGGCGACCACCGACGGCGAGGACTATCTCGAGGGCAACGCCGGCAACGACGTGATCTTCGGCGGCCTCGGCCAGGACGACATCGTCGGCGGCTCGAGCGACTTCTTCAGCCTCGTGACCCCCGACCTGCGCCCCGACGGGCTGCCGAACCCGGCTCTCAACTACCAGCCGGGCCACGATCGCGGCGCCGACATCCTGTTCGGCGGGGCCGGCTCGCGGATCGGCATCAACGAGCAGACGACGGGTGGCGGCGCGATCGCGAGCACGCCGGTCACGGGCGGGTCGCTCGCCGACAGCACCGTGGCCGCCGACATGGATGCGCGCGACGCCGACACGATCGTCGGCGACAACGGCCGCATCATCCGCATCGTCGGGGTCAACCGGCAGGACGGCATCGCCGGCATCGGCATCGGGCAGACCACCGCGGCCCAGGCGCCCGGCAACTACGTGAAGTTCCAGTACGACCTGAACACCGGCCCGCAGCGCCTCATCGTCCGTGGCGTCCACCTGCTCGACTACACCGTCGGCGGCCCGGACTACAAGCCCGAGAACTTCGGCCTCGGCGTCGGCTCCGACTGCAACGGCTCGCCGACCCAGCCCACGTGCTCGCTCGTGCTCGACACGGCGACCGGCGCCTGGAAGGCGCCGTGGTCGAACGGCCAGGGCCAGCCGATGCCCGCGCAGATCGGCGGCCGCGACGAGGTCCACGGCGAGACCGGTGACGACACGGTCTACGGCGGCGCCGACCACGATGCGATCTACGGCGACGCGCAGAACGACGACCTCATCGGTGGCTGGGGCAACGACTGGATCTCGGGCGGCACGGGCTCCGACGGCATCCTCGGCGACGACGGCCGCATCTTCACCAGCCGCAACCAGGGTTGCTCTGTCGCCTCGACCGCAGTGTGCGTCGAGTACGCCGAGCCGCTGTACGGCGTCCTCCGCCTGCGGACGGTCGACCCCGACACCAAGACGAGTCAGGGCGATGTGCTGGGCGAGTTCATCTACACGCCGGGCCAGGTCCAGACCGCCACGATCAACGTCGCAGGCGAGCTGGTGAAGTCCGTCGACCTCACGGTCTACAACCTGGGTCCCGACACGAACCAGAGCCAGAACCACGTGGCGAACCAGCCCACCTTCGACGCCAACAACTCCGACGACATCATCTTCGGCGGCTGGGGCGGCGACTGGATCCACGGCGGCGCCGGAGACGACGCGATCAGCGGCGCCGAGGCCATCGGGGTCGGCGGCACGAGCGGCTACGCGCAGCACTTCGACGCCGATGGCGACCCGATCGGCCTGGAGTACATCGACTTCGCCCACCCGTGGAACCCCGGCGACGTGCTGCACTTCGGGGCCGACACCAACCCGTGGCACGCCAACAACCACAACGAGTTGCGGCTGGGCGAGTTCTACCTCTACAACGAGTACGACCCGCGCCGCGCGATCCGCTTCGGCGCGGCGGGTCAGGTGTGGGGCTGCACCTCGTACTCGCCGAGCGGCCACACGTGCACGGGCAGCGCGCCCATCGCGCAGTTCCCGAACCAGTTCTTCCTCAACAACGAGGACCTGTTCGGCAACCACGTCACGGCCTGCATCGCCGTCGACAACCAGGGCAACTGCACGCAGACCACGACCACGCAGCGCTCCGACGGCAACGACGTCGTCTTCGGCGACCTCGGCAACGACTGGCTCGTCGGCGGAACCGGGCAGGACACGCTGTGGGGCGGCTGGGGCAACGACCTGCACAACGCCGACGACGACCTCCACTCCGGCTGTGTCACCTCGCAGCCGAACGGCACCTGCACGCAGACCGGTGACACGTGGCTGAACGACACCCCGGACGGCGTCAACTCGAGCTTCCAGGACCGCGCGTTCGGCGGTGCCGGTCTCGACATCCTCATCGGCAACACCGGCGGCGACCGCCTCATCGACTGGGTAGGCGAGTTCAACAGCTACATCGTGCCGTTCTCGCCGTTCGGCATCGCGACGGTGAGCCGCCAGGTCGAGCCGCAGCTGCCCCAGTTCCTCTACGCACTCAGCCGCAGCCAGGGCGTCGACCTGACCCGCTGGAGCGACGAGGGCACCGAACGCATCCGCAACGGCGAGCCTTACGGCGAGCTCGGGCTCATCACGCAGCACGACCACGGGCAGTGGCAGACGCAGACGGGCGGTCCGACCGACCCGCAGGCGGGCAACATCCCGGGCGGACGGCGCGACACCCTGCGCGGCGCGGACTTCAACGACAACACGATGCAGGGCTTCGCGACAGACTCCGGCGTCTTCACCGTCCAGCAGGGTCTGCTCAAGGTGACCGCCGCCGACAGCAGCGGCGACGCCGTGGCCGTGTGGTACGCCGACGCCTACAAGAGCATCTACTTCGAGCTGTCGGCGAAGATCTCGATGGACAAGCCGACGGCCGGGTGGAAGGCCAATGCGTTCGTCGTGTTCGACTACTTCGGTCCGATGGACTTCAAGTTCGCCGGGATCGACCAGTCCACCAACAAGGTCGTCATCGGGCAGCGTGCCGCCTGGGGCTGGGCGCCTCTCGCCCAGGGCACGGTGCCCGGTGGTGTGAAGGCCGGCACGTTCTACGACCTCAACGTCGTCATCAACGGCCTCATCGTGACCGTCACGATCAACGGCAAGAATGCCCTGTCGTACACGTTCGCGCCGCGGATCCTGGGCGGCGACCAGGTCGCCCTCAACAAGGGGCTCGTCGGCTTCGGCTCCGACCAGGCGCGCGGACTGTTCGACAACATCGCGCTCACGGTCATCGCCCCGGCCATCACCGTCGACCGCATCGAGCACTTCGACATCACCCCGCAGACCGAGACCTCTGCGCAGGTCGGCTCGTGGGCGCGGACGGCCGACGGCCGGTATCAGGGGACGGCGGATGCCTCCGGCCGCGCGATCGCGCTGGTCGGGGTCGTCCCGCCCGGCGAGACGACCGTGAAGCAGTTCGATGCTTCGAGCTACGTCGAGCTCGAGGCCCGTCTGCGCGCGATCGGCGTCACGGGTTTCGTGTTCGACTGGTACTCGGCATCCGATCACAAGTTCGTTGCCATCGATGTCGCCGGCCAGCGTGTGATCATCGGCCACGTCGTGCGCGGTGTGCGCACCAACGACCTGGTGATCAGCCGGGCGATCGCGGCCGGCGCCGATCACACGCTCAACGTCGTCCTGAAGGCCACGGTGGTGACCGTGACCCTCAACGGTCAGGTGCTCGCGTCGTTCGCGTACAACTCGCCGCTCGGTGACGGCCGGCAGGGCGTGTTCGGACTCGGTACGGGTGTCGTCGCCTCGGTCGACGAGTACCGGCTGAAGACCGACGACGACCTCTACATCAGCTCGGCGCCGCCCCTGCAGACCGTCTCGATGAACGACGTCGCCGTGACCGAGGGGGCGGCCGGCACGACCAAGACCGTCACGATGACCGTCACGCGCTCCTCCGGCGAGGGTTCGCTTTCGCTCGCCTGGATCGCGCAGCCGGCCGCCACCGGCGACACCGCGGTGATCGGCACGGCCGCGGGCCCGGGCAGGGACGTCATCGGCGCCGCCTCCGGCCTGGTGACCTTTGCGCCGGGTCAGACCACGGCGACGATCACCTTCACGGTGATCGGCGACGCCGTCTCCGAGAGGAACGAATCCTTCGTCATCGCGTTGCAGCCGACCAGCGCTGCCAACGTCAAGCGCTCGCGCGGCGTGGTGACGATACTGACCGACGACGGGTGACCGTCGCCGGCGCCGGCGGGTCGGGTCCCACTCTCCCCCGAGGGGTCCGACCCGCCGGACATGGCGCCTACCGCGCCGGGGCCAGCACGACGACCGGCGTCTCGCGCGTGCGCAGCGCGGCGTGGGCGTCGAGATCCGCGCCGCCCTCGAGGGTGCGCCAGGCCGCCCACAGCCGCTCGCGCTCGCGCCCCTTCGCCTCGCGGGCGATCACCTCGCGCGAGCCGTCGGGGAGGTCGACGGACGCCGCGGGTTGCGCCTGCAGGTTCAGCCACCACGCCGGCGGCGGGTCGCCCCAGCCGTTCATCGCGAGCGTCACGAGGTTCTCCCCGTCTTCGAGATACGCGACGATCGCGACGCGCGGGCTGCCGGAGCGCCGCCCGACCGTGTGCAGGCGCATCATCCCGTAGACGGCGGACGACGGATGCCGCAGCCCGACGCGTCCGCCGGTCACCCGGTACAGCGCACGGTGCACGACCCACGCCGTCCGGATGAACCAGCGCGGCGGGATCCGCGCCGCCGAGCGCGGCGCAGGGGTCTGGTCCGGGGCCTGGCGTGGGGTCACCGGCGCCGGCGAGCGCGGCGCCGGGGTCTGGTTCGGTGCCTCGCGCGGGGAATCCGGCGCCGGGGCTGGGCCGGGGGTGGGCTCGGTGGCGTTCACGACTCCGATCCTGAACCCCGGGCCCGCGCCCGGCAATCGGTCGATCGGCCCGAGTCGGTCGTCCGATCGGACGAGGCGCGGCATCGGCCTTCACCTGGCGCAACACGCGGGATCGCGCACGGCATCCCGCGTGTCGTGACAGCCGAAGCCGCGCCATGCGGCCGGCACGACGGAGCCCCGGGCGCTCGAGGCGTCCGGGGCTCCGTCGTGCCGCGGTCAGGCCGCGACGGGGGTCGCCTTCAGCAGGGCGCGTGCCGTGGTGGTGCGGCGCTGTGCGACGGCGAGCATCGTGGCGGCCAGCGCCAGCAGCGTCCACACCACGAGTCCGGCGATGGCCGCGCCGAGGCCGGACGCCGACGTGAGGGCCGCGACCATGCCGTTGTAGGCAGGGGTCGTGGGCATGAGGCCGGCGAGGCCCGAGAGCACGCCCGGAACCGTCGAGACGATGCCGGTGGCGACCGCGAACACGCCGATCAGGGCGGCGATCCACCGACCGGCGCCGCTGAAGACCGCCACGAGCGCCTGGTTGACGGCTGCGAACGCGATGCCGGCGACCACGCAGACCACCGCGAACACCGACCATTCGCTCCACGAGTACGATGCGGCCAGTTGCACGACGCCCGCGACGAGCAGCCCCTGCAGGGCGCCCAGTGCCGCCGCCGGCGCGTACGAGCGCAGGGCGAGCAGCGCGGACGGCTGACGCGAGGTGAGCGCGCGGCGCGACACCGCCTGGAGTGCGATGAACGTGCCGAGCGCGCCGAACCACAGCGCCAGCGTCGCCAGCAGCGGCACGGCCGACGCGCCGAACAGCGAGGTTCCGACGCCCTGGGCGGCGACCGGGTCGGACACCACCGACGCGAGATCGGTCGCCTCCTCGTCGGTGTACGAGGGGATGGAATCGGATGCCGTCGCCAGCCCGCTCGCGAGCTCACCGGTGCCGTCGGCGAGCTGGGCCACGCCGTCGGCGAGACTCGTCGCGCCGTCGGCCGCCTGCGTCGCACCGGAGGCGAGCTGCGACGCGCCGTCGGCGATCCCGCTGGCGCCGCTCTGCAGGCCGGTCACACCGGTCGCCAGCTGGCCGGCACCCGCCGCGGACTGGTCGATGCCACCCGCGAGCTGGCCGATGCCGCCGGCGAGGGTGCCGACGCCGGCGCCGAGCTGGCGGAACTGCGCAGCGAACTCGGCCGTGGCGCCGGCGTTCAGCTGGGCGATGCCGTCCGCGGTGTACTCGGTCAGCGCCACCGCGCCGGGATTCTGCACCGGGTCGGTGCCGTTGAGGATCGCGGACGTCTTGCCCGCGGAGGCGACAGCGGCTCCCAGCTTCGCGCAGAAGTCGCCGGGCTGGGCGCAGGAGGCTGCGAGGGTCTGGAGGGCCTCGAAGTTCGCCTTCGCCTCCGCCGCTGCGGCAGCGGTCGCGGCGTTCGCGCCGCCCGCGACCTGCGTGAGTTCGCTGGGCACGATCCCGCTCTGCTCCAGCGCCGCCGCGCCGGCGTTCGCGCCGTCCGCGATCTGCTGGGCTCCGGCGGCCGCCTCACGCGTCTTGTCGGCGAGGGTCGTGAGGCCCGACTGCAGCGCGGTCGCACCGCCCGCGACCTGGCCCGCGCCGCTCGCCAGCTGCGACGCGCCGCTCGAGAGCTGCGAGCTGCCGTCGGCGAGCTGCGAGATGCCGCCGGGCAGCTGCGAGGCGCCGTCGGCGGCCTGGGTCGCGCCGTCGGCGAGCTGAGACGCGCCGTCGGCGGCGGTGCCCAGCTGTTCGCCGAGCGTCGTGAAGCCCAGGAAGACGTTCTCGAGGTAGACGGTCGACAGCTCGGTGCCCATGGTCGACGCGGCCGCCGAGGCCACCTGCGCCGTGATGGCGTCGTCGACGATCAGGCTGTCGGGGGGAGTCGTGACCTCGATCGTCGCCTGCTCCGGCACCTCGCCCGGCTGGGTCGACGTCGCGGCGGCCGAGAAGTTCTCGGGGATCGTGATGACGGCGGCGTAGGTGCCGTCGGCGAGGCCGGCCTCGGCATCCTCCGCGTTCGACAGCGTCCAGCTGAGGTTGCTGTCGAGGTCGTCCGAGCCCTCGACCAGACCCGCCGTGAGCTGGCGGCCGAGCGGCACCATCTGTCCGTCGATCGTCACCGGCTCGTCGTCGTTCACGATGGCGGCGGTGAGGTTGTCGAGGCGTTCGACCGGGTTGTAGAGCGCGGCGACGAGGATGCCGCCGATCACGACCGGGAGCAGCAGCACGCCGATGAGCGTGAGCCAGGTGATGGGCCGGCGCGAGCGCGAGCGCTCGAGGGCGGTGGTCCAGTGGGCGGTCATGCGTTCACCTCTGCGGTGGTGGTGGTCTGAGTGGTCGCCGAGCGCAGCGCGATCGACGTCACGTCGGTGCGGTGGGCGTCCGCGAGCAGCGCGAGCGACGCGCTCTCGGTGCGGGAGGTCACGATCAGCGTCAGCCGGGCGGTGTCGTCCACCCCGCGCAGCGCGCTCGCCGCGTCGCGCAGCACCGCGGCCGCCTGATCGCGCTCGGCCGCGTCGAGCGCGTCGACGCCTTCGATGACGACGAGCGTCGCCTTGCCGGCGAGCGCCCGTCGCAGCGCGGCCACGCGATCGTCGCCGTCGCCGAGGAGGGCGACGCCGACATGAGCCCGCACCCAGGCGGCGCGCTCGGGCAGCAGGTGCCCGGCGACGCGCAGCCGGCCGTCGGTCGGCGCGACGCGGGCGGCCATCGTGAGCGCGAAGGCACGCGTCGCGCGAGGGTCGCCCGTGGCGATGAGCGTGCCACCGGGCTCCACCCGGAAGCTTGCGTCCTCGAAGAGCACGACCTCCCCCACCGAGCCGCCGCCGTCGGCCCGCACCGCGACGCCCTGGCCGACGACCGCGGCGGTCGTGTTCGGCTCGGGCCAGTCGGCGAGCGACAGTTCGCGCTCGACCGCCTCGCCCTCGATGTCGAAGTGGGGGAGGATCCGCTCGAGCCAGCGCGGCATCCACCACGCCTTGTCGCCGAGCAGCGCCATGACCGCGGGCACGAGGGTCATGCGCACGAGGAACGCATCGACGGCGATGCCGACGGCGAGTCCCAGCGCGATGGGCTTGATGGACGAGTCGCCCTCGGGCACGAACGCGGCGAAGACGGCGAACATGATGATCGCGGCGGCCGTGACCACGCGAGCCGAGGCGGTGAAGCCCGAGCGGACGGCACCGATCGCGATGTCGCGGCGGCTGCGCGTCGCGTGGGCGCCGGCCGCGCGGCGCGCGTGGACGTAGTCCTCGCGCATGCGGCTGACGAGGAACACCTGGTAGTCCATCGCGAGGCCGAAGAGCACGCCCATGAGGATGATGGGCATGAAGCTGATGACGGGTCCGGTCTTGTCGACGTGGAGGAGTTCTGCGCCCCAGCCCCACTCGAACACCGCGGCGACCACGCCGAACGACGCGGCCACCGAGAGCAGGTAGCCGAGCGCGGCCTTGATCGGCACCCACACGGATCGGAACACGATCATCAGCAGCACGAGCGACAGGCCGACGACGAACACGCCGAAGGGCAGGAGCGCCGCACCCAGCCGGTCGGAGATGTCGATGCCGACGGCGGTGAATCCGGTCACCACGAGGTCGACGCCGTACTCGTCCTTCAGCTCGGGCGCCAGCGCGCGCAGGTCGCGCACCAGCTGCGCGGTCGCCGGGTCGTCCGGCGCGGTCTCGGGAACGATCTGGACGAGTCCCGTGTCGGCGGTCTCGTTCGGCGTCGCGAGGGCGACCTCCTTCACGCCCGGGACCTGCTCGATCTCGTCGGCCAGGTCGGCCATGAGGCCGAGCGGGTCGGTCGACGTCACGATCGTGCCCGTCATGATGAGCGGGCCGTTCGCGCCGGGGCCGAAGTGCTCCGCGGTGAGGTCGTACGCCTGGCGTGCCTGGCTCGACTCGGGCTGCTGGCCCGCGTTCGGGAGGGCGAGGGCGAGGCTCGCCGCGGGGATCGCCATCACCCCGAGCGTCAGCACGACCGCGATTGTCGTGATCCAGGGGTGGCGGGTGACGAGCAGGACCCAGCGATTGGTCCGCTTCGTGGTCTGGTGAGGCTGGCCGGCGGTTTCGAGATCGCCTTGGTTGCTTGGCAGTTCGCGCGCTTTCGCGACCTCGGTCGGCGCTCCCGCGCGCCCGTCGGTGTGCGTGGCGTCGGGTCCGTCCAGGGGGGAGGAGGCGGCCAGGTTGCTCGACGTGGCGGCTTTCGAGGAGGTCGAGGCAGCTGCGGCTGCGGCAGCGCGGCGGGGAGAGGCGAGGGGGAGGCCGCGGGCCTTGCGGCCGTGGCCCCAGCCGGCGACGCGGTGCTTCGCGAAGCCCAGGAGGGCGGGGGTCAGGGTGAGGGCCACGACGACGGCGATCGCCACCGCGACGGCCGCCGCGATGCCCATCGTGGTGAGGAACGGGATGCCGGCGAAGCCGAGGCCGATGAGGGCGATGAGCACCGTGATGCCGGCGAACACGACGGCCGAGCCGGCCGTGCCCGTGGCGCGTGCTGCGGACTCCTCGGGTTCGACGCCGGTGCGCACCTGGTCCTGATGTCGGGCGACGATGAAGAGGGCGTAGTCGATGCCTACCGCGAGCCCCAGCATGATCGCGAGCATGGGGGTCGTCGACGACACCGACACGAACGCGGTGGCGACGAAGATCAGGGCGATCGCGAGACCGACGCCGATCAGCGCGGACACGAGCGGGAACCACGCCACCGCGAACGAGCGGAACGTGACGATCAGCACGAAGAGGGCGATGAGCACGCCGACCGCCTCGATGATCGAGAGCGCGGGGACCGACGTCGAGAAGAGGTCGCCGCCCATGGCGACCTGCGAGCCCTCGGGAAGGGTCTCGCGGAGGTCGTCGGCGACGTCTTCGAGCCCGGTCTTGGTCGCGTCCGAGACGTCGGTCGCCTGTCCGTCGAACTGCAGGCGGATGATCGCGGCGGAGTCGTCGTCCGACACCATGCCGGTGACCATCTCGTTGAACGGGTCGGTCACGGCGATGACGCCGTCGAGGTCCTCGAGGTGCGCGACGGTGTCGCCGATCGCGCCGGCGTAGGGATCCTCGTCGATCTGCTCGCCGTCGGCCGCGACGATCACCAGCTGCGCGCTGGTGCCGCTGGCCTGCGGGAAGCTGCGGTCGAGCAGCTCGATTCCCTCTTGCGCCTCGGTGCCGGGGATCGAGAACGAGTTGTCGGTGCCGCCCAGGTGGGGGATCGCGAAGCCGAGGGCGACGCCCAGCAGCAGCAGCCACGAGACCAGGACTCGCCAGGGGTGGCGGTAGGTCCAGCGGCCGAGCGCATACAGAAGGGTCGACACAGCGCCTCCGGATTACGGGTGAGTGGTTCGGGTTCTTTCGATACAGCGCTGTATCGGATACATGAGTGTATCGTATGGCGGGGTGCGGTCCCGAAACTGAGTAGTGCGTGTGAGACTGGCGAAGGAGGAAGCGTTGACCGACACGACCGTGACATCGCCCCGGCGCGAGGCGACCCGGCAGAAGCTGCTGGACGCCGCCGCGCTGGTGTTCGCCGAGGTCGGCCTGGACGCGGCATCCGTCGAAGCGATCTGCGAGCGCGCAGGGTTCACGCGCGGCGCGTTCTACTCGAACTTCGAGACCAAGGACGAGCTCATGCTTGCCCTCACCGAACGGGTCGCGGGCGAGAAGATCGACGAGGTCGCCGAGCGGGTCGCCCTGCTGCAGGCTCGTGGCGAGGACGTCGAGCCGGGCGCCCTCGTGCGACAGCTGCTCGACGTCGCCTTCGAGAAGAAGCAGGGGATCCTGCTGACCAGCGAGATCCGCACGCGCGCGATGCGCGACCCGCGGCTCGCCCAGACCTACCTCGCGTGGCAGGCCGGCATGGTCGAGCGCGTCGGCTCGTTCATCGAGGAGCTCGCCCACACGTACGGCTTCCGGCTGCGCGTTCCCGCGGCGGACTTCGCCGGGCTCATCCTCCAGACGTGGGAGGACGCCTCCGCCTTCGCCATCATGTCGGGCCTCGGCGCCACCGAGACGCACCGGCTCGTCAACGAGCGCACCGCGCGCCTCGCCACCGCGCTCGTCGACCCGATCGCCGACTGACGGCGTCGCACCCGCGCACACCACCGAAGATTTGTGAACGACGGTTCACAAGCTGCGCTAAGGTGCGTTCATGACCACGGGCGACGAAGCCGGAGGCTCGACGACGAAGGCGCAGCGGCGACAGCAGCTGGACGCGATGGAGAACGACGCACTGCGGCAGGCGGTGAACTGGTTCATCCTGACCGCGGGCACATCGAATGTGATCATGCAGCTCTCGCGGCCGGCCGTCGCCTACGGCGTCATGGAGAGCAAGGTCGACGAGGGCAACCTCTTCAAGAACCCGAAGCGGCGCGCGCGCACCACGATGGCCTACATCGCGGTCACGATGCTCGGCGGCGCCGAGGAGCGCGCCGCGATGCGCCGGGCGACCAACGCCTCGCACGCGCACGTGCGCTCCGAGCCCGGGCATCCGGTCGGCTACGACGCGTTCGACCCCGCCCTGCAGCTCTGGGTGGCGGCGTGCCTGTACCTCGGCGCCGAGCACGCGTACGAACGGGTGCACGGTCCGTTGCGGGGCGAGTTCCGCGAGCGCTTCTACCGCCAGGGCGGCGTGTTCGGCACGACGCTGCAGCTGCCGCCCGAGTCGTGGCCGGCGACGCGCGACGACTTCGAGACGTATTGGAGCACGGAGGTCGCCGGTCTGACCATGGACGAGCGCACCCGCGACTACCTCTCGCGCATCGTGCGGCTCGAGTACCTGGGTCGCCGCATCCCCGCGCCCGTTCTGCGGCTGCGGCAGCGCCTGGTCGCGGGGTACCTCGGACCGGCGTTCCGCACGCTGATGAAGCTGTCGTGGACGGATGCCGACGCCCGCGCTTTCGACCGGTTCAACAGGCGGCTGGCGCGGTTCATGCGCTTCGCGCCCATCGCCGTGCGCGAGGCGCCGGTGCGCCGTCAGCTGCGCGACGTGCGCCGCCGCCTGGACGAGGGCCGCTCGCTCTTCTGAGGCAGCTCGAGCGACTCGCTCCGCAACGCGACGTCACTGTCCGCAATGCGAGGCAACGGCGGCCGGCGTCGCGCGGACATGCGGCTACTCTCCCCGGCATGACCGTCACCGTCGCGCCCACTGCCCGTGCCTCTGTCCTCATCAGCCCGCAGGACGCCGTGCGCGCCCTCGACAGCGTGTTCCTCGAGGCGTCGCGGGAGCCTCTCGAACCGTCCGCCGCGCGCATCGAGGGCGCCCACGTCGCGGTGCTCACGCCGGACCTCGCGGGGGATCCCTCGCCCGACGGCGGACGCTTCCCGCTTCCCGACCCCGACCGGCTCGCCGCGACGTTGACGCGCTGGGGGATCCGGCGCGGCACCAGCGTCATCGTCGCGGCGAGGACCCCCGCCGACAGCACGATCGCCACGCGCGCGTGGTTCGTGCTCCGCTGGGCGGGGATCGACGACGTGCGGGTCCTGGACGGCGGGCGGGGCGCATGGGTCGCGGCGGGTGGGAGCCTCGGCTCCGGACCTGCGTCGTCCGCAGCAGCGCGGGGAGTGCCGTCCGGTGTCGTCGGTGCGAAGCCCTCGCTGTCGGCGGTCCCGCCGCTCGATGCGGACGGCGCCCGTGACGTCGCGTCGGAGGGGGTCCTCATCGACGCGCGCCCCGAATCCGCCTTCGAGCGCGGCCGCATCCCCGGTGCGGTGAATGCGCCGGGAGGGGCCCTCTTCCGCGACGGACGCCTTCTTCCCGACGAGGAGCTGCGCCGGTGGGCGGAAGCGCTGGGCGCCGCGCCCGACGCGCCCGTCGCCGCCTACTGCGGCGGAGGCGTGGCGGCCTCCGCGACCGTGTTCGCCCTGCACTCGCTGGGGATCCCCGCGGGACTGTACGTCGGATCCTGGTCGGCGTGGAGCGCCGACTCCGGGCGCCCCGTCGAACGCTGAGGCGTCACACGTCGGCCGCGGCGAGCGGTCCCGCGTCGAGGTCGCGAAGCGCGTCGTAGATCTCGGCCTCGCGCGACAGCAGGCCCGGCTCGCCCCGGCGTCGCGGCCGCGGCTCGGCGATGTCGAACTCGCGGAAGACGCGCCCCGGGCGAGGCGAGAGGAGGACGACTCTGTCGCCGAGGAAGACCGCCTCGCCGACGTCGTGGGTGACGAAGACCACCGTGCGGCGATCCTCGCTCCAGAGCTGGAGCAGGTCCTGCTGCAGCTGCACCCGCGTGAGGTGGTCGACCGCTCCGAACGGCTCGTCCATCAGCAGGACCCGCGGGTCGCCCGCGAGAGCGCGCGCGATGCCGGCTCGTTGCCTCATGCCGCCCGAGAGCTGGTGCGGGTAGTGGTCGCCGAACGCGGCGAGGCCGACGCGGTCGAGCTCGGCGAGCACACGCGCGCGGCGCTCGCTCCGCCCGCCGCGGCGCAGTTCCAGACCGAGACCGACGTTGCGCGCGACGGTACGCCACGGATAGAGCGCGGGATCCTGGAAGACCACGCCGAGCTCCGCGCTGGGTCCCGCGAGCGGCGCGCCACGATACCGGATGGTGCCCGCATCCGCAGACTGGAGACCGGCGAGCAGCTCGAGGAGCGTGCTCTTGCCGCATCCGCTCGGGCCGAGCAGCACGAGGAACTCGCCGTCGCGAACCTCGAGGTCGATGTCGTCGAGTGCGAGCGTGGGGGGCGTGCCCGGGTACACCCGGGACACGCCCGCCACGTCGAAGACGGGAGACGCCGTCACTCGCCGGCCTCCGCGTCGGCCGTCTTGGGGTCGGGATACACGAAGTCGTACACGTACTCCTCCGGGACGTGGCTCAGATCGATGTACTTCTCGGCGTCGTAGTAGTCGTCCTGATGCCCGACCTCGATCTCGATGCGCTGACTCTCCTCGATCGCCTCGAGGTCGATCGCGGCGTTGCCCTCCCAGATCACGTCCTCGAGCTCGATCGCCTGGCGCACCGCCTCCGGATCGATCGTCGACAGCTTCTCCTGGAGCCAGGGGATGTAGTCGTCGTAGTTCGCCTTGGCGTACTCGTACGCGCGGTAATAGACGCGCAGTCCGGCTTCGAGCACTTCAGGCTCGTTCGCGATCGTCACGTCCCCGGCGATCAGATCACCGGTCTGATAGGTCGGCAGGTACTCCCATCCGCGCGCGAGCGTCACCGACTTGCCCTCGAGTTCGCCGAGCGCCGCGAACGGCTGGTGGATGATCGTGGCGTCGACCTGCCCCGTGCTGAGGGCGCCGTAGGCGGTCTCCTGCACACCCGACTCGACCAGGGTGACGTCGTCCGCCGAGATGCCGTGCGCGTCCAGGATCTTGATCGCGTAGGTCTCCAGACCCGACCCGGCGACGCCGATGCCGACAGTCTTCCCCTCCAGTTCCTCGACCGTCTCGATGCCTTCGCGGGCGATGAGCCAGAACGGGCCCTTGCTGCGGAAGCCCGCTCCGACGATCTTGATGGGCGCCCCGTTCGCCGCAGCACGCAGGTGCGACGTCGTCGGACCGAACGCGAAGGTGATGTCGCCCGCGCCCGCCGAGACCACCGCGTCGCTGGTCTGGACCCATTCGACCTGCAGCCCCTCCTCCTCGAAGAAGCCGTTCTCCTCGGCGTAGACGAGGGGGAGCTGGGTGTAGCTCGTGGAGTCCGGCAGCCGGATCGTGGTCAGCTCGGACGCGGTCCCGGCGGGATCTTGGGCTTCAGCCGCCGGGGCGGCGCAGCCGCTGAGCGCGAGCAGTGCGACCAGCGCGGCGAGTGGCGCGGCCGTGCCCGTGCGAAGGGTCGGGCGGTGCAGGGTGTTCATGAGGTCTCCTTGGTGTGTGGGTGTGTGGGTCTCACGCGTACTTCCACCGCAGCAGCACCTTGCGCTCGAGGAGGTTCACGAGCCCGATGATGGCGACGGCGAAGACCGTGACGTAGAGGACGAGGGCGAACAGGCTCGGGGTGTCGTAGAGCCCGGTCGCCCGGTTGAAGAGGTAGCCGAGCCCGCCCGTCGAAGCGACGATCTCCGCGAACAGCGTTCCGACGAGGATCCCCGCACCCTCGAGCCGCACGGCAGTGAAGATCGACGTGGACGCCGAGGGCAGGATCACCTTGAACACGATCTGCCGTCGAGACGCCCCGTTGGCCTGCGCGACCTTGACATGGCGCGGGTCGACCTGCTTGATCCCGGCGATCGTCGAGAACATCGGCAGGAAGACCGAGAAGAGGAAGACGACCGCGATCTTGTGGTCGACGCCGATGCCCAGGTAGAGCGTGAGCAGGGGGATGATCGTCACCTTGGGGATGGCATAGAGTGCGCTGACGTACGGGCTGAAGAAGCGGCCGGCGATGCTCGACAGGCCGAACCAGACTCCGAGCGCGATGCCGACGACGATGCCGAGCGTCGTGCCGACGACGCCCGCGTACAGCGTCAGCCCGGTATGGAAGAACAGGTCCTGCTCGGTCACGAGCACCGGGAACTGCTGGATGATCTGCGACGGCGACGCGAGGTAGATCGGCGCCACGATCCCGGCATCCACCACGTACTGAGCGGTCAGGACGATCCCGGCGAGAAGAGCCACCTGGCAGGTGAGGATCGCGGCGGCGACCCGCCGCTCGCGAGGGGCCCGGCGACGCCGGACTCGTCGTCGGGGCGATGGCGCGGCCAGCACGTCGGACGCCACGGGCAGGGTCACCCCGGCGACGCCCGACGGCTGTCCCGGCCGTTCGAGGACGCTGGTCATGGGACGCCGCTCAGCCGCCGACGCGCTCGGCGGCGGCGTCCGCTGCCGTGAGACGCGGATCCACGTCGTCGGGCGTCGTGCCGAGATTGCCCTCGAGCGTGGTCGACTCGTACTCGGTGCGGAAGATGCCTCGCCGCTGCAGCTCGGGGATCACGAGGTCGACGAAGGCATCGGCCGGGCCTCGGTGATACGGCGGGAAGAGCTGCACGCCGTCGAGTGCCTCCGCCTCGAGGTGGGTCTCGAGCCAGTTCGAGATCTTCTGCGCGTCTCCCACGAGTGCGCCCTGCGCGTACCGATGGTTGAGGGTGAACCGGTACAGCTCGCCGAGAGTCAGGTCTTCGTCACCCAGGGTGTCGAAGACGACCTCCCGCAGCCACGTCCGGTCGTCGCCGTTCTGACGGGGCTGGCCCTCGCGGTGCCGGCCGCGCGCATCTTCCTCGACGAGCTGCGTGAGGCTGTCGGGACCCACGTCGTCGATGCTGAGGACGTTCAGCACCTTCTCGTCCTCGCTCACGCCGGCGAGGTCGACCCCGAAGGCTCGCGAGTACGCGGCCGGAATCTGGGTCGTCACCTGGAACCGCTCGATCTCGCGGAACTTCTCGCGCGCCTCCCGCAGGGTGCCGCCCACGTAGAACGTCACGCCGGGGATGATCTTGAACGTCTCGGGATCGCGTCCTCGGGCGGCGACGAGCGACTTGAGGCGCCGATACTCTTCTCGGCCCTCCTCGAGCCCGAAGTACGGGGAGAAGCGGACCTGAGCGAGGTCGGCGCCGTAGGCGAGCGACGCGTCGGAGGTGCCCACGTGCACGTTGGGTATCTGCTTCTGCACGGGCGGCGGGGCGTTGAGGGGTCCGCGCACCTCGAAGAACTCGCCGGAGAAGTCGATGCGACGCCACGAGTCCGGTCGCACCAGCACCCCGTTCGCCTTGTCATCCAGCACGAAGTCCCGGTCCCAGCTGTGCAGCAGCTGGTTGAGCACCACCGTGAACTCGCGTGCTCGCGCGTACTTGGTGTCGTCGTCCGGAACCAGCGTCTTTCCGAAGTTGAGGTCCGGACGGCCGGCGCGGTCGATGCCGAAGACGACGTTGAGCGCAGCGCGCCCCTGCGAGAAGTTGTCCAGCGTGGCGATCTGCCGCGCGACGAGGTAGGGGTGCTCGAAGGACGAGTTGACCGAGACCAGGAATCCGACGTTGCGGGTGATCGCGGCGGCGTACCCCGCGAAGACCGCGCTGTCCCAGCGGTGGATCCGCTGGAGCGCATCGGGCTCCGCGCTCAGAGCGGAGCCGGCGAAGATGTAGTCCAGCTTCCCGCGCTCGGCGATGCGTGCGATGTCGATGATGACGCTCGGATCGATGAGCCCCTGACTGTTCGCCTCGGGCAGTCTCCACGCGCGCAGGTCCCAGCCCGTGCCGTATGCGGCCAGACCGATGCGGAGCTTCTTCTTGTGTGCCATGTCGCCGTCCCTTCCGGTGCTTGATCCGGCGGATGGGCCGGATGCAGCGACCGTACGAGGACGCCCCGAGGCGGTGAGCGTGTGCGTGTCACCCTGGGCAACGGCATGTCACAGGGCGACATGTCGCGTCATGCGGGTTGACGCCGTCGCGTGGTCAGCGCTGAGAATCCAGCACGGCGTGGCACCGCGCGAGGCGGTCGAGCCACCACTGGCGGCGGTCGGCGGGTGCCGCGTGCGCGTCGAGCAGCCCCGGGTCGGGGGTCACGCGCCCCGTCGGCAGGGCGCCCGTCCGCGGCGCGAGCGGCGGATCCACGACGTCGGCGGTGAACAGCGAGGCGGTGCCGAGGCCGCAGTCGTAGTCGAGCTCGGGGAGCGCGGCGGCCAGTGCCACGCCCATCGACAGGCCCACCGAGGTGTCGAGCGCGCTCGACACGACCGCCGGCAGGCCGGCCGCGGCGACGATCTCGAGGGCCCGGCGCACGCCGCCGAGCGGCTGCGCCTTGATGACGAGCAGGTCGGCGGCGCCCGCGCGCGCGACCGCGAGCGGGTCGGTCGCCTTGCGCACGCTCTCGTCGGCGGCGATCGGGATGCCCATGTACTTCACGCGACGGCGCAGCTCGGCGAGCTCGTCGACGCTCGCGCACGGCTGCTCGGCGTACTCGAGGTCGAACTCCGCGAGCGCGTGCAGCGCGCGCTCGGCCTCGTCGACGTTCCACGCGCCGTTGGCGTCGATCCGCACGCGCCCCTCCGGCCCCATCGCCTCGCGTACCGCGCGCACCCGCGCCACGTCGTCGGCGAGCACCTGGCCCGGCTCCGCCACCTTGACCTTCGCGGTGCGGCAGCCGTCGAAGCGGGCGAGGACTCCGGAAACGGATGCCGCAGCCACCGCGGGCACCGTCGCGTTGACGCCGACGCGTTCACGCAGGGCCGCGGGTCGCGGCATCCGTGCATCCTCGATCGCCGCCGCCAGCCACGTCGATGCCTCCTCGTCGCCGTATTCCGTGAACGGCGAGAACTCGGCCCAGCCCTCCGGGCCCTCGAAGAGGAGGGCCTCACGGACGTCGACGCCCCGGAACCGCGTGGCCAACGGCAGTGCCACCACGCGCGCGGTCGCGAGGATCTCATCGAGCGGGGGGAGCGGGCTGCTGATCACGTCCTCCATCCTGGCCCGTCACATCGCCTGGGCGCGATCCTCAGAGAACATTGTGTTCTTGACGATGGTGTGTGGCACACAGTATGGTGTGAGACATGACAGAGACCGAGATCCTCGAGACGCACCTGCAGGAGCTGCGCCGCGGCACCGTGGTGCTCGCCTGCCTGCGGCTGCTCGAGACGCCGGGGTACGGCTACGGGCTCCTCGAAGAGCTGGGGGAGCGCGGCTTCCCCACCGACGCCAACACCCTCTACCCGCTGCTGCGCCGCTTGGAGAAGCAGGGGTACCTCACGAGCGAGTGGAACACCGACGAGTCCCGTCCGCGCAAGTTCTACCGCACCAGCGCCGCCGGCTCGCGCCTGGCGTCCGCTCTCACCGACGACTTCCGCGCGATCGCGTCGGCGATCGACGACCTTCCTCAGGAGAACTGACATGCACACCACGACCCCCGCCACCCTCACCGACCGCTACGTCGACGCCGCGACCCGGAGTATCCCCGAGAACCAGCGGCCCGACCTCGCCGCCGAGCTGCGCGGCTCCATCGACGATCAGATCGAGGCGCGCATCGCCGAAGGCGAAGACCCCGCCTCGGCGGAGCGCGCGGTGCTCACCGACCTCGGCGACCCCGACAAGCTCGCCGCGCAGTACGCCGATCGCCCGCTGTGGCTGGTCGGGCCGAAGTACTTCCTCGACTGGTGGCGGCTGCTGAAGCTGCTTCTCTCCATCGTCCCCGCCTGCGTCGCCTGCGGCCTGTCGCTCGCGCTGGTGCTCGACGGCCAGTCGTTCGGCGAGATCGTCGGCACCGTGGTGCCGGTCCTGCTGTCGGTCGTGGTGCACCTGGCGTTCTGGACGACGCTCGTGTTCGTGGTCCTCGAGCGCAGCGGACAGGACACTCTCAACGGCTCTCGCTGGTCGCCCGACCAGCTGCCCGAGCCGCGTCAGCGCGGAGCCGGCCTCGGCGACATGATCACGTCGCTGGCGTTCCTCGCGATCATGGTGGGCGTCGTGCTGTGGGACCTGTTCGTCGGCTTCGTGCCGACCGACCCGGGTCTGTCGTTCCTCGACCCGGCGCTGTGGCCGGGGTGGATTCTCGCGCTCTTCGCGGTGATGGCGCTCGAGGCGGTGCTCGCGATCGTGGTCTACGCGGTCGGTCGGTGGACGATCGGTCTCGCCGTGGCCAACGGCATCCTGAACCTCGTCATCGCGGTGCCGGCGCTGTGGCTGCTGTTCGAGGGACGCCTGATCAACCCCGCGTTCTTCCCGACGATCATCCCCGACGGCGGCGCGGAGGTCGGCGCGATCGTCTCGGTGGTCCTCGGGTTCGTGTTCGCGGGCGTCGCGATCTGGGACACGGTGGATGCCTCGCTCAAGGCGGTGCGCGCGCGTCGGCTGTGACGCGCGTCCTCAATCGAGGGCCAGCGCCGAGATGCGGACCGGAACGGGCTTTCCGGTCCGCATCTCGGCTCATTGCCTCGAACGAGGACCACCCCCTCGCGGCGGCCCTAGTCTTTCCCCATGCCCCTCCTCGATACTCCTGTGCGCCTCGGCGTGCAGCTGCAGCCCCAGCACGCCCCCTACGCCTCGTTCCGCGACGCGGTGCTTCGCCTCGAGGAGATGGGCGTCGACGTCCTGTTCAACTGGGACCACTTCTTCCCGCTCACGGGCGACCCCGAGGGCCTGCACTTCGAGTCGTGGACGATGCTCGCCGCGTGGGCCGAGCAGACCGAGCGCGTCGAGTTCGGGGCGCTCGTCAACTGCAACAGCTACCGCAACCCCGACCTGCAGGCCGACATGGCCCGCACCATCGACCACATCTCGGCGAAGGACGGCGTCGGCCGCTTCATCTTCGCCACCGGCTCGGGCTGGTTCGCCCGCGACTACGAGGAGTACGGCTACGAGTTCGGCACCGCCGGCTCGCGACTGGACGACCTCGCCGCCGGCCTCGAGCGCATCGAGGCGCGCTGGCAGAAGCTCAATCCGGCGCCGACGCGTGACATCCCGGTGATGATCGGCGGCTCGGGCGAGCAGAAGACGCTGCGCCTCGTCGCGCGGCACGCCGACATGTGGCACAGCTTCGTCCGCCCCGACCAGCTGCCGCACAAGCTCGAGGTCATCGAGCGCTGGGCCGACCGCGAGCAGCGCGACACCTCGAACCTCGTGATCTCCAACGAGCTGCACGGCCGCGACGAAGGCTTCGCCGACGAGCTGCATGCCGCGGGCGTGCGCCTCTTCACCCTCGGCTTCCACGGCCCCGACTGGGACTACGACCTCATCCGGTCGTGGCTGCGCTGGCGCGACGCCAAGAACGCCTGACCCACCCGCCGCGCATCGGCCGACGCCGGCTGCCGGCCGGGCGACAGGAGGGGACGGATGCCGGGGGCCGGGGCGCGCGCCGGGTCGCGGCATCCGTCACGAAAGGGAACACCGCCCGCCCGCGAACTAAAATCACAGGGTGACCGCAGCACCGCCCGCACCCCGGTTCGCCCTCGACATCGACGGCGTACCGCGCCCGGAGCGCTCGCAGCAGCTGCTCGACGGCCTCCGGGAGCGCGTGATCATCGCCGACGGCGCGATGGGCACGATGCTGCAGCGCTACGACCTGTCGATCGACGGCGACTTCCAGGGTCTCGAGGGCTGCAACGAGATCCTCAACGTGTCGCGACCGGACGTCGTCGGAGAGATCCACGACGCCTACCTCGCGGTCGGCGTCGACGCCGTCGAGACGAACACCTTCGGCGCGAACTGGTCGAACCTCGACGACTACGGCATCGTCGACCGCATCGCCGAGCTCGCCGAGAAGGGTGCCCGCATCGCGCGTGAGCGCGTCGAGGCCGCCGAAGCCGCAGACGGCCGGGTGCGCTGGGTACTCGGGTCGATGGGACCCGGCACGAAGCTCCCGAGTCTCGGCCACACCACCTACGACAACCTCAAGCAGACCTTCGCGCTCCAGGCCGAGGGGCTGATCGACGGCGGCGCCGACGCGTTCCTGGTCGAGACGAGCCAGGACCTGCTCCAGACCAAGGCCGCGATCAACGGCTGCCGTCAGGCGATCGTGAGCCGCGGCATCCGTCTGCCGATCTTCGTCGAGGTGACCGTCGAGACCACCGGCACCATGCTCATGGGGTCCGAGATCGGCGCGGCGCTCACCGCGATCGAACCGCTCGGAGTCGACGCGATCGGCCTCAACTGCGCCACCGGCCCCGCCGAGATGAGCGAGCATCTGCGTCACCTCTCGAAGCATGCGAGCGTGCCGATCGCGTGCATGCCCAACGCCGGCCTGCCCGTGCTGGGTGCGAACGGCGCGCACTACCCGCTCACACCGGTCGAGCTGGCGACCGCGCACGAGCAGTTCGTGCGCGAGTTCGGCCTGGGGCTGGTGGGCGGATGCTGCGGCACGACGCCCGAGCACCTCGCCGCGGTCGTCGAGCGCCTGACCGATGTCCGGTCGTCGAGCGAGCGAAGCGAGACCAAACGCGCTGAGGCTCTCTCGGACGTCCGGGGCGTCTCGTCTCGCTCGTTTCTCGCTCGCTCAACGACCGAGGATCCGGGTGTCGCCTCGCTCTACCAGCACGTGTCGTTCCGCCAGGATGCCTCGCACCTGGCGATCGGCGAGCGCACCAACGCGAACGGCTCGAAGGCGTTCCGCGAGGCGATGCTCGAGGAGCGCTGGGACGACTGCGTCGAGATCGCCCGCGACCAGATCCGCGTCGGCGCGCACCTGCTCGACGTGTGCGTCGACTACGTCGGCCGCGACGGCGTCGCCGACATCCGCGAGGTCGTCTCGCGCTTCGCCAGCGCCTCGACGCTGCCGCTCGTGGTCGACTCGACCGAGCCCGCCGTCATCGCCGCCGGGCTCGAGCTCATCGGCGGACGCCCCGTCGTGAACTCGGTCAACTACGAGGACGGCGACGGCCCGACCTCGCGCTTCGGCCGCATCATGCCGCTCGTGAAGGAGCACGGCACCGCGGTCGTCGCCCTCACGATCGACGAGCACGGCCAGGCGCGCACCACCGAGGGCAAGGTCGCCATCGCCTCGCGCCTCATCGACGAGCTCGTCGGCGAGTGGGGCCTGCGGGTGAGCGACATCATCGTCGACTGCCTGACGTTCCCGATCGCCACCGGTCAGGAGGAGACCCGCCGCGACGCCATCGAGACCATCGAGGCGATCAGGCAGATCAACGCCAAGTATCCCGGCGTCAACACGACCCTCGGCGTCTCGAACGTGTCGTTCGGCCTCAACCCGGCCGCCCGCAGCGTGCTCAACTCGGCGTTCATGCACGAGGCCGTGGAGGCGGGCCTCACCTCGGGCATCATCGACGCAGCGAAGATCGTGCCGCTGGCGTCGATCTCCGAGGAGCAGCGCAAGGTCGCCCTCGACCTCGTGTGGGACCGCCGCGAGTACGACGGCGACGGCAACGTCACCTACGATCCGCTCGCTCGCATGCTCGACCTCTTCGCCGGCGTCGACACGGCGGCTCTGCGCAATCAGCGCGCCGCCGAGCTCGCGGCGCTCCCCGTCGGCCAGCGGCTCGAGCGTCGCATCATCGACGGCGAGGGCAAGGGTCTCGAGGCCGACCTGGATCTCGCGCGCGAGGGCGGGCTCGCGCCGCTGCAGATCATCAACGACCACCTGCTCGAGGGAATGAAGATCGTCGGCGAGCGTTTCGGCGCCGGCGAGATGCAGCTGCCGTTCGTGCTGCAGTCGGCCGAGGTCATGAAGAACGCGGTCGCCCTGCTCGAGCCTCACATGGAGAAGTCGGATGCCTCGGGCAAGGGCCGCATCGTGCTCGCGACGGTCCGTGGAGACGTGCACGACATCGGCAAGAACCTCGTCGACATCATCCTGACCAACAACGGGTACGACGTCATCAACCTCGGCATCAAGCAGCCCATCGCCGACATCATCGCCGCCGCCGAGGAGCACGACGCCGACGTGATCGGCATGTCGGGCCTGCTGGTGAAGTCGACGGTCGTGATGAAGGAGAACCTCGAGGAGCTCACCTCGCGCGGCCTCGGGACGAGGTGGCCGGTGATCCTCGGCGGTGCGGCGCTCACGCGCGCCTACGTCGAGGACGACCTCGCCTCGCTGTTCGACGGCGAGGTGCGCTATGCGCGCGACGCGTTCGAGGGTCTGGCGCTCATGGACCCGCTGGTGAAGATCGCCCGCGGCGCCGACCCGGCCTCCGTCGGCCTGCCCGCCCTGAAGAAGCGCCGGCACGCGGCAGGCTCCAAGCTCACGCTGACCGAGCCCGAAGCCATGCCGGCACGCTCTGACGTGGCATCCGACAATGCCGTCCCCGCCCCGCCGTTCTGGGGCACGCGCATCGTCCGCGGCATCGCGCTGCACGACTACGCCGCGTTCCTCGACGAGCGGGCGACATTCATGGGGCAGTGGGGGCTCAAGCCCGGCCGCGGCGATGACGGCGCCACATACGAGCAGCTGGTCGACACCGAGGGGCGCCCGCGCCTGCGGTACTGGCTCGACCGCATCCTCGGCGAGGGCATGCTCGACGCGTCGGTCGCCTACGGCTACTTCCCGGTCGTGTCCGAGGGTGACGACGTCGTGGTGCTCCACCACGGCGACGACCCTGCCGGCGTGCTCGGCGCCGCGGGGCTCCTCGCTCCGGACGGCGGCTCGGGCGGCACACTCGGCGCCGACCGTCTGCGCTTCCACTTCCCGCGGCAGCGGCGCGACCGCCATCTGTGCCTGGCCGACTTCGTCCGCTCCAGCGAGTCCGGCGCGGTCGATGTGCTGCCCGTGCAGCTCGTGACCGCGGGTGCTCATATCGACAGCGTCACCGCGAAGCTCTTCGCGGAGGACCGGTATCGCGACTACTACGAGCTCAACGGCCTCGTGATGCAGCTGACCGAGGCGCTCGCCGAGTTCTGGCACGCGCGCATCCGCTCGGAGCTCGGATTTTCGGCCGAGGACCCGAGCGACACCGCGGGCCTGTTCAAGCTCGAGTACCGCGGCGCGCGCTTCTCGCTCGGCTACCCCGCGTGCCCCGACATGGAGGACCGCCGCAAGGTCGTCGAGCTGCTCCGCCCCGAGCGGATGGGCGTCGAGCTCAGCGATGAGCTGCAGCTGCACCCCGAGCAGTCCACCGACGCGTTCGTGTTCCACCACCCCGAGGCGAAGTACTTCTCCGTCTGAGCCCTCGCTCGCCCCCGCGCGCGGGCGGCGTGGGAACGCCGGTGTGACCTTTCGCCCGGCTCCGGACACTATGAAGTGTGGAGGACGTGACCGACCAGGCGATCTGGGCGCGGGTGCTGGCCGGAGAGGCGCGGGCCTTCGGCTCGGTGTGGGATCGCCACCGCGACCGCGTGTTCCGTCATCTGCTCGGCGCGGGGACACCGCCGACCGAGTCCGAAGACCTCACGGCCGTCGTGTTCCTCGAGCTGTGGCGCAAGCGCGACCGCGTGCGGTTCGTCGACGGCTCCGTGCTGCCGTGGCTGCTCGTGACGGCGCAGAACGTCCGGCGCAACGCCGTCCGCGCGCGGCGCCGCTACCGCGCGCTGCTCGACCGGCTGCCGCTGCCGGAGGCCGCGCCCGACCCCGCCGACCTCGTCGCCGAGCGGGACTCCACCCGCACCCGGCTCGTCCGCGACGTGATGGCGGCCACCCGCCCGGCCGACCGCGACCTCGCGATGCTCACCGCCGTCGAGGGGTTCACGATCCGCGAAGCCGCGCAGGCCGTCGGCATCAGCGAGTCCGCCGCGAAGATGCGGCTCTCGCGGCTGCGCACCAGACTCGATCAGGCCGCCAACGTGGCCGCCCTCACCGAAGGAGGCACGCCATGACCGCGTCCTTCACCCCCGAGCGCTCCCGCGCGATCCGCGAGCTGCTGGTCGAGCGCGCAACGACCCGTCCCACGCGGCGTCGACGGATGCTGACCCTCACCGCCCTCGTGCTCGCCGGCGCGGTCGGCGGCGCGGGCCTGTCGACCGCGGCGTTCGCGGCGACCGGGGCGTTCACCGCCGAGGCACCTGCGACGCCGGCGGGCCGGCCGGTCCCCGACCTCGGTGAGGCGATCGCCGCTCCGCCCGGGACGACGCCGGGCAGCCCGGTCATCTCGAGCCTCGGGTCTCCGCAGGCGTACGAGATCTCGTCGCCCGGAACCATCCCGCTCGACGACCGGCCGAAGGCCGCCACCCACGTCCGCGTGACGATCGCCGCGCTCGCCGCCGGCCAGCTGAGCCTGGGGACGGATGCCGGCGGCAACAACCCGCTGTGGTCGGTGGGGGCGTCCGATCTCGACGGGCCGGCCGCGGTGTCGTGGTTCGATCACCCGCTCGACGCGACCATCGATGCCCTCCACGTCACGCCGACGGGGGGCTTCGCCGCGACCGTGACGCTGCAGTATGTGACCCACGTGCCCACGCACCTCGGGGTGAACGACCGCGGCGCGACGTTCGGCGCGGAGGGCGGCCCCGACGGACTCCCTGATCTCGTCCGCGTCGCAGGCACCGCCCCGGACGGTTCCGTCGTCGAGGGCTACGTGCGGGCCAGTGAGCTGCACGCGTTCAGCCCCGACCATCCTGACGACCCACGTACGCCCGAGGAGGCGCTCGAACTCCAGGCGCAGCGCGACGAGGCCTACCTCGACGGCTGGGACATCCCGGTCTACGAATCCGACGGCGTCACGCAGATCGGCACGTTCCACGTCGGGAGTTGAGGGGAGCGGATGCCGGGGGCCGCGGCATCCGTCATCCCGTCGTGATCTCGACCGAGATGTGCGGCGGCGGCGTGCCGTGCAGCCACGCGTCGGGCGCGGCCGTGAGGAAGGTCGCGATGCCGAGCACCGCGGCGAGCAGAGGGATCACCCACATCGCCGCGGCGGCGCGGGAGAGGATGCGCGTGATGGCGGCCGCGGTGGTCGCCTTCGCGGCGCGGCCGACCGACACGACGAAGACGATGCTCATGGCGAGCCACACGACGGAGGACGGATGCAGGGTGGCGTTGTAGCACGTCGTCGCCGCCTCGGCCGTCGTGGTGCAGCCGCCCCGCGATGCGTGCGTGAAGGCGCCGTAGAGCGCCGCCCACAGCAGCCCGCGCCGGGCAAGCGAGAGGATCTCGGGCACGAAGTGGCCGACGAGCGGAACGGTCGCGGCCGGCAGCACGGTGGGGGAGGTCATGGCGCCCTTCGCGTCGGATCGCTCGTCACTGTACGGCGTGCGCGGGCTGACGCGCCACCGCCGCGGGCGCGGGAGCAGGCGAGGTGAGGGGCTTTGTGCGCCGCAGCGCCGCGAGGATGGGTCGTCCGACGACCACCAGCCCGATGACGGTCGTGATGGCGCGCAGGGTGTCCCAGCTGAGGGTCGAGGTCACGAGCGAGTAGACCACGAAGCTCGAGAGGTTGACGCCGAAGGGTGCGCCGCCGTCGTACGAGATCCCGGTGCCGTAGCCCACGGCGAAGGGCCAGTACCAGAGGTTCATCAGCAACCCGAAGAGGTACGACGCGACGACGCCGTAGGTGCAGAGCATCGCGATCTCGCCGAGACGTGACATGCGCCGGGGGAGGACGCCAGCGACCGCGCCCACCCACGCGCACGCGAACATCTGGAACGGCGTCCAGGGGCCGAACGTGCCTGTGACGACCGTCGACAGCGCGATCGTGGCCATGCCGAGCAGCATGCCGAACCGTGCGCCGTACGCGCGCCCCGCCAGGATCAGCAGGATGAAGACCGCCTCGACTCCGCCCACGCCGGTGCCGGCGATGCGCACCGCGGCGCCGATGGCGGCGAGCGTGCCGAGGAGCGCGAGCAGGTGCGCCGACCGCACCGTGCCGTCGAGGGTCGCCACAACCACGAGCGCCGCCAAGGGGATCAGCGCGAACGCGGCGACCGGCACGGCGGCATGGGCCTGCTCGGGCACGGCGGTCGCGACGAGCGGCCAGCAGAACGCACCGAGCGCGACCAGATTCGCCGCCGCCAGGGCGAGCGAGCCGAGCCCGGGTCGGCGACGCGGTGGCGGTGTTCGGGATCCAGTCTGGGCGGCGACGGCGGCGTTCGGCGCCGCGGACTCCCGGGGTCGGGCCGCGGTCGCCGCGTGTGCAGACGGAATCCCGAGCGCCGAGGTCGTGGGAGGGGCGGACGTGTGCGCCGGGACTCCGCCGGGCTTCGGCGGGTGAACGGGCGCCAGCGACCCGGAGCGCATCGCGAGCTCGCGGTCGGCGCGACCCGTGAAGGCCGGCTCGTGCGAGGCGATGAGCACCGCCGTCCCAGCGTCGGCAAGCGAGGCGAGCGCCGCCCACACGAGTTCGCGCGCCGCCGGGTCGAGCCCGCGCGTGGGCTCGTCGACGAGCAGCGCGCGCGGCGCACCCGCCAGCTGGATCGCGATCGCCAGGCAGCGCCGCTCTCCGGCGGAGAGGTCGCGAGGATGCCGAGCCAGACGGGCCGCGAACGCCGGGCCGTCAGGGTCCAGACCCAGGAAGCCGGCGAGCACGCGCGCGGTCGCCGCGGAGCCCTCGGGCCGGCCGATGCGAGGAGATCTGCGTAACAGCGGAGCGCTGCGGCCCCGAGGGTCCGCTGTTCTGCGGATCTCCTCGGGGAGGCCGCCGCCACTGCGGGGCGCGCGGCCGGCTCGGGCCGCGCGCCGGTCGGCGCGTCGGCACTCGGCCGCGACCGTGTCGGACGTGAAGAGGTCGTCGGACGCATCGGGAACGAGCGCGACCCGCCCGGCAGCCGTCACGTCCGCGCTGCGCGCGGGCAGCGCGAGGGCCGCCAGCAAGCTCGACTTGCCGGCGCCGTTCGCCCCCGTCAGGGCGACGACCTCGCCCGCCGCGAGCTCGAGGTCGACGCCCGCCACCGCGACCGTGTCGCCGTGCGCGACGGTGATGCCGCGGGCGGTCAGAACGACATCGGACGAGCGTCCGGCGCCGCGGCGTCCCAGCCCGGTTGTCGCGTCGTCCGGTTCGGAGCGCGTCCCCGGCCAACCCGGCGCGCACGGTCTGCCCCGCGGCTGTGCGGCGCTCCTCGAAGCCGGAAGCGACCCCGGTTCGACCACCGCGACCGCGCCGTCGTCGAGGCGGAGCACGCTGTCGGCGACCGCGGCCAGCGCCTCGACCCGGTGCTCGGCGACGACGACGCACATGCCCGCCTCGTGCGCGAGCGCGTCGAGCAGACGAGCGATCCGCACGCGGGCGGCCGCATCGAGGTCGGCCAGAGGCTCGTCGACCAGGAGCAGGATCGGGTGCTCGACGATCGCAGCGGCGATCGCCACCAGCGTCGCCTCACCGGCCGACAGCCCGCGCGTCGGGCGGTCGAGCAGCCCGATCACCCCGACGCGCTTCGCCACTTCGGCCACGCGGTCTGCGACGATCACCGGTGCGACGCCTCGCAGCTCCAGCGCGAGGCCGATCTCATCGCGGACGCGTTCCGTGGCGAACGCCTCGCGCGGATGCTGCAGCACGACGCCGACCCGTCGGGCGAGGTCGCGCGGGGGCACGGCGGCGCGCTCGTGGCCGACCACCCGCAGGATTCCGGCGATCCAGCCGCCGTCGGCGTGCGAGTGAAGTCCCGAGACGCCGCGGAGGAGGGTGGACTTGCCCGAACCGGTGGGGCCGGCCACGAGCGTCAGCGTGCCGGCCGCCAGGGTGAGAGACGGGGGAAGGCTTAGGCGCCCGACCGCCTGGTCGTCGGCGCCCGCCGCGAGCGCGGCATCCGCAGCGGCACCCCCCGGTCGCCGGCCGTGGCCGATCGACACGTCGCGTGCCTCGACGGGTGCGAGGCAGTCGCCGTCGAGGCCGCGGCCGGCGAAGCCGCGCAGCTCGAGCGCCGCCGCCACGTTTCCGGCGCGCTCGAGCGTGCGCTCCAGCAGCGGCAGCAGCATCCGTGCGCCGCCGCGCTCCCCGCGCAGCCGCTGCGCGAACCGCACCGCCCGCGCGCCCTCGGCGAGCGAGGGAAGCGTCGCCCACGCGATGGCCAGCGCGCGTGCGATGCCGCGCAGCGGCCCGCGCCGAGAGGTGCGCGCGAACACCCGATGCAGGTCGACGAGGGCGTTCGCCACCCCGAAGGCGAGGATCGTCAGCGCGATCGGCAGGGCGCTGGCCGCGGCATCCGTCAGTCCATCCGTCGTCACGGGGCCCAGCAGCACGACGTGCGCGAACGGCGCCGGCAGGCGCACCGCCGGGAGGTCCAGCAGCACAGGGCCGTCGCCGTCCGCGCCGTGGAAAAGCGCGCGGTACACGACCCGAGCCGCCACGAAGCCGGCGGCGAGGATCGCCGCGGCGCGCAGGGGACCGGGTCGGAACGTCATGTCACGTGGTCGGCGCCGCCGGCTCTCCGTTCAGGGTGAAGAGCAGCTCGACCGAGTCGCCGGGCTCGAGCTCCTGGGTCGCGGCGCCTTCCTGCGCGTAGCCCCACTCGCCGTCCGCGGGCTTGACCCACAGCGACCAGTAGGCGAACGCAGCCGGCATCGCCTCGCAGGTCTCGAAGTAGTCCGATCCGTCCTCGGCCGGGATCGCCTGGTCTTCGGCCGGCAGCCCGTTGACGCGGCAGACGACCTGGTCGCCGTACTCCTCCGTGCCCTCGGTCTGCACCGCGGCGATCGAGAACGCGTCGGCGGCGAGGATGGCTTCGTCGGTGGTGACGCACCACTCGTCGAGGCTGCCGTTGTCGAGGGCCGAGCCGTCGACGATCACGGTGACGCCGGAGTCGCCCTCGCAGGCGCCGGTCTTGATCTCCGAGGTCGCGGCGTCCTCCGTGGGAGAGGGGGTCGACGTCGTCGCGGGTCCGCTCGCACAGCCGGCGAGGGAGAGGAGCAGGGCGGCGGCTGTCGCCGCGGTCAGGGCGCGAAGCTTCGAAGTCACCTGTCAAGGCTAGAGCGGTCGGCGCTCGGGCACCGGCCGTGTGACGCCCGGCGGCGCCCGGCATAGGCTGGCCGGGTGAGCGTTTCGGAACTGTTCGATGAAACCGAGTGGCGCCCTGCGCCCGGTCAGCCGGACGGCGGCTACACCGACATCACCGCCCACGTCTCGCACGACGGCCGCATCGCGCGCATCGCGTTCCATCGTCCCGAGGTGCGCAACGCCTTCCGTCCCCACACCGTCGACGAGCTGTACCGCGCGCTCGACATCGCCCGGCAGGATCCCCGCATCGGCGTCGTGCTGCTCACCGGCAACGGACCCAGCGCGAAGGACGGCGGCTGGGCGTTCTGCTCGGGTGGCGACCAGCGCATCCGCGGGCGCGACGGGTACAAGTACTCCGACGACGAAGTCGCGGTGGCGGATCCGGCCCGCGCCGGGCGGCTCCACATCCTCGAGGTGCAGCGGCTCATCCGGTTCATGCCGAAAGTCGTCATCGCCGTGATCCCCGGCTGGGCGGCGGGCGGAGGTCACTCGCTCCACGTCGTGTGCGACCTGTCGATCGCGTCGGCCGAGCACGGGCGCTTCAAGCAGACCGACGCCGACGTCGGCTCGTTCGACGCCGGTTACGGCTCGGCGTATTTCGCACGGCAGATCGGGCAGAAGTTCGCGCGCGAGGTGTTCTTCCTCGCCGAGGAGTACTCCGCACAGCGGGCCTACGAGATGGGCGCCGTCAACCGCGTGGTGCCGCACGCCGACCTCGAGCGCGAGGCCGTCGCGATGGCGCGGACGATCCTGACGAAGTCGCCCACCGCGATCCGCATGCTGAAGTTCGCGTTCAACGCCGTCGACGACGGGCTTGTCGGGCAGCAGGTGTTCGCCGGCGAGGTCACGCGCCTGGCGTACGGCACCGACGAGGCCGTCGAGGGCCGCGACTCGTTCCTCGAGAAGCGCGACCCGGACTGGTCGCCCTACCCCTGGCACTTCTGATGTCGCCCGCCCGTGCGGAGATCTGCCGTTTCGCGGCTCCGGAACCGCGACAGGGCAAGTCGCCGCACGTCCTGAGAGGGGAGAGGCGGCATGAAGCTCGAACCGGTCGTCGGCGATGATCCGCGCGAGATCCTCCGGGCGCTCCGCGGTGCCCTCCACGGCGCCGGTCCGGCGCTCGGCCTCGGGCTGGTCAGCGGTCTTCCCGATGAGGTGCGCGCCGGCACGGCGGTCGTCGTGACGACGTCGGGCTCGACCGGGGTGCCGAAGAGTGTCGCGCTCAGCCGCGACGCCCTCACCGCGAGTGCTCTGGCGACCGCAGACCGCATCGGCGACGGCGCGTGGCTGCTCGCGCTGCCGGCGAGCTACGTCGCCGGGCTGCAGGTTCTCGTCCGCTCGCTCGTCGCCGACCGCGAGCCCGCGATCCTCGCGGGCGCCTTCACGCCGCAGGCCTTCGCGGCCGCCGCGCTCACGATGGCGTCTACCGAGGGTGGCGAGCGCGTGCCCTCCTTCACCTCGCTCGTGCCCGCGCAGCTGTCGCGGCTGCTCGACGCCGCCGACCACGATCCCGCCGTGCTGGCCGCGCTGCGCTCGTTCGAGACGATCCTCGTCGGCGGGCAGGCGCTGCCGGCGGCCACCCTCGAGCGCGCCGAGGCCGCGGGCGCGCGCATCGCCCGCACCTACGGCTCCACCGAGACGTGCGGCGGCTGCGTCTACGACGGCGTGCCGCTGCGCGGCGTGCGGGTGCGCATCGAGCGCGGCGAGGTGCAGGTGTCGGGCCCCGTCCTCGCCGACGGGTACCTCGGTGATCGGGAGCGGACGGATGCCTCGTTCCTCCGCGATCCCGACGGCACGCGGTGGTATCGCACCGGTGATGCGGGGCTGTTCGAAGACGGTGTGCTGCGCGTCCGAGGCCGCCTCGACAACGTCATCGTGTCGGGCGGCATCAACGTCTCGCTCGACCGTGTGGAGCGGATCGTCCGGGGCATTCCGGGGCTCGCGCTCGCCGTCGTCGTCGGCGTTCCCGACGAGCGGTGGGGCGAGGCATCCGTCATCGTCGCTTCACGTGGAGAGGCACTGCGCCGCAGCGAGTCCGTCCAGCTCGAAGAGGCGCGGGCCGCGGTGCAGACCGAGATCGGCGCGCACGCCCGTCCCTCGCGACTCGTGCTGGTCGACGAGCTGGTCACGCTGCCGTCGGGCAAACCCGACCGCGAGGCGATCCGCCGCGCGGTGATCGCGCTGCACTGACCCGCCCGACCGAGGCGCCCCGACGCAGCCTGGCCGACGCGGCCTGGCCGACGCGGCCCCGGCGACCCGCCGGGACCGGCGCGGCCTCAGCAACCCGCCGGGACCGACGCGCCCGCCTTCGGCCGCCGTCAGGCTCGGTCGGGGTCGTCCGAACGCGCCGGACCGGTGTCGACGACGCAGAAGCGGTTGCCCTCCGTGTCTTCGAGCACCACCCAGTCGGCATCGTCGGGGTAGTCGTCCCAGTCGACCTCACGCGCGCCGAGCTCGAGCAGGCGAGCGATCTCGGCCTGCTGGTCCTCGGCGTAGAGGTCGAGGTGGATGCGGGGCGGATAGTGCTGCGGGTACCCCGTGACCGAGAGCGCGAGGCTCGCGCCCGGCCGGCTCCAGTGCTTCTTGTCGGGCGGGTCGAGGATCACCCAGTCGTCGCTCGGCTCGCTGCGGTTCACGTAGCCCAGCGCGGCGCGCCAGAAGTCGCCGGCTCGCTCGATGTCTTCGACGGTGAGGACGGTGGATCCGATGCTCAGCATGCGCCCCATCCTGCGCCTCATCGCTGTCGCCCGCCACGGGGTTGCGCATGTCCCGATTTCGGTCGCACGGCGGCCGGGAAAGCGCTGACATCGGGACATGGCGGAGCGAAATCGGGACATGCGCGGGCGCTGCACAGGACGCGGAGCGCGGCGAGCACGCGCCCAGGGACAGACCCCATATGATGTGCATTCGTGGCAGGAACCCCCAGCAAGAAGCGCAAGACGGCGGGCCCGAAGAAGCAGGCTCCCCGCGGAAACCCGCAGAAGGCGCACGTCTCGCGCGCACCGCAGCACGTCGAGAAGGCGACCGCCCGCGACTGGATCGGCGCGGCGCGTCTGCGCACCCTTCCGCTCGCGATCACGCCGGTGCTGGTCGGAACCGGCGCCGCGATCCTCGTCGCCGACCTCTTCCACTGGGTCATCGCGCTGTTCTGCCTGATCGTGTCGGTATCGCTGCAGATCGGCGTCAACTACGCCAACGACTACAGCGACGGCATCCGCGGCACCGACGACCATCGCGTCGGTCCCGCGCGCCTGACGGCCAGCCGCAGGGCGAAGCCGCGCACCGTCCTGCTCGTGGCGCTCGCGTTCTTCGCCATCGCCGCGCTCGCGGGACTCGCCATCATCATCCGCACCCAGCAATGGTGGCTCCTCGCCGTCGGCGTCGTCTGCCTTCTCGCAGCGTGGTTCTACACCGGCGGCAAGCGCCCGTACGGCTACTACGGACTGGGCGAGCTCTTCGTCTTCGTGTTCTTCGGCCTGGTCGCGACACTCGGCACCACGTGGGTGCAGGCGTTCGCGCTTCCGCAGGAGGCGTGGTTCGGCGCCGTGGGCGTCGGCCTCATCGCGTGCGCGGTGCTGCTCGCGAACAACCTCCGCGACATCGATCAGGACCGCGTGGCCGGCAAGAAGACCCTGACCGTTCTCATCGGGCGCACCGCGACGCGCTGGCTCTTCACCGTCTTCCTGCTCGCGGCGTTCGCCATCGCGGTCTTCCTGGCGTGGATCGGCTACCCGATCGCGTGGCTCACCCTGCTGGCGCTGCTGGCGGGCCTGCCGGCGATGCTCATCGTCTGGACCTACCGCGATCCGCGCGAGCTGGTCGTGGCCCTCGGGCTCACCTCCCTCACGTCGGTCGCGTACGGCGCGTTCCTCATGTGGGCCTTCATCGGCTGAGAACGGATGCCGCGACCCCGCGTCGCTCGCCGGTTCGGGGCGTTTCGTCTCGCTCGTTCCTCGCTCGCTCAACGGGCGGGATACGGTGACCACCGGTCGTTGAGCGGAGGGCGCTCTGGCGTCCGCAGACGAAACGCCTCGAGCCTTGTGTTGCTCGCCGGTTCGGGGCGTTTCGTCTCGCTCGTTCCTCGCTCGCTCAACGGCCGGGATACCGGTGGCCACCGGTCGTTGAGCGGAGGGCGCTCTGGCGCCCGCAGACGAAACGCCACGGGCGTTCGGTCATCGTCGAGTTCGCTCAACGGCCGGGGATACGGTGGCCACCCGTCGTTGAGCGGAGGGCGCTCTGGCGCCCGCAGACGAAACGCCACGGGCGTTCGGTCATCGTCGAGTTCGCTCAACGGCCGGGATACGGTGACCACCGGTCGTTGAGCGGAGGGCGCTCTGGCGCCCGCAGACGAAACGCCTCGAGCCTTGTGTCGTCGCCGGTTCGGGGCGTTTCGTCTCGCTCGTTCCTCGCTCGCTCAACGGCCGGAGACCAGCCCGGGTTCGGGGCGTGTCGCGCACGGTGACCACCGGTCGCTGAGCGGCGGCGGGCCGGGACGGTCAGGGGCGGGGGCCGGGCGCCTCGGTGTCGGGGGCGGCGGGAGCGGCGGCGTCGGCCGCGGCATCCTCGGCGTCCTCGTCCGAGACGGGGCGCGCCTGCGCGCGGCGCTCGCCGAGACCGGCGGTGGCGTCGGCGAGGGGCTTGCGCAGGAAGAGGACCGACAGGCTCAAGCCGATGAGTGCGGCGAAGATCGCGGCGAGCCAGTAGTACTCGCGCAGGATCGGGAACAGCATCATGATGCCGAACGGCACGAGGAAGGCCAGCAGCCGCAGCACCGAGTAGACGATGGCAGAGCGCGCTTTCACCTGTCCATCCTACGTTCGCCCGCCGGGCGTGCCAGGCGACGGTTGCGTCACGGAGCGCGCCGGGACCGCCCACGCCGGGCCTCGCCCGCCTAGGATGGGAAGATGCCTCGGGTGCTGTTGATTCTGGCCCTGGTGGCGACCGCGTTCTGGGTCTTCACCATCGTCGATTGCGCGGTCCAGCACCCGTCCCGTCACCGCGGCGTGAGCAAGCCGGTCTGGATCCTCATCGTCGTCCTCATCCCCGTCCTCGGCGGCATCCTCTGGCTTCTGGTCGGTCGTGCGCGCAAGTCGACAGCAGCCACTCGGCGCGCGCCGGACGACGACCCGGAGTTCCTCGGGCGCATCGGCACGCTGAGCGACCAGGACGAGCGCATCCGGCGCCTCGAGGAGGAGCTCGCCCAGCTCGACTCCGAGGACGACGACCCGCGCTGGCACCCCCCGGCGGGACCTGCGGCATCCGACGACACCACCGCCCCCGGCGCCCCCACACCGGGCAGCGCGGCAGCCGGCGGCACCGTCACGCCCGGAACCCCGCCGCCCGCGAAGCCGCCGGTCCGCCCCGCAGAGGGCGACGACGACGCTCGCGGCCAGCGCGGAGCCCTCGGCTGACGTGAGCGACGCCCCTCGCGCCGGCGGCGCGGCCGAGTCCGACGCCGCGCCGGCGACCGACGCCGCCGCGGCGCTGCTGTGCCGGCTCGTCGAGCTGGGAGTGCGGCACGTCGTCCTCAGCCCGGGATCGCGCTCGCAATCCCTGGCCCTCGTCGCCGCCGAGCTCGAGCGCCGCGGTGCCCTCCGTCTGCACGTGCGGATCGACGAGCGCGTCGCGGGCTTCACCGCTCTCGGCATCGGCCGGGAGACACGGATGCCGGCGGCCGTGGTCTGCACGTCGGGCACGGCGGTCGCGAACCTCCTGCCGGCCGCTCTCGAAGCCCACCACGCCGGCGTCCCGCTGCTGCTCCTCACCGCCGACCGGCCGCCGGAGCTGCGCGGAGTCGGCGCCAACCAGACGACACGCCAGCCGGGGATGTTCGCCCCTACGGTGCGCCTCGAGGCCGATGTGCCGGTGCCGGAGGCCGTCGATCCCGACGGCACGCGCGAGCAGAGCGCGATGCTGCGGCTGCTCGCCGACGACGCCGTGGCCGCCGCGCTCGGCGCCGGCACGAGATCGCCCGGACCGGTCCACCTCAACCTCCCGTACCGCGAGCCGCTCTCGGGGGTGCTGCCCGCGTGGATGGGCGTGCCCGCCGCCGAGCTCGACACCGCGATCGACGACGACCCCGACGGTCCGCCGGTCGAGCCGGAGGCGGAGGACGAGGCATCCGGCGCCCTCTATCAGGGCGGGGGCGGGATCGGCGAGTCCGACGTTCCGACGGAGCCGGAGGACGCACCACACGTGCTCGAGCGCGGGCCGCGCACCGTCGTGCTCGCGGGCGCCGACGCCGGCGCGGATGCCGAGGAGCTCGCCCACGTCGGCGGCTGGCCGCTGATCGCCGAGATCGTCAGCGGCGCCCGCTACGGGCGCCAGGTCGTGCACGGCTACCGGACACTGCTGCGCGACGAGAGCCTCGGCGGCCGCATCGAACGCGTCGTCGTGCTCGGCCACCCGACGCTGAGCCGCGAGGCCGCCGCGCTGCTGTCGGATCCCGCGGTCGAGGTCATCGCCGTGCGCGGCCCGGGCGAGCCGCTCAACCTCAACGGCGCGACCGTCGCCGCCGACCGGATCGCGGTGGCCACCGGCGACCCCGACCGCGTGTGGCTCGGTGAATGGATGCAGGCGTCGCGCGCGGCATCCGTCGATCTCACGCCGCCCGCTCCCGACGCCGACGGCCTCGCGTCGGCGGTGCCGGGGGAGCGGCTCGGCGCGATCGCAGCCGAACTCGGCGTCATCCGTGCGCCACTCGATCGCGCCGGTCTCGTGGACGCCGTGTGGCGGGCGACGTGGCCGCACGACCGGCTCGTGTTCGGCTCGTCCCGGCTCGTGCGCGTGGCCGACCTGCTGCTGCCCGGCAAGAAGGTGCCGGTGCACTCGAACCGGGGTCTCGCCGGCATCGACGGCACCATCGCGACGGCCACCGGCATCGCGCTGGCGAGCCAGGCCGCGGGCGGCCCGGGCGTGACGCGCGTCGTGCTCGGCGACCTCGCGGTGCTGCACGACGTGGGCGCGCTGCTGCTGCCGCCGCACGAGGACGAGCCGCGACTGCAGCTCATCGTCGGCAACGACGGCGGCGGCACGATCTTCGACGGGCTCGAGGTCGCCGCCGTGGCGGGCTCGGACGTCATGGACCGCGTGCTCTACACGCCCCACGCTGTGCGCCTCGAGCAGCTGGCGACGGCGTACGGCTGGGAGTATCGCCGTGTCACGACCCGGTCGGCGCTGGATCAGGCGCTCACGTCTCCGGTGGGCGGGCGGCAGCTGATCGAGGTTCCGCTCGAGCGCTGAGCCGCGGCATCCGTTGTGCGAAATCCGTGCGCGCGGGCGCGGCTCGCTGCGCGGATCTTCCGCCATGATTGCTCCATGATCGCCTCGAGTCAGAAGCATTGGAGCGGCGACGTCGCCGACCTCCTCCGAGTGGGCGAGGGCTTCGTCCTCGCCGATGTCGACACCCGTTCGACGCCGGGATACGAGAAAGACAAGGCGCACGCCGCCTCCGACCTGGAGGCGGGCGCGGCGCAGCTCGACGAGTACCAGGAGCGCCTGTACGCACGCAGCCGCGTGGATGCGACCGATGCCTCCGTGCTGCTGGTGCTGCAGGCGATGGACTCGGCGGGCAAGGGCGGCATCATCCGCCACGTCGTCGGCTCGGTGGATCCCCAGGGCATCGCCCTGTCGGCGTTCAAGAAGCCGACCGACGAAGAGCTCGAGCACGACTTCCTGTGGCGGATCAAGCAGAGGCTTCCCGCCTCGGGCATGATCGGCGTCTTCGACCGCTCGCACTACGAGGACGTGCTCATCGGCCGGGTGCGGCAGCTCGCCTCGGAGCAGGAGATCGAGCGCCGCTACGCCGCGATCAACGACTTCGAGCGCCAGCTGACCGATTCCGGCACGCGGGTCGTGAAGGTCATGCTGCACATCTCTCCCGACGAGCAGAAGAAGCGCCTGATGCGCCGTCTGAACCGCCTCGACAAGCACTGGAAGTACAACCCGACCGACGTCGACGAGCGTGAGCTGTGGCCGGCGTACATGGCGGCGTACCAGACCGTCTTCGAGCGGACGTCGACCGCGCACGCCCCGTGGTTCGTCGTGCCCGCCGACCACAAGTGGTACGCCCGGCTCGCGGTGCAGAACCTGCTGCTCGAGGCGCTCGAGGAGATCAACCCGCAGTGGCCGAAGGCGACGTTCGACGTCGAGGCCGAGAAGCAGCGGCTCGCCGCGACCTGACCGGGCCGGGCCGCTGACCACATCGGGCCGCTGACCACATCGCGCCGCCGGCGCCGTCGCCGTTCCGGCGCCCTGGGGCGGGGCGGCTGCGGGCACCCTCCTGCGCGCCGCGTAGCCTGGACCGGTGAGCGATACCGACCTCGTCCGCGCCATCGCCGACGCCTACGTGCGAGAACTCGCCGACCATGAGCCCGATTCCGCCGCGGCGATCGGCGTCGACGGGCCGCCGCTCCCCGATCTCGGCCCCGAGTGGCTCCAGCGCAAGTACGAGCTGCAGGGCGAGACCATCCAGGCGCTCGACGCAGCCCCGGCCGGTGACCCAGTGCTGCGGGCGGCGCTGCGCGAACGGCTCGAGCGCGAGCGCCTGCTCTTCGACACCGGCTTCACGCCACGCCTGGTCGCCGGCCTCGCCACACCGGTGCACCTCGTGCGGTACGCGCTCGAAGGACTGACGGTGACGGCGGATGCCGCGGGCGAGGCGCTGCTGCGCCGCCTCGAGGCGGCCCCTGCCGCCGTGCGCCAGTACGCCGCCGCGCTGCGGTGGTCGCGCGACAACGCGGACCGCTTCACCGGGACGGGTGTCGCCCCCGTCCGTCAGCTCGACACCCTCGCCGGTCAGGTGCAGGCGTGGATCGACCGGGACTGGTTCGGGTCGATCCCGCTGGCGCCGGGCACCACGGCCACCGCCCGAGCGCGGGTGCGAACCGCAGCGGACGAGACGGCCGTCGCCCTCGGCGAGCTGGTCGTGCTCCTTCGCGACGAGCTCCGGCCGGTCGCCCCCAGGGCGGACGGCGTCGGCGCCGACCAGTACCCCGCCCTGTGCGCCGGCATGCTCGGGGCGCGGATCGACGTCGGCGAGACCTACGCCTACGGCTGGTCGGAGCTGGAGCGCCTCGTGGGCGAGGCCCGGGCGCTCGCCCGGGAGCTCGGCGGCAGCGGCGACGACCCGGTGCGGGCCGCGGCATCCGTCCTCGACGGCGACCCGCGCTACCGCCTGGACGGCGTCGCCGCGATCCAGTCGTGGCTGACCCGCCGGGTCGGCGAGACGATCGACGCGGTGGAGCCGGCGTTCGAGCTTCCCGACGGCGTGCGGCAGGTCGAATGCCTCGTGTCGGAGGCCGCGTCGGGGGTCGTCTACTACACGCCCGGCGCACCCGACGGGTCGACGCCGGGCCGCGTGGTCTGGACGATCCCGAGCGGCGTGCCGGTGGCGGCGAGATGGCAGGAGGTGACGAGCGTCCACCACGAGGGCGTGCCCGGTCACCACCTGCAGTTCGTGCTCACCGCGTCGTACCCCGGCCTGCACGCGTGGCAGCGATACCTGTGCCACGTCCACGGCTACGCCGAGGGCTGGGCCCACTACGCCGAGCAGCTGTCGGACGAGCTCGGGCTCATCCGCGATCCCGCGGAGCGGCTCGGGCTGCTGCTCGGGCAGATCTGGCGATCGGTGCGCATCGTCGCCGACATCGGGCTGCACACGGGCCTGCCGATCCCCGCGAACCCGCTCGTCGGCGAAGGGGAGTGGACGCCCGAGGTGGCACGCCGCCTGCTCGTCGACCTCGCCCTGGTCGAGCCGACGCTCGCCGGGTTCGAGGTCGACCGGTACCTCGGCTGGCCGGGACAGGCTCTCGCGTTCAAGGTCGGGGCGCGACTCTGGGCCGACGTGCGCGCAGCGCAGCAGTCCGCCCTCGGCGACGACTTCTCGCTCCGCGACTTCCATCGCGACGCCCTCGCGCTGGGACCCATGGGACTCGACCCGCTCCGCGAACTGCTCGAGGCGTCGGTCCCGTCCCGCTGACACGGCGGCCCGCGCGCGCCTGCTGACGAACGACTACCCCGCGCACCTGCCGACGAAGGACTACGGGGAGGCGACGCTCCGCCTGCGGTCGTCGCGCACCACGACGCCGCTCCGCATGACGAAGTCGAGGCCGCGCAGGGCGCTGATGCCCGCCGTCGGATCGTCGGGCATCGCGATCAGATCCGCGGCGTGGCCGGGCCGCAGCATCCCGAACCGTCCTTCTTCGCCGAGCCACACCGCCGGTGCCGAGGTGGCGGCCCGGATCACGTCGGAGGGCGCAAGCCCGCCGCTCTCCATGTGCTCGAGCTCGCGCACGACGGCCGTCGTCCCCTCGAACGCCCAGTAGGGCGGCATGTCGCTGCCGAGCAGGATCTCGACGCCGGCATCGAGCGCGTGACGGTAGGACTCGAGATGACGGATGCCGGCACCCAGTGAGCGCTCCTGCATCCACGGCGGCACCCCGAGGTCGTCGAAGAACGCCTGCGCGCGGGTGACGACGAGCGTCGGCACGAGCGCCGCGCCGCGTTCGGCCATCAGCGCGGCGACCTCGGGCGTGAGCTCGTAGCCGTGCTCCACGCAGTCCAGCCCGAGCTTGACCGCCTCCGCGATCACCTCTGCGGGGCCGGCGTGAGCGGTCACCTTGCGCCCCCACGCGTGGGCCGTCGAGATCGCGGCGGCCATCTCGTCGCGGGTGAGCTGAGCCGTGGTGATCTGCTCGTGCTCGCCGGCGATGCCGCCCGAGATCATGAGCTTGATGAGATCGGCGCCCAGGGCCACCTGGCTGCGCACGCCGCGCGCGAAGGCGTCCGCCCCGTCGCACTCGAGCGTGTCGTCGCCGTCGTGCCCGTGTCCGCCCGTGCAGCAGAGCGCGCGCCCGGCGGTGCGGATCCGGGGTCCGAGCACGTAGCCCGCCTCGATCGCGCGCCGCAGCGCGAAGTCCGCACCGGCCTTCTCGGCGACGGAGCGCACGGTGGTCACCCCCGCGACCAGCGTGCGGCGTGCGGCATCCGCCATGTACAGCGCCAGGTCGTGCGCACCCAGCGCGCTCACCGCGTCGCCGCCGGGGCCGGGGAGCGACAGCGAAAAGTGGTTGTGCATGTTCACGAGCCCGGGCATCACGAACGCGCCGCCGAGATCGATCGCTCCGGGGGAGCGGACGACGGATGCCTGCGACACGACGTCCGCGATGATCCCGCCGTCGATCACGAGCGCGACGCCGTCCTGTGGCCGCGAGCCGTCGCCGTCGACGAGCCGCAGGTTGGTGAGGAGGGCGCTGCCGCTCACCGCGAGCGGGGTGGGCGCGCTCATGCGAGGGCGTCCACGATGGGGCGGAACTTGACTCGCGTCTCGAGCAGCTCCTTGTCGGGGTTGCTCTGCGCGACGATCCCGGCGCCGGCGTGCGCCACGACGGGGATCGTGTCGCCGTCGCCCGCGCGGGCTCCTGGGGCTGCGGTGCCGATCTGGGCGCAGCGCAGGGCGATCGCCCACTCGCCGTTGCCGTCGCCGTCGATCCAGCCGACAGGACCGGCGTACCGGCCGCGGTCGAAGGGTTCGAGCCGGCGGATGAGGTCAAGCGCGGCATCCGTCGGCGTCCCCGCCACCGCGGCGGTCGGATGCAGCGCCGCGACGAGGTCGAGGGCCGACGCGTGGTCGGCGAGGTCGCCGGCGACGTCGGTCGCCAGATGCCAGAGATTCGGCAGCTTGAGCGTGAAGGGCTCGGGATCGGCGCGCAGGTGGCGCACGTGCGGCCCGAGCGTGGCCAGCACGCTCTGCACCGCGTAGCGATGCTCGTCGAGGTCTTTGACGCTGTGCGCGAGCGACGACGACGCGCCGGCGTCGTCGTGGGCGTCCGTGCCGCGCGGGATCGTGCCGGCGAGCACGCGCGCCGTCACCACACCCCGCGAGGCGGTCACGAGGGTCTCGGGGCTCGCCCCGATGAGGCCGTCGACGGCGAAGGTCCACGTGTCGGGGTAGTCGTCGGCGAGGGCGCGGACGAGGCGCCGCAGGTCCGCGCCGGCGGGGATCGTGCCGACCAGGTCCCGTGCGAGCACGACCTTCTCGAGGTCGCCCGCGAGGATCGCGTCGACGGCGCGCCGCACCGCGGCCTGATACCCGGCGGGGTTCAGCGTGCCCGGGCCGAGGGTCGCCGACCAGTACGGTCCGTACGGTGCCGGGGCGATGTCCTGTGCCGCGGCGTCGGCGGCACGGGCTTCGGCCGATGCGTCGCCGGCCATCAGCCGGATGCGGGTGATCCATGAACGCCCGCGATGGCGCCCGATGACGGCCCGGGGCACGACGAGACGGCTGGTACCGGCCGACCGCGGGTCGAACACCAGGGTGCCGAATCCGACCAGGCCGGTGCCGGGAAGCCGCAGCGGGTCGTCGACCTCCGCCGTCTCGGCGATCCGGCGCCACGCGGCGCCGGGCGCGGCGGCATCAATCGCTCCGGGAGCGGCGGTCCCGCGCGCGGCAGAGTCGGCGTCGGGGGAGCCGGGGTCGGCCGGGTCGGAACCCGGCGCGCCCTGCGGGCCGCGCTCGTAGCCGGCGACCGACCCGATGCCGACGATCCCGTCGCCGCGGCGCAGCCAGGCGAGCGGCTCGCCGGGCGAGGCGTACGCGAGGAGGTCGTCGACGTGCTCGATCTCGCGGGTCTCGACCACCAGCCGAGGCGGGCGGTGCGAAAGTGTCACCCCTCCAGCCTAGACTCGCGACGTGACCGACGCCGCCGACGCACAGTTCCACCCGAACCGTCCCGACCGGCCCGTGGTCGGCGCCGCGCTGCAGTTCCGGTGGCGCAAGTGGGACGGCGGCGCCCACTGGGTCAACGACTGCATCTACCTCGGCAGCGACCGCTGGGGCGACTGGGTCGGGCAGCCCGACGGCTGGCGCAACGTGCGCCCGGGACTGGAGTTCCTGGCGGACGGCCCGAACGTCACGCTCGTGCCGCCCAGCGGCGACTACGCGATGACCGTCCACGGCTCGCCGCGGCGCGTGCGCATCTACATCGACGTCGCGTGGGACGTCCGCTGGGTCGACCGCGAGCCGCGCGGCATCGACATGGACCTCGACGTGGTCAAGGCGATCGACGGGCGAGGCCTCTTCATCGACGACCGCGACGAGTGGGACGATCATCGCGTCGCGTACGGCTATCCCGCCGATGTCGTCGAAACGCTCGAGGCGCTCGCCCTCGATCTCGAACAGCGGGTCGCGGCAGGCCATGCGCCGTTCGACGACGCCACGCCCGACGCGTGGCTGACGCGCCTGGCCGAGTACGACGCGGTCGCCCCGCCCCCGCCCGTGTTCTTCCCGGCCGCCGTAGACGCTGCCGGCCTCGGCGGACCCGGGACCGCCGCCTAGACTCGAGCCGTGGCATCCCACCCCTCCGATCACGAGCCCAACCGCGCCGACCTGCACAAGGACCCCTCGCGTGTCAGCGGCATGTTCGACCAGGTCGCGGCGGGGTACGACCGCACCAACACCGTGCTCAGCCTCGGCAACGACCGGTTCTGGCGCGCCGCGACGACGCGCGCGGTGAATCCGCGACGCGGCCAGCGCATCCTCGACCTCGCCGCCGGCACCGGAGCGTCGAGCGTCGCGCTCGCCGGGCGCGGCGCGGAGGTGGTCGCGGCCGACTTCTCGCCCGGCATGATCGCGGAGGGCGAGCGCCGCTACGGGCCCAAGGCGCCGGGTGGCGGCATCCGGAATCTCGCCTTCGTGCAGGCAGACGCGTCCGCGCTGCCGTTCGGCGACGACGAGTTCGACGCCGTCACGATGTCGTTCGGACTGCGCAACGTCAACGAGCCGAAGAAGGCGCTGAGCGAGCTGCTGCGCGTCACCAAGCCGGGCGGCCGGCTCGTGATCTGCGAGTTCTCGCACCCGCCGTCGAAGGCGTTCAACGGCCTCTACCGCTTCTACAACGACCGCGTCCTGCCCGTGGTCGCCAAGACCGTGAGCTCGAACGCCGAGGCGTACGACTACCTCAACGAGTCGATCCGCGACTGGCCCGACCAGCGCACGCTGTCGTCGTGGATCCGTCAGGCCGGCTGGACCGACGTCGCGTACCGCAACCTGTCGATGGGGATCGTGGCGCTGCACCGCGCGACGAAACCCCAGGTCTGATGCGCATCGGCGTGCGGCCGGGCCGAGACGAAACGCGCCCCCGGTAGGCTGGGTGTGTGACACCGACAGCGCCGGGCTCGCATATCGCGGGCAAGCTGGGCCTCACCGACCGCATCTTCGCGGGTGCGCGATCGCGCAGCCTGCTCAAGACCGTCGAGGCGGGCCTGAAGCGCGTCGACAGCGCCCTCGAGCGCGAACTGCGGGTGGCCGACCAGCTCGCCGACGCGACCAGCCGCTACCTCTACGACGCCGGCGGCAAGCGCATCCGGCCCATGCTCGCCCTGCTGACCGCCCAGCTCGGCGACGGCGCGACCGACGAGGTCATCGACGCCGCCACGGCCCTCGAGATGACCCACCTCGGATCGCTGTACCACGACGACGTGATGGATGCCGCAGACAAGCGCCGCGGCGTGCCCAGCGCCCACGCGGTGTGGGGCAACAGCATCGCGATCCTCACCGGCGACCTGCTGTTCTCGCGTGCGAGCCAGATCATGGCCCGCCACGGCGACCAGGCGATCCAGCTGCAGGCCGACACCTTCGAGCGGCTGGTGCTCGGGCAGATGCACGAGACCGTCGGCCCCTCCGACAGCGACGACCGCGTCGCGTTCTACCTGCAGGTGCTCTCCGACAAGACCGGCTCGCTCATCGCCGCCGCCGCTCAGTCCGGCGTGATCTTCTCGAACGGCCCGAAGGAGTTCGAGGCGCCGATGGTCACGTTCGGCGAGAAGGCCGGGGTGGCCTTCCAGCTGCTCGACGACGTCATCGACCTGTCGGCCGATCCCGACGAGACGGGCAAGGTGCCCGGCACCGACCTGCGCGCCGGCGTGCCGACGATGCCGTACCTCGTGCTCGGGCAGCGGACGGATGCCGCGTCCCGCGCTCTGCGCGAGCGCATCGACGAGGGCGTCGACCGCATCGCCGACGGCGCCGATCCCGCGATCCTCGACCAGCCCCTGGCGCAGCTGCGCGACCACGAGGCCACCCAGGCGACCCTCGACCTCGCCAACGCGTGGTCGACCGAGGCGATCGACGCGCTCGCGCCGATTCCCGACGGACCGGTGCGCGAGGCGCTGACGCGCTTCGCGCAGGCGGTCGCCGACCGCTCCAGTTAGACGCGCTCGCTCCCCATCGCTCTCGCCTCCGGCAGCACGGTTGTCGAGCGAGCGAGGAACGAGCGAGACGAAACGCCTGAAAGGACCACCATGACCAAGCTCCGGCTGGCGATCGTCGGCGCAGGACCGGCGGGCATCTACGCCGCCGACATCCTGCTCAAGGCCGAGCGCAAGTTCGACGTGTCGATCGACCTGTTCGAGCAGCTGCCGGCGCCGTACGGCCTGGTCCGCTACGGCGTCGCGCCCGACCACCCGCGCATCAAGGGCATCATCACCGCCCTCCGCGAGGTGCTCGACCGCGGCGACATCCGGATCTTCGGCAACGTCCGCTTCGGCGAGGACATCACCCTCGACGACCTCAAGCACCACTACAACGCCGTCATCTTCGCCACCGGCGCCATCCGCGACACCGACCTCGACATCCCCGGCATCGACGCCGCCGGATCGTACGGCGCCGCCGACTTCGTGAGCTGGTTCGACGGCCACCCCGATGTGCCGCGCGAGTGGCCGCTGGACGCCGCATCCGTCGCCGTCATCGGCAACGGCAACGTCGCGCTCGACGTGTCGCGCATGCTGGCCAAGCACGCCGAGGACCTGCTGCCCACCGAGATCCCCGACAACGTGCACGCCGGCCTCGCCGCCTCGAACGTCACCGATGTGCACGTGTTCGGCCGCCGCGGGCCCGCGAACGTCAAGTTCACCCCGCTCGAGCTGCGCGAGCTCGGCGAGCTGCGCGACGTCGACATGGTCGTCTACGACGAGGACTTCGACTACGACGACGCCGCCCGCGCCGCGATCACGAGCAACAAGCAGGTCATGGTCATCGACCGCGTGCTGCAGTCGTGGCGCAAGCGCGACTCGGTGAACAACGCCGGCGGCACGGCCTCTCGACGTCTGCACCTGCATTTCTACGCCAAGCCCGTGGAGGTGAAGACGGATGCCGAGGGCCGGGTGTCGGCTCTCGTCTACGAGCGCACCCGTCCGGACGGCGAGGGCGGGGTCGTCGGCACCGGCGAGCTCCGCGAGGTGCCGATCCAGGCGCTGTACCGCGCCGTCGGCTACTTCGGCTCGCCGCTGCCGGGCGTGCCCTTCGACAAGCGGCACGGGGTGATCCCCAACCGCGAGGGACAGGTGCTGAGCAAGGACTCCAACCAGCGCGTCAACGGCGTGTACGCGACCGGCTGGATCAAGCGCGGTCCGGTGGGACTCATCGGCCACACCAAGTCCGACGCGATGGAGACCGTGCGTCACCTCATCAACGACCAGGGCACCTGGTGGCAGCCGGTCGACCCGTCCGAGGCGGCGATCCCGGAACTGCTCGCGTCGCGCGGTGTGCGCTGGACCGACCTCGACGGCTGGCACCGGCTCGACCAGCACGAGATGGCGCTGGGCGCACCGCACGAGCGCGCCCGTGTCAAGGTGGTACCTCGCGACGAGATGGTGACGATCTCGCGCGGCGAGTGAGCCCGCGGGTTCGGGGGTCTGCGCGCATAGGCTGAGGGCATGGCCGGGCCATCCCTCACGTGGGTCCCCGACATCCTCGGGAAGCCGTTCGAGCAGCTGACGCTGCCGCTCGGGGTCGCGGGCCAGCACGGACCGCTCGTCGCGACGCTGGTGCGCAGCATCCCGAACCCGGTCGCCACGCTTCTCGCCCCGCTGCGCGACGTGGACGTGCTGTACGTGCACGGCTGGTCGGACTACTTCTTCCAGCGTGACGAGGCGCGGTTCTGGACGAAGCGCGGAGCCCGCTTCTACGCGCTCGATCTGCGGCGGTACGGTCGCAGCCTGCGCGACGGTCAGGCCCCCGGGTACGTCGATGCGCTCGACGACTACGACGTCGACATCGAGGCCGCGCTGCACGCGATGGGCCACAGTGCCGAGGCGGCCCCGCCCGACAGGCCCGCGCGGCGCCGTCTCGTACTCGTCGGGCATTCGACCGGCGGGCTCACGCTGGCGCTGTGGGCTGCGCGGCACCCGGGCGTCGCCCACGCGATGGTGCTCAACAGCCCGTGGCTCGAGCTGCAGCTCGGGACGCTGGGGCGTCAGGCGCTCGCGCCCCTGGTCGACATGAGGGCACGGCTGGATCCCCGGGGCACACAGCCTGCCGTCGACTTCGGCTTCTACACGCGCGCGCAGGAAGAGATCGGAAGCCTTCCCGCGGGGGACCAGCGCGCGATCTGGCGACCGGACCGCGGCTTTCCGACGGCGCCCGGCTGGCTCTCCGCGGTGATGGAGGGCCATAGGCGTGTCGCGGCCGGGATCGACGTCGGCTGCCCGGCCGTGGTGCTCCTGTCGACCACCTCGACCGTGCCGCTGTCGTGGAAGGAGTCGATGACGTCGTCGGACTCGGTGCTGGTCGTCGACGACATCGCGAGGGCCGCCACCAAGATCGGCAGGCTGGTGACGATCGCCCGCATCCCCGGCGCGGTGCACGACGTGTTCCTGTCGCGACCCGCCCCCCGCGCCCTGGCGTACCATGCCCTGGACCGCTGGGTAAGCGGGTACATCGCCGGTTCCTGAGCGGGAGAAGGCTGTCCCCCGAAGAGGGGACAGCGCATTTCTCGGCAGTCGGGTTAACCTTTAAGGGAGATGTCCCCAGCATCTCCGGGAAGGCCCTCCCCAAGAATCCTTCCCATCCGTCGTCGAGCCGCGCTGACCGGGGGGTTGGTCGCGAGAGCAGACGACGCCAGGCCCCGGGTGTCCCCAGCACCCGGGGCCTTCACCCGTCTCGGGCCCGGCCCACCCGGCGCAGTGGTCGCCGGGGAGTCGGTCGCCGGTGGGCTCGGCCAGTCGGTGGGCGAGTCAGTCGGTCGTCTTGCGCGCGAGCACCCGGATGAGGAGCACGTACGTCGCGGCCGAGAGCACGTAGCCGAGCACGTAGACGACGAGCTCCGGCGCGAGGAACCGGGCGTAGGAGAACTCGCCGTCGACCACCGCCGGCGCGCTCTGGGCGAGGAGATACGCTGCGGTCTGGCCTGCGGCGAAGATCGCCAGCAGCGCCAGCACGGCGAGGAGGGCGAGCCACAGACGCTTGCGCCACACGCGCGCGGTGGTCGCCATCGCGGTTGCCGAGGTCCACGCCGGAACCTCGGGGTCGAGCCGGCCGTTGAACTTCGGGATCAGGATGATCCCGGCGAGGAACGCCGCATTGAGCAGGGTGCCGCCGATGCCGATGAGCGAGACCGGACTGGAGTCGGCTCGCACGAAAGCGGGGATCAGCAGGACCACGAGCACCGGCAGCGTCGCGACGACGGCCGAGAGCACCGCCCGGAGAAAGCGCATGGCCCGAGTGTAGGGGCCTACCGCGACCACCGCGTCTCGTCAAGATGCCGGGGTCGGCCGCGACCCCTGCCAAGATATCTCCAGCGGGCGTTCTCTGGTCACGTCCGCTGTGAGGTGGAATCCGGCGATGGTCGAGCTCGCGGAGATGGCGCGCGCGCTGCGTGGCGCGTCCAGCCGCGGCGAGCTCTCGGCGTGGTTCCAGCCGCAGATCGATCTGCAGACCAACCGCCTCGTCGCCGCCGAGGCGCTGTGCCGCTGGCATCACCCCGCGTGGGGGATCGTGCCGCCGAACGAGTTCATCCCCATCGCCGAAGAAGACGGAACGATCGGCGAGATCGGCGTCTTCATGGCGACGCAGGCGATGTCGGCCATGACGGCGTGGAACATCGACATCTCGGTGAACGTCTCGCCGGCGCAGCTAGAGGACTCCGGCTTCACCAGGTGGCTGGAGCGGATGATCCGCCGCATCCGTCGGCCCGCGCGGCGGCTGACCCTCGAGATCACGGAGGGGCGGCACCTCGGCGACGTGCCCGCACTCGTCGCCCGCTTGGACCGTTTGCGGGGGCTCGGCGTCGGCATCGCGATCGACGACTTCGGCTCGGGTCAGGCGTCGCTCCTGCAGGCGCGACGACTCCACGCCACCGAGCTGAAGATCGACCGAGCCCTCATCGGCGACGACTCGCCGGAGACCACCCAGGTGGTGGCCGAAGCCGTCGAGCTGGCACATGACGCGCACCTGCGCGTGGTGGCCGAGGGCATCGAGACGGCCGAGCAGCTTGCGAAGGTCACGCGGCTCGGCTGCGATCGCGCCCAGGGGTACCTGCTCAGTCGGCCGGTGCCGCGAGGCGACATGGCGCGCCTCGCAGCCACGGCATGACATCGCTATCCAGCCGCCGGTCCACCGGCTGAGTTCGCGGTCGAGTGCCCGGGCCCGCTACCGGCTGAGTTCGCGGTCGAGCCGGTCCATCAGTTCTTCCAGCGACACCTCGAACTCCTCGTCGCTGCGATCTTCGCTGAGGAGCGGGCGGAGCCGGCGCACCTCGGGTGCGTCATCAAGCGTGGGGCCCGCCGCCGCGGTGGAGCCAGGCGAGTCGCCCTCGTCGATCGGCGCCTCCACCGGCCCGGTCGGTGCCCCCCGGGTCGCCGACTCGAGGAGCAGCTGACCGAGCAGGAAGCTGGTGAAGGATCGGTAGGTGTCGACGGCCTGCTGATCGGTGAAGCCGAATCCGATCAGCGTCGACAGGAACGCATTCACGGCCTCCACGCTGCGCAGCGGCGGACGCAGCCAAGGTGCGGCCGGATGCCGGGTGGCCACGAGGGGAAAGACCCGCGGGTGGTCGACGGCGATGCGCCGGATCTCGTGTGCCGTCGTCTGCAGATACCCCTGCCAGTGGTCGGCAGGATCGGCTTGCAGATTCGACATCAAGTCGCCCATCAGCAGGGCGACGACTCCCTCGAGGAGGTCCTCCTTGCCCTTCACATAGCGATAGAGCGACATCGCCTCGACGCCCAGCTCGTGGGCCAGCGAGCGCATCGACAAGGCGCCCACATCTGCGGCATCGATCTGCTCCAAAGCGGTTGCGACGATGAGCTCCCGGCTCAGCCGGTGCGTCGAGGGCCCCGCTGCCGGCGCCGTGTCATCTTCAGCGCGTCGTGCCATGGCGGCAATCTTCCTCTGCGGAGCGTCGGCACACGAGGGGTTTCCCCATGCGGGGGATGGCACGGTATGATCGCCAGAGGCTTACGCTGTAAGCGGTTGTTCGCGGTTCAGCCCTTCTGCATCGCCTGCTCGAGAGGCCCCCCACCATGCTCGTTCCCCAGATCCGCGACTCGTGACGATCGACTCCGCGGCCGTTTCGGCAGCAGGAGCGGCTGACGTGCTGCGTCGCAACAATGTGACGCTATCAGGTGACCCTTTCGGCCCCGTGGTGATGTTCGCGCATGGGTTCGGGTGCAGCCAGGAGACCTGGAGCCTGATCGCGCCGCGCTTCGAAGCGGACCACCGGGTGGTGCTGTTCGACCACGTCGGTGCCGGTGGCTCGGACTGGTCCGCCTACGACCGCACCCGGTACGGCGAGCTCGACGGCTACGCGCGCGATGTCGAAGAGATCCTCGACGCCATCGGGGCACAGGACGTGGTGTTCGTCGGCCATTCCGTCAGCGCGATGATCGGCGTGCTGGCCGCCAACCTCAACCCCGACCGGTACCGCGGGCTGGTCCTGGTCAGTCCGTCTCCCCGCTACATCAACGACGGGGACTACGCCGGTGGCTTCGAGCACGCCGACATCGACGCGCTCCTGGACTCGCTGGACGCCAACTACCTGGGGTGGTCGCGGCAGACCGCGCCGATGATCATGGGAACGCCGGACCGGCCGACGCTCGGAGACCGTCTCAGCGACAGCTTCTGCAGCGTCGATCCCGAGATCGCCCGCCATTTCGCACGGGTCACGTTCACCTCCGACAATCGACGGGACCTCGGCCGCGTGTCCGTCCCGACGCTGGTCCTGCAGTGCCGCGACGACGTGATCGCGCCGGTCGCTGTCGGCAGGTACGTGCACGCCGCGATTGCGGGCAGCCGGTTCGAGATGCTCGACACGACCGGCCACGTCCCGATCCTGTCCGCGCCCGATGACGTCGCGTTCCACGTGCGGCGGTTCCTCTCGTGAGTCCCTCCGCCGACAGCGCATGGTTCCAGTTGGCGCCGTGCGGTCTCATCGCGACGTCGCCGGACGGCGCGATCCTCGACGCGAACGACACCTTCCTCTCCTGGACCGGCCACACGCGCGGCGAGCTGCTCGGAGCCTCATTCGTCAGCCTGCTCGACGGCGGCAGCCGACTGTTCTTCGAGACGCGTCACCGCCAGGTCCTCCACCTGCAGGGCGCCGTCCACGAGATCGCCCTCACCCTGCGCACGCGGGACGGCGCCGAGCTGCCCGTCCTGCTGAACGCCTCGCAGGACGACGAGGCCGGTGTCGTCCGCTTCGCGATCTTCAATGCGACCGAACGCGTCCGGTACGAGCGGGAGATCCTCGCGGCACGGCGCGCGGCCGAACAGTCGGAGCAGCGGGTGCGCGTGCTGCAGGAGGTGTCGACCATGTTCGGTGTCAGCGCCACCGACGAGGAGGTCGCCCAGTCGTTCGCGGCCGTGGCCGGCGATGCCTTCGCGGCGAGCCACACCGCCGTGCTGCTGCGGCAGGAAGACGGCCAGCTCCTGCTGACCGGCGGCACCAATCCGCTGGAAGGGCGGGTGGCGCCCGTGCCGCAGCTGCGGGAGACCGCCGATGTGACGGTCGTGCGGGACGACGACACCGAGTACCCGGACCTGAGCGCCGCGATGCGCGCGAACGGCATTACCGCGCTGAGTGTGACCCCGCTCATCGCGGATGGCGAGCGGCTGGGCGTGCTCGTGTGCTTCTTCTCCGAGCGCGTCGAGTTCGACTTCCACTTCTTCGATCTGCAGCAGGCGCTCGGGCGGCAGGCGTCCCAGACCCTCGTCCGCGTGCGGCTGCAGCGCCGCCTGGCGCTTCTGGCCTTGCACGATCAGCTCACGGGCGTCGCGAACCGGCAGCTGCTGCAGATGACCCTGGACGATGCCATCACGGTCGCCGCGACGGCGGGCGAGCCCTTGGCGGTGCTGTTCCTCGACGTCGACGACTTCAAGAGCATCAACGACGCGTTCGGTCACGCCGCGGGTGACACCGTTCTCGTGGAGCTCGCATCGCGTCTGCACGGGGGTGTGCGCGCGGGCGACATCGTCGGCCGGATCGGCGGCGACGAGTTCGTCGCGATCTGCCCGGGAGCCGACGCGCACGCCGCGGAGAGCATCGCCGACCGCACCCTCGAGCTGTGCCGCGTGCCGGTCGCCGTGCCGGACGGCGTCGTCTCCGCGTCGGTGAGCGTCGGGATCTCGCTCTACCGTCCCGACGTCGACCCCCACCCGTCGGCGCAGCAGCTGCTCGTCCGCGCCGACGCCGCCATGTACGACGCCAAGCGCGCCGGCAAGGACCGCGCCACGCTCGACGTGCACTGAGCGTGACTCCGCGCTGGCCAGAGCGGATGCCGCGGGCCGCGGCATCCGTCCGCGTCAGCGGTAGTTGACGAACTGCAGGTCGACGTCCAGGTCGGCAGCCTTCAGCAGGCGCTGGACCTCCTGGAGGTCGTCGCGCGACTTCGACTGCACGCGCAGCTCATCGCCCTGGATCTGCGACTTGACCGACTTGGGGCCCTCGTCGCGGATGATCTTCGAGATCTTCTTCGCGTTCTCGGACGAGATGCCGTCCTTGATCGTCGAGACGATCCGGTACTCCTTGCCGCTGGCGAAGGGCTCGCCCGATTCGAGGCTCTTCAGCGAGATGCCGCGCTTGATCAGCTTGGACTGGAAGACGTCCAGCACGGCCTTCGCGCGCTCCTCGGTGCTGGCCTTGATCAGCACGGACTCGCCACTCCACTCGACCGAGGCGCCGGTGCCCTTGAAGTCGTAGCGCTGCTCGATCTCTTTGCGCGCCTGGTTGAGGGCGTTCTCCGCCTCCTGGTGATCAACCTTCGAAACGATGTCAAAACTCGAGTCCGCCATGGCAGGCAGTCTATCGGCGGCTCCCCTCGGAGGACGAGAAGCGGATGCCGCGGCCGCGGGCCTGCGCTTGCAAGCGGTTCCATAACGACCGTGATAGTCACGGGCAGATATCGATCATCGCGCCCGTGTTGCCATACAACGTCTGCCGATGCAGAATGTAAGCGCTTGCAATCGCAGGCGAGAGTCGACCCGCACCGTCGCGACGACAGGTGCGGTCGGACTCACTACGCACTCCAGAGAGGCACTGCACCGATGAAGGTGAACAAGAAGAGCTGGATCGCCCTCGGCGGTCTCGCCGTGGCGTCGATCGTCCTCGCCGGCTGCGCGGGCAGCGGCAACGACACCGCTGAGAACGAAGAAGGCGGCGACGCCAGCACGACCCTGACCGTCTGGGTCGACACCGAGCGCGTGGACGCCCTGCAGGGCGCCGCCGACGCGTACAGCGAGAAGACCGGTGTGGAGGTCGACCTTGTCGGCAAGGACGTCGCCGACATCAAGGACGACTTCATCCAGCAGGCGCCGACCGGCAAGGGCCCCGACGTGGTCATGGGCGCGCACGACTGGCTGGGCGAGCTGTCGACCAACGGCGTCGTCGCTCCCATCGAGCTCGGCGACACCTCGGGCGACTACCTCCCCGTCGCGCTGCAGGCCTCGACGTACGAGGGCACGACCTACATGCTCCCGTACGCGGTCGAGAACATCGCGATCCTCCGCAACGCCGACCTCATCCCCGAGCCGGCCGCCAGCTTCGACGACATGATCGCCAAGGGCCAGGCCGCGGGCCTCACCACGCCGTTCGTCGTGGAGCAGGGCGCCGAGGGCAACCCGTACCACCTGTACCCGTTCCAGACGGCGTTCGGCGCCCCGGTGTTCGGCACGGACGCCGAGGGCAACTACGACCCGACCGACCTGCAGCTCGGCAGCGAGGGCGGCTTCGAGTTCGCCAGCTGGCTCGGCGCGCAGGGCGCGGCCGGCAACTTCAACACCGACATCGACGGCGACATCGCCAAGACGATGTTCCTCGACGGCGAGGCGGCCTTCTGGCTCACCGGTCCGTGGAACGTCGGCGTCGCCACCGACGCGGGCGTCAACGTCGTGATCGACCAGATCCCCAGCCCGACCGACGCTGTCGCGTCGCCGTTCGCCGGCGTCAAGGGCTTCTTCGTGAGCTCGGAGTCCGACAACAAGGTCGCCGCGAACGACTTCCTCGTCAACTACATCGGCACCGAGGACGTGCAGCTCGAGCTGTTCGAGGCGGGCAACGTCCTTCCCGCCCTGACCGCCGCCGCTGACACCGCGGCATCCGACCCGATCATCGCCGGCTTCCAGGCCGTCGGCGCCGACGCGGTGCCGATGCCCGCGATCCCCGCGATGGGCTCGGTGTGGCAGTTCTGGGGCGTCGCCGAGGCCGCCATCATCAACGGCGCCGACCCGGCCGCCACGTGGCAGAAGCTCGTCGACGACGTGACCTCCGCCATCCAGTAACACCCTGCGGTCCGACGACCGCGACCGCGACCGGGACGGATGCCGAGGCATCCGTCCCGGTCCCGATGATGAGGACGACCCATGACAGACACTGTCCACGCCGACACCGCTGAGGCGCCGCCGCAGACGCCGCGTCAGCGCAGCGCAGCGCGCATCGCGGATGCCGCGTCCGGCCGGACCCGCTGGCTCCTGCTGAAGATCGCGCTGCTCGCGATCGTCGACGCGATCGCGCTCTACGCCGTCTTCGTCCTCTTCCTCAACAACGAGTGGATCGTGCTGGCGCTCGTCGCGGCGGTGACGATCCTCGTCAACTGGATCTACTTCTCGCGCAAGCAGATCCCCGGCAAGTACCTCGCGCCCGGCATCATCCTTCTTGTCGCGTTCCAGATCTTCACGCTCATCTACACCGCCTACATCGGGTTCACGAACTACGGCACCGGCCACAACGGCAGCAAGGACCAGGCGATCGCCTCGCTCATGCGGTCGTCGCTGGTGCGCGTCGAGGACTCGCCGACGTACGACGTCACCGTGATCGAGCGCTTCAACGAGCTGGGCCTCCTCGTCACCGATCCCACCGACGGCGAGGCCTCGCTGGGCACCAACACGCAGCCGCTCGAGCCCGTCGACGCCACGATGGAAGGCGGCAAGGCCGTCGCGGTGGAGGGCTGGACCACCCTCACCTTCGCCGACGTCCTGTCGCGCAGCAACGAGGTCGAGCAGCTCGCCGTGCCCTACAGCGACGACCCCAACGACGGGGCGATCCGCACGCAGGACGGCCAGAAGGGCTACCTCTACACTTCGACGCTGGAGTACGACCCCGCGGCCGACACGATGACCGACACCACGACGGGCACCGTCTACGCCGACAACGGCGACGGCGCGTTCACGTCGGAGTCCGGCGAGCAGCTGATGCCCGGCTGGCAAGTGTTCGTCGGATTCGACAACTTCGTGCGGGCGCTGACCGATGCCTCGATCCGCGGCCCGCTGCTCGCGGTGACGGCGTGGACCTTCGTCTTCGCCACGCTCTCGGTCGCGTCGACGTTCTTCCTCGGCCTGCTGCTCGCGCTGGTCTTCCAGAACAAGCGGATGCGGTTCAAGAACGGCTACCGGATCATGCTGATCCTGCCGTACGCGTTCCCCGCGTTCCTGTCGGCGCTCATCTGGGCCGGCATGATGAACGAGAGCTTCGGGTTCATCAACCAGGTGCTCTTCAACGGGGCGTCGATCCCGTGGCTCACCGATCCCTGGCTGGCCAAGCTGTCGGTGCTGATCGTGAACCTGTGGCTCGGTTTCCCCTACATGTTCCTCGTCTGCATGGGCGCCCTGCAGGGCATCCCGGAGGAGGTCAACGAGGCCGGCGTCATGGACGGCGCCAACCCCTGGCAGATCTTCCGGCGCATCAAGCTTCCGCTGCTCCTCGTGACCGTGACCCCGCTGCTGATCGCCTCGTTCGCGTTCAACTTCAACAACTTCAACCTGATCTACATGCTCACCGACGGCGGCCCCCGCTTCGCGGATGTCTCGCTGCCGGTCGGGCACACCGACATCCTCATCTCGATGGTCTACAAGGTGGCGTTCACCGGGCAGAACCGCGATTACGGACTCGCGTCGGCGTTCACGATCCTGATCTTCATCGTGGTCGCCACCATCGCGATCATCAGTTTCCGCAAGACCAAGGCACTCGAGGAGCTGAACTGACATGGCTGAGCCCCAGGACCGCCTCCCTCACCCTGAGAAGACGATCGCGCAGAACACGACGCTGGCGCTGTTCGCCGGCGGAACCGCCGAGCAGTTCGAGTCCGCCGCGTCGGGCATGGGCGCATCGCCCCGCCCCGAGAAGCCGGCCCGGCGCCGGTCGTTCGGGCGCTGGTTCGCCGACACCGGCTGGCGTCACCTCGTCGCGATCGTGGTGTCGATCTTCGCGATCTTCCCGCTCCTGTACGTGCTGTCGGCCTCGCTCAACCCGCGCGGCACGCTCACGGGCAGCAACCAGCTGTTCTCGCAGATCGGCTTCGACGCGTACGTGCGCATCCTGACCGATCCCAAGGTGCCTTACCCGCTGTGGTTCCTGAACACGCTCATCGTGGCCACGGTGACGGGCTTCGTGATGGTGTTCATCGGCGCGCTGGCCGCGTACGCGTTCTCGCGCATGCGCTTCACCGGGCGCCGTGTGGGCCTCGTGACGATCGTCGTCGTGCAGATGTTCCCGCAGCTGCTGGCGGTCGTGGCGATCTTCCTGATGTTCAGCGCGATCGGCGACTGGTTCCCCGCGATCGGTCTCAACACACTGAGCGGCCTCATCCTGATCTACCTCGGCGGTGCGCTCGGGGTGAACACGTACCTCATGTACGGCTTCTTCAACACCATCCCGAAGGAGCTCGACGAGGCCGCCAAGATCGACGGCGCCGGCCACGCCCGCATCTTCTTCACGATCATCCTGCGTCTGGTCGCGCCGATCCTGGCCGTCGTGGGCCTGCTGTCGTTCATCGGCATCGTCAACGAGTTCGTGATCGCGAGCGTGATGCTCATCGATCCCGAGAAGCAGACGCTGGTCGTCGGACTCACGAAGCTCGTCTCCAACCCGCGCTACGCGGACTGGGCGGCCTTCTCGGCGGGCGCCGTCATGGCGGCCATCCCGGTCGTCGTGCTGTTCCTCTTCCTCCAGAAGTACATCGTCGGCGGGCTCACCGCGGGCGCCACGAAGGGCTGAGGCCAGCGTTTCGAATGGGCGGAGCGGATGCCGTGGCATCCGCTCCGCCCTTTCGCGCTGTTCGGCCCACCCGATGCCGTGGGGCGCGCTGTGGAGAACGGGTGACACGCGGTCGCACCATCCTGCACACTGAGTCCCATGTCAGAGTTGACCACCATCGGCCTGCCCGTGGCCCTCGGAATCATCATGTTCGGGCTCGGCCTGAGCCTCACCCTCGGCGACTTCGCCCGCGTCCTCAAGCAGCCCAAGGCGGTGATCGTCGCGCTGGCCTGCCAGCTCGTGCTGCTGCCGCTCGTCTGCTTCGGCCTGGTCCTGGCGTTCCAGCTGCCGCCGATCCTCGCGGTGGGCATGATGATGCTCGCGGCGTCGCCGGGCGGCACCACCGCCAACCTCTACAGCCACCTGTTCCGGGGCGATGTGGCCCTGAACATCTCGCTCACGGCGGTGAACTCGGTGATCGCCGTGTTCACCCTGCCGCTCATCACGAACCTCGCGATCCTCTACTTCAACCCGTTCGACGACCAGCTGGGGCTGCAGTGGGCGAAGACGCTCGAGGTCTTCGCGATCGTGCTGCTGCCGGTCGCGCTCGGCATGATCGTGCGGCGCTTCTGGCCGAAGTTCGCCGACGCCATGGACAAGCCCGTCCGCATCGCGTCGGTCATCATCCTCGTCGTCGTGATCGCCGGTGCCGTCGCGCAGAACTGGACGCTCCTGCTCGAGAACTTCGGCCGCCTGTCGCTCATCACGATCGTGTTCTGCCTCATCAGCCTGACGATCGGCTACTTCGCGCCGCGCCTGGTGAAGGTGGGCAAGCGGCAGTCGATCGCGTCGTCGTTCGAGATCGGCATCCACAACGCCACCCTGGCGATCGTGATCGCGCAGAGCGTGCTCGGGTCGGAAGAGCTATCGCTGCCGGCGGCGGTGTACGGCGTGCTGATGTTCTTCATCGCCTACGGCTTCGGGTTCCTCATCCGCGATCGCTCGCGCGCGGCCGGGGACGCGGCATCCGATCCGGCCGAAGACTCCGCCACGCCCGCGGCCTCCGCCTGATCCGGGGCCGATGCCTCCGCCACCCGCCGCGCAAGCGGGTGGCGGAGGCATCCGTCATTCGTAGACTGGGCGGGCGAGGAGGTGCCATGCGCCCGCTGACCGAAGAAGACGTGCGTTCGTCATTCGTGAACGCTTCCCCCGATGAGCTGCGGCTCGTCACCCTGCCGGCCGATTTCGTCCTCACCGACTGGGATCACCTCGACTTCCTGGCGTGGCGCGACCCGCGCACGCGGGGTCGCGGCTACCTGGTCGCCGAGATCGACGGCGAACCCGCCGGCATCGTGCTGCGTGGCGCCGAGGGCTCGTCGCGCGCCCGCGCGGCGCTGTGCAACCTGTGCCACACGATGCAGCCCGCCGATCAGGTCGTGATGTACACAGCCCGCAAGGCGGGCGACGCGGGTGCACAGGGCGACAGCGTCGGCACCTACATCTGCGCCGACCTGTCGTGCCACGAGAACGTGCGCCTGGCGCCGCCCCTCGCGCCGAACGAGGTGCGGGCGAGCGTCGACCTCAAGATCGACGGCACGCGCCGGCGCACCGAGGCCTTCGTCGGTCGGGTGCTCGAGACCGCGGGCGTCTCGCGATGAGCGTCGTGGTGGTGGGCGACGCCCTCATCGACGAGCTGCGCGACGACCACGGCGTGCGCGAATTCGTCGGCGGCGCGGCGCTGAACGTCGCCGTAGGTCTCGGACGCCTCGGAGTGCCGACGACGCTCATCGCGATGCTCGGCGACGACGAGCCGGCGTCGCGCGTCCGCCACTATCTCGCCGATTTCGGCGTCGACCTCATCGCCACCCCGTCGCTGCTCGGCACCGCCCGGGCCGTCAGCACGCGGTCGGGCGCGGGGGAGCCGGTCTACGAGTTCAACGAGGCGTCGCAGCAGCGGCGGATCAGGTTCGGCGACGCCGAGCGTCAGGCGATGACGGATGCCGACCTCGTCGTCGTCAGCTGCTTCGCGTTCGACGACCCCGAGCAGGCGGCCGAGCTCGCCGAGGCCATCGAGGCGACCGGCGCACCGGTCGCGATCGACCCGAACCCGCGGACGGGCATGATGCGCGACACGGCGGAGTTCGTGCGCGGCTTCGAGCGGCTCGCCGCGGAGGCCGTGCTCGTCAAGATCGGCGAGGACGACGCCTCGCTGCTCTACGACGACCGGCTCGATGCGCTCCGTGCGCGTCTCGTCGACCTCGGCGCCCGGGCGGTACTGGCGACCGAAGGCGCCGCCGGAGCGACGATCGAGGCGGGCGACGTGGTCGTGACGCGGCCGATCTCGAACCTGCCCGGACGCATCGTCGACACGATGGGCGCCGGGGACGCGGCCTTCGCCGCGACTGTCGCGGGGATCGTGGCCGGCCCGCCGCTCGCTGCCGAGGAGTGGGAAGAGGTGCTGCGCACCGCGATGGACACCGCGGCGGCGACGTGCCGATTCGAGGGCGCGCTGCTGCGTACCCCAGACGCCCTCGGCGGGCTCGACCTCGACCGCATCGGCACCTGAGGTCGGGCGTCGCCGGTGCAGTCGGGCCCCGGGCGCGTGGCGGCCGCGCATCGTCGTTCGTGTGTCACGACACGCGGGATCGCGGCGCGGATTCCGCGTGTTGCGACCACCGACGGCGGGCGCCGGGGTGGCATGCGTGGCGCCGATTTCTGACCTCGGCGATGTACGCGTAAGATGGTGGATCGCGCCTCCGGTCGTCTGGAAAAGTCGGACGGGCGCGCACTGGCGAGTTACCCAAGCGGCCAAAGGGATCTGACTGTAAATCAGCCGTCTTAGACTTCGGGGGTTCGAATCCCTCACTCGCCACCATGCGAAAGCGCCCCGCACTGCGGGGCGCTTCGTGGTTTCGGGGGTCTGGCGGCGCTTCGTCACGGCCCACACGGGCCGCCGGTCGCGTGTCAGGATGGGCGTGCAGGCACCCCGCCACGAGAGGACCGCCATGACCGCGCCCGACCCGCATGCGACGCCCGACTCGTACCCGCCGGCGGCCCCGTATGGGACGCCTCAGCAGGCGCGGGCGGATGCCTCGACCTCGCCGCTGCTGCGCGCCGCGATCTGGGTGGCGATCGGGGCGCTGATCGCCGCCGCCATCGTGTGCGTGGTGTGGGTGCTGATCGGCAGCCAGAACGGCCTCATCGGCCGCGCGTTCCTGACGATCCTGCTGCTCGTCGCGTTCGCCGGTGTCGCGATCCTCGATGCTCACCTGGCCCCGCGCCGGCCGGCCTGGTTCGCCCTGGCCAGCATGGCCTCGTGGATCATCGCGCTGCTGCTCGGCGCCGTCATGATCTGGATGCCGGAGCGGTACCACTGGCTCGGGTTCTCGCGCTTCATCAGCTTCCTGCTCATCGTGCTCATCCTCCAGTTGGTGCTGCTGCACGTGCGCTTCTACCTCAAAGCGCTCCAGCGCTACGACACGCCCTTCACCCGCACCGTCGCGATCGTCACCATCGTGCTGGTGCTCGCACTCGCGACCCTCCTCATCATCCCGCTCGCGTTCTGGGAGTGGCTCTACCTCACCGACCTCTACTGGCGGATCGTGGTCGCGGTCGCGATCCTCGCCGCGGTGGGTACCGCGCTCCTTCCCCTCGTCAACGTGCTCTTCGCGCCCAAGAAGGTCCGCTCGCACGCGCCGCTCGCTGCCGGTGCGGCGGCACCGGCGTCGGCGCGGGCGCTGCCCGCGTCGCCCACCCAGGAGCTGCTGCCCTGGCCGACGTTCGTGGACGGCGTCACGCCGCTGCCGATGCTCCCGGACGGGTCGCCGGACTGGAACGCCTACTACACCGGCTACCCGTCGCCCGGCGCCCACGTCTTCACGCCCACCGCCGCTCACGCTGCAGCGCCTACCACCCCGCACGTCCCGGCGCCCCCCGCTCCGCACGCTGAGGCGTCGGCCGCTCCCACGCCCCCGGTACCGCCCGCGACCCCGCAGACACCGTCGTCGGCTCCCGGCTACGAGGGCTACCCGCCGCCCCCGCCCCTGCCGCCGCGTCACTGATTCCGGGGCCTGTGCTCCCGGCATCCGCCGACCCCTTCCACAGGAGATCCGGGCGTGTGCAGGAGGTTCTCGGCCTGGGGCGATCCGGTAGATCCGGGGTTCTCCTGTGCGGGCCTCGGCGCGGGCCGCGCAGCGGGCGCCGGGGCCGGGTCAGCGGGCGAGCAGCTCGAGCGCGGCCATCGCCGCGTTGTGACCACCGAGCCCGCTGACGGCTCCACCTCGTCGCGCGCCCGACCCGCACAGCAGCACGTTCGCGTGCGCCGTGGCGACGCCCCAGCGCTGCGCGGGCGTACCGAGCGGCTCGTCGGCGGTCGCCCACGGCCACGACAGCGCGCCGTGGAAGATGTCGCCGCCGATCATGCCGAGCGACCGCTCGAGGTCGGCCGTCGTCCGCGCCTCCACGCACGGGCTGCCGTCGGGCGCGACGTACAGGCAGTCGGCGAGCGGCTCGGCGAGCACGCTGTCAAGCGAACGCTGGGCCGCCTGGAGCAGAGTCGTGCGCGCGGCATCCGTCTCCTGTCCTTCGACCAGACGGTGCGGCACCTGCAGGCCGAAGAGCGTCAGCGTGTGCGCGCCGGACGCGCGCAGCTCGGGCCCGAGGATCGACGGATCCGTGAGCGAGTGGCAGTAGATCTCGGCGGGGAGCGGGTCGGGGATGCCGCCGGCGCCGGCCGTCGTGAACGCCCGGTCGAGCTGCGACATGGTCTCGTTGACGTGGAAGGTGCCCGCGAACGCCGCCTCGGGCGCCACACGGTCGTCGCGCAGGCGGGGGAGGCGTCGCAGCAGCATGTTGACCTTGAGCTGCGCGCCCTCCGGCGCCTCCGAGGAGGCGCCTGAGTCATCCGCCGGTGCTCCGCCGGCGGCCAGCAGGCGGGCCAGCAACGCCGGACCCACGCCGCTCAGCACCAGTCGGGCGTGGACGACTCCGCCGTCGCCCAGCGTGGCCTCGCCGTCCGGGCTCACCGCCACGACTTCGGCGTCGGTGCGCAGCTCGGCGCCCGCGTCGGACGCGGCTCGAGCGAGCTCGGCGGTCACTCGGCCCATACCGCCGACCGGCACGTCCCAGTCGCCGGTGCCGCCCCCGATGACGTGGTACAGGAAGCAGCGGTTCTGCCGCAGGCTCTCGTCGTCGGCCGAGGCGAAGGTGCCGATGAGCCCGTCCGTGAGCGCGATGCCGCGCGCGATGTCGGTGTCGAGGGAGGACCGCAGCAGCTGCCCCAGCGGCCGCTCGACGAGGTCCGCCCACAGCCGGTCGTCGCCGACGGCACCCCGCAGCTCGCGGTCGCGCTGGAGGGGCGCGGTCATCGAAGGAAACAGCAGCCGGGCGACGGGGGCGATCCGCTCGTAGAGGTCGGCGAGCCGCACCGCCTCCGCCCGGGATCCCGTCACTCGGGCGAAGGAGTCGGCGGTGGTGGCGGCATCCGCCGTGTCGATGAGGAGCCCGCGCGACGGATCGGCCGGATCGGGCGTGTAGGAGGAGTAGCGCCGGCGGGCGAGACGGATGCCGAGCCCCAGGTCGTCGATGATGCGCCGGGGCAGCAGGCTCACGAGGTAGGAGTAGCGCGAGAGGCGCGCGTCGACGCCCGGCCACGGCCGCTCCGACACCGCCGCACCGCCCACGTGGTCGAGTCGCTCGAGCACGACGACCGAATGGCCCGCCTTCGCCAGGTAGGCGGCAGCGACGAGCGCGTTGTGTCCGCCGCCCACGATGACGACGTCGTAGGCGGGGGAGGGGACTGCGGCGGCCATGGGTTCACGCTACCCACCTTCGCCATGACGGCCTTCCCGCCCTGTGCCGATCGCCGTCCATCGCTCGGCGCGCCGCCCGACGGATAGCGTGGGAGTCATGAGCCTCGAGCACGATCTCGTCACCCTGGCCATCGACATCGCGCGCGAAGCGGGTGAGCTCGCGCGCACGCGCCGCGACGCGGGGGTCGCGATCGCGGCGACCAAGTCGGCGCTCGCCGACATCGTCACCGAGGCCGACCGCGAGGTCGAGGCCCTGATCCGCACGCGCCTGAAGGAGGCGCGGCCCGACGACGGCTTCCTCGGCGAGGAGACCGGCGGCGGGGACGGCGCGTCCGAGATCACCTGGGTCGTGGACCCGATCGACGGCACCGTCAACTACGCGTACGGCATCCCGACCTACGCCGTGAGCATCGCCGCCGTCCGGGGCGAGCCGACGCCCGGCGCCTGGGAGGCCCTGGCCGGCGTCGTCTACACGCCCGTCGTCGGCGAGCTGTTCCACGCCGCCCGCGGCGAGGGCGCATGGCTCGGCGAGAACCGTCTGGCCGTCAACGCCGAAGTGGGGCCCGCGGGTGCGCTCCTGGCCACCGGATTCGGCTACGACCCGGCGACTCGACCCGGCGACCTCGAGATGATCGCCCGGGTGATGCCCGGCCTCGCCCGTGACCTTCGTCGCGGCGGGTCGGCGGCCCTCGATCTGTCGTACGTCGCCGCGGGTCGATTCGACGGGTATTTCGAGCGAGGCCTCGCCCCCTGGGACCTCGCCGCCGGCTCTCTGCTGGTGACCGAGGCCGGCGGCCGGTTCGGCCGCGCCGAGCCCGGTGACTCGCCGCGCGCGCCGCTGATCGTGGCCGCCACCCCGGCGATCTTCGACCGTCTCGCGACCGCGGCCGGGCTCGTCTGAGCGCGCTCTCATCGAATTTTCACGAAACGATCCCCCCGAAATGCGAGCCGCACATGGCATTCCCAGGACGCTCGGGATAGTGTTTACCCGATCGTTACCTTCGCCGCCCGAACGGCGAGGGTGGTCATAGCCCGAACGACCGCCTTGCCGCGTACACCCCCCTCGCGGCACGACCCGAGAGCCTTCTTCCGCTTTGCCTTTCGACGCCCCCCAGGCTGAATCTGCGCCCACGCGCCGCTCCAGTCGCACCTCCGCCACGCCTGTCCAGGCGACGCCGGAGACCACGGGGGCCGGCCGTGCCACGGCGCGGCGGCAGGCGGCGAGCACCGCTCCCGAGCGTCCCGCGGTCGTGTGGGGTCGTTCCGCAGAGCTGAAGCGGACGGATGCCGCGCCCGCCCCGTCGGCGAAGCCCGAGGCATCCGCGTACCTGACGCCGATGGCGTCGTCGACGCAGCCCTCCACGCCGGCCGCCGATCCTGCGATCCCCGCTGCCACCTCCTCTCTCCCGGAGACGTCCGCACCCGCACCCGTTGCTTCCGCACCGGCGGAACCCGTCGCCCCGGCTCCCTCGTCGGTCGCGCTCCCCGCGGCCGCCGCCGTGCCAGTCGTCGAGCCCGTCATGCCCCGTGTGCGCGCCCGCGGCGGGGCTGCGGCATCCGTCACCCCTCCGGCGCCGTCCGCGGAACCGGTGAGCCGTCGCTCCCGGCGTGCGCAGACCGCCGAACAGCCCGTCGTGGTCGTTCCGCCCATCGCGCCGGTCGCTCCCGCCGAACCCGAGCGGCCTGCGGCCGCCTTCGCGGCCCACCTGCCGCAGGAGGAGCCGGCACCGCTGCTCGACACCGTGCTCGCTCCCGCCGAGCCGTTCGAGCTGCTCGAGCCCGTCGTCGCCGACGACGCCTCCGCGATCAGCACCGTGGCACCCGCCGCCGCTCCCACCGCGTCGCCCACCGCCTCGACGTGGATGGCCGACACGTTCGCCAAGATCATCGCCGCCGAGGCAGCCGCCGCCGCCGCGACGACCGCGCCGCTGGTCGAGACCGGCGCTTCTCAGCCGGTCGCGCCGCGCGCGGTCGAGGCGGAGGGCGCCGTCCCCGCGGTCACGGACGAGACCGCTGCGGCGGCGCGCACGAACGCGCGACGGGCTGCCGCGGCTCGCGCCGCTGCCGCGCGCGCGGCAGAGGTGGAGGCGCCGGTCGCCGCCGAGCCGGCTGTCGCTGAGGAGCCGGCTGCGGCTGACACCGCGACGTCGCGCCCTGCCGAGGAGTGGACGGCGAGCGAGCACGCAGGGCGTCCCCGCACCGAGCGGGTCGAACCCCTGACCGGCCCGATTCCGGCGCCCGCGGCATCCGGTGTCGACGAATTCGAGGCCGCGGCGCGCCTCTTCGCCTTCACGGGCGAGACCCCCGTCCAGCAGGCGGCCACCGCCGAGCAGGCGACCGCGCCCGAGACGGATGCCGAGGCCGAGGCTCAGCCCACACACACCGCTCCGCGCCGTTCGCAGTCCCGCCGTGGTGCCTCGTTCAAGCGGGCCGCGACGGCGTCGTTCTCCGTCGGCGTCTTCGGCATCGTCGGACTCATGGCCGTCGGCATGACCACCTCGGCCGAGGCCGTCGCCGCCGTCACCGGCGGCGAGCCGCCACTGGCTGTCATCGCAGCGGCGGATGCGGCATCCGTCATCGACGAGGACGAGATCCAGGCGTACGTCGCTCCCGGCGACGCGCAGAGCGACAGCCTGCAGCGCACCGAGAGCTACTCGACCGCGAGCACGGCACAGCTCGCATCCGAGGCCGGCATCAAGAACTTCTCGAACCTCTTCCGCAACAACCCGAACTCGAACATCCAGTGGCCCTTCACTGTGGGTGTCACGATGTCGTACGGGTTCGGCATGCGCTCCGGCCGCATGCACGAGGGCATCGACTTCACGCCCGGCACCGGTGCGCCGATCCAGGCGATCGCCGACGGCACCGTCCGCATCGCCTCCGAAGCCGGCGGCGCCTACGGCGTGCACGTGATCATCGACCACATCGTCGACGGCGAGCTCGTGTCCAGCCACTACGCGCACATGCAGTACGGCTCGATGCAGGTCGTGCCGGGTCAGCACGTCACCGTCGGCACCGTGATCGGGCACACCGGCAACACCGGACGCTCGTACGGCGCCCACACGCACTTCGAGATCCTGGCGAACGGGACCACGGCGATCGACCCGTGGCCGTGGCTGCAGGAGCACACCGACGGAACCCACACCGTGGGGTGACCTCGGTTCGGAAGGATGCCGCGCCTCTGGTATCCTCTTCTAGTTGCCTGTTCGCAGGCGGCACGCCCCGATAGCTCAGTGGCAGAGCACTTCCATGGTAAGGAAGGGGTCGTCAGTTCAATCCTGACTCGGGGCTCGCAGCATCGTCAGATGCGACGCGGCAGGGTAGCTCAGTTGGTGAGAGCGCACGACTCATAATCGTGAGGTCGCGGGTTCAAGCCCCGCTCCTGCTACAGATCAAAAGCCCCGGTGAGCCGGGGCTTTTGTGTTGCCGCCATCCCGCCACTCCGGCCTAGTGAGTCGCGCGCTGGGCTTGGCATCATTGGGACATGACGCGAACAGTTCAGCTGAGCGAGACGGCGTCGCTCGGATACGACGCTGTCGGATCCGGCATTCCCCTCATCGCGCTCCACGGCGCATACTCCGCGCGGGGCGAGGTGAGGGGGTTCCTCGAGCCGATGATCGACGCGCGTGCGGTGCGTCGGGTCTACGTCGATCTGCCCGGTCACGGCGACTCCCGCCCCTCGTCCGGGGTTCGGCGACCAGATGACGTGCTGGACCTCATCGACCGCCTCCTTGACGTGGAGGCAGCGGATGCCAGGTTTCTCGTGCTCGGGCATTCGTATGGTGGACACATCGCGCGCGCGATCGCGGCACGGCATCCTGAGCGGGTCGCTGGGATCGCACTGATCTGCCCGGCCGTTCCCGGTGAGCGAAGTGCCCCCGCGCCGGCGGTGGTTCGGGACGATGACGTGTCCACCGCGCTGGAGCCTGGTGAGCAAGCGGAGTACGAGGGGTACTTCGTCGTCCGAACCGCGGAGACCCTCGAGCGATTTCGCCGCGCGGTGGTGCCCGCCACCGGAGAGGTCGACGAGGAGACGCTGGAGACAGCGATCACTCTCGGTCCGCATGCCGCGGATCCCGACGCGGTGGCTGTCGGCTCACCCGTGCTGGTGATCTCGGGCAGACACGACCACTGGGTCGGGTGGGAACCGCAGCAGCGCCTCGGTGATCGATACGCGCGCGCCACCGTGGTCACCGCCGCCGACGCCGGGCATGCACTTCCTCACGAGCGTCCCAATCTCCTGGCAGCACTTCTCTCCGATTGGCTGGACGAGATCTGCATCCCCGCATCCGACGCCAACCGATGATCCCTGCGCGCTCGCTCGCGCATCGGTTCGGGCGCGGCCGCCGCTCCCCAGGGACGTGTCAGCGGACCTGATCGTTGGCGAAAGACTCGAGGAGAGCCAAGCGCTCGTTCCTCTCGCCGGTGATCTCTACGACGCGCGCACGTTCACCCACGATCTCGGGGTCGTCGATGAGCTCGACGAGGACGTCGTTCATCGCCTCCCTCAAGGCCAGGTGCTCGTCGACATCGGCCATGATTCCATCGGTCTTCGAGAGCGGCAGTACGACGAGAAGGTCCACGTGCTCCAGCGCCCGCCGGGTGATCGCCGTCGAACGCTCCAGGAATTCCGGTGGGATCGATGCTCCCGTCAGATCGTCCAGTGCCAAGAGGTAGGCGAGAAAGTCGATCGGGCCACGCTCGGCGATGAGGTGCTGAGCAGACTGGCTCGGATCGAGGCGGGCTGCGGAGATGCGAAGCTGCGCGGCGAACAAGGCCGCCGTCGGGCTGTCCCACGCCTCGTCCACCAGCTCGAACGGGTCGGTCAGCACCACGAACTCCGGGTGGCGTCGAGCGAAATCTGAGATGAGGGTGCTCTTCCCGCTCGCGTGGGTTCCCGAGACGACGATCCGCATGACGCGACTCTAGATCCCCGACCGAACGAAGCCTCGACCGGCAGGCACCTGGCGTTCGAGTGCGCGGCCGGGTGGCGATGACGGTCGGGGATCGCTAGCGCAGTGCGAGCCGCGTCTGCGTCTGCCCGGCACCGCCCTCGGCCTTGAGGGTCTGCAGCAGCCGGTTGAGCGACTGCGTGTCCTGGACGCGCACGTGCAGGAGGTAGTCGTACGGACCTGTCACGTGGGCCGCATCCCAGATCTCGGGCACCGTGCGCGACCATGACAGGAAGCGCTCGGAGTCGTGGGCCTGCTCCAGCCGGACATCGATGAAGGCTTCGAGGCCGGCTGTATCTTCCGCAACCTCTGCGGCCAGGACGACTCGGTAGCCGAGGATCACCCCGGCCTGCTCCATGCGTCTCACCCGGGCGGCCGCGGCATTCGTGCTCAGGCCGACCCGGCGACCCACTTCACTGAACGATGCGCGCCCGTCCGCGCGAAGTACGTCCAGGATCTTGTCGTCCACAGCGTCCATGCTGCGAATTCTGTCAGTCTGACTGAGGAAACGCACAGGAGCCGACGATCAGGTTCCGCATCATCGACGGATGGATGTCCTGCTCACTTTCCCGGTCGGTGTTCTCGCCGGACTGGCTTTGGCGGCCCCGCTCGGTGCGATCGGAGTGCTGCTGATCCAAGAGGGGCTCGGCTGCGGTCTGCGCAACGGGCTGTCGGCCGCCGCAGCGGTGGCCACGGTCGACACCGTCTACTGCACCGTCGCCGTCAGCGCCGGCACTCTGGCAGCTCCCGTCGTCGCTGGGTGGGCGCCATGGCCGCAGCTGGCCGGCGGCGCGATCCTGGTCGTGATCGGCGCTCGTGCGTTGGCGAAGCGCAGGAGATCGCCGGCTGCGGAAGCGCCGGGGCTCGCGCCGTCGACCCGAGGTCGATTTCTGCTCTTCCTCACCCTGACCGCGATCAACCCGGCGACGCTCCTCTATTTCGTCGCGATCCTCCCAGCGCTGCATGACGTCGCGACGTCGATTCCGGCGCAGGTCGCTTTCGTCGCGGGCGTGGCCGCAGCGTCGTTCGGCTGGCAGGCTGCGCTCGTCGCGGTCGGATCGGTTCTGCGGCGCGGCACCGGCCCGAAGTTCCACGTCTGGACGGCGATCATCGGCAACGGCGCGGTGATCGTCTTCGGCATTGCGATCATCGTCCAGGCCGTGTGGTCGCAGCGCGGGTGACCCAGCCGGCAGCCGGACGCACGCTGTCGGACGCTGCGGGCGATCTCGCCGGGCAGCAGCCGGATCTGCACGCCCTCGGCGGTGTCGGTCACCGTGAGCTGGGTGAGGACGGGTGCGATCGCGTCCGCGGTGCCCAGGTCGCCGGGATCGTGGGAGCCGGCGCGAGGCAGTCGGGGCTGTGGCCGCTCCGCGAGGTGAGGTGTCGCGCTGGGAACCGGCGATCAAACCCTGAGGCCGGTGATGCTCTCGGCTCCCGCGCACACTCGCCGCATCAGCTCGTCCTTCACCACGTCGATGCGCTCCGCGTCGAGGATGAGCACGTTGCCCGCCGGATCGACGGTTTCGCTCGTCATGCCGTCGTCGTCGACCTCGACCGTGGCACGGGTGGCCGTGAACAGGTCGGGGCGCGCGAGGTACAGCGCCAGAAGCGGGTCGTGAGGGGTGTTGCCGTCCGCTTCGGTGAAATTCCACCATGACGTCATCTCTCGGGCGAGCACCGCACCGAGAGCGCCGGCGCCCTCGATGACATCGACGTCCCGCGAGTCGAGCCAGAACCTGGTCGTGAGCTCCAGCCCTCCTACGTGGATGTCGAGTCCCGACGCGAAGACACGACGCGCGGAGTCCACGTCGCTCTTGATGTTGTGCTCAGGTATACGTCGGTGCGGGCGGAAGTCTGCTCCCATGATGACCAGCCGACGCACGTTCGATTCGAACGAGGGATCCGACTCCAGCGCCGCGGCGATGTTCGTCAGAGGGCCGATCGCGAGGACATCGATCTCGCCGCGGTGCCGGGCGACAGTCTCGGCGAGCAGGCGAACCCCATCCGGATCGACACGCTCATCGGCGAGGTCTTCGAAGAGCGCGCCTTCGTGTCCCGGCCACCAAACTTCGCGACCGCTGAGGGGGACTTCGGTACCCGCGGCGATGGGGATCTCGGCGTTCCGACCGGCGATCCTCAGGTACCTGCGTGCCAGTCGCGCACGCAGCGCGGTGTCGCCGTACACGGTCGAGATACCGGCGAGCTCGAGCTCGGGCGAGCCGGCGATGAGCGCCAGCGCGAGCGCGTCGTCGACGTCGGTGCCGATGTCGGTGTCGAGGAAGAGAGTCATCGTGTCCACATCTGTTCAGCCCTTGCTGCCCGTGGAGGCCAGGGACGCGGTGAAGTGACGCTGGAAGATCACCAGGAGAACCAGCGGCACGACGGTCAAGAGGACGGCGCCGGCGAAGATGGCGCCGAAGTCGACACCCTGCGCTGTCGCGAGATTGCTCAGGGCGATGGGCCCGAGCATGACGTCGGGGCGCGTGGCGATGAGGAGCGGCCACAAGTACGCGCCCCACTGGAAGAGGAACAGCGTGAAGCCGGCGCCGATGAGTGCGGGCTTGGACAGCGGGACGTAGATCCTCCAGAAGACGCCCCACCAGGAAAGTCCGTCCATCCTTGCAGCCTCCGAGAGCTCCATCGGGATTCCGAGGAAGAACTGGCGGAGGACGAAGATGGCGAACCCGTTGACGATGCCCGGGAGGATCAGGCCCACGTAGCTGTTGGCCAGGCCCCAGTCGCGGAACAGGCTGGCCAGTGGCACGGCGATCGCATCGAACGGAATGAGGAAGCTCAGCACGATGACGGCGAACACGAGACCCGCGCCCCGGAACTTCAACTGAGCGAGGGCGAACGCTGCCATCGCGCAGAGCAGGAGCCCCACCAGTACCGTGATGGCGGTGACGAGGATCGAGTTGAAGACGCTCACGCCGAAAGGCCCGCTGAGCAGCCTGGTGTAGTTCTCGAGCGTGAAAGTCCTGGGGACGAAGATGTGGGGGTTGAACGGATAGACCGACGTGAAGATGTCGCTCGTGGTGCGGAAGCTCCCGGCCAGCATCCACAGGAGCGGCAGCGCGAAGAGGACGGCGACCAGCCAGGCGACGACGGTGACGGCGATCCGGCGGGGCCTCGTCGTGCCGATTCTGTCGGGAAGCGTCATGACTCCCTCTCCCTGCCGAGAAGCCGGAACTGCAACGCCGTGATGACGATGAGCACGAGCAGGAGGATCGTCACCTCGGCCTGGCCGAGATTCACGTCGCCCAGGACGAAGGTGTTGTTGTACGTGTCGTACATGATCAATCGGGTGCTGTCCGCGGGGCCGCCGCGGGTGAGGATCGCGACCGGGACGAACGCGATGAGGCTGGACACGGTGTTGGCCACGACCACGAAGGCGAGCGTGCGTCGCAGGTTGGGCAGCGTGATGGAGAAGAAGCAGCGCCACCATCCCGCGCCGTCGATGGATGCTGCCTCATAGAGGTCGCGGGGGATGTCCTGCAGGCCGGCGACCAGGAACAGGGTCCAGTAGCCCACCCCGATCCACGACATCAGGACGATGATCGCGAGCAGGGCCTGGTCAGGCGAGGTGAGGAAGGGCTGACTCGGGAGCCCGGCCGCCTCGATCACCGCGTTGATGGGCCCCTGCGGCTGGAAGGCCACCCCCCAGACGACGGTGGCGACCGCGGCCGGCGCGGCGACCGGCACGAAAATGAATGCCCGTGCCGCGCCCAGGCCCGGGAAGCGTTCGTTGAGCAGCAGCGCGAGGAACACGGCCGAGATCACCTGGAAGGGGATGATGATCAGGATGAAGAGCCCGGTGACCCCGAGCACCTGCAGGAAGCCGTCGTTGGTGAACAGCGCGACGTAGTTGTCGAGCCCGACCCACCTGGGTTCGGCGATGCGGCTGGCGCGGCGCTGGAAGCTCTCGATGAGCGCCTGCACCGTGGGGAGGACGCGGAGCACGAAGAGCAGGACGAACGTGGGGGCGAGGAAGGCCAGAGCGACTTTCCCCACGGCCGATCGGCGGCGGCGGGGGACCCGCGAGGCGGGCGTGACCCCCGCCTCGCGGACCACCGGTTCTTCAATGAGCGTCACTTCAAGCGATCCCAGAGGCTCTGCAGTTCGTCCTGCGCGTCATCGAGGGTCGTCTGGACGTCCTGCCCGTTGCGGATGTCCTCGAAAGCGCGACCAGTGACGTCCGTCATCTGAGTGAAGCCCGGCGAGTTCGGCCGGTTCACGGCGATGTTGTTCAGCTGGTCGGACGTCAGCACGCCCATGCCGGCCGTGTTCTCTCCGTCCAGAGTGTCGAGGCCCTCGATGAACAGATCGAAGGAGGCGTTGAACGTCGGCGCTGTTCCGTTGACCGAGGCGGCAGCGGTGTTTCCTTCCTCCGACTGGCTGAGGAACCGGATGAGCTCCTTCGACGCATCGAGGTCGTCGGTGGCGGGATTGATGCCGAGATTCCACGAGCCCGTGGCCATGGCGGGAGCGCCGCCTTCCCAGACCGGGTTGGGTGCCACGCCGTAGCGGGCGAGGCCGGCCTTCTTGTTCGTCGTGACCAGCCAGGGGCCGGCCACGATGTACGCGGCCTGGCCGCCCGCGAACAGTTCGGCCATCTGCTCGGTGGCGATGCCACGAGGCGCGACCTCATCCGCGAAGAGGGCGGAGTACCAGGACATGGCATCGACCCAGCCCTCGTTGTTGATGTCGGCGGTCAGCAGATCAGCGCCCGTCACGCCCGATCCTCCTCCGGCCGACTCGATGAGCGGCTGAAGCTGGTAGTAGCGGTTGATCTGGTCGAACAGAAAGCCCCACGTCGCTCCGGCGGCCTGCGCCGCTTCGCCGTTCTCGGCCAGCTCTTGGTAGGTCAGCGCTTCGTCGAGGCTCTCGGACGGGTAGGCGATGCCGGCGGCGTCGAGCAGATCCTTGTTGTAGTAGAGGTACTGCAGCGAGGTCCACAGCGGGACCGACCAGAGCTTGCCGTCGAAGGTGTTGGCGTCGCTCGTGGCCGGCAGGGAGCCGGACTCGACGTCATCGGCGAAGTCGTCGGTGAGGTCGACCAGGTATTCCTTGGTGGCGAGCGATCCCACGGCCCCCGAGTCGACGGCGTAGACGTCGACGCCGGCGTCACCGCCCCCGACGCGCTGCTCGATCAGGTTGTTGTACTGATCGAACGGCACGTACTCGTACTCGACGATGATGCCGGAGTTTGCCGCCTCGAACGCTTCGAGTGCCGGCTCCAGGTTCTCGGGCGGATCTGCCATCAGCAGTGTGATGGTGGTCGGAGCGGCGCCCTCGCCTTCTGCGCCGCCCGAGCACGCGGTGAGCGATCCGGCGATGGATGCCGCTGCGATGGCCACGGCGATGTAGCGATAGTTCTTTCGCATGTTCCTCTCGTTCCTCTTCGATTGCAGGGTCTCGGTTTCAGCGCACACCGGCTTGGGTGCTCCGAGTCTTGAAGCCGTCAGTGATCGCCGACAGCGGGGCGCGTGCACCGCGCACGGTCACGGACACGGCCGCGGCCTCGTTGGCCGTCGTCACGGCCTCGTCGAGGTCGGCGCCCAGAGCCAGGGCGGCCGCGAGGGCGCCGATGAAGCTGTCGCCGGCGCCGGTGGTGTCCACGACCGGAGCGGGCGGACGGGCGGCAGGGTGCGAGCGCGTTCCCGATTCGTCGGCGAGCACCGCTCCGCGGGAGCCGAGCGTGACGATCACGGACCGGCACCCGAACAGCTCGCGGAGCCGGCCGGCGACCGCCGGGTCCGGACCTGCGGGGGCCTGACCTCCCAGAAGCTCGAGCGCCTCGTGCTCGTTCACGACCAGGGGGTCCGCGTACGACAGTGCCGCGGCGCTGAGCTCGACGACAGGACCGTCGTTCAGGACGAGGCGCGCGCCGGTCCGCTCTGCGAACTCGGAGAACGCTTCGATGCTGATCGTGCCGAGCTCGGTCTGGGCGACCGCGACGCTCGGGCGCTGCGCCAGGAGGAGGTTGGACGGGGAGACGAACGCGTTCGCGCCGAGACCGACGACGATCGTGTTCTCCCCGTCCTCGGTGACGCAGATGTATGCGCGCCCGGTCGGCGTGTCGACGACCCGCTTGACGAGCGTCGTGTCGACACCGGCCGATCGCAGCGACTGCAGCGCGAGCGTGCCTGCCGCGTCGTCGCCCACGGCGCCCGCCATCTGAACGGTCACCTGCGCGCCGCCGACGACGGCGGCTGCGTACGCCTGATTCGCGCCCTTGCCGCCCGGGAAGAGCTCGATCGAGTCGGTGACCACGGTCTCGCCCGGCAGGGGGTGACGCGCGACACGGGCCACTTCGTCCTGATTGATCGCGCCGAATACCAAGATCGATCGTGGGCTGGGCATGATCCTCCTCGGATGTCTATTGGAGTAGATGCTCGTGAAGTCTACTGGAGTAGATTGCTCCGCAATGTCTATCACGACCCCGACTTCGCCACAACACCCCGCCGCCGGTGGCGGCACCTATGGTTGTTCCATGCCCAGAGCCAATCGCACCGACGTCGCGAGACTCGCGGGCGTGAGCACCGCGGTCGTCAGCTACGTCCTCAACGACGGCCCGCGCCCGGTGGCGGATGCCACCAGGCAGCGAGTCCTGGCGGCGGTCGAGCAGTTGGGCTACCGGCCGAACGCTTCGGCTCGCGCGCTGAAGCTGTCGCGGACCGATGTGCTGGGCCTGATGGTGGATGACATCACCAACCCCTTCTTCTCGGAGATCGCCGCGCACGTTCAGAGATTCGCCCACCAGCACGGATACGGCGTGATGATCGGCGGCGAGCATCGTGAGGGCGTCGAGCAGACCACCGAGCTGCAGAACATGGTCGCCCGCGAAGTCGATGGCATCGCGATCTTCGGAGCGCGCCGGCAGGAGACCCTGACATCGATCGCTCGGGCCGGCATCAAGGTCGTCTCGATGGACTGGAATCTCACGGCGGCCGAGATCCCCTCCGTCGGCATCGATGACTACGGCGCGACCCGCCAGGGCATCGACCACCTCCTCTGGCACGGTCACGAGGAGGTGGCGTTCATCGCCGGGACGCACGACGTCAGCCTCAGACGGCGGGCGTGGATCGACGCCATGACGCCGCGCTGCTCCCCGGAACGACTCGAACAGCTTCAGGCGGCGGGGGATTTCACTCGAGAAGGCGGCTACGCCGCCGCGAAGCAACTGCTCGAGCGGCCGGATCGACCCACCGCGGTCTTCGTCTCGTCGGACGTGCAGGCATTCGGCGCATTGCGCGCGGTGCAGCAGTCAGGGCTGCGCGTGCCGCAGGACATCGCGATGGTGTCCCTCGACGGCACCAACGCATCCGCGTTCACGTGCCCCTCGCTGACCGCCATTCAGCTTCCTCTCGAGACGATCGCGCGCTGCTCGGTTGAGAAGCTGATCAGCGAATCGTCCGGCGATCTGCACCTCACCGTCCCGCACGCGCTCGTCATCCGTGAGAGCTGCGGCTGTCAGCCCGCATCCTGATCCCGTCCCGATCGGCGATCCGGCCTCGGCGGCGGTGCGTTCCCGGCGCAACGCGCCTAGGTCCGACCCGACGCGTCCGGTGCGGGAACGAACTCGCGGGGCGGGTGCTGGTCGAGGAGGCTCCACACGAAGTGGTCCCAGAAGGTCATCTGCGCGTACGGGCTGACGCGGTAGTGGTTCACGCCGGGCCACACCTTGAAGTCGAACCGCTTGCCGGCGCGGATGAGCGCGTCGGCGAGCGCGTAGGAGTGGTCGATCGTGGCGTTCTCGTCGATCTCGCCGCACGCGATCAGCAGGTCGCCGGCCAGCCGATCGGCCAGCTGCACGTTGCCCAGACCGACGTATTCGTCGCTGTCGCGGTCGACCCCGGGGCCGAGGTGCCAGTCCCAACGTCCGAACGGCATCTTCTTCGCGACGTGCACGCCCGCACTGCTCACGCCGGCGCGGTAGAACTCGGGGAACATCAGCAGCATGCGGGCGGAGTTGTACCCGCCGTAAGAGTGCCCCACGACGCCGACGCGCGTGAGATCCAGTTCAGGATGCCGCGCTCCGAGCTCCGTGACGGCCGTGACGTGATCGGCCAGTCCACGGTCGGTGTGGAAGTGTCGGAACGTCCACTGCCGGAAGGAGCGCTCGCGGCCGGGGGTTCCGCGGCCGTCGAGCATGACGGCGGCGAAGCCGAGGGCGTTGTACGACGGCAGGTACACCTGGCGCGCCGCCAGCTTGCTGGCGCCGAGGTACGCGTGCGGCGCATGCGTCGTCTGGTAGCCGGCGTAGACGTCTTCGATGACGGGGATGCGGGACGGGTCCAGCGGATGGCGGGGGAGTGACAGCACGCCCCACAGGTCGGTGACCCCGTCGTCCGCCTTGACGCAGAACGCCTGCGGCTCGACGTAGCCGGCGCCGAGAAGGCGGCTGACGTCGGTGCGCTCGAGCTCGAGCACGACACGGCCGCCGTCATCGGCGTCGCGCAGCAGGATGACGGGAGCATCGCTCACGGTCGATCGGTGGTCGACGAAGTAGCGCCCGCTGGGGCTGATGCTCCGGACCGGAGGCAGCCCCTGCCCGAACACGAGGTGGAAGAACTGGGGCTCGGGCGCCACGAGCTCGTGGTCGGCGGGCTCCGGCGTCAGCAGGCGCTGCGTGCCGCCGTCGATGCCCGCTCGGTAGACACGGCGCCAGTACGGGTTGCCGCCGTCTGCCGCGGTCCCGGCGAGGTACGTGACCTCCCGCCGTTCGGCGTCGACGTGCAGGATGTCGCGCACGACGAGGTCGCCGTCGCTCACGCGGTTGCGGTGCTCGCCCGTCGCGAGGTTGTAGCGGTGCAGGTGCCCCCATCCGTCGTGCTGCGAGAACAGCACCGCCTCGCCGGAGTCGGGCAGCACCCACACGAGCGGCAGGCTGTAGAGGAACTGGTTCGGCTCGTACAGCGATCCGTCGTCGAGCACGACGGCGTCGCGGCGCTCGCCCGTTCGGGTGTCGACCTCGACGAGGGCTGCGCGTGTGGCGCCCTGCCGGTGGTGCAGAAGGTAGAGGTGCTCTTCGTCAGAGGACCACGTGACCTCGCTGCTGCCGTTGACCATGAGCTGCGACACGAGGCCGTCCGTGGCGTCGACGACGACCCACTCGCCCGTGTCGAGGTCGATGATGCGGCATTCGAGCGGCGGTGGCTCGCCTTCGTCATCCAGCTGGACTCGCCACTCGTGCACCTCGGGGCGAGCTGCGCCCGACGGTGAGATGTTCTCGACCATCCGCTTGATCGGCATCGCGCGCTCGTCGGCGCGGATCGTGATGACGCGGCGACCGGTGGGCGAGTGGACGGTGCCGATGGGCGGCAGATCGAGGCCCATCCGGCGGAACGGCACGACCATGTTGTTGTCGGCCGAGATCGCACCCCACGCATAGTCGACCTCGCCGTCGAACGTCAGCCGCGTCTCGGCGTCGCCGTCGACGAGCCAGAGATCGTGATCCCGGCGCCGCAGCCCTCTGCCGTCAGGACCGGGAAGGATGCCGGGCCGCACGTCGGTGGGCACGTCGGCGATGCCCAGTTCGGCGCGCGTCGCCGCGACCGTGCGCGTCGCGGCGCCCGGGTCGACGCGGACGAACTCCTCGCCCTCGTCGGTCTCGCGGCGGTACCAGAACACGTCGTCCTCGCCCGTCCAGAACGGAGAGATGCGGCGATTGCGCATGAGCCCCGCGAGCTTCTCGGGGGCCAGCGCTGCCGCCTCGCGGTACCGCTCCAGCATCGTCGGCGTCTCACCGTTCACGCGAGCTCCCGCCTTACGAGGTCGGCGACGACGGGCAGCGGCAGCCCCGCCGCGCGAAGGACGGCGTCGTGGAAGTCAGCCACGTCGAATCGCTCCCCGATGTCGGCGCGAAGGCCTTCGCGGAGTTCGTGGAGGAAGTCGTCGCCGAGTTTGTAGGCGAGGGCCTGACCGGGGATGTCGCAGGAATACCGCAGCGTCTCGGTGTCGATCTCGGTCGGCCCCATGAACGCGTGCTCGCGCATGTAGTCTCGCGCGCGCTCGAGCGTCCAGCCGAACGCGTTCATGCCGGTGTCCACGACGAGGCGCGACGTGAGGAACGCCTCCATCACGAGGCGTCCGAACCGCTCCTGCGGCTCGCGGTACATGCCCACCTCGCCCGCGAAGCGCGCGGCGTACTCGGCCCAGCCCTCGGTGTACGCCGTCGCGGCGGCGAACTGGCGGAGCGGGTGGGCGTGCTCCGTCTCGTGCTGCAGCGAGAGGTGCAGGTGGTGGCCGGGCACGAGCTCGTGGTAGTTCAGCGCGGCGATCATCGGCAACGCGGTCTGGGAGAGATTGACGCCGTTGAAGAAGTACAGCCCGAGGTCGCGGTCGGGTTGAGGCGGCGAGTAGTAGCCGAACGTCATCGCCCCCGAGATCTCCGCCGGCAGCGGGGCGACGTCGTACGGAGCGCGGGGCAGCACGCCGAAGGAGGACGCGGCGACGGGCGCGAACCGGTCGATGTAGCGCCGGAAATGCGCGGCGATCTCATCGTCGGTCGACGCACGCCACGCCGGGTCGTCGGCGAGTGACGCGAGGTACTCCGCGGGAGTCCCCTCGAACCCCGCGTCGGCGAGGAGCGCGCGCATCTCGCCCTCGATGCGCGCCATCCGCGCGTGCCCGCGGTCGTGGACCTCCTGCGGCGTGAGGTCGAGAGTGGTGTGCAGAGCGACGAGGCGCTCGTAGATCTCGGCACCGCCCGGATAGCTGCCGAGGCCGACCGCGTCGGGTGCGTTCGCGATGTAGTCCGCGCTGTCGAGCAGCTCGAGCAGCGCGTCGTAAGCGGGCTCGACCTCGGCGGTGATCCGCGCGTCGATGCGGCGCAGCGCGTCCGTCGGCACGGTGTCGGCCGCGCGCGACGCCACGTGCAGCGCGTCGAGTCCGACCTGCCGGAGGCCGGTCACGAGCGGCACGGCGCCCTCGAGCTGACGAGCCGGCATGAAGATGCCCCGCTCCGCCTGCCCCCGCGTGCGATCGCCGAGCTGGCGGACGAGGCGAGCGTACTCGTCGATCACGGCGAGGTGGGCCGCGGCATCCGTCTCATCTGTCAGCTCCACCGCAGCCAGCGCCTCGTGCACGATGTTCAGCACGAAGGCGCCCGAGTACGCGGAGGGCGCGAACATGCTGAAGAATCCTTCGCCGAGCGGGTCGAACGCGAGCCAGTACCACTCCTCCTCCCGCGCCCAGCCCGACGCAAGGGTGCGAGCGGCCGCGAGTGTCGCCACCACGTCCGTCGGCAGCACCGACGTGTCGAGCGCGTCGATGCGCGCGAGGATCTCCTTGCCGTCGCGCGTCCGTCGTGCCACGGCCTCGAGTCCGATGTCGGGCATCTGCTCGAGCACGCGGCCGAGATGGCGCGCGACGACGGGCGTCGCCGAGATGATGCTCCATGCGGCGTCGACGACCGAGCGGGCCTCGATCTCGACCGGGTCGAGGGTGTCCGTGCGGCGTTGCTCCATGTCCACCACGCTAGGAGAGGGTGGGCGTGCGGTCTTCGACGAACGGTCGCAGAGCGGGGGCGGGGATTTCGGCAGCTGTAGAAACCGTCAGTCCTCGTGGATCCCGGTCAACCGGGCGATGCGCAGACCGAGGTGCGCGATGAGCCGGTCGTCGCCGTCCGAGAGATCGAGACCTGTGAGCTCCTGGATGCGGCGCAGCCGGTAATAGAGGCTGGTCCGGTGCGCGAACAGCCGCTCCGACGCGGTTTTCACGTCGCCGGCGCTGTCGAGGAAGACCTCGAGTGTGTGGACGAGCGAGTCGGTGCGGGCACCCTGCGACATGAGCGAGAGGAGGCCGGGGTGCACCATGGCGCGCAGCGCGTCGTCGGGCACCTGATCGAGGAGCTCGTACACCCCGAGAGCCTCGACACCCGTGACCTCTTCGACGGTCGGCACGCGCCCCGCGATCCGGGCGGCGCGCGCCGCTTCGTCCGCGCCCCGACGCGCCTGGGCGAGATCGCTGCGGGATCGGCTGATGCCCACCCGGCAGTGCGGTGCGTCCGTCTTCGCCAGCACCGCCTCTCGCAGTGAGCGGCCGACGGCGAGGAGCTGCTCGCGCGCGCCCGATGCCAGAGGCTCTGCGACGATCAGCACGGCGTGGTCGCGCCGTTGCAGCGACAGGACGCCTCGCGACCCGCGACGACTCCGCACGGCGGCGACGGCCTCCGAGATCGCGAGGGCGTCATCGTCCGTGGTCCGCTCGCCGGGTCGCTCGACGTCCACGACGACGACGCAGTACGTGCTCGCGGTGAAGAGGCCGTCCTCGCGGATCGCCGTGGCGGCGTCCGCACGTGCGCTGTCGTCGCCGCCCAGCAGCCGCTCCACCAGATCCTGCTCCCGAGCGCGGGCGGTTGCGGAGCGCAGGTGCTCGCGGTGCAGGATGACGGCGGCTTCGGCCGCCGACCGGGTCGCGGCATCCGTGTTCTCCTCGTCGACGTCGCCCTCGGGGCCCAGCAGCCAGAGGAACCCCATGAGGGCGCCATGGTGGCGGATCGGAAAGCCGATGCGCACGTCGTCGAGTCCGAGCTCGGGACGCGGCGTCACGACATAGCGCTCACCCGCCGCGTCGGCGCACGCGTAGACGTGGTCCACCACCTCCTTGGAGACGGCCCGACGGAGGATCGACTCCGCCCGCGCCGCGTCGACCTGGCCGCGATGCGGACTGTGGGCGAGCAGATGCAGTCGCGCGTCGTCGATCGCGACCGAGCGGTCGAGCCGGTCCGCGAGGCCCTCGACGAGCTCCTGCAGGTTGGCCGCCATTGCGCGATCCTATCGCCGCGGCATCCGCGCCCCGGCGGTCACGCGGGCATGTGCCGCTCGAACCACAGCAGCACGCGAGTGAGGAAGTCGGGCATCACCGAGAAGCTGCGCACGCCGTGGCCCTCTTCGGGATAGATCACGAGGCGGGACTCGACGCCGTGTGACACGAGCGCCTGATGGAACTCCCGCGCCTGCTCCGGCGGCGTGCACCGGTCTCGCGCGCCCGCGACGTTCATACACGGCGTGCGCACCTTGCTCGCATGGAGGACGGGGCTGCGCGAGTGCACGGCCGATCCCGGCACCTCGGGATCGGCGCGGAGGAAGGCCTGCCCCCAGCCGGCGACGTTGCTCGTGAACGACTGGCTGTACCAGTCCGTGACGGGCGAGATGGGCACGGCCGCGGCGAACCGCGAGTCCTGCGTCACGAGCCACGACGACATGAAGCCGCCGTAGCTGCCGCCGATGAGCCCGATCCGCGCCGGGTCGACCAGTCCGCGAGCGACGAGAGCGTCGACGCCCGAGAGATGGTCGAGCGTGTCCTCGCCACCCATGTCGCCGACGACCCGGCCGGCGTACTCCTGCCCACGTCCGCCGCTGCCGCGGGGGTTGGGGCTCAGGACCGCGTAGCCGCGCGAGACCAGCAGGGGCACCCACGGGTAGTTCATCGACCACGACTCCTGGAAGGCCCAGACAGGTCCGCCATGGATGCTGACGACGAGCGGATGCGGACCATCTGCATCGGGCAGCGCGAGCACCCCTTCGATCTCCGTGCCGTCGGGTGCGTCCCAGGAGACGGCGACGGCCCGGCCGCACACCTCCAGCATGCGGTCCGTTCCGGGGTGGCGCACGGATGCGAGCACCTCGGCCCCATCCGGGCCGATCCTGACGAGCTGGTGCGGCACCCGATAGGCGTCCTCGACGACGAGCGCATCGCCGGAGGCCGTATACGCGGCATCCGGGTATCGATAGCCCCACGAGCGCGGTGCGCTGTGGCGCTCCTCCACGAGACCGGATGTCGCGTCGAAGACCCCGAGCACGGACTCGAGGCCGCGCTGACCGACGAATCCCAGCCTGCGGTCGGCGAACCATCGCGCCGACGTGACGTCGGTGCCGAGAGTGTCGAGGCGCAACGGATCGCCCGTGCTCCGGTCGATGACGAGCAGGTCGCCCGCGACGATCTGCCGGTCGCTGCACACGGCCTCCACGATGCTCACGAACCGTCCGTCCGGCGACGCGGAGGGCAGCGCCAGTTGGACCTCGCTTCGCAGGAGCGTCCTGGCCGTGCCCGCTTCGGGGTCCAGGAGCGACACCGCCGCGGCGTACCAGGAGTCCTCGTCGGGGGCCGTGCTCGTGACGGCGACGATGCGATCGCTGCCGCACCAGCTCGCCTCCCAGCAGTTGACGCCCTCGGGTGAGACCCGTGCGACCGTTCCGGCCTCGACGTCGTATACCCACACCGTCCGCCAGCCGTGGTCGGGTACACCGGTCTCGACGAGCGGATGCCACGACGGCAGGTCGTCCGCGGGGGTCGAGTGCGTGCCGGAACCCTGGCCGCCGGCGAGGTCGGCGCCGTGACCCGCGACGCCCAGCAGCACCCGACCGCCGTCGGGCGACCATTGGAGGTACTCGACCGTGCCGTCGACCTCCGCGCCGGCGGCGGCATCGGTGCCGTCCGCGGCGGCGAGGTGCAGCTGGAACACGCCCGTGTCGTCGGGATCGGCGAGGAACGCGACGCGCTGCCCGTCAGGGGAGAAGCGGCCGCAGCGGGATGCGCCCGGCATGCCGACCGCGGGCGCGAGCTCGCCCGCCGTGGCCGTGAACAGACGAGACTGCGGCACACCCTCGAGCGCGTCGATCACGGAGGCCGTGACCAGCACCCGCGCGCCATCGGGTGCGATCTCGGGCTCCGACAGCGCGTGCGGCCGACCGAACGCGGGAGCGTGCCACTGCCGAAGCGTCTCTTCGACGGCACGGTATTCGTCGAGGTGCCTGATGTCGTGCATTCCGCTGCTCCTCAGCCGCGCACCGGCGCGGCCTCCGCGATGCCGAGCCGGAACACAGGCACGAAGTCGGGGTCGACGATCGCTGGTCGTGTGAGGCGGAACGCCGAGACGTCGTGAGACGTGCGGCCGACCGTCAGCAGGTCGGCGATGATGCGTCCCATGAGACCGGCGAACTTGCCGGCGTGCCCCGCACCGTTGAACACCGCGACATGCGGATGCCCCGGCACGGTGTCGAGCACGAAATCGCGGTCGGCGGGCATGTCGTAGACGCACGTCTTGGTCGCCAGCAGCGAGCCGGCCGCGTCCGGAAGGTACCGCGCCAGGAATGCCTGCAGGCGCAGCGGCTCATCGGCGTCGCCGTCGAAGACGCGCTCGTCGCTGGAGATGAACCGCCCGCGCATGTCGCGGGCGAGCTTCACGGCCGCCTCGCCATAGATCGGGAAGCCGTAGTGCACCTCGGCTCCATGATGGATCCAGATGGGGAACCGGTCGGGGGTGAATGCCGCCGCGGTGCGCGGGGCGAAGTAGGCCACCTGCTCCTGCGACAGGGTGAGGGCGAACCGAAGGCCGAGGTCGGGCATCAGCTCGCCGAGCCATGACGCCGCGGCGACGACGAGGTGATCCGCGTGGACGACCGAGCCGTCACCCAACCTGACCGAGACGCCGCGTTCGCCGATGCCGACTCCCACCGCACGCGTCCGAGGACGGAACTCGACCCCCGCGGCCATCGCCAGCGCCGTGTGCGCCGACACCGACCGGCGGATGTCGAGGATGCCGCCATCCTCCTGGTACAGCCCGACCGTGTCGTCGGCCACACGCCACTGCGGGTAGCGCTCGCGGATGTCGTCGACCGAGAGGTCTTCGTATGCGATGCCTGCGGCGTCCATCGCGCGCCGGTACTCGTGCACCTCGTCGGCCGCACGGCCCTCGGCAGGCGAGAGATCGAGACCGCCCGTGCGCGTGTAGACCTGCAGCCCGGCGCGCTCTTCGAGGTGCGCCCACGCGTCGAACATGGCGTCGGTGAGCTTGGTGTAATCGGCGCGGTGGTAGGCGCGGCGGATGATGCGTGAATGGTCGCCCGACGAGCCGAGCGTGTTCACGAGGTCGAACTGCTCGAGCACGAGCACGCGCTCTGCGCCCGCCTGCGAGAGCCAGTATGCGGCGGCGGAGCCGATCGCGCCCGCGCCGATGACGATGTGCGAGTAGCCCGTGGTCACGTGTCTCCTCGATGCAGGTGGCTGGCGATGACGTCGACGATCCGCCGGCGAGCGTCGGGGTGCGAGAAGCCGTTGTGGCCGTACGCGAACTCGTGAAAGCGAGCATCGGGATTGCGCTCGGCGAGCACCCGGGCGAAGGGGCCCTGCACATCGCGCTCGCCGCAGAAGAAGTCGAGCGGCACCGGGATCGTGTAGTGGTCGAAGCCCCACGGCGCGGTCGCCCACCGCAGCTCGGCGATGAGACCTTCCCTGCTCGCGCGCTCGATGTCCATCCGGCGGTGCAGGGCTGCGACATCCGGCTCGGTGCCCGGCGGCGGCCCGATCAGATCGCTGTCGACGGCGCTCTTTCCGACCGAGCGCTCAGCGAGCCACACGACGAGGCGGGGCGTCCACTGCATGAGCCGGTATCCGACACCGGCCGATGCCGGCGAGGCGCGTCGCGCGAGGGGATCGAACCAGGGCACGGTCGGGTTGATGGGCGCCGCGCCGAGCACACGGTCGGGCATCGAGGCGGCCGTCGCCATCGTCATCATGCCGCCGTTGGACTCGCCGAAGCAGGCGAACTCGTCGACGCCCAGCACGTCGAGCAGTTCGCGGAGGTCGTCGGCATACGCCACCACGGGGCGACGGGGTGAGAGCGTCGATCCGAGCGCGCCCGGCCGATTCGTCGCTATGAGCCGGATGCCCGTCCTCACCGCCTCTCGGTGGAAGATGCCGCCCTCGATGCTCGTGCTGCCGCCGCCGTGGAAGTACAGGGCGGGCCGCCCGCCGTCGGCGCCGAACTCCTGCCAGGTCAGCGTACGACCGTCGGCCAGGGTCAGCGACCGCACAGGGGGGTCGATCAGCACGACGTCGTGCTCCGCGGCGGTCATGCGTCGCTCCGTCGGGCATCGGCATCCGTCGCCGTGGGCCCGGTGACCGCCGGCAGCTCTCCGCGCTCGGCGAGCTCGGCCTGGATCTCCTGGATGCGCGCGCGGTTGAGCGGATAGTTCCAGATGATGAGGGCCGCCACGAGCAGGCCCAGGGCGGGCAGCACGGCGAACCCGAGCTTGAGCCCGATGACGGCGGACGTCGTCTGTTCGACCGCGGTCGCGTCGAAGCCGCAGAAGGCCACGAAGGCGAGGCCGAGCGCGCCCGCAACCCCCACGATCGACTTCTGGAGGAACGCGAACAGCGAGCCGTACAGACCGCTGTGGTCCTCGCCCGTCTTGAGGCGCCCGTAGTCGACGATGTCGGCCGACATCGTGTAGACCGCGATCGAGCCGCTGACCACGAGGGTGACGATCGGCAGCAGCACGAGGCTGGCGGCAGCGGCGCCCGGTCCGGGTGAGACGAGGACGAACGACGCGTACGCGAGCGAGCCGAGGATGAGGGCGATCGCCCACACGCGGTGCCGCTCGAACCGGCCCGAAAGGGCGGTCCAGATCGGGATGCCGATGATGCTCGTCAGCAGGGCGAGTCCCATGATGGCGGGGAGCTCGGCGCCGATGCCGAGGTAGATGTCCATGTAGAGGTAGGTGAGGCCCGAGCTCATGCCCGTGAGGAGATTGACGGGGAGGAAGGCGGCGAGGAGACGCAGCAGCGGCGGGTTGCGGCGGACGGCCGTCCAGAGCTCGCGCAGGCGCCGGCGCGGCTCGCGCACCTCGGGCTCGATCGGACGCTCGACGCCCCGTGACGGCACACGCAGGATGAACAGCAGCGTCGCGATCGGCAGGGCGACGGCGCAGATGATGGCCACGAGGCGAAGGCTGCGGAAGTCCACTTCCGTGCTGTCGGTCATGCCCAGCTGCATCGCGAGGAACGGGATGACGAAGAACAGCAGCTGTCCCACGATCTGCGCCATGCCGCGCCATCCCTGCACGCGGGCGCGCTGGCCGTAGTCGGTCGACAGGCCATAGCTCCACGCCTGGATCGGGATCTCCATGACCTTCCACCCGAGGTACGTCACCGCCATCCAGAGTCCGAAGTACACGACGCCGACGTCGTCGGGCGGGCTCAGCAGGAACCACACACCCGCGACCGACAGCGCGCAGCCGGCGATGAGCCAGCTGCGGCGCGTGCCGGTGCGGGCGTAGGTGAGGTCGGACAGCCAGCCGATGAGGGGATAGGTGAAGGCGTCGAAGAGCTTGGTGACGAGCACCGCGATCGCGAGGGCGCCGAGCGAGATGCCGGCGTGCTTCGCGTACACGCCTTGAAGGATGCCCTCGGGGCCGTGCATGACCCCGAGGATCACCGTCGGCAGGGCGAATGCGATGAGCAGGTCCCGCCGCAGCGGCGGCGCACCGCCCGCGGCGGCTCGTCGCTGCGCGCGGCTCGTGCGTGGCGCCCGACTGGTGCGGTGCGGCATGTGGCCTCCCGGCTCGGCGATCGTTGATCGGTTTCGGCAACCGTAGGCGCCGCCTGCGAAGGTGCGACAGCGCAGTCCGTGGAATGCGGATGCCGCACCTTCGACTGATGTCGAAAAGCCGCCGTCAGCCCGCGACGGCGGCGGGCTGCGGCATCCGCAGACCCGCGTGGAACGCGGCGAAGGCGAGCCAGTCGGCGTGCTTCGCCGACGCGGCACCGAGCCCCGCCGCGCCGTGCCCCTGGTCGGCATAGACCTTGAGCAGGATCGGCGCCTCGCCGTTCTGCGCCGACTCGAGCGCGTCGACGAACAGGCGCACGTGCCACACGGGGCACCGCGGGTCGTTGGCCCCACCGGTGACGAGGGTGGCGGGGTAGTCGGCGGGCCGGACGTTGTGGACGGGGCTGATCGCCCGCAGCCATTCCGCCTCGGTCTCGTCCAGCGGGTCGCCGTACTCCAGGCGGCCGATCGCGTAGGTCAAGGGGTCGCGGTGGTACTCGAGCAGATCGAGCAGGGGCACGTCGCTCACGACGGCCGCCCACAGATCGGGTCGTTGCACGAGAGCGACGCCCGTGAGGAGGCCCCCGTTGCTCTCGCCCTTGACGACCAGTCGATCGGTCGTGGTCCACCCCTCGGCGACGAGCTGCTCGGCGACGGCGTAGAGGTCGTCGAACGTGAGCTGCTTCGTGTCCCGGGTGCCCTGGCGCCACCAGTCGGCGCCGAACTCACTGCCGCCGCGGAGATGGGTCAGAACGAAGACGCCCCCGGCGTCTATCCACGCGTTGAAGGAGGGGTCGAACGCGGGCAGGAAGGCGAGGCAGAACCCGCCGTAGCCGTAGACGAGCGTCGGCTGCGGCACCGATCGGTCGACATCGGCGCGGTGCACGACATGGGCGAGCACCTCGGCGCCGTCGCTCGATGTCGCCGTGACGGTCGAGATGACGAGGTCGTCGCGCTCGATCTCGGCGGGGGCGAGCACCTCGAGGCGACGCTCGCTGACGACATAGCGATAGATGGCCCACGACGAGCCGAAGGTCGAGCGCACGAACGACACCTCATCCTCGCCCGTCACGAACATGGGCAGTCCGGGGTGCGACGCCCCGACCGGATATGCGCCGATCGAGCCCGGCTCGCCGAGATCGATCTCGTCGAGGAGCGAGCCGTCGCGGTCGAGGATGCGAAGCCCGCTCGCCGCATCGCGCAGATACCCGAGCACGATGACGTCGTCCACGATGCCGACCTTGCGCAGGACGTCGGAGGACTCGGGCAGGAGCTCGATCCACGTCGAGGTGTCGCCGGCGGTCGCGACCGGGATGCGCACGAGGCGTCCGCGCGGCGCGCCGTCGTCGACGATCGCGATGAGGTCGTCGCCGTGGAACTCGCCCATCACCCCGCCGGGGACGTCCTTCAGGAAGGGGAGGACTTCGCCGTCGCGGATGATCCAATCGAGGCGCTGCTCGGTGTTGCCCGATCGCAGCGCCGCGTAGGTGTCGTCGGGCGACACGACGATGCCGGGGTCCATGATGCCGGCCGGGGCCGCGAGCGGCGTGCCGGGCGCCTCGCCGAGACGGTGGTGGCGCAGCGGGAACTCGAAACGCCCGTCGATGACCTCGCGGCCCGAATACCAGAAGCCCGTCGAGTCGGCGCGCCAGGTGAAGTTCTGGATGCTCGCCTCGATGCCGTGGTCCACCACCTCGCCGGTTTCGACGTCGAGGATGCCGAGCTCGTTGATCTCGGTGCCGGCCTCCGCCACCGCGTAGGCGAGGAACCGGCCGTCGGGCGACGGCCACATGTCCACGAGGGCGACCATCGCGCCGCGCTGCGCGCTCAGCTCGTTCGGATCGACGAGGACGCGCGGCGCTCCCGTGGGGGAGGCGAGCACGGCGACGACCGGCTGGTCGGCGTCGGGACGGAGCAGTCGACGCTGGAACCACCGCGCGCCGCGGCGGATCACGGGGTATCGGCGCGCGTCGGCGATGCCCGCCGCAACCCGTCGCTCGAACTCGGCTCGTGCGTCGAGGCCGGACAGGTGCCGGTCGGCGGTCTCGACCCGTGTGGCTTGCCACTCGAGCGTCTCGGGCGTGGTGTCGTCTCTCAAGTCCATCATCGGGCTCCTGTCTCCAGCTGTCGGGTCTCGTGCGGGGCGTGGTCGGGCGCGTCGTGCGAGGTCGTCTGTTCGAGGCTGCCGGCGAGGCGACCGTAGACGTCGGCCATCAGCCGGAGGCTCTGCGCGCCGGGCGTGGTGGAGCCGGGCAGGAGCTCGACCCCCTCGACCGCGAGCGCCTCGAGCGCGCGGCTCGCCGCCGCCGCACGCTCGATCATGCCGCGCGCGGCGGCGGGGTCTGCGGCATAGTGCTCGCGCCGGGAGCCGGGCACCAGCACACGCGAGATCAGCCCCATGTCGATGAGCCGGCGTGTGTTCGTGCTGATGCTGCCGCGGCTGACGCCGAGCTGCTCGGCCAGCTCGGCGAGGGAGAGATGCGGCTCGTCGGCCGTCGCGAGATGCGCGAAAATGCGCCCCGCGATGCGGGGCTCGCCCTGCGCTTCGAGCGTACGAGCCCATCGCTCGACGTATTCGGCCCTGACCTGAGAGTCCACATCAACTCCTCGTGCATAACGTTCAGTACAAACTAAACAGTCTGCGCGGGGACGTCAACAGTGGACTCGCCTACTTTCGACGGAACACGCACAGCCCGGCCGATCGGCAGTGTCGCGATCGGCCGGGCGACCCGCGAGATCCGGGGTCGACCGGATCCCCCGCAACCCCGGTCAGTCGCTCGGCCCGGCGGGGTCGGCGGCCCCGCTCGCCCCGGCGGGTTGCCCGGGCTCGCCCCCAGCCTCGAGCGGCCCCGGCTCCCAGCGCAGCAGATCGCCCGGCTGGCAGTCGAGCGCTTCGCACAGCGCGTCGAGGGTGGCGAACCGCACGCCTCGAGCCCGGCCGTTCTTGAGCGACGCGAGGTTGGCGGGGGTGATGCCGACCCGGTCGGCGAGAGCGCCGACGGCCATCTTGCGCCGGGCGAGCATCACATCGATATCGACGACGATGGGCATCAGATCATCTCATCCAGCTCGGTGCGCAGCGCGCTGGCTTCGACGTCGCGCTCGATCGCCTGCCGGAGCAGGTTCTTCATCACGACCACGAGGAGCGCCATGCCTCCCAGTACCAGCGACGCTCCGCAGACCAGCCCGACGATGCCCGGCGCGGTCGTCCCGAGCGCGAGCAGCACGGCCATCGCGAACGCCAGCACAGCGGCTGCCGCGATGGCCCAGACGATGATGTCGACGTACCGGAACGACGACTCGGAGAACACCGATCCCTTCCGCACCTTCGTCAGCAGCAGCCACACGCAGACCGCGAACACCTGCATCGTCACCACGCCCAGAATGATGAGGGTGACGAAGGTGATGCGGGCCCACAGCAGCTCGCCCTCCAGATCCCGCCAGATCGCGGGAACGATGAACGCCTGCACCACCAGCGACCCCGCCAGTGCGAGGGCGATCACCACCCGCAACGCCCAGATTGTTGCTTTCGCCATTCCTGTGCCCTTCTCGTCGAACAATCGAAATCTATCGTTTGACGATAGATTCTACAAGTAGGGCGATCGATCGCGCGGATCACCGGCGACTGCGCGGCGGTCGGTCGCACGGCAGAGCGGATGCCGCGGCCCGGCGCACGCGCGCCGGGCCCCGGCATCCGTCATCTCGGCACCGCGGTACCACCGCCGCACGCCGGGTTCATCCCACGGGCGGACGCGCCCGACCGGGGTGCGCCCATAGCGTGGGGGCATGATCGTTGCAGAACAGCTCACGAAGCGCTTCGGTGACAAGACCGCGGTCTCGCAGGTCTCGTTCACCGTGCAGCCGGGGAAGGTCACCGGGTTCCTCGGCCCCAACGGCGCCGGGAAGTCCACCACGATGCGCATGATCGTCGGCCTCGACCGGCCGACCGCGGGCATCGTCACGGTGAACGGCAAGCCCTACGCCCAGTTGCGCGCCCCGCTGACCGAGGTGGGCGTGCTCCTCGACGCCAAGGCGGTGCACACCGGCCGTTCGGCGCGCAACCACCTGCGGGCGATGGCCGCGACCCACGGCATCGGACGCGCGCGCGTCGACGAGGTGATCGAGCTCACCGGCCTCGCCTCCGTCGCGAACAAGCGGGCGGGCAAGTTCTCGCTCGGCATGGGGCAGCGCCTCGGCATCGCCGCGGCGCTCCTCGGCGACCCGCACACGGTGATCCTCGACGAGCCGGTGAACGGCCTCGACCCGGAGGGAGTGCGCTGGGTGCGGCAGTTCGTGCGGCACCTCGCCGGCGAGGGGCGCACCGTGCTGCTGTCGAGCCACCTCATGAGCGAGATGTCGCAGACGGCCGACCACGTCATCGTGCTGGGCCGCGGCAAGGTGCTCGCCGACGCCGAGCTGTCCGAGCTCGTGAGCGCCTGGACGAGCAACACCGTCCGCGTGCGCTCGCCGCGCCTGGCAGAGCTGGTCGCCGCGGTCGCCGGCCCCGACGTCACCGTGACCGCGACCGAGCCGGGCCTCGCCGACATCAACGGCGTGACGGCGGCGTCGCTCGGCGACCTCGCAGCCTCGCTCGGCATCCCCGTGCACGAGCTCACCCCGCGCACCGGCTCCCTCGAAGAGGCGTACCTCGCCCTCACCGGCGAAGCCGTCGAGTACAAGTCCAAGGAGATCGCATGACCGCCCTCGCCACCGAACCCGCGCTGCGCTCAAACGCCGGTTCGTCGTCGCCCTACCGTCTGAGCTTCGGCCGCGTGCTGCGCAGCGAGGCCATCAAGGTGATCACACTGCGCTCCACCTGGTGGTCGCTCGGCGTCGCCGCCGTCCTGTCGATCGGCATCTCGATGATGATCGCGGCCGCCTCAGAGAGCTTCGGCGGGGGCTTCCCGGCCGTCAACGCGATCCTCTCGCCGACGCAGTTCACGATGCTCGTCGCCGGCATCCTCGGGGCGATCGTCATCACCGGCGAATACTCGACGGGCATGATCCGCTCGACGCTCACGGCCGAGCCGCGGCGCGGCACGGTCGTGCTGGCCAAGGCCGTGGTGGTCGCGGCGCTCATGGCGGTCACCACCGTCGTCAGCTACGCGATCGCGATCGCCGCCACGGCGCCGATCCTCAGCGAGGGCATCGACTGGTCCGAGCCGGCGCAGTCCGTCGTGCCGCTGGCCTACGGCGTGCTGTCCATGGTGGTCTTCACGCTCCTCGGGCTCGGCTTCGGATTCATCGTCCGCAACGGCGCAGGCGCGATCGCCGCGACGGTCGGCGTGCTGTTCGTGCTGCCCATCGTGTTCAGCCTGTTCTCGATGGCCGGCGAGAGCTGGCAATGGATCGTCGACCTGGGCCAGTACCTGCCGATGAACGCGGCTTCGACCCTGACCGCGCCCGGCAACGAGGAGGTCCTGCCGGCGCTGCTCGCGCTCGCCGGGTGGACGATCGTGCCGCTCGTGCTCGGATGGGGCGTCCTGCGCACGCGGGATGCGTGACGCGTAGAGTCGATCGGATGTCCCGCAGAGGCGACCAGCCCGTCGTCGGTGCCGCTCCCGGTGCCGACGACGGGCTGCTGCTTCCCCGCCCGCCGGGCGTCCTCCGGCGCTTCTGGGCGCGGCATCCGCGTGTCACCGACGCCCTCGTCGCCGGCGTCGCGCTGCTCCTGTCGCTGCCGGCGGCCACGTTCCGCTCCGGCTTTCCGACGCAGCCCACCGCCACCCAGACGTGGCTCGCGGTCGTGCTGGTCGTGCTCGCGTGCGCGGCGCTGCTGTTCCGCCGTCGCCGACCGCTCCTCGTCTTCGCCGCGTGCGCGCTCCCGGCCGTGGTGCTGCCGCCGAGCCTCGTCCCGGTCACGCATCTGCTGCCCGCCTTCGCGCTCTATGCCGTCGCCGCGTACCGCTCGGCCCGCGCCTGCTGGACCGCCTTCGGCATCGCGTGCGCCGCCTTCACGCTCGCCACCGCCGTCGCAGCGATGGCTGCCCCTGCCGAGTTCAGCCTGCTGGTGACGTCGCTGGTCTCGGGCGTGGTCGCGATGCTCGTGGGCGCGCTGCTCGGCACCAACGTAGGCAACCGTCGCCGCTATCTCGAGGCCCTGATAGACCGATCGCGCCAGCTGCTCGTCGAGCGCGATCAGCAGGCCCAGCTCGCCGCCGCAGCCGAGCGCACGCGCATCGCGCGCGAGATGCACGACATCGTCTCGCACAACCTCACCGTGGTCGTCGCGCTCGCCGAGGGCGCGACGGCGACCCCCGATCCCGAGCGGGCACGAGTGGCGACGCAGCAGATCGCCGACACCGCCCGTGGCGCGCTCGCCGAGATGCGCGCGATGCTGGGCGTCCTGCGCGATCCCGACGCGCTGCCGGGTGCGCTGCTCGCGCCCCTGGAGTCCGCGACCATCGCCGACGCCGTCGAGGCGGCCCAGCGCGCCGGATTCCCGGTGGTGCTCCACACCGAGGGCGCGCTCGACGCGCTGCCCGCAGACCTCCGGCTCGCGACGACCCGCATCGTGCAGGAGTCGCTCACCAACGCGATGCGCCACGCGCCGCTCGCCACCGTCATCGCGGCGCGGGTCGCCGTGGGCGAGGCATCGGTCGAGATCACCGTCACGAACGACGGCGTCGCATCGAGCGGCGCGGGCGCCGAGGCAGGCTCGCGCGGCGGCTACGGCATCCCCGGGCTCCGCGAACGAGCCGCCCACGTCGGCGGCACCCTCGCCGCGGGCCCCGTCGATGGCGGACGCTGGGTCGTGCGGGCCGAGCTTCCCCTGCCCGCAGCGCCGTCCGAGGAGCGTGCACCATGACCGACAGCATCCGCGTCCTGCTGGTCGACGACCAGGAGCTGATCCGGCTCGGATTCCGACTCGTGCTCGAGGCCGAGCCCGACATCGAGGTCGTCGGCGAGGCGGCCGACGGCGACGAAGCGGTGCGCGCCGTCGCCGGCCACCGTCCCGACGTGGTGCTGATGGACATCCGGATGCCGCGCACCGACGGGATCGCCGCCACCCGCGCCATCGTGCACAGTCACCCGGCGACCCGCGTGCTCGTGCTCACGACGTTCGACCTCGACGAGTATGCGTTCGGGGCATTGGATGCCGGGGCCAGCGGCTTCCTCCTGAAAGACGCCCAGCGCACCGAGCTGACCGCGGCGATCCGCGCGGTGCATCGCGGCGACGCCGTCCTGGCGCCGGCGGTGACACGGCGCGTGATCGAGCGCGCGCGCACCGCCGCGGGCGCGGCGCCGTCGACGGCCGCGGGACCGGATCCGCTCGCGGAGCTCACCGAGCGGGAGCGCGAGGTGCTCCACGCGATCGCCGAGGGCCTGACGAACGCCGAGATCGCGCAGCGCCTCTACCTCAGCGAATCGACCGTGAAGACGCACGTCGGCCGCGTGCTCGCCAAGATCGGCGCGCGTGATCGCGTGCAGGCCGTCATCGTGGCGCACCGCCACGGGCTGGTCGACCCGAGGGCAGCCGACGCGGGCGGCGCTGCGACCTGATCGCGGCGCCGGCTTCCGCTACGCCGGGGAGTCCGACGTGGTGCCGTCGGGGGCGTCGGCGGAGTGGTCGCGCACGTCGGGCTCGGCCCGCAGCGCGTCGGCGATCTCCTCCTCCGGACGCGGGGCGATCGTCTCGTCGACCTCGAGCTCGGGGATGCTCGGCTCGCCGGGGGCCGGAATGTGCGGCTGCCACGAGTGGTCTTCGCTGGACACCTCGAGTCCTTCCGTCGGCTCAGTGCCAGCGTACGACTCGAGGGCCGCGAGTGGGCGCGGTGCAGGGGCTGGTCTCGCTGGCGCGCCCGTCGGGCAGAAGCCCGCGCCGCCGGTCAGCTGCGGGCCCGATTGCCGCCGCGCCGGCCGGCGAGATACTCCTCGGGCATGCCGGGGCCGATGCGGATGGCGACCTCGTCGATGGCGACGGTGCCGCACCGGTCGCACACCGTGGCCGCGTGCACCGAACTGTCGCACGCCGAGTGCCGGTACAGGATCGGCGGATCGATCGGCGAAGCCCAGTCGTCGCCCCACTCGGTGAGGGCGATGAGCGCGATCGCGAGGGCGTGGCCCTTCTCGGTGAGCACGTAGTCCACGGCGCCCTCGCGGGCCATGATGCCGACGGCGACGAACGCGTCGAGTCGCGAGGAGAGGACATTGGTCGCGATACCGAGATTGTGCTGGAAGTCGCCGAACCGCGTCACGCCCGCGAAGAGGGCGTCGCGGATGATGAGCAGGCTCCAACGCTCGCCGACGAGCTCGAGCGATCGGGCGATCGAGCACACCTGCGTGTCATACGTCTTGCCCAGCATGGATCGAGCCTAACACTTGCGTGATGCAAGTCAGAGGTCTATCGTCGCTTGCATCACGCAAGTCACCTCGATGAGGGCGAGCAAGGGAGCAAGGTATGAGTGCGGACTTCACGACCACGATCACGGTCGACGCGACGACGCAGCAGGCGTTCGACGCCATCAACGACGTCGCCGGGTGGTGGGGGCGGATCACGGGAACGACGACACGCGTCGGCGACGAGTTCGTCTACGTCGTCCCCGGGCTGCACTACAGCGGTTTCCAGGTCGTGGAGCTGCAACCCGGACGCAGGGTCGAGTGGCGGGTCACCGGCAGCTACCTCGACTTCGTCGACGACCACCTGGAGTGGACCGGAACGAGCGTGCGGTTCGAGATCGAGGAGCAGGCCGGGGGCGCCCGCATCACGTTCACCCACGACGGGCTCGAGCCCGAGGATCAGTGCTACGAGGTGTGCTCGAACGCGTGGAGCATGTTCGTCAACGGCAGCCTCAAGTCCTTCATCGACACCGGCGTGGGCGCCCCGTACACGTTCGGCGGCGACGAGGCTCTGAGCACGGCGGATCACGACGAGCTGCATCGCCAGGTCGTTGCGGCGGCCGGCGGCCGGGCCGACGGCTGAGGACCGCCCGTCGGCCGGGCCGGCGACGCTCGAGGCGCGTCCATCGGCGGGGAAGCCCGAGGAACGTGCGCGGCGAGGGTGCGGTCGTCGACTCCGGGTGGATGTCGTGGGTCGCGCATAGAGTGCGCGCATGGCGGAGCGGGTGGAGCTGTGGTGGGCACGACGCCAGTTCTCCAAGGGCGCGGAGGTGCCCTACCCGGTCGGCTCGTACCGGTCGGCATGGGCGTCGTACCCCGCCCTCGTCCGTCAGTATCATCCGGAGCTCAACGCCGGGATCACTCTGACGCAGATCCCACCGGCGGCGGACGTGCTCCTGCTGTGGGAGTGCGAGGCGGGCCACCGGTTCGCCGCGACGCCGTCGGAGCAGCGTGCCCGGCCGGGGCGGGAGCGCCGGCGGTCGGCCTGGTGTCCCGAGTGCTCGGTGCTCGCGCGGCCTCCCAGGGCGAGCCTCGCCGTTCCGACGGTCGCCGCACCGGCCGTCCCCGTCCCGGCGGTCGCCGCACCGGCGGTCGCCGCACCGACGCCCCCCGCCCCTCCCGGGGCTGCACCCCGTCGTCGCAGACCCACGCGCAGGCTGTGCGGTAAGACCCCCGATCTTCCGGTGGGAGAGGCGTTCCTCAGCGCCTGCGCGCCGAAGCCCGCCTCCGCAGCCGAGGCTCGTCTGCGCGCCGATCTGTTCGAACGCCTCGCAGTGACCCCCGGGCTCAATGCGATCCGGACCTCGCGACCGTTCTTCGACCACCTCGAGGTGTGGCCGGACATCCTGCTGCCCGAGCTGCGGATCGCGGTGGAGTACGACACCGTGGGCAAGCACGGCCTGGAGCACGTGGGCAGGCGCGAGGAGGCCGACCGCAGAAAGGACCGTGCGCTCCGGGCCTCGGGCTGGGAGGTCGTGCGGCTGCGCATGGGAAAGCTCGAACCCCTGGGACCGTTCGATCTGCAGCTGGCGTCGTGGACCAAGACCGGTCGCGCGCGGCTGCTCGACGTTTTCCGCGAGATCCGCGGGTCTCTGCTCATCGACGCATACGTCCGCTGAGCGGCACCTCGGTGTCGGACGCGGTCGCTACGGTGAGTTGCGGAGGGCTCATGAAGACCAAGGGATTCCCGCGCGCGTCGGCGCAGCTGCCGCGCCGCGGCCATGTGCTGGTGACCATCACGGTCGTCGACGAGAACGGCTTCACGTCGCAGTACGAGACCGTCGAGGCGCCTGTCGGCGCCCTCCGCGACGGCGTCGCCGCGATCCATCTGGCAGCCGCGGACGCGGCCGCCGAATCGCGTTCCGCCTAGCCGCCCCACGACCCTTGCGAGTCGGGCGGGCACCGTCTAGCATCGAACATACATTCGAAATAGGAGGCTGCCATGCAGATGACGGTGCGTGAGGATGTTCAGGTGTGGTGCGAGCATGAGCGGCCGGTCAGGCTGGTGGTCGGCGGCGAGCGCTGGCGCATCATCGATGTGCCGACCCGGTCGGACGGGGGCCGCCTGTTCCAGAGCTGGCGCTTCACCGCCCGCAGTGACGTCGATCACCGCACCCGCGTCATGGACGTGGAGGAGGTCGAGGGCCACTGGTCGCTCGTCGCGGCGTGGGATTGATGACGAACGGCGCCGTTGTGCGCAGTGTGAAGATCGGCGGAACTTCGCTGCGCGAGGGCTGTCGATCCTCTTGAGACCTGAATCGCTCGTCAGGTATGGTCGCGCAGTGCGGTTCTTCGGCCGCGCACGCGCTCTACAAGGAGGTCCAGCGCATGGCATCAACAGCACCTACGTCCGACGCGCCGATGAGGCAGTCGAGTCTGCGACGCGTCGTCACGGCGTCGATGGCCGGAACGGTCGTCGAGTGGTACGAGTTCTTCCTCTACGCCACGGCGGCGACGCTCGTCTTCAACAAGATCATGTTCCCGCCGTCGGACGACCCGTATGCGCCCATCATCGCGGCGTTCGTCACCTACGCCGTCGGGTTCGTCGCGCGGCCGCTCGGCGGCATCGTGTTCGGTCATTTCGGCGACAAGTACGGTCGGAAGAAGCTGCTCCAGTTCGCCATAATCCTGGTCGGCGTCGCCACGTTCCTCATGGGCTGCCTGCCGACGTTCGACGCCATCGGCTACTGGGCGCCCGCGCTCCTGGTCGCACTGCGCTTCGCGCAGGGCTTCGCGGTCGGCGGGGAATGGGGCGGAGCGGTGCTGCTCGTCTCGGAGCACTCGCCCGACAAGACCCGCGGTTTCTGGTCATCGTGGCCGCAGGCGGCGGTGCCCATCGGAAACCTGCTCGCGACGGTGGTGCTGCTCGTGCTCAGTCGCACGCTGAGCGAGGAGCAGTTCCTCGCGTGGGGCTGGCGCATCGGGTTCTGGCTGTCGGTCGTGATCGTCGCGATCGGCTACTACGTGCGCACCCGCGTCACCGACGCTCCGATCTTCCTCGAGGTGCAGCAGCAGATCGAGCGTTCCAAGGCCGCTCGCTACGGCGTGCTCGAGGTCCTCAAGCGCTACCCGCGCGGCGTGCTCACTGCGATGGGACTCCGCTTCGCGGAGAACATCATGTACTACCTCGTGGTGACCTTCTCGATCACGTACCTCGCGGTGGCGCTGGAGGTCGACACCGCCGAGATCCTCGGGCTGCTGGTGATCGCCCACATCGTCCACATGATCGTGATCCCGCTGATCGGCGGTCTCACCGATCGGCTCGGACGCAAGCCGGTGTACCTCATCGGCACGCTCGGAGCGGCGGCGTGGGGCTTCATCGCCTTCCCGATGTTCGACACCCGCAACCCGGCGATCATCGTCGCGGCGATCTGCCTCGGCCTCTTCATCCACGCCTTCATGTACGCGCCCCAGCCCGCGATCATGTCGGAGATGTTCCCGACGCGCATGCGCTACTCGGGCGTCTCACTGGGCTACCAGGTCACCTCGATCGTCGCCGGCTCGCTCGCGCCGATCATCGCGACCGCCCTGCTGCGGGAGTACGGCTCGTACATCCCCGTGGCGGTGTACCTCGCGATCGCCGCGGGCGTCACGCTGATCGCCGTCATCTCGATGCGCGAGACGAAGGGATCGTCGCTGCACGAGCTCGACCGCCTCGACGAGGAGAAGCTCGCCGCTGACGGGGTCTCGACGCGCGCCTGAGACTTCCGATCGCGCAACCGCCCCGTCTCGGCACCCCGTGGCGGGGCGGTTCCTGCCTGTGCGGTCGCTCCCGCGCGGTGTCAGACGCCGCGCCGTACGGCGCCGCGCGTCTCGGGCTGCAGCCGCAGCACCATCACCGTGGTCACGGCGAGGATCACGATCCCGAGGGACTCGATGATCACCGTCTCCGGTACGAGGGTGAAGTTCCAGTCCTGGTGGATGCCGAAGAGCCCCACCGTCAGCGCCAGGACGAGCGCGCCGAGCGTCGCGATCAGGAACAGCAGGCTGAGCACGGTCGCGAGCTGGAGCAGACGCCCGTGGAGCACGAGCATCCCCACCGCGAGGACGAGTGCCGCGATGGCGTTGAGGACGAAGAACACGCCGAGGATCCCGCCCACGCCGTTGAAGACGAGGAAGAGATGGATGCCGCCCGCGGCGAGGAGGGCGATCGCGCTGAGGATGCGCATGATCCACAGCGCGCGGCTGCTTTCGGTCATGGGTCTACCTGCTCTCTTGCTGAGGTGCGATGGTCGACGCCTCCTCGAGGGAAACGAGGGCGGCGCCGCGCCGGTTCAACCGCGCGAGCCACAGCACGTCGCGCCCGAACGATTCGAGCACCACGATGAGCGCGAGGCCCGCGACGACGACGCCGGCGATCGGTGGCAGGAGCTGGGAGGCGACGATCGTCAGCGCGACGCCGCATACGGCGGTCACCACCTTTCGCCAGTACCGGGGCGGAAGCGGGCGACGCATCCACGGCAGCAGCCAGCCGGCGACCACGAACGCGTATCGCAGCAGTCCGATGACGAGCACCCACCATCCGACCAGACGCACGTCGTAGACGCACAGCACCAGCAGCAGGTACGCGTCGACCTCCATGTCGAAGCGCGCGCCCAGTTCGCTCTGCGTCGCGGTGCGCCGTGCGACGTACCCGTCGACCCCGTCGAGCGCCAGCGCGACGGCGGCGAGGGTGACCAGAAGGGGAGTGGATGCCGCACCCTCCAGCGCCGCGACGACCAGCGCGGTGATGATCCCCACCATCGCCGACCGTGTCGCGGTGACGGCGTTGGCGGCTCCGAAGCGGTCGGCCCGCCGACGACGCAGGCCGCGGGTCAGCAGGACCGTCGAGACGACGAGGTATCCGGCACCCGCCGCCCACGCCGCTGCCGACAGTGGAACGAACCGCCCGACGATGAGCAGACCGGCGACCCCGGCCACCGCCCACCACCACGGCACCCACTGAACTTTTCCCATGTGCGCTCCGTTTAGTCCCTATGGCGGTCACCGGGAACACGACGCAGGTACCCGCCGGAGTTCACCCCGAGGTTCCGGACGCCGCGATCGCGTGGTGGACCGTCGGTCCCGGGCAGGGCGAATTCCGGCTCGAGGATGTCGGCGAGCCGTCGGGTGACGAGGCCTCGGTGCGGACGCTGTGGACCGGCGTGAGTCGCGGCACCGAAGCGCTGGTGGCACGCGGCGAGGTGCCTGACTCGGAACGCGAACGCATGCGAGCGCCCTTTCAGGACGGCGCTTTTCCCTTCCCCGTGAAGTACGGGTACCTCAACGTCGGCACCGTCGAGAGCGGCCCGCGAGCGCTGCAGGGGCGCACGGTGTTCGCGCTGTATCCGCACCAGTCGCGTTTCGTCGTCTCCGCCGACGCGCTCGTCGCCGTCCCCGAGTCCGTGCCGCCCCGGCGCGCGGTGCTCGCGGGCGCGATGGAGACGGCGGTGAACGTGCTGTGGGATGCCGGACCCACGGTGGGCGACCGGGTGACCGTCGTCGGTGCGGGCATGATCGGCGGTGCGATCGCGCGCCTGGCGAGAGGCATCCCGGGTTGCGAGGTGACCCTCGTCGACGTCGACGCGGGGAAGGCCGCGCTGGCCGACCGGCTGGGCGTCGCCTTCGCGGCCCCCGACGACGCGCCTGCGGCAGCGGACGTGGTCATCGAAGCCAGCGGCAGCGGCGCCGGCCTGCAGCTCGCGCTGCGGGTCGCGCCCGACGACGGCGAGGTGGTCGTCGCCAGCTGGTTCGGCAACGGCGTCGTCCCCCTCGAGCTCGGCGCGGACTTCCACGCGCGCCGGCTCACGATCCGCTCGAGCCAGGTCGGCGCGGTCTCGACCCGTCGTCGCGCCCGCCGTACGACGCGCGACCGCCTGACCCTAGCGCTTCGACTGCTGGAAGATCCAGCCCTCGACGCGCTGCTCGGCGGCGCCTCATCATGGAGGCAGCTGCCGGAGGTCACCGCCGCCCTCGCCGCGGGAACGGCGGGTGCACTCTGCCACACGATCGATTGGAGTGCCGCATGAGCTTCAGCCTCACCGTCCGCGACCACCTGATGATCGCACACAGCCTCAAGGGCGACGTGTTCGGTCCGGCGCAGCAGCTGCACGGTGCGACCTATCTCGTCGACGCGACCTTTCGCGCGGAGGCGCTCGACGACGACGGCGTCGTCGTCGACATCGGCCGCGCCGGCGACGCGCTCCGCGAGATCGTCGGCGCGCTGACCTACCGCAATCTCGACGACGAGCCCGACCTGCAGGGTGTGAACACCACGACGGAGCGGCTCTGCCAGATCATCGGCGACCGCCTGGCCGACCGGGCACGGACCGGCGCCCTCGGGACGGCGCGCCTGAGCGGGATCATCGTGACGCTGCACGAGTCGCACGTCGCGTGGGCGTCGTACGAGGTGCCGTTGTGACCGACGGACCGCCGGTCCGCTTCCTCGTCCCCGCCGGGGTCGACGATCCCCGTCGCGTGAGCGGGGGCAACGTCTACGACCGGAATGTCCGCGACGGCCTCCGTGGGCTCGGCTGGATCGTGTCGACCGTCGAGGCGGCGGATGCCGAGGCTGCGGCATCCGCTCTCCGCGACGCGCCGGACGGCGAGCTCGTCCTCATCGACGGACTCGTGGCGGGGTGGGCGCCGGACGCCGTCGAGGAGGCGGCACTGCGCGTGCGCCTCGTGGTGCTGACGCACATGCTGGTGGCGGCCTTTCCGGATGCGACGGAAGCCGCCCGCGACGCCGAGCGGCGGACGTGCGCGGCGGCGATGCGCGTCATCGCCACGAGCCGGTGGACCGCCGACGAGCTCGCTCGCCGCGGGCTGGTCGAGCCCGGCCGGGTGGCCGTCGCGACGCCGGGCGTCGCGCCGCGGGACGTCGCCCAGCCGCGCGGGGACGGCGACCTGCTGTGCGTCGGCGTCATCGCCCCGCACAAGGGCCAGGACACGCTGCTCGCGGCCCTCGGCGAGCTGGACCGGCGCGACTGGAGCTGTGCGATCGTCGGCTCGGAAGACACGTATCCCGAGTTCGCCGCGGCGATCGGGCGCGCGGCCCGCGGGTTCGGCGGACGCGTGCGGCTCACCGGCACGCTGGATGACAACGCCCTCGCGGACGAGTACCGCCGCAGCGCGCTGCTGGTCGCGCCGTCGCGCGTCGAGGCGTCGGGTATGGCGATCGCCGACGCACGCGCGTGGGGTATGCCGGTGGTGGCCGCGGCCACCGGCGGCATCCCCGACACGCTCGCCGGCGGGGGCGTGCTCGTCGAGCCGGGCGACGCTCACGCGCTCGCCGCGGCGCTCCGCTCGTGGATGACGGATGCCGCGCTCCGCGACCGGCTCCGCCGCGAGGCGCTCGCCGCCCGCCCGACGCTGCCGACGTGGGAGCGGACGGTGGCGGACGTCGCCGAGACGCTGGAGGCGGCATGACCTCCATCTCCACCGCGACCCCCGGCTGGCTCGCCCTGCGCGCGCCCGCCGACGACGGCGCGCGGTCGGCGGACCTCGCGCACGAGCTCGCCCGGCTGGTCGGCCGCGGCGCCACCGGAGCGCCCCTGCTGCTGCACGACCTCGGCGCCGGTACGGGGTCGATGACGCGGTGGCTCGCCCCGCGCCTGCCCGGGCCGCAGCGATGGGTGCTGCGCGACGGCGACGCCGACATCCTCGAGCATCTGGACCTGCGCACGGTGGCCGATGCGGACGGCGCGGCGATCGAGTCGGAGGTCGTCGTGGAGGACCTCGAGCACCTGCCCCGCGACGCGTTCCACGGCGCGGCGGCGGTCACGGCATCCGCTCTCCTCGACGTCCTCACCGAGGCTGAGGCTGCGCACATCGCCGCCGCCTGCATCGCGGCCCGAGCACCGGTGCTCTTCAGCCTCACGGTGACCGGCGACGTGCGCGTGCGGCCTTCCGCGGGGCACCAGGGTCTCGAAGACGTGCTCGCCGCCGCCTTCGACGACCACCAGCGGCGCGACGCGGAGGGGCGACGGATGCTCGGGCCCGATGCGGTCGCCGCGGTCGCGGCGCTGTTCGCCGACGCCGGCTGGCAGGTCCGGCGGGCTGCGACGCCGTGGCGTCTCCGGAGATCGGACGCGCCGCTGGCTGTGGAATGGCTCGAGGGATGGGTGCGCGCAGCGGTCGAGCAGCGACCCGACCTGACGGAGCCGGCGGGGGAGTACCTGCGCGAGCGGCTCGCGCACGGAGCTGCCGGACGCCTGCGCGTGACCGTGTCGCACGAGGACCTGCTGGCGTGGCCGGGCTGAGCCGTCTTCCGATGCGCGTGCGGTCCGGAGCCCGGGTCGCCGCCGCACTCGCCATGGTGGCCGGCACGATCGCCGTCGTCGGCACGGAGCCCTTCGCGGCGGGCCTCGCGTCGATCTCGCCCCCGACGATCTTCGCGGCCGCCGTGCTCGCCGCCGTCGCGACGGCGGCGGCGGCCTGGCGCTGGCGCGTCGTCTGCGCCGGCTTCGGGCTCTCCCTCCCGTGGGCCGAGGCCTTCACGGCCTACTACCGCTCGCAGTTCCTCAACACCGTGCTTCCCGGTGGGGTTGCCGGCGACGTCCACCGTGCCTACGTCCACGGGCGGCGCATCGACGGCGTCGGCCTCGCCGCGCGCGCCGTCGTCGCCGAGCGCGTCGCCGGGCAGGTCGTACAGCTGGTGCTGACGCTGGCGTTGCTGCTGCCGCTCGGAATCACGTCGCCGCTCGCGCCGCTCGCCCTCGCGACGGCGGTCGCCGCGGGCGTGGTGGCCGTCGCCCTGGCGGCCGTCGTCGCGCGCCGTCGGGGGAGGGAGCTGCTGCGCAGGGAGCTCCGGATGCTGCGACCCCTGCTCGCCACTCCGCTCAGGCTCGTCGCGATCGTCGCCGCGTCGGTGGTGGTGATCGCCGCGCACACCGGCACGTTCGTCGTCGCGGGCCTCGCCGTGGGCGTAACGGCGGCTCCGCAGGACCTCGCCGTCGTGGCTCTCCTCGTGCTCGCCGCCGCGGCGATCCCGCTGAACGCCGGCGGCTGGGGGCCACGCGAGGCGGTCGCGGCATCCGCGTTCGCCCTGGCGGGCCTCGGGGCCGGAGCCGGACTCGCGGTGTCCGCCGCCTTCGGCGTCCTCACCGCACTCGCCGTGGCGCCCGGCGCGCTGACGCTGCTGGGGGGCCGCTTCCGTTCCCCTGCGCCGAGGGGCATCATCGGGAAGAGGAGAACCGCATGAGCGAGCGACCGTACGTCACGCTGAGCTGCGCGATGTCGATCGACGGCTACCTCGACAGCGCCGAGCCGCACCGGCTCGCGATGTCGAATGCCGCCGACCTCGACCGGGTCGACGCCGTGCGCGCCGACCACGACGCGATCATGGTCGGCGCTTCGACCGTGCGGCGCGACAACCCGCGGCTGCTGGTGCGGGATGCCGCGCGGCGCGAACGCCGGCTGGCTTCGGGCCGTCGCGAGTCCCCGGCGAAGGTGACCGTGACCGCGAGCGGCGAGCTCGCCCCGGAGGCCGCGTTCTTCACCGCGGGCGACGGGCCGCGCATCGTGTACTGCCCGGTGGACCGCGTGGAGTCGTTGCAGGCGCGGCTCGGCGATCGCGCCGTCGTCGTCGGCCTCGGCGAGGACTGCGTGACCATGACCGCGCTTCTCGACGACCTGGCCGCGCGTCGCGGCGTGCGCAGCCTGATGGTCGAGGGCGGCGGCTCGGTGCTGACCCAGTTCCTGGGCGCCGACCTCGTCGACGAGCTGCACCTGGTGATCGCGCCGTTCTTCGTGGGCGAAGCCGGCGCCCCGCGCGTGGTCCGGCCGGGGGCCTTCCCGTGGACGGCGCATCGCCGTGCGCACCTTGCCGAGACGATGCAGATCGGCGACGTGGTCCTGCTGCGCTACGCCCTGTCGGAGCGGTTCGGCACGCGCGACGGCGACGGCACGAGCGCCCGCGCGGGATGGGAGACCGTCGCCGTCGAACGGCCGTGAACGCCGCGACCCGGCAGGCGCCGGGCTGGCGCCGCCGCCTTGCCGACGGGTGCGCGGTCGCTGTGCTGATCACGCTGCCGCTGGTTCCGGGCGTCTTCGCCGACGGATCGGCGTGGAGCCTGATCCGCCTCCCGGCCGAGTCGATCCTGATCCTCCTGATCCTGGCGCTGGTGCCGTGGCGGATGCCGCGCATCGCGCTGGCGACCGGCTTCGGGGTGTTCGTGGGCATCGCCATCCTGCTCGCCGGCATCGATTCCGGCTACGAGGCTGCGCTCGGCATCCGCTTCGTGCCCCTCGACTGGCCGCAGCTGGGGGACGCATACGGCGTCGTCGCCGCGGCGATCGGATCGGCGCCCGCGAGCGTTCTCTTCAGCACCGCGGCCGCGCTGATCCTGGCGGCCTCGGCCGCCCTGGCGTGGTCGGCCCTGCGCGTGGACGCACTGGTGCGCGGCGGTCCGCGCCATGGACGCACGGTGCTCGCCGCGGTCACCGCGGGCTGGGTGACGATCGCCGCAGGGGCGGTCCCGCTCGGCGTGACCGACCCGGCGGCGGCCGCGGCATCCACCCGCTCCGTCGGATCAGCCGTCTCGAGAGCCGTGTCGGCGCTCGAGACGCGCGCGGCCGTGGCGCGTGAGATCGCGGCCGATCCGTTCGCCGACGCCGACACCGTCGCGCTGCTGTCCTCGTTGCGCGACAAGCACGTCGTGATCGTGTTCGTCGAGAGCTACGGGCGGGTGGCGGTCGAGGGCGGTGCGTTCGCGACGGGGGTCCGCGAGGTGCTGCGCCGCGGCGATGAAGAGCTCGCGGCCGACGGCTACCTCGTGCGGAGTGCGTGGCTCACGTCACCCACCTTCGGCGGCGTCAGCTGGCTCGCCCACGCGACGCTGCAGTCGGGGATCTGGACCGACTCGCAGTCGGTGTACGACCAGGTGGTCCGCAGCGACCGGCTGACCCTCAGTTCGGCATTCGGCCGCGCGGGGTGGTTCGCCGTCAGCGATGTGCCCTCGAACACGCGCCCGTGGGATGTCGGCAAATCGTTCTACGGCTACGACCTGCTCCTCGACGCGACCAACGTGGGCTATCGGGGCCCGTCGTTCGGCTACGCCCGCATCCCCGACCAGTACACCCTGAAGCACTTCGCCGACCGCGTGCTCGCCGAGGCGGACCGCCCGGTGATGGCCGAGATCGACCTGGTCTCGTCGCACACGCCGTGGACGCCGCTGCCGCAGCTGGTGCCGTGGGACCAGGTCGGCGACGGATCGGTCTACGACCGCCAGCCGGCTCTCAGCCCGGCGGCGGCCGAGGTGTGGCAGAGCGAGGCGGAGGTGCAGCGCCACTACGGGCTCTCGATCGAGTACGCCCTGGGCTCGCTCCTGGCGTTCCTGCAGAACCACGACGACCCCGACCTCGTGGTGATCGCATTGGGCGACCACCAGCCCGGGGCGATCGTGAGCGGAGCGGATGCCGGCCGCGATGTTCCCGTCAGCATCATCGCGAAGGACCCCGCGGTGCTCGACGCGATCGCCGGGTGGCGCTGGCAGGACGGCCTGCGCCCCGACCACACCGCGCCGGTGTGGCGGATGGACGCGTTCCGCGACCGCTTCTTCGCGGCGTTCGGCTCATCGGGGTGAGTCCGGCCTGGCAGGATGACGGCATGACGTTCACCGTGCGCGAGCCCGAGCCGCCGGACGCCGCCGAGATCGCCGACCTCCATGTCGTCACGTGGCAGGAGACCTACTCGCACCTGCTCCCCGCTGACTACTTCGACGCCGCGTGGGTGGAGGATCGTCACCGCATGTGGACCCGACTGCTCGAGGGCGGGCGCGACCGCCGCGTGCGCATCGCCGAGGAGGACGGACGGGTGATCGGCCTGGCGCTGTCGGCGCCGAGCACCCCGCAGGGCGACGACACGCCGCCCCGCGAGCGTCAGCTCTACATGCTGTACGTGCTCGCGGCGGCGCACGGACGCGGCGTCGGGCAGGCGCTGCTCGATGAGGTGCTCGGCGACGAGCCGGCGGTGCTGTGGGTCGCGAAGGAGAACCCTCGGGCCATCGCGTTCTACCGCAAGAACGGGTTCGAGTTCGACGGACCCGAGCAGACCTATCCCGGCGCGCCGACGCTCGTCGATGCCCGGATGGTGCGCTGAGCTCAGCGGGTGTCGTCGGAGTCGTCCGTCCAGGCCAGGATGTCGACCCCGTGGTTGTCGGGTGAGGTGAGCGTCCACCACTCCGGCGCGTGCGAGTCGTCGGCCAGCCGCCCGCCCGCCGCGAGCGCGGCCGCGACCCGCGCGTCGACCTGGTCGCGCGGCACCGAGATGTCGACGTGGGTCCGCCCGCGCCCCGACTTCGCCGGCTCCAGCGGGTGGAACCATACGTGCGGGTTGCGCCGCAGCGGATCGACGGCGTCGTCGGCGCCGAGCGGTTCGTAGCCCAGCGCGGCGGTCCAGAACGGACGCACGTGGGCCTCGGGACCCTGCGCGACGGCGATGCCGATGACGGTCAGCGCCGACGGGTCGGCTTCGAGGCCGAGCTCGCGCGCCGCGCGGGAGACGGATGCCGCGAGCTCGGCATCCGCTCGGCTGAGCCCGCCGTCCCGACGACTGAAGCTCTTCACGAAGACCCCCTCGGGGCGCAGGTCGATGTCGGGGAAGTGGCCCTGCTCCTCGGCGATCGCGACGATCGCGGCCACGAGCCGCGCGCCGTGCGACAGCGAGTCCGCGCGGAAGAAGGCGTGGGCGCCCCAGTACAGCACCCGCCAGTCCTCGACCCCCGCCGACGCATGGAACGCGGCGGCGCTGATCGTCTCGGCCTCGCGCTGGATCGTGCCGTCGCCGAGCGGCGGCTGCGCGAGGATCACCCGCGCGAGCTCATGCGGCTGGGTCAGCTGCGGCCAGTGGCCCGTCGGCAGATCCACGTACGTCACATCGGTGAGCCGCGTGAACTCCTGCACCGGCTCGGCCCCCGCCGCGATCCAGCTCTGCAGATCCGCGACGGAGTACTCGGACGCGACGGCCGTCACCGGGATGTCGTGACGGCGGTCGTCATGGAGATGCTGGATGCCGGTGACCACTCCCGCCGGAGACGGGACGGCGTATGCACGGAACGCGGTCATGCCGCCGTCGCCGAGATCCCGGAGGTCGGCCTCGTCGAAGTCGGCCCAGTCCGGCAGGGGCAGGTCGGCGCCCCGCGGTTCGTACCCACGCAGCAGCGGATCGCCGTCCGCCGTCGGGAATCCGCCGATGAGGATCAGGCGCGCGACGCGGTCAGGCCGGGCGTCGGCTGCCGCGTAGACGATGCCCGCGCCGGCGGAGTGGCCCACCAGGATCACCTGCTCGCCGGGGGCGGCGTCGATGGCGGCCACCACGGCCTCGACGTGATCCGCGAGCTGGATGCGCGATCGATCGGCGTCGGCAGACTCCATGCCCGGAAGCGTGAGCGGCACAGGTCGGTGGCCGGCCCGCTCGAGCGCGGGTGCCACCTCGTACCAGGCCCACCCGCCCATCCAGAGACCTGCGACGAGGATGATGTCCATCTCTGCTCCTCCGTGCCCGCGTGCTGTCAGTGTGGCCCCGGCCGCCGACATCCGCCACCGCCTCCCGGGCCGAGGGAATACGCCCACTCCGACCACGGTTGTGGATGGTACCCCGGGGGGGTATAACAGAGCCATCGTTCGACGAGGAGACGCCGTGACCGATCCGCATCACGACCAGAGAGCAGGGGTCGCCGCGAACGACCGGGCCGCGCGCACCGACGGCGACGCCGGGCATGACGGGCACGCCGAGCATGACGCACACGCGGGTCACGACGCCCACGCCTCGGGTCACCGCGACGCCCGGCATGACGCCCCCGGCGGCCGGACCGCTTCCGACCCGCACGCCGACCACGCCGCGCGGAACGGCGCGCACGCCGATCACACCGCCCACGCCGGCCACGTGGGGCACGGCGCCGATCACGTCGCCGCCTTCCGGCGGCTCTTCTGGATCAACCTCGTGCTCGCGGTGCCGGTCGTGGCGTTCTCGGGGATGTTCGCGATGGTCCTCGGGTACACGCTGCCCGACGCGCCGTGGGTGCCGTGGGTCTCGCCGGTGCTCGGCACCGTCATGTACTTCTGGGGCGGCCGGCCGTTCCTGACGGGCGCCGTGTCGGAGCTGCGCGCACGCAAGCCCGGCATGATGCTGCTCATCGGCCTCGCGATCACGGTGGCCTTCTTCGCCTCGTGGGGCGCGAGCCTCGGCCTGCTGCACCACGAGCTCGAGTTCTGGTGGGAGCTGGCGCTCCTGATCGTGATCATGCTGCTCGGCCACTGGATCGAGATGCGCTCGCTCGCGCAGACGACGTCGGCGCTCGATTCGCTCGCCGCGCTCCTGCCGGACGAGGCCGAGCGGGTCGAGGGCGACCGCATCGTGATCGTCGCCCCCTCCGCACTGCGCGTGGGCGACGTCGTGGTGGTGCGCCCCGGCGCGAGCGTGCCGGCCGACGGCCGCGTCGTCGACGGTGCTGCCGACATGGACGAGTCGATGGTCACGGGGGAGTCCCGGCCCGTCGCGCGGGGGGTGGGCGACCAGGTCACCGCCGGCACGGTGGCGACCGACTCCGGGCTGCGGGTCGAGGTGACCGCGACCGGCGACGACACCACGCTCGCCGGCATCCAGCGTCTCGTCGCCGACGCGCAGAACTCGACGTCGCGTGCGCAGCGACTCGCCGACCGCGCCGCGGGCTGGCTGTTCTGGTTCGCCCTGGGCGCCGCCGTCGTCACGGCGATCGTGTGGAGCGCCGTCGAGATGCCGGATGAAGCCGTCGTGCGAACGATCACGGTGCTCGTGATCGCGTGCCCCCACGCCCTGGGGCTCGCGATCCCGCTCGTCGTGTCGATCGCCACCGAGCGGGCGGCCCGGGGCGGCGTGCTCGTCAAGGACCGCCTGGCGCTGGAGAGCATGCGCACGATCGACGCCGTGCTGTTCGACAAGACCGGCACGCTCACCAGGGGCGAGCCGACGGTCGTCGACGTATCGGCGGTCGGCGGACTCGACGCCGACGACGTGCTCGCGCTCGCCGCCGCGGCCGAAGCCGACAGCGAGCACCCGCTCGCGCGCGCGATCGTCCGGGCCGCGCAGGAGCGCGGTCTGCCCGTGAGCACCGCCGGCGGCTTCCGGTCCTCGCCCGCGGTCGGCGTGACGGCGACCGTCGCCGGCCGCGTGATCCGGGTCGGCGGGCCCCGCCTCGTCGATGAGATCGGCGCCACCGACGTCGCGGCCGCCGAGAGCTGGCGCGAGCAGGGCTCGATCGTGCTGCACGTCGTGCGCGACGGCGAGGTCATCGGCGGGCTCGCGCTCGCGGACGAGATCCGGCCCGAGTCGCGCGAGGCGGTCGACGCGCTCCACAAGCTGGGCGTCGAGGTCGTGATGATCACCGGGGATGCCGAACCCGTGGCCCGCTCGGTCGCCCAGGCGCTCGGCATCCGTCGCGTCTTCGCCGGTGTGCGTCCGGAGGACAAGGAGCGGAAGGTCGCCGAGCTGCAGGGCGAGGGCCTCAAGGTGGCCATGGTCGGGGACGGCGTGAACGACGCGCCCGCGCTCGCCCGGGCCGACGTCGGCATCGCGATCGGCGCCGGAACCGACGTGGCGATCGGGTCCGCCGGGGTGATCCTCGCCTCGAGCGATCCGCGCTCCGTGCTCTCGGTCATCGAGCTGTCGCGGGCGAGCTACCGCAAGATGACGCAGAACCTGTGGTGGGCGGCCGGGTACAACCTCGTCTCGGTGCCGCTCGCGGCGGGGGTGCTCGCCCCGATCGGGTTCGTGCTGCCGATGTCGGTCGGCGCGATCCTCATGTCGCTGTCCACCGTCGTCGTGGCGCTCAACGCGCAGCTGCTGCGGCGGCTCGATCTGACACCGGAGCGCAGCGCGCGGGCGGTGCTCGAGCGCTGAGCTCGCGCGGGGTCGCGGCATCCGTCCCCCCGTCGGTGACCGTGCGCGGGGATAGGGTTTGAGCATGACGACTCCTCCCGGCTGGTACGACGACGGACACGGCGCGCTGCGCTGGTGGGACGGGGCGCAGTGGACCGAGCACGTCGCTCAGCCCGACCCCGAGCCGTCGCCGGCACCCACGGAGGCCGAGATCGTCGCCCAGCTCGGGTTCGAGCAGCAGGCCGCGCCGGCGCCCGTGGCCGCCGCGGGCGACGCCGCGCCCGGTGGGGCGTCGCAGCCCGAGGTCCCCTCGCAGCCGGCGCATCTCGCCGCGCAGCAGTACGCCGCGCAGCCGGGACACCCGGGGGGACCCTATCCCGGCCCGTCCGCGGGAGGCGGCTTCACCGCCGCGACCGAGCCGCGCAAGTCGAGGCTGTGGATCCTGTGGGTCGTGCTCGGCGTGGTGCTGCTCGGCATCGTGATCGCGGCGGCCGTCGTCATCCCCTTGCTGTTCCTGTCGGCGACCACCGCCGGCGGCGTCGCGCAGACCGACGACGAGCGTGCGGCTGTCACCGCCGTCGAGCGCTATGACGACGCCTGGCAGAACGGGGACTGCGACGCGCTGGCGTCCGCGACGACCGAGGACTTCCGGACGGACCAGGGCCTCACCGACTGCGCCGCGTTCGAAGACCAGACGGTGTCGTTCGGCGCGGGCGTCGAGGACTATACGGTGCAGATCGCGGACGTGGAGACCATCGACGACGTGATCCTGGTGGCCACGAACGAGACGTTCACGCAGCTGCTGGACGCGGACGGGCAGCCGATCGAGCCCACGCCCGGGTCGGCTGTCTACCAGTACACCGTCATCGCCTCCGACGGAACGTGGCTGATCGACGACATCGCCGCCGAATGAGCCGGCCCGAAACGGCCGCGCTTCCGCCGCGCAGCACCCGGTTCTACGTCACCTGCGTGGGGATCGGGCTGCTGGCGGGCGTCCTCTCGGGGCTCTTCGGCGTCGGGGGCGGCACGGTCATCGTGCCCTTCCTCGTGCTGTTCCTCCACTTCGATCAGCGTCTGGCCGCGGGCACCTCGCTCGCGGCGATCGTGCCGACCGCGGCCGTCGGGGTGATCTCGTACGCCGTGCACGGCTCGGTGGCCTGGATCCCGGCGCTGCTGCTCGCGGCCGGAGCCGTCGTCGGAGCCCAGATCGGCACGTGGCTGCTGCCGCGGCTGTCGCTCACCGTGCTGCGATGGTCGTTCGTCGGCTTCCTCGTCGCGGTGATCGTGAGCCTCTTCATCGTGATCCCGTCGCGCGACGCGGAGCTCGTCCTCACCTGGCTCAACGGTGCCGGGCTGGTCGTGCTCGGCGTGGCCACCGGCATCCTGTCGGGTCTCATCGGCGTCGGCGGAGGCATCATCGTCGTGCCGGCGCTCATGGTGCTCTTCGGCACCAGCGACCTGGTGGCCAAGGGCACCTCGCTGCTCATGATGATCCCGACTGCGGTGTCGGGCACGATCGGCAACCTGCGCCGTCGCAACGTCGACCTCGTCGCGGCGGCGATCGTGGGCCTCGCGGCGTGCACCACGACGGCGCTCGGCGCGTGGGCGGCGACCCTCCTCGACCCCTTCGTCGCGAACGTGCTGTTCGCCGCGTACCTGGTCATCATCGCGGTGCAGATGGGGCTGCGCGCCTGGCGAGGCCGTGCGCGGCCGGCCGGACCGGCTGGCGGCGGGCCGGTCGGCGACGACCGGCCGTCCGGGGAGCGGACACCGCCCGCTCGGTAGGATGGCCTGGTGCCAGTGAACCCCGAGCTCGTCGGCCGAGACTTCCCGCCGACGGCCCCCTACCTCGTGGGTCGCGAGAAGGTGCGCGAGTTCGCGCGCGCCGTCTTCGCCGACGACCCGCAGCACACCGACCCCTCGGCCGCCGGGGCCCTCGGCTACGCCGACGTCGTCGCGCCGCCGACGTTCGCGATCGTCGTCACCGACGCCACGCTGCAGCAGCTCCTCGCCGAGCCCGACTCGGGCATCGTCCTGCAGAACGTGCTGCACGCCGAGCAGAAGTTCCGCTACACCCGGCCGATCGTGGCGGGCGACGAGCTGACCGCCAAGCTGGCGGTCACCGGCATCCGTGCCATGGGCGCCGCGGCGATGGTCACGAGCGAGTCCGAGATCACGGATGCCGCGGGCGCGCACGTCGTGACCGCGACGTCCGTCCTGCTCGTAGGGGAGGGGGACGCATGAGCGCCGCTTCGACGGGCTCTGCGACCGGTCCGCTCACCGTCGGCGACGTGGTCGCCGAGCGCACCGTGCATCTCACGCGCGAGTCGCTGGTGCGCTACGCCGGCGCGTCGGGCGACTTCAACCCGATCCACTACCGCGACGACGTCGCCGCCGCCGTGGGCCTTCCCGGTGTGCTCGCCCACGGCATGCTCACCATGGGCCTGGCCGTGGGCACGCTCACGCCGTGGCTCGGCGACACCGGCCGCATCCTCGACTACGGCGTGCGGTTCACCAAGCCCGTCGTGGTCGACCCCGACAAGGGCGCCGACGTGACCGTCGTCGCGAAGGTCGGCGCCGTCGACGACGAGTCCGCCCGCATCGACCTCACCGTCTCGTACGAGGGCGCCACGGTGCTCGTCAAGGCGCAGGTGCGCGTCCGGACCGTCTGACGCATGCCCGAAGTCACTCCCGTACCGCTCTCGCGGCTCACCACGCTGCGCACCGGCGGCGTCCCCGCGCGCATGGTCGACGCGCACACGACCGACGAGCTCGTCGATGCCCTGCGCGACGTCTGGGCGTCGGGCGACGACTGGCTCGTGCTGGGCGGCGGCTCCAACCTCTTCGTCGGCGACGACCCGTTCGACGGCACCGTCGTGCGCGTGCTGACGAAGGGCATCGAACGGATGCCGTCACCCATGCCGGGACGCGCGCGCCTGCGCGTGCAGGCGGGGCACGACTGGGACGACCTCGTCGCCTTCGCGGTGGCCGAGGGCCTCGGCGGCCTGGAGGCGATGTCGGGCATCCCCGGGACGGTCGGCGCGGCTCCCGTGCAGAACATCGGCGCCTACGGCCAGGAGATCGTGCAGACCCTCAGCGAGGTCGAGCTCCTCGACGAGTCGACCGGCGACGTCTCGACGGTGCCGGCGGCCGAGCTCGGGCTCGGCTTCCGCACCTCGGTGCTGAAGCACCACTACGGCTCGGTGCCCACCCGTCGCGCGGTGATCCTCACGGTCACCCTCGACCTGCCCGAGATCGGGCCCGGCGCGCGCCGGATCGCCGGCGACCAGCTCCGCACCGCGCTGCGCCTGGGACCCGAAGACGAGGCCACCCTCGCGTGGGTCCGCGACCGCATCCTCGAGACCCGCCGCAGCAAGGGCATGGTGCTCGACGGCGACGACCCCGACACGTACAGCGCGGGGTCGTTCTTCCAGAACGCGGTGGTGTCGGCATCCTTCGCCCGCACGCTCCCCGACGCGTGCCCGCGCTGGCCCGTGCACCCCGACCTCGACCCGGTGCTCGTCATTCCCCTGGCGAACTTCGACGGCTACGTGCCGCCGCCGACGACCGTGCCGTCCGACGTCAAGGTCAGTGCCGGGTGGCTGATCGAGCACGCCGGCGTGCGCAAGGGCTTCCGGCTGCCGCGATCGCGCGCGGGCCTGTCGACCAAGCACGCGCTCGCGCTCACCAACCGCGGCAGCGCCACCGCGGCCGAACTGGCCGAACTCGCCCGGTTCATCCAGGGGCGCGTGCAGTCCGAGTTCGGCCTGATCCTCCAGCCCGAGCCCGTGCTGCTGAACGTCGAGCTCTAGCCCGCTTCGTCTCGCTTCGCTCGCTCAACGACCGGTGCCGTGGTCTCGGTCGTCGAGCGAGGAGCGCAGCGACGAGACGAAACGCTCGGGGTCGTCCCGACACCCCTGGCCGGCGTGCCCGAGCAGGTTCGCGCGATGCGCGGGCGCCAGGTTCGCCAGCGCCGCAGCCAGTTCCATCACGATGGCCAGTCGTCGTCCCATGGATCATCCCTTCGTTCATCCTCAACGGGGACGACGAACGGGACAGGGTCGAATCGACGAAAGACGGAACGCGGATGCCCCGGGCCGGGGCATCCGCGTTCCGTGAGGCGCGTCGGGTCAGGAGGCGAAGAGGCGCTGCAGGCGCTGGACGCCCTCGAGGAGCGCATCGTCGCCCAGCGCGTACGACAGGCGAAGGTACCCGGAGGGGCCGAAGGCCTCGCCGGGCACCACGGCGACCTCGGCCTCTTCGAGGATGAGGTCGGCGAGCTCCAGCGAGGTCGTCGGCGTCTTCCCCGCCCACTCGCGGCCGAGGAGGCCGCGCACGTCGGGGTACGCGTAGAACGCGCCGAGCGGGTTGGGCACCTCGACGCCGTCGATCTTCGACAGCTCGGCGACGATGGTGCGCCGGCGGCGGTCGAACGCGAGGCGCATCTGCTCGACCTCGTCCTGCGGGCCGGTGAGGGCGGCCAGCGCCGCGCGCTGCGCGATGTTGTTGACGTTCGAGCAGAGGTGCGACTGCAGGTTGCCGGCGATCTTGATGGCGTCCTTCGGCCCCACCATCCAGCCCAGCCGCCAGCCGGTCATCGCATAGGTCTTCGCCACCCCGTTGACGAGGATCGTCTGGGCTGCGGCATCCGGCACCGCCTCCACGATCGAGACCGCACGCGCGCCCTCGTAGACGAGGTTCTGGTAGATCTCGTCGGAGATGACCCAGATGCCGTGCTCGACCGCCCACTCGCCGATCGCGGTGGTCTCTTCGAGCGTGTAGACCGAGCCGGTGGGGTTCGACGGCGACACGAACACCAGCGCGGTCGTGCGGTCGGTGCGCGCGGCCTCGAGCTGCGCGACGGTCACCTTGTAGTCCTGGTCGGCGCCGGCGAACACCTCGACCGGCACGCCGTCGGCCAGCGCGATGGCCTCGGGGTAGGTGGTCCAGTACGGGGCCGGAAGCAGCACCTCGTCGCCGGGGTTCACCACGGTCTGGAAGGCCTGGTACACGGCCTGCTTGCCGCCGTTGGTGACGATGATCTGCGACGGGTCGACCTCGATCCCGGAATCGCGGAGCGTCTTCGCGGCGATCGCCTCGCGCAGCACCGGAAGGCCGGCCGCGGGGGTGTAGCGGAAGTTCGCCGGGTCGCTCAGCGCCACGTCCGCCGCGTCGACGATGAACTGCGGGGTGGCGAAATCGGGCTCGCCCGCCGCGTACGAGATGACGGGCCGGCCGGCGGCCTGCAGCGCCTTCGCCTTGGCATCGACCTTGAGGGTCGCTGACTCGGCGATGGCGGAGAGTTTGCGGGAGAGCGGTGCGCGTTCTGTCACGCTTCGAGCGTAGTCGGCGCGCGCCGTGCGGTCAGCCGCCGATCACGCACCCGTTGCCTGCGACCGTGCGGGATCCGCCGCGCGGGGGACGGACCGTCCGGCGCGGCGGCCATTCCCCGCCGGCCCTCCGCGGGAGTACCCTGTCGCTCGTGGACGAATGGGTCTGGGGAGCCGTCGTGCTGGCGGTCGTGCTGATCGGGGCCGGCGGCATCGCCTGGTGGCTGGCGCGCGGCTGCGTGCTCACGATGATCGGCGCGGCGGGCGCCGTCATCGGCGGCGTCGTGGCGCTCATCAGCCTCGCGGTGCTGCTCGACCTCGACACCGGCCTGCGGGTCGCCTTCATCGTCACGGTGGTCTCCGGTGTCTGGCTGCTCGCGTGGGCGCTCGCGGGCGGCATCCGCGGGCAGCGGCAGCTGCGTGCCGAGGAGCGAGCGGATGCCGCATCCGGCGCCGTGGTCGTGCCGTCCTCGATCGCCTCCGGCCGGATCCGCAGCCTCTGACCGAATCTCCGCCGGCGTCTCGGCGGACCGCGGCATCCACCGAATGGGGGATGCCTCCTCCTGCGGATGACCGCTGGGTGCGGCATCCGTTCACCGCCAGGCTGGAAGCATGCAGACTCAGGCGGTGCGGGTGCGGAACCTGCGCAAGACATACGGCGACCGGGCCGTGGTCGACGGGGTGTCGTTCGAGATCGAGCGGGGCGAGACCTTCGCGCTCCTCGGCCCGAACGGCGCCGGCAAGTCGACGACGGTCGAGATCCTCGAGGGGTATCGGCGCAGAAGCGGCGGCGACGTCGACGTGCTCGGCGTCGACCCGGGCACCGGCGGCCTCGACTGGAAGGCGCGCCTGGGCATCGTCCTGCAGTCCACGGGGCAGTCGGGGCTCGTGACGGTGCGCGAGCAGCTGCGGCAGTTCGCCGGCTTCTATCCGGATCCGCGCGACGTCGACGAGGTGATCGCGGCGGTGGGACTCGAGGCCCAGTCGAAGACCCGCATCTCGAAGCTCTCGGGCGGCCAGCAGCGCCGCGTCGATGTGGCCCTGGGCATCATCGGACGTCCCGAGCTGCTCTTCCTCGACGAGCCCACCACGGGCTTCGACCCGCACGCCCGACGCGAGTTCTGGGACCTCATCCGCCGGCTGCAGGCCGAGGGCACGACCATCGTGCTCACCACGCACTACCTCGACGAGGCGGCTCAGCTCGCCGACCGCGTGGCCGTCATCGCCGCCGGCCGGCTGCAGGCGATCGGCCCCGTGGCGGGCTTCGGCGGCGAGGCTGCGCGCGTGCCGATCGTCAAGTGGGCGGAGGACGGGATGCCGCGTCAGGAGCGCTCCGACGACCCCTTCGCCTTCGCGACGGCACTGGCCGCGCGGCTGGGTCGCGCGCCCGCCGACCTCGAGATCGTGAGGCCGAGCCTCGAGGACATCTATCTGGGGCTCGTCGCAGAGGCCGACGAGAGCGGCGAGGGCGGCGCGGGGCGCGCCGGCGAGGGCGCCGCGGGGCGCGCCGGCGGGGGCGCCGCGGCGAAGGGAGCGGAGCGATGAGCGTCACCACCGACCGGACGCCGCGTGAGCGGAGCGCCACCGCGGGTCGCGGCATCCGTTCATCCGCTCGTCGACGGAACCTGCTGGCCGTCGGACTCTGGCGCGCGCGCTTCGAGCTGGTGCAGTACTTCCGCTCGGGCGACACCCTGTTCTTCACGTTCCTCTTCCCGATCTTCATGCTCGGGCTGTTCAGCGTCGCGTTCGGCTCCGACGGCGACGTGCAGGTCGCGCCGGGCGTGCCGGCGATCTCGATGGCCGAGCTGTACCTGCCGGGCATGCTGGCGGCGGGCCTCCTGCTGTCGGGATTCCAGAACCTCGCGATGGACATCGCGGTGGAGCGCGGGGAGGGCATGCTGAAGCGCCTGGGCGGCACACCGCTCTCGCCGGTCAGTTACTTCATCGGCAAGATCGGGCAGGTGCTCGTCACGGGGGTGCTGCAGGCCGCGCTGCTGCTGCTGTTCGCCGTGACCGTGCTCGACGTCGAGCTGCCCACCTCGGTCGAGAGCTGGACGACGTTCGCCTGGGTGTTCGTGCTCGGGATCACGACGTCGGCACTCCTCGGAGTGGCGCTGTCGTCGGTGCCGCGCACGGCCAAGAGCGCGACGGCAGTGGTCGTGCCGATCGCGCTCGCCCTGCAGTTCGTGTCGGGGGTCTACCTCACGTTCTCGCAGCTGCCGGAGTGGCTGCAGAACCTCGCGGGGCTGTTCCCGCTGAAGTGGATGGCGCAGGGCATGCGCGCGGTCTTCCTGCCGGACGAGTACGCGGCGCTCGAGCAGAACGGCGAGTGGAACCTCGCCGGCGTGGCGATCGCCCTGGGCGTGTGGCTCGTCGTGGGACTCGTGCTGTCGCGGCTCACCTTCCGGTGGATCCGGCGCGACGCGTAGCCTGCCGGTGGGGCAGGGCCGCGCCCGGCGGCTTCCGGCCCCGGTGGCGCGCGTGCGCCGGCGACCGGGCGCCGGGGCCGAGACGGAAGGGATGAGGGGACGATGCTGACGAGACGCGGCTGGGACGCGATCGTGTCGATCGTGTCGGCCGTCATCGCGATCGCCCTCGTCTTCCTGTTCCCGCCGGCCGGCACAGCCCGCACCGTGATCGCGCTCGGAGCGATCGGGCTGTTCGTGCTCGGCTACGCCCTCATCGGCCGCGACGCGATCGAGCCGCCGCGGGCCGCCTGGCGGTACCCGGCATTCCTGTCGGTCGCGGCCGTCGCCGCAGGCGTCGGCGCAGGGGCGGCGCCGTTCATGGCGATGCTGCAGACGCTCGCGTATCCCTTGGTGTGGGTCATCGGCGATTCGCGGCGCCGTGGCGTCGGCGGGTCGGCGGTCATCGCCGCGAGCGTCTTCGTCGGCGCGAGCTTCGGCTACGGCCCGACCGTGGACTCCCTTCTCGCCGGCGGGACCACCGCCGTCTTCTCCCTCTCGTTCGCGATCGCCATCGGGCTGTGGATCGCCCGCATCGCCGAATACGGCGAAGAGCGCGAGCGGCTCCTCGCCGAGCTGACGGCGGCGCAGAGCGAGGTCGAGGCACTCAGCCGGGAGCGGGGCGCCTCGGCCGAGCGCGAGCGCCTCGCCCGCGACATCCACGACACGCTCGCGCAGACGCTGGCAGGACTCGTCATCTTCGCCGAGCGGGCGGGGCGGCAGTCGAGAGAAGGACAGACGGATGCCGCGGCCGCGACGATCGCCACGGTCGAGCAGGTCGCGCGCGACGCGCTCGCCGAATCGCGGGCTCTCGTGGCCCGCACCGCGGCGGTCCCCGGCGAGCCGGCCTTCGGGGCGGCGGTGGAGCGGCTGGTCGCACGGTTCCGTGAGCACGGCACGACGCGTATCGCGCTGGACGCCGACGCCGTGGCCGGCGAGCTCGATCGCGAGGCGCAGGTGGTGCTGCTGCGGTGCCTGCAGGAGGCGCTGTCGAACGTGACCAAGCACGCGGCCGCCGCGAACGTCGCGGTGCGCGTGGAGGTCGGCGCCGACGGCGCGGCCGCTCTCCTCGTGAGCGATGACGGGCGGGGCTTCGACCCGTCACAGGGCAGCACCGGTTTCGGGCTGGAGGGCATGAGCGGTCGCGTGGCGCTCGCCGGGGGCACGCTCGACGTGTCTTCGACGCCGGGGCGGGGGACGACCGTGACCGTGCGGCTGCCGGGATCGACCGAGTCCGGCGCCGACGCGGCGGAGGCGGCGACGGCAGGGCCGGTCGCGCTCGCGCCCGGACAGCCGGTAGCCACCGATCTGCCGACGAAGGGAGCCCCGGCGTGATCCGCCTGCTGATCGCCGACGACCATCCGGTGGTGCGCGCCGGCCTCTCCGGCCTGCTGTCGGACGAGCCCGGCTTCGAAGTCGTGGCCGAGGCGTCCGACGGCGACGAAGCCGTGCGGCTGGCAGCCGCCACGCGCCCGGACGTGGTCCTGATGGACCTCCGCATGCCCGGCGTCGACGGCGTGGCGGCGACGATCCGGCTGGTCGGCGGCGAGGCCGGCAGCCCGCCGCCGCGCGTGCTGATCCTCACCACGTACGAGTCCGACGACCAGATCCTCGCGGCGATCGAGGCGGGAGCCTCGGGCTACCTCCTCAAGGCGGCCCCGCAGGCCGAGATCGTCGCCGGCATCCGGTCGGTCGCCGCGGGCCAGTCGGCGCTGTCGCCGCAGGTGGCGGTGCGCCTCGTCGAGCGGATGCGGCGGCCCGAGCCCGAGACCGTGCTCACCGCGCGCGAGCTCGACGTGCTGCGGCTCGTCGCGACGGGGCACAGCAACAAGCAGATCGCCGTCACGCTCGGGATCGGGGAGTCGACCGTCAAGACGCACCTGCTGAAGGTGTTCGACAAGCTGGGCGTCGCCGACCGCACCCGCGCGGTGACCCTCGCGATGGAGCGCGGCCTGCTGAGCTGAGAGACGCCGCTCAGCGCGACATGCCACCGGCGACCCAGAGGAAGCCGATGAAGCTCAGCACGCACGCCGCGACGCCGAGGCTGACGGGAAGCGCCGGGCGGGACGCACCCGCACCCAGCGCGGCCGCTGTGATTCCGAGGATCAGCCAGATCCACCATGTGACGAAGATCCCCACCATCGGGAGCACCCCGACCATGCTGGTGGCGCCGGTCACCGTGAGCTCGATGAGCACGAGCGACCCGAGCAGCAGCCCGATGCCCGCGAGCGCGATCCAGCCGCACGTCAGCGCTCCCGCGCGTCGGCGGGCGTCGAGGGGCGAGGGGGAGGCCATGCCCTCAGCCTAGGGTCGACGCCGACGGACATGACGGATGCCGCGACCCGGCGCTGTGGGCCGGGCCGCGGCATCCGCTCGCTGCCCTGAATCGATCCGGCTCAGCCGAACTGGTTCATCGTGTTGTGCTGTCCACCGGCCTTGAGGGCCGCGTCGCCGGCGAAGTACTCCTTGTGGTTGTCGCCGATGTCGCTGCCGGCCATGTTCTGGTGCTTCACCGTGGCGATGCCCTCGCGGATCTCGCGGCGCTGCACGCCCCTGACGTAGGCGAGCATGCCCTCGTCGCCGAAGTAGCCCTTGGCGAGCGTGTCGGTCGAGAGCGCCGCCGTGTGGTATGTCGGCAGGGTGATGAGGTGGTGGAAGATGCCGGCGCGGGCCGACCCGTCGCGCTGGAAGGTGCGGATCTTCTCGTCGGCCAGCCGCGCGAGCTCGGTGTCGTCGTACTCCACGCTCATCAGGTCGCCGCGGTCGTAGGCCGAGACGTCCTCGCCGCGCTCTGCGAGCAGGTCGTAGGCCTGCTGGCGGAAGTTGAGCGTCCAGTTGAACGACGGACTGTTGTTGTACACCAGCTTGGCGTTCGGGATCTCTTCACGGATGGCGTCGACCATGCCGGCGATCTGCTCGACGTGCGGCTTCTCGGTCTCGATCCACAGCAGGTCGGCGCCGTTGCGCAGCGACGTGATGCAGTCGAGCACGACGCGCTCCTCACCGGTGCCGGCGCGGAACTGGTACAGGTTGCTCGGCAGTCGCTTCGGGCGCAGCAGCTTGCCGTCGCGCTTGATGACGACGTCGCCGTTGCTGAGCTCCGCGTCCGAGATCTCGTCCGCGTCGAGGAAGGCGTTGTACTGGTCGCCGAGGTCGCCGGGCCGGTGGGTCACCGCGAGCTTCTGCGTGAGGCCGGCGCCCAGCGAGTCGGTGCGCGCCACGATGACGCCGTTGTCGATGCCGAGCTCGAGGAACGCGTAGCGCACCGCGTTGAGCTTGGCGATGAAGTCCTCGTGCGGGACGGTGACCTTGCCGTCCTGGTGGCCGCACTGCTTCTCGTCCGACACCTGGTTCTCGATCTGGATGGCGCACGCGCCCGCCTCGATCATCTTCTTCGCGAGCAGGTAGGTGGCCTCGGGGTTGCCGAAGCCGGCGTCGATGTCGGCGATGATCGGCACCACGTGGGTCTCGTGGTTGTCGATCTGGGACTGGAGGAACTCGGCCGCGGTCTCGTCGCCCGCCGCCCGCGCCTGGTCGAGCTGCGTGAAGAGCAGGTCGAGCTCGCGGGCGTCGGCCTGGCGGAGGAAGGTGTACAGCTCCTCGATGAGCGCCGGCACCGAGGTCTTCTCGTGCATGGACTGATCCGGGAGCGGACCGAACTCCGAACGGAGCGCGGCGACCATCCAGCCAGACAGGTACAGGTAGCGCTTGTTCGTGGATTTGAGGTGCTTCTTGATCGAGATGAGCTTCTGCTGCCCGATGAAGCCGTGCCACACGCCGAGCGACTGGGTGTAGACCGAGGAGTCGGCGTCGTACTCGGCCATGTCGCGGCGCATGATGTCGGCCGTGTACTGGGCGATCTCGAGTCCGGTGCGGAACCGGTTCTGCGCCCGCATGCGGGCGACGGACTCGGGGTCGATGGAGTCCCAGCTGGAGCCGTGCTGCTCCTTGAGGGTCCGGATGGCGTCGATGTCGTCCTGGTAGGCGGTCATGTCGTGTGTCCTTCGTAGTGGGGTGTGTTCGTGTCCCGAAAACCGGTCCCCATGTCCCGATCTCCACCGCTCAGCGGGTCGCCTGCGGTGGAAATCGGGACATGGATGACGGATGCCTCGTCAGTCGGTCTCCGTCAGGAAGCGGGAGTACGCGGGCAGGGTCAGGAAGGCCGGGAACTCCTGGCCGAGCGCGACGTCGCGGAAGATCCCGGCCGCGTCGTCGAACCGATCGCCGTCGCGGCGGTCCGCCTCGGTGAGCACCTGGTCGATCAGGCCCTCGACGTACTCGCGCGTGATCGGCGTGCCGCCTTCGGTCGTCTGGTCCTGATGGATCCACTGCCACACCTGCGAGCGCGAGATCTCGGCGGTGGCGGCATCCTCCATCAGGTTGTCGATCGCCACCGCGCCGAGGCCGCGCAGCCACGCCTCGATGTACCGGATCGCCACCGACACGTTGCCGTGCACGCCGGCCGCGGTGATCGGGCGGCCGATGTGGACGTCGATGAGGTCGGCGGCCTTCACCTCGACCTCGGGCCGCTGACGGTCGAGCTGGTTGGGCCGGTCTCCGAGCACCGCGTCGAACTCCGCGCGCGCCACCGGGATCAGGTCGGGGTGGGCGACCCACGTGCCGTCGAAGCCGTCGCCGGCCTCGCGCTTCTTGTCGGCGGCCACCTTCTCGAACGCGCGCTGGGTCACCTCGGGGTCGCGGCGGTTCGGGATGAACGCGCTCATGCCGCCGATCGCGAAGGCGCCGCGCTTGTGGCACGTCTTCACCAGCAGCTCGGTGTACGAGCGCATGAACGGCACGGTCATCGTGACCTCGCTGCGGTCCGGCAGCACGAAGCGCGCCCCGCGGCCGCGGTAGTTCTTGATGATCGAGAAGATGTAGTCCCAGCGGCCGGCGTTCAGGCCCGCGCAGTGGTCGCGCAGCTCGAAGAGGATCTCCTCCATCTCGAACGCCGCGGGCAGGGTCTCGATGAGCACCGTCGCGCGGATGGTGCCGTGCGGCAGGTCGAGGTGCCGCTCGCTGAAGGTGAAGACGTCGTCCCACAGCTTCGCCTCTTCGCTCGACTCGAGCTTCGCGATGTAGAAGTAGGGGCCGCGGCCGTTCGCGATCAGGGCCTTCGCGTTGTGGAAGAAGTACAGCCCGAAGTCCACCAGTGAACCCGACGCGGCCATCGTGCGGCCGGTGCGGTCGGTGAAGCTGATGTGCTGCTCGGGCAGGTGCCAGCCGCGCGGGCGCATCACGATCGTCGGCGTCTCGGTGGCCGTGACCTCGTAGCGCTTGCCTTCGGGGCTGGTGAACGACAGCTCGCCGCGGATGGCGTCGCGCAGGCTCAGCTGGCCCTCGATGACGTTCTTCCAGGTCGGGCTGGTGGCGTCCTCCTGGTCGGCGAGCCACACCTTCGCGCCGGAGTTGAGCGCGTTGATCGTCATCTTCGGGTCGGTCGGACCCGTGATCTCGACGCGGCGGTCTTCGAGGCCGGGGCCGGCGCCGGCGACCTGCCACTCGGCGTCCTCGCGGATGTGCCGGGTGTCGTCGCGGAACTGCGGGTCGTGCCCGTTGCCGATCTCGAAGCGGCGGCGCAGGCGGTCGGCCAGCCGGTCGTGACGGCGGGCGCCGAAGCGGTGGTGCAGTTCGGTGAGGAACGCCAGTGCGTCGGGCGTGAGGATCTCGTCGTATCGGGGACCGATGCGTCCGGCGACCTCGATCGAGGGGTCGTGGGTCAGGGTGGGGATGGCCCCGGTGCGCGTACGCATCGGGGTGGCGGTCGCAGGTGTCATGTCCCTGTCTTCCTGTGAGCGATGTGCGTGAGGTGAGGGATGCCTCCACCCGGCGTGTGCGTCGGGTCGCGGCATCCCGTGATCCGCGTTCTGCGTCGATCGTCGGTAGGTCGTGGAACCACTCTGCGGTGAAGTTCCTGCATCAACCCGACGGATTCAGGTGTGAAGTTTTCGGATATTTCTGCTTTCGTGACAGAATCGCGCCATGACGACGACGTTGACCTCCGATCTGCGTGGTGAAGTCCCGGACGATGATGAGGTGGATCCGCTCACCATCGGCCGCCGCATCCGGCAGCTGCGCACCGATCGCGGCATGACGCTCGAAGAGCTCGCCGCGGCCGTCGAGCGCGCACCGAGCCAGCTGTCGATGATCGAGAACGGGCGGCGCGAGCCGAGGCTGTCGCTGCTGCAGGCGATCGCGCGGGCGCTCGGGTCGTCGATCGACGCGATCCTCGAATCCGAGCCGCTCGACGAGCGCGCCACCCTCGAGATCTCGCTCGAGCGCGCCATGCGGGGGCAGACGTTCCAGGCGCTCGGCATCCCGCCGTTCCGCATCGGCAAGACCGTTCCCACCGAGGCGCTGAAGGCCATGCTGGCGCTGCAGGGCGAGATCGAGCGGCTGCGCGACGAGCGCGCGGCGACCCCCGAAGAGGCGCGCCGCGCGAACGTGGCCCTGCGCAAGCTCATGCGCACGCAGAACAACTACTTCGCCGAGCTCGAAGAGCAGGCGCGGCGGATCCTCGACGCCGTCGACCACCCCGGCGGTCCGCTGACTCAGCGGACGGCATCCGACATCGCCGCCCACCTGGGCTTCACGCTGCACTACGTGCCCGACCTGCCGCAGACAACGCGGTCGGTCGCCGACATGAAGAACGGCCGGCTGTACCTGTCGAGTCGGCTGACCACGAAGGGCGACCCGCGCACGGCCGTGCTGCAGGCGCTGTCGAGCCGCATCCTCGGCCACCGCGAGCCGACGTCGTACGCCGACTTCCTGCGGCAGCGGGTCGAGACGAACTACCTGACCGGGGCGCTCCTCATCCCCGAGGGCCACGCGGTGCCGTTCCTGCAGGAGGCGAAGAAGGACCGCTCGATCTCCATCGAAGACCTGCGCGACGCCTACTCGGTGTCGTACGAGACGGCGGCGCATCGCTTCACCAACCTCGCGACGGTGCACCTCGGCCTGCCGGTGCACTTCTTGAAGGTGCACGAGTCGGGCGTCATCACGAAGGTCTACGAGAACGACGACGTCAACTTCCCGACCGACCGCCTCGGCTCGATCGAGGGGCAGATGTGCTGCCGCAAGTGGACCTCGCGCGTCGTCTTCGACGTTGACGACCACTTCAACCCGTACTACCAGTACACCGACACCGGCAACGGCACGTACTGGTGCACCGCGCGCGTCGAGCTGTCGAGCGAGGGGGCCCACTCGATCAGCGTGGGCGTGCGCTTCGACGACACCAAGTGGTTCCTGGGGCGCGACACGACCAACCGCGGGGTGTCGAAGCATTCGGTCGAGGTCTGCTGCCGCCGTGCGCCCGCCGAGCTCGAGGCATCGTGGCGGGAGCAGGCATGGCCGAACGTGCGCACGCCGCGCACCCTGCTCGCGACGCTGCCCACCGGGTCGTTCCCCGGCGTCGACACCACCGACCTGTACGAGTTCCTCGAGGCGCACGCCCCGCGCTGAGCTCGGCCGCGTCCCTCGTTCGCTGTGAGCTCTGCGACCCGGCGAGAGTTCCCCGGCGGTTTCGAATCGCGCGCTTTGCAGTCCGCGACCGGTGAAAACTGCAAAGTGCGCGATTCGAAGGCACAGAGCGCTCGGCGGGGCGGCGCTCGCGGGTGCGGGTGCGGCTGTCCCGGGTGCGAGTGCGGCGGTTTCCTGCGACTGCTGCACAGATCGACGCAGCACTCGCAGGAGAGTGCAGCGGTCGGCCGCTGCGCCGCGCTGCGCCCGCCCGGTGCCCGGGTCAGCGGCGGCCGGCGACCCAGTCGGCGACGTGCGCGGGCCACGCGGTGCGGGAGGAGGAGGCGGATGCCTCGACCCGGTCGGCGAGCCGATACGCGCTGTAGATCGCGTTCACGGCGGTCCAGCGCAGCGGCTCGACCTCCCAGCGCTTCGCGCGGTGTCCGACCCAGGGGAGTCGCGTGAGCTCGGTGTCGCGTTCGAGCACGAGATCGGCGAGCGTCCGGCCGGCCAGGTTCGTCGCGGTGACACCCGTGCCGACGTAGCCGCCCGCCCAGCCGAGACCCGTCGGCCGGTCGTGCGCCACGGTCGCAGCCCAGTCGCGCGAGACGCCGAGCACACCCGCCCACGCGTGTGCGATCGGGGTGGTGGCGGCACCCGGGAAGAACTCGTGCAGAAGCTGCGTCAACGAGTCGATCGTGCGCTGCTGCGTCCGCCCGTCGGTGTCGACGCGCGAGCCGTAGCGGTACGGCACCCCGCGGCCGCCGAACGCGATGCGGTCGTCGGCCGTGCGCTGGGCGTACATGTAGACGTGCGCGAAGTCGCCGAGCGTCTCACGGCCCTCCCAGCCGACCGCGCTCCAGAACGACGCGGGCAGCGGGTCGGTCACGATCATCGACGAGTTCATCGGCAGCCACGTGCGGTGCTCGCCGCGCAGGTCGGGGGTGAAGCCCTCGGTGGCCCGCAGCACGTGCGTCGCGCGCACGGTGCCGCGATCGGTCGCCGCGCGGCCCGGCGAGATCTGGCGGACGTGCGTCTGCTCGTAGATCGGCACGCCCAGCCGCTCCACGGCGTCGGCGAGCCCGCGCACGAGCTTGGCCGGATGGATGCGCGCGCAGTGCGGGTGCCAGACGGCGCCGAGCGCCCCGGCGATGCGGAGACGGGATGCCGCGGCCCCGGCATCCATCATCTCCACATCCGTGTGCGGCCAGGACTGCTCGTCGGCCGCGCTCGCCCGCAGGCGCGCGAGCTGCGCGGGTGTCCTGGCGATCTCCAACTCGCCGCCCTTGACGATGTCGGCGTCGATGCCCTCGCGCGCGGCGACGGCGATGACCTCGTCGACGGTGTCGTTGAGCGCCCGTTGCTGCGCGATCGCCGCGTCGCGGCCGTGGGTCGCGGCGTAGCGCTCACGGCCGCCGGTGACCGTGTTGGTGAGCCAGCCGCCGTTGCGGCCGGAGGCGCCGAAGCCCGCGAACCGCTGTTCGAGCACGACGACCCGCAGGTCGGGCTGGGCGCGCTTGAGGTAGTAGGCGGTCCAGAGTCCGGTGTAGCCGGCGCCGACGACCGCGACGTCGGCGTCGAGGTCGCCCGGCAGGGGAGCACGCGACGCCGGCGCGCCGCCGAGGCTGCGCCACCACCACGACACCTCGCCGTTGCGGACCTGGGCGTCCTGTGGGTACGTGCCCGGCCGTGCGGTCATGGGCCCATCCTGCCCCGGCGGCGGTCGGGCGGTCCGACACGGACTGTTTCGGATGCCGCGCGCGTCGGACTGTCCGTGCGCTCATCTGTTTTCGGACGATGAACCTCCGGTTCACGAAGGTCGAGTGGGGTGGCGAACTTCCGGTTCACACGAGTGGCGTGGGGCGTGCGCAGCGCGAGTCGCGCCCGGCGCGCCGCGCGACGCACGGCGCGAGGCGCCAGGCACCGCGCCCCGCGACCTGATCAGGCCGACGGATCGAGGGCGCGCAGCGCCGCCCAGAGCTCGGCGCGCGTCGCGAACGACGACAGGTCGCGGCCGAGTACGCGCTCGATGAGGGCGAGCCGCGTGCGCACCGTGTGACGGTGGACGCCGAGGGACTGGGCGGATGCCTCGTGCGAGCAGTCCTCGTCGAGCCACACCTGCAGGGTCTCGACGAGACGGGTGCCCTGGGCCGCGTCGTGGTCGAAGAGCGGCGCGAGCTCGGCGCGGGCCAGGGAGCGCGCCTCGTCCGTCAGTGCGGAGAGGACGCCCGAGCGCGCCACCTCGCCGAACTCGGTGACGGGCCGGACGCCACGGTCCCGCGCGACGCGCGCCTGGCCGAGGGCCGCGGCGAAGCCGTCGTACCCCGACGGCTCCGACAGGCCGACCCGCACGTCGAAGCGGTCGACGAGCTCGTCGACGCACGAGCGGTCGCCGGCCGGCACGACCAGTACGAGCCCGTCCTCGCCGCGACCGAAGAACAGCGCACCCCGCTTCTCGTCGGCCCACAGCTCGAGCAGCTCGGCGATGCCGTCCACGCGCGCGGCCGCGGCATCCGTCACCCCCACCACCACCGGGGCGGAGGGGAGCGGCCCCCACAGCTCGCGCGAGGTGCGCCGGGCGAGGGCCGGGTCGCCGGTGAGCAGAGACTGCACGAGACCTGCCCGAAGCGCGCTGCGCGCGCGGCCCAGGCCCTGCTGCTGCTCGAGTGCGAGACCTGCCATGGCGATCACGGCGGTGACGACGACGCGGCCCTCCTGGTCGAGATCTCCGGCGGCGATCGCGATCACGCCGCGCAGGTGCCCGCCCCGGCCGAGGGTCTGCAGCGAGAACGGCGTCTCGCCGATGTGCAGCGACGAGCCGGCGCGCGCGCCGCGGTGCAGCACACCGGTGACCTCGCGCTGCAGGGCCGCCGCCGTCTCCGCGCCGAGGCCGCCGACGGGATGCTCGCGCGCGAGCTCGCCGGCCGCGTCGTACATGCCCACCCAGGTGTCGAGCTGCTTGGCGAGCTCGGCCACGGTCGCCCCCAGTCCGTCGGGCCGGAGCGCGGCGAGGGCGATCGCGCGCTGCGCGGCCAGCGCCCAGCTGCGGCGCGCGTAGGCCTCCGCGGCGATCGCCTCGGCGTTCGCGCGGGCCACGGCGATGAACGGAGTGCGATACGGCACCTCGAAGAGGGGCATCCGCGCGTTCCGGCAGGCGTCGACGAGGGCGGGTGGGATGCCGGCGCGCGCCACCTCGGTCCCGAAGCCGAGGCCGACGACACCGCGCGCCGCGAGGCGCTGGACGTACGCGCGGTACGGCTCCGGCGCATCGGCATCCGGGTCGTCGCCCGAGGGGAACTGCGTGCCCGTGGTCAGCAGCACGAGCCCCTCGGACAGGAACGGAGTGGGGTCGGCGAGGTCCGAGCTGTGCACCCACCGGATCGCGCGGTCCAGCGCGCCGGCGTCGAGGTCGTCCGCCGCGAGCGACAGCTTCAGGTCGCGGCGGGCGAGCAGCGCGCGGAGGGTGGGGGCGTCGGCGTCCATGGTGCTCGAGTGTACGGGCCGTACAGCGGGGCCGACACAATGTACGCGGGGGAGGGTGCGGGCCCTCTGTACGGCGGCATACGCTCCCCTCCATGAGCAGCGCAGCCGACACCCTCACCAGCACGCCCCTGGGCGGCCCGACGCTTCCGCAGGAGCGCCGCCTGGTCACCAGCATCCCGGGTCCTCGCTCGCAGCAGCTGATCGACCGCAAGGCCGACGCTGTCGCCGCCGGGGTCGGCCACACCGCACCGGTGCACGCCGTCGCCGCGGGCGGGGGAGTCGTCGTCGACGCCGACGGCAACTCGCTCATCGACCTGGGCTCCGGCATCGCCGTCACCACGATCGGCAACGCGCACCCGAAGGTCGTCGCCGCGGTTCAGGAGCAGGTCGCGCAGTTCACCCACACCTGCTTCATGATCGCCCCGTACGAGTCATACGTGTCGGTGGCCGAGGCGCTCAACCGCATCACGCCGGGCGATCACGCCAAGAAAAGCGCGCTGTTCAACTCGGGCGCCGAGGCGGTGGAGAACGCCGTCAAGATCGCCCGCAAGTACACCGGCAAGCAGGCGGTCGTCGCGTTCGACCACGGCTACCACGGCCGCACCAACCTGACGATGGCGCTCACCGCGAAGTCGATGCCCTACAAGAGCGGCTTCGGTCCGTTCGCGTCGGAGATCTACCGCGCACCGCTGTCGTACCCGTACCGCGACGGCCTCACCGGCGCCGAGGCGGCCAAGAAGGCCATCTCGATGATCGAGAAGCAGGTCGGCGCCGACAACCTCGCCGCCGTCATCATCGAGCCGATCCAGGGGGAGGGCGGCTTCATCGTTCCGGCGGACGGGTACCTGCCGGCTCTCGTCGAGTGGTGTCGCGCGAACGACGTGGTCTTCATCGCCGACGAGATCCAGACCGGCTTCGCTCGCACGGGCGAGATGTTCGCGAGCGACGTGTTCGGCATCGTGCCCGACCTGATCACGACCGCCAAGGGCATCGCGGGGGGCCTGCCCTTGGCGGCCGTGACGGGCCGGGCCGAGATCATGGACGCCTCGCACGCGGGTGGCCTCGGCGGCACCTACGGCGGCAACCCCATCGCGTGCGCCGCTGCGCTCGCCGCGATCGACGTGTTCGAGAACGACGGCATGATCGAGCGGGCTCGTGAGATCGGGACTGTCCTCACGGGGCGACTGTGCGAGCTGCAGGCGGCCGACCCCCGGATCGGCGACGTGCGCGGCCACGGTGCGATGATCGCCGCCGAGTTCGTCGACCCTGCGACGGGGGAGCCGGATGCCGCGCTCACCGCCGCGGTCGCGAAGGCGTCCATCGCACAGGGCGTCATCGTGCTCACCTGCGGCACGTACGGGAACGTGATCCGTTTCCTGCCGCCGCTGTCGATCACCGACGACCTGCTCCACGAGGGCCTGGACGTCGTCGCGGCAGCACTCGCCGCCAACTGATGACGGATGCCGCGGCCCGGCGCACCCGCGCCGGTCGCGGCATCCACCTCCACCCGGTCGCTGAGCCTGTCGAAGCGGCCCACCCGTCGCGGGCCTTCGACAGGCTCAAGGACCGCACCTCTGCACTGACGAAGGAGTCCGAATGACCGAGCTGACCCGCGACGTCGTCATCGTCGGCGCCGGCGCCGCCGGCACGACCGCCGCCAACGAGCTGAAGAAGGCCGGCCTCTCGGTCGTCGTGCTCGAGGCGCGCGACCGCGTGGGCGGGCGCCTGTGGACCGACGTGGTCGACGGTGCCATGCTCGAGATCGGCGGCCAGTGGGTCTCGCCCGATCAGGACGCGCTCAAAGAGACCCTCGCCGAGCTGGGTCTCGAGACCTACAGCCGCTACCGCGAGGGCGAGTCGGTCTACATCGGCAAGGACGGCGAGCTCACGCGCTTCACGGGCGAGATCTTCCCGGTCGCGCCCGAGACCGAGAAGGAGATCGTCCGGCTCATCGAGGTGCTCGACGGGCTCGTCGCGCAGATCGACCCCGACAAGCCGTGGGAGCACCCCGATGCCGAGGCGCTCGACCGCATCTCGTTCGAGGCGTGGCTCGAGGGGCAGACCGACGACCAGGAGGCGCGCGACAACATCGCGCTCTTCATCGCCGGTGCGATGCTCACCAAGCCGGCCTACGCCTTCTCGGCGCTGCAGGCACTCCTCATGGCGGCCAGCGCGGGGAGCTTCTCGCACCTCGTGGACGCGGACTTCATCCTCGACGAGCGGGTCGTCGGCGGCCTGCAGCAGGTGCCGCTGCTCCTCGCCGAGCGCCTGGGCGACGACGTCATCCTCGACCAGCCCGTCACGGAGGTGCACTGGTCGGACCCCTCGACGGGCGACGGGACCGGCGTGCGGGTCGTCACCGACAACGGGCTCGAGGTGCGCGCGCGCTTCGTCATCCTCGCGCACGCGCCGATCCTCTACCCCTGGATCGAGTTCCAGCCCGCCCTGCCGCGCCTCAAGCAGCAGATGCACCAGCACATCTCCATGGGCTTCGTCATCAAGGTGCACGCCGTCTACGACCGCCCGTTCTGGCGGGAGCAGGGCCTCTCGGGCACCGCCTTCAGCCCGTACGAGATCTCGCACGAGGCGTACGACAACACCAACCACGGCGATGAGCGCGGGACGCTCGTCGGCTTCGTGTCGGACCGCAACGCCGACGACCTGTTCCGCGTGTCGGCGGAGGAGCGCAGGGAGCGCATCCTCGAGTCGCTGTCGCACTACTACGGTCCCGAGGCGAAGAACCCGCTGGTGTACTTCGAGAGCGACTGGGGCGCCGAGGAGTGGACCCGCGGCGCGTATGCCGCCAGCTTCGACCTCGGCGGACTCGCGCGCTACGGCGCCGACCTCCGCACCCCCGTCGGCCCCATCCACTTCGCGTGCAGCGACATGGCGGGCGCCGGCTACCAGCACGTCGACGGCGCGATCCGCATGGGTCGCCTGGTCGCGGCGAACATCGTCGAGGCGGCCCGCCGATGAGCGCGCGCATCGTCGTCGGCTATACCGCGACGGAGGCCGGCGCCGACGCGGTCGCGGTCGGCTCGCGTCTGGCGGCGGCCCTGCGCGCCCCGCTCGATCTGGTGCTCGTGCTCCCGGGCGAGGACCGCAGCGTCATCACCCCGCCGGACGCCGGCTACGACCGCTACCTCGTGGGACAGGCGGAGTCCTGGCTCGCCGACGCGTCGACGACGATTCCGGATGCCGTGGCCCACGCGACGCACGTGCGGTTCGGCGATTCCTTCGCCGAGGGCCTGATCGTCGCGGCGCACGAGCTGGGCGCGTCGCACATCGTGGTCGGCGCCGCCAACGGCGGACTGCGCGGGCGCCACCGCCTGGGAACGGTCGCCAACGAGCTGCTGCATTCCTCGGACGTTCCCGTCGTGCTGGCTCCCGAGGGGTCGCGACGCCACGAGGCGACCGCGGTGACGCGCGTCACCGCAGCCATCGGCACGCGCCCCGGCGCGAGCGCGCTGCTCGACGAGAGCATCGCCCTCGCAACGGGCATGGGCGCCGAGCTGCGTCTGCTGTCGCTCGTGTCGGTCGACCTGCCGGCCACCGTCGACACCGGGGTCATCCGCATCGCGGGTGCCGCCCATGCCGACGACGTGCTCGGCAAGGCCCTCGACGCCCTGCCCGACGGCATCGACGCCGACGTCGTCGTCGCCCGCGGTGACAGCATCGAAGACGCCGTCGCGCACCTCGCCTGGGAGCCCGGCGAGCTGGCTGTCGTCGGCTCCAGCCGGCTGGCCCAGCCCCGGCGCCTGTTCCTCGGCTCGACCGCAGCGAAGATGCTGCACGAGCTTCCCGTCCCGATGGTCGTGGTGCCCCGCACGCACGGCAAAGAAGGAGAACGCGCATGAGCGCCTCCCAGAACTCCGCGGCCGGCGCGCCGTTGGCTCCCGCCGCCGGCTCGCACGCCGGCGAGCTGTCGAAGAAGGGCCTGAGCGCCGGTGCGGTCGGCGTCATCGGCGCCGTCGTCATCGGCATCTCGACCATCGCCCCGGCGTACACGCTGACCGCGTCGCTCGGCCCGACCGTCGCCGTCGTCGGCACGCAGGTGCCGGCGATCATCCTGGTCGGCTTCATCCCGATGCTGTTAACGGCATTCGGCTACCGCGAGCTCAATCGGGCGATGCCCGACTCCGGCACCTCGTTCACGTGGGGCGTCCGCGCCTTCGGGCCGTGGATCGGCTGGATGACGGGATGGGGCCTCGTCGCTGCCACGGTCATCGTGCTGTCGAACCTCGCGGGCATCGCGGTGGAGTTCCTGTTCCTCCTCATCTCGCAGCTGACCGGCAACGAAGAGATCGCGAACCTCGCCTTCAACCCGTTCATCAACGTCGTGGTGTGCCTGCTGTTCATGCTCGGCGCCACGCTCGTGTCGTACCGCGACATGCAGACGACGCAGAAGTTCCAGTACGTGCTGGTGAGCTTCCAGGTCGTGGTGCTCGTGCTCTTCGCGGTCGTCGCGATCGTCAAGGCGGTCGACGGCGAGGCGCCCGACCCGACCGCCTTCTCGTGGTCGTGGTTCAACCCGTTCGAGGTCCCGACGTTCAGCGCGTTCGCCGCGGGCCTGTCGCTGTCGATCTTCATCTTCTGGGGATGGGATGTCGTCCTCACCATGAACGAGGAGACCAAGAACCCCGAGAAGACCCCGGGTCGCGCGGCGATGCTCACGGTCGTCATCGTCGTGGCGCTGTACCTGCTGATCTCGATCGGCCTGATGATGTTCGCCGGCGTCGGCGACGGACCGCTGGGCCTGGCGAACGAGGAGATCTCGGCGAACGTGTTCTTCGCGCTCTCCGACCCCGTGCTCGGACCGCTGGCGTTCCTGGTGTCGCTCGCGGTGCTCTCGAGCTCGGCTGCTTCTCTGCAGTCGACGGCCGTCGGCCCGGCGCGGACGCTCCTGGCGATGGGGCACTACGGCGCCCTGCCGTCGAAGTTCGCCCGGGTGAGCCCGCGGTTCTTCACGCCGGGCTACGCGACCGTCGTCTCGGCCATCGTCGCGTCGGTGTTCTACGCCGTGATGCGCGTGGTGAGCGAGAACGTGCTGACCGACACGATCCTGTCGCTCGGCATGATGATCTGCTTCTACTACGGGCTGACCGCGTTCGCGTGCGTCTGGTACTTCCGCAAGCAGTGGTTCGACTCGGCGCGGAGCTTCTTCTTCACGTTCCTGTTCCCGCTGGTCGGCGGCGCCATCCTCGCGGTGCTGTTCGTCACGACGCTCATCGACTCGATGGACCCGGCGTACGGCAGCGGCTCGAGCATCTTCGGCCTCGGCCTGGTGTTCGTGCTGGGCGTGACCATCATCCTCGCCGGCGTTGTCATCATGATCTGGCAGGCGATCAAGCGTCCGGCGTTCTTCCGCGGTGAGACACTCGGTATCGATGCGCCCGAAAGCCTTCGACGCGCTCGCCGCTGACCGGCAGACTGTCCACCATCCATCCGAACGGAGAGGAAGCATGACCGACTACGCCGTCGTCAACCCGGCCACGGGAGAGACCCTGGCCACCTACCCGACCATCACCGACGAGGCTCTCGAGACCGCGATCGCGAGGGCGGATGCCGCCTACCGCGCGTGGCGCGACCAGCCGGTCGCCGAGCGCGCGGCCGGCCTCCGCAAGGTGGCGGAGCTGCACCGCGAGCGTCGCGACGAGCTCGCCGCGATCATCGTGCGCGAGATGGGCAAGCCGCTGTCGGCGGCGGTCGCCGAGGTCGACTTCGCTGCCGACATCACGGAGTACTACGCCGACAACGCCGAGAAGGTCACGGCCGACCAGCCGATCGACATCCTCGGTGAGGGCACCGCGGTGATCCGCCGCACGCCGCTGGGCGTGCTCCTGGGCATCATGCCGTGGAACTTCCCGTACTACCAGGTCGCCCGGTTCGCCGCCCCGAACATCGTGGTGGGCAACACGATCCTGCTCAAGCACGCGCCCCAGTGCCCCGAGTCCGCCGCGGCGATCGAGCAGATCTACGCCGATGCCGGACTCGGCGACGGCGTGTACACCAACGTGTACGCGTCGAACGACCAGGCGGCGACGATCATCGCCGACCGGCGTGTGCAGGGTGTGTCGGTCACGGGATCCGAGCGCGCGGGATCGGCCGTCGCCGCCCTCGCCGGACAGAACCTCAAGAAGGTCGCCCTCGAGCTCGGCGGCTCGGATCCGTTCATCGTCCTCTCCACCGACGACCTCGACTCCACGGTCGCCGCGGCGGTCGAGGCGCGCATGGACAACAACGGACAGTCCTGCAACGCGCCCAAGCGCTTCATCGTGCAGGAGGGTCTGTACGACCAGTTCCTCGACAAGTTCACCGAGGCGATGCGGGCGTCGAAGATGGGCGACCCGTTCGCCGACGACACCGTCCTCGGCCCGCTGTCGTCGCTCGCGGCGGCGGAGCGCCTGCAGGAGCAGGTCGACCGCGCCGTCTCGCAGGGCGCGCGGCTCGTCGCCGGCGGCACGCGCGACGGCGCCTTCTACGAGCCCACCGTGCTCACGGACGTCACGGCCGACATGGACGTGTACCGCGAGGAGCTGTTCGGCCCCGCGGGTGTCGTCTACAAGGTGGCCGACGAGGACGAGGCGGTGAAGATCGCCAACGACACCAGCTTCGGCCTCGGCTCGTACGTGTACACGACCGACCCCGAGCAGGCCGAGCGCATCGCGAACAAGATCGACGCCGGCATGGTCTACGTCAACATCGTGCTCGCCGACTCGCCGGAGCTGCCGTTCGGCGGCGTCAAGCGCTCGGGCACCTCGCGCGAGATGGGCCTGCTGGCCGCCGACGAGTTCGTCAACAAGAAGCTCATCCGCATCGCCGGCTGAGGTCTCCTCGCGAGTCGCAGGCGTTTCGTCTCGCTCGTTCCTCGCTCGCTCAACGGCCGGTGGTCTCGGTCGTTGAGCGAGCGAAGCGAGTCGAAACGCGGTGGTCTCGGTCGTTGAGCGAGCGAAGCGAGACGAAACGCGGTGGTCTCGGTCGTTGAGCGGGGCGAGGCGAGCCGAAACGCGCTACAGCGCGGCGCGGGCCTCGGCGAGGGCCTCGTCGGCCCACTGCACCTGCTGCGGCGTTCCCCAGCGGGTGGCGGCATCCCACGCCCGCTCGAACTCCGAGATCGCGTCGGCGACCCGTTCCGCGTCGAACAGCCGCCAGCCGGCGTTGTTGTGGAGCGAGACGCGCCAGCGGAGCGTGCGGGGGTCGTCGACGCCGTCGAGCACCGCCAGCGCGGCAGCCGTCCACTCCTCGGCCTGGTCCGGCTCGGCGATCGCGAGCATGTGCAGTGCGTCGACCTGCAGGAACGCGATCCCGGATGCCGCGTCCACCGCCGCGAGGAAGTACGGCACCGCCGCCTCGGCGTCGCCCGCCGAGTTGCGCAGCCGCCCGCGTTCGAGCGCCGCACGTGCCGCCACGGCGGCCTCGTCGATCGACACGCGGTCGAGCACGGCGTCGGCCTCGGCGAACCGCTCCTGCAGCCCCAGGGCACGGGCGACCTGCGTCTCGAGCTCGGCGCGGGTCGCGGCATCCGTCTCCTGCGCGGCGGCCTCACGCAGCCGACGCTCCGAGGCGGGAGCATCGGCGAAGTCCCACAACTCGTCGAGGCGGGTCTGCGCAAGCGTCATGGCGGAATGCTAATCCGGTCTTCCGGGGGTGTCGCGGGCCGGGCGGGCGGGACAGGATGGAGTCATGGCTGACACACCGGACCCCGTCGTCGCCCTCTCCGATGAAGAGTGCTGGGAGCGCCTGCGCACGCAGGAACTCGGGCGGCTCGTCACGCACGTGGGCGACGTGCTCGACATCTTCCCCGTGAATTACGTCGTGGACGGCGAGAGCGTGCTCTTCCGCACCGCGCAGGGGAGCAAGCTGTTCGAGCTGACCGTCAACGACGAGGTGCTCTTCGAGGTCGACGACCACACCGACCGCGACGCGTGGAGCGTGATCCTGCGAGGCCGCGCGCACCCCCTCGACCGCTCGGCCGACGTCGAGCGGGCGGACGGGCTGGGCCTGCGCCCCTGGATCCCGACGCTCAAGTACACGTTCGTTCGGGTCGAGCCGACCTCGCTCTCGGGACGGGCTTTCGAGCGCTCGCCGGAGCCCGACCGCTACGGCGTCCAGCAGTACTGATCGGGGCAGGGATGCAGGCGTCGACACGCCCGCCGGTCCGGCCCCGGTTCGCGGGGCTCGCGGGCATGCCGTACACTGGATCATGCAGTTGAAGTCTGCATTCTTTCGCCGTGCCCGGTGTCCGGGAGCGGATCCTCAAGCCGTGGTGAGAGGGGAAGAGTGCGGGCTTCAGAGACCTCCGGGTCTCTAGGGCGGTAGCTCAATTGGCAGAGCAGCGGTCTCCAAAACCGCAGGTTGCAGGTTCGATTCCTGTCCGCCCTGCGCGTCAGCGCAACACCGGCCACATGCCGGTGGTTGACAACACAGTGTGCCGACCCGTGTCGGCTCACGGAAGGTAATCAGGTGGCATCGATGGTTCAGGACGAGCCGAAGGGCGAAGTCGTCCCCGCTGAGGGAACGGCCGCACCTCGCGAGAAGAAGCCGAACGTCTTCGCTCGTATCGCCCTGTTCGTCCGTCAGGTCTTCGCCGAGCTCCGCAAGGTCGTCACGCCGACGCGCCAGGAGCTGCTGAAGTACACGGCGGTGGTGCTGGGCTTCGTCGTCGTGATGATGGCGCTCGTCTATGGCCTGGACGTGCTGTTCGTGTGGATCACGTCGTACGTCTTCGGAGTGCCCGGCGCCTGATCCCGACGTCCCCGGCTCGCAACGGGGGCATGACACGGGGCGGACCGCAGGTCCGGCAGCGGACGGAACGGAAGAGAACTCACGTGACTGAAAGATATGTCGACGACGCCGATTGGGCGCCGGCAGCCGAGCAGTCGTCGGAGGACGACGAGGCGCAGGAGGGCAACGTCCTGGCGGCCGAGGAGCGGTCGGTCGAACCGGCCGAGCACCTCGCCATCCACATCGTCGACGACGTCGACGAGGACGACGCCGATCTGGACGACATCGACATCGACGACCCGGAGGCGGACGCGATCGTGAACGACGCTCTGAATCTTGACGAGACCGCAGAGACCGAGGCGGCGGCCGAGGTGATCAACGACTCCATCGCGGAGGAGGTCGCCGAGCGCGAGGCCGAGGCGGCCGACGAGGTGACCCCCTACGACGGTCCCGACGTGAACGGCGACGAGGACGAGCCCGTCCTCGACGAGGACTTCGTGGCGGACGTGGATGCCGCAGCCGGCGTCGTGGACGAGGTCGAGGCCTCCGTCTCCCCGGCCGACGCCGCCGAGGCGCCCGAAGGCGACGAGGACGACGAGGACGAGGACCCGTACGAGGCGTACCGCGCCGAGCTGCGGACCCTCCCGGGCAAGTGGTACGTCATCCACTCCTACGCCGGGTTCGAGCGCAAGGTGAAGGCCAACATCGAGCAGCGCAAGTCGACGCTCGAGGTCGAGGACGACATCTACCAGATCGAGGTCCCGATGGAGGACGTCGTCGAGATCAAGAACGGCCAGCGCAAGATGGTCAACCGCGTGCGCATCCCGGGCTACGTGCTCGTGCGCATGGAGCTCAACGAGGACACCTGGTCGGTCGTGCGTCACACCCCCGGTGTGACCGGCTTCGTCGGCAACGCCCACAACCCGACGCCGCTGCGCTTCGAAGAGGCCTTCAACATGCTGAAGAGCCTCGTCGAGGTCAAGGAGGTCGCCGGCGCGAAGGGCGGTGCGGCCAAGAAGGGCGCGGCCGCCGCGGCGCGCGTCATCCCGGCCGAGGTCGACTTCGAGGTGGGCGAGACCATCACCATCAAGGAGGGCTCGTTCGCGGGCCTGCCCGGCACGATCAGCGAGATCAAGCCCGAGAGCGGCAAGCTCACGGTCCTCGTCTCGCTCTTCGAACGCGAGACCCCGGTCGAGCTGTCGTTCGACCAGGTCACGAAGCTTTGACGCGGGTCGGATCAATGCGAGCGCCAGCGAGCGTTGATGCGATCCCGGGTAAAGGTTGAGCGAGCGAAGCGAGTCGAAACCCCAGCGAAATCGCTGGTAGACTCTGCAGGTTTGCGCGCGCGCTGAGCGCGCGCGATCGACACCGCGGTCCGGAACGGCCGGATTCGCGGGAGAACCGGATGCCCCGGCATCCGTGGTTCGACGAAAGGAAGAAGAATGGCACCGAAGAAGAAGGTGACCGGCCTGATCAAGCTTCAGATCAACGCCGGTGCAGCCAACCCGGCGCCGCCGATCGGCCCCGCGCTCGGTCAGCATGGCGTCAACATCATGGAGTTCTGCAAGGCGTACAACGCCGCGACCGAGTCGCAGCGCGGCAACGTCATCCCCGTGGAGATCACCGTCTACGAGGACCGCAGCTTCACGTTCATCCTGAAGACCCCGCCGGCCGCTGAGCTCATCAAGAAGGCTGCGGGCGTCCAGAAGGGCTCGAAGACGCCTCACACGGTCAAGGTCGCCAAGCTCACCAAGGAGCAGGTGCGCCAGATCGCCGAGACGAAGCAGCCCGACCTGAACGCGAACGACCTCGAGGCCGCCTCGAAGATCATCGCCGGCACCGCCCGTTCCATGGGCATCACGGTCGAGGACTGAGGGGGAGAATAACCATGGCTACCAAGTCCAAGGCCTTCCAGGCCGCTGCCGCCAAGATCGAGGCGGACAAGTTCTACACGCCCACCGAGGCTGTCGCCCTCGCGAAGCAGACCGGATCGGCGAAGTTCGACTCGACCGTCGAGGTCGCGCTCAAGCTCTCGGTCGACCCCCGCAAGGCCGACCAGATGGTGCGCGGCACCGTCATCCTCCCGCACGGCACGGGCAAGACCGCCCGCGTCATCGTGTTCGCGACGGGTCCGGCCGCTGAGGCCGCGATCGCCGCGGGTGCGGACGAGGTCGGCGGCGCCGAGCTCATCGAGAAGGTCGCCGGCGGCTGGACCGCGTTCGACGCGGCCGTCGCGACGCCCGAGCTCATGGGCCAGGTCGGTCGCCTGGGCAAGGTGCTCGGCCCGCGCGGCCTCATGCCCAACCCGAAGACCGGCACCGTGACCCCCAACCCGGCCAAGGCCGTGGAGGAGATCAAGGGCGGCAAGATCGAGTTCCGCGTCGACAAGCACGCCAACGTGCACTTCGTCGTCGGCAAGGCCTCGTTCTCGGCCGAGCAGCTCGACGAGAACCTGAAGGCCGCGCTCGAAGAGATCGTGCGCCTCAAGCCGTCCAGCTCGAAGGGCCGTTACATCCAGAAGGGCGCCGTGTCGACCACGTTCGGCCCCGGCATCCCGCTGGACGTCAACACGCTCGTCTGACGCTTCGACAAGCTCAGCGACCTTTCACCGGTCGCACCGAAGGCCCCACCCGCTCGGGTGGGGCCTTCGTCGTTCGACGACGCGTCGTGCACAGAATCGGAATTGCGGGGCCGACACGCCGGATGACGGATGCCGCGGCCCGGCGTGTCGAGCAGAACTTCCGATTCTGTGCGCCGCCCCGCCGTCGCCCGGGGCGGCGGGGCGGGAGTAGCGTCGGACGCATGGTCGCCACGCTCCAGGATCTGTTCGGCATCGACGCGCCGATCGTGCTCGGTCCCTTCGGCGGTCTCTCGTCGATCGAGCTCGCGGCGGCGGTGAGCGATGCCGGGGGCCTCGGCTCGTACGGACTGTACGGCTATGCGGCCGACCGCATCAGCGACACCATCGCGGCGCTCCGTTCGGCGACCTCGCGCCCCTTCGCGGTCAACCTGTGGCTGCCGACCGGCGACGAGATCACCCCCGGCGAGGTCGACCTCGCGCCGGCGATCGCGGCGGTGGCGCCGCTGTTCGACGAGCTGGGCCTCGCGCACCCCACGCCGCCGATCGAGTTCCTGCCCGACCTCGACTCCCAGCTGACGGCCGTGCTGGATGCCGCGCCCGCGGCGCTCAGCGTGGTCTTCGGCGTCCCCTCCGAGCGGCTGGTCTCCGCGGCTCACAGCCGCGGCATCCGGCTGATCGGCACTGCGACCACGGTGGCGGAGGCGGTCGCCCTCGATGCGGCCGGAGTGGACGCGATCGTGGCGACCGGCGCCGAGGCGGGCGGGCACCGCGTCTCGTTCCTCCGGCCTGCGGAGCAGTCGCTCGTCGGAACATTCGCACTGGTGCCCCAGGTGGTCGACGCCGTCGACGTGCCCGTGATCGCGGCCGGCGGCATCGCCGACCGGCGCGGCGTCGCCGCGGCGCTCGCGCTGGGTGCGTCGGGCGTGCAGGTCGGGTCCGCCTTCCTGGGGACGAGGCAGTCGGCCGCGACCGAAGCGCACCGGCAGGCCATCGCAGGCGCCGCCGACACCGGCACCGTGCTCACGCGGGCGATGAGCGGAAGGCTGGCGCGCGGCATCCCCAACCGCGCGATGCGTGAGATCGAGACGACCGGCGTGATCCTCCCGTTCCCCGCCCAGAACTGGCTCACCGGGCAGTTCCGCGCCGAGGCGGGGCGCCGCGGCGACGGCGACCTGGTCTCGCTGTGGGCCGGCCAGGCGGCCGCGCTTTCGACGAGCGACGACGCCGCCGAGGTCTTCGCCGAGCTCGCGGCGGGACTCGGAGGGTGAACCTGCTTCCGCTCCTGCGGAAGCAATGCGGCGTAACGAAGCGACCTCGAGCGGCGAGGGCCGTGTTTGACTGGAGAGTCACCCCGGCGCCGCGCCCGATCGGCGCAGCGCCTTGCACACACGCCACCCCACCAGGAACAGCACCATGTCACGCCGCAGCATCTCCCTTCTCGCTCTCGCCGCCACCACCGCGCTCGCCCTCACCGCCTGCAGCTCGGCAGCGCCCGAGCCGACCGAGTCCGCCGCCGCGGGCGACGACTTCGGCCTCGTCACCGACGGCACGCTGACGGTCGCGACCGAGGGCACGTATCCTCCCTTCACGTTCCACGACGAGTCCGGCGACCTGGTCGGATTCGACGTCGAGATCGCCGAGGCGGTCGCCGACAAGCTCGGCCTCGAGATCGTCTTCCAGGAGACGCAGTGGGATGCGATCTTCGCGGGGCTGGACGCCGGCCGCTTCGACGTCATCGCCAACCAGGTCTCGATCAACCCGGAGCGCGAGGAGAAGTACCTCTTCAGCGAGCCGTACACCGTGTCTCCCGGCGTGATCGTCGTGCCCGAGGACGACGACTCGATCTCGAGCTTCGACGACCTCGCAGGCAAGACGACCGCCCAGTCGCTCACGAGCAACTGGTACGAGCTCGCACAGACCAGCGGCGCCAACATCGAGGCCGTCGAAGGTTGGGCGCAGGCCGTCGCGCTGCTGCAGCAGGGCCGCGTGGACGCCACGATCAACGACAACCTGACGTTCCTCGACTACGAGAAGAACGAGGGCCCGACGGGTCTCAAGATCGCCGCCGAGACCGACGACCCCGCGTACAACGCGTTCGCCTTCACGCAGGACAAGGAAGCGCTCGTAAAGGCCGTCGATGAGGCGCTGGCCGAGCTGCGCGAAGAGGGCGTGCTCGCCGAGATCAGCGACACCTACTTCGGCGCAGACGTCACGCAGTAGACCTCGAGCCGTCGCCCGCCCTACCGTGGGGCGGGCGACGGCGTTCTCCGACGCCCGGAGGGAGGACCCTCGATGACTTCGTTCTCGACGCTGCTCGTCCCCGCGCTCGCAACGATCGCGGCGGCCGACGTCGATTCCGGCAACGAGATCTGGAATCTCGTCGTCGACTCGTTCTGGCCGTTGCTGCTGGCGGGACTGACGGGCACGATCCCGCTCGCGCTCTCGTCGTTCGCGATCGGCCTCGTCCTCGCGCTGCTGGTGGCGCTGATGCGCATCTCGTCCAACCCGGTCGTGTCGAACATCGCGCGCTTCTACGTCTCGGTGATCCGCGGCACGCCGCTGCTCGTCCAGCTCTTCGTGGTGTTCTACGGGCTGGGGTCGATCGGTCTGGTCATCGATCCGTGGCCAGCCGCGATCATCGCGTTCTCGCTCAACGTCGGGGGCTACGCGGCCGAGGTCATCCGCGCGGCGATCCTCTCGGTGCCCAAGGGCCAGTGGGAGGCGGGGCACACCGTCGGGTTCTCGCACACGACGACGCTGCGACGGATCATCCTGCCCCAGGCGGCTCGCGTGTCGGTGCCGCCGCTGTCGAACACCTTCATCTCGCTGGTCAAGGACTCCTCGCTCGCGTCGCTGATCCTCGTGACCGAGCTCTTCCGCCGCGCGCAGGAGATCGCCGCGTTCACGTACGAGTTCATGGTGATCTACCTCGAGGCGGCGCTCATCTACTGGCTCTTCTGCCTCGTGCTGTCGTCCGGCCAGAGCGCCATCGAGAGGAGGCTCGACCGCTATGTCGCCCACTGATCCCCACGAGCCCGTCGACCCGCGCGAGCCCGTCGACCCGCGTGAGCCCGTCGACCCGCATGAGCCCGTCGACCTGCATGAGCCCGTCGACCCGCGTGAGCCCGTCGACCGCTCCCCGCACGTCGATCCGGCTGCGGGCGACGCGCTCGCGCCGCCCACTCCGGCGGACGACCGGGCCCTCCTGCGCGTCGCGGGGATCACGAAGAGCTTCGGCACGAACCGCGTGCTCGACGGCGTCGGTTTCGAGGTGCGCCGCGGCGAGGTCGTGGTGCTCATCGGGCCGAGCGGCTCGGGCAAGACCACCGTCCTGCGCTCGCTGAACGGACTCGAGACGCCTGATGCGGGCACCCTGAGCTTCGACGGCGGACCCGAGATCGACTTCTCGGCCAAGGTCTCGAAGGCCGACCGCCTCGCGCTGCGGGATCGCTCGGCGATGGTCTTCCAGCATCACAACCTCTTCCCGCACCGCACGGTGATCCAGAACGTGCTGGAGGGTCCGGTGTACGCGCACCGTGTGCCGAAGGCCGAGGCGACGGCTCGCGCCGAGGCGCTGCTGGAGCGGGTCGGGCTGGCCGAGAAGCGGGACGCCTTCCCGTTCGAGCTGTCCGGCGGACAGCAGCAGCGCGTCGGCATCGTCCGCGCCCTCGCGCTCCAGCCGTCGCTGCTGCTGTTCGACGAGCCCACCAGCGCCCTCGACCCCGAGCTGGTGGGCGAGGTGCTGCTGGTGCTCAAGGAGCTCGCCGACGAGGGCTGGACCATGGTGATCGTCACGCACGAGCTCGGGTTCGCGCGGCAGGTCGCGGACGAGGTGCTCTTCTTCGACGAAGGGGCGATCGTGGAGCGTGGCACGCCGAAGCAGCTCTTCACCGACCCGCAGCACGAGCGCACCCGCCGGTTCGTCGACCGCATCCTGCGTCCGCTCGAGGAATGACGACCGGTCGAGCACGCGGCCGGTCACGCCGTCGGTCGCACCTCGAAGCCGCGTTCGCCGGTGGGCGCGGCATCCGTCACCGTCGCCTCGGCGACGCGCGAGCCGGGCGGCCCCTCCGCCATCCAGGCGAGCACTTCGTCGACCGCGGCGTCGGTGCCCTCGACCTCGGCCTCCACCGACCCGTCGCGGCGGTTGCGCGCCCAGCCGGCGGCTCCGGCCTCGCGCGCCACCATGCGCATCGTGTAGCGGTAGCCGACGCCCTGCACCTCGCCCCGGACGATCACGTGCACGCGTCTCATGGCTCCATCGTGCACCGGCGGGGCTGTCGCGGGCGAGTGCCGGATGCCAGGATGCGTGCATGGGAACCGTCGACGAACTCCTGGCCGGACTCGATGACGCCGACCGGCCCTCGGTCGAGCGCATCTATGCGATCGCGCGCGAGGAGGCGCCCGATGCTGAGCAGGGACTCGGATACGGGATGCCGGCGCTGGTGTACCACGGAAAGCCGCTGGTGTCGGTGATGAGGGCGAAGAAGCACATCGGCGTGTACCCGTTCAGCCCGGAGGCGGTGTCGGCGGTGGCCGGGGCGCTCGACGGTCATCCGGGAATCGGGCTCGACAAGGGCACGATCCGCTATCAGCCGGAGCACCCACTGCCCGACGGTGTCGTGCGCGCGCTCGTGATCGCCCGCAAGGAGCAGATCGAGCGCTGACCGCGCTGACCCGCTGACCCCGCTGGCCCGCTCTCCTCGGCGCGAGCGTGGTGCGGGCGCCTGTCCGGATCAGGCGACCGTCGGCAGCACCAGAGAGACGCCCAGCGCGATCATGACGACCGCGATGACGCCGTCGAGGATGCGCCACGCGCGAGGGGTCGACAGCCAGCGTCCGAGCAGACGCGCGCCGAACGCCAGTCCGAAGAACCAGAGCACGCTCGCCGACATCGCGCCGGCCGCGAACAGCCAGCGGTCGTCGCCGTGCGTGTTGGCGACCGTGCCGAGCAGGAACACGGTGTCGAGGTACACGTGCGGGTTGAGCCACGTGAGGGCGAGGCACGTCAGGATGACGGGCAGCAGGCGGGTGCGGGTCGACGGCGTCGCGGCCGTTCGGACATCGCTGCGCACACCGGATGCCGCGGCTTCGGGCGCGACGAAGGCGCCCACACCGCCGTCAGCGTGAGCCGCGGCGCGGTCCGCGTCGCGAGGCACGTCCTCACCGGCACCGAGCACCTGTCCCGACGGCTTCAGCGCGCGGCGCGCCGCGAGCACGCCGTACGTGACGAGGAAGAGCGCGCCCGCCCACCTCACCGCGTCGACCAGCCACGGCACCGCCTGCAGCACGAAGCCGACGCCCGACACCCCCAGCAGGATGAGCAGCGCGTCCGAGATCGCGCAGATGGCCGCGACCGCGAACACATGCTCACGGCGCAGACCCTGCCGGAGCACGAAGAGGTTCTGCGCGCCGATGGCGATGATGAGCGAGAAGCCGAGGCCGAGGCCGGCCAGAACGGGGGTGAGCACTCTTCGACGCTAGGTTCGGTACCACCCGTAGTCCAGCTCATGGATCTTCAGTACCATTAGCCGGACTGAAGATGCGGATCCCGTTCGAGCTCGCCGAGACCCTGGCCGTCGTCGTCGACGAGGGCACCCTCGATGCGGCCGCCCGGCGGCTGCACGTCACCCCCTCGGCGGTCAGTCAGCGCATCAAGGCGCTCGAGGAGCAGCTCGGCCGGCTCGTGCTCGTGCGCTCGAAGCCGGTGCGCCCGACCGAGGCGGGCATGTCGGTGATCCGGCTCGCACGCCAGACAGCGCTGCTCGAGCACGACGCGCTCGCCGAGCTCGGGGCCGACAGCGAGGACGCCGCGCTCACGAGCGTGGCGCTTGCGGTCAACGCCGACTCCTTGGCGACGTGGTTCCTCCCGCCCCTCGCGCGCCTCGCGGAGCGGCATCCGGTGGTCTTCGACCTCCACCGCGACGATCAGGACTTCACCGCGGGCCTGCTCGAGTCGGGCACCGTGATGGGCGCCGTGACCTCGCGCGCGGCGCCGGTGGCCGGGTGTCGCTCGTCGGTGCTGGGCGCCATGCGCTACGAGGCTGTGGCGACGCCGGCGTATGCCGAGCGGTGGCTCGCCGGAGACCGGGAGGCGGCACTGAGCGAGGCGCCGCTGGTGGACTTCGACCGGCGCGACGACCTGCAGAACGAGTGGCTGTCGCGGCAGGGCGTCGATCCGGCGCGGCCGCCGCGGCACTATGTGCCGGCGTCGAACGACTTCGCCACCGCGGTCCGACTGGGCCTCGGCTGGGCGATGCTGCCGCGGTTCCAGTCGCACGAGGCGCTCGAGCGCGGCGAGCTGGTGCTCCTCGGCGGTCCGCCGGTCGATGTCGTGCTGCACTGGCAGCAGTGGAACCTGCGCTCGCCCCTCCTCGACGCGATCGCCGACGCGATCGTGGCGGAGGGCCGCCGCGTGCTCACCTCCACGTGAACCGAGGACGGGCGGGGCGCGGGGGATCAGCCGTCGCTGACCCGCAGCACGACCTTGCCGCGCGTGTGGCCGGTCTCGATCGCGCGATGCGCATCGGCCGCATCGGCCAGGTCGAACACCTGCTCGATGTACACCTGCACCGATCCCGAGTCGAGCAGCCGGGCGATGGTCGCGAGGGCTCCGCCGTCGGGGATCACCTTGTACGACGTCGCCCGCACGCCGGCGTCCGCGGCGGCTTCGGCGTAGCCGGGCCAGGAGCCGGTCGGCACCAGCACGTAGAGCCCGCCGGGCCGCAGCACTTCCAGCGACCGCGTGCCGGTGTCGCCTCCGACGTTGCCGACCAGGTCGATCACGGCATCCACTTCGCCGACCACCTCGTCGAACCGCGTCGTCGTGTAGTCGATCACGACGGCGGCCCCGAGCTCGCGCAGCCACGAGGCGTTGCGCCCCGATGCCGTCACGGTGACGTGGGCGCCGAAGTACGCGGCGAACTGCACGGCGAAGTGCCCGACGCCGCCGCTGCCGGCGTGGATCAGGATCCGCTGGCCCTCGTGCGCGTGCGCGGTCTCGACGACGAGGCCCCACGCGGTCAGCGCGGCCAGCGGAACGCCGGCCGCCTCGACGTGCGAGAGCGAGGCGGGCTTGCGCGCGACCGACAGCGACGGCGCCACGACGTACTCGGCGTACGAGCCTGACGTGCGCGGGAACGACGCCATGCCGAACACCTCCGTGCCGGCCGGAAACTGATGCGCCTCGTACGGGCTCTTCACCACGATGCCGCTGAAGTCGAAACCGGGCGTCGCGGGGTAGCGCTCGATGGCGGCCGAGACGCCGGCGCCGCCGCGCGTCTTCGCGTCGATCGGGTTGACCCCTGCCGCGACGACGCGCACGAGCACCTCGCTGATGACGGGGGAGGGGACGGAGACGGATGCCGCGCGCAGCGCGTCCGGATCGCCCGGCGCGTCGAACGCCACGGCCCGCATCTCGGCGGGCGGCTCGGCGACGGGCACCAGGGTCGACTCGGGGGTCGATCGCAGCGGTCGGATCCTCATCGCACTCTCCTTCCGCGGGCGCACCGTCATCGGCACAGAACTGAACCCCGTGAGGACAGTCAACCGTGCGTTCGTCTCGGCCGTGTTACGCCGGTGCTACGTCCCTGACCCGTGCGCGCTGGGATACCAGACATCGCACTCCGGCGGAAAGCGCACAGCGGGTCGCGCACCGCGGGGCGCGGCATCCGTCTCCGTCCCGCGGCCCGTCATCGGAGAGTCGTGCGGGCGCCGGAGCGCCGCGACCGCGGAGTCAGGCGCGCGCGGCGCGCAGCTCGACCGCGGCGGGGGACAGCACCTGCTGCGTGACCATGATGGCCGCTCCCAGCACGCCGGCGGTGTCGTCGGCCTGGGACTGGACGATCCCCAGGTGCTGCGTCGCGAGCGGGATGGAGCGCCGGTACACGACCTCGCGGATGCCCGCGAGCAGGTGCTCGCCGGCGCGCGCGACACTGCCGCCGATCACGATCACCGAGGGGTTCAGCATGTTGACGACCGTCGCGAGCACCTCGCCCACCTCGCGGCCCGCCTGGCGCGTCGCGGCGATGGCGGCCGGGTGGCCCGCCCGCACGAGTGCCACGACGTCGGAGCTGCCGGTGGCCTCGATGCCCTGGGCCCGGAGGTCGGCGGCGATGGCGGTGCCGCTCGCGATGGCCTCGAGGTCGCGCTGGTCACCCGGAGGACGAGGGGAGTCGCGGCTGTAGGGCACCTGGACGTGGCCCATGTCACCTGCCGAGCCCTGCGCGCCCCGCTGCAGGGCGCCGCCGGAGATGAGGCCGGCGCCGATGCCCGTCGACACCTTGACGAAGATGAGATCGGCGACGCCCGGCCAGCTGAGCGCCTGCTCGCCGAGGGCCAGGATGTTCACGTCGTTGTCGACCAGCACCGGCACGTCGAAGGTGCGCTGCACGTAGTGCGGCACGTCGAAGCGGTCCCAGCCGGGCATGATCGGAGGATTGGTGGGGCGACCTGTCGAATGCTCGACCGGTCCCGGCACCCCGATGCCGATCCCCATCACCTGGGAGGCCGCGATGCCCTGGCGCTCGAGCAGGCTCGCGCCCTCGGCGATCACCGAGTCGAGCACCGGCTCGGGGCCTTCGGCGATGTCGAGCGGATGGGTGTTGGCGGTGAGGATGTTCGCCGCGAGATCGGCGACGGCGACCGTCGCGTGCGTCGCGCCGAGATCAACCGCGATGATCACGCCCGCCAGCGGGTTGAAGGCGACTCGGGCGGGTGGCCGTCCTCCGGTCGAGGCGGCTTCGCCCGCGGGGCGTACGAGACCCGCGGCCAGCAGCGCGTCCACCCGACTCGACACGGTCGAGCGGGCGAGCCCGGTGAGGGTCGCGAGCTCGGCCTTCGTGCGCGCGCGGCCGTCGCGGAGGATCTGGAAGATCTCGCCCGCTCCGGTGCTGCTCGCGGCTCCGCTGCCGCGCATCGCGTCGACCATGGCGACAGTAAAGCACAGGCCTTCTGCCCATCGGCGTGGCGACTTAAGATCACGACCAGATCACTTTTGACGAAGCACTAGCAAAAGTCGGCGGTTGCGTGACATGATCGCGGCATGACTACGGAAGTCATCGACATCGGCGTCGGCACCGTTCGCACGGGATTCGTGGGCGGCGGCTTCATGGGGCGCGTCCACGCCGCGGCGGCCCGCCGCGCAGGCGCCCGCCTCACCGCCGTGGCCTCCTCGAGCCGCACACGGGCCGAAGCCGTGGCGCGTGAGCTCGGGGTGGAGCGGGTGGAGGATGACGCCGACGGCGTGTTCGCGGCATCCGATGTCGACGTGGTGCACATCTGCACGCCCAACGCGACCCACGCGACGCTCGCCGCGGCGGCGCTCGCCGCCGGCAAGCACGTCGTGTGCGAGAAGCCGCTGGCGACCTCCGCCGCCGACGCACGAGACCTCGCGCGCGAGGCCGAGGCGTCGGGCGTGGTCGCCGCCGTCCCGTTCGTCTACCGCTACCACCCGATGGTGCGCGAAGCCCGCGCCCGCATCGCCGACGGGCGCATCGGCACCCTCCTCACCCTGGACGCCGCGTACCTGCAGGACTGGATGCTGCGGCAGCAGGACGACGACTGGCGGGCGGATGCCGCAGCCGGCGGTCCGTCGCGCGCCTTCGCCGACATCGGCTCGCACCTGTGCGACCTGATCGAGTTCGTCACCGGCGAGCGGATCGTGCGCCTGTCGGCGCGCACCCGCCGCGTGTTCGACGAGCGCGCGGGCCGGACCGTCTCGAACGAGGACGCCGCCGCGCTCCTCGTCGAGACCGAGTCGGGCGCGCTGGGCACGCTGCTCGTGTCGCAGATGGCGCCCGGCCGCAAGAACGCGCTGGTGCTCGAACTCCACGGCACGCGTCGCAGCATCCGCTTCGACCAGGAGCGGCCCGAGGAGCTGTGGATCGGAGCGCGCAAGGGTTCGCGCCTGGTGCTGCGCGACCCGGCGACCGCCCGCGCCGACTCGGCTCGTCTGCAGTCCGTCCCCGCGGGGCACCCGATGGGCTACCAGGACGCGTTCGACAACTTCGTGGCCGACGTCTACGCCGCCATCGGCGGCGCCGAGCCCGACGGCCTTCCGACCTTCGCCGACGGCCTGCGCGCGGCGGTCCTCACCGAGGCCGTGCTCGAGTCGGCACTCACCCGCGACTGGATCGAGGTGCCGGCATGACCGACACGATGCTCGCCGACACCCCGGTGCCTCCCACCGGCCCCGACGTCGTGCTCCGCGCACGCGGCGTCTCGAAGTCGTTCTTCGGCGTGCGCGTGCTGTCCGACATCGACCTGGACGTGCGTCGCGGTGAGGTCCACGGGCTGGTCGGCGAGAACGGCGCGGGCAAGTCCACGCTGATGAAGATCCTGGCCGGCGTCCACGACGCCGACACGGGCTCGGTCGAATTCGAGGGCCAGCCCGTCGCCTTCCACCACCCGCGCCAGGCGATGGACGCCGGGCTCGTCACGGTCTTCCAGGAGTTCAACCTGCTGCCCGAGCGCACGGTCGCGCAGAACGTCTTCCTCGGGCGCGAGCCTCGCAAGGCGGGCTTCGTGGACAAGAAGGGCATGGAGCGCCGCACCCGCGACCTGCTCGAGGGACTCGGCGTCGCGTTCATCGATCCGGGCGCCCGGGTGGGCTCGCTCACCGTGGCCGAGCAGCAGATCGTCGAGATTGTGAAGGCGCTGTCGTTCGACGCCCGTGTCATCTCGATGGACGAGCCCACGGCTGCCCTCAGCGACCACGAGGTGGAGCTTCTCTACGCCATCGTCCGCAAGCTCACGGCGCGCGGCGTGGCCGTCATCTACGTGTCGCACCGGCTGAAGGAGATCTTCGATCTCTGCGACACCATCACGATCCTGAAGGACGGCTCGCTGGTGTCGACGGATGCCGCAACCGCCCTCACCGACGCCGAACTGGTCCGTCGCATGGTGGGCCGCCCGCTGCAGTCGTACTTCCCGGGCCCGGTCGAGGGCACCACGCTCGGCGAGCCGCGGCTGCAGCTCGAGGGCTGCGGCAACGAGTACGTCGACGGTGTCTCGCTCACCCTCCGCGCGGGCGAGATCGTGGGGCTCGCGGGTCTGCAGGGATCCGGCCGCACCGAGCTCGTCGAGGGCGTCTTCGGCGTCCACGGCTTCACGCGCGGGTCGATGATCATCGACGGCCGCTCGGTGAGCTTCGCCAGCCCGAGGGCCGCCGTCAAAGCCGGGCTCGCGCTCGTCACCGAGGACCGCAAGGCGCAGGGCCTCGCGCTCGGCCAGTCGGTGCTCGACAATGCGCTCCTCGTGGTCCGCAGCGTGTTCGCGGGCCGCACGGGCGCGTCCCGCCGAAGCGTGCCCGGCATCCTCAGCTCGCTCGAGGTGTCGTCGCGCGGCGTCGACCAGGAGGTGCGCTTCCTTTCCGGCGGCAACCAGCAGAAGGTCGTGCTGGCGAAGTGGCTCGTCACCGATCCGCAGATCGTGCTGTTCGACGAGCCGACACGCGGCATCGACGTCGGCGCGAAGGTCGCGGTGTACCAGCTCATGCGCCAGCTCGCCGCCGAGGGCAAGGCCGTGCTGATGGTCTCGAGCGAGCTGCCGGAGGTCATCGGCATGAGCGACCGCATCCTCGTCATGCGCGACGGTGAACTCGCCGCCGAGCTTCCCGCGGGATCGGCCGAGCACGAGGTGCTCGCCGCCGCCACCGGCTCGGCGCCGGCGCCCGCCGGCACCGACTCCAGCCCGGCGCCCGCCGGCACCGGCACGGCGCCCGCCGCCACCGGCCCGGCGCCCGCCGGCTCGGGCCCGGCGCCCGCCGCCACCGGCTCGGCGACGGCACCCACCGGCACCGACTCGGGCCCGGCGCCCGCCGGCTCGGGCGCGGCAGCGCCCGGCGCCGACATCGCCGATCCGCGCCTCGACGACGACGGGAGCAGGCCGTGAAGCGCCTCCGCATCGACTCCACGGTGATCGTGCTCGGCATCCTGATCCTCGTCATCGCGGTCGGAGCCGTCCTCGTCGCCACCGTGGGGCGCAACTTCTTCAGCCCCGGCAACATCCGCGACATCCTCACGGGCATGAGCGTGCTCGGCCTGGTCGCCATCGGTCAGACCCTCGTGATCCTCGGGGCGTCGCTCGATCTGTCGGTGACGTACGTGATGAGCCTCGCGAGCCTCATCGCCGCCACCACGATGAACGGCAACGCCGCCAACATCCCGTGGGCCGTCACCCTCACGCTGCTCGTGTGCGCGGCCATCGGTCTCGCCAACGGTCTCATCGTGACGGTGCTCAAGGTGAACGGCTTCATCGCGACGCTCGGCGTCGGGCTCATCCTGCAGGGGGTGCTGAACACGAACTTCCAGGGGAGCGCCGGGTCGGTGCCGTGGGCCTTCCAGCTCATCGGCGCGTCGGGCGTCGGGCCCATCCCGGTCTCGACGATCATCATGATCGCCCTCGCGGTGCTGGTGTGGTTCCTCCTCGACCGCACGCGCACCGGAGCCCACCTGTTCGCGGTCGGGGGCGACCCCGAGGTCGCGCGCCTGTCGGGCGTGCGCACCCGCCCGCCGCTGATCGCCGCACACGTGCTGTGCTCGGTCTTCGCGGGCCTGGCCGGCCTGCTGCTCGCGAGCCGTCTCGGTGTCGGCAGCCCGACAGTGGGTCAGCAGGGCGGCTACGCGCTGCTGTCGATCGCGGCCGTCGTGCTCGGCGGCACCCTGCTGCTGGGCGGCCGCGGCTCGGTGTGGGGCACCATCGGCGGCGTCGCGATCTTCGCGGTCGTCGACAACGTGATGAGCGTCATGCAGGTCAACCCGTTCCTCAAGGACGTGGTGCGCGGCGTCGTCATCGTCGCGGCGGTCGCCGTCTACAGCCGCCGTGCGATCGTGCGCCGCCGCACGCGGTTCGGGCCGGGCGGCACCAGGACGGGCGGAGATGCCGAGGCCGAGGCGGCCGCACCGGCGATGGCCGCGGCATCCCACGCCCTCGAGGCGGAGGCCGATGCGGCCGAAGGCGGCGCGGCGACGCGAGGAGGCGCGCGATGAGGTTCTTGAAGACTCTCGTGAGCCCGCGCGGAGCGGTGTTCCTGCTGCTGGTGATCCTGCTGATCGCCATCATGGTGCTGAACCCCAACTTCGCCGATCCGGGCCAGATCATGCGCTACATCCAGCGCGTGGCACCCGTGGCCATCGTCGCGATCGGACAGTACTTCGTCATCATCGCGGGGGAGTTCGACCTCTCGCAGGGCTCCCTGATCACCGCCCAGGTGATCGTGGCGGGCAACCTCGTCGGTCAGGATGACGCCCGCACCGTGCCGGTGCTGTGCCTCATGATCGTGTTCGGCCTGTTCATCGGGCTGGTGAACGGGCTCCTGACGACGCTGCTGAAGGTCCCCTCGTTCATCGTGACGCTCGGCATGATGCTCGCCCTCCTCGGCCTGGTGCTGTGGTGGACGGGCGGCGCCGCCACCGGCAACCCCGCCGACAGCTTCCGCCAGATCGGCCGCGGCGGCATCCGCGACCTCCCGCTCATCGAGTTCCTGCCGTGGTCGGTGCTCATCCTGGCCGCCTGGCTCGCGCTCGGCATCTGGGTCACCAAGCGCCCGCTCGGCAAGCTTCTCATCGCGATCGGCGACAACGCGCGCGCGACTCGCTATTCGGGTGCACGGGACTGGTGGGTCACCACGCAGGCCTTCATGATCTCGTCGCTGTCGGCGACCGTCTCGGCCGTGCTGCTCGTCGGGTACGCCGGCGTGCACCCCTCCGTCGGCCGCGGCTACGAGTTCGTCGCGATCACGGCCGTCGTGCTCGGCGGCGTGGTTCTCGGCGGCGGCCGAGGCTGGATCGTCGCCGCCGTCGCGGGCGCCTTCGTGCTCGAGGCCCTGTTCCTGCTGCTGAACATCGCCGGCGTCCCGGCGTCGCTGCGCGACGCCGTCCAGGGCGTCATCATCATCGCCGCCGTCGCGTACTCGGGTCTGGTCTTCCGGTCCCGCAGGCGTGGCGGGGCCCCACCGACCTCTCCCTCCCTGGGGAAGGAACCCGACGCGCCCGATGGCGCCGAGGAGTCGTCCGCAACACCGGCCCTCGCAGGCGAGGGCGCCGCACAGAACGACAGGAGCTAGCAATGCGACGATCAGTGAAGATCGCCACCACCGCGGTGGCGCTCGTCGGTCTCTTCGCCCTCGCCGGGTGTACGACCGACCCGAACGTGGCCCCACCCGACTCCACGGCCGAGCCGACCGAGGACGCCGGTCCCAACGAGTGGTTCGACCAGGAGCTGTTCGACACCCAGATGGCCCAGCGCGAGGTCGTGCCCGAGGGCCCCGAGGACGAGCCGTACCTGCAGTACATCGACGCCGAGATGGTCGACACGGCGCAGTACGCGAGCACCGGTGCCAAGAAGGCCTGCTTCGCGAACGCGTCGATCTCGAACCCGTGGCGCCAGACCGGCTGGATCACCATGAACCAGCAGCTCGAGGTGCTGCAGGAGCAGGGCGTCATCAGCGAGATGGAGACGCGTGACGCGCAGGACTCCGACGACACGCAGATCGCCGACATCGACTACTTCATCGCCGAGGGCGGCTGCGACGTCTTCATCATCTCGCCGAACAGCACGGCCGCGATGACTCCGGCGGTGGAGCGCGCGTGCGACACCGGCAAGCCGGTGATCGTGTTCGACCGCGGCGTCGAGACCGACTGCCCCGTCACGTTCATCCACCCGATCGGCGGATTCGCGTGGGGCATCGACACCGCGCAGTTCCTCATCGACAACCTCGAGGAGGGCGACAAGGTCGTGGGCCTGCGCATCCTCCCGGGCGTCGACGTGCTCGAGCAGCGCTGGGCGGCGGCCGAGAAGATGTTCGCCGACGCGGGCATCGAGGCGGTCGACTACTTCACCGGTGCCGACCCGGCCGAGATCAAGAGCATCATCAGCGACGAGCTCGCGAAGGGCGACGTGGCGGGCATCTGGATGGATGCCGGTGACGGCGCCGTCGCCGCCATCGAGGCGTTCGAGGACGCCGGCGTGGACTACCCCGTCATGACGGGTGAGGACGAGATGAGCTTCCTGCGCAAGTGGAAGGAGACGGGCCTGACGGGCCTCGCTCCGGTCTACTCGAACTTCCAGTGGCGCACCCCGCTGCTGGCGGCGCAGAAGATCTTCGCCGGCGAGCAGATCCCGAAGGAGTGGGTGCTCCCGCAGAGCCCGATCACGGCGGAAGAGGTCGACCAGTACCTCGAGGCCAACGACGGCATGCCCGACGGCCACTACGCCAAGTTCGGCGGCGAGAACCTGCCGGGCTACCCCGAGGTCTGGCAGGAGCGCCAGATCCCGTAACCCCGGCGTTTCGTCTCGCTCGTTCCTCGCTCGCTCAACGACCGGTCTCGGTCGTTGAGCGAGCGAAGCGAGACGAAACGCGCCGTCTCGGACAGGAGCACGCATGCAGCGCACGATCGGCGTCAACACCTGGGTGTGGACCTCGCCGCTGACCGACGAGTCGCTGGCCGCGCTCGCGCCGAAGATCGCCGGCATGGGATTCGGTGCCATCGAGCTGCCGCTCGAGAACGCGGGGGACTGGGATGCCGCACGTGCGCGTGATCTGCTCACCTCGCTGCAGCTGCAGCCCGTGGTGATCGGCGCGATGGGGCCCGGACGCTCGCTGGTCGACCGGGCGGGGAACGTCCCCGCCACCCAGGCGTATCTCCGGACGTGCCTGACCGCGGCGCGCGAGGTGGGGGCATCCGTCGTCGCCGGACCGTTCTATTCGCCCACCGGCGTGACCTGGCGCATGACGCCCGACGAGCGCACCGATGTGGTCGCGCAGCTGCGCCGCAACCTCGAGCCGCTCGTCGACGAGGCGGCGGCCGACGGCATCGCGCTCGCCGTCGAGCCGCTCAACCGGTACGAGACCAGCGTCATCAACACCGTCGAGCAGGCGCTCGAGGCGCTGGCACCGCTCTTCGGAGCCGGCCTCGGGCTGGCACTGGACACCTATCACCTCAACATCGAGGAGAAGCGACCGGATGCCGCGATCCGGGCCACCGCCGGGCGCATCGCCCACGTGCAGGTGTGCGGCAGCGACCGCGGCGCCGTCGGCGACGATCACACCGACTGGCCTGGCACTCTGGCGGCGCTCGACGACGCCGGGTATGAAGGCATCCTGGGGCTGGAGAGCTTCACCGGCGAGAACGCCACCATCGCCGTCGCGGCGTCGGTGTGGCGCCCGCTGGCGGCGAGCCAGGACGATCTGGCGGAGCGGTCGCTGCGGTACCTCACGGGACTGCAGAACGGTCACTGACCGCTCCGCAAAAACCCGATCGATCCCCGGACCGAACGACCCGAGGTGTCGCGATACGGGCGCAGAGCGCCCGCGACAACCGGCCGCAACCGGCGTATGCGAAGATCACGACCAAGCAAGGGAGCTGAGATCATGGCCGAGCACCCCGTCACCCTGTTCACCGGGCAGTGGGCGGACCTGCCGTTCGAGGAGGTGGCACGCCTCGCAGCGGAGTGGGGCTACGACGGACTCGAGATCGCGGCATCCGGCGATCATCTCGATCTGAAGCGCGCAGACGAGGACGATGCCTACGCGGCGTCGCGGCTCGAGGTGCTGGACCGCCACGGCCTGAAAGCCTTCGCCATCTCGAACCACCTCGCCGGCCAGGCGGTGTGCGATGCGCCGATCGACTTCCGGCACCAGGCGATCCTGCGCGACTACGTGTGGGGCGACGGCGATGCCGAAGGCGTGCGGCAGCGCGCGGCGGAGGACATGAAGCGGTCCGCGAGGGTCGCGCGCAAACTCGGCATCGACGTCGTGGTCGGCTTCACCGGCTCGTCGATCTGGCCGTACCTGGCGATGTTCCCGCCCGTGCCCGGCGAGGTCATCGAGGGCGGCTTCGAGGACTTCGCCGCCCGCTGGAACCCGATCCTCGATGTCTTCGACGGTGAGGGCGTGCGCTTCGCGCACGAGGTGCACCCGGGCGAGATCGCCTACGACTACTGGTCGAGCGTGCGTGCGCTGGAGGCGATCGGGCACCGCGAGGCGTTCGGGTTCAACTGGGACCCGTCGCACATGATGTGGCAGAACATCGACCCGGTCGGCTTCATCTGGGACTTCCAGGACCGCATCTACCACGTCGACTGCAAAGACACGCGGCTCCGGCCGCGCAACGGACGCGCCGGGGTGCTCGGCTCGCACCTGCCGTGGGGCGACCCGCGGCGCGGGTGGGACTTCGTCTCCACCGGCCACGGCGACGTGCCCTGGGAGGACTCGTTCCGGGCGCTCGATGCCATCGGCTACACCGGCCCGATCTCGATCGAGTGGGAGGACGCCGGCATGGACCGCCTCCACGGCGCCGCCGAGGCGGTGAGCTTCGTCCGCTCGCTGCTGTGGCCGCCGCCGACGGCCTCGTTCGACGCCGCCTTCAGCAACCAGTGATGCGGAAGACTCGCAGCATGCCGATTCAGCACACCGTCGTCTTCCGTCTCTCGCACGCACCGGGTTCGCCGGAGGAGGCGGCGTTCCTGACCGATGCGCGCGCCGCCCTCACCTCGATCCCCGGCGTCGAGGACTTCCGGGTCAACCGGCAGGTGAGCCCGAAGAGCGACCTCGCGCACCAGTTCTCGATGGTGTTCGCCGACGATGCCGCTTACCAGGCCTACAACGACCACCCGACGCACGTGGCGTTCGTGGCGGAGCGGTGGGTTCCCGAGGTGGCGTCGTTCCAGGAGTACGACTTCGTCGAGGCCTGAGTCGCGAGGCTCGAGCTCTGGCCCCGTCCGCGGGGCGCCGGGCGGGCGCTCAGTCGGCCGGGCGCTCAGTCGGCCGGGCGCTCGCCGAGCGTGAGCGCGTGCAGCAGCCGGGTCAGGTTGAGGATGTCGTCGACCGGCCACTCCTCGAGCGCGTCGACGAGCAGGCTCTCCTGCGGCGCGCGCGCCTCGGCGAGTCGCTCGAGCCCGAACGGCGTGGGGGAGAGCAGGCTCGACCGGCCGTCGTCGGGGTCGGGCGTGCGCTGGATCAGGCCCAGCTGCTCGAGCTCGCGCACCGTGCGGCTGATCTGGCCCTTGTCGGACATGAGCGACTCGGCGAGGGCCGAGAGCGTGATGCCCTCGCGCCGCACGATGGTGGTGAACACCTTGTACGCCCCCGGCAGCATCCCCGGGCTCACGCGGTTGGCGTTCTCGGTGATGATCCGCCGGAAGCGGTTGATCAGCTCCCCGAACTCCGCCTCGAGGGCGCGCACCGCCTCGGTGCGCGCCGCTCGAGTGTCGTGGGAGGTCATCGTGTTCGACATTATCGCCGGGTGACGGATGCCTCGTCCGCCGCGTCGTCCGACGATGCGGCGGCACCGGGGGTCGAGCCGCGGGTCGTGGCATCCGTGTCCACCGTGGCGGTGGCCGTCAGCGTCTCCATGCCCTCGGCGACCGAGACCGTCGCCAGGTCGGCCTCGCTCGCCTGCACGCGCTCGCTCGTGGTCATGCGGGTGAGCGGCTTGTTGGGCAGGAAGATGATCGCGATGAGGCTGATCACGGCCAGCGGCACCGCGATGAGGAACGAGTGGGCGATGGCCTGGGCGTAGATGTCCTCGACGATCACGCGGATCGACTCGGGCAGCGCCGAGACCTGCGGGATGGTGCCCGACGCGAGCTGCTGGCCGATCGCGGCGCCCTTCTCGCCGAGCGCCATGAGGGCCGCGCCGATGTCGTCCTTGCGGTCGGCGAACAGGTCGGTCGCCGAGGTCGCGAGGGCCGCGCCCATCACCGAGACGCCGATCGTGCCGCCGAGGCTGCGGAAGAACGTGACGCCCGAGCTCGCGACGCCGATCTCGCTGGGCTTCGCGGTGTTCTGCACGATGAGCACGAGGTTCTGCATGGTCATGCCGACGCCCGCGCCGAGCAGGAACATGTAGAGCGAGACGAGCACGAAGTTCGTGTCGTAGTGGATGGTCGACAGCAGGTACGAACCCGCGATCAGCAGGACGCCGCCCACGATCAGGTACGGCTTCCAGTGGCCGTGGCGGGTGACGAGACCGCCGATCACGATCGACGAGAGCAGCAGGCCGGCGATCATCGGGATGGTCATGAGACCCGCCTCGGTCGGCGTCGCGCCGCGCGCCAGCTGCATGTACTGGCTGAGGAAGACCGAGGTGCCGAACATCGCGATGCCGATCGAGATCGACGCGACGACAGCGAGGGTGAAGGTGCGGTTGCGGAACATCGTGAGGGGCACGAGCGGCTCCTTCGAGCGCAGTTCGACGATCACGAACAGCACGGCCGCGAGGAGCGCGCCGCCGACCATGAGGATGGTCTCGGTGCTCCACCAGTCGTAGTCCTTGCCGGCGTTGGTCACCCAGATGAGCAGCAGCGACACGGCGGTCGACAGCAGAACGATGCCGAAGTAGTCGATGCGCGCCTTGGTCTTCGGGCGCGGCGGCAGGTGGAGCGTCCGCTGCATCATCACGAGCGCGGCGACCGCGAACGGCAGCGCGATGAAGAAGTTCCAGCGCCAGTCGATCGTGTCGGTGATGAAGCCGCCGAGGAGCGGACCGCCGACGGTCGCGACCGCCATCACGGCGCCGAAGAGGCCCATGTACCGGCCGCGCTCGCGCGGGCTGATGATGTCGGCCATGATCACCTGGCTGAGCGCGGCGAGACCGCCGGCGCCGATGCCCTGCACCGCGCGGAAGGCGATGAGCGTGCCGGGATCCTGCGAGAACCCGGCCGCCGCGGTGGCGAGCACGAAGATCACGATCGCGATCTGGATGAGCAGCTTGCGGTTGAACAGGTCGGCGAGCTTGCCCCAGATCGGGGTCGAGATCGCGGTGGTCAGCAGGGTCGCGGTCACGACCCACGTGAACGCCGCCTGGTCGCCGCCCAGGTCGTGGACGATCACGGGAAGCGAGGTGGAGACGACGGTCGACGCGAGCATCGACACGAACATGCCGAGCAGCAGGCCGGTGAGCGCCTGCAGCACCTGGCGGTGCCGGCGCTTGTCGGCGGCGGTGCCCTCGGCGGTGGCGACCGACCCGGTCGCGGGGGTGGACGTGGCCATAGAAGTCCTTTGAACGAGGAGTGGGAGGTGGGTTCGCGGCGACAGCGGCGCGGAAGAAGGTTGACATGAGTCAACAGTTGATTCAGGTCAACGATACGCCGATGGTTGATGTGTGTCAACTATCGGCGTATCGGGTGGTGGTGTCGCGATGAGGAGGCGGACGACGACGGCGTTGACGGATGCCGCGGCCTGCGGCATCCGTCACCCTCTCGCGAGAGCGCAAGATGGAGGGGTGTTCAGTGTCGAACTGCTTCCGGATCCCGAGCTCGACCGCGCGGTGCGCGAGGACTGGGACCGCCTGCTCGGAGCCGACCTGCCGAGCTCAGGGCGCAACCCTGCGCCGAGCAATCGGCCGCACCTCACCCTCGCGGTGCGAGACGGACTCGAGCCCTCCGCCTTCGCCGGCATCACCGACATGCTCCCCATCGCGGTCGAGCTCGGGGGAGTCGTGATCCTCGGCCACAGGAATCGCTACGTGCTCGCACGTCACGTCGTCGTGACCGCACCGCTCCTGGCGGTCCACCGCACGGTCGCCGAGCTGGCCGGCACCCCGCAGCCGCACTATTCGAACACCGGAATCGATCGCTGGACCCCGCACATGACGCTGGCGCGCGGGCTCACCGCCGAACGGCTGGCGAAGGCGATGCGACTGATCCGCGCTCCGAACCTCATCGGACAGGCGATCGGCGCACGAGTCTGGGATGCCGACGCCAGAACGGTCACGATGCTCGACTGAGCGGCCTCAGTCCGCGAGTGCGAGTGCGCGGAACGGCTCGCGCGGCAGAGCGGGCGGCTGCGGCATCCGTGTCGGCTGCTGCCGTGCTCTCATCGTTCGCAGATACAGCTCGTCGATGAGTGCGGTCGCCAGGCGCACGAGCTTGGCGATCTCGGCCTCGTCGCGGTCGACCCAGGCGCAGCGTGGTTCGTCGTCCACCGGCACGAAGCCGTCGTGCTGCTCCCACGCCACGAGCGTGCGCTCCGCGCCGAGGACGTGCTGCTGCCACCACACCTGCCGCAGATAGGACCGGGGGATGCTGCGCCACTCCTTGTTGGTGGTCTTGATCTCGGCGAGCGTGATGCGGCCCCCGGAGTCGACCGTGATGCCGTCGGGGGTGGCGAGATGCCGCTTCTCGACGACGGCATGGAACAGCGCCGAAGAGGGGAGGATGCCGTGCGTCGCCGCGACCCACGATGCGATCTCGGGCTCGCGCGCGCGGCCGTGGGCGGTATAGGCGTTTCCCGAGAACCCCGAGCCGAGGAGCTTGGCGTCGGCCGCGCGGGCGATCGCCTTCTCGGAGGTCAGGGTCGCGACGTCCGTCGCCGTGATGCCGCGCGATCGCGCGCGCACCCAGGCCACGCGGTCGCGCGAGTCCGCGACGATGCGGGCGGCGACCTCCGGTGCCTGCGCCGCAAGCCCGGAGGGGCGCGCGGCGGAGTGCTCGGGGTTCACTCCTCGAGGCTACGCCGCCGAGACGACATCCGCCGACTGCGACGCGCGCTCGGCGGTCGGCCCCGGCGGCGGTGCCCGCCGTTTCGCCGGGGCGTTCGCGGACGGGGTTGCGCTGAACCGGGGCGGTGGCATCCTCGGGTTCATGGACACCATCACCTCCCGCGAGTTCCGCGCGTTCCCCGGTGTCGAGGACTGGCGTCCCCGGGTCACCGGCGCGTTCGCGCTCTTCCGCACCGGCACCTTCGCCGCCGGCGCTCAGCTGTTCGCCGCGATCGCCGAACTGGCCGAGGCGGCCGATCACCACCCCGACGTCGACGTGCGCTACTCCACCGTGCGCGTGCGGCTGCTCACCCACTCCGCCGGCGGGCTGACGGCCAAGGATGCGGCGCTCGCTGCGCAGATCTCCGACGCTGCCCGGGAACTCGACATCCCGGCGGTCACCGATCGCATGCAGGAGCTCATGCTCGCCGTCGCCACGACCGACGCGAGCGCCGTCCTGCCGTTCTGGAAGGCGGCGACCGGGTTCAAGGAGCTCCGCGACGGCGTGCTCTACGACGCCGGCGGGCGGGGGCCCCTGATCTGGTTCCAGCCCCTCGACAAGCCGTTGCGCGGGAAGTCCCACCTCGACGTGAATGCGCCGCGCGACGTGATCGAGAAGCGCCTCCAGGCCGCGCTCGACGCCGGCGGAGTGCTGGTCGACGACTCCCACGCCCCGGCGTGGTGGACCCTCGCCGACGCCGACGGCCACAAGCTTGACCTCAGCCCCTGGCGCTGATCCGACCGCCTCTCTGGTGCACTCCCGCGGCGTCCCTCCCTCTGCTGTCGACATCGCGGTTTCTCGGCGAGCAACCACATCGTCGGCGCCGACGCCATGGTTACTCGCCGAGATCGAGCGATCTCGGCGGAGTCCGGAAACGGATGCGGCCGCCTGGGGGAACGGGATGCCGCGCCTCTCGCCATTCGGCGTGGCGATCCACTCCTCCCCAATCGACTTGTATTGCAGGGGTGCGCGATCGCCACCACAGAAGTGCGCAGGAAGAACCCAGGGGTCCTCGGGGCGTGCCATCGTGCACGGATGCCTCGCCACATCAGCTTCGAGGACGCGCGTCGTGCCGTCCTTACCCGAGAGCGGCTGGAACGCAATCGGTGGAGCGACAGGGACATACGACGTGCGTTGGCGGGTGGCAGCCTTTTGCGACTCCAGCGGAACCGGTACGTTCTCGACGCGGACTGGACGGACCTGTGGCCAGAGTCCCGGCATCGCCTCGAGGTGGCAGCAGCTTTCGGCGAGATGCGTGGCGGCGGCGCGGTCGCTTGCCACGAGTCCGCCGCGGTGCTGTGGGATATCCCGCTGCTTCGTCACGTCCCCGGCGCCGTCCATATGACCATCCCCGGCGAGAAGCATGTGTCCAGCCGCAGGGGTCTTCGCCGCCACCTGGACGGACTGCCCGAGGATGACGTGACGACGCGCCACGGCATCCGCACGACGACGCTCGACAGGACCCTGTTCGATCTCGCACGCACGCTCAGCTTCGAAGCGGCGGTCGCCGCGGTGGACGCCGGTATACGGCAGGTGGCGTTTCATGGCCGTGACTACCGCGAGGGCGTCGCAGAGGATTGGCGCGAGCGCATGTTGGTCCGCGTAGCGCGACACAAGGGAGTACGCGGAATCCGGCAGGCGCGGGCGGTGGTCGAGTTCGCCGATGGTCGCGCCCAGTCACCCGACGAGAGCCTCGCCCGAGTCCATCTGCGCACGCTCGGATTTCAGCGACTGAGGCTCCAAGTGCCGGTTCGTGGTCCAGAAGGCCAGACTTTCCGCGTCGACATCGAGATCGAAGACGTGCGGAGCTTCCTCGAGGTCGACGGCCTGGGCAAGTACGAAGATGTGGCGCTGAGATCGGGTCGGACGCTCGAGCAGGTGCTCCTCGACGAGAAGCGCCGCGAGGACTGGATCCGCGGCCGCACACAGCAGAGGTTCGTCCGGGCTGAGCACAGTCATCTGCGTTCCGCCGCGTCACTCGCTGCACGCCTCAGCGCGTTCGGCATCCGCACCCCGTAGCGGCCGCGTGTCCACGCGCCGCAGCGCCGCCGGCTCGTCGATTACGCGGTTCCTCGGCGAGCAACCACCCTCTGAGCGGCGATGACGTGGTTGCTCGCCGAGAGAGTGCGATGTCGGCGGGCGTAGTGGCGCGACATCGGGCACGCAGCACCGGGGCGGAGGCGATTTGGCGGAAGCGGGGGCTTCGCGTACCCTTGAGGGAGCCGAAGACCGCCGGTCATCGACGTGCGTGCGAACGCATGGAGATCGAAGCTCTGCAACGCAGGGGCCCGCGCAGGTGTCACGAACGATTCTCCTGGATTCAGGAATCCCGCTCCGTGCGCTTGCGCCGGAGCTTTTTTGTTGCCGTGAAGAGATGAGATGACCGGATGCCTCCGGCCGGCGCCCCGCCACCGCGGAGCGTCTCATTCACACAAGGAGTGGCCATGGCGCAGAAGGAAGCATCGGTCGCCGAGCTCACGAAGAACTTCGAGGACTCGACCGCCGTTCTGCTGACCGAGTACCGCGGTCTGACGGTTGCCCAGCTCAAGGAGCTGCGCAACAGCATCCGTCAGGACGCGGAATACGCCGTGGTGAAGAACACGCTGACCAAGATCGCCGCGAACAACGCGGGGATCACGTCGCTGGACGACGACCTCAAGGGTCCGTCTGCCATCGCGTTCGTGCACGGTGACCCGGTCTCCGTCGCGAAGGGTCTCCGTGCCTTCGCCAAGGCACACCCTCTTCTCGTGATCAAGGGCGGTTTCTTCGACGGAAACCCCCTGAGCGCTGACGAGGTCAACAAGCTCGCCGACCTCGAGAGCCGTGAAGTCCTGCTGGCGAAGCTCGCCGGCGCGATGAAGGCCTCGATGACCAAGGCGGCATACGTCTTCAATGCGCTTCCGTCGAAGGCCGTCCGCACGGTCGACGCGCTGCGCGAGAAGCAGGAGTCCGCGGCCTGACAAGGGCCCGGCTAGGCAAAACCACAATCAAGGAGAAACATCATGGCAAAGCTCAGCACTGAGGAGCTGCTCGACGCGTTCAAGGAGCTCACGCTCATCGAGCTCAGCGAGTTCGTCAAGGCGTTCGAGGAGACCTTCGACGTCACCGCCGCCGCCCCGGTCGCGGTTGCCGCTGCGGGTGCCCCCGCCGGTGCCGCTCCGGAAGAGGCCGAGGAGAAGGACTCGTTCGACGTCGTCCTCGAGGCCGCCGGCGACAAGAAGATCCAGGTCATCAAGGTCGTGCGCGAGCTCACCTCGCTCGGCCTCGGTGAGGCGAAGGCCGTCGTCGACGGTGCTCCGAAGGCCGTCCTCGAGGGCGCCAACAAGGAGACCGCCGACAAGGCGAAGGCCGCCCTCGAAGAGGCCGGCGCGACGGTTACCCTCAAGTAATCTCGTTCCTTCACGAAGGCCCCGGGTGCTCCGCATCCGGGGCCTTCGTCGTGCCCGGGGCCCGTTTCTCCGGGATTTCATCAGGTGAGACTGCGTATTCCGCGAAATCCCTTTCTCACGGTTTGATCTCGGTCGAGGCCTGATTTCACTGGGGACTTGCGCTCCGGCATCCGTTCTGGCAACAATGAGAATGCGCATTCCAGAAAGCGCATTCTCATCACTCGAAGACGAGACCGGAGGATACGGTGACGACGACGCACCGCCCCAGGACACGGCCGGACGGCCGTGGCAGCGGAGCAGCCGCATGAGCGCCATCAGCGAGCTCGGGAAGCTCAAGACCGCGAAGGCCGACGGCAAGAAGCAGAACAAGGCCGCCTACCTGTTCCTCGCGCCGTGGTTCGTCGGATTGGCGCTGATCACGATCGGCCCCATGGTCGCGTCGTTCGGTCTTTCGTTCACGCGCTACAACCTGCTGAGCCCGCCGAAGTGGATCGGCTTCCAGAACTACGTGCGGATGTGGGAGGACGAGCGGCTTCACACGGCACTGCAGGTCACCTTCACCTACGTCTTCGTCTCCCTGCCGCTGCAGCTGGCCGTGGCGCTGTTCCTCGCGATCGTGCTCGACCGCGGCATGCGTGGCCTCGCGTTCTACCGGTCGGCGTTCTACCTTCCGTCGCTGCTCGGTGCGAGCGTCGCCATCGCGATCCTGTGGCGCCAGATCTTCGGCATCGACGGCCTGGTCAACCAGGTGCTCGCCGTATTCGGCATCGAAGGCCAGGGCTGGATCTCGAACCCCGATACGGCGCTGGGCACGCTGATGATCCTCAACGTCTGGACGTTCGGTTCGCCGATGGTGATCTTCCTCGCGGGCCTGCGCCAGATCCCCTCCATGTACTACGAGGCGGCCGACGTCGACGGTGCCAGCAGGCGGCAGCAGCTGTTCCGGATCACGATCCCGCTGCTCACGCCGATCATCTTCTTCAATGCCGTGCTCCAGCTCATCGGCACGTTCCAGTCGTTCACCCAGGCGTACATCGTCTCGGGCGGCACGGGCGGTCCGGTCGACGCCACCCTCTTCTACACGCTGTACCTGTACCAGCAGGGCTTCACGAACTACAACATGGGCTACGCGTCGGCCATGGCGTGGCTGCTGCTGGTCATCATCGGCATTCTGACCGTCCTGATGTTCTGGACCTCGAGGTTTTGGGTTTTCTACGATGACCAAGATTGACGACGCCGCCATGACGGCCCCGCTCGCGACCGAGACCATCGTCACCGGTCACGCCCCGCGCACCCGCCGGCGCAGTCCGTTCCGCCGGCCGGTGACGAGCATCGTGCGCCACGCGCTCCTCATCGCTCTGGCCCTCGGCATGCTCTATCCGGTGATCTGGATGGTCGTCAGTTCGCTGCGGCCCAACGACGAGATCTTCCGGGATCCGTCGATCATCCCGGACAGCTTCGAGATCTCGAACTACACCGACGGATGGAACGCGCTGGCGTATCCCTTCAACGTCTACATGTGGAACTCGGCGCTGATCGTGCTGGGCTGCATCATCGGCAATCTGGTGTCGTGCTCGATGGCCGCGTACGCCTTCGCCCGCCTGCACTTCACGGCCAAGCGGTTCTGGTTTGCGGTGATGCTGCTGAGCATCATGCTCCCCATCCACGTGATCATCGTCCCGCAGTACGTGCTGTTCTCGCAGCTCGGCTGGGTGAACACGTTCCTGCCGCTGATCGTGCCGAGGCTGCTGGCCACCGACGCGTTCTTCATCTTCCTGATGGTGCAGTTCATCCGCGGCATCCCGAAGGAGCTCGATGAGGCGGCGCGCATCGACGGCGCCGGCCACCCGCGCATCTTCCTGCAGATCATCCTGCCGCTGATGGTGCCGGCTCTGGCGACCACCGCGATCTTCACCTTCATCTGGACGTGGAACGACTTCTTCTCCCAGCTCATCTTCCTCACCAAGCCCGAGCTGTACACGGTGCCCCTGGCGCTCCGTTCGTTCGAGGACGCGCAGAGCACGACCAACTACGCCCAGATGTTCGCGATGAGCGTCGTCTCGCTCATCCCGATCTTCCTGATCTTCCTGTTCGGCCAGAAGTTCCTCATCAAGGGGATCGCGACGACCGGGATCAAGTGACGCACGCGTCACGCACTCCTTCGCGGGCCGCGAGGCCCACCCTCATCACACGCACCAACACCACTCACCGACTTCGGTCGAAAGGATGCAAGACATGCGACGCACCACAACCGCATCGCGCTGGTTGCTGCTGACCTCCGTCGGCGCAGCGACGATGCTGACGCTGACGGCCTGCGGAGGCGCGGCGGAAGAGCCCGCCGCCACCGGCCCGACCCTGTCCGACGAGCCTGTGACGCTCAGCTTCACCTGGTGGGGCAACGACGTCCGCCACGGGATCACCGAGGAGCTCATCGCGGCCTTCGAGGCCGAGCACGAGAACATCACGATCGAGCCGCAGTACACCGACTGGGCGGGGTACTGGGACAAGCTCGCCACGACCGTCGCGGCCGGCGACGCGCCCGACATCATCCAGATGGACGAGAAGCAGCTGTCGACGTACGCCGCCAACGGGGTGCTGCTCGACCTCGGGACCCTCGGCGACCAGCTGCCGACCGGCGACTTCCCCGAGGCGGTCCTGGGGACCGGCGCGCTCGACGGCACGCAGTACGGCATCCCGGTCGGCATCAACACCTACACCTACATGGCGAACGTCGACCTGCTCGACAGCCTGGGGATCGAGCTGCCGGACGAAGAGACCTGGTCGTGGGAGGACCTCAACGAGATCGCCGAGGAGGTCACGACCGCCAGCGGCGGCGCGGTCATCGGCTCCCAGTCGTGGGGCTTCGAGGACGGCGGCCTCAACAACTGGCTGCGCCAGCACGGCGAGTCCCTCTACGCCGAGGACGGCTCACCCGAGGTGACGGCCAGCGCTGACACGCTCGCGGCGTGGTGGCAGAACCTGCTCGACGTCACCGAGGCGGGCGGCACGCCCGACCCGTCGGCGACGATCGAGCGCGAGTCGGCCGGCCTCGCCGAGTCGTTCACCGCGACCAACCAGTCCGCGTTCGGTCCGTGGTGGTCGAACCAGGTCGCGGCGCTGCGCGACGCCAGCGGCCAGAACCTGGTGCCGCTGATGGTGCCGACGCCCGACGAAGGCGAGAGCAGCGCGGCGTACTACAAGCCGTCGATGTTCTGGTCGGCTTCGGCCAAGACCGAGCACCCGGCCGAGGTGGCGCTGTTCCTCGACTTCCTCGCCAACAGCGAGGAGGCGGCCGACCTGCTCCTCGCCGAGCGCGGTGTGCCGGCGAACGACAAGATCCGCGAGTACATCACCCCGAAGCTCGACGAGGTCAACCAGGAGGTCGTGGACTTCCTCGACAAGATCGCCCCGCGTGTGGGCGACGCTCCGCCGGCGACCCCTCCGGGCGGTGGCGCGATCGAGACCATCATCGACCAGCACACCCAGCGCGTGCTGTTCGGCGAGGTCACTCCCGAGGATGCCGCCGAGAGCTTCATCGCGGAGCTGCAGCAGGCGCTCGACGACGCCGCCATCTAGCCGACGATCGGGCCGCGCCCGCCCGAGGCGCGGCCCGTCGTCCCCAGACCGCACGGGGCCGGACCGAAGTGATGAGGGGTCCGGCCCCGGGCGGGCCAACCACCGCACCGCGGCGGAGCAGCCCGCCGACGAGACCAGAACCCCGCGGCGCACGCCCCGGGCGAACCGCAGCTGGCCACCGCGGGCGAACCTGCGGCGGACTGCCGCGGGGGCGAACCCGGCGGACCCGCCGGGACCACCCCGGCGGATCGCACCGGGAACCGCACCCCGGCGACCACCGCCGCGGGTCGGACCGTGGACATCAGACTCGCGCGAATGCGCCGCACCGGGCCCGTTCGCGCCCAAGATTGAGAGAGGAGGGGGATCGCAGTGAGCGAGGTCACGTCGCGCCCGATCACGATGGCGCAGGTCGCACAGCACGCCGGGGTTTCGCAGGCGTCGGTGTCGCGCGTCCTCAACGGGGTCGCCACCGTCGACCCGGCCATCGTCGCGAAGGTGAATCGCGCCGTCGCCGCGCTGAACTACTCGCCCAGCGAGGCGGCACGCAGCCTGGTCCGGGGGAGCAGCCACACGATCGCGCTCCTCGTTCCCGACCTCGAGAACCCGATGTTCCAGGGCGTGCTGAAGGGGCTCACCGTCGCCGCCGCGCGCGACGGCTACCGGGTGCTCGTCGCCGACAGCGCGGAAGCAGTCGGCGTGGAGGCCGACATCGCGAGCGAGGCCCGCAGCAAGTGCGACGCGCTCGTGCTGGTGTCGCCGCGCATGCCCGACGCCGAGCTGCGGGACCTGATCCAGCGCACCACGCCGGTCGTGGTGGTGAACCGCCGCGTCGACGACACCGCCGCGGCCCAGCTGTCGGTCGACTACGCCACCGCGGTCAAGGAGCTGGGCGTGCACCTGCGCGGCTTCGGCCATCGCCGCATCGCGTACGTGGCCGGCCCGCCGCTCAGCTTCGCCAACGACCAGCGGGCACAAGGACTCGGCGAACTCGGCCGCGAGTACCCCGACCTCGAGTTCCTCACCATTCCGGCCGGATCGAGCATGGAGGCCGGCTACGACGCCGCAGACGCCGTGCTCGAGACCGGGGCCACGGCCGCGATCGCCTTCAACGACCTCGTCGCCCTCGGCCTGATGTCGCGCCTGCGCGAAGTCGGCGTCGAGGTGCCCGAACAACTCTCCATCGTCGGGATCGACGACATCCCGCAGTCTCGTTTCGCCGCCCCTCCGCTGACGACCATGTCGGTCCCGCGGATCGAGATCGGGCGGCAGGCTTGGAATCGCATGCGTCAAGCGCTGGACGGCGAGAGCGCCGACCACCCCCTCTTCTATCGTCCCGTCCTCGTCCCGCGCCGCAGCTCGGGACCGGCCTCGCACGCGAGTGGCTGGGTGGGTCCGGCCCGTCCCGTGCTCCGGCTGGGCTCGACCGTGGTGGCCCAGTACGAGGAGGGTGCGAACGTCGACTCGGTGCTGTCGCCACGGCCGTACCTCGACGCCGTGATCTCGCGGACCGGCACGCCGCTCACCGTCACCGAGCCGACCGACCACCCCCACCACCTCGGCGTCAGCCTCGCCATCGCCGACGTCAACGGCACCTCGTACTGGGGTGGTCGCACGTACGTGCGCGGCGAGGGCTCGATCATGGTCCCCAATCACGGCCGGCAGCGGCGGGATCGCCTCCACATCGACGGCCACTCCCTCGACGAGCGGCTCAGCTGGGTCGACGAACGCGGCACGACGCAGCTGGTCGAGGTGCGCGAACTGCGCTCCGCGGAGCTCGCGAACGGGTGGGCGCTGCGGTGGCGCAGCCACCTCAAGGCCACGCTCGACGCCATCACCTTCGGCTCGCCCGCGACCAACGGTCGCGAGGGCGCCGGCTACGGCGGCATCTTCTGGCGGTTCGCGCCCGAGATCGCGCGGGTGTTCAGCCCGGCGGGCGACACCGAGCGCGAGGTGCACGGCGCGGTGACGCCGTGGTTGGCGTTCACCTTCCCCGAGCGCGGCACGTCGGTCATCCTGACGCAGGGCGACGACGCGCTGCCGTGGTTCGTCCGCTTCGCGGAGTATCTCGGCGCGGGACCGTCGGTGGCGTGGGATGAACCGCGCACCATCCCGGAGGGCGGCGAGCTCGGTCTCGAGCTGACGGCCTTCGTCCTCGACGAAGAGCTTCCCGACGCCGCTGCCGTCGAAGCGGCGCTCCCGTCGCTGCGCGCCGAGGCGAGCCTGTGACCCACGGCTCCGCGTCGGCGTGGCCGGCGTCACGGCCGCAGCCATTCGATGCGTTGCTCCGGCGCGCCGCCGATCTCGAACTCGTCGCCGTCGCCGACCCCCCGGGGCGGCGGCGACGTTCCCTCCTCCACGCACGTCTTCGCCGACGCGGCCGCCATGTCGACGCGGGCGGTCCCGGCATCGTGGTGCTGAGCACGCCCATCCCGACCCACACCGGTCTCACGCGGCTCGCGCCGGCGCGGGGCGTCGAGCGCGTCGCCTGGGATGCCCGGACGGTCCGAGACCTCGGCGCGCTCTGACACGCAGCGTCAGGGCGAGCCCAGCCTGCCGACCCCGATGACCGCGGACGCGTCGTCGTCCACCGGCGCGGTGGAGTTGCGCACCACGAGCGGCGACGACTCGTAGAGCCGGTGCGTCGACGCGCCGGGATCGTCGAGCTGCCACATGAGCAGCTGCACCGCCGCGCGCCCCTGCTGGTGCGGGCGCTGCTGCAGCGTCGTCAGCGAGAACATGTCGGCATAGGAGTGGTCGTCGATGCCGACGACGCTCAGCCGTTCGGGCACGCGGATCCCGAGACGCCGCGCCGCGATGATGGCGCCGACCGCCACCTCGTCGCATACGCCGATGATCCCGGTGGGGCGGGTGCGGCGGTCGCCGAGAAGGTCCACGGCTGCGGCGTACCCTCCCGGCAGCGTCACCTCGGAGGGGAGATGCCGAGCGGATGCCTCGATCCCGGCCTCGCGCATCGCCGCGAGGTATCCGTCCAGCCGGCGACCGTCGCTGAAGCTCGTGTGGCGGCCGTCGGGATCGCCGCCCAGGAAGACGATCTCGCGATGCCCGAGTCCGATCAGGTGGTCGGTCGCGATCCGGGCGGCCGCTCCGTCGTCGATCGAGACGGCGTTGGTGCCGATGTCGTAGCCGCCCACCGCCACGACGGGCTTCCCGAACGCGACCAGTCGCTCCAGCTCGCGGGCGTTGGGTTCGATCCCCACCGCGATGAGCCCGTCGAATCTCTTCCGCGCGAGGAAGTGCTCGAACATCTCGCGACGAGCAGCGGACTCGGGGCGCGCGCCGTAGAGGGCCAGGTCGTAGCGGCGCTCGAGGAGGGCGTCCTGGATCCCCTCGAGCACCTGGGTGAAGAACCAGCGGTCGAGCGAAGGCATCACGACGCCGACGGTCTGAGTGCGGCCGGTCACCAGACTGACCGCGGACGTCGTCGGGACGTAGCCCAGCGAGGCGGCGGCATCCCTCACGCGCGTCCGCGTCGCCTCGGAGACGTACCCGGCTCCCGTGAGCGCCCGCGAAGCCGTCGATTTCGAGACGCCTGCCAGCCGGGCGACGTCGGCGATGCCCGCCATCGGGTCCTCCTCGTGCCCGGCGACCTCGCCGTCGCCCGGAAATCTGGAACCGGTTCCAGCGCTCATTGTGCCGTGAACGCGGTCCGCGCACCACCCCGCTTCGGGCGTTTACCGAGTTGTGACCCTCGGTCATTGTGCGGCCTGGCGGCATCCCCTACCGTGGGCATGGAATCGGTTCCCGAAGTTCGCACGCGGTCCGGGAACAGCAGTCGGTCCGCGGAGCTCAAAGAGGAGGACGCATGAAGACATCGACACGAGGCCGCGTCATCGCGGCTGTCGCCCTGGCCGGAACGACGGGCCTGGTGCTCGTCGGATGCACGGGCGGACCGGGCGTCGACGACGGCGGCGGCGGCGGCGAGGAGGGTGGCGAGAACGTCGTCACCGTCTACGGCACGATCGTCGCTCCCGAGCAGGAGCTGCTCGAGGAGTCCTGGGCCGACTGGGAGGAAGAGAACGACATCGACATCCAGTACGAGGGGTCGAAGGAGTTCGAGGCGCAGATCGCTGTTCGCGCGCAGGGCGGCACGCCGCCCGACCTCGCGATCTTCCCGCAGCCGGGTCTCATGGCCGACATGGCCAGCCGCGACCTGATCCTGCCTGCCCCGCAGGGCGTCGCCGACAACGTGGCGGAGTACTGGAGTGAGGACTGGGCCGGCTACGGCACCGTCGACGGCACGCTGTACGGCGCGCCGCTGATGGCCAGCGTGAAGGGGTGGGTCTGGTACTCGCCGTCGCAGTTCGCCGAACACGGCTGGGAGGTCCCGACCGACTGGCAGGGCGTGCTCGACCTGACCGCGCAGGCCCAGGCCGACCTCGGGACCGCACCGTGGTGCATCGGCTTCCAGTCCGATGCCGCGACGGGCTGGCCCGGCACCGACTGGGTCGAAGACATCGTGCTGCGCCAATCCGGCACCGAGGTCTACGACCAGTGGATCGCCAACGAGATCCCCTTCACCGACCCGCAGATCAAGTCGGCGTTCGAGGAGTTCGGCAAGATCGCCCTCAACGGCGAGTACGTCAACGCGGGCTTCGGCGGTATCGACACGATTCCGACGACCCCGTTCGGCACCGACCCGGCGGCTGCGATGGCCGACGGATCGTGCGCCCTGCACCACCAGGCGTCGTTCTTCGACGGCTTCCTGGTCGACGCCGGCGCTGAGGTCGGAGAGGACGGCGACATCTGGGCCTTCCTCCTCCCGCCGTACGAGGCCGGCGGCGAGTCCGCGGGCGACGTGGTGACCGGCGGCGGCGAGATCGTCGCGGCGTTCAGCGACGACGAGGCGACCGTGAAGGTGCAGGAGTTCCTCTCGAGCCCCGAGTGGGCGAACAACCGGGTCAGCCTCGGCGGCGTCATCAGCGCCAACAAGGGTCTCGACCCCGAGAGCGCGTCCAGCCCCATCCTGCAGGAGGCCATCGCGATCCTGCAGAGCGAAGACACCACGTTCCGCTTCGACGCATCCGACCTGATGCCGGGTGCGGTCGGCGCGGGCACGTTCTTCAAGGGGATGGTCGACTATGTGAACGGCACTCCGCTCGACACGGTGCTGGAGCAGATCGAGTCCGGCTGGCCGGCGGAGTAACGCCCGCCCGCTTCTGAACGGGGCCGCCGCCGCACGGCGGCGGCCCCTTCTCCCTCCCGCTGCACACGTCAGCGCCGACGTCGCACCCGAAAGGTACCCATGTCCGCCTTCCTGAGATGGGTGAGCACGCTCAACCCGTGGCTGGAGATCCTCGTCATCGTCGGGGTGTTCCTGCTCGTGGTCGCGCTCATCCTGTTCTTCGTCGAGATCGCCACTCGCCCCGGTCGCATGTACACGTACATCCGGCTGGCGGCGTGCGTGGCATTTCCCGCCCTCTTCCTCTGGTTCCTGCAGTCGTATCAGTGGGCCATCGCCGCCGCGGCGGTGCTGGGCCTGCTCTTCTTCTTCCTCGACAAGCGGGCCAGGGGCGGCGAGGGGTCGCTCTTCCAGCTGTTCGGCTTCCTGACGCCGGCGATCCTGCTGCTGCTGGTCGGCCTGATCGTGCCGACGATCCAGACGATGTTCCAGGCCTTCATGAACTCCCGCGGCACCGCGTTCGTCGGGTGGGACAACTTCGTCTGGATCTTCTCGCAGGAGCAGAACGTCCGGGTCATCGTGAACACGATCGTGTGGGTGCTGATCGCGCCGGCGGTGTCGACGATCGCCGGCCTCGCGTACGCGTACTTCATCGACAAGACCCGCGGCGAGCGGTACTACAAGATCCTCGTCTTCATGCCGATGGCGATCTCGTTCGTGGGCGCCTCGATCATCTGGCGCTTCATGTACACCGCGCGGCCCGCCGATCAGGAGCAGATCGGCTTCCTCAACCAGGTGATCGTGTGGTTCGGCGGCACGCCCGTGAACTTCCTCGCGGTCGAGCCCTGGAACACGCTGTTCCTGATCGTCGTCCTCATCTGGATCCAGACCGGTTTCGCGATGGTGATCCTGTCCGCCGCCATCAAGGGCGTGCCCACCGAGCAGATCGAGGCGGCGGAGCTCGACGGCACCAACGGCTGGCAGCGCTTCATCAACGTCATCGTCCCGGGCATCCGGCCCGCGCTCATCGTGGTCCTGACCACGATCTCGATCGCCTCGCTGAAGGTGTTCGACATCGTGCGCACGATGACCGGCGGCAACAACAACACCTCGGTCATCGCGAACGAGATGTACACCCAGTTCCGCAGCTTCGAAGCAGGGCGCTCGGCCGCCTTCGCGGTGATCCTGTTCGTGCTGGTGCTGCCGATCGTGATCTACAACGCGATCCAGCTCAAGAAGCAGAGGGAGGTGCGGTGATGAGCGCGGTGATGCCGGTCGATCTGCCGATCGACGAAGAGGGCAAGAAGGAGCTCGCACGCGGAGCCCGCAGAGCCGATCGCGACATGTTCGGCAAGACCAAGCGCCGGCTGACGTCGCGCTGGGCGACGCTCGCCGCGCTGATCATCGCGATCCTCTGGACGATCCCCACCTTCGGCCTGCTGATCAGCTCGTTCCGTCCGCGGGAGCTCATCCAGACCACGGGCTGGTGGACCGTCTTCGAGAACTGGGGCTGGACGCTCGAGAACTACGCGACGGCGCTCCAGGCGGGCAACAGCCAGCTCACGATGGCGCAGGCGTTCGTCAACTCGTTCGCGATCACGATCCCGGCCACGATCATCCCGATCTCGATCGCGCTGCTCGCGGCCTACGCGTTCGCGTGGATGGACTTCCGGGGCAAGAACATCCTGTTCATCCTGGTGTTCGCCCTGCAGATCGTCCCGATCCAGATGGCGCTGATCCCGCTGCTGCAGCTGTTCTCGCGCGGCACGATCTTCGGCATCCCGGTGATCCAGGCCATCGGCTCGGCCGGCTACGCGCAGGTGTGGATCGCCCACACGATCTTCGCGCTGCCGCTGGCGATCTTCCTGCTGCATAACTTCGTGTCGGAGATCCCGGGTGAGGTGATCGAGGCGGCGCGGGTCGACGGCGCGGGTCACGGGCAGATCTTCTTCCGGATCATCCTGCCGCTCACGATGCCGGCGATCGCGTCGGTGGCGATCTTCCAGTTCCTGTGGGTGTGGAACGACCTGCTGGTCGCCCTCATCTTCGCCGACGGCAATGTGGCGCCGATCACGAAACTCCTCGCCGAGATGACCGGAAACCGCGGTCAGGACTGGTTCCTGCTCACGGCGGGCGCGTTCATCGCCCTCGTGGTGCCGCTGGTCGTGTTCCTGTCGCTGCAGCGGTTCTTCGTCCGCGGACTCCTCGCGGGCAGCACGAAGGGCTGAAAGACCGAGTAGTGACGGATGCCGCGGGCGGGCGCTTCGGCGCCGGCCCGCGGCATCCGTCATCCCTGCGCGTGCCGAGGGGCGGCGCTGGCCCGCAGGCGTCCGCGGACGGGCGCGTCAGGCGGCGCAGCCGAGGCGGTCCTGGATGGAGCGCATCGCGTCAATCTCGGCCGTCTGCCCGTTCTTGATCGCCTCGGCGACCTCGAGGGCGCGCCCGTCGCTGCCGAGTTCGAGCAGCGCCTCGGCCATCGGGATGGCGCCCTCGTGGTGGCGGATCATGAGGGTGAGGAACCGGCAGTCGGCCTCCTGGCCCGTGGCGGCCTCGAGCGCTGCGATCTCGTCCGCCGAGGCCATGCCCATCGCGGCGTGCGCTTCTTCGTCGCTCATCGGCTCCGAGGAGGTGGCGCCGTGCGCGTGGCCGGCCTCGGAGGCCTCCATCCACTGCATCATGGGACCGCCGGCCTGGGGGAGTCCCCATTGCACGAGCCAGTCGTACATCTGACCGCGCTGGCCGGCCTGCCCGGTGGCGATGTCGTAGGCGAGGATCCGCAGCTCGCTGTCGTCGGTCTTGCGGTAGATCTCCATCGCCATCTCGATGGCCTGCGCGTGATGCACCTGCATGTCGCGCGAGAACCCGGCCTCGGGCGAGCTCGTCCCGGGAGTGGCCGCGCCGCCCTGTGTGCCGAACGTCGAGAAGCGTCCCACCGCGAAGGCGAGGCCGGCGATGAGGATGAGTGCGACGGTGACGACGAACCACCGCCGGGAGCCTCCCGCCGATGGCTCGTCCGTCATGTCGGGCCTACTTCTTGCCGGGAGCTTCGAACGCGCCGGTGCAGGCCGCGCCCGGCTCGGGGGCGTTGGTGCTGTTCCAGTACGCCTGGATGAACTCCGCGATCCGTTGGTCGTCGGCGGAGTCGACCTTCAGCTGGGCGTTCCACGCGCTGACGGCGATCGGGGTGTCCATGTCGGGGTACGGCGTGAGCAGCGTGTACGTGGACGGGAGCTCGTCTTCGAGGGCCGCGATGTCTTCGTCGGTCACCTGGGCCGGGTCGTACGTGATCCACACGGCGCCGTGCTCGAGGGAGTGCACCGCATTCTCGTTGGGCACCGGCTCGGTGTAGACGCCGCAGTTCAGCCAGGCAGCGTTGTGGTCGCCGCCGGCCGGGGGCGTCTGCGGGTAGTCCACCGCGGTGTCGACGTGGTTGGCGGTGTTGGTGAAGGTCTCGACGCCCTCGATACCGCTGCCGTCGCCGTCTCCGCGGGCGTAGCTCGGCGCGGGCGCCGGCGCGAAGACGATGGAGGCGACGATGGCCCCCACCACGAGCACCGCGGCGGTCGAGCCGACGATCCACCACACCAGCTTGCTGCGCCGGCGCTTGGCGAGCTGCTTCTGGTACTCGGCCAGCTTCTCCTGGCGCTTCTGCTCGCGCTGCTGCTTGACAGTGAGGTCGATCTTCGCCTGAGTCGCGGGGTTGCCGCTCTTGCGCTTGTCGTCGGAGGTCGGGGTCATGCTCGTGATCTCTGCCGTTCTTGAACAGGGGTCTGGGCGCCCGGCGCGTGCCGCGGAAAGCGGGTGGCGGGTTGCCCTCATCCTATGCGAGCGCATGTGTCCCGGCCCTGGGAAGGCGCCGACAGCGGCGGGCGCCTGCCAGCGGTGCCTGCTGGGAAGGCGCTTGCAGGGTGCGGCGCGGCATCCGTTATCATGGGTACTCGAATCGATTCGACCTTCCTTCAGGTCGGTCGTGCGGATGACGGCGTCGATCGGCAGCGCCGGATCGTCCGCGTCTCTCGGTCCGCCACCCCTCCCGTTCCGCGCACCACGACCGGCTTCCGGCCCCGTGCGGTTCCTCCTCGCCAGCGCTCCCCGTCGAAACTCTCGCCACGAAACGAAGTCCACTGTTGCTCGACACCGCCTCCGTCCCCGTCCAGAAGCCCGAAGACCGCCGCCCCGCTGAGCCCGCGCCGCATCCGACCTCGACGGGCGCCATCCGCACGCTGGGGAGCAACCCCGCGACGGCGCCCATCGTCCTGCACCCCGGGGACTCGATCCCGCACCGCCGCCGGGTGCTCTACATCATCCTGCTCGGCGCGCTCACGGCACTCGGCCCGTTCACGATCGACCTGTACCTGCCGGCCTTCCCGGTGCTCGAGGCCGACTTCGACACCACGGCGGCCGCGATCCAGCTGACGCTCACGGGCACGATGATCGGCTTCGCGCTCGGCCAGCTGATCGTCGGGCCGCTCAGCGACAAGGTCGGCCGGCGCGTGCCGCTGCTGTCGGTCACGGCGCTCCACGTGCTCGCGAGCACCGCCGCCGCGCTCGCCCCCACGCTCGAGCTGCTCTCGGTCGCGCGCGTGCTGCAGGGGGCGGGTGCCGCCGCCGGCGGAGTCGTCGCGGCCGCCATCGTGCGCGACCTGTTCGGCGGCCGTCGCCTGGTGGTCATGCTGTCGCGCCTCGCGCTCGTGTCGGGCGTCGCGCCGGTGCTCGCGCCGCTGGTCGGCTCGGCGCTCCTGGCGGTCATGCCCTGGCGCGGCATCTTCGTCGTGCTGGCCGTGTACGGCGCGGTCATGCTCGTCTCGGCGATCGTGCTCCTGCCCGAGACGCTGCCGCCGGCCCGCCGGCACGAGAAGGGCGCCACCACCGTGTGGCAGCGCTATCGCAGCGTCTTCAGCGACCGCGTCTTCATCGGCGTGCTCATCATCGGCGGCATGACCTTCTCGGGCCTGTTCTCGTACCTCTCGAGCTCGTCGTTCCTGTTCCAGCAGGAGTACGGCTTCAACGCGCAGCAGTACGGCCTGCTCTTCGCCGTGAACTCGCTCGGCGTCGTCCTGGGCGTGCAGACGGCGTCGCGGCTCGCCGCCCGCTTCGGCCCGCAGTGGGTGATGGCGTGGTCGACGGCGGTGCTCGTGGTCGCGGCATCCGCCATCATCGTCACCGACCAGCTGGGCTTCGGCATCTGGGGCACGATGGTGCCGCTGTTCTTCTTCATGACGGCGTGCGGGTTCACGTTCCCCTGCGTGCAGGTGCTCGCGCTCGACCGCCACGGCAAGGCCGCCGGCACCGCGCAGTCGATCGTCGGAGCGACGAACTTCGGCGTGGCCGGCCTGATCTCGCCGCTCGTCGGGTGGATCGCGAGGGATGCCGGCATCACGGCCACGACGATGGCCTCGGTCATGGTCGGCTGCGCCGTCGTCGGCGTGCTGTCGCTGTGGCTGATCGTGCGGCCCCGTACCGTGGAGCGCCTCGCTCCCTGAGCCTCGCGCCCTGAACCGCGTGGCGGTGCGAGGCGCCGCGAGCCGTCCCACTGTCCGCGTTGCGCGTCCCGTGCTCCGGGCTCAGCGCTCCGCGTCGCGCACCGGCTGGAGGCGGAACAGCCGCACCGTGCGCCCCGACTCGCGCTCGTAGTTGCGGTACCCCGGCCACTGCCGTTCGATCGTCGCCCACGCGGCGTCGCGCTCGTGGTCGGGGATCGGCGTCGCCCGCACGGGCATGCGGCGACCGCGGACGGTGATGGCCGCGTCGGGGTGGGCGAGCAGATTGGCGGTCCACGCCGGATGCCGCTGCCCGGCGAAGTTCGTGCCGGCGACGATCGCACGTCCGTGGCCGTCGGCCGTGTACATCAGCGGCACGTCGCGCGGCTCGCCCGACCTCGCGCCGGTCGTGTGCAGGACGAGGGAGGGCACCAGCAGCGCGCTCAGCTGCACGCGTCCGCGCGAGATCCGGGCGACGAGGCGCTCGACCGGCGGCAGGAAGACCGGGCCGATGATCCGGCGGAAGACCCGGGTGCGAGTGAGCGGCGCGATCACCGCGCGTACCGCGTCCACGACGATTCCCATTGCCACATCCTGCCCGACTCCGGCAAGTGGCGCCCGGAATCGGGCCGCGGCGGGCACAATGGGGCGATGACGACCTCGGCAGAGCGGCGGGTGAGGACGTCCGTCGTCTGGTATCTCGCAGCGGGTGGCGCCCTCGTGCTGTTCGCGTGCCTCCTCGGCTGGTGGATCTTCAGCAGGGGTGAGGAGCCGTTCGCCGTCGACCTCGGCTGGAACGCCCTGGTCGCGAACCTCTTCCACCCGGTGGTCACGGCGTTCTGCCAGTTCATGGACTGGGTGGGCGGCGGGTGGTTCGGTGTGCTGGCCGTGCCGATCGGCGGTGCCATCGCGCTCGTCCTGGTGCGCAGGCCATGGGCCGCGGCCTACTTCCTCGCCGCGGAGGCCGTCTCGGCCGCCGGCGTGCAGCTGCTCAAGCACCTGTTCGGCCGGGTGCGGCCCGAAGACATCCTCATCGTGGCCGACTTCGGCTCGTACCCGTCGGGTCACGTCGCGAATGCGGCGACGATCGCGGTGGCGGCGTTCGTGATCTTCCCGCGGGTCTGGGTCGCGATCGTGGGAGGCGTCTGGGTGGTGCTCATGGCATTCAGCCGCACCTACCTCCACGCGCACTGGCTGAGCGACACCGTCGGCGGCGCCCTGCTCGGGGCGGGTGCCGCGCTGCTGGTCGCGGCCGCGTTCGCGGTGCCGCTGACGCGGGAGCGGGCGGATGCCGTGGCCAAAAGCCGCTGACTAGGCTGAGCGCATGACCGCCGCCGCGCCCGATTCGCCCGCGCCCGACTCCACCGCGATCGATCCGGCCGTCGCCGCGGCCGAGGCGGAACTGGCGCGTCTCCGCGCCGAAGCCGAGGCCGCCGAGGCCCAGCTCAAGGCCGCGCAGGCGCGCGCCGCCCTGGCCGCCGCCGAGGCCGCCGCCGCAAAGGCCAGAGCCACCGGCACGCCCTCCACCCCGGCGGCCCCCGCCCAGCCCGCCCCGCAGGAACCGGCCTCACCCGCCGCTGAGCCCGACGCACCCGCACAGACCGACACCTCCGTCGCGGCCGCCCCCGGCGAGCCCCCGGTCGCCGCGACCCCAGGGCCCGCGGGAGCGCCGACGGTACCCCGGCCGACGCAGGAGCGAACCCCCCACCCAACCGCCTCCGCAACGCAACCCGCCCCGACAACCCACACCGGCCCGACAACCCACACCGGCCCCCTGAAACCTGAAGAGATCCAGAAGATCACCGCCGGCTACACGTTCGACGCCGCCACGCAGACCCTCGATCTCGGCGCCCTCCTCAACACCGACCCTGTGCCGTCGGCGCAGATCCGCATCCCGCTCGGCATGATGAACCGCCACGGCCTCGTCGCCGGCGCGACCGGCACCGGCAAGACGCGCACGCTGCAGGGGCTCGCCGAGCAGCTGGCGGCCAAGGGCGTGCCGGTGTTCGCGGCCGACATCAAGGGCGACCTCTCGGGAGTCGCGACCCCGGGTGAGCCGAGCGAGAAGCTGTTCGCGCGCACGCAGGCGATCGGGCAGGACTGGAAGCCCGAGGCGTCGGTGACCGAGTACTTCGCGCTGGGCGGCGTCGGCAAGGGCGTGCCCGTGCGCGCGACCGTCTCGGGCTTCGGGCCGCTGCTGCTGAGCAAGGTGCTGGGCCTCAACGCGACGCAGGAGTCGAGCCTCGGCCTGGTGTTCCACTACGCCGACGCCAACGGCCTCGCCCTCGTCGACCTGTCGGACCTCCGCGCCGTGCTCACTCACCTCACCAGCGACGAGGGCAAGGCCGAGCTCAAAGAGCTGGGCGGGCTGTCGGCGGCGACAGCGGGCGTGATCCTGCGCGAGCTGATCACCTTCGCGGATGCCGGGGCCGACGTCTTCTTCGGCGAGCCCGAGTTCGACGTCGCGGACTTCATCCGCACGGCGCCCGACGGTCGCGGCATCATCAGCCTGCTCGAGGTGCCAGGGGTCATCGACAAGCCCGAGCTGTTCTCGACCTTCCTGATGTACCTGCTGGCCGAGCTGTTCGAGATCCTCCCCGAGGTCGGCGATGCCGACAAGCCGAAGCTCGTCTTCTTCTTCGATGAGGCGCACCTGCTCTTCAAGGACGCGTCGAAGGACTTCCTGTCGGCGATCGTGCAGACGGTGCGGCTGATCCGCTCGAAGGGCGTCGGGGTGTTCTTCGTGACGCAGACCCCGAAGGACGTGCCGTCCGACGTGCTCGCGCAGCTCGGCTCGCGCGTGCAGCACGCGCTGCGGGCGTTCACACCCGACGACGCCAAGGCGCTGCGCGCCACCGTCGGCACCTATCCCAAGTCGGGCTACGACCTCGAGCGCGTGCTGCAGGAGCTCGGCACCGGCGAGGCGATCGTCACGGTGATGAGTGAGAAGGGCGCCCCCACACCGGTCGCCTGGACCCGGCTGCGCGCGCCGCAGGGCCTGATGTCGCCGACGCCCGACCCGGCGATCGAGGCCGCGGTGAAGGCGTCGCCGTTGCTGGCGAAGTACGGCACGGCGATCGACCGCGAGTCGGCCCGCGAGGTGCTCACCGCGAAGATGAAGGCCGCCGACGACGCCGCCGCAGCCGAGGAGGCGGCGCTCGCGAAGGCGAGGGCCGACGCCGAGTACGCCAAGCAGAAGGCCGCGATCGACAAGCAGCAGGCGGCCGCCGACAGGGCGAGCGCCGCGGCGGAGAAGAAGGCGCAGCAGGAGTACGAGCGGCTGCTGAAGAAGACGGCCGGCACGAGCCGCACCTCGCGGTCGGCGCAGAAGTCGCCGATCGAGCAGATTCTGAACTCCAAGTCGACGCAGACGATACTGGGGGGAGTGATCCGCGGGATCTTCGGCACCGGCAGGCGCTGAGGCCCCCGAGTCCCCGCGCCCGCCAGCTTCGGGCCGCGTGGCGTGCGCTGCGCGGGCGGGGAGGATCCGTCCTCACCCCGAAAGGTCTCCGTGCGCCGCAGAGCCGTCGCCATCGTCGCGCTGACGCTCGCTCTGGCGACCGCCGCGGCCGGCATCGGGCTGGCGCTCGCCTCGACGGCAGGACGGACGACGGATGCCGCGCCCGCCGCCTCGGCGTCGCCGTCGGCGTCCGCGCCGGTGACGGCCGACGACTACTGCTACGTCGAGGCGATGATCTACTACCGCGTTGAGGAGCAGGAACTCGCACAGACGCTGCTGCGCAAGGACGGACTGGATGCCGGGGCGAGCGGGTTCGCGCAGGGCATCGTGCAGCGGAACGAGGACGAACTCGAGGATCTGCGCGAGTGGTACGTCTCCTGGGCGGATGCGCGCCCCCTCGAGCCGCCCGACGAGGGCCCGTGCGCGGGTCACGGCGCCGACCACGCGCAGATGCCCGGCATGCCGGCATGGAGCGCGCTGCAGGGGCTGGTGGACGCGCAGCACCCCGCGGCCGAGCGGCGCTTCGCCGAGATCGTCCAGGCGCAGAACGCCGGGATGATCGCCTTGGTGACGCTGATCCTCGAGGGCGATCCGCACCCGGCGGTGGTGGAGTCGGCCGCGCAGGTGCTGCGGCAGGCCGAGGCCGATGCCGCGACCCTGCAGGGCATCCTCGACGAACTGCCCTGACGCCCTGGGCGGGCGAGGTGCGGCGGGCCGCGGCATCCGTCATCCCCTTCCGCAGGGGAACGGGGGTTATGCAGGACATTGCGGGTGTTTCGCTCCTCTGGAACGCCGGTTCTCCTGTGGCAGCCCCTGCGGCACAGCCCCGCAGCGGCGCCAGGAAGCCTCCCGAGGCTTAGCCTGGAGGCATGGCGACGAAGCCTCCGAAGAGCGACATCGACGAGACGCGCGTGCATGTGTCGCGGCCCAAGAAGGTCGCGGTCGGCGTTCCCGCGGTGCTGCATGCCCTGGAGTACGCGAATGAGCAGATGGGCGTCGCGCGATCCGTGCAGACCCTGCGCCGGGTCAACCAGAAGGACGGCTTCGACTGCCCCGGATGCGCCTGGCCCGAAGAAGACAAGCGCCACATCGCGGAGTTCTGTGAGAACGGTGCGAAGGCCGTCGCCGAGGAGGCGACGCTGCGCCGCGTCGGCCCGGAGTTCTTCGCCACCCACTCGCTCGACCAGCTCCGCGCGCACGACGACTGGTGGCTCGGCCAGCAGGGCCGCCTGACCCACCCGATGATCCTCGACGAGGGCGACACCCATTACCGCCCGATCTCGTGGGACGACGCGCTGGCGCTCGTGGCCGACGAGCTGCGCGCGCTGGACGACCCTGACGAAGCGGTCTTCTACACCTCGGGCCGCACCTCCAACGAGGCTGCCTTCCTGTACCAGCTGCTGGTGCGCGGCGTCGGCACGAACAACCTGCCGGACTGCTCGAACATGTGCCACGAGTCCAGCGGCTCGGCGCTGACGGAGACGATCGGCATCGGCAAGGGCACTGTCTCGATCGAAGACGTCCACGAGGCCGACCTGCTGATCGTCGCCGGTCAGAACCCCGGCACGAACCACCCGCGGATGCTGTCGGCGCTCGAGAAGGCCAAGCAGCGCGGCGCCACGATCATCGCGGTGAACCCGCTGCCCGAGGCGGGGCTCATCCGCTTCGAGAACCCGCAGACCGTCCGCGGCGTGGCCTTCGGCGGCACCAAGCTCGCCGACGCGTTCGTGCAGATCCGCCTCGGCGGTGACCAGGCGCTGTTCCAGGCGATCGGCAAGCACCTGCTCGAGGCCGAGGCCGCCGACGGCGGCGTCCTCGACGACGACTTCATCGCGGAGCACACGAGCGGCTTCGACGCCTACCGGCAGGCGATGACGGATGCCTCGTGGCCCGAGCTCGTGAAGGCCACCGGCATCCCCGAGAAGGGGCTGCGGCGCGTGGGCGAGGCGGTCCGGCGGTCGAGGGCGACGATCGTGTGCTGGGCGATGGGACTGACCCAGCACAAGCACTCGGTGCCCACCTTGCGCGAGATCGTGAACGTGCTGCTGCTGCAGGGAAACATCGGGCGCTCCGGAGCAGGCCTCTGCCCGGTCCGCGGTCACTCGAACGTGCAGGGCGACCGGACCGTGGGCATCTACGAGAAGCCGTCGACCGCCTTCCTCGACGCGCTGGACGCCGAGTTCGGGTTCGCGGCCCCGCGCGAGCACGGCTTCGACACCGTGCAGGCGATCCGCGCGATGCGCGACGGCCGCGTGCGGTTCTTCATGAGCATGGGCGGCAACTTCGTCTCGGCCACCCCCGACACCCGGGTGGTGGAGGCTGGCATGGCTCAGGTGGGGCTGACGGTGCACGTCTCGACGAAGCTCAACCGCTCGCACGTGGTCACCGGGCGCCGTGCGCTGATCCTGCCGACACTGGGCCGCACCGACCGCGACCGTCGCGGCGGCGCCGAGCAGCGGGTCACCGTCGAGGATTCGATGGGCGCCGTGCACGCCTCGCGCGGCCGGCTCGCCCCGCCGTCGGAGGAACTGCTCAGCGAGGTCGCGATCGTCGCCCGGCTGAGCGCGCTGGTGTTCGGCTCCGGCACCGCCTCGCCGACGCCCGCCTTCGCGACCGAGGCGGCCGCTGACCCCGCGCGACACGATCGCGGTTACCCGGAGCGCACGCCCACCGAAGAGGCGGCGCAGGCCCACCGAACGGATCCCGCCGAGGCGCACCCTCCGGTCGCTGAGCTTGTCGAAGCGGCCAACGTCCCGCACGCCGACTGGGCAGCGCTCGAGGCCGACTACGCGCTCATCCGCTCCCACATCGAGCGGGTCGTCCCGGGGTTCGAGGGCTACGAGGAGCGCATCGACAAGGGCCGCACGCTGCACCTGCCGAACGGCCCGCGCGATGCGCGCCGGTTCGCGACCGTCGACGGCAAGGCCCGGTTCACGGCCAACCCGCTCGAGTACCCGCGCATCCCGCGGGGTCGGCTGCTGCTGCAGACGCTGCGCTCGCACGACCAGTACAACACCACGATCTACGGCAAGGACGACCGGTACCGCGGCATCCACGACGGCCGCCGGGTGGTGCTGGTGAACGCGAAGGACATCCAGCAGCTCGGGTTCGCCGAGGACGACATCGTCGACCTGGTGTCGGAGTGGACCACCCCGGGCGGCAGTGTCGAGGAGCGTCGGGCCGAGGAGTTCCGGATCGTCGCCTACTCGACGCCCCGGGGCAACGCCGCGGCGTACTACCCCGAGACGAACGTGCTCGTGCCGCTGGACTCGGTCGCCGACGTCTCGGGAACCCCCACATCGAAGTCGGTGGTGGTGCGCCTGGAGCGCCGCGCATGACGTCATGCGCCTAGGCTGAAGCCATGATCCGAGCCGCCGTCGTCACCGTCTCGGACCGCTCGGCCACCGGCGCGCGGGCCGACGAGAGCGGGCCGATCGCGGTCGCCGCCCTCCGTGAGGCCGGGTTCGATTGCGACGACGCGGTCGTCGTGCCCGACGGCGCCGACAGCGTCGAGCGCGCGCTCACCGTCGAGATCGTCGCCGGAGTCAAGCTCATCATCACGACCGGCGGCACCGGCGTCTCACCGCGTGATCAGACGCCCGAGGGCACGTCGCGCGTCGTGACACGCGAGATCCCCGGCATCGCCGAGGAGCTGCGCCGGCGCGGCGCGTCCGAGAAGCCCGCCGGCATGCTGACGCGGGGTCTCGCCGGTGTCGTCGACCCGCACGGGGCGCTCGTCGTCAACCTGCCCGGCTCGCCGGCCGGCGTCGCGTCGGGGATGCCGGTGGTGCTGTCGGTCGCGCGTCACGTGCTCGACCAGCTCGGCGGGAGCGACCACTGATGACCGTCGCGACGAACGCGGTGCGGGTCGCGGCGATCAGCGCCGAGCCGCTGGACCTCGACGCGCACCTGCGCGCCGTCGACGACGCGCATATGGGCGCCGTCACGACGTTCGTCGGTCGCGTTCGCGATCATGATCCGGATGCCGCCACCGCCGTGGTCGCCCTCGAATACTCCGCCCACCCCGACGCCGAACAGACGCTGACCCGCCTCGCCGCCGCAGCGATCGGGGCCACCGGCGCACTGGTCGCCGTCTCGCACCGGGTCGGCACGCTCGGGGTCGGCGACGCGGCCGTCGTCATCGCGGTCGCCTCCGCGCACCGGGCCGAGGCGTTCGAGGTGTGCCGCACGCTCATCGAGACGATCAAGACCGACCTCCCCGTGTGGAAGAAGCAGGTCGAGTCCGACGGCACCGCCACCTGGCTCGGCCTCGGCGGCTGAGCGCTTCCGGCCCGTTGCTCGCCCCCGAGCACAGAATCGGAGGTCTTCGCCGACGCGCCGGTTCGCGGCATCCGTTGTCGGTGTGTCGTCGGATCGTTCCGATGTTGTGCTGGGATCAGCCGCCGGCGAAGGGCGGCAGCACGTCGACGAGGTCGTCGGCGGCGAGGGGCGTGTCGTCGGCGACGCGTGAGCCGCCGACGAGCACCGCGCAACGGGGGAGGATGCCGCCGAGGCCGGGGTAGGCCGCCGAGACCGCCTCGCGCAGAGCGCCCAGCGTCGGCTCGGACCGGCGCTCGGTGTCGAGCCCCGTCGCCTCGTGGGCCGCGGCGAAGTACCGGACGACGGCCATCAGCGCTCGTGCTCCCAGGTCGCGGCCATCTCGGTGATGGCCTTGACCGCTGCGGTGGTGTCTTCGGGCGATCCGCCCGCGCGGCCGGCGACGAGGCCTGCGGCGAACGCGCTGAACGGCGCCGCCGGGCGCGCGACCCCGATGGCGACATCGCGCGCGAGCTCGAGGATCAGCGCCACGGGCAGGTCTTCGGGGGCGAGGCCGAATCGCTCGCGCAGCGCCGCCGCCCACTCGTCGAGGGCCTCGGGCGGAAGGGTGCGGGACTGCTCGGTCATGGCGACTCCTCGAGGTGCGCGGCCCGCTGCCGGGCCTCTTCCAGATCTTCCCACGTGTCCACGTCGCGGGTCAGGTCGTCGGGCGCCGCGATGACCGCGATCGCCAGGTCGTCGAGCAGCGCACGCACCGGCGCGTCGCGTCCGCCATCGGGAAGAGCGGATGCCGCGGCCCGCAGCGCGCCGGTGCGATAGGCGCCGATCAGCCACTGCGGCCGGCTCGACCGGTCGGCGAGGCAGATCCCGTCGGTGTCGGCGGGCAGCAGCGGTAGGTCGGCGACGAGCCGCCGCACCGCGGCGCCGACCCCCGGCAGATCGCACGCCAGCAGCAGCGTCCAGTCCGGATCGTCGGCATCCGGCCACGAGGACAGCGCCGCCACGATCGCCGCCGCCGGGCCCGAGAACGGCGGGTCTTCGCGCACCCAGGTCACCGGCAGCGTCTCGTCGAGAACGGGGGCGACCACGGTGATCGGCCGGGCCGCGGCATCCGTCACCGCCGTCACGGCCGCGTGCAGCAGGGTCTGCCCACCCACCTCGAACAGCGGCTTGGCCGCGCCGCCGACGCGCGTGGCGCGTCCGCCCGCGAGGAGGATCGCCCCGAGGCGGTCGTCGCCTGTCATGCCTCGCCGGGGCGGTGCCAGTTGCCGCTCTTGCCGCCGGTCTTCGTCACGATGCGCACGCGCTCGATCGAGGTGCCCTTGTCGAGGCCCTTCACCATGTCGACGACGGCGAGCGCGGCGACCGAGACGGCGGTGAGCGCCTCCATCTCGACCCCGGTGCGATCGGCGGTGCGCACCGTCGCCTCGACGGCGACGCCGTCGTCTTCGATCGCGAGGTCGACGGTGGCGCCGTGCACGCCGATGACGTGCGCGAGCGGAAGGAGCTCGGGCGTGCGCTTGGCGGCCTGGATGCCTGAGACGCGGGCCACCGCGAGCACGTCGCCCTTCGGAACGGCGCCGTCGCGAAGCGCCGCGACGACCTCGGGCGAGCACCGGACGAATCCACGCGCCGTGGCAGAGCGCACCGTCGGCTGCTTGAGGGTCACGTCGACCATGCGGGCGTTGCCCGCCGCGTCGAGGTGGGTGAACGTCGGCTGGTCGGTGCTCATGAGATCAGCATGACATCGACGACGTCGCCGGCGGCGACGGCCTCGACCTCGGCGGGAACGACCGCGTACGCCTCGGCGCGGCCGAGGCCTCCGGCCAGGTGGGAACCTCCCGACGTCGCCGGGCCGACGCGCCACCCACGCGGATCGGAACGGTCGATGACGACGGGAAGATACTGGCGGCGGTCGGGAGGCGTGCGCCACGCGGATGCCGCGGGCAGAGCCATGACGGGCCTCTCCAGGGTGCGACGGCCCTGCAGCTGCAGCAGCGCGGGGCGCACGAAGACCTCGAACGACACGGCGGCGCTGACCGGATTGCCCGGCAGGCCGAACAGCAGCGCCCCGTTGTCGTGGAGGCGGCCGAAGCCCTGCGGCTTGCCGGGCTGCATGGCCACCTTCGAGAACACCATGGTGCGCGCCAGCGTCGTCTTGACCACTTCGTACGCACCGGCGCTCACGCCGCCCGAGAAGACGACGACGTCGGCGGCCCGGGGCGAGCCGGCGTCGGTCACCTCGGCGAGCAGCGCGTCGAGTTCGCCGGGCTCGTCGGGCACGCTGGCGCGCCGCACGACCTCGGCGCCCGCATCCGTCGCGAGCGCCGCGAGCAGCACGCTGTTCGACTCGGGGATCTGGCCTCTGCGCAGGGGCGACCCCGGCTCGACGAGCTCCGAACCGGTCGAGATGACGGCGACCCGCGGGCGACGCGCCACCACGACCTCCGCCGCGCCGGCCGCGGCGGCGGCTGCGACCTGCAGCGCGCCGAGGAGCGCGCCGGCCGGCAGGATCTCGTCGCCGACGCGGGCATCCTCCCCGGCGCGGCGGATGTGCGCGCCCTGCGCGCGCGGCGCGCGCAGCACCGAGATCGAGCCGAGGGAGTCGGCCAGGCCGCCGGCGGTGTCTTCGAACGGCACGATGGCATCGGCGTCCGACGGGACCGGCGAGCCCGTCATGATCCGGGCGGCCTCTCCCCGGTCGAGGGCGGGGTCGGCGGCGGTGCCGGCCGGCAGGTCGGCGACCACACGGAGGCTGGCGGGGGCGCCGGGGGCGGCATCCGTCACATCCGCGAAGCGCACGGCGAAGCCGTCCATGGCGGAGTTGTCGAAGACCGGGATGTCGACGGCGGCACGCACCGGTTCGACGAGCGTGCGGCCGTGGGCGTCGGCGAGTTGCACCCGCTCGCCGGGCAGCGGTGCGGCGGCTGCGAGCACGTCGGCGAGGTGCTCTTCGACAGTGCGCAAGCCGCTCACGCGTCGACCGCCGCGATGTCGCGGTTCCACGCGTCGATGCCGCCGTCGAGGACGGATGCCTCGACCCCGGCGGCGCGCAGCGCCGCGGCCGCGCGCTGCGCACGCATCCCCACCTGGCACACCACGACGACCGTCGGCGCCTCGACCTGCGACGGGTCGGCGAGCACGTCGCCGAGCGGCAGCAGGGTGGAGCCGGGGATGACGCCGCGCTCGGTCTCGAAGGGCTCACGCACGTCGAGCAGCACGGCGCCGGCGCGCTGCGCGGCCAGCGTCTCGGCGGGGGAGAGGTGCGGGATCGCGGAGGCCGGCTGCACGGCGGGTGCCGATGCCCGCTGCTGCATCGCGGCTGCGGGCGCGGCATCCGTCGTCGCCTCCGCCGGTCGCAACGGCACCTCGTCGGTGCGGCCACGGAGGGCATCGATCACGAGCACGCGACCGAGGAGCGGCTCGCCGACCCCGGTGAGGAGCTTCACGGCCTCTGTCGACATCAGGGCCCCGACCTGCAGGCACAGCGCGCCGAGCACGCCCACCTGCGCGCACGAGGGTGCCTCGCGCCCGGCATCCGGCGGGTAGAGATCGGCCAGTCGCACCGGCGTCCGGCCCGCGGGCGGCGCGGACCAGAACACCGTCACCTGCGCGTGGAACTCCTGCACGACGCCCCACACCAGCGGCACCCCGAGCTCTTCGCACGCGGCCGCAACGGCCTCGCGGGTCTGGAAGGTGTCGGTGCCGTCGATCACGACGTGCGCGCCCGCCAGCAGCGCGGTCGCATTGTCGGGGGTCACCCGTTCCTGCACCGGGACGACGCGGGTGGTCGGCGACAGGTCGGCCGCGATGCGCACGGCCGAATCGACCTTCGCCGCGCCCACGTCGCTCACGCGGTGCATCACCTGGCGCTGGAGATTGGATGCCTCGACACGGTCGTCGTCGACCACGGTGATCGTTCCGACGCCCGCGGCCGCGAGTGCCAGCACGACGGGGGAGCCGAGCCCACCGGCCCCGACGACGGCGACGTGCGCGGCCGCGAGGCGGCGCTGGGCGAGCTCGCCGAAGCCCGCCAGCACACGATGGCGTGCGGTGCGGGTGCGTTCGGCATCGGTGAGCTCGGCGACCGGATCGACGAGCGGGGGAATGGCCATGCCCTCAGGCTAACCGCGGGGCGGGGAAGTGGGACTCGGCGGGTCCGAAGAGGACATCGGTACTGCCGCGGGCGGATTGGGGGTGGAGGCGTCATCCCGTCTCGGCGTCGGGCCCGACGTCGGGCTCGGTGTCCGCGTGGGGGGTGACCTCGCGCGCGGAGTCGGCGGGCGCGTTCTGCGCACGGCTCAGCAGGACGAAGGGCACCGCGACCGCGGAGATGACACCGCTCCAGATCAGCGACGCGCCGTAGCCGCCGACATCCGCCGCCCGTCCGAGCACCGGCTGGAAGACGACCCCGCCCGCCGAGCCCATCAGCGAGTCGAACGAGAGCACCGTGGCGCGCTGCTTCGACGGGATCATGTCGTTGAGGTAGGCCCGATGCACCGGGTCGTCGATCGCCGAGGCGATGCCCCACAGCGCCACCAGCACGACGGCGAACCAGAAGTTGCGCACCAGGCCGAGCCCGAGCAGAACCAGCGCGCTCGACACGGTCGCCAGCAGGATCGCCGAGGTGCGGCGCCGGAAGAGCTTGCGCACCCAGGGCGCCAGGGTGCCGCCGAGGATCGCGGCGCCCGACAGCAGCGCGGCGGCGAGGCCGGCGATGGAGTAGGCGTCCTCGTCGCCCCAGAGCTCGAGCAGATACGGCTGAAGGGCGTAGAACACGTAGATGCCGACCCCGGCGGTGAAGGGGCTCGTGAGCATGAGCCAGCGCACGGGTGGGTCGCCGAGTCCATATCGGACGGATGCCCGCAGAACGCTCCGCGTCGCCTGCAGCGGCTTCTCGCTGCGGTCGGGCGTGAAGCCGAGGTCGTGCATCAGCAGGGCCGCGACCACCAGCATGAGCAGCAGAATGGCGCCACGGATGACGAACGGGACGCCGAGATCGGTCATCTGCGCGACCACGCCGCCCAGCACCGAGCCCGCCAGCATCGCGATGCCGCCGACGATCTGCGCGCGCCCGAATACGGTCTCGAGACTGCCCTCGTAGCCGGTCGCCTTCAAGGCGTCGACCAGCCACGCGTCGACCGCGCCGGAGAAGAAGGTGAAGCCCAGCCCGAGCAGCACCGACACGATCGCCCATGCCCAGAACGGCGATTCCCAGACCCACAGCAGCCAGTAGAGGATCGTGGTCACGGCGAGGGTGACAGTGCCGAGAAGGTACGACGCCCGGCGACCCACGGTGTCGGCGACGACGCCCGTCGGGATCTCGAAGAGGAGCATCCCGGCCGTGAAGAACGCGTTGGCCGAGAAGGCTTCGAGGTTCGACAGGCCGGCGTCGAGCAGGAACAGGGTGTTGACGCCCCAGATGAACGACGCGGCCAGGGTGTTGCCGAGCATCAGCGTGTAGTACGTGCCCTGCACCCGCCTCGGCGTGGGCAGCGCGCGTACGGCACTCGACCTGGACATGGCGCACCGCCTCGGTCACGGCATCATGACGACACAGCGACGGTAGTCCTGTGCCGGCACGGCGTCCAGAGGGGTGGGACAGAGCGCCGGGCGCGGCAGCATCGGCGGCGGGCGTCTGCTTCCGGTCACGACCGCGATGCGGAGACGATCCGGGCCAACCAGAGCGGTTTCCCCGGTCGGCATCCCTCGTTCTCGGCGCCGCAGACGGTCGGCGGTGGGCGGTCGGCGGTCAGCTGTCGACAGCGTCGCGGAGGCGCCGCTATGGTGCGGGTGTGGGTGAGCAGACGATGACGCGCGACCGGCTGACGGCGCTGGCGGCCTGGGCGGTCGGCTTGGCGGCGGGGGCAGCCTGCGCGCTGTGGTGGTACAACTCGCTGTGGGTGCAGAGCGCCGGGAATCCGATGGCTCTCGATGCGAACGAGAACCTGGCGGCGCTGGCCTGGGTGGTGGGCTGGCTGCTGATCGCCTGCGCCGCGTGCCTGTCGGCCGTCGTCCTCGTTCGCGCGATCCGGCGGAGCGCCTCACGACGCCCCATCCTCGACAGCGTGGCCCTCGGGGTGACCCTGCTCCTGCTCGTGGGCGCGGTGATGTCGGCGCCGCTGTGGGGATCCGCGTCCGGCTGACGCCCTTCGGCCACGCGGCGCCCGCTCCGTCCCACGGCGCAGGGGCGGCGTAGGGTGCGGGCATGCGAGAGTTCGGGCCGCTCGCCGACATCGCCGACGACACCTGGGAGCTCGGCGGCGGGGATCCCGCTGCCGTCACCCTCAGTGCGGCCGTGCCCTTCGCCCCGCGCGACGCGACGAAGCAGCTCGACCGGCGCATCGATCACATCCTCGTGAGCAGGGGATCCGGCGTCTCCGCCCGCAGTGCGTTCACTGTGGACGCACCCGTGGGCGGCGTGTATCCGTCGGACCACTTCCCGGTGGTGGCGGATGTCGAGTGGGGGTAGCCCGCCCGTCAGGAATTCGCGAGCGACTTCGCCATGTGGAAGTTTGTCATCTGCACGCCCCCGGTGACGGGGTGCTGCTCGGCGACGACCTGAAACCCGGCTCGCTCGAAGAACGGTCGCGCCGTGATGCTCACGTCAGCGGTGAGCCGGCTGGCGCCGGCGTCTCGCGCTCGTTGTTCCAGAGTGGTCAGGAGCGTTCGAGCCACGCCTCGACGTGCGTGCGTCGGTGAGACGAACATCATGTCGATGTAGCCGGTCTCAGCGACGTCAGAGAAGCCGACGACCTCGCCGCCGATCACAGCGACGTAGGTGTTGCGGCTCTTCCGCGCCGCATCCCATTCGGTGAGGTTCCGGCGATCGGGCCGCGCCCACGCCTGCACCTGTTCTGGCGAATAGTCGGCTGCGGCGGTCTCGGTGATCGCCGCGAGGAAGATCGTCAGGGTTGCCCGCGCGTCCTCGGCTCGGTAGCTGCGGACGCGCGGGCGCGCGGGCTCGAAGTCGTCGCTCATGTCTCCACTGTGTCAGCAACCGCCGGGCGGGCACCCCGGGCTGCGGTTGCCGCCGCGCCCCCGCGCGTCGGTACGCATCGGACCTCACTTCGCTCGGTCTCCGTCGCCACCAGTTCCTCCACATCCGTCCGGTCCGAATCGGCCGCCGGCTCCTGTCGCCGTCGCAGGCTCCTGCGGTCGCTGTCCCAATCGATCGGCGAGCGGACGTAGGGTGTGCGTGTGTCGGTCATGACGACGGTCAGAAGCGCGCTGGGCGCCGCGTTGCTGGTCAACGCCGTGCCGCACGGCGTCAGCGGCGTGCAGGGCAGGCCGTTTCCCAGCCCGTTCGCCGATCCTCCAGGCGTCGGCATGTCGTCGCCGCGCGTGAACGTCGCCTGGAGCGCGGCGAACGCGATCGCCGGCGCACTGCTTCTGCGGCGCGGCATCCGTTCGCGAAGCGAGGCCGTGGCTGCGGCCGCCGGTGCCGTCGCGATGGCCGTTGTGATCTCGTACCACTTCGGCGACGTGATGTCAGGGGGCAGAGGTCTGAGCGGTCTCAGCGCCCCGCGTTCAGGACCCCCGCGCGCGCTGGTGAAGGCGACCGAGCCCATCGCGATGGCGCTCGCCGGACGCCCAGGGGTCCCGCTGTGGGCGCTCATCCACCATCGCGGACGCAAGAGCGGTGCCGACTACGCGACGCCGGTCGCGGTCGTGCCCACCGTCGACCCCGCCGTCGTGCTGATCGGGCTGCCGTGGGGGCCGAAGACCAACTGGGCCCGCAACGTCGTCGCGGCGGGCACGGCCGATCTCACATCGAAGGGCGCCGAGCTGCGCGTCGTCGAACCTCGGATCGTCGAGCCGGGCGAAGCGGCGGCAGTGGCGAAGCCCTTCTTCCGTTTCGTCGTGAAGCGGATGCCGGCGGCCATCGTCCTGCGACGGACCACGGGGTAGCGGTGGTCAGCGGCTCGGGGCCAGGCGAAGCGTCGATGCGGCGGCTTCCGCCGTGACCATGCTGCGGGCGGCGAGCTCCCCGTACTTCGCGCGGTACGCGGCGTCGACGGTCGCCGCCTGCTCATCGCCGACCGCCGTGACAGTCACCTCGAGCGGAGAGTCCTCGACCCGGATGCGCGCGATCCCGGACCTGACCGCGCCGCCGTACCAGCCGGTCTCGCGCCGGTGCCACGTGCGAACGAAGACCTCCGCCCGCGCGACGACGACCCAGATCGGCGTCCAGTGCGTGAGACCACCGTCGCGGCGGGGTGCCGACACCTCGATCTCGATCGCGGTGGCGAGAACCCGCAGCTGCTCCGGCGTCCACACCGAGCCCTCCGGCATCGGTCAGCGCCTCAGCTCGCCGAGCGCGGCGAAACGCGATGCGTTCGAGGTCATGTGCGCCATTCTCGACCGCAGCCCGCGTCATCGCCACACCCGGTCGCAACCCGCATCGGCGGCCTCACTCGCGGCGGCGCGAGCCCCTCCTGCGTGAGTGGCGGGCGCTCACGCGCATCAGTCAGATCGGGGGAGAGGGATCCGTGACGAAGGGGCTCGGTGCGACCATTTCAACCGTCCGGCGCAGCGGCGCCGGCTTGTCCGCCCGCGGCGCGCAGGCTCCTCGCCCTCGACCGCCTCGACGATGCGTTTGACCACCTCACGGCGGACAGGCGTCAGGCGGCTCCGCGCTCGAGGCGCTCGCGCAACCAGTCGCGGGCGGTGGCGAGGAGGTCGCGCGCCATCGGGCTGTCGGACGCCCACGCCTCGAATCCGTGCGGCGCGGCGTTGACCACCTCGACGGTGACGTCGGTGCCCGCCGCACTCAGCCGGTTCGCGTACTCGATGTCTTCGTCGTGGAACAGCTCGATGTCGGACGTGTAGATCCAGGTCGGCGGCATGCCCGCGAGCTCCTCGCGGCGTGCGGCAGCCGCGTACGGCGGGAGCGACTCGGCACCGACGGCCGTGCCGAGATACGACCGCCAGCCGACGAGGTTCGAGCGGTTGCTCCAGATGAAGTGGTTCACGGCGTCGTGATCGCGCTCGGCCGCAGTGCGGTCGTCGAGCATGGGGCAGAACAGCCATTGCGCCGCGACCGCGTCGCCGGCGTCGATCGCGCGCTGCACGAGGCTCGCCGCGAGCCCGCCACCCGCGCTCTGCCCGCCGATCGCCAGCCTCTCGCCGTCGAGACCGAGCACTTCGGCGTGCGCACGGAGCCACTGCCATCCGATGAAGCAGTCGTCGATCGCGGCGGGGAACGGATGCCGCGGCGCAAGCCGATAATCGACAGAGACGATCGTCGTCCCGGTGTCGCGTGCCGTCTCGCCGCAGTGCACGTCGTCCATCGCCGCGGCGCCCAGCACGAGTCCGCCGCCGTGGATCCACAGCAGGCCCGCGCCCGAGGGTCGTGCAGGGATGTAGACGCGCAGCTTCACGCCGTCGTGGCGCAAGGTGCGGCGTTCCACCCCGGCGACGCGCTTGCCGGGGATGAGCGGCGACGCGGCCCCTGCCAGCCACCGCACCACGCTGTTCTCGAGGTTCACCGCGGGGGCCTTCTCGGTCGCGGTCCGCAGTGTCGGGTTCACTGCCGAAATGTCCATGCCTGCTCCGTTCCAGGACGGTCGTCGTCGAGCCGCCGATTCATCGTAGAGCGTCACCGGACACGCGTGTCCTGTACGAGCGGTCTGCCGACTGCACGCCGGACTGGTCTTGCTCCTTGCGCTAGATGATCGACACCGCGCGGAAGACCTCCGGTTCGGCCCGAGCGGGTCGTCTCCGAAAGCGAGTTCCGCTAGCGATTTGTCGTAGTCTCTGCCGCCGTGCCGTCGGCCTCTGTGGCGTTCACCGGCGTTCCGCCTGCGCCACCGTCCTTGGCGCTCGTAGGAACGCTGTCCAGTACGGTTTGAGCCTGGAGGTCGATGAGGCGGGTGAACGCTTCCTGCGAGACACCGAAGACGAGCGCCCACGCCAGAATCGCCTGCTGAGAAGTGAGGGTGAAGCTGTCGACCACGCTGAGCAGCAACAACCCGAGGAACGCTGTCAGCGCTCCGATCGGCAGCTTGATGAGCACCGACCACAGGGGCACGCCGTACGGCGTGCTCGTTCCGCGAAGCCGGCGGATCGCGATCGCGCCCGTGACAGCCGCGCCGAGCAGCCCGAGGAGGGAGACCAGAGCGACGTCGCCTCCCGTCGGCGACGAGAAGCCCGATGGGCAGATGGTATCGGCCGCGTCGCCGCCGTCGGCTCCATCCGGCACAGTCCAGCAGAGGTTCAAAGACGTCGGCCACAGCCAGCCGACGGCCGAGAGCAGCACGGCGCCGACGAAGAGGACGACGGTGGCCGCGATGAGCACGTTCCGGAAGTCGCGCACCTGCCGATGCTTCGCAGCGTTGGCGGAGTATGCGGCGCGGAGGGCGACAGCGGCCTTGACCATCGTTCCCGCGCGCAGCTTCTCCGACTCGGGAGCCGGGAGCGGGTCCTGCAGGCCGACGAGCGAGGTGAGCCGGGAGTCCTTCGGTTTCAGCAGCTGAGCCGCCCGTTCTTGTGCCTCGATGACGAGGCCGGCGTCTTTGGTCGCGTCCGGTGTGAGTTGGACGATCGCCGCTCGCACTTCATGCAGCGCGAGGTTCGCGCTGTCGATGTCGCTGCCGCGCCACATGGTGCGGAACCTCTGTCCACGTGGCGGTGGAGTGCTCGCGACGTCGAAGGCGTACCTGAGTCGCTCGTAGGCATGTTTGAGCTGCTGTCTCGCGGACGCCGTTGATCGTTCACCCAGGCGGATATTCAGGCAATCGAGTTCGGCCTTGAGCTCCCAATAGGTCGCGAGAGCCCGATTTCGCCACGATGCCAAGCGTTTGCGAGGGTTTTCCTGAAGCTGGGCTGTCTCCGGGACATCTATTGCCGGCGTCTTCGACTCCGGCTCCGGCTCCGGCTCCTGGTGTGGTTCCGATTGTGGTTGTGACGATGACTGCGATCGCGGATCTGGCTGTGACGGTGACCGTGAAGCGGACTGTGACTCCCGCGGGGACACAGTAGAGCGGAAGCTCGCGGTTGTCTTGACGACCGACTCGGCTGCTTTGATCGCCGCCTCGACGGAGGCTCCCGCGGCGACGGCGTCAGCAACCAACTTGCCGAAGATATCCACCCAGGATGGCTGGTCGACCGAGGCGTCATCCTTGCTCGCAGTCTCCGCTGCTTCGTTGTCGGCAGCAGCTGCTTCGTCTGGTGAGGTCTGTCCGGTTCCGCCGCCTGTCCCGCCTCCGGCCTCTCGGTTGGCAGAGTTCATGATGCCCCCAGGATCCTCGCTGATGCCGTGCAAAGGGTCACTACTACGCTCCGGGGCAATAATGCTCCGGCCGACGGCGGACCGCCAGTGGCGACGCCGAGCGGCAGAGCGGGTCCGAATGATCGTTCGTCGGGTCCCGCACCGCGCCGTTACGAAGACTGAGAGCGATAGTCCGGTGGCTGATACGACCTGGCTGCGCCTCTCGCCGAGACGGCAGGAATCTCCCCCTACTCCGTCGCGCTCACTTTCCGATCGCCTCGATCGAAGCGTGGAACGTGAGCACGATGTCGTTCGCGATCATCGTGACGGCGGCCACTTTCGGTTTCGGCCGGGTCGTGCACGCCGGCGCCGAGGGTGCGCACCGCGGGCTGTCCTGCCAAGGTTCGGATCTTTCCGGCCACTCCGCGCCCAGGCACGGCGATCGTCGTCGCGCGGGCACTCGCACGGGTGAGACTTCTGTGAGGCCCGGCCGCAAAGGAAGCTCCATGATCACCGTTCACCTTCGCTACGAGATCGATCCCGACAAGCTCGACGACTTCACCGAGTACGGCCGTGCGTGGATCCGACTCGTCGACAAACTCGGCGGCACGCACCACGGCTACTTCATGCCGAGCGAAGGCGACAGCGACGAGGCGTTCGCCCTGTTCAGCTTTCCCTCGCTGGCCGAATATGAGGTGTACCGCAACGCCTCGAAGACGGACCCCGAGTGTCAGGAGGCGTTCGAGCTCGCGCGCACGACGGGTTGCATCCGCCGCTACGAGCGCCGTTTCCTCTCACCCGTGTTCTCGTAGGGCGCTCGCGGGCGGTCGACGCGAGCGCTCTCGCAGCGCAGGTGCGAATGTGCTTCTACAACGCCCGGGCCGACCGGTGCGTCGAAGACCCTCGACGAGACGGCTCAGTCGCGCGAAGTCGCGTTCACGCTTCCGGAGCGCTCCTGTCCGCTCAGGCGAGCGATGGCGGCCATCATGCGCTCGGTGATCTCGCGGCGGGCCTTGCCGTCCGGCACGCCGTCGAGGTCGGCGAGGTCGAGCGGCTCGCCGAAGCGAACCTCCAAGCGCGGCCTTCCCGGCAGCAGGTGGCTCAGCGGCTTGACGGTGCCGGTCCCGATCAGTCCGACGGGCACGACCGCGGCGCCCGTGTCACGGGCCATCCAGGCTGCGCCACCGTGGCCCTCGTGCAGCTTCCCGTCGCGTGAGCGGGATCCCTCAGGGAATACCGCGAACACGCTCCCGGCCCGCAGGATGCTGCTGCCCGCATCGAGGGCGTCGCGGGCGTCGCGACCGGTCGCGCGGTACACCGGCACACCGCCGATCGACGTGAAGAACCAGCGCTTGACGCGTCCCAGCACCCCGGAGCCCGTGAAGTATGACGACTTGATGAGGAACTGCACGGGGCGGGATGCGGATGTCGGGATGATCACCGTGTCGAGCGAAGCGAGGTGGTTGCTCGCCAGCAGCACCGGGCCGCGCTCCGGCACGTTGCCCCGACCGACGATTCGTGGGCGGTACATCACCCAGAACAACGGGCGCAGAACCACCCGCCCGAGGAAGTAGACGGCACCCGGCCGCGGCGCAGGAGCAGGAGTCGGCCGAGCAGGTGCTGTCACCTCGCCACCCTACCCGTCGCGACCGAGTGCGATCCCCACCCGCGGAACGGACGAACGGGGCGGCCGCTCAACGACCGCTCGGGCGCCAAGACCGGACTGGCATCACTGACCTCCGGCGTCACGGTGCTGCTGACGCTCCTGTTCCTGGCGCGACGACATGTCCGCACCGTCGACGACCCGAGCCTGTCGTTCGATCACCCGCTCGAGCGGGCGCTTCGACTACTCGTCGTTCGCGTATTCCTCGATCCATTCGACGGCGTCCTCCGCGAGGTACCGGGCGCCCGGTTCGTCGTCGGCGTCTTCGTCGTCGTCGAGCTCGCCGGCCGCGTCGGCGACCGACTCCGAGTCCGCCGCCCACACGTCGTCGGCGTTCGCGGCGTCGGCCACGTCATCGATCTCGGAGGCGATGTCCGCAGGGACGGCGTCGCCGTTGTTGGCGATCAGCCAGTCGCGGGTCTCCCCGGTCAGCTGCATCCAGATGTCATCGATGCCCATGGGGGCAGTGTCCCACTCGGTGCCGTGGCCGTCGACAGGCTGGCCGGTGACCCCAACCCGGCCATCGGGTGAACGGGCGGCGATCGGCTGCTGCGGCTCCGTCCCGCGCGTCGAGCGCGCAACGCGGCGTACCGGTCGGTCACCTCCGCCCGGGATAATGCGTGCATGGTGGCACCGGAGGTGTCGCGGAGGGAGCTGAGGGGATGGATGGCGTACCGGTGGAGGGCCTGCGGGAGTACATCGAGCACCTGCGTCAGCAGGGCTACTCGGTGCGCGACGGGCATACGGCCGACCCCGACCTGATCGACCCGCACGGCAACCCCGTCTACACGTGGCAGGAGGGCTACCCGTATGCGGAGTTGATGGACCGCGACGAGTACGAGTTCCAGAAGTACCGACTGCAGATCGAGCTGCTGAAGTTCCAATACTGGCTGGAAGACAACGGCCGGCGGGCCATCATCCTGTTCGAGGGGCGGGATGCCGCGGGCAAGGGTGGCACCATCAAGCGATTCACCGAGCACCTCAACCCGCGCACGGCGCGAGTGGTGGCGCTGAGCAAGCCGACGGAGCGGGAACTCGGGCAGTGGTACTTCCAGCGCTACGTCGAGCACCTGCCGACGGCGGGGGAGATCGTGATGTTCGACCGGTCCTGGTACAACCGGGCCGGCGTCGAGCGCGTGATGGGCTTCTGCACCGACGAGGAGTACGAGCAGTTCATGGTGCAGGCCCCGCATTTCGAACGGATGCTGGTGGATTCGGGCATCCACGTCACCAAGTTCTGGTTCTCGGTGTCCCGCACCGAGCAGCGCACCCGGTTCGCGATCCGGCAACTCGACCCGGTCCGGCGGTGGAAGCTGTCGCCGATGGACCTGGCGTCTCTGGACCGGTGGGAGGACTACACCCGCGCGAAGGAGGAGATGTTCCGTCGCACCGACAAGAAGCACGGCCCCTGGATCATCGTGCGTTCCAACGACAAGAAGCGCGCGCGCCTCAACGCGATGCGGTTCTTCCTGCGGCAGTTCGACTACGACGGACGCGACGACCGCGTCATCGGCACCCCCGACCCGCGGCTGGTCATGCGCGGCATCCGCGAAACCGCCGACGAATAGCCGCACCCGTCCGAGCGGCCGCCCGCAGCCGGCCCGCTGTGCCGGAGTCGCCCGGCTCGCGGGCGCGTTCGAGGTCGTCAGCGAACGGCGGCGGCAGTCGCCGGACGCGTCTTCCCGTCCGCGAACCGGGCATGGGCGCGCTCGTGGTTCCGGCCCACGGGAACGAGTTCGGTCGCCTTCGGCAGTCCCATCGGCTTCGTCGAGACGAAGACGCTCTCTGCGCGCTCGACGAGATACGTCTCGTGCCAGATCCCGACAGCTCCGGGCACACGCCGGGCCGCCCTGTTGAACGCGGCCCACGCGGGGCGGTGCTCCTGCGCCGGGTTCGACGCGTACGCGTACAGTTTCTCGACCGACGACCAGTACTGCACGACGTACGGCCCGCCCGAGCCGAACAGCAGCTGGTAGCCGAGCAGTCCCGAATCTGCGTCGAGGCTCAGCTCCTTGAGCATGCGCGGCATCGCGGCGAACGCCGGCCACCACAGGTCGGGACGCCACCATCGGTTGATCTGCATGCCGATGTGGAACACCACGAGTTCACCGTCGTATCGATGGGTCATGCGCCCCGCCATGATCTTGGTCATCGTTCGTCTCCCGTTGGATAGTAGTAGTATCTATTTTGGATAGCAGTACTATCGACGTCAAGAGGTGACCATGCGAATCTCCGAGCTGTCGACCGCCACCGGCGTCCCCATCGCGACGATCAAGTACTACCTGCGAGAGGGACTGCTTCCCGAGGGCGAGCGCACAGCCGCCACGCAGGCGACCTATTCCGAGCGGCACGCCCGGCGCCTCCGCGTCATCCGCGCGCTGATCGACGCCGGCGTGAGCCTCGCTGAGGTCCGCCGAGTGCTCGATGCCCTCGACGATCCACCGGAGAGCCCGCACGAACTGCTCGGCGCCGCCCACGCTGCGGTCACGCCCAGTGCGGCGGGTGACCTCGACACCGCTGCGGCGGAGCAGTTGATCCGAAGGATCGGCTGGCAGCCCGGAACGTGCGACGACGATGTGGTCGCCGCCGTCGCGCGCGCGCTCGAGGGGATCGCGCGGGCGGGGTTCGAGATTCCGGATGCCGTCATGTCGGCCTATCTCGAATCGGTGCGTCGCATCGCGCGTGCCGAGATCGCAGGCGTCCCGACGGAGTCGCCGGAAGCGGCCGTGCGGTACGTCGTTCTCGGCTCGGTTCTGATCGAGCCGCTCCTCCTCGCTCTTCGCCGGGTGGCGGAGCAGGTCGCGTCAGCGGAGCGGTTCGGTGGTCGTCCGCCGATCGCGGGCCGCCACTGATCTCGATGGAGAGACGGATGGCGGATGCCGCAACCCGCCGAGGATCGCGAGAGCTTCCCCTCAAGCTCTGAGCCCCGACCACCAGCGTGCCTCGGGACTCCGCTCAGGCACGCTCCCAGGGCGCCGACCGACGCACTTCAGCCAGCAGGGCGGGCGGGCGGGTTCCTCTGTTCACTCGCTCGAATCGCTTCGGCCGTCGTGCGTCCCGCCGAGGCCCAGCTGCCGAGGAGCAGCAGCGCCTCATGGTCGGGTGAGCCGGGCTCGGCCGTCAGCACCGTCAGCTGGGTACCGGCGTGCCCCACGAGGTCGAGGCCGTTGAAGTGAAGGGCGAGGTCGCCGACCGCGTGGTGATGGAATCGCTTCACGCCGGATTGGTGCTCCCACACGTCATGCCGGCCCCACAGCGTTCGGAAGTGGTCGCTGCGGGTGGAGAGCTCCCCGACGAGGTCGTGCAGTGGCTTGCTGTGCGGGTCGCGCCCGGCCTCCGTGCGCAACTGGGCCACGTTGATCCCGGCGATCTGCTCCCAGTCGGGGTAGAACCGGCGGGCCACCGGCTCCAGGAAGATGAACCGCGCGAAGTTCGGGGGAGTGGTCGTCGCGGTGGTGAGCATCTCGTCCATCAGCGCGGCGGCGAGCGGGTTCCACGCGAGCAGATCCGTGCGGCCGTTGCCGATCATGGCGACGGCGGACGGCATCGCGTCGAGGAACCACTGGATGCTCGGCGACGGCCGCCAGGGCTGAGCCGGCTGCCCGGCTCGGCGGCTCGGGGCAGCGGCGCCGGCGGCTTGATGCGCGAGGCGGTACAGGTACTCGCGCTCGGCGTCGTCCATCTGCAGGGCCCTGGCCACCCCGTCCAGCACCGCCTCAGAGGCGCCGGCGATCGCCCCTCGCTCGAGGCGGGCGTAGTACTCGACGCTGACACCGGCCAGCGCGGCAGCCTCGCCGCGACGCAGACCGGGCACACGGCGGTCCGCGCCGCGTGCGAAACCCACGTCCTCCGGCTCCACCCGTGCACGTCGCGACATCAGGAAGTCGCGGACCTCGGAACGGTTGTCCATGCACACAGGCTAGGTCGGCCCGCCACCGCGCTGGGATCCCCTGCCAGGGCACGTCAAGGCCGGGACTCCCACGCGAATGCGAGAAGTCGTTGGCTGATGACATGCCACAGCTCTCGCTCCACCGGCTGGCGCCGCAAGCGCTGCTCAACAACATCGTTGCCGCGCTACTGCTCCTGACGGCACCCGCGCTCGCCCACGGCAGCCCGGCGCCTCCATCGCGGGCCGGTGTCGCCGTCGACAGCTCGCCAAACGCCGCGCACTTCGGCGCGCGACTGCCGCTCACCCTGACATTCCACGACCGGATGGGCACCGCCGTCTTCGCGGACCTGTCGAGGCCCATCGACACCACGCGTGCCCCGTCGATGGACGAGTACCGGGCCGGCGACGTGGCCTACGTCGCGGCAGAGCAGCGCATCGTCGTCTTCCTCACGAACGGCTCAGCCGTCCCGGATCACGGCCTCACCCTGCTCGGCCGCCTCGAACGGGGCCTGGACGAGCTCATCGGCTGCCGAGAGGACTGCCTCGTCGAACTCAGCGTCGCCTCGACCAGCTCAGACACCAGAGGATGAGAGCGGCACGACTCGGTGGGATTGATAGCCGATCAGTGCGCGACTCTGGAGTCTCCCTTCGCCGGCACCGTGATGGATGCCACTTCCTCCAGCCGCGGATGCAGCTCGTCTCCGTCCTCCACGATGCCGGTGTGCCATGTCATCGTGAGCCCGTCTGCACCCTCCTGGAGCAGTGCGAGGTTGTTGTCGAACCAGGGGCCCTTCACTGTCTTCCAGCGGAAGGGCGGGTCGGGAACCTTTGCCGAGTGCGCCGCAGCGGCCCCGAGCGGCGTCGCTGCGCCGTAGGACATCACGACCGAGAACCAGCGCAGGAGTCTGGGCAGCGGGTTGCGCATGGGTGAGCAGACCGCCTGCACGATGCGGCCGCCGTTTTGGCGCTCGACCTCGGCCAGGTACGAGAAGTGCACATCACCCGACAGGAAGGTCACCGTCGACGGCGACGGGCCGCGCTCGCCGTCTGCCAGCTCCGTCGCGATCCTGGCAACCGCGTGGAAGCTGTTCTGGAACGCGCCCCAATGCTCCAGATCGAAGGCCCTCCGCAGTCGTTCTCCGACCCACGCGGCCGGTCGACCCCAGGCGCCTTCGGCGATTGCCTCATCCCACGCCTCGACATGGTGCAGGCCCAAGGGCAAGAGGAACGGGAGCGAGGTGGCGATCAGCACGTGGCGGAATCCGCCTCGCATGTGGTCGTCGAACCATGTGAGCTCTCGCCTGTTCAGCAGTGCCCGCGCAGACGGGTCGAGTTCTCTCGCGACGCGCGAATCCAGGACGATCAGGCGGGTTCCGTCGAAGTCTCGGGAGTAGCTCCAGCGGTAGCTGCCCGGGTCCTGGTCGCAGTGGTCGGCGAACTCGTCCAGGGCGGCGGTGACGTCGCGCGACACGTCGTCCCGCCCACTGATCTGCTGCCACATCTCGTCAGAGGCGCGTTCGCGAGGGGAGAGGTTGCCGAGGTGCTGGTACACCCAGTACGACGCCAAGCCCGCGACGATGCGCTCGTGCCACCAGGTGGTGGCCTGCATCTTCCGCTTCCAATCGAGCGAGGCGTTCCAGTCGTCGCGGATGTCGTGGTCATCGAAGATCATCGCGCTCGGCACGCATGAGAGCAGCCACCGATTCGCATCATCCGACCACGCCAGTCGGTAGAGGTGGGCGTATTCCTCGAAGTCCTTCAGCTCCTTGCCCGGCTCCTCGTGGATGTCGCGGCGACTGCGGATGAATTCCTGCATCTCCTTCGTGGTGGAATCGGCGTACACCTGGTCGCCCAGGAAGAGCAGCAGGTCCGGTCGGTCCTGCCGGCCGTCGGCCACCGCGAGCGCGAAGGCGCGCAACGAGTCGACGCCATGGGTCCGGTTGCCCGACCGGTCGTGAGGGACGCTGGTGCGGCACGATCCGTAGGCGATCCGCGACTTTTGCCCGCGCGCGCGTGTGGCGATCACGGATGCCGGGTACTCGGATCGGGGGTCCGGCCATACGGTGACCCCGTCGATCTCGACCTCGTACGGCGAGACGCTGCCGGGCTCGAGCTGGTCGACTTCGACGAGGGCGAAATGGTGGCCGTGCACGACGAAGCTGCGAGCCTGCCATGATCGGCCCCCGACGCGAACATTCACCAGACAATCGGTTCGCGTCTCCACCCAGATGCTGGCCGACGTCTCATCGACGTAACGAAGCATCGGCCCCAACAGCAGCGGGGATCCCATGAACCCGTTCTACCGCGACCAACGCCACAGCGGCCAGGGGTTGTTGCGGTCATCGCCCGATGTGGTGGCCGCCGGAGGATCGCGATGACCGGCCAGCCCGCGATCGCTCGGTGCTCGTCAGGCTCTCAGCCGACCAGGCCGGCCAGGGTATCGACGGCCTCCGCGGTGGAGGGCAGCTGCGCGATCGCTGCCGCGACCCGATGAGCGGAATCGGCGTATGTCCGATCTGTCAGCAGCCGCGGCACCTCTGCGGCGGCGATCTCCACCGAGGCCGGCCCCCGCCCGACAATGAGCCCGGCGCCCACCGCCGCGACATGCTCGCCGTTGACCACTTGATCGGACGTGAAGAGCGGAACGACCACCTGCGGGACGCCCGCGGCCAGGGCGCCCATGGTCGTTCCGAATCCGCCGTGCCCGAGCATCGCCGCGGCCTGTCGGAGCACGGCGTCCTGCGGCCGCCACTGCTCCACATGGGCGTTGGACGGCAGGGGGCCGAGCGCATCAGGGGCGACTTCGCGCCCGACGGTCATCAGCACGCGCGCCTCGACCTCGGCCAAGGCATCCAGCGCCTGCCGGAAGACACCGGCGAACGGCGGCAGTGAGCCGGTGACTGAACCGAAGGTGACGTAGACCAACGGAGCCGCCGGATCGCCCCAGTCGGGGAGGCGCGGACCGCTGGAGGCCGCGAGAGGCTCGCGGAACCGCAGAAGATCATCGCTTCCTGTCGGCGCCGGTCCACAAGCGTGGTCGAGCAGTTCGGGCACGAGGCTGAGGATGGGCTCGGTGGCCAGCGCAGAGGTGAGCCGGCCCTCGACCAGGCCGGCCAGGCGCCCGAGTTCGTCCAGTGGATCGCCGATGGCCTCAGCGAATCGAGTCAGGATCTCGTGCATGCCGATGCTGACGTGCACGTGGCGAACTCCGGCCCGCTCGGCAGCGGCGAGAGAGGCGAGCTCAGCGCTCTCGCGGAGCACGAGGTCGGGATGCCAGCGCTCGACCGTCTCCAGGAGCGAGGGCAGCGCGGCCTGCGCATCGAGCCTGCCGAACACCTCACGGATGACGACGTCGTCGGCCTCCTCGAACGCCAAGGTCGGCAACCTGCCCATGACGGCGCCTATCAGCTCGCGCGGGCCGTCGGCGAACGGTTCGTGTGTGAAGCCCGCCTTCGCCACCGTTCCTGCGTACGACGCAGGGGCAGCTACCCGGACCTCGTGTCGCGCTGCTGCCAAGGCTCGCGCGAACGGCAACAGCGGTCCGAAATGGCCGTCGTTGGCAGTCGTCGCACACAGCACGCGCACATGCGTAGGCTCCCACCGGACTTCGCTCCCGGCAAGACCGCCCCCGCCCGCGCACCGACCGCCGTCAGCGGATGGTCCACCCGCCGTCGACGACCAGCGTCTGGCCGGTGATGAGCGACGCTGCGGGAGAGCACAGGAACACCACAGCTCCGGCCACTTCGGTGGGCTTGCCGATCCGGTGCAGCGCTGCGATCCGGTCGATGACATCGGCGCGGAACGCAGGGTCGGACAGCGCCTCCGCCGTGCCGTCGGTCTCGATGAACGTGGGAGCGACGGCGTTGACGCGGATTCCCCGGTCGCCCCACTCGACGGCATGGCAGCGAGTCATGTGCAGCATCGCTGCCTTCGCGATGCAGTACGACGACTCGCCGGGCAGCGCCACGATCCCTGCTTGCGACGCGACATTCACGATCGCGCCACCGGGTGCCATCGAGCGCGCGACGTGCTGCGAGAGGAACAACGCCGAGCGGACGTTCAGCGACCACACCGCATCGAAGTCCGTCTCCGTGACGTCGAGCGCCGGCGCGTTGATCCCACCGCCGGCGTTGTTCACCAGGATGTCGAACGCGCCATCGCCGGATGCCGCGTCGATCGCGGCTCTGGCCTCATCCAGCTGCGTGACATCGAGGATGATCGAGGACGCGGAACCGCCCTCAGCCCGAATCGCACGGAGTGGCAGCTCCGCGCTCTCAGGATCGCGGACGCCGAGGACCACGTGGGCGCCGGCGGCTGCGAGCGCGTGCGCGATCGCGAGCCCGAGACCGCGGTTGCCTCCAGTGACCAGCGCCCGCCGGCCGGTCAGATCGAAGAACTCCATGTCACTCCTCTGTCGTCTCCGGAGGGCGCCGAGTCACGCCTGGACTCGGTTCGCAGAATGGTGGGCGGGGTCAGTGCGGAGGCTCGACCGGCGCATTCCGCTTCACGATCCTCATCACCGCGATCACTATTCCGGCGATGATCAGGCCCAATGCGAGACCGAACACGGCGGACAACGCCGTGTCGACCAGCCACACCATCACCGGTCCCAGCGACTCGACCGTGTGGGTGACGGCGTGAAGCAGGTCGTACGGGCCATGCCAGAACGTCTCGGCCAGGTTGGCGATCACCAGATGACCTCCGACCCAGAGCATCGCCACCGTGCCGACGACGCTGATGATGCGGAACACCGTCGGCATCGACCGCACGATCCGCTCCCCGGTGACACGGATCTGACGCACCGAGCTCTCGGCCATGCCCAACCCGATGTCGTCGATCTTCACCAGAAGCGCAACCGCACCGTACACGAGCAGCGTCATGCCGAGCGCGATGACGCACAGCGCCCCCAGAGTCAGCCAGATCCCGAAGTCCTTGTCGAGACTGGCCAGCGAGATCAGCATGATCTCGGTGCTCAGGATGAGGTCGGTGCGGACCGCCCCGAAGACGAGGCGACGCTCGTCCCGCGGCTCGTCCTGACCGGGGCCGTGGTGGGCGCCGAACCACTCCATCACCTTCTCGGCGCCCTCGAAGCACAAGTACGAACCGCCGAGAATCAGCAGCCACGGGAGCAACCATGGGGCGAAAGCGGTCAGCAGTAACGCGAGGGGGATGATGATGACGAACTTGTTCAGCAGGCTGCCGATCGCGATCTTCGCGATGACCGGCAACTCGCGTGCCGGGGTCAGTCCTTGCACGTACTGCGGGGTTACGGCCGCGTCATCGACGACCACGCCCGCCGTTTTCGCGCTGGCTTTCAGTGCGGCGGACAGTATGTCGTCAACGACCGCGAGCAACCCAACAGACATCTGCTCGTCCCTCTGTTCTGCATCTCAGCGCACGGGCCGTCGCTGATCCGCTACCTACGCTAGTCGGCTCTCACGCCGGACGTTCCAGCCGCCCGCGAGCGCCCGCGCTGATCGCCTCGACCACCCGTGGGCACCCGCTGCCCGTTGTCAAGCGCCATGGGAGAACCCTGCCGACGGACGTATCGTCCTCGCACACGAAGGACGGAGCATCCCATGAACCGCGACCGAAACGACCACGACGCCTCCGACACCACGGGGGAGGGGGTCATCCCGCGTCTCGCGCCCGAAGACACCAACCCCGCCAGCGACCTCAAGACCGACGTCATCAAGGACGTCGAACGCGAGCACACGATCACCGGCGACTTCGTCGGACCGCGCAGCGACGACATCGACGACGAGGACTCGGACCTCGGCGAGCCGTCCTGACCGGTCCGCCGGTCGGCACAGGGGGCGCCCGAGGAATCCGCCCGCAGCAGCGGAAATATTACCGGAATGAACCCGCATCTGCGGTGATACCGTGGCCGTGTGGCCAGCTACAAGATCTCCGAGGCGGCGCGGCTTCTCGGCGTGAGCGATGACACCGTACGCCGATGGGTCGATGCCGGCGTGCTGCCGACGACCGGCGCTTCGCCGGCCGAGATCCCCGGCGATGCGCTCGCCGCCCACGCCGTCGAGCTCGCCGCCGCGCCGGCCGACGCCGGCGACGTGCTCTCGAGCGCCCGCAACCGGTTCGTCGGACTGGTCACGCGCGTGCAGCTCGACGGCGTCATGGCGCAGGTCGACATCCAGTCCGGACCCCACCGCGTGGTGTCCCTCATGTCGTCCGAGGCGGTTCGCGAGCTCGGGCTCGAGCCGGGCTCGCTCGCCGTCGCGGTCATCAAGGCGACGACCGTCATCGTCGAGGCCCCGAAGGGCTGACGTGCGCCGTTCCATCCTCTTCCGCTCGTCCCTCGTCGTCGCGTCGCTGGCATTCCTGCTCGCCGGCTGTGCGACGAACCCCGACCAGAGTCCCGGCGCCCCCGGCCCGGCAGCCTCCGCTGAGCCGGAGCTCGTGGGCGACCTCACCGTCTACGCGGCGGCTTCGCTCGCGGTGGCGTTCGACGAACTGGCGACGAGGTTCGAGGCGCGGCATCCGTCCGTGCATGTCCTCCCCGTCACGTACGACGGCTCGTCGACGCTCGCCACGCAGATCCTCGAGGGCGCGCCCGCCGACGTGTTCGCGTCGGCCGACGAGAGGAACATGCAGAAGGTCGTCGACGGCGGCCTGGCGTCGAACCCGCAGATCTTCGCGACGAACACGCTCGTGCTCGTCGTGCCCGCCGGCAATCCCGGCGGGGTCACGGGGCTCGGCGACCTCGCCGACCCCGAGCGGACCGTCGTGCTGTGCGCCGCCGAAGTGCCGTGCGGCGCGGCCTCGGCGACCCTGCTGTCGAAGGCAGGCGTGACGCCGAGCGTCGACAGCTACGAGCAGAACGTGACGGCCGTGCTCACGAAGGTGGCGGCGGGCGAGGCTGATGCGGGGCTGGTCTATGTGACGGATGCCGCGACCACCGGCGACATCGAGACCGTCGAGACCGACGGTGCCGATGCGGTCGTCAACAGCTATCCGATCGCCGCGCTCGCGGACGCGGCGAACCCTGAGATCGCCGAGGCGTTCGTGGCTCTCGTGGTCGGGCAAGACGGTCGCGAGGTGCTCGAGGCTCACGGCTTCGGGTCGCCGTGACCGTCGCTGCCCCGGCCGTGCGATCCGGCCCCGGGCGCCGGCGCACCGCCGCGGAGCGGGCCGGGTTCGTGCCCCGGGTTCTCGCGGTGCCGGCGATCATCGGGCTCGCCCTCCTCGTGCTGCCTCTCGGCGCTCTCGTGCTGCGCGTCGAGTGGACCACGCTGTGGACCGACGTCACGTCGTCCCAAGCCCTCTCGGCACTCGGACTGTCGCTCGCGACCGGAGCCGTCGCCACGGCGGTGTGCGTCGCCCTCGGAGTGCCGCTGGCGCTGCTCATCGCGCGCAGCACCGTCCGCACGGCGGCGGTGCTCCGCGCCCTCGTGACCGTCCCGCTCGTGCTCCCGCCCATGGTCGGGGGCGTTGCGATGCTGTTCCTGTTCGGCCGCACCAGCTGGCTCGGTGGCATCCTCGCGGACTGGGGCATCCGCCTCCCGTTCACGACCACCGCCGTCGTGCTGGCGCAGACCTTCGTGGCGCTGCCCTTCCTGGTTCTCGCGCTGGAGGGTTCGCTGCGCTCGACGGGCGTCGGCTACGAGCAGGCGGCGGCCGGACTCGGCGCGAGTCGCTGGACGATCTTGACCCGCGTCACGCTGCCGCTCGCCGCGCCGGGCCTGGTCGCGGGGATCGTGCTGTGCTTCGCGCGTGCGATCGGGGAGTTCGGCGCCACCGCGCTTTTCGCCGGCAACGCGCCGGGGGTCACGCAGACGATGCCGCTCGCGATCTACACCGCCTTCAACGGCGCCGGCGTCTCGCAGGGCACCGCCGTCGCGCTGTCGCTGCTGCTGCTCGTCACTGCCGTCGGCGTGCTGCTGCTCGTGCGCGCCTGGCGCGTGGAGACGCCGCGATGATCTCGGCCGCAGAGAACGTGATGGCGGATGCCGCATCCGCCGCCGCTGCCGGGCTCGACTCGCGGATCGTCGTGCGGCGCGGCGGCTTCGCGCTCGACGTCGCGCTGCACGTGCCGGCGGGCGAGGTCGTGGCGCTCATGGGACCGAGCGGCGCGGGCAAGTCGACACTGCTCGGCGTGCTCGCCGGACTCATCGGATTCGACGAGGGGCACGTTCGGCTGGACGGCCGCGTGCTCGACGACAGTCCCGCCCGCCGCACGCCTCCGGCCTCGCGCGCGGTGGTGCTGCTCGGCCAGGATCCGCGTCTGTTCCCGCACCTCAGCGCGCTCGACAACGTCGCGTTCGGCTTGCGGGTGCACGGCGCGAGCAGGGCGGCAGCGGGGGATGGTGCGGCGGAGTGGCTGCGCCGGGTCGGTCTCGACGGGCTCGGCGGGCGTCGCCCCGCGCAGCTGTCGGGCGGCCAGCAGCAGCGCGTAGCACTGGCTCGCGCGCTTGCGACGACGCCCGCGGCGATCGTGCTCGACGAGCCGCTGACCTCGCTCGACACCGAGACGGCGGGCGACGTGCGCGCTCTCTTGCACCAGCAGCTCGCGGCCACCGGCACGACCGCGGTCGTCGCGACCCACGACGCCGTCGACGCCGTGGCGCTGGCGCACCGCCTCGTGGTGCTCGAAGACGGCCGCGTGACGCAGTCCGGTCCGGTGCGCGAGGTGCTGGCAGCACCGGCGACCCGGTTCGCGGCGGCGGTCGCGGGACTCAATCGCGTGGAGGGGACGACGGATGCCGCGACCTGGCGTGCCCGAGACCTCGTGCTGCCCTCCCCGGCCGGGGCGCGGCATCCGTCTCCTGCCGCGGTCTTCCGCCCCAGCGACGTGCGCGTCGTCGGCGAGCCGCGGCGCGAGCCGGGGGAGTGGACGGCGCGGATCGTGCGGCTCGAGCAGACGCCGGCGGGAGTGCGCCTGCGGACCGCCGACCCGGACGTCGCGGTCGACGTGGCGGCAGATCGCGCCGCGGGTCTGGCGCCGGGCGATGCGATCACGCTGCGGGTGGATCCGGCCGACGTGCGGTTCGTGGCGGGTTCCTGAGGCGGTGCTTCGGGTCCCGGCCGTTGAGCGAGCGAGGGACGAGCGAGACGAAACGCCCCGGCGGTCCGGGAAGGTTGGGGGCGTTTCGTCTGCGGTGGCTGGTGTTTCACCCCCGGCCGTTGAGCGAGCGAGGAACGAGCGAGACGAAACGCCCCGGCGGTCCGGGAAGGTTGGGGGCGTTTCGTCTGCGGGCGCTGGGGCGCCCTCCGCTCAACGGCCGGTGGCTGGGTTTACCGCCCCGGCGATCCCGCGGACTGGCGGCGTTCGTGTGCGGGCGCTGGGCGCCCTCCGCTCAACGGCTGGTGCCTCGATGGCGGCGGAGCCATAGACTCGCCCGGTGACCCGCATCCGCCCCTTCCGACCCGGTGACGAACCCGCTCTCGCCGACATCTGCCTCAAGACGGCGGATGCCGGTGCCGACGCGACCGGACTGCTCGACGACGACGACCTCTGGGCCGAGATCTTCGTGCTGCCGTACGCGGCGCGGCACCCGGAGTTCGCGTTCGTCGTCGAGGCGGACGACGGGCGCGTGGTCGGGTACGTCGTCGGGGCGCCCGACTCCGCCGCCTTCGAGGAGTGGTTCGCGGCCGAGTGGTGGCCGCGGTTCGCCGAGCGGTGGCCGAAGCCGCAAGGAGACCCGCTTCCGGTGAGCGTCTCGCGCCAGGACGGCATCCTGCGCTACGCGTACGCGCGCCGCGGCGGGTCGCAGCCCTTCGGCGACGAGTACCCGGCGCACCTGCACATCGACCTGCTGCCCGAAACCCAGGGGCAGGGGCTCGGCCGCACGCTGATCGCGACGCTCGAAGACGCCCTGCGCAAGGCCGGCGTCACGGGTCTGCACCTCGTCGCGTCGGAGGAGAACACCGGCGCCGTCGCCTTCTACCCCCGGGTCGGGTTCGAGCCGCTCCCGTCGCCCCAGGGCAGTCGGGTCTTCGCCACCCGCCTCTGAACCACGCCGGCCTCCGCCACGAAGCGCATCCATCGCCCCACGTCAAGCCGTAGGTGAGCGGTCGGGGCGCCCATAGTCTGCGGGCGTGGACGATGTCTCGGCGCCGACGGGCCGCGAGCCCGAATTGACCGCTCAGCGGCGCGATGACGGCTCGGCACCGCGGGCGCTCGTGCTCGGTGCGACCGGCTACATCGGCGGGCGCCTGGTGCCCCGGCTGCTCAACGCCGGCTACGAGGTGCGCGTGCTCGCGCGCGACCCCGCGCGGGCGGCGGCGTTCCCCTGGGGCGACCGCGTCGAGATCGCGCGAGGTGACGCCACCGACAGTGGGGCGGTCGCCGAGGCGGTGCGGGACGTCGATGTGCTGTACTACCTCGTCCACTCGATGTCGGGCGGTTCGAAGTTCGCCGACGCCGACCGCCGCGCGGCCCGCACGGTGGCGCAGGCGGCGGTTGCGGCATCCGTCCGCCGCATCGTCTATCTCGGCGGGCTGCACCCGGCGGGGGTGCCGCTGTCGCCGCACCTGCGTTCGCGGGTCGAGGTGGGTGAGACGTTCCTCGAGAGCGGTGTGCCGACGATCGTGCTGCAGGCGGGAGTCGTCATCGGCTCAGGCTCGGCGTCGTTCGAGATGGTGCGGCACCTCACCGAGGTGCTGCCGTACATGCCGGCGCCCAAGTGGGTGCGCAACCGCATCCAGCCGATCGCCGTACGCGACGTGCTGCACTACCTGCTCGGCGCGGCCCGCGTGGATGCCGAGGTCAACGAGGCCGTCGACATCGGCGGACCCGACGTGCTGCGCTACGGCCAGATGATGAACGGGTACGCCGTCGCGGCGGGCCTGCGGCAGCGGCCGATCGCCTCGCTGCCGGTGCTCACGCCGCGGCTCGCGTCGCACTGGGTGAACCTGGTGACGCCGATCCCGCGGTCGATCGCGCGGCCCCTCGTCGAGTCGCTGCAGAACGAGTGCGTCATGAAGGACCACGCGGTCGATGCGCTGATCGCACCGCCCCCGGGCGGGCTCACGCCCTACCGCGAGGCGGTGCGACTGGCGCTGGGACGCGTCGAGGACGACGCCGTCGAGACCAGCTGGCAGGACTCCGAAGTGCTGGGCGCCCCCAGCGACCCGCTGCCCAACGACCCCGACTGGGCAGGCCGAGTCGTCTACACCGACATGCGGACCGCCCACACGCCGGCTTCGCCCGAGGCGCTGTGGCGCGTCATCGTGGGCATCGGCGGGGAGAACGGCTGGTACTCGTCACCGGTGCTGTGGGCGATGCGCGGCTGGATGGACCGCCTAGTCGGCGGCATCGGCCTCGCTCGCGGGCGCCGCAGCCGCGACCGGCTCGCCGTCGGCGACGCGCTCGACTTCTGGCGCGTCGAGGCGCTGGAGCCGGGACGGATGCTGCGACTCCGGGCCGAGATGAAGGTGCCGGGGCTCGCGTGGCTCGAGCTGCGGGCGTCCGCCGAACCGGGCGGCGGCGGATCGCGCTACGACCAGCGCGCCGTGTTCTTCCCCCGTGGACTCGCCGGTCGCCTGTACTGGCTCGCCGTGCTGCCGTTCCACGGCTTCATCTTCGCCGGCATGGCGCGGCGGATCACCGCGACGGCCGAGTCGTCGGCGTCGGAGTAGGCGGTTCAGGCGAGCAGCGCGGCGCCCGTCACGAGGCGATCGAGCACCGACCCCTGCGGCACCGCGTCGTACTTGTAGCTGAGCTTCTGCACGATCGACGCGCCCGCCACGAACCGCATCGCATCGGCGTCCCACGGCTGCATCATGCCGAGCTGCAGCAGGTGGCTGGCGGCGCTCGAGAGCGTCGGCGCGGCATCCCACTGTCCGTGGAACTCGGGCACGAGCTCGAGCAGCACCTCGAAGATGCGGTGGTACAGGAAGTAGTCGGGAAGGCCGCCGCCGGACTCCCACCACGCCTCGAGCGCGAGCCGCTGCAGGCGGATGAGCGGTGTGGACGGAACGGCGGCGATGAACCAGTTGCCGATCTGGTGCCGGGTCCACCGCGGGTACAGGGCTCCCGCGGTGAGGAGCGGCGCGACGGCGTCGGGGAGAGGCGCCGGCGCCCAGCAGGTCGCATCGACCCAGATGCCGCCCAGGCGATCGAGCACGCTCACGCGCACGAAGTCGGAGAAGTGCGCGGGGTGGTCCTTCTCGAGGGCGTCGGCCGCGGCATCCGGAATCTCCACCAGCTCGCGCGCCGATGCGCCGTCGAGCACCGTGAGCGGCGTCGGGCCGTCGGCGTGCAGGCGGGTGAGCTCGGCGATGCACGCCTGCACGAGCGGCGGTGCGGTCTCGAGCGGGGTGTTCCAGAACGTGTAGAGCCGCAGGGCGGCCGGATCGACCCGTGCGCCGTCACGGTCGGCGATCAGCCGGCCGTCCTTGCGCGAGCCCGCCTCGGCGGGAAGCCCGGCCGCGACCCGCAGTCCGGGCAGCCGCGGCCGCAGGAAGTCGGCGAACGTGCGCGATGCGGCGATCGCGGCCACCGGGTCGACCGTGTCGCGGAACCGGTCGGCCCGCCGCAGCTGCGCCTCGAGCCCTTCGAAAGGGTTCGGGATGCCGGTGCTCACGGTCCGAGCCTAAGTGCTCGTCGTTACGACCCGGGCTTCCGGGGGCGGGGCGGGTGACCGGGGGCGGGGAGGGCCGGATGACCGGGGCCGCGGCGGATCAGGCGACCCGGGGGCGGGGAAGGCCGGATGACCCAGGGCCGCGGGCTTCGGGTCAGGCGACGAGGCGTCCGTCGTCGATTCGCACGACGCGGTCGACGAGTCCGTCGGAGACGGCGACGTGCGAGATGACGACCACGGCCTGGTCGTCGCGGACCGCGCGCAGCAGGTCGGTGAGGAGCAGAGCGGATGCCTCGGGGTCGACGCCCGCGGTCGGCTCGTCGAGCACGAGCACCGGGAACCCGCGGAGCAGCGCCCGCGCGAGCGCGAGACGCTGGGCCTGCCCGCCCGACACGAGGGCGCCGCGCTCGCCGACGCGGGCGTCGAGCCCGCCCCGCTCCCGCAGCCAGTCGCCGAGACCCACGCGGTCGAGCGCCGCCTCGAGCTCGGCATCCGTCGCCGTATCGCGGGCGAAGATCAGGTTCTGACGGATGTCTTCGTCGAAGAGCATCGGATGCTGCTCGCACAGTCCGACCGTGAGCCGCACGTCGTCGGGGGAGAGGTCGTGCACCGAGCGGCTGCCCAGGTCGTAGCCGCCGTCGACCTCGAGGAATCGCACCAGCGCGTGGGCGAGCGTGCTCTTGCCGGCGCCGCTCGAGCCCATGACGAGGACGCGCTCGCCGGGCCGGATCGTGAGGTCGACGTCGCGGAGGGCGGGATCGTCGGCACCGGGCCACTGCACGGTGGCTCCCCGCAGGAGCAGCCCGTCGCCGAGCGCCGGCGCCTCGCCGGTCGACGAGGCGGACTCGGGCGCGAGCTGCGCCGGCGGCTCCGTGGGCACGGCGTCGGCGATGCGGGCGGCCGATGCGCGCACCTGGCGCCAGGCCGACGCCGCCATCGGCACCGCGGCGAACACCTCGAACACGGCCATCGGGACCAGCACGACCACGGCGAGGCCCGGCGCATCGAGCGATCCCGACGCGAGGCCGGGCGCCGCGACGAGCACGGCGGCGATCGACGCGGCGCCGGCGAGCAGCGACACGAGCGCGGTCGTCGCGGCCTGGGCTCCGGACCGGCGGACGACGGCTCGGCGCAGTTCGGCATCGGCCTGCGCGATGCGCTCGCGGCTGCGCTCCTCGGCGCCGAAGGCCTCGAGCACCTCGAGGGCGGTGAGGTGATCGAGCACGGCGTCGGCGAGGCGTGCGCGCAGCGGCGCGATGCTGCGCTCGGCGCGGGCGCCCGACACCCAGCCCCACAGGGTCGCGATCGCCGCCGCGAGCACGAGGCACGCGAGCAGTGCGAGGGCGGCCGGCCACCACACGAACGCCACGAGCACGACGGCGCCGAGCGCGACCAGCGCCGACGAGACCAGCGGCTGCACGACTCGCAGCGGCAGGTTCTGCAGCTCGTCGACGTCGTCGACGAGCGCGCCGAGCACCGAGCCGCGGCGGGTGCCGGCCAGGCCGTCGGGGGCGAGCGGCACGAGCCGGCGCACGAGCGATGCGCGCGTCGATGCGAGCTGTCGCAGCGCGGCGTCGTGACCGGTGAGTCGCTCGAGGTACCGGAAGACGGCTCGCGAGATCGCGAAGAACCGCACCCCGACGACCGCGAACGACAGGTACAGCACCGGCGGCTGTTCGCTCGCCCGCACGATGAGCCACGCGCTCACCGCGAGGAGGGCGACGGCCGAGGCTTCCGAGGCGAACCCCGCCGCGAGGGCCCACCAGAAGCGTCGCGCCGGCGGCAACGCACCGCGCAGCACCGCGGCGGTCGTCGATTGCTGCCCGCCTGTCACGTTCTGCCGCGGGGGGCGGCTGTGTGCGACAGGTGAGCGGGGGTGTTCGGGCTTGCGGGCGGTGGTCATGCGAGCACCTCGCTCCGGGCGAGCCGCACGACGGCGTCGGCGACGTCGCGCGCCGAGGTGCGGTGCGAGATCAGCAGCACCGTCGCACCGTCGTCGGCGAGATGACGGATGCCGCGCCACAGCCGTGCCTCGGTCTCGGGGTCGAGTGCCGAGCTGGGCTCGTCGAGCGCGATGACGGGTGCCGCGCCGCGCAGGTGGCGGTAGAAGGCGCGCGCGACGGCGACCCGCTGCGCCTGACCACCCGACAGGCCCGCGCCCTGGACGCCGAGCTCTAGCGCCGGGTCGAGCGCACCGGCGCGCGCGAGGTCGAGAGCCTGCCTCACGACGCTCTGCGCAGGCACGGCGTCGCCGAGCGCGACGTTGTCGGCGATGGATCCCGTGAGGAGTCCCGGTCGCTGGCCCGCCCACGCGAGCCACGCCGAAGGCGCGAGTCCCCGGAGGTCGGTGCCACCCCACGTCGCGACGCCCTCGAACGCGGCGGCGCCGCGGAGAGCCGCGAAGAGGCTGGACTTGCCCACGCCGCTCGGCCCCTCGATGAGGGTGACGGTGCCGGCCGCCGCGGTCAGGTCGACCGGAGGCAGGAGCCGCTCGCCGCGCTGAACGCGGACGCCCTCGAGGCGGAGGACAGGCGCGGCAGGCCCCGGTCGTTGGGCGGAGGGCGCTCCGGCGGCCGGGCCCGGTCGTTGAGCGGAGGGCGCTCCAGCGCCCGAAGACGAAACGCCCGCGGCCTGCGCCGGGTGCGGCGGCGTTTCGTCTCGCTCGTTCCTCGCTCGCTCAACGGCCGGGCTCGCGGTCGCGGCGTGCGCCGGGTGCGGGGGCGTTTCGTCTCGCTCGTTCCTCGCTCGCTCAACGGCCGGGCTTGCGGTCGCGGTGTGCGCCGGGTGCGGGGGCGTTTCGTCTCGCTCGTTCCTCGCTCGCTCAACGGCCGGGCTTGCGGTCGCGGTGTGCGCCGGGTGCGGGGGCGTTTCGTCTCGCTCGTTCCTCGCTCGCTCAACGGCC
>NZ_JADIJC010000002.1:603198-607494 GCF_015278255.1 Microbacterium hibisci
GGGCTCGCGGTCGCGGTGTGCGCCGGGTGCGGGGGCGTTTCGTCTCGCTCGTTCCTCGCTCGCTCGACGCCCGGGCTCGCGGTCGCGGTGTGCGCCGGGTGCGGGGGCGTTTCGTCTCGCTCGTTCGTCGCTCGCTCGACGGCCGGCCCCGGTCGTTGAGCGGAGGGCGCTCCAGCGCCCGAAGACGAAACGCCCACGGCGGAGGTACGAGCCGCGTCGAGCACCTCGAACACGTCGTCGGTCGCCGCCACGCCCTCCGCCGCGGCGTGGAACTGCACGCCGACCTGGCGCAGCGGCAGATACGCCTCGGGCGCGAGCAGCAGCACGAAGAGGCCGACCGCGAGCGTCAGCGACCCGTCGATGAGCCGGAACCCGATCGAGACTGCGACGATCGCGACCGAGATCGACGCGAGGAACTCGAGCATGAAACCCGAGAGGAACGAGACGCGGAGCACGCGCATCGTCTCGCGGCGGTACTCGTCGGTGACACGCTCGATGGACGCGGCGGCACGGTGCTGCCGGCCGAAGATCTTGAGGGTCGACAGGCCCTGCACGGTGTCGGCGAAGCGCGACGCGAGGCGCTGCAGCGTGCGCCACTGCTTCTGCTGCACCGAGCGCGTGGCGAGGCCGATCAGAACCATGAAGATCGGGATGAGGGGAAGGGTGAGCAGCACGGTGAGGCCCGAGATCCAGTCCTGCCACCACATCACCGCCAGGATCAGCGGCGTCGCGACGACGGTCTGCACCAGCTGCGGCAGGTAGCGGCCGAAGTACGCCTCGAGCGCTTCGAGTCCGCGCCCGGCGGTCACCGCAAGGGCAGCGGAGTTCCGGGCGCCGAGCCATTCCGTCCCCAGGACTCCGACCGCCTCGACGAGTGCGGCGCGCAACTGGCCCTGCACACGCGCGGCGGCGCGGGCCGACACGGCTTCGCGCGCCCACAGCAGCACCGCGCGCGCGACCACCACGATCGCGAGCGCTGCGAGCGTCGGAGACAGCTCGGGCAGCGGCATCCCGTCGATGGCGCCGGTGATCGCGCGCGTCAGCAGCCACGCGAACGCGACGATGACGCCCGTCTGCGCCACCGCGAGGGCGCCGATCGCGACGAAGAACCAGCGCGAGGCCCGCGCGTACCGCAGCAGGCGAGGGTCGACCGGCTTGCCCGACAGCGGTCGGGGTCCGTCGTCCTGCGTCTCGTCCATCGCTCCTTCGACCCTACCCGCGCCCGTATGCGGCCCTCCGTCGTCCCGCCCGGCCCCGTCGAGCAGCCACGCTCTCGCCGGGCTCGCACATCGTCGACGCGTCCGACGTGCTGTCCGGCGAGCAACCGCGGTGTCGACGAAGCGGGAGGGGACGGATGCCGCGGGTCGCGGCATCCGTCATCCCTTCGTCTCAGTGGGCGGGCGCCGCAGCTGCCTGCTCGATCCGCGAGCGGGTGATGCGCTTGCGGAAGATCCAGTACGTCCAGCCCTGGTAGGCGAGCACCAGCGGCAGGAAGATGAGCGCCGCCCACGACATGATCGTCAGCGTGTAGTCGGTGCTCGACGCGTTCTCGATGGTGAGGGAGCCCGCCGGGTCGCCGGTCGAGGGCATCACGTACGGGAACAGCGCGAACCAGACGGCGAGCACCGCCGAGACGATGGTGAAGGCGCCGAACCCGAACGCCCAGCCCTCGCGGCCCCGCGCGTTGGCGAGCCACGATGCGATGAGCAGCACCGCCGCCACCGCCGAGAGCACGGCGGTGACGAGTGCGAAGTCGCGGCCCTCGGTGAACGCCATGCCGACCGTCCACACCAGGAACGCGGCGGCGACCACGATCGTCAGCAGCCCCGCGCGGCCGGCGAGCCGGCGCGCGTCGGCGGCGACCTGGCCGTCGGTCTTCAACGCGACGAAGTAGACGCCGTGCGTGAAGAACAGCAGCAGCGTCGTGAGACCGCCGAGCAGCCCGTAGGGGTTGAGCAGTGTCAGCAGCGAGCCCGTGAACTCATGGGCGGCGTCCAGCGGCACACCCTGCACGATGTTCGCGACGGCGACGCCCCACAGGAACGCCGGCACGGCCGAGCCGATGACGATCATCCGGTCGAAGCCGGCCTTCCACCGCAGCGAGTCGCGCTGGTGACGGTACTCGAACGAGACGCCGCGCAGGATCAGGGCGAGCAGGATCAGCAGCAGCGCGAGGTAGAAGCCGCTGAAGAGCGTCGCGTACCACTCGGGGAACGCGGCGAACAGGCACGCGCCGGCGACGATGACCCAGGTCTCGTTGAGGTCCCACACCGGGCCGATGGTGTTGATCACCTGGCGTCGGCTGACGTCGTTCTTGCCGAGGAACGGCAGCGACATGCCGACGCCGAAGTCGAACCCGTCGAGCACGAAGTAGCCGACGAAGAGGAAGCCGACGATCCAGAACCAGAGGTAGGCGAGATCCATGATGTTCTCCTGCAGCCCTTAGTAGACCGTCGTGGGGGTGTCTTCGACCGCGACGTCGCGGGGGTGGGGGTCATCCGGTCCGGGCAGCGGATCCGGACCCTTCTTGGCGGTCTTCACGATGAGGCCGAACTCCACCACCGCCAGCGCGGCGTAGATGAGCGTGAACGCCGTCAACGAGATGAGCACGGTCCAGCCGGGCACCGACGGCGAGACCCCGTCTTCGGTGAGCATGAGGCTGAAGACGATCCACGGCTGGCGGCCCATCTCGGTGAAGACCCAGCCGACGAGGATCGCGAAGAGCGAGGCAGGCCAGGCCCAGATCGCGAGGCGCCACGCCCACGCGGGAACCTCGCGCTTGGCCTTCTTGCGCGTGAGCCAGAGACCGACGACGCCGACCAGCGCCGCCACGCTGCCGAGGCCGATCATCCAGCGGAACGACCAGTACGTGACCCACAGGATCGGCGCGAAGTTGCCGTCGACCTGGTCGGCGAACTGCGGGAACAGCTCCGTCGTGTACTGCAGGTTGAGGTCGTTGATGCCCTCGACGCAGCCGTCGAACGAGTGCGTCGACAGCAGCGCGAGCAGATACGGCACGCGGATCGAGAACAGCTCGCTCGAGCCGTCGGGGGTGCCGAGGGTGAACACCGAGAACGAGGCGTCCGCCCCGCAGGCGCTGTCGAACATCGCCTCGGCGGCCGCCATCTTCATCGGCTGCGTGGCCACCATCACGAGACTCAGCTGGTCGCCCGAGATGGCGACACCGGCGAAGGCGGCGATGAGTCCCCACAGGCCGAACTTCAGCGACGAGCGCATCATGTCGATGTTCTGCTTGCGCAGGAGGTGCCAGGCCGAGATCGACACGATCACGCCCGCCGTCATCATGAAAGCGGCGAAGAGAGTGTGGGGAAGCGCCGCGAGGGCCACCGGGTTGGTCAGCACCGCGAAGAAGTCGGTCATCTCGGCGCGCGAGCCGTCTTCGGCCATCTTGAAGCCGACCGGGTTCTGCATGAAGGCGTTCGCCGCGAGGATGAAGTACGCCGAGAACCATGCGCCGATCGTCGCGATCCAGATGCTGGCGAGGTGGAGGGCCTTGGGCAGCTTGTCCCACCCGAAGATCCAGAGGCCGATGAAGGTCGCCTCGAAGAAGAAGGCCATGAGGCCCTCGAAGGCGAGTGGGGCGCCGAAGACATCGCCGACGAAGCGCGAGTAGGACGACCAGTTCATGCCGAACTGGAACTCCTGCACGATCCCCGTCACGACGCCCATCGCGAAGTTGATCAGGAAGATCTTGCCGAAGAAGCGGGTCAGATGGAGCCACTTCACGTTGCCGGTGCGGAACCACGCGGTCTGGAAGATCGCGACCGTCAGCGCCATGCCCAGCGTGAGTGGGACGAACAGGAAGTGGTAGAGCGTCGTGAGGCCGAACTGCCAGCGTGCCAGCAGCAGAGGGTCCAGCAGATCCATGTGCGCTTCCGATCGATCCGGACGTGGTCTGACCACAGTAACATGTGGTCAGACCACACAGGCGAGCATCCCCCAGCGGGTGCTCCGTGGTTCAGAATCCCAGGATCGGCGGCGTCGCGCGAGGCCTGCCGCCGTGAATAAAGCGTCATCGCGGAGTCGGGTGCGCGAGGGCGCGGCTACCCTCGAGAACATGGCGAGCCGGGCGCAGCGATCGGGGCCGGGCGCATGACGGCGGTTCCGGTGGTGATCGGTCGGCGGATGCCGGTGCCGGCGGCGTCGGCTGCCGCGCGCGTGTCCGCGGGTGAGGCGCCCGTGGCGGCGGGTGTGGGGGCGCCGTTGGTGGATACGCATGGGCGGGTGCATCGGGATCTGCGGATCTCGCTCACGGACCGGTGTTCGCTGCGGTGC